>NZ_JAUSRO010000015.1 GCF_030811835.1 Variovorax ginsengisoli | reverse complement strand
GTGCGCGAGAACGAGTCGATCTACCTGCCGCTGGGCGCCGTCCACCGCCTGGAGAACCCGGGCAAGACCATGCTGGAAGTGATCGAAGTGCAGACCGGCGGGTACCTCGGCGAAGATGACATCGTGCGCTTCGACGACACCTACGGTCGCGTCACCTCCATCACCGCACGCGCCAAGTGACGACACGGCGCGGCACGCGCCGCGCCAGCCCTTTTCGAGACGAGAGACCGCCCATGGCCACCCCCGAAGACGAAAAATCCGCCGAACGCATCAAGGACTCCGCCCAGCAGATCTGGCTGGCCGGGCTGGGCGCATTCGCCAAGATGCAGCAGGAAGGCAGCAAGGCTTTCGAGGCACTGGTCAAGGACGGCCAGGGCATCCAGAAGAAAACCCAGCAGGCGGCAGAGGAAACACTGGCCCAGGCCCAGGCTCGCATGGCCGGACTCGCCAGCGAGTTCGGCGCCAAGGCGACGGGGGGCTGGGGCAAGCTGGAAAACATCTTCGAAGAACGTGTCGCCCGTGCGCTGAAGAATCTGGGAATACCGTCCGCCGAGGACGTGGCTGCGCTGCAGGCACGCATCGAGGCACTCGAAGCCCGGCTCCAGGCGCAGCAGGGCCAGGCCGGGGGCACCACCCCGTCCCGCTCCGCCCGCAAACCTGCTGCGCGCGCGCCATCGCCCGCACCCAAGAAGACAGCTCGTCGTCGCACGCCCCGCACGGACGATTGACCGGCGGACACCACGATTTGCGCCCGCCAGCGGCGCACATGCGCTAGAGTGAACCCCAGAGACAAAAACGGGGCTTCACCATGGCCAAGAAAGCACCGCGCCGCACGGCAGAACGCATTCTGGAGATCGCGCTCGATCTTTTCAATCGCTTCGGTGAGCCGAACGTGTCGACCACGCTCGTGGCCAATGAACTGGGCATCAGCCCAGGCAACCTGTACTACCACTACCCGGCCAAGGACGAGCTGATCAACAAGCTCTTCGAAGCTTACGAAGCCGATCTGAACGAGTTGCTGCATGCGAGTTCGGGCATTCAAGACGTCGAAGACGCCTGGTTCTTCATGCACAGCCTGTTCGAACTGATCTGGCGCTACCGTTTCCTCTACCGCGACCTCAACGATCTGCTGAGCAAGAACCGACACATCGAGACCCAGTTCCAGATCGTGCTCAAGAAGAAGGCGCAGGCGATCCGCGCGCTGCTCGCCGGCCTGAGCCGAGCCGGACATCTGGACATCGAGGCACGCGAAGTCGACGCGCTTTCGCAAAGCATGGTGGTCGTGCTCACCTACTGGCTGAACTACGAATACGTGCGCAATCCGCGCGAAGCGCTCGAACCTGCGCATGCCCAGAGTGCGCTGCTGCGCGGCGGCCACCACACCCTGCACCTGCTCGCCCCCTACCTCGCTCCTGACCAGCGCCGGCACCTGTTGACGCTCAGCAGCGCCTACAGCCGCGAAGATGCGGCCTCACCCACTCCTGCGTGACGCCATGCCGTACATAGATTCCTCGCAACGATCCTTCGTGCCGTCGGAGCTGGCGGGCGCCGGCCTGGCCGTGGTGCCGAGCCATCCCTGGGCCGTCACTCCCTATACCGACCTCCCCCATTTCGATGAAACCGCGGTGCGCACGCAATGGGAACGCCTGCATGCCGGCCAGGGTCGGCCGCCCCCTCCCGAGGGCACGCTGGCGCAAGGCTGGGTGCGTTACCACTGCGGCGACTTCGAAGGCGCAGCCGCCGTGGGCCTGCAGCACGGCACAGCAGGCCTGGCACTGACCAACCAGGCCACCGCCATCTACGCCAACTATCTGGAGTCGCGCGACAGCGTGCGCCTGGCACTGCTGCGCCAGGTGGCCGAACGCGCCGCCCAACGCCTGCATGCGGCGCCCGACGACAGCGACGCACACTACTGGTACGCCTACGCGCTGGGTCGATACAGCCAGGGCATCAGCGTTGCAAGGGCACTGGCGCAAGGCCTGGGCAGCCAGGTCAAGGACGCGCTGGAACGCGTGATCTCGCTGCGGCCCGCGCATGCCGATGCGCACATTGCGCTGGGCGCCTTCCACGCTGAAGTCATCGACAAGGTCGGCCCGCTGGTGGGCCGCATGACCTATGGCGTGCGTGCCGACGCGGCCCGCGACCTGTTCGAACGTGCGCTGGCGCTCAACCCCCACTCCGCCAGCGCCCTCATGGAGCATGCCCGCGCCCTGGTCATGCTCGAAGGCGAAACCGCCATGGCCGAGGCGACGCGGCTCTATGAACAGGCCGCCGCACTCAGGCCGGCCGATGCGCGCGAGCGCCTCGACCAGGAACTGGCGCGCGCCGGACTGCACGACTGACCTGCCGCAGGGTGGAAATAGACGGCAACGTCACTTAAGATGGGCTTCCGCTCCATCCCGAATCCATTCCACCTTCGCTCTCCACGTCCGCCATGTCCGACCTGAACACTGCCTTCGAAACCGCCCAGGCCAACTCCAAGCTTCTGGCAGAACGCCCGGACAATCCGACGCTGCTGCAGATCTATGGTCTCTTCAAGCAGGCGACCGAAGGTGACAACACTGCCAAGCGGCCCAGCTTCAGCGACTTCGTCGCACGCGCAAAGTGGGATGCATGGACCGCCCACAAGGGCGTCGGTGCCGACGAGGCAAAGCAGAAGTACATCGACCTGATCGAGTCGCTGCGCGGCTGAGCCTTCAGATCATCAAGCGCGCCGCGAGCGCCAGCAGCAGCGCGGGTGGCATCACGATCGCCCCGAGCTTGAAGAAGCGCCAGAAGCCAACGTCCTCGCCCTCGCGGCGGATTGCCGTCAGCCACAGGATGGTCGCCAGCGAACCCGTCACCGAGAGATTCGGCCCCAGGTCCACGCCGATGAGCAGCGCGTCAACCACGTGTTGCGGCGGCTGCGCCAACTGCAGGGTCGAACTCGCCACCAGGCCCGCAGGCAGGTTGTTCATGAGGTTCGACACGACCGCGATGGCCCCGCCGGCCACCCAAGGCGTCGCCTGTGGCGAGGCGGCAACCGAACGCGTCAGCAGGCGCGCCAGGTCGCCGATCAGGCCGGTCGCCACCAGCGCCTCGACCAGCACGAACAGCCCCGCCACCAGCGGCAGCACCGCCCATGACACACCCCGGACCGTCTCCCAGGGCGACGAGCGCGCCACCACGAGCACGACCGCTGTCGTCAGGATGCCCATGACCGCCGTTGGCAGGCCCAGTTGCAGGTCACGCGCCGACACCACCAGCAGCACCACGGCCGTCAGGACGATGCCGACCATGGCCGTCCAGGCGCCAGCCGACAACCGGGGCACCTCGACATCGCGTTCGCACTGCGCCTGCAGCCGCCGGCCCTCGGTGAAACGCAGCGCCACGTAGGTGGCCACGATCGAGAGCAACGCCGGCAATGCAAAGCTGGCCAGCCAGGCACCCAGCGGTGGTGTGCGGTCGCCGTACAGCACGATGTTGGCCGGGTTGGAGATCGGCAGCACGAAACTCGCCGCATTCGCAATGAAGGCGCAGATGAAGAGGTAAGGCAGCGGCTCCACCTTGGCCTTGCGCGCCGCGGCATACACGGCCGGGGTGAGCACCACGGCCGTGGCGTCGTTCGACAGGAAGGTCGTGACCAGCACGCCCACGATGTAGATCAACAGGAACAGGCGCCGGGGCGAGCCGCGCGCATGGTTGACGGCCTGCGCCGCCACCCAGTCGAACAGGCCCTCGCGCCGCGCGATTTCCGACAGCAGCATCATGCCGATGAGGAACAGATAGACATCCGTGCCCTTGCCGACGGCCAGGAGCGCCTCACGATAGGGCAGCAGACCCAGCACGACCAGCAACACGGCCCCCGAGACGGCCCACACGGCCTCGGGCAGCCTGAACGGGCGCACGATCACCCCGGCTGTGGCAGCGGCCGCGATGGACCAGGAGGCCAGGTGCGCCTGGTGCACAGAGAGCGTCATGCGGCGTGTGGCGGTGCGTCGATCATGCGATCGAGGTTGCGGGTAACCTTGTCCTTGATGGCGTCGCTGAACGCGTCGAGCAGAAAGCCCAGCTGCATGTCGACGACGAAGACGTCGCCCGTGACATGCACCTTGCCCTCGATGCCCACGCGCTTGAATTCGACGGTGTCGCCGGCTTCTCCTGGCGTCCAGGTGCAGGCAAGCCCGAAGTCTTTTTCCGCCTCCTCGACCCACTGGCGGCACACGGCCCGCGCGCGATCGAGGCCCAGCGCATGATTGCGCTCGATATGAATGTCAGCCACCGTTGTGTCCGTTCTTTGAGGGGGAGATAGAGATGGCGAGTGTGCCGCGAAGCGCGACCTCGCGGGTGTAGGCGGCAGCCGTCGCAGGCTGCAGGGCCTGCAGCGCCCGCAGCCGCTCGGCCTTCGGGAGCGCCGCGATGCGCCGGACCTCCGCGTAGAAGCGCGGCCAGTCGCCACCTTCGCGTGCATGCAGCGCCTCGAAGGCCGGCACCAGATCGTCGTAGGCCGCCTGAGCGCCAAACATCGCATTGTTGGCACGGGCCACCCAGGCGTCGTAGGCGTTCTGGCGAGGGCCGCTCCACCCCGCCTTCAACTGGGCATAGCGCGCATGGAAGTCGCGCATCGCGGCCTGCTTCATCGCTTCGACAGCCGGCCAGTCGCCAGCGCGCGCCTCGTTCGAGCCGTAGATCCCCTCGAGCTGCTGGCGCGTGGACAGCGCCAGCGCGCGGAACTGCTGGCGCTGCAGGTCGAACTGCGCGTACTCGGCGCGTGCGGCGTCGCCAGCCCGGCTCGCGAGCCAGCGTGCACCGCCGATGCGCTCGACCGCCGTGGCGAAGGACTCGTTGAAGCGCGTGTCGTCAGGCACGTAGAGCATCTGGTGCGCCAGTTCGTGGAAGATCAGCCGTGCGAGTTCGCCTTCCGGATAACCGATGAAGGTGCTGAGCAGCGGATCGCCTCCGGCCCAGTTCAGCCAGCCCAGGGTCGAGTAGGCAGGCACCGGATACACCGAGACTTCCAGCCCCTTGGCACGCTGCACTTCGGCCTCGCGGTTGGCCAGCGCCTCGTCGTAGTAGCCACGGTAGCCCACGCAGCCGGCCACCGGAAAGCACCAGGTCTCCAGCGTGAGTGCATAGCGCGGCGCGGCCACCACATTCCACACGGCAGCACGCCGGTGCAGGTCGGCGTAGCCGGTGTAGCTGCGGTTGTCGGGCAGGCCGACGTCGGTCACGGCGAAACGGCGGATACGCTGGGTGAGTTCGAGCTTCGCCTTGAGCGCCGCGGACGTCGTCGGATCGGCCAGCCAGTCATCGACCGGCCGCGCAGCGCGCATCACGCCCAGATGGCCGCTGGCCGACTGCCAGTAGTAGCCGAGGTCGGCGCAACCTGCGAGCACCAGCGCCAGACCGAGCGCGAGCATCGTGCGCAGCGCGCTGCGCCAGGGTCTCATGCGCTTTTTTCGACTTGCACGAGGCAGTCGTAGAAAGTCGGGCCGCGGCCGATATCGGTCAGCCGCTGGCTGGTGAGCTCATTGACGTTGGTGCCGTCGAAGCCCAGCTTGCGCCACCAGATGCCCATGCCGTGCACCACGCCCGGCCGGGCGCGACGCGAAATCTCGGCACGGCAGCGATGCGTGCCGCGGCCGTTGAACACCCGCACCATCGCCCCGTCCACGATGCCACGGGCGGCCGCATCGTCGGCATGGATCTCCAGCAGCGGCTCGCCCTCGATGGCACGCAGGCTGGTCACATTGACGAAGGTCGAATTGAGGAAGTTGCGCGCAGGCGGCGAGATCATCGCCAGCGGGAACGCGGCCGAACTGCCGGCCGTCTCGTAGTTGGGCACATGGTCGGGCAGGCCGTCCATGCCCTGCGCGGCCAGCCGCGCGCTGAAGAACTCGCACTTGCCCGACGGCGTCGGGAAACCACCTGCGGCAAAAGGCGCCTCGGGCAGGGCCACGGTGGTGAAGCCCTGCGCTTGCAACTGCTCGAAATCGATGACGCCCGGCGCGAAGGCGCTGCGGCACAGCGCCTCGTCGTCGTCGGCAAAGCAGGGTTCGTCGAAGCCCATGCGGCGTGCCAACTCGCGGAACACCCAGGCGTTGCTGCGCGCCTCGCCGCGCGGCGCGATGGCCGGGCGATTGAGCAGCACGTCGGTGTGGCCGTAGCTGGTGTGGATGTCCCAGTGCTCGAGCTGGGTGGTCGCAGGCAGCAGGTAGTCGGCGTAGTCGGCTGTGTCGGTCGGGAACTGCTCGAGCACCACGGTGAAGAGGTCTTCACGCGCAAAGCCCGCCACCACCTTGGCCGACTCGGGCGCCACGGCCACGGGGTTGCTGTTGTAGACGACCAGGGCCTCCACCGGCCGCACGGTCTCCAGCAGCGCATCGCCGATGGTGCTCATGTTGACGGTGCGCGGCTTTCGGCCCGCCAGCAGGTCGGGGCGTTGCAATGCCGCGCGGTCGACCGGAAAACTGCCCGAGCTGCTCAGCAGCAGTCCACCCGATCGATGGCGCCAGGCACCGACGAGCGCCGGCAGGCAGGCTATCGCGCGCGCCGCATTGCCGCCGCCGCGCACCCGCTGCATGCCGTAATTCAGGCGGATGGCGGCCGGTTTGGTGGTGCCGTAGTCGCGCGCCAGCGCCACGATCTGCGCCTCGGGCACGCCGCACACCGCCGCAGCACGCGCGGGTGGCCACTGCAGCGCGCGTTCGCGCAGCGCGTCCCATCCCAGCGTGTGCTGCGCGAGGTAGTCGTGATCGAGCCAGTCGTTGCGGATGAGCTCGTGCATCAGCGCAAACGCCAGCGCTGCATCGGTGCCCGGCATCAGCGCGATGTGTTCGTCGCACTTGTCGGCCGTCTCGGTCTTGCGCGGATCGATGCACACCAGCCGGGCGCCTGCGCGCTTGGCCGCCTGCGCATGGCGCCAGAAGTGCAGGTTGCTGCCGATCGAGTTGCTGCCCCAGATGACGATCAGCTTCGACTCGGCAAAGTGCTCCACCCGCATGCCCACCTTGCCGCCGAGGGTGTAGGTCATGGCTTCGCTGCCGGCGGTCGCGCAGATGGTGCGGTCGAGCAGCGAAGCGCCCAGCTTGTGGAAGAAGCGGCGGTCCATCGACTCGCCCTGCACCAGGCCCATGGTGCCGGCGTAGCTGTAGGGCAGCACGGCCTCCGGGTCGCGGGCGGCAATGGCCTTCAGCCGCGCCGCGATGTCGTCGAGCGCCACGTCCCAGGTCACGGGCTCGAACTGCCCGGCGCCCTTGGGACCGAACCGCCGCAACGGCTGCACCAGCCGGTCGGCGTGGTTGTTGCGTTCGATGTAGCGCGACACCTTCGTGCACAGCACGCCGCCCGTGTGCGCATGCGCCGGGTTGCCCTGGAGCTTGACGGCCACGCCGTCCTGCACCGTGGTGACCAGCGCGCAGGTGTCGGGGCAGTCGTGCGGGCAGGCGCCGCGCACGGTCACGGGCTGCGAGGCTTGCGAGCCTTGCGAGGAGAAGGAAGAAGAGGTATCGGCCATCATCGGGGTCGCCTGGAGGTCAGACATCGCTGGAGTCTAGTGGCAAGTGGCGCACACGACAGGCCTGCGCGGCCGGCTCAGCGCAGCAGCTGCGTCGCCGTGTGGATCAGGAGCCCGACCAGTCCGCCGACCAGCGTGCCGTTGATACGGATGAACTGCAGATCGCGGCCGATGTTGCGTTCGAGTTCCACCGTCATTTCTTCGGCGTTCCACTGGCCCACCCGCTCGACGATGTAGCGGCGGATGTCTTCGCGGTAGCGCTCGATCGCCAGCGGCGCGGCGGCAATGAGCTGCTCATTGATCCATTGGCGGATCGCCTCGTCCCGCTGCAGCCGCTCGCCGACCGCGCCGGCCATGGCGGCAATGCGCGCGCGAATCGTCGAATCGCCGCGGCCCAGATCGTCGTGCAGCCAGGCCAGCAGTTGGCCCCAGAGGCCGTGCAGGTAGTCGGCCAGCGCCGGATGCGCCTGCAGCTCGGCACGGATCTGCTCGCCGCGCGCATGGAATTCAGGGTCCAGCTTCAGCCGCAGGACAAAGTCGTCCATGAAATGGTCAAAGCGCTGGCGCAGCGGATGCGCCGGCTCGGCCGCCATTTCAGCCAGGGTGCGCGCCACCGCAGAGACGATCTTGCGCGTGGCCGCTCGCGCGGCGACCTGGTCCAGCCCCACGTACTTCAGCGTCTTGATTTCTCGCGCAATGGCCTCGGTGATCTGCGCCTGGATGGCGTCGTCGTCCATCAGTTCGGCCACCTGGCCCAGCACACCGTCCAGCAGGCGCTGGTGGCGCCCTTCGGCGGTGAGTGCATCCAGCGCCTGGCCGAGCAGGCGCGACAGGTCGAGCCGCGCCAGTCCCGCCGAGGCGGCACGGCCCAGGAAGTCGCGCACGCGTGCATCGTCGAACGCCGACAGGCCATAGCGCACCATCGCCACCGCATAGTCGCCCAGCTTTTTGCCGTTGGCCGGCGCCGACAGCCATGTCGCCAGGCGAGCGGCCGGGTCGAACTGCGCCAGCTTGGCCAGCACCTGGGGTGTGCTCAGGAAGTTGTCGACGATGAAGCCGGCGAGCTTGGCGCCGATGCGGTCCTTGTTGGCCGGAATGATGGCGGTGTGCGGAATCGGCAGGCCCAGCGGATGGCGAAACAGCGCCACCACGGCGAACCAGTCGGCGATGGCGCCGACCATGGCCGCCTCGGCGAACGCGGCGACATAGCCCCACGCCGGGTGGCGTGCCTGCAGCGCGATCGCCACCGCATACAGCAGCGCTGCGCCACACAGCAGTCCGACCGCGATGCGTTTCATGCGACGGGCGGCGCGCTCCGTGCGGGGACGGCCGTCACGTTCACCCGATCTCGCGCGTGGTGGCGAGGTCGCGCAGGAACTGCTCGCAGCGCGCGAGTTGGGTGATCGACACGTACTCGTCGGGCTGGTGCGCCTGCGTGATGCTGCCCGGGCCGCACACCACGGTGGGAATGCCCGAAGCCTTGAACAGCCCCGCCTCGGTGCCGAAGGCGACCAGCGTGGTGCGCTGCTCACCCGACAGGCGTTGCGCCAGCCGGGTGACCGGGTCGTCGGCCGCGCCCAGGAAACTGGGCACCTCGCAAATGGTTTCGAAGCTGAAACCGGCATCGGGCGCCACCTTGCGCATGGTGGCTTCCTTTTCGCGGGCGAAGGCGATCACCTCGCTCTGCATCTGGTGCGCGTCGGCCGTGGGCAGGTTGCGGAATTCGTAGCGGAACTCGGCGTCGCGCGGCACCACGTTGTCGGCAATGCCGCCATTGAACTGCCCCACGCTCGCGGTGCTGAACGGCACGTCGAAGCCTTCGTAGCGCGGCTCCTCGCGCTCGAAGCCCTCGGCCATGTCGCGCACCTTGCCGACCACCCGCGCGGCCATCTCGATGGCGTTGACCGATTGCGGCGTGAGCGATGAATGCGCCTCCTTGCCGCGGACGCAGCAACGGTAGCGGTAGACGCCCTTGTGGGCAATGGCCGGCACCATGAGCGTGGGCTCGCCGATGATGCAGGCCAGCGGCTTGATGCCCCCGTCCTTCATGTCGGCGATGAGTTCGCGCACCCCAAAGCAGCCGACCTCTTCGTCGTAGCTGAAGGAGAAGTGCACGGCAAAGGGCGAATCGCTCGCCAGGAAGTGGTCGGCATTGGCCAGCGCGAGCGCGATGAAACTCTTCATGTCCGCCGAGCCGCGGCCGTACAGGCGCTGCTCGCCGCCGCCTTCCTGCACCACGGCCGACAACGGATCGACGGTCCAGGCCTGGCCGTTCCAGGGCACCGTGTCGGTGTGGCCCGAGACGATCACCCCGGCCGGCTTGCCTTCGCCGAGCGTGGCGAACAGGTTGGCCTTGGTCCGGTCGGCGTTGTAGGTCAGGCGGCTGGCCACGCCCAGCGACGCGAGGTGGTCGCGTGCGAAGTGGATCAGTTCGAGGTTGCTGTTTGCGCTGATGGTGTTCATGCGCACCAGCGTCTGCGCGAATTCGAGCCCGCGGGCCGAGAGGATGTGTGCCATGCCCGCATTCTCCCGGAACTGCCACCCGTCTCGCACGACGCGGGGAAATCCGTCATGCCGCGGGTGTAGGCTGTGTCACTGTCCACTGTCATTTGCACGCTCCGGAGAGATTCCCATGGCCCGTCCCTTCGCCTCCTGCCTCCACGCCGCGCGCCTGACGCGCACCGCCTTCGCCACGGCTGCCGCGCTCGCGCTCGGCGCCTGCGCCACGCCGTCGGGCACGCTGTCCACCCTCGACGGCAAGCCGCCGCTGGTCGTGGCGCATCGCGGTGCATCGGGCCAGCTGCCCGAAGAAACGCTGGAAGCCTACGCCCGGGCCATCGAACTGGGGGCCGACGTGATCGAGATGGACCTGTTGTCGACCCGCGACGGCGTGCTCGTCACCCGCCACGACCCGAACCTGGCCACCAGCACCGACGTCGCCGCACACCCCGAATTCGCCGCGCGCAAGAAGACCAAGCAGGTCGACGGCGAAACGCAGACCGGCTGGTTCGTCGACGAATTCACCCTGGCCGAACTCAAGACGCTGGGCGCCATCTCCACCGACGCGGAGCGCCCGCAGCAGTTCAATGGCCGCTTCAAGGTGCCCACCTTCCAGGAGGTGGTCGACCTGGCCAAGGCGAAATCGAAGGAAACCGGCCGCACGATCGCCATCTACCCCGAAACCAAGAATCCGACCTACTTCCGCGATCTGGGCCTGCCGATGGAAGACAAGCTCATCGCCATCCTGGAGGCTGCCGGCTGGAACAGCCGCAACGCACCGGTGTTCGTGCAGTCCTTCGAGCCCGGCAGCCTCAAGTACATGAAGCGCCAGGGCCTGAAGACGCCCATGGTGCAGCTGATCGACGGCGACGGCATCGACATGAAGACGGGTGCCATCACCTACGCGGTGCCGGTCGACCGCCCCTACGAGTGGACCCAGGCAGGCGATCGCCGCAATTTCAGCGTGATGGTCACGCCCGCCGGGCTGGCCGAGATCAAGACGTACGCCGACGGCATCGGCCCGTGGAAGCGCTACATCGTGAGCATCAGGGGCACCATCGGCGCCGACGGCAAGCCGGTGGATGTCAACCGCGACGGCAAGATCAACGACGCCGACGCCACCTCCACGGCGCCCACCACGCTGGTCGCCGACGCGCACCAGGCGGGCCTGTTCGTGCACCCCTTCACCTTCCGCAACGAGTCGCGCCGCCTGGCGTCCGACTACCAGGGCGACGCGAAGAACGAATACCTGGCCTTCTATCGCCTGGGCGTGGACGGCGTATTCACCGACTTCACCGATACGGCGCTGGCCGCCCGCGCGACCTACCTGCAGCAAGCCGGCCGCTGAGCCAGCGTCAGGGAACTGCGCCGCGAGACACCGCGGATGCCGCACGGAGTGCGCAAAGCCTGGGGCTGTGCAACACTTCCTGCATGAAACTCCTCGACTCGCTCGTCACCCAAGCGGCTGGCATCGCCTCGATCCGACGCGACATCCACGCCCACCCCGAACTCTGCTTCCAGGAGGTCCGCACGGCCGACGTGGTGGCGGCCAAGCTGACCGAGTGGGGCATCCCGATCCACCGAGGCCTGGCCACCACCGGCGTGATCGGCATCCTGAAGAACGGCACCAGCTCCCGCGCCATCGGCCTGCGCGCCGACATGGACGCCCTGCCGGTGACCGAGCTCAACACCTTCGCGCACGCCAGCCAGCACCAGGGCAAGATGCACGCCTGCGGCCATGACGGCCACACCGCCATGCTGCTGGCCGCGGCGCAGCACATGGCCACGCACCGCAACTTCGATGGCACCGTGTACCTGATCTTCCAGCCGGCCGAAGAAGGCGGCGGCGGCGCCCGCGAGATGGTCAAGGAAGGCCTGTTCGAGCAATTCCCCATGGACGCCGTCTTCGGCATGCACAACTGGCCCGGCATGAAGGTCGGCCAGTTCGCCGTGAGCCCAGGCCCGGCCATGGCGTCGAGCAACGACTTCAAGATCACCATCCACGGCAAGGGCGGCCATGCCGCGCTGCCACACACAGGCATCGATCCGGTGCCGGTGGCCTGCGAGATGGTGCAGGCCTTCCAGACCATCCTCACGCGCACCAAGAAGCCGACCGACACCGGGCTGATCTCGGTCACGATGATCCATGCGGGCGAAGCCAGCAACGTGATCCCCGACAGCTGCGAGCTGCAGGGCACCGTGCGCACCTTCACGCTGGAGGTGCTCGACATGATCGAGGCGCGCATGAAGAAGATCACCGAGCACATCAGCGCCGCGCACGACGCGACCTGCGAGTTCCACTTCAACCGCAACTACCCGCCGACCATCAACAGCGCCGCGGAAGCCGATTTCGCGCGCGAGGTGATGGCCGAGATCGTGGGCGCCGACAACGTGCTGATGCAGGAAGCAGCGATGACGGCCGAAGACTTCTCGTTCATGCTGCTGGCCAAGCCCGGCGCCTACGCCTTCATCGGCAACGGCGACGGTGCGCACCGCGACATGCACCATGGCGGCGGCCCCTGCACGCTGCACAACGCCAGCTACGACTTCAACGACGACCTGATCCCGCTGGGTGCGACCTGCTGGGTGCAGATGGCCGAGAAGTTCCTCGCACCCAAGGCGCCCGCATGACGATGAAAGCGGCCGACGCCTTCTCGCCGACCTATGCGAAGGCACGCCAGAAGTTCCTGCAGGCCTGCGTCGGCGCGGGCCTGAAGGTCGAGACCCACCCGCACCCGCTCAAGGGCTGCGAGGGCGAGGACCTGGCGATGGACGTCGTCTACGACGGCCCGGCCGACGCCACGCGGCGCCTGGTGATCAGCAGCGCCTGCCACGGCGTCGAAGGCCACTGCGGCAGCGGCGTGCAAGTGTTTGCGCTGCACGACGCCGCATGGCGCGCCCAGGCGCGCGCGGCCGGCGTCGGCGTGCTCTACGTGCACGGGCTCAATCCGCACGGCTTTTCCTTCAGCCGCCGGGTGACGCACGAGAACGTCGACCTGAACCGCAACTTCATCGACTTCACCCAGCCGCTGCCCGTGAATACCGGCTACGCGAAGTTGCATGCCCTGCTGCTGCCGGCGGAATGGCCACCCGCAGCCGACACCCAGGCCGCGCTGGCGCACTGGATCGACCAGCACGGCATGCTCGCCTACCAGGCGGCCGTGACCGCCGGGCAGTACCAGTTCGACGACGGGCTGTTCTTCGGCGGCCAGGCGCCCACGTGGAGCAACCGGACCTTCCGCCAGGTGCTGCGCACGCACGGCGCGCCCGCCGCGCGCCTGGCGTGGATCGACCTGCACACCGGCCTGGGGCCCAACGGCCTGGGCGAACGCATCTTCGCCGGCCGCGACGACCCCGCCGCGTATGCGCGCGCCAATGCGTGGTGGGGCAGCGCGAAGGCGCCCGTCACATCGATCTACGACGGCTCTTCGAGCGCCACCCTGCTGACGGGCCTCAACTGGAACGCGGTCGCCCAGGAGTGCCCCCAGGCCGAGGCCACGGCCATCGCCCTCGAATACGGCACGCTGCCGATGATGGAGGTCATGGCCGCCCTCCAGGCCGACCACTGGCTGCACGCGCATGCGGACCGGGCCACACCGGACCTGGCCGAAGCCATCCACGCGCGCATGCGCGACGCCTTCTACACCGACACGGATGCGTGGAAGCGGCAGATCGTCGACCAGGCGCGCGAAGCCATGGTCCAGGCGGTACAGGGCCTCTCGGCCTGAACGTCAGCCGCCGCGCTGTGCGGCGATGACGAGCAGCCCGTCCATGATGAGCCCGTCGACCAGTTCGAAGGCGGTGGCCATCGATGGGGCCATCTTCCAACCGGCGCCCCCGGTCATGTAGCAGGCCGGCGCTTCGCCGCAATGCGACTGCACATGCTGGCGCATGCGCTCGACGGCACCCGCGATGGCATAGGTGCCGCCGCTGGTCAGTGCATCGCTGGTATTGGTGGGAAACTCTCGCACCTCGCCGGTGGGCACGTGCAGGCCGGCCGTCCCCGACTCCAGCGCACGCAGCATGATGCCGTGGCCCGGCAAGATCAGCCCCCCGAGAAAGCGGCCCTCGGCGTCGATCGCCTCCACCGTGACCGCCGTGCCGATCATCACCACCACCATCGGCCGCGCCCGCCCCTGCTGCAGCATGCGGTGGCGTGCACCGATCATGGCCACCCAACGGTCGGAACCCAGCCGCGTGGGATGGTCGTAGCCGTTGGTGAGGCCGGCTTCCGCGGCGCTCGAGACGACCCAGCGCGGCGTGCAATCGAAGCGCTCTTCGATCTGCTCTTCGGCGCGGCGGCGAACGGCATCGCCGGCCACCACGCAGCCGAGCATGGCGTCGGGCGCGGGCAAGGCGGCCCAGGGGCCGTCGGCCAGGCGCTCGATGTGATCGAGGAATTCAGCACCCTGGGCCAGCAGCGCGGCACCTGGACGCCCTGCCTCGAAAAGCGCCCATTTGAGGCGCGTGTTGCCGATGTCGATCGCAAGGAATGTCATGCGCGGGATTATTGCGACTTTGTGGACAGTCCTGGCAATCACGCGTCGACACCAACCTGGTGGCCTAGTTCTGCCGCCACGGCAACTGGTGAAAGCGCCAGCCGCCCGTAGCGCCCCGATGCCCTTGGGCGTCGGGGTTTCCTTCGAAGCCTTCGAGGATGTTGTAGGCCTCGATGCCCAGCTCGGTGGCACGCCGGGCTGCGGCAATGGAGCGCACCCCGCTGCGGCACAGCAACATGACCTTGCCACCCGGAGGCACAGCAGCGCGCAGGCCTTCGTCGAAACCCGCATTCATCGCCATGCCCGGCCATTGCTTCCACGCGAGCGGCACGGCGCCGGGCACGAAACCGACCCACTCGCGCTCGGCGTCCGTGCGCACATCGACCAGCACGGCATCGCCGCTGGTCAGCCACCGAGCGGCCTGCTCGGGCGTAATGTCACCGGCGTAACCGTCTGCGGGCAACACGCCCGACTTTGCATCTGCTGTCATTGGCCCATCCTCCAGGTTCAGGGTATGTGGACGACATTGTCCCTGCACGCGGGGGCCCTCCGGCTACAGTTGGCGGCAAGCAAGGAACAATCATCATGGCGACTTTCGATTTCGACCTTTTCGTGATCGGTGGCGGCAGCGGCGGCGTGCGTGCGGCACGCATGGCCGCGCAGCGCGGTGCCCGCGTGGCGCTGGCCGAAGTGGCGGAGCTGGGCGGCACCTGCGTGAACGTCGGCTGCATCCCCAAGAAACTCTACAGCTACGCCGCCGGCTATGGCGACGCTTTCGAAGAGGCCGCGGGCTACGGCTGGACCGTGGACAAGCCCCGTTTCGACTGGGCACGGCTTCAGAGCCGGCGTGCGGACGAAATCCACCGACTCAATGGAATCTACGGCGGCCTGCTGGGCACGGCGGGCGTGACCCTGATCCAGGGCTGGGCCCAGCTGGCCGACCCTCATACCGTGCAGGTAGGCAAGGCCCGATACACGGCGCAGCACATCCTCGTGGCGACGGGTGGCAAGCCCTTCGTGCCCGAGATACCGGGTCGCGAGCATGCACTGGTGTCTGACGCCATCTTCGACCTCACACCGTTCCCGCAGCATCTGGTGATCGTGGGCGGTGGCTACATCGCCTGCGAATTCGCATCGATCTTCCACGGCCTTGGCGCGCGGGTGACGCTGCTCAATCGCAAGCCCCATCTGCTCGACAGTTTCGACAGCGACGTGCGCGAGTTCGTGGCGCGCGAGATGGGCAAGGCGGGTGTGGACATCCGGCTCAACGTGGAGGTCACCATGCTCGACAAGCGCGGTGGCAACGGCGTGAACGTGGTGCTGTCCAACCACGAGCACATCCAGGCCGACGCGGTGCTCTATGCCACCGGCCGCACGGCCAACACGCAAGGCGTCGGGCTGGAAGCGGCTGGCGTTGCGCTGGACGCACGCGGCTCGATCGTGGTCGACAGGCACTACCGAAGCTCGATCGCTTCGGTGTATGCGCTGGGCGACGTGTCGACGCGGATGCAGCTCACGCCGGTGGCGCTGGCCGAGGCCATGGCCCTGGTCGACACGCTCTTTGGCGAAGGTAAGCGGCGCGTCGACTACGAATACATTCCCACCGCCGTGTTCACTCATCCCAACATCGGTACCTGCGGCTATACCGAGAGCGCGGCGCGTGCCAAATTCGGCCAGCTCACGATCTTCAGCACCGAGTTCAAGGCGCTGCGCCACACGCTGTCTGGCAGCCAGGAGCGCATCTTCATGAAGCTGGTGGTTGACACCGCCAGCGACCGCGTCGTCGGCCTGCACATGGTCGGGCCCGACGCCGGAGAAATCGTGCAGGGCTTCGCCGTGGCGATGCGCGCGGGCGCGACCAAGGCGATGTTCGACAGCACCATCGGCATCCACCCGACCATCGCGGAAGAGTTCGTGACGATGCGCGAAGCGAACCCGTAACAGAACCGCGGGCGCTGCATTGCACAATGCAGCCATGCCTTACATGCCGCCCTTCGTCGCCCCCGCCCGCTACACCGACGCCGCCGCCGCGCTGGCACAGGTGCAGAAGATCTATCAGGGCGCGCTCGCCCATCTGCGCAGCTCGATGCTGCGCTTCGTCGCCGGCGAATCGCTGCCGGGCCGCGTGCGCGCCTGCTACCCGTTCGTGCGGGTCCACACGCACACCGTGTCGCGCCAGGTGCCCGCCACCACGTCGGGCCTGAGTTACGGCTTCGTGGCCGGCCCGGGGCGCTACGAAACCACGCTCACCCGGCCCGATCTGTTCCATCGGTACTACCTGGAGCAGTTCCGCCTGCTGCTGGAGAACCACGGCGTGGAGCTGGAAGTCGGCACCGCCACGCAGCCGATCCCCATTCATTTCTCGTTCGCCGAGAACGACCACATCGAAGGCACGATGAGCGTGGAGCGCCGCGCGCTCATGCGCGACGTGTTCGACCTGCCCGACCTCGCGAGCATGGACGACGGCATCGCCAATGGCACCTTCCGCGCGCGGCCCGGCGAGCCGGAGCCGCTGTCGCTGTTCACGGCAGCGCGTGTGGACTACTCGCTGCACCGGCTGCGCCACTACACGGGCACCGCGCCCGAATGGTTCCAGAATTTCGTGCTGTTCACCAACTACCAGTACTACATCGACGAATTCATGGCGCTCGGGCACAAGGAGATGTCGAACCCCGACAGCCCCTACATCGCCTTCATCCAACCCGGCAACGTGACCACCTACCGCAGCGGGTACGACGGCCCCGAAGGCGGCATTGCGCCGCCGCGGCTGCCGCAGATGCCGGCCTACCACCTGGTGCGTGAAGACCGCACCGGCATCACGATGGTGAACATCGGCGTCGGCCCGTCGAATGCCAAGACCATCACCGACCACATCGCCGTGCTGCGCCCGCACGCCTGGATGATGCTGGGCCACTGCGCGGGCCTGCGCAACAGCCAGCAGCTGGGTGACTACGTGCTGGCCCACGCCTATGTGCGCGAGGACCACGTGCTCGACGAAGAGCTGCCGCTGTGGGTGCCGATCCCGGCGCTGGCCGAGATCCAGCTGGCGCTGGAGAAAGCCGTGGCCGACGTGACGCAGATCGACGGCCCCGACCTCAAGCGGATCATGCGCACCGGTACCGTGGCGAGCACCGACAACCGCAACTGGGAACTGTTGCCGGAAAACGAACCCCAGCGCCGCTTCAGCCAGAGCCGGGCGGTGGCGCTGGACATGGAGAGCGCGACCATTGCGGCCAACGGCTTTCGCTTTCGCGTGCCCTACGGGACGCTGCTGTGCGTGAGCGACAAGCCGCTGCACGGCGAGATCAAGCTGCCGGGCATGGCCAACCAGTTCTACCGCGAGCGCGTGGAGCAGCATCTGCGCATCGGCATGCGCGCCATCGAGATCCTGCGCAGCGAGGGCTCGACACGGCTGCACAGCCGCAAGCTTCGCAGCTTCGCGGAAGTGGCCTTCCAGTAGCGCGAACCCATAGGACGAAAAAAAGCGATGAAGATGGGCACTGAAGGCAGCCGCCTGGTCTACTCCACCGACACCGGGCGCATCTGCCCCGACTGCGGCCAGCCGAAGGCCGCCTGCATCTGCAAGCAAGCCAAGGCGGCTGCGCCCACGGGCGACGGCGTCGTGCGGGTGTCGTACGAAACCAAGGGCCGCAAGGGCAAGGGGGTGACCGTCGTGCGCGGCGTGCTGCTCGACGACAAGGCGCTCACGCTGCTGGGCAAGCAGCTGAAGTCGGGTTGCGGTTCGGGCGGCACCACCAAGGACGGCGTGATCGAGATCCAGGGCGACCACCGCGAGTTCGTGATCGCCGCGCTGCAAAAGCAGGGCCTCACCGTCAAGCGCGCAGGCGGCTGACATGGCGCCAGAAGACCTCGAGAAGCTGGTGCGCATGGAGATGCCTTTCGGCAAGTACAAGGGCACGCTGATCGCCGACCTTCCGGGCAACTACCTGACCTGGTTTGCACGCGAGGGCTTTCCGAAGGGCGAGATCGGCCGGCTGCTGCAGCTGATGCACGAGATCGACCACAACGGCCTGTCCGGCCTGCTCCGGCCGCTGCGCCGCTAGAACCGGTCCAGCGCCAGCGCGACCGGTTCTAGCGGCGCAGCGCTGGGCCCGTCATTCGTCGCGGCGGGTGGCGGCGCGCAACTTGTCCTTCTTGCTGGGCCGCTTGCCCTTGACACCGCCGTTGTCGGCACCGGGCACAGGTGCGGCGGCCGGTGTGCGCGCCTCCATGGGCTCGAAACCGGCCACCCGCTCGCGCGGCACGTTCAGGCCCTGGCGTCGCTCGATCAGCGCGAAATGCGCGTCCATGTCGGCCGTGATGAAACTCAGCGCCACGCCGCTTTGCCCGGCACGGCCGGTGCGGCCGATGCGGTGCACGTAATCGACCGAAGAGCGCGGCAGGTCGTAGTTGACCACCACCGGCAGCTGCACGACGTCGAGCCCACGCGCGGCCAGGTCGGTGGCCACCACCACCTTCACCCGTGACGCCTTGAAATCCTCGAGCACCTGGGTGCGTTTGCCCTGGCTCAGCACGCCATGAAAAGGCTCGGCCTCGATGCCGGCTTTGCGCAGCTTGTCGGCCACGATCTCGGCCGCGTACTTGGTCGCAACGAAGACCAGCACGCGCGTCCAGCCGCTGTCCTTGATCAGGCGCGCCAGCAATTGGGTGCGCCGACGATCGTCGACCTCGATCGCGCGTTGCGAAATGGCCGGCTCGGTGGCCGGCTCCGAGGCGATCTCGATGCGCACCGGATCGCGCAGCAGCGCATCGGCGAGCGTTTCGATCGCCGCCGGAAAGGTGGCAGAAAACAGCAGGTTCTGCCGCGGCTGGGGCAGCAGGTCGACGAGGCGCGCCAGCTCCTCGGCAAAGCCGAGATCGAGAAGACGGTCCGCCTCGTCGAGCACCAGCATGGCCACGGACGACAGCCGCAGCGCGTTGTGCCCGATCAGGTCGAGCAGCCGGCCCGGCGTGGCCACCATCACGTCGGCACCGCCGCGCAGCGCCATCATCTGCGGGTTGATCGACACGCCGCCGAAGGCGACCGCGATCTTGGGTGGGCGGGGCAGATGCTGCGCCAGGCTGCGCAGCGATTCCCCCACCTGCGCCGCGAGCTCGCGTGTGGGCACGAGGATCAGCGCGCGCACCCGGCGTGGTGACTCCTGCGCACCGGACGACAGCGCCTGCAGCACCGGGAGTGCATACGCGGCGGTCTTGCCGGAACCCGTCTGCGCCATGCCGCGCACGTCGCGGCCGGCCAGGATGGCGGGCACCGCTTGGGTCTGAATGGGGGTGGGCACGCTGTAGCCACGCTCGGCGGCAGCGCGCGCCAGCGCAGGCAATAAACCCAAAGAAATGAATGGCATGTAAGAAATCGGAAACGAGACGGTGGTTCGGCGGGACGTTCGAGGATAGCCAGCATCGCGCTTGCTCGCTCTGTATCCCGCGTGAAATTAACCAGAAAGGCTCAACAAGAAGAGCCGCGCCTCCTCTATTGCAAACTGATGTTTTTTTGCCACTTTCATGTTTCTTAAAACCATTTGCGCAAAAGCCGCCGGTATAGCGCACAATCCGGAAACGTGCAAAACAGACAGTTCTGTTAGGCACGGTACGGTGATCGGTCAGTTTCGCGCCACAGCGCTCTTCAGTTAGTTGTGATTCTGGGACTCCATCGCTTTGTTTTTTTGGTTTGAATTAGGAGTCCCACCATGGGCAAGAAACTCTACGTAGGCAACCTGTCCTACAACATCCGTGACAACGACCTCGAGCAGGCATTCAGCCAGTACGGCTCGGTGGCAAGCGCCAAGGTCATGATGGAACGTGAAACCGGCCGTTCGAAGGGCTTCGGCTTCGTCGAAATGGGTTCGGACGCTGAAGCGCTCGCAGCCATCGAAGGCCTGAATGGCCATTCGCTCGACGGTCGCGCACTCACCGTGAACGAAGCCCGTCCGATGGAACCCCGTCCTGCTGGCGGTGGTTTCGGTGGCGGCCGTAGCGGCGGCGGCGGTGGTGGCGGCTACGGTGGTGGCGGCGGCGGCGGTTACGGCGGTGGCGGTGGCCGCAGCGGTGGTGGCGGCGGTGGTTACGGCGGCGGCGGCGGTGGCCGCGGCGGCTACTAAGCCCTCCCCCACACACAAGACAAAAGGCTCCTTCGGGAGCCTTTTTTGCGTCTGTGCAACTGGCAGCGCCAAGGCCTGCGATTCACCCGCGCTGCCGTACGGGCGCGTGCCCGGGGTCAGTCCACCGTCAGGCAGCTGCGACCACGCTCTGTCCTCCAAAAACAGAGGGCCGAGGCAAATGGGAATCAAGAGTCAAAAAGACTTCTTTTCGGGGGTTCTGTTCACTGCCCTGGGCGCCCTTTTCACGATGGCCTCCACCACCCTGGACATTGGAGATGATGCCCACATGGGCCCAGGCTACTTTCCACTGATGCTGGGCATCATCCTGGACCTGCTGGGACTGATCGTCATTTTCCGGTCGCTGGTGGTGGAGACCACCAGCGGCGACAAGATGGGCAAGTGGGCCTGGAAGCCGGTTTTCTGCGTGATTGCAGCCAACCTTGCCTTCGGTGTGCTGCAGGGGGGTCTGCCCAGCATCGGCGTGCCGGCCATGGGGATGATGATCGCGATCTACGCGCTGACACTCATCTGCAGCCTCGCAGCCAAGGATTTCCAGCTACGCAGTGTGCTGATGCTCGCCACGGTGCTGGCAGTGGGCAGCTATGTGGCCTTCGTCTGGGTGCTCCAGCTGCAGATCCAGGTCTGGCCGACCTTCATTGCCGGTTGATGCGCACCTACCGTCAGGGGCCGGAGCGTCGCGGCTTGACGCGGGATGCCGCTTCCTTGGCGTTCCTGCGGGCCGTCTCCACATCGGCTGCATGCGCCAGCGCCACGCCCATGCGGCGCTTGACGAAGCTTTCGGGCTTGCCGAACAGCCGAACGTCGGTGCCGGGGACCTTCAGCGCATCGGCCACGCCGTCGAAGGCAATACCGGTGGCGTCGACCCCACCGTAGATCACGGCACTGGCGCCAGGGCTCTGGAGCGTCGTGTCGACGGGCAGGCCCAGGATGGCGCGGGCATGCAGCTCGAATTCGTTCTGCCACTGCGTGGCCATCGTGACCATGCCGGTGTCGTGCGGACGCGGGCTCACCTCGCTGAACCAGACCTCGTCGCCCTTGACGAAGAGTTCGACGCCGAAAAGCCCCTGCCCGCCCAGGTCGGACGTGACCTTCTCGGCAATCGCCTGCGCCTTGCGCAGCGCAGCCGGCGCCATCGGGTGCGGCTGCCAGCTCTCGACATAGTCGCCGCTGACCTGCACATGGCCGATGGGCTCGCAAAACGAGGTCTGCACCGCGCCAGCGGCGCCGATGGCGCGCACGGTCAGCAGCGTGATCTCGTAGTCGAAGTCGATGAAGCCTTCGACGATCACGCGGCCGTGGCTCACGCGGCCACCGGCCATCGCATAGTCCCAGGCCTTCTGCACGTCGGCCGGACCGTCGATCTTGCTCTGGCCCTTGCCGGAGCTGCTCATCACGGGCTTGACGATGCAGGGGTAACCGATGCCCTTTCCATCCACGCCCTCGATGGCGGCCTGCAGTTCGGCGAGCGAGTCGCAGAACTTGTAGGGGCTGGTGGGCACACCCAGTGTTTCGGCGGCCAGGCGGCGGATGCCTTCGCGGTCCATGGTCAGGCGGGCGGCCCGGGCGGTGGGAATCACGCGCACAACACCGGCGTCTTCGAGTTCCTGGAGCATCGGCGTGGCAATGGCTTCGATTTCGGGCACCACGAGGTGAGGCCGCTCGGCCTCGATCAGCGCCTTGAGCTGGGCCGGATCGCTCATGGTGATGGTGCGCGCGTGATGCGCGACCTGCTGGCCGGGCGCGTTCTCGTAGCGGTCGACCGCAAGGGTTTCGACGCCGAGGCGCTGCAGGGCGATCAGCACCTCCTTGCCGAGTTCGCCGGAGCCGAGGAGCATCACGCGGGTTGCAGAAGGGGAAAGAGGGGTGCCGAGGGTCGTCATGGACGCCACTTTAATGCAGGCGTCCCGATGTCACCCGCGGGAACGGCCTGGCACGGCGGCTGCGACACAATCGATCCCAGTGGTCGCATTCACGGCCGTCCTGTTCTTTCCCATCCCACTCCAGGAGCACTTCAATGAGCATTCAAACGGTCGGCATCATCGGCGCCGGCACCATGGGCAACGGCATCGCGCAAGCCTGCGCGGTCTCGGGTGTCAAGGTCGTGATGGTAGACATCTCCCAGGCAGCCGTCGACAAGGGACTGGCCACCGTGTCGGGCAGCCTGGACCGTCTGATCAAGAAGGACAAGCTCACCGCCGAGCAGAAAAAGGCAGCGCTGGCGCTGATCCAGGGATCGACGAACTACGACGATCTGAAGGGCGCGCAGCTCGTGATCGAGGCGGCCACGGAAAACTACGAACTCAAACTCAAGATCCTCAAGCAGGTCGACGCGATCCTGCAGCCCGAAGTCATCGTGGCGTCGAACACGTCCTCGATCTCGATCACCCAGCTGGCCGCGGCCACCTCGCGCGCCGATCGCTTCATCGGCATGCACTTCTTCAACCCGGTGCCGATGATGGCGCTGGTGGAGATCATCCGTGGCTATCTGACGAGCGACGCCACGCACGACGCCGTCAAGGCGCTGGCCGAAAAGCTGGGCAAGTCGCCGATCACGGTGAAGAACGCGCCGGGCTTCGTGGTCAACCGCATCCTGGTGCCGATGATCAACGAGGCCTTTTTCGTGCTGTCCGAAGGCATCGCAACGCCCGAGGACATCGATGCCGGCATGAAGCTGGGCTGCAACCAGCCGATCGGTCCCCTGGCGCTGGCCGACATGATCGGGCTGGACGTGTGCCTGGCAGTGATGGAGGTGTACCTCAAGGAGTTCGGCGACTCGAAGTACCGCCCCTGCCCGCTGCTCAGGGAAATGGTCGCGGCGGGCCAGCTCGGCCGCAAGACGGGCCGCGGCGTTTACACGTACTGACCCCCAACAAAAAAAGGAGACAACCCATGACCGCCACCCCCACCACCCCGCCCGCAGAAGGCTGCATCGACACGCAGGTACTCGACCACGTGCTGCTGATCGGCATCAACCGGCCTGCCAAGCGCAATGGCTGGACGCCGCCGATGTTCAGGCAACTCGCCGAGGCGTATACGCGCCTGGACGACGACCCCGCCCTGCGCGTGGGCGTGCTTCATGCCATGGGAGATCACTTCACGGCGGGGCTCGACCTGCCCCTCATCGCCCAATACATGAAGCAGGGCAACAAGCTGGTGCCGGACGACGGCACGCTGGTGGAGCCGCACAACATGGGGCAGCCGGGCTACCGGCGGCGTACCAAGCCGATGGTGGCGGCGGTCAAGGGCATCTGTTTCACGGTCGGCATCGAGCTGATGCTGGCGGCCGACATCGTGGTGGCGGCCGATAACTGCCGCTTCTCGCAACTGGAAGTGCAACGCGCGATCATGGCGTCGGGCGGTGCCACGATCCGCATGGCCGAGCGCGCCGGCATGGGCAACGCCATGCTGCACCTGCTGACGGCCGACGAATTCGACAGCGCCGAGGCTTATCGCCTCAACTTCGTGCAGAAGGTGGTGCCGGCCGGCCAGGAACTCGACGAAGCATTGAAGATCGCGCAGCGCATCGCCGCGCAGGCACCGCAGGCCGTGGTTGCGACGCGGCTCAACGTGCTGCGCGCGATCGAGGAAGGCGCCGTTCAGGCCACGCAGGATTTCGAGCCGGTCAAGCGGCGCCTGCTGCACAGCGAGGATGCCGCAGAAGGCATCCGTTCCTTCATCGAGCGCCGTCCGGCGAAGTTCACGGGCCGCTGAGCCGGAGCCACTGACCCCATGTCGCATTCCTTCCGCCCCCTCGCGCTCGCCGCGATCTTTTGTGCTTGCACCATGAACGCCAGCCAGGCCCAGACGCCGTCCGCCCCCGCCCTGCCCGATCCTGCCGCCACGTCGGTGGGCGCGATGGGATGGATGCAGGGCTTTCCGCCGTCGGCCGACAAGCTCATCGTGTTCGAGAACCCCATGAGCGGTGCCTTTCCGCGCAACCGCTGGACCTTTTCGCATGTGCGTGAACTGGGTCCGACGGCCAACGTCTGGCGCGGCCCCGGCGCCGCCAGCGCGCTGGTGGCGGCGCCGCGCGATCTCGATGGCGTGGTCTTCCAATCGATGGGCGGTGAGGCGCTGAACTTCGGCCAGATGCTCACCCGCACGTACACCGACGGGGTGCTTGTGCTGCACAAGGGCCGCGTGGTCTACGAGAAGTACTTCGGTGCGCTCACGCCCGAGCGTCCGCACTTGGCGATGTCGGTCACCAAGTCCTTCGTGGGCACCCTGGCCGCCATCTCGGTGGCCGAAGGCAAGCTCGACCCGGCCGCGCCGGTGACGCAGTACCTTCCCGAGATGAAGGACACCGCATACGGCGACGCTACGGTGCGCCAGGTCATGGACATGACCATCGGCGTGAAGTATTCGGAGAACTACGCCGACCCGAAGGCGGAGGTGTTCGACTACGCACGGGCCGGCGGCATGATGGCCTCGGGGCCGAACTACGCGGGCCCAAGGACCTTCTACGATTTCCTGAAGACGCTGCAAAAGGAAGGCGAGCACGATGACGGATTCGCCTACAAGACGGTGAATGCCGAGGTGCTCGCATGGATCCTGGCGCGCGCCAACAACCAGTCGCTTCCCGAACTGCTGAGCGAGAAGATCTGGCGCCGCATCGGTGCCGAGCAGGACGCGTACTTCATGGTCGACCGCATTGGCACGGCGTCGGGCGGCGGCGGACTCAACACCACCTTGCGCGACCTCGCCCGCTTCGGCGAGGCCATGCGCAACGGCGGGCGCGCCAACGGCCAGCAGGCGATTCCTGCTGCGGCAGTGGCCGACATCACGCGCGGCGGCGATCCGGCCAAGTTCGCCAAAGGCGGCTATGCGCTGCTGCCAGGCTGGTCGTACCGTGACATGTGGTGGATCACGAACAACGAACATGGCGCCTACATGGCACGCGGCATCCACGGCCAGAGCATCTACGTCGACCCGAAGGCGGAGATGGTGATCGTGCGCTACGCAGCGCACCCCATCGCAGCCAATTCGGGCAACGACTCACTCACGCTGCCGGCGTTCCACGCCGTTGCGAAGGCGCTGCTGGCGCCCTGAAAGCGCGCCAGCAGTCCGACCCTATCGGTCGGATGGAATTATATTGCGCACAATTTAATTGCACGAGATAATTCAGGCCATGCGCTCCGCCCCCACCACCCTCGCCGCTCACGACATGCAACAGCTGGACAACCAGCTGTGCTTCGCGATGTATTCGGCGTCGCTGGCCATGACGCGGCTCTATAAACCCTTGCTCGAAAAGCTCGGCCTGACCTACCCCCAGTACATCGTGATGCTCGCCCTGTGGGAACGCGACGGCGTGATGGTCTCCGAACTCGGCGAGCGGCTCTCGCTCGACTCCGGCACGCTCACGCCCCTGCTCAAGCGCCTGGAAATCGGTGGCTTCGTGGCGCGGGTGCGCGACGTGGCCGACGAGCGCCGGGTGCACGTCACGCTCACTGCTGTGGGCCGCAAGCTGAAGGCCCGCGCCGCAGGCGTGCCGGCATGTCTGCTGGCGGCCTCGCAGTGCTCGGTGCCACAGCTCGTGCAGCTCACGCAACAGATTCAGACCCTGCGCGATCGCATCAAGGCCGCCTGACGCGCAACCCTTTTCCCCCGTGCTTCGAAAGAAGCTTTCTTCACCCCACCTCCAAAGGAACCACCATGACCACGAAACTCGACAAAGTGCTCTACACCGCCGAAGCCCATACCGTCGGTGGCCGCGACGGCGCCGGCAAGTCCAGCGACGGCGCCATCGACGTCAAGCTCAGCTCGCCCGGCTCGGGCAAGCCCGGCACCAATCCCGAGCAACTGTTCGCGGTCGGCTACGCCGCCTGCTTCATCGGCGCCATGAAGGCCGTGGGTCCGAAGATCAGCGTCAAGGTGCCTGACGACGTTTCCATCGACTCCAAGGTTTCCCTCGGCCCGACCAATGGCGGCGCGGCCTACGGCATCTCGGTGGCCCTGGCCATCACCCTGCCCGGCCTGGACGACGCGCAGAAGAAGCTGCTGGTGGACACCGCCCACCAGGTGTGCCCTTACTCGAACGCCACCCGCGGCAACATCGACGTCGAAATCACCATCGCCTGATCGCAGGCGCCTGCCGGCCACGGCCGGCGGCACCAGGGCGACTCCGCCAACGCGGGGTCGCCTTTTTGCTTTGGCGAAAACCACAGGCGTCTCGCGTTGCCTGTCGTGTCCCCCGCGCGACGCGACCGGGCTCGCCCAGTGGCAGTTTTCATGGCGCTCGGCTAAGGTACGGCGATGCCGACAACCACCCTCCTCGTCCGCCGGGACCAGCTCGCCACCACCCGCCTGCGCACGCAGGAAGACAGCCCGCTGAAGCCGGGTGAAGTGCGCGTGCGCATCGACGCCTTCGCGCTCACCTCCAACAACATCACCTACGCGGCGTTCGGCGACGCGATGGGTTACTGGCAGTTCTATCCGAGCGGTGAAGAGGGCTGGGGCCAGATCCCGGTGTGGGGCTTCGCCAGCGTGTCCCAATCGCTGCATCCCGGCGTGGCCGTGGGCGAGCGGCTCTACGGTTACTGGCCGATGGCATCGAGCACCGTGCTCGCGCCCGATCGCCTGTCGGCGTTGCGCTTTGCCGACGGCGCACCCCATCGCGCCGAACTGGCGGCCGTCTACAACCAGTATTTCCGCTGCACCAGCGACCCGCTCTACACGCCCGACACCGAAGCCACGCAGGCACTGCTGCGTCCGCTCTTCATCACTTCCTGGCTGATCGACGACTTCCTGGAAGACAACGACTTCTTCGGCATCCGTTCGCAGGGCACGCCCGGCGTGGTGGTGCTGTCGAGCGCGTCGAGCAAGACGGCCTACGGCACCGCCTTCCTGCTGCATCAGCGGCCCGGCGTCGAGGTCGTCGGCCTCACCTCCGCGGCCAACAAGGCGTTTTGCGAGAGCCTGGGGTGCTACCACCGCGTGCTCGCCTACGAAGAACTCGACCAGGTTGCCGCCGATGCGCCCTGCGTCTACGTCGACTTTGCCGGCAATGGCGAACTGCGACGCGCCATCCACACGCGCTTTGCGAACCTGCGCTACAGCAGTTCCATCGGCGGCACGCATGTCGACCAGTTGGCTGCGAGCGGCGCTGGAAAGCGCTTGCCGGGACCCCGCGCCACGCTGTTCTTCGCACCGGCGCAGATCAAGAAGCGCACCGCCGAATGGGGTGCCGACGTGTTCGGCCAACGCATGGCAGCGGCCTGGCGTGCATTCGTCGCGCAGGTAGGTGGCGAGGGCAGCGAGGCGAGCGCGCGATCGCCTTGGCTCACCGTCACGCACCACCGGGGCGACGCAGCCGTGCAGGCGGCATACGCGCAGGTGCTGGCCGGCCGGGGTGACCCGCGCACAGGCCATATTCTGTCGCTCGCCCCCGGCACCGACGCCGGGTAGCGACAATGGCTGCATGACCCTTTCTGCAGCGCCAGCGAACACCCACCCTTACGAGAGCCTCACGCCGGACGTGGTGCTCGACGCGCTCGCCACGCTCGACCTGCACGGCGACGGCCGCCTGACCGGCCTCAACTCCTACGAAAACCGCGTCTACCAGGTGTTCCTGGAAGACCGCAGCGCGGTCGTGCTGAAGTTCTATCGGCCCGGCCGCTGGAGCGCGGACGAGATCATGGAAGAGCACGCCTTTGCGCTCGAGCTCGCTGCCGCCGAGGTGCCCGCCGTGGCGCCGCTCACGCTGCACGGCCGCACGCTGCACCACCACGCGGGCTTCGCGTTCAGCGTGAGCCCCTACCGCGGCGGCCGCGCGCCGGAGCTCGACGACTTCGAGGTGCTCGAATGGGTCGGCCGCTTTCTCGCGCGCATCCACACCATCGGCATGCGACGGCCATTTGACGCGCGTCCGACCCTCGACCTGCAGAGCTTCGGCACCGCCTCGCGCGACTGGTTGCTGGGCAACGAGAAAATCCCGCTCGACGTGCAGCGCGAATGGGAGACGGCGTGCAACGAGGCGCTCGCGCGCATCGAAGCCACGGCGCTGGGCGCAAGCGGCGATGCCAGCCTGCGCAAACTGCGGCTGCACGGCGACGTGCATCCAGGCAACATCCTCTGGACGCCGACCGATCGGCCGGGCGGCGGTCCGCACTTCGTCGATCTGGACGACGCGCGCACCGGCTTTGCGGTGCAGGACCTGTGGATGCTGCTGTCAGGCGAACGTGCGCAGCGCACCGGCCAACTCAGCGGGCTGCTCGACGGCTACGAACAGTTCCGCGAGTTCGACCGCCGCGAGCTGGCGCTGGTCGAGCCGCTGCGCACGCTGCGCCTGATCCATTACAGCGCCTGGCTCGCGCGCCGATGGGAAGACCCGATCTTCCCGATCAACTTCCCCTGGTTCGGCTCGAGCGACTACTGGAAGGGCCAGGTGCTCATGCTGCAGGAGCAGTGCGAGGCGATGGACGAGGAACCGCTTTACGCCTGAAGGGATGCCGCGCCGCAGCGCGGCACGTGATCAGCCCACCAGCAGCACGTTGACGCGGCGCAGATAGGCCGCCGGGTCGGCCGGCATACCGCCTTCGGCCAGCAACGCCTGGTCGAACAGGATGTGCGCGAGATCGTCGAAATGCGCCGCGCTTTCCAGGCGCTTGACCAGCGGATGCTCTGCGTTGACTTCCAGCACCGGCTTGAGCTCGGGTGCCGGCTGGCCGGCCTGCTTGAGCATGCGCGCGAGCTGCGTGCTCATGCCGCCGTCCTGCACCACGAGGCAGGCTGGCGAGTCGACCAGGCGGGTCGTCACGCGCACATCGCTCGCCTTGTCCTTGAGCGCTTCCTTGAGCTTGTCCAGCACCGGCTTGAAGGTTTCGGCCGTTGCCTCGGCCGCCTTCTTCTCATCCTCGTCCTGCAGCTTGCCCAGGTCGACCGCGCCCTTGGCCACGCTTTGCAACGGCGTGCCATCGAAGTCGTGGAGGTAGTTCAGCGCCCACTCGTCGACGCGGTCGGTCATCAGCAGCACTTCGATGCCCTTCTTCTTGAAGACTTCGAGCTGCGGGCTGTTCTTGGCTCCGGCGAGCGTATCGGCGGTGATGTAGTAGATGGCTTCCTGGCCGTCCTTCATGCGCGCCTTGTAGTCGGCAAAGCTCACGCTGACCGTGTCGCTGGTGCTCGAGGCGAAACGCAGCAGCTTGGCGATGCGCGCGCTGTTGGCCATGTCTTCGCCCAGGCCTTCCTTGAGCACGGCGCCGAACTCGGCGTAGAACTTCGCGTATTTGCCAGCGTCTTCCCCGCCCGCAAACTCGACGGCGGCTTCTGCGGCCGGCACCGTGGCGTCAGTCTTCTTGTCGACGACATCGGTCACGCCTTCGGTCGGCTCGGGCGCGGGCACCGATTCACCGGACCCCACATCGATCTTGCCGGCAGCGTTCTCGACGGCGCTCTTTTCCTTCTTTGCCAGGTCTTCGAGCATCGACAGCACGCGCTTGGTGCTGCCTTCGCGGATGGCCTTGACGTCGCGGCTCTCCTGCAACAGCTCGCGGCTCACGTTGAGCGGCAGGTCCGACGAGTCGATCACACCCTTGACGAAGCGCAGGTAGCTGGGCATCAGCGCCTCGGCGTCGTCCATGATGAAGACGCGCTTGACGTACAGCTTGACGCCCGCGGTCTTGTCGCGGTTCCACAGGTCCATCGGCGCCTTCGCCGGGATGTAGAGGAGCTGCGTGTATTCGGTGCTGCCTTCCACGCGGTTGTGGCTCCAGGTCAGCGGCGCCTCGAAGTCGTGGCTGATGTTCTTGTAGAACTCTTCGTACTCTTCCTTGGTCACGTCCTTCTTGGCGCGCGCCCAGAGTGCGCTGGCCTTGTTGACGGGCTCCCATTCACCGGTCTTGACCATGTCGCCGGGCTGGTCGTTCTCGCCTTCCTTCCACTCCTCGGCTTCCATCAGGATGGGCAGCGAGATGTGGTCCGAGTACTTGGCGATGACGGACTTGAGCTTCCAGAGGTTGAGGTATTCCTCGGCCTCCTCGCGCAAGTGCAGTGTGACGCTGGTGCCGCGCTGGGCGCGCTCGATGTCGGCGACCTCGAAGTCACCCGTGCCGGTGCTGGCCCAGCGCACCCCTTCATTCACGGGGGCGCCGGCGCGGCGCGACTCGACCGAAATGCGGTCGGCCACGATGAAACCGGAATAAAAGCCCACGCCGAACTGGCCGATGAGCTGCGCGTCGGTCTTCTGGTCTCCACTGAGCTTGCTCATGAAGTCCTTGGTACCGCTCTTGGCGATGGTGCCCAGGTTGTCGATGGCTTCCTGCTTGGACAGACCGATGCCGTTGTCGGCAATCGTGATGGTCTTGGCCGCCTTGTCGAAGGACACGCGCACTTCGAGGTTGGGCGCGTCCTCGTACAGCGCCGCGTTGTTGATGGCCTCGAAGCGCAGCTTGTCGCACGCGTCGGACGCATTGGAAATCAACTCACGAAGAAAGATCTCCTTGTTCGAATAGAGCGCATGCGTCACGAGATGCAGCAGTTGCGCAACTTCGGCCTGGAAAGGGAGGGTGGTAGAGCTGTTGTTGGACATGTCTCGAGATGAACCAGGGAAAAGTGGACGAACGATCGGGGAATCCGCGATTCTACGAAGCCCTGGATTTAGGGCCTCGACGCCAGATTTCAACAACTGTGTGGGGTATTCGTGAACAGATGCCGATCTGCCGCCCGAGTTCGCGCCGTCCCGTGAAAAAGCGACAGAACCCGTCCCTAGAATCCGCCCGCCGCGGCTACCACCGGACGGCCATGTCACACATCAGGGATTCCAAAAATGCAACACAGCAACATCAAGAAATGGTCAGCCGAATTCATCGGCACGTTCTGGCTCACGTTCGGCGGCTGCGGCAGCGCCGTGCTGGCGGCCGCCTTCCCGCAGTTGGGGATCGGGTTCACGGGTGTGGCGCTGGCCTTCGGCCTGACGGTGCTCACGGGGGCCTATGCGCTCGGCCCCATCTCGGGCGGCCATTTCAACCCGGCCGTGTCGGTCGGCCTGTGGGTCGGAGGGCGTTTCCGCGCTGCCCAACTGCCCGGCTACATCATCGCCCAGGTCCTTGGCGCGATTGCCGCCGCCGGCTTGCTGTACGTGATCGCCACAGGCAAGCCCGGTGCCGACATCGGCGGATTCGCCACCAACGGCTACGGGGCGCATTCGCCCGGCGGCTTCGACCTGACGGCCGCCCTGGTGACCGAAGTGGTGCTGACGGCCATTTTCCTGATCGTGATCCTCGGCGCCACCGCACGCCATGCGGCGGCCGGCTTTGGTGGCATGGCCATCGGCCTGTGCCTGACGCTGATCCACCTGATCTCGATTCCGGTGACCAATACCTCGGTCAATCCGGCGCGCAGCACCGGCCCGGCGCTCTTCGGGCCGGCCTACGCCATGTCCGAGCTGTGGCTCTTCTGGGTCGCGCCGATCGCGGGCGCCGTGCTGGGCGCCCTGATCTACAACCTGCTGCTCAAGGAAGACTGACACCGGCCTCGATGGCCGGTGCACCGCATCAGCTGCCTGTGCTCAGACCCGGCATCGGCATGGCGGTCGACTGGCCGATAGCTTCGGTTCCGGTCGGACGCGCCGCCGCCATGGCGCCACGCTGCACGTCATCCAGGGACGTCATGGAGGCAGGAATCACCGCGCTGGTGGACTGGCCGATGGCTTCCGTTCCCGAAGCATGCGAAGCTGCCACCGCATCGGCTTCCACCTGCGCGTTGCTGGGCGAATTCAGGGACAAGGGACGGTAGTCGGAACCATCGCTCGTCTGCGCAAAGGCTGCACCGGCGGCCAGCACGCTGCATGCGGCCACGGCACCGAGAGCCAAGCGTCGAAGGGTGTGTGTCATGAAGTTCTCCTGAAGTGAAGCGGAAGGTCTCGCACCGCAAACCCAAGCGGCTGTGGTGGACCTTCGATCACTGTAGGCCTGCTCTCTGAGGCCAGCGTGAGCGAAGTCTTAGCCGACCATGAGCATCACGCCGCCAGATACACCCGCGCCACCAGCCCGGTTCGACCTTCGCGCGGCAGCAGTTCGATCCGCAGGCCGTGGCGCTGTGCCGCCGCACGGGCAATGGCCAGGCCCAGGCCGCTGCCGTCCGACGGGGCACCGGCCACGCGGAAGAACCGGTCGAACACCCGCTCTCGCAACGCGGGCGCGATGCCTGGCCCGTCATCGACCACGTCCACGACCGGACGCCCGGCCACCGCATGCAACCGCACGTCGACGGTGCCCCCTTCGGGCGCATAGCGGATCGCGTTGTCCACGAGGTTGTCGAACACGCTGCGCAGCTCGGTGACGGGCGCCCGGACGAACACCGCCACCGTGCCCTCGAAGCCCACGTCGATGCCGCGCCGGTCGGCCAGCGGCAACAGGCTGGCGAGGGTCTCGCGCAGCAGCAGGGCCACGTCCACGGGCGCTGCGGCCGCATCCGGCGGCGCCTCCTGTCGCGACAACGCCAGCAACTGCACCACCAGGTGCTGGGTGCGCAACACGCCGGCCTCGAGCTGCGCAAAGCGGCTGGCCGCTTCACCGGCAGGCACGTGCGCGCGCAGGTTGTCGATCTGCAGGCGCACCGCTGCCACGGGCGTGCGCAACTCGTGCGCCGCATCCTGCACGAAGTGTTGCTGCGTTTCCATGGAGGTGCGCATGCGCGCGAGCAGGCCATTGAACGCAGCGACCAGCGGTGCGATTTCCTCAGGCACGCGGGCCAGCGACAAGCCGGACGGGCTGCGCTCGTCCTGGGTGGCCACCTCGCTGGCCACTTCGCGCAGCGAGCGCGAGACGGTCGACACCACCGCCCACAGCATGCACAAGGCCACCGGCAGCCACAGCAGGATCGGCAGGCCCTCCCACAACGCGCGCCGCACGACCCGCCCGAGGCGATAGCCATGGCTTTGGAGCACCTGGATGCGAGGCGAGGCGGCGCCGTTGCCCACAGGGGCGGTGTACACGCGCCAGCCACCCACCTCGCTGGCGCTGGCCGCCTGGTGGAATCCCGGTGTGGCCTGCAGCGGCAGCACCGCCTCGGGCCAGCTGCTTGCGAGCAGCTCGCTGCCGTCGTGCGTCCACACCTGGACGACCATGGCACCGCGACGGCTCACTTCCTCGCCTGTGAGTCCGTCCAGGGGTGGCACCGCGCGCCGCGTGGCATGCGAACGGGCCACCAGCAGCATCTGGTCGTCCATGAACTGCTGGATCGAACGGTCGAAGGCCAGGTACGACAGCCAGGCCGTCACGACCATGGCCAGCAGGTTCACGGCCACCAGCCAGCGCAGCAGGCGTCCGCGCAGCGACGGCGGCCGGCCCCACGGCAACCTCACATCACCACCACGCGCCAGCCGAGCCCGCGCACGTTGCGGATCGCGTCCGGCCCGATCTTGCGCCGCATGCCGTGGATGAGCACGTCGACGGCGTTGCTGGTGACCTCCTCGCCCCAGCCGTAGAGACGGTGCTCGAGTTGCTCGCGCGAGAGGATGGCGCCGGGGCGTTCGAGCAGCGCGTGCAGCAACGCGAATTCGCGCGCGGTGAGCGCCTCGCGCTGGCCGTCGACGAGCACCTCGCGCGTCGTCAGGTCGAGCTGCAGGCCCGCCCCGCCGATCAGCGAATGCGCCGATCCGTCGCGCCGCCGCACCACGGCACGCATGCGCGCGAGCAGCTCGCGAAACTCGAAGGGCTTGAGCAGGTAATCGTCGGCGCCCAGGTCGAGCGTCCGGATGCGGTCTTCCAGTCCATCGCGGGCGGTCAGCACCAGCACCGGAGTGACGTCGCCCCGGTCTCGGACGCGCCGCAGCACCTCGACACCGTCGTGTCCGGGCAGGCCAAGGTCCAGCAGCGCACAGGTGTAGCCGCCATCGGCCAGGGCGCTGAGGGCCAGCACGCCATCGCGCACCCAGTCGACCGACCATCCCGCGCCCTCGAGCGCCAGGCTCAGGCTGCGACCGATCATCTCGTCATCCTCGACCAGCAATGCGCGCACGGCGTCTCCTCGGAATCGTCACGGGTCCGTGGCGAAGCTTAGGTCATCGATTCTTAGCCCAGCATGAGCACGCAGCAGCGCTCAGAAACGCTCGTCCGCCCCAAGGTACCGCCACTGTCCGGCGGGCAGGTTGCCCAGCACCACGCGGCCGATGCGGATGCGTTTGAGGCCCACCACCTTCAACCCGACCTGCTCGCACATGCGGCGGATCTGGCGCTTCTTGCCCTCCTTGAGCACGAAGCGCAGTTGTTCGGGGTTCTGCCAATCGACGCGCGCTGGCTTGAGGGCCTGGCCGTCCAGGCTCAGCCCGTGGCGCAGGCGGGCGAGCTGGGCGGGCGGGAACACGCGCTGCACGTCGGTCGTGACATCGCCCTGCGCGCCAGGTCCACCACTGGCACCGCTGTAGGGCGACCAGGTCACGCGCACCAGGTATTCCTTTTCGATGCCCGAATCCTCGCCGATCAGCTGGCGCGCCACGCGGCCGTCCTGCGTGAGCACCAGCAGGCCGACCGAGTCGATGTCGAGCCGCCCGGCCGGTGCCAGACCGCGCAGCTGGGGGGGCGAGAAGCGGTTGCTGCTCGGGTCTTCGCGCCAGTGCGTGCGCGGATTGATCAGCGCCACGGCCGGCTCGTGGCCGTCCTCGGCTTGGCCGCTGACGTAGCCCATCGGCTTGTGCAGGATGATGGTCACCTGCGTGGCCTGGTGGCCCTGCGCCTTCTTGTCGACCTCCACGCGGTCGGCCGGCGTCACCTTCACGCCCATCGGGGCGACCTGGCCATTGACCTTGACCCAGCCCTGCTCGATCCAGGCGTCGGCTTCGCGCCGCGAGCAGATGCCGAGCTCGGCCATGCGCTTGTTCAGGCGCACCGCGCCGGGAGGAGAGGAAGTAGGCTCATTCATGATCCCGTCGATTGTCCACAACCGCGCGCCCACGCGGGCGACGATGCCGGAAATACAGGATCAGCGCCGCGGTGGCCAGCCCGATCCAATAGTCGACCGGCGCGCCGAAGAGCCAGTGCTTGTGCCACGTCACGAGCGCCGGATCGAAGCGGCTCCAGCCCCACGCCGGATTCAGCAGGAACCACTGGAAATCCTCGGCCACCCAGAACACGATGAGTCCGACCAGCGCCAGGCCGGCGTCGCGCCAGGTCCAGCGCGCCTGGAACGCGAGCGGCGAGAAGAACACCAGCGCCATGAAGGTGAAGACCCAGGCGTGGTAGCCGGTCATCGCGCGACCGCCCCAGAAGATGTCGAGCAGCCAGTGGTGCTCGATGCGCCAGGTCGGCAGGCTGGTGGCCCAGCCGGCGCCGCCCTCGATCTGGATTTCCGCATGCGCGAAGAAGAAGGCCATGACCAGCACCCAGGCCAGGTAGATCACGGTGCGGCGAAGGCTGCGGTCGTTCATCGGTAGAGGGTTCAGGGGTTTCATCAGGTTCCCAGCACGCGGTCGAGCACGCACTGCGCTGCGTCGGGCCGACCCAGCGCGCGGCTGCGCAGGGCCATGTGCGCGAGCCGCTCGGGCGCCGCCATCAGGCCGGCGAGCTTGTAGCCCAGTCCGATGGTGTCGTAGGCCAGCCAGGCCGCGCCCTCCTCCATCAGGAAACCGGCGTTGTGCTCCTCCTGCCCGGGAATCGGCGAGACCAGCAGCATCGGCTTGCCCAGCGCCAGGCATTCGGCAATGGTCAGGCCACCCGGCTTGGTGACGACCAGGTCGGCAGCAGCCATGAGCCGGTGCATCTCCCCCGTGAAGCCAACGGGCAGCAACCGCCCCGGGTGGCGCGCTTGCAGCGCCTGCAGAGCGGCCAGTGTCGCGGCGTTGCGCCCGCCCACGGCGATCACCTGGAAGTCGCAGCCGGGCCCATCGAGCGCCAGTGCATGCGCCACCCGGGCCGCGAGATTGCCCACACCCGCGCCGCCCGCCGTCATCAGCACCACGCGGCGGGTGGGGTCGAGCCCGAGCCGCCGCACATTCGCCTCGCGCTGCAACGCCGGCGCATCGGGCACCGAGAATTCGGGCATCACCGGAATGCCGGTGACGTGGACGTGCGCGGCGGGCAGTCCGCGCGCGCGCATGCGGAAGGCCACCTCCTCGGTGGCCGCCAGATAGCCCTGCAGGCCCGGCACGATCCACATGTTGTGCAGGTCGTAGTCGGTCACCTGCAGCCAGACCGGGCCGTCGAGCCGACCGCGGTTGCGCTCGCGCATCAGCAATTCGGCCGGCAGGAAATGAGTGCAGACGATGGCCGCGGGCCGCACGCGCCGCACCTCGCGCAGCAGCGCGCCCGCGCTCGCGCGCTCGATGCCGCGGCGCAGACGCTGCGAAACCGCGCTGTGCGGCGTGCTGTCGGTCTTCTGGTGCAGGTACGACCAGAGATCGGGCGCACGCTGGACCAGTTGCAGGTACCAGTCGGTGTAGATCTTGCGAAAACCCGCGGCCATGTGGGCCATGGCGTCGATGTGCACGGCACCGCAAGCGGGTGCGCGCGCCTGGGCGGCGGCGCACAGCGCCTGGGCGGCGCGGACGTGGCCGTTGCCGGCGCTCACGCTGAGAACGAGAAGTGGGGTCATTGAAGCCTGCGGCCGCGGAATGCTGCCGATGCCGGAAATTATGTGGAGCTTTGATGACAGTGCGTCACACAGCGCGAGCGCACACGGCGCCCCCCGGCGTCAGGTCACCAGCCGGTAGCCCACGGCCGTCTCGGTGATCAGGTGCCGCGGCTGGGCCGGGTCGGCCTCCAGCTTCTGGCGCAGGTGCCCCATGTAGATGCGCAGGTAGTGGCTCTGCTGCGCATGCGACGGCCCCCAGACCTCGCGCAGCAGCTGACGGTGCGTGAGCACGCGCCCGACGTTGGCGACCAGCACGCCGAGCAGGCGGTATTCGGTGGGCGTCAGGTGCACCTCGGCACCGCCACGCCGCACCAGCCGTGCCACGCGGTCGACCTCGACCTCGCCGAAACGGAACACCGCCTCGCCAGGCTCGCCCGCAGCCGCTTCACCCCCCGCCGCGCGCGGCCGGCGCAGGTTGGCGCGCACGCGCGCGAGCAGTTCCCCCGTGCCGAAAGGCTTGGTCAGGTAGTCGTCGGCACCGGCATCCAGCGCGGCGATCTTGTCGGCCTCGTCCATGCGCGCCGACAACACGATGATGGGCACCGTCGACCACCCTCGCACGTCCTGGATCAACGAAACGCCATCGCCGTCGGGCAGTCCCAGGTCGAGGACCAGCAGGTCGGGCTGGCGCGTGCCCGCTGCGGCAAGCCCTTCGCGCAGCGTGCCGGCCTCATGCACCTGCCAGCCCTCGGCCTCGAGCGCGCCGCGCACGAAGCGGCGGATCTGGGGTTCGTCTTCGATGACGATGGCGACGGGACTGGGCATGGTGAGTCTTCAACAATCAAGCCGGCGCCTCGAGCGCCTCGGGTGGCGCGCGGCGAGGCAGCACGAGCGTGAATTCTGCACCGCCGCCCTCGGCATTCGCCGCCTGGATGGTGCCACCATGCGCACCCGCGATCGCCTTGCAGATCGCCAGGCCGAGCCCGACGCCGGGCGTTGCCGATTCGGGCTCGCCGCGCGTGAACTTGTCGAACAGCAACTGCTCGCGCCCGTGCAACGCCGGCGGCAGGCCAGGGCCATGGTCGCGCACGGCAAGCACCAGTGTGTCGCGCGTGGCATGGGCACTGAGCACCACCGGCGCCGCGCCGTACTTGGCCGCGTTCTCCAGCAGGTTGACCAGCACGCGCTCGATCAGCACGGCGTCGAAGTCGACCAGCGGCAGGTCGACCGGCAAGGCGGTCTTCACGGTCATCGTGCCCAGCGCGGGCTGGGCCGAGCGAATGGCCGCCCCCACCACCTCCTCGACCGACTGCCAGTCGCGCCGCAGGTTGACGGTGCCACCGGCCATGCCGCTTTCCAGCCTGGCCATGTCCAGCAGGTTGTTGACCAGCGCATGCAGCGCGCGCGCCTGCGCGACGATCGCGCGGGTCACCTCCCTGTGCGTATCGGGCGATGCGGTCTGCAGCGACTCGGCCAGGCCGATGAGCGCAGTCAGCGGCGTTCGCACGTCGTGCGAAATAGCACCCAGCAGCGTGTTGCGCAGCCGCTCCGACTCCATCTCGACCACCGCCTGCTGCGCCACCTCCACGTAGTGCACGCGTTCGAGCGCGATGGCGATCTGGCGCGCCAGCGTGTCGAGTTGCTGCGCCTGCTCGGGAATCAGCAGCCAGCGCGGCTGCGCGGGTGCGAGCGCGAGCACGCCCCGCACGCGCATCGGTGCCTTCAGCGGCACGTAGTGCCAGGGCTGCGCGGCCAAAGTGGCAGTGGCGAGGCCGGCGGGCTGACCCTGGCGAAAGGCCCAGTCGGCCACGCTCGCATCGAAGCCCGATGGTGGCGACGTCGGCATGACGAGGCGGTCGTTCGCGTCAGTGACCAGCACCCGTGCCTGGCCGCCGAAGTGGCCCTGCACCGCCGCAGCGCCGAGTTCGACGACCTGCGCGCTTTCGAGCGCGGCCGAGAGTTCGCGCGTGAGCTCGAACAGCGACTGTGCACGCCGCTCGCGGCTGGTCGACACGCCCGCGGCAAAGCGCAGCCCGGCCGTGAGCTGACCCACCAGCAGGCCGACACCGAGCATCACGATGAAAGTCACGAGGTACTGCACATCGCCCACCGCGAACGAGAAGCGCGGCGAGACGAAGAAGAAATCGAAGGCCGCGACGTTGAGCAGCGCCGCCAGCGCCGCCGGCCCGCGGCCGAAGCGCATCGCGATGCCGACCACGCCGAGCAGGAACAGCATCACGATGTTCACCTGCTCCAGCACGCCCGAGAGCGGCGTGGCGATCAACGTGACCGCCACGCCCATCGCCGCGGCCCACATGTAGCCCGTCCAGCGCGACTGCGGCCGGTCAGCGACGTCGGGGATGCCGTCGCTGCCCACCACGTCGCGCGTGGCGCCGAGCAAGGTGCGGCCGAGGTGGCGCGAGCTTTCCGAACGCGCCGTCTCGACGATGTCGAGCGCGGGTTCGAGCCGCGCCAGCTCGCGCGAGAGCGAAGCCGACGGCCACCACCGGCGCCAGCCCGCCACCGGCGCCGCGCGCCCGACCACCAGCGTCGCGCAGTTCAGCCGCTGCGCTTGCGCGGTGAGCGCCTGCGCCACGTCGGCGCCGGTGAGCACCGCCGTCGCCGCGCCCAGTTCCTCCGCGAGCTTGAGCACGGCCAGGATGCGGTCGCGCTGCGCGGCCGGCAGGCGCTGCAGCGACGGCGTCTCGACGTAGGCGGCGTGCCAGCGCACGTTGAGCTGGCCGGCCAGCCGCGCGGCCGTGCGCACCGTCTGCGCCGCGCCTTCGTGCGGGCCGACGCACGCGAGGATCGCCCCCGAGGTATTCCAGGCCTGCGGCCCACCATCGCCGTTCGGGCCGGACTGCTCGACGCGCCAGCCGCGCACGTCGTCCTCCACATGCTCGGCAGTACGGCGCAACGCGATCTCGCGCAGCGCGATCAGGTTGCCCTTGCGAAAGAAGTTCTGCGCCGCGCGCTCGGCCTGCTGGGGCAGGTAAACCTTGCCGGCCGCCAGGCGCGCGGTGAGCTCGTCGGGCGTGACGTCGACCAACACCACCTCGTCGGCCTCGTCGAGCACGGTGTCGGGCACCGTCTCGTGCACCCGCACGCCGGTGATGGCGCCCACCGTGCCGTTGAGGCTCTCGAGGTGCTGCACGTTGAGCGCCGACCAGACCTCGATGCCGGCGGCGAGCAGCTCCTGCACGTCCTGCCAGCGCTTCGCATGGCGCGAGCCGGGCGCGTTGGAATGCGCCAGCTCGTCGACCAGCAGCACGGCGGGCTTGCGGGCCAGCGCCGCATCGAGGTCGAACTCGGCCAGCGTGCGGCCGCGGTAGGCGATATCGCGCAGCGGCAGGCGTGCCAGCCCGGCCAACAGCGCGGCGGTCTCGCTGCGGCCATGCGTCTCGACCACGCCGATGAGCACGTCGCGGCCGGCGGCACGCTCGCGCTGCGCGGCCGCGAGCATCGACCAGGTCTTGCCGACGCCTGCGCTCGCACCAAAGTAGATGCGCAGACGCCCACGCCGGGCGCGGGCTTCGTCGCTGCGCATCTGCGCGAGCAGTGCGTCGGGGTCGGGGCGGGCTTCTGTCACACGGCGAGCTGAAAAATCAAGTGATGGGGGACATCAGGCTGGCGCGACCCATGCGCGCCTTTTCTTCGGTGCTAGGCTTTGCATCGCCGAATACAGAGGTGCCCGCATCACGCGGCAAACCCGATCGGCATCGTTGAAAACAGTATGTCAGCGCGCTGACACAAGGAGGTACTGATCATGGCAGAAAGGCCAATCATTTGCGTGGGCGACACCACGACGCACGGCGGCACCGTGCTCGAAGGCTTCTCGAACTTCGATGTCTACGGACGGCAGGCATCCGGCAAGGGCCACAAGGTCCGATGCCCCCAATGCAAAGGCATCTTTGTCATCATCGAAGGCGCGGAAAACCGCACCGTTGGCAACGTGCCGCTCGCATTGGAAGGCATGCTGACTTCTTGCGGTGCCGCGCTGGTCGCATCGCAGCGTGCGGCCACTGCGGAGACGGGAGACATCGCGGCCGCGAGCGTGGCGTTCGGCGCGATGGCAGACGCCGGGTCTGACGACCGGCCGATCAGCGAAGCCGCAAAGGACTATGACCAGCAATTTCAGGTCCTCGATGAAGTGACGGGCGAACCGGTCGCGAATCGCCGCTACCGACTGACCATCGGCGGCATGCGCTTCGAGGGCACCACCGACCACGAAGGCAAGACCCAGCGAGTGAGCGCGAAGAGCGAACTGGACGCTCACCTGGATGTGCTGCCGGAGGGTGAGTAACATGGTTCTACAAGCCATCGGCCCCATCGTTTCGATCACTGCTGCGTTGACGTTCAAGAGCGACACACAGCCGGTCAAGGTATATGTCAAAAAACCTCGCGGCACCTTGTATTGGGGCGGCGCAGGGTTGGATGGGCCATACATCAAACCTCAGATGGAGGCATTCCAGCGGGCAGGTATTGAACACGTCAACATTGGACTGACAAACACTGCCAACAAAGAGATTGGCGACCGCATTGGACCCCTGATTGACGCGATCCGGGCAGGTCTGCTGATTCGCTATGAAGACGACGATGAGTGGGTCATAACAAGCGGAATGACTGATGCATCTGCGCAGTTCAATTTGATCGGTTACTCCTATGGCTCCTTGCTTGCCGCACAGACAGCCAACTTCTATGCAAACAAAGGACACGTCATCGACCATCTCGTGATGATCGCATCCCCAATCAGTGAGGACTTCCTTACGAAACTCAAAGGGGCCAAGAACATCAAGAAGGTTGTCGTCGTAGATTTGACCCAGTTTGGCGACCCTATCCATGCAGGCATCTCGCAAGCAGCCCTGATCGAGGGTATGGCAACCTTAAAAAGACAACAGGACGCCGGCCTTGGCGAAGGACACTTCTACTATGCGCACATCGTGAAAGACAGCAAGTCTCGCTGGAACGCTCTGGCACAAAAAATGGTTGCTGCGGGGTTGCGATGAGGCGCGCGTGGGTTTCGCATCTAGTCATTCTGTGGAACCTTCCACAAATTCTTGTATCGGCAGCAACGGCCACCTATGCCATTTGGTTTGCTGACTATGAGCAACGCAACGTCGGGCCAGTTGTCAGCCAAGCTGCGGAAACGATCCTCGTAATCTTGGTCACCCAGATTCTGAATCTCGTGATCTGGTGGGTGCTTCGCAAGCGTCCGACCGAAGTGCGCCTCCTTGGCAAGATCGTCGTCTTTTCCTTGGTCGCAACGATTTTGCTGTTCTGGCTCGGCAGTCATTTCATCTATGCGGGAAGAGGGTGAACCCCGTGGCGCAGTGTCAAGGCATCGATGACGGGTCCTTGCGCCGATCAGGGTGCGGATGCCGCCGCGCGGTGCGCGACAGCACAAACCATGCGAAGCCTAGCGGAATGAACAGGGCCGCCAGCGCGAGGAGCGCGTACAGCAGGTCGGTCGACATGGATTTTCGGCTCAACGCGCGGCGTCGAGCGCCAGATTGAGTGCCAGCACGTTCACGCGCGGCTCGCCGAGAAAGCCGCCGAAAGGTGCTTCGGTGTGACGCGCGATCAGCGCGTTGACCTGATCAACCGGCAGGCCACGCACCCGAGCGACACGCCCCGCCTGGTACGCGGCTGCAGCCGGGCTGATGTCCGGATCGAGTCCGCTGGCCGAGGTGGTGACCAGGTCGACCGGCACCGGCGCCGTGTTGCCCGGGTCGGCTGCGCGCAGTGCCTCGACACGTCCCTTGACCGCATCGACCAGCGCCGGGTTCAGCGGTCCGAGGTTGGCGCCGCCCGACGCGGCGGCGTTGTAGGGCATCGGTGCGGTGGCCGACGGGCGACCCCAGAAGTGCTTCGGGTCCGAGAAGTTCTGGCCGATCAGCCGCGAGCCGACGACCTTGCCATCGCGTTCGATAAGGCTGCCGGCGGTCTGGTCGGGGAACACCGCTTTCGCGGCGCCGGTGACGGCCAGCGGATAGAGCAGCCCGGTGAGCGCGCTCAGCAGCACGAAGAGCACGAGGGCGGGGCGGAGAATGGTTTTCATGGTGTCTCTTTCAGACGAGGTGGACGGCGACCAGCAGCCAGTCGATCAGCTTGATGCCGACAAAGGGCACGACCAGGCCGCCCAGGCCGTAGATGGCGAGGTTGCGGCGCAGCAGCGCGGCGGCACCGACGGGCCGGTAGCGCACGCCCTTGAGCGCCAAGGGGATCAGGAACACGATCACCAGGGCATTGAAGATGACGGCGCTCAGGATGGCTGACGACGGGCTAGCGAGCCGCATCACGTTGAGCGCGCCGAGCTGCGGATAGGTCGACACGAAGATCGCCGGGATGATCGCGAAGTACTTCGCCACGTCGTTGGCGATCGAGAAGGTCGTGAGCGAGCCGCGCGTCATGAGCAGCGCCTTGCCGGTCTCGACCACCTCGAGCAGCTTGGTCGGGTTGGAGTCGAGGTCGACCATGTTGCCCGCCTCCTTCGCGGCCTGTGTGCCGCTGCCCATCGCCACCGCCACGTCGGCCTGCGCCAGCGCGGGGGCGTCGTTGGTGCCGTCGCCGGTCATCGCGACCAGCCGGCCTTCGGCCTGGTACTGGCGGATCAGTGCGAGCTTGTCTTCGGGCGTGGCTTCGGCCAGGAAGTCGTCGACGCCCGCCTCGGCCGCAATGGCGGCGGCGGTGAGCTTGTTGTCGCCGGTGATCATCACCGTCTTGATGCCCATCGCACGCAGCTCGGCGAAGCGCGACTGGATGCCGGTCTTGACGATGTCCTTGAGTTCGACGACGCCAAGCACGCGGTTGCCTTCGGCCACGGCCAACGGCGTGCTGCCGCGGCGCGCGACTTCGTCCGCCGCGCGCAGCACCTCGGGTGCCATCTGGCCACCGCGGGCCTCGACGTACTTGCGCACCGCTTCGACCGCACCCTTGCGCAATGGGATGACATCGGCATCCAGGCTGTTCGAAGCCGCAGGCAAGTCGACGCCGCTCATGCGTGTCTGCGCCGTGAAGGGCACGAAGCCCGCGCCCGCGACAGCGCTGTCGTCGGTGCCGCCGCGACGGGCCAGCTCGACGATGCTGCGGCCTTCGGGCGTTTCGTCCGGCAGCGACGCGAGCAGCGCGGCGCGCGCCAGCCGCTCGGCCGTCACGCCTGGCGCCGGCACGAAAGCGCTGGCCTGGCGGTTGCCGTGCGTGATGGTGCCGGTCTTGTCCAGCAACAGCACGTCGACGTCGCCGGCGGCTTCCACCGCACGGCCCGAGGTCGCGATCACGTTGGCCTGCATCATGCGGCTCATGCCGGCCACGCCCACGGCCGACAGCAGGCCGCCGATGGTGGTCGGGATCAGGCACACCAGCAGTGCGACCAAGGCGGTCAGCGACACCACCGAGCCGGTGCCCATCGCGCTCACGCTGAACACCGAGAAGGGCAGCAGCGTGACGGTGACCATCAGGAAGACGATGGTCAGCGCGACCAGCAGGATGGTCAGCGCGATCTCGTTGGGTGTCTTGTGACGCTTGGCAGCCTCGACCATGCCGATCATGCGGTCGAGGAACGATTCGCCAGGGTTCACGCTGATGCGCACCACCAGCCAGTCGGACAGCACGCGGGTGCCCCCGGTCACGGCCGAGAAGTCGCCGCCCGACTCGCGCACCACCGGCGCCGATTCGCCGGTGATGGCGCTCTCGTCGACCGAGGCCACGCCTTCGATGACCTCGCCGTCGAGCGGGATCACGTCGCCGGTCTCGACCAGCACGACGTCGCCCTTGCGAAGATTCGGCGCCTGCTCGGGAAGAAAGGCCGCACCGTGATGCGGCTCCTTCAGCTTCTTCGCCCAGGTGTCCTTGCGCAGCCCGCGCAAGGACGCAGCCTGTGCTTTGCTGCGGCCCTCGGCCAGGGCTTCCGCGAAGTTGGCGAAGAGCACCGTGAACCACAGCCAGACGGTGATGGCCAGCACGAAGGCCGGCGGCATGCCCGTGTCGCCGGGGAAGCTCAGCGCGTGCACCCAGAGCAGCGTCGTGAGGATGCTGCCGATGTAGACGATGAACATCACCGGGTTGCGCCATTGCACGCGCGGGCTCAGCTTGGCGACGGCGCCCCACAGCGCGGGCTTGACCAGCGCCATGTCGAAGAGCGAAAGGGAACTTGCAGTTTTCGAGGTCATGGTGCGACCCTCACTTCCAGAGCATCAGGTGCTCGACGACCGGGCCCAGGGCCAAGGCGGGCACATAGTTGAGCAGGCCGACCAGCAGCACAGTGCCGACCAACAACGCCACGAACAGCGGGCCGTGCGTGGGCATCGTCCCGGCCGTGACCGGCAGGCGTTTCTTGGCGGCGAGCGCGCCGGCGATGGCGAGCACCGGCACGATCATTCCGAAGCGGCCGAGCCAAACGGCCACACCCAGCAGCGCGTTGTAGTAGGGCGTGTTGGCCGACAGGCCTGCGAAGGCGCTGCCGTTGTTGTTGCCGGCCGAGGTGAAGGCGTAGAGGATTTCCGAGAAGCCGTGCGCACCGGGGTTGGCGATGCCCGCCTTGCCCAGGCCCATGCTCACCGCCAGCGCCGTGCCTGCCAACACGATGATCGGCGTGATCAGGATGGCGATCGACGTGAGCTTCATCTCGTGCACCTCGATCTTCTTGCCGAGGTATTCGGGCGTGCGGCCGATCATCAGGCCGGCAATGAACACCGCGAGGATCGCGAAGATCAGCATGCCGTACAACCCGCTGCCGACGCCGCCGAAGACCACCTCACCCAGCTGCATCAGCACGATCGGCACCAGGCCGCCCAGCGGCGTGAAGGCATCGTGCATCGCGTTCACCGCGCCGCACGAGGCCGCCGTGGTGATGGCCGCGAACAGGGCCGACGCCGTGATGCCGAAGCGCGTTTCCTTGCCTTCCATGTTGCCGCCAGCCTGCAGCGCGGACGCCATCTGGTCGACGCCCAGCGACTGCAGCAGCGGGTTGCCCGCCTGCTCGGCCGGGATGATGACGACCACCGCGGCGACGAACAGCACCGTCATCGCGGCCAGCACCGCCCAGCCCTGGCGCAGGTCGCCGACCACGCGGCCGAAGGCGAAGCACAACGCCACCGGGATCAGCAACATCGCCAGCATCTGTACGAAGTTGGTGAGCGCCGTCGGGTTCTCGTAGGGGTGCGCGGAGTTGGCGTTGAAGAAGCCGCCGCCGTTGGTGCCGAGCATCTTGATGGCTTCTTGCGACGCGACCGGGCCCACGGCCAGTGTCTGTGTGGTGGTGCTGGCGTCTTCCATCACCGGCGCGCCGGCAGCGTCCTTGAGCGGCTGGCCATCGGCATCGTTCTTCGGCTGCTGGTAGGCGAGCGTCTCGACCGTGGTCACGGTCTTGTAGGCATCGAAGTTCTGGATCACGCCCTGACCGGCGAAGAACATCGCCAGCACGAAGGAGATCGGCAGCAGCAGCCAGGCGGTGATGCGCGTGATGTCAACCCAGAAGTTGCCGACCGAGCCCTTGCCGTCGGTATTGCGCGCAGCGAAGCCGCGCGCCAGCGCAAAGGCCACCGCGATGCCCGTTGCAGCCGATAGAAAGTTCTGCACCGTGAGGCCGAGCATCTGCGTGAGATAGCTCATGGTCGCCTCGCCGGTGTAGCCCTGCCAGTTGGTGTTGGTGACAAAGCTCACCGCCGTGTTGAACGACGAGTCGGGCGACACGGCGGCCATGCCGGCCGGGTTGAGCGGCAGCACGGCCTGCAGACGCTGCAGGCCATACACAGCCAAGGCGCCGATGGCGTTGAACGCCAGCAGCGCGAAGGCGTAGGTGCGCCAGTGCATCGATTGGCCGGGGGCGACCCCGGCGAGTTGGTAGAACGGCGCTTCGACGCGCTGCATCCAGCGCGGCAGGCGGCCATCGCACAGGGCGGCAAGAAAGCGGCCCAGCGGCCAGCCCAGCACCACCAACGCGACCAGCAACAGGACCAGCAAGCCCCAGGCAGACGTGGTCATGTCAGAACTCCTCGGCGCAGATCAGCGCGAAGACGAGGTAGGCGAACAGGATGACGGCGATCAGGCCGCCCGCGCCATAGAGCACGTCGAGGCCGATCACGTCCGCGCTCCCGACGAGGCTACCGGTGCCTTTTCACGGCCCTTCGGCGACGCGAGCTTGTGCAGCCCCACCACCATCTGCGCCACTGCGACCCACAACACGGCGACCGCCGCGATCCATACGATGTCCATCTGTCACTCCTCTGTACGAGACACAGCGGTGAGTCTCGCGAGAGGCCCGTAAAAACGGGGAACAGAGCCGGGGCGCGGCCATAAAGAAAGCGTAAAGACCGCTGCCCGCACGGGGCGGGCAGCGGTTGCGAACCTGTCATGCACGGATGACCGTTAGAGGTGCGGGGGCACTGGGGAATCTGGAGGCGCGACCCGGAGTCGAACCGGGCTACACGGATTTGCAATCCGTTGCATAACCGCTTTGCTATCGCGCCATGCGCCACCGAAAGGCTCGGCGGCGAAAAAAAAGGAAGCGCGTGGGCTTCCTTTTTCAAAAATGGAGCGGGATAAGAGACTCGAACTCTCGACCTCAACCTTGGCAAGGTTGCGCTCTACCAACTGAGCTAATCCCGCGTTTCTGAGCTTTGAATTATAGCCATAGAAATCGCCACTTGCCAAGTGCGCTGAAAAAAATCTCGCGGCGCACGGCGTCACCGCTAACTGGCCCCGCGTGCATCGTCGCTATCGTCCTCACGGTCTGCATGGCCCGCTTCGATGAAGATGCGCCGGATCACCGGATAACGCGCGCGCACCTCGCGCTGGATGGTGGCGATGATCGCCGCCGCCTGGTCGGTACCGGTGCCCGCGTTGAAGTCGAGGTCGAGCGTGACCAGCACCTCTTGCGCGCCCATGTACATCGACAGCACATGGCTCGCGTCGCGCACGCCCGGCTGGGCCTTGGCGATCTCGCGGATGTCGCGCGCCGTCTCTGGCCGAATGCCCTCGCCAATGAGCAGCCCGCGTGACTCGCGGACCAACAGCACCGCCACGCCCGCGAGCAGCAGACCGATCACCACCGACGCCACGCCGTCGAGTTCCGGCATGTTCAGCCGGTGGCTCAGGTAGATGCCCAGTCCCGCGACCCCGAGACCGACGAGTGCGGCCGAGTCCTCCGCCAGCACGGTGTAGGTGGTCGGGTCCTTGCTGCGATGCAGGGCCTGCCAGAAGGGCTGCCCCCGCGAGGCGCGCAGGAACTCGCGCAGCGCGATGACGAAGCTCACGCCCTCGAACACGAAGGCGGCACCGAGCACGATGTAGTTCCAGGTCGGGTCGGTCATCGGCTCGGGATGGCGGATGTGCATCACGCCCTCGTAAAAGGAAATTCCACCGCCCAGCCCGAAGATCAGCACCGCGACGATCAGGCTCCAGAAGTACAGCTCCTTGCCATGCCCGAAGGGATGCTCGGGCGTGGCGGGCCGTTTGCTCAGTCGCAGTCCGACCAGGAGCAGGATGCCGTTGAAGGTGTCGACCGCCGAATGAATGCCCTCGGACAGCATCGCCGAACTGCCGGTCACACCCGCCACGACGAACTTGGTGATGGCGATGGCCACGTTGGCGCCGATGGCACCGTAGATTGCGATTCTGGATTCGGCCATGGCGATGAAATAAGGAGGGGCAGCGGGACAGGAATGCGCACACCTTAGCCCGGCAGCGCGCCACACGGCGTAGTCCGTTTACCGCGTCACGCGAACGCCGCACGCGGCTTTCGGCGCGGCGGCGCTGCTACCGTCCTTCATGCGAAGGATGTGCCCAGCCCGCCTTGGCCATCTGTCCGCCCATCGCCACTGCCGAGCGCGAATCCGCGCGGAGAGATGCCAAAGCGCTGCTTGAACAGCCGCGAGAAATGCGAGGCATCGTTGAACCCCCAGCGCAGCGCCACCGCGAGGATGCCTGGATGGCCCGGGCTGCGCAGGTCGCGCGCGCTGCGTTGCAGACGCATTTCCCGGATCAGGCCGCTCACGGACAGCGGCGCCTCCTCGAACAGGCCGTAGAGCGTGCGGCGAGAGACCCGAAAGCGCATCGCGAGCAGGTCCGGCCCGAGCTGTGGCTCCATCAAGTGGTCGGCGATGTAGGTTTCGACCGCCTGGCGGAAGGCGGCCCGCACCGGCAACCGGTCCTGCTCCTGCGCTTCGAGCGTCGCGCCCAGCGCCGTGGTAATGATGCCGTTGAGCGCTGCGCTGAGCCCGTCCTGCGCGCCGAGGCTGGCGCCGGCGTCCACCTGTTCGAGCGAACGGGCGAAGCGGGCTGCGACCAGGCCCAGCCCCGTCTGCCCGCTGACGCAACGTGCCGTTGCCTGGCGCGGCGCCGCGAGCCTGGACATCAGCTGGTCCCTGGGGATGCGGAACGACAGCACGCGCCAGTCTTCCCGGAAGTCGAGGAAGTAGGGGCGCGTGCTGTCCACGACGGAGAAGTCGCCGGGCGAAACCAGCGTCTCCTGGCCATCCTGGCGCACCACGCACGAGCCTTCGAGCTGGAAGTTCGCAAAGCAGAACTCGACCGGATTGCGGCGGATTTCGTCCCAGCGGCGCTGGACGAACTGGGTGCGGGAGAACACGTGGGTCTGCGTGCTCAGCGAAAGCACGCGGGAACTTGCCTCGCCCGTGAAGTCCGGCCCCGGGTCGCGTTGCTTGAGGACTGGATTGAGCGAAACGAAGGCCTCGCAGAGAACCTCACGCCAATAGCTGAATCGCTCGTGCTGCGCACACGCGTCGGTGGTCCAGACCTGCATTCCGGTTACTCCGCCGTCGTGCGCGGGCACTGCCCACGGATGTCGCGGCCTTGCATGCGATTCAAGCGTGTCATGTGTTTTCTCACTTGCACAGATCGTCAATTGGCCTTGCACAAAAAGACAACTCATCGTGTGGTGGGCTTGCGGCGGCGTGATGCAGCGCCATCGCCTGCGCGCAAGGTGTGCATGGATGCGTCATGTCGGTGCAGCTTTTCGCGCGGTGAGCGGCGGCCGAATTCGCAAGCTCGATCCGGTGCGCCTGCCCGGCCGAGGAATGCAAGGTCCGGGCCAGAACGCAACAGCGCTCACTTGCGCGAATCGTCAATTGCGCATGCACGGACCGGCGAGACCCCGGCAGACCCCCTGCCTACGATTCCCGTCGACTCCCTCCACTCCGCAAGAAAGGTCGTTTCCCCATGGCTATCGATTTCCAGCTCTCCGAGGCGCAGCAGGCGCTGCAGGCAGGCGCGCGCGCGTTCGGCGCCGAGGTCCTGCGCAAGGTCGCACCCACCATCGCCGCGATCGCGCGGCCCGATGACCGGTTCTACGCCACCCGCCCGTTCTACAACGCGATGGCCGAGGCCGGCTTCATCAAGGCGCTGCTGCCCGCCTCGGTCGGCGGGACCGCGCTCAGCACACTGGATTTCGCCCTGGCCGCCGAAGAGCTCGCCGCAGCCGACGTCAACGTGCCGACCGCCCTGCTGGGCACTGGCCTGGGGCTGCACGCGGTGCTGCACCACGGCACCGAGGCGCAGAAGCAGCGCTTCCTGCCAGACTTCGTCGAGGACGGCTCGCGCCTGGCGGCACTGGCGTTCACCGAAGTCACCGGCGGCGCCAACTACGACAACCCCGACCCGTCCGTCGGCGTGCAGACATTCGCCCGCCGCGAAGGCGACGAATGGGTCATCAACGGCGCCAAGCACTACACCACCAACGGCACCGGCTGGGACGGCAAGGGCGCGCACCTGTACAGCGTCATCTGCCGCACCGATCCGAGCCTTTCGCCGCAGGAGTCGCTGGCGATCATCATGGTGCCGGGCGGCACGCCGGGCATCGAGATCGTGGACATTCTCGACACCGTGGGCCACCGCGCGACGATCTCGCCACGCATCCACTTCAACAACGTCCGCGTGCCGGCAGCCAATATCGTGGGCAAGCCCGGCGACGGCATCGCGATGGTGGAAGGGGCCTTCGCCTGGACCGCGGCCCTCATCGGCGCGGCGTGCGTGGGCGTGATGCGCGCGGCCTTCGATGTCGCGCTGAAGTTCGCGCGCACCGACAAGCGCTCGGGCACCGTGCCAGTCATCGAGCACCAGAACGTCGGCTTCATGCTGGCCGACATCAAGATGCGCATCGAGGCCGCGCGCTACCTGACCTGGAAATCCTGCCACCAGCTCGACCTCACCGAAGGCCGCAGCCGCGAGCTGGCCATCATCACCAAGGTCCACTGTTCGGAGCTGTGCGTGCAGGCGGTGTACGACACCATGCGCGTGGTCGGCGTCGACGCCTATACCGACATGTACCCACTGGCCGGTCTGATGCAGGACGCGCTGTGCTTTCCGCTGTACGACGGCGGCAACATGGGCGTGCGCCGCCGCCAGCTCCATGCGCTGCTGCGCTCGCCGGACTACGACGCGATGGCGTCGGCCGAGGCACGCGGATGAGGCCGATGATGATGACCTCGAAAATCACAAGCGGTGGCCGCAAGAAGAAGGTGCTGGCCCTGGCAAGCCTGCTGATGTCTGCCCTGGTGCCGATGGCCGCACACGCCATCGACGTGGATGCCGGCGATTTCGTTCCGGCACCGGAAGGCACCACGACCGGGCTGCTGTACCTGCAGCATGCCGAGCGCGACAGGCTCTATGCGCAGGGGCGCCAGTCGGTGAGCGATCCCCGGCTCGTCTCGGATGTCGGCATCGCCAGGCTGGTGCACTACATGCGCATCGGCGGGCTGACGGTGGCTCCCCAGGTCCTGGTGCCCTTCGGCCGGCTCGACGCCGGGCACGACACGAGCGCGCTGGGCAAGACCAGCGGTGTGGGCGACGTCATCCTGGCCACGCCCGTCTGGCTGGTCAACGATGCACCATCGCGTACCTACCTGGCCATCGCGCCTTACCTGTACCTGCCCACGGGCAGCTATGACCGCAATCGCTCGCTCAATCTGGGCGAGAACCGCTGGAAGTTCGACCTGCAGGTGGGCTTCGTCAAAGGGCTCACGGACAAGTGGTCCGTCGACCTGACCGGCGACGTCATGTTCCACGGCAAGAACGACGACTATGGCGCCGCCGGTGCCACGCTCCAGCAGAAGCCGCTCTACCAGGGGCAGGCCTACCTGCGCTACCAGTTCACCCCGACGTTCAACGCTTTCGTCGGCGTGTCACAGAACTGGGGCGGCGAGGACCGGGTCGACGGCGTGGACAGCAACGACGAGGCGCGACAGCGCAAGGTCAGCGTGGGCGGCAGCTACTTCATCCGCCCGACGACTCAACTGCTCGTGTCGCTCGGGCGCGACCTCAAGGTCGACAACGGGTTCAAGGAGAACGCCCGCATCAACGTCCGGCTGCTGCAGGTCTTCTGATCCTTGCGTGCGAGGCGGCCTGCGTATCATCGCGCAGCCGCCTTTCGCGTTCCACCATCTGGCGATCATCGCGGCCTGGGCGCAAGCCGCATTGGCACTTTTCTTGCGTTTGACGACAGGATGCCGAGGGTCATACCGATGAAACTCCAATACTCTACCGAGATCGTTGAAACGCCCAGGCGTTTCGACTACTGGAACGAGGTCGTGTGCCGCCATTGCCTGCTCGCAGACAGCAAGACTCTCAGCGAGAGCCGCTTCGACGGCAAGTTGGAGGTCCGCACAGCGGGCACCGTCGGCGTCAGCACCCTTTCTGCGCCCTTGCATCACTGGCGGCGGGACGCGCACCACATCCGGGTGGGGCCGGACGACGACCTGTGGTTGGCGTTCATGGTCCGTGGCGAGGCCCGCATCAGCCAGGATGGACGCGAGGCTCATTTGCGAAGCGGTGACATGGCCGTGTACGACGCCACGCGGCCTTTCGAGTTCGACATGGCGCCGGAGAAGGTGTGCGTGGTGCGCCTGCCCCGCAAGTCCATGCTCAGCCGCGTGCCCACCGCAGATCGCGTGACGGCACAGCTGATCGACCCGCGACGGCCAGGGGGCGCCGCCGTGCGCTCGATGATCGAGGAAGCCGCGAGCACCGAATTCTCCGACGCGGACGCTGCTGCCCGCTACGGAAGTGCGCTGCTCGACGTGCTCGCCTTGCACTTGGACATTCCCTCGGACGCGAAGACCGTGGTGAGGGAACGCGATCTCCACGCACGCCTGGTGGCCTATATCCGCGAGAACTTTGCCGACACCGGTTTGACGTTGCAAGCGCTGGCGCAGACGCACCACGTGTCCGAGCGCACCGTCGCGCGTGCTTTTGCGCGCCACAACCAGACCCCCATGGAAGTCCTGCGCCGGGCACGCCTGCAGGCCAGCCATCGCGCGCTGGCCGAACGACAGGCCGATAGCGTGACAACGGCCGCCTTGAGCTGCGGCTTCACCGACCTGTCCCATTTCAGCCGCGTGTTCCGGCTGGCTTACGGCTATACCCCGCAGAGCCTCTTGTCGCATTGAGTCCGACGCAAAGCGGCAAAGCCCGCAGGTTGTCGTTCCTCGTCAAGCATCTGTCCTTCTGAAGCAAGCGCCGGCGCCTGGTTTGGCCAACCATGGCATCACCCACTGCACGCAACCGAGCGGAATTCGGCGGACCTCCCGCCCTCGGTGTGCGCGTCTTTTTATCCGTCATTTCATTTGTCCGGATCGGCTGGCCGACCGGAACCAGGAGCAGCAATACATGGCCATCGTCCGTCCTACCACCGAGCAACTTGAGGCGCTCGCAAGCCGTCTTCACATGCGGCTCACGACCGAGGAGGCCAGCGAATACCTGGCGCTGATGCAGTCCAGCTTCGACGCCTACGACCTGATCGACGAGTTGCCCGACGAAGTGCCCCCGTCGCGTTATCCGCGCGCCGCCGGCCAACGCCCCACCGGTGACATGAACCGCTACAACGCATGGGCATGCAAGACCGAGGTGAAGGGTGCGGCGGCGGGCCCACTGGCCGGCCGCACGGTGGCGCTCAAGGACAACATCGCCCTGGCGGGGGTGCCGATGATGAACGGCGCCTCGACGCTCGAAGGCTTCGTCCCGGCCTACGACGCCACCGTGGCCACCCGGCTGCTCGATGCGGGCGCCACCATCGTCGGCAAGGCCACCTGCGAGCATTTCTGTCTGTCTGGCGGCAGCCACACATCGGATCCCGAACCCGTACACAACCCGCACCGCCAGGGCTATTCGTCGGGTGGTTCTTCTTCGGGCAGTGCCGTGCTGGTGGCCGCCGGCGAGGTGGACCTGGCGGTGGGCGGCGACCAGGGCGGCTCGGTCCGCATCCCCGCGGCGTGGTGCGGCATCTACGGCCTCAAGCCGACACACGGGCTGGTGCCCTACACCGGCATCATGCCGATCGAGTCCACCCTGGATCACGCCGGACCGATGACCGCCAACGTGCGCGACAACGCGCTCATGCTCGAAGTCATGGCGGGTGCCGACGGGCTCGATCCGCGCCAGGTGGCGCCCCAGGTCGATGCCTACACGCAGGCCTTGGGACGCGGCGCCGACGGCCTGCGTATCGGCATCCTGAGCGAAGGCTTTCAACTCGCCAACCTGGACTCCCGGGTGGCCGACAAGGTGCGCGATGCCATCGCGAGGTTCGAGGGCCTGGGCGCAAGCGTGGAGGAGGTCTCCGTGCCGGCCCACAGCCTGGCCGGCGCGCTGTGGAGCCCCATCGGCTGCGAGGGGCTGACCATGCAGATGATGCATGGCAACGGCATGGGCTTCAACTGGAAGGGCCAGTACGACGTGGCGCTGCTGGACCGGCACGCCGGCTGGCGCGAGCAGGCCGATGCGTTGTCGGCCTCGCTGAAGGTCTGCATGTTCGTCGGGCAGTACGGCCTGGAGCGCTACAACGGGCGCTACTACGCCAAGGCGCAGAACATCGCGCGCCGCGCCCGCGCTGGCTACGACCATGCGCTGTCGCAGTACGACCTGCTCGTGATGCCGACGGTGCCGTTCGCCGCTCAGCCGCATCCCGAGCCCGGCTGCTCGATCACCGACTATGTGTCCAGGGCGCTCGAGATGCTCGGCAACACCGCGGCGCAGGACATCACCGGCCACCCGGCGATGACCCTGCCCTGCGGCCTGGTGGATGGATTGCCGGTCGGTCTGATGCTGGTCGGCCGTCACTACGCCGAGAGCACGATCTACCAGGCGGCCGCGGCCTTCGAAGCCAGCGTCGACTGGAAGACGCTCTGACCTTCTTTCGTTTCCTTTCCTTCCCGGTTTCATTGCGCACAGAAAGGCCAACCCATGAGCTCTCACTCCGACCATGACCATGACCACACGGAACCACCGGATGCCATTGCCTTGCGCGTCAAGGCACTCGAGTCTTTGCTGACAGAGAAAGGCCTGATCGATCCGGCGGCGCTGGACGCGCTGATCGACACCTACGAACACAAGATCGGCCCCCGCAACGGCGCACAGGTCGTCGCCAAGGCCTGGAGCGATCCCGCCTACAAGGCGCGCCTGTTGAGCGATGCCACGCACGCCATCGCCGAGCTGGGTTTCTCCGGCGTGCAGGGCGAGGACATGGTGGTGGTCGAGAACACCGCGCAGGTCCACAACGTGACCGTCTGCACGCTGTGCTCCTGCTACCCGTGGCCCACCCTGGGCCTGCCGCCGGTCTGGTACAAGTCCGCGCCCTATCGCTCGCGCATCGTGATCGACCCGCGCGGCGTGCTGGCCGAGTTCGGCCTGTCCATTCCCGACGACAGGGAGGTCCGCGTCTGGGACAGCAGCGCCGAGCTGCGCTACCTCGTATTGCCGGAGCGCCCGGCAGACACCGAGGACTGGAGCGAGGCGCAACTGGCCGATCTGGTCACGCGCGACTCGATGATCGGCACCGGCCTGGCCAGGCAGCCTGCCGCTGTTTGAAACCCTTCGACGACAAGGAGCACCGTATGAATGGCATTCACGATCTGGGCGGCATGCACGGCATGGGCCCCATCGATCCGCCGCGGGACGAACCTCGGTTCCATCACGAATGGGAACGACGGACATTCCCTCTTTTCGCCTCGTTGTTCGTGGGCGGGCATTTCAACGTGGACGAGTTCCGCCACGCCATCGAGCGCATGGGGCCGGCGCATTACCTGGAGGGCAGCTACTACGAGCACTGGCTGCACGCCTTCGAAACGCTGCTGACGGAGAAGGGCATGATCACCGCCGCGGAGCTCAGCGGCGAAGCCACGCCGACCCAGCCGTCCACGCCGCCACCGGTGCTGACCGTCGACATGGTTGAGCCTGTGGTGTTGGGTGGCGCCTCCGCGCGGGCCAAGGAAGACGTGCCCGGCCGCTTTCACGCAGGGGACACGGTCCGGGCCAAGAACCTGAATCCGGTCACGCACACGCGACTGCCGCGCTACGCGCGTGGAAAGGTCGGCACCGTGGAGATGGTCCATGGCGCTTTCGCGACACCGGACACCATGGCCCATGGACAGGGCGAGCAGCCCCAGCAGGTCTACGCCGTGCGCTTCACCGCCAAGGAGCTGTGGGGCGTGAACCGGCCCGACACTGTGTGCATCGACCTGTGGGACAGCTACCTGGAGGCAGCATGAAGTCCGCCATGAGCACCGCCATGGACACCGGCCGCGCTGGGCCTTCCCTGCAACTGAGCGAGGCTCCGGCGTTCGACAAACCCTGGCAGGCCGAGGCTTTCTTCCTCGTCGTCAATCTGCACCAGGCCGGGCTTTTCCCCTGGCGTGACTGGGTGCAGATCTTCAGCGAAGAGATCAAGGCCGCACCCGCTCGACCCAGCGAAAGCATCAACGACGCTTACTACCGTCAGTGGGTCCCGGCGATGGAGAAGCTGGTGGCCTCCCTGGGTCTGGCGGCAGACAACGACATCACCCGCCGCGCTCGGGAGTGGCGACAGGCCTACCTGAACACACCCCATGGACAGCCGGTCTCATTGGCCAGCGCAAGTTGCCCGCCCGCCCACGCGCACGAGCATGCACCCCGACGGGAGCCCGTCGCCGTGAGCCCGGCCTGCGCGGTTTGAGACCGCCGCTTCAGCCCCTTTCCCTTTCACCCCTTCGTCCATCCATCGAGACCGTCCAGACGACGGCAAAGGAACCATCATGCACATCGAACCTGGCCTGGTAGATGCCGGAAAAATCGGTCTGAGCTATGTCACTGCAGCGGGGGCTGGCGCCTACGCCCTGCATCTGGCCGCAGCCGCGCGGCGCCAGTGTGGCGCCCTCTCGCTGCTCGGACGCATTGCCGCCACGACGGCCCTGGTGTTCTGCTTCTTCGAGGTGCTCCCGCACCAGCCCGTCGGTGTCTCCGAGGTCCACCTCATCCTCGGGTCGACGCTGCTGCTGCTGTTCGGTGCCGCACCCGCGGCCATCGGGCTGGCGCTGGGCCTGCTGCTGCAGGGCCTGTTCTTCGCGCCCTTCGACCTGCCGCAATACGGCATGAACGTCACGACCCTGCTCGTTCCCCTGTTTGCCATCTCGGCGCTGGCCCGCCGCATCATCGCGCCCGATACGCCCTACGTCGACCTGCGCTACCGGCAGGCGCTGGCACTGTCCACCGTCTACCAGGCAGGCATCGTCGGCTGGGTCGCCTTCTGGGCCATCTATGGCCGCGGTTTCACGCTGGAGAACCTGACGACGATCGCCACTTTCGGCAGCGCCTACATGACGGTGATCCTGGTGGAACCTTTGGTCGACCTGGCCGTGCTGGCCGTCGCCAAGCGCTCTGCACGCCTGCAAGGCACGCCGATGTTCGAGCGCCGGCTTCACCACGCCGAGGCGCTCTGACGCCCCTCGCTGCCCGCGCTGCCGCGGATTCAGTGCCCGGGCGGAAACACGACCGGCACCGTGTCCGAGGCGCGCCATGGCGCGTACCGATGCATGACTGCTGCAAACGCTTCTGAGCCGGTCCAGCCGTCGAGCCAGGCGCGCAGGTGCGGCCAGGGCTGCTGGACGAACCAGTCGGGTTCGACCATGGCGAACTGGCGCACGAAAGGCGCGATGGCATGGTCGGCCAGGCCACTGCGGGCGCCGGCCAGATGGGGCGTGGCCTGCAGCTGCGCCTGGAGTCGCATCAGGAAGGCAGCGCCCTGCGAGCGGTGCACATCCGCATCGGCGTCCTCGTAGCGGCCGGGGTACTTGTAGCGGTCGAGGTCGCGCTTGAAATGCAGGTCGCAGTCGGCGATAAGCGCCAGCGCGTCATCGAGCGTGCCCACGCCGGGCCGCAGCCAGCCCTGCGGGTCGTGGCGGGCCAGCGCCCACCGCATGATGTCCAGGCTCTGCGCGATCACCTCGCCATCACGCAGCACCAGCACGGGCACCGTCGCCTGTGGTGATGCCGCCAGCAGCGCGAGTGGCTTGTCGCGCAGCACCACCTCACGCAGCGCGCACGGCGTGCCGCTTGCATGCAGCGCAAGGCGCGCCCGTATCGCATAGGGGCAGCGGCGAAAGGAGTAGAGCACCGGCAGCGCGCCGGTCGGCATCTCGGGCATGGCGCGTGCGGGTTCAGTCGGGAACGAACCGGTCCTTGAACTTCTGCTCGTCCTCCGGCAACTCGAAGGTCGCGAGCTGGCCGGCCTTGTTGTCGCTGAGCCGGTGCGCGGCGAACAGGCTGTAGCGCCCCTTCAGGTAGTAGCTCTCCATCTCGATGAACATGTACGGATGGGGGACGAAGACCTGGTGCTCGAACACCACGCGATGCACATTGCGCGGGTTGGGAAAGAGCTTGTAGTCGGCGGTGGTGATCGCTTGGGCGGTGGCCATGGCAGTTTCCCGTCAGACGTCGCGCACGTCGGCGACGGGGGTGGAGCCGAAGTCTTCGCGTGCCAGGTAGGCCAGCAGGCGCGCAGCAGCGTCGGCCGGCGAAGTGAGCTGGCCGTCGGCCTTGAGCCGGGCGAAGCGTCCCTGGTCCGGAAACAGGCTCGCGTCGGTGCCGCGCATCTGCACCTGCATGTCGGTGTCGATCACGCCGGGCGCGAGCGAGACGATGCGTGCGCCGTTGGGCATGGCTGCCTCTTCCAGCGCTACCGCGCGCGAGAAGTGGTCCATGCCCGCCTTGGCCGCGCAGTACGGCGCCTGGCTGGCCATCGCGTTGCGGCCCAGGCCCGACGAGATGTTCAGCACCTTGCGCCGCGCGCGCCACGGGCGCGTGGCACCCAGGAAGGCACCTGTCAGCAGCAGCGGCGCCTCCAGGCCGATGCGAATCGATTGCGACAGGTCGCTTGCATCGCCCTGCGCGAGCGGGCCGAGCCGGCCCACGGTGCCGGCGTTGTTGATGAGCGTGGCGCTGTCGAAGGCTTGCGCGTCCTGCTGCGCAAGCCAGGCGGCGACGCGGGCCGACGCGACCACCGGGTCGGCCAGGTCCTGCGACCACTGTTCGAGCGTGGCACCGCGCGCCTTGGCGAGCGCGTCCAGTTCAGGGTCGGTCTTGCGCGAGAGGCACAGCAGCACGTGCCCGGGCTGCAGCAGTTGTTCGGCCATGGCACGGCCCATGCCGCACGAGGCACCGGTGATGAGGAAGAGATGGGAGGCGGGGGTCATCGAGGACTTTCTATTCTGGATGCGTTGGATGCGTTGAACGGTGGCGTCGCCAGCCCTTGGGCGCTGACGCGCAGGGCGGCCAGGTCGAGCACGCGCAGGCCACCGTATTCAACACGGATCATGCCTTGCGCTTCGAGCGCGCGCAGCGCCTCGTTCACGCGCTGGCGCGAGAGGCCGATCAGGTAGGCCAGCTCCTGCTGCGTGATGCGCAACAGCTGGCCCACGCCGGGAAACAGCACCGGGTTGAAGAGCGCCGCCAGGTTGCGCGCCACCCGCACGTCCGGGTTGTTCAGGCGGTCGGCCTCGCGCGCCGCGATGAACTGCGCCAGCCGCTCATTGAGCTGGTTCATCACGAAGCGGTTGAAGCCGATGGAATGGTCCAGCAGCCAGTGGAATTCGTCGATCGGCAGACCGGCCACCAGGCTGCGGCGCAGCGCCTGGATGTTGTAGCGGTAGGGCTCGCGCTTCATCGCCGTGCCCTCGCCAAACCAGCCGCCGGGCGGCAGGCCGCTGTAGGTCATCGAAGTGCCGTCTGCGTTGTCGTTGCTCATCTTCAGCAGGCCTTCGACGACGCCGAACCAGTAGGTCGGCGCACGGCCGATGCGGCAGACGAGATCGCCCGGCTCGGCCTCTCCGACCACCACCACACCTTCGGCACGGCGGCGCTGCACCGGCTCGAGCGTGCGCAGCCAGGGAATGTTGTCGAGCTCCGCGGCGCTGGCAGGGCGCACGCGGTCGCGGATGGACGAGCCATTGGCGCTGCCGATCGGCATCGGGAAACTCCGGGGAGTGGTATCCCGCAGATTGTCGTCGGAACGACAAGTTGGCGTCAAAGTGAGTCCTACGATCCAGCCACCGTGAAGACCACCGCCACCACCTTCCCTCGCCTGCTCCTGGACCACGCACAGCGCCAGCCCACTGCGGCTGCGGTGCGCGAGAAGGACCTCGGCATCTGGCAGACCTGGACCTGGGAGATGACCGCGCAGGCCGTGCGCGAAATGGCCTGCGGTCTCGCGAGCCTGGGTTTCAAGCCCTTCGACAACCTGGCCATCGTGGGCGCCAACCGGCCACACCTGTACATGGCGGTGATCGCCGCGCAGAGCCTGCGCGGCGTGCCGGTGCCGCTGTACCAGGATGCGGTCGCGGCCGAGATGGTCTTCATGCTGAACGACGCATCGATCGAGTTCGTGATCGCCGAAGACCAGGAGCAGGTCGACAAGCTGCTGGAATGCCGCGAGCTGCAGCAGGCGCAGGGCGAAGGCCAGGTGCACGCCATCCGCCACATCATCTACGACGACCCGCGCGGCCTGCGCCACTACACGCAGCCGGGGCTGATGAGCTTCACCGAGCTGCGCGAGCGCGGCCGGGCCTTCGACCAGCAGCATCCGGGCCATGTGGACCGCGCCATCGCCAGCGGCGAGCCGGACGACGTCGGCGTGATCCTCTACACCTCGGGCACCACAGGCCGGCCCAAGGGCGTGTGCCAGACGCATGCGAGCTTCATCGCCGCGGGCCATGGCGGCGTGGTCAGCGACAGGCTCGGCCCCGGCGACAACATCATGAGCTACCTGCCGATGGCGTGGGTGGGCGACCACCTGTTCTCCGTGGCGCAGTGGCTGGTGGGCGGCTTCACGCTCAACTGCCCCGAGTCGGCCGCGACGGTGATGAACGACATGCGAGAGATTGGCCCGAGCTACTACTTCGGCCCGCCGCGCACCTTCGAAGGCCTGCTGACCGCCGTGTCGATCCGCATGGAAGATGCCGCTGCGCCCAAGCGCTGGCTGTATGCGAAGTGCATGGCGCTGGCGCAACGCGTCGGTGCGGACATCCTCAACGGCGCGCCGGTGGGCGCCCTCGACCGCTTCAAGTACGCGCTGGGCGACCTGCTGGTGTACGGGCCGCTGCGCAACGTGCTGGGCATGAGCCGCATCCGCGTGGCCTACACGGCGGGCGCGGCCATCGGGCCGGACCTGTTCCGCTTCTACCGCTCCATCGGCGTCAACCTCAAGCAGTTCTACGGCCAGACCGAGACCTGCGCCTACGTCTGCCTGCAGCAGGACGGCAAGGTCAAGCTGCAGACCGTCGGCACTGCGGCACCGGGCATGGAACTGCGCATCGCCGACAACGGCGAGGTGCTGGTGCGCGGCGTGTCAGTGCTCAAGGAGTACTACAAGCGCCCCGACGCAACGGCCGAGGTGCTCGATGCCGACGGCTACTTCCACACCGGCGACGCCGGCGTGCTCGACAGCGAAGGCCACCTGCGCATCATCGACCGCGCGAAGGACGTGGGCCGCATGCACGGCGGCGCGATGTTCGCGCCCAACTACATCGAAAACAAGCTGAAGTTCTTCCCGCAGATCAAGGAAGCCGTGTGCTTTGGCGATGCGCGCGATGAGGTCTGCGCCTTCATCAACATCGACTACGAAGCGGTCGGCAACTGGGCCGAGCGGCGCGGCCTGGCCTATGGCGGTTACGTCGACCTGGCCGGCAAGCCGGAGGTGCTGACGCTGATCGCCGAGTGCGTGCAGAAGGTGAACGCAGACCTGGCCGCCGAATCCGGCATGGCCGACACGCAGATCGCCCGCTTCCTGGTGCTGCACAAGGAACTCGACCCCGACGATGACGAGATGACCCGCACGCGCAAGGTGCGGCGCGGCTTCGTCGCGCAGAAATACGCGGTGCTGGTCGATGCGCTATACGACGGCCGCGCCGAGCAGTTCATCGAGACACAGGTGAAGTTCGAGGACGGCCGCACCGGCTCGGTCAGCGCGACGCTGCCGATCGTCGATGCCACGCGTTATCCCGAAGTGAAGGCCGCCGCATGAGCGACAGAAAAACCGGTGATGTCATCTTGGACATCCAAAACATCAGCTTGAGCTTCGGCGGCGTGAAGGCGCTGACGGACATCAGCTTCGACGTGCGCGAGCACGAGGTGCGCGCCATCATCGGCCCCAACGGCGCGGGCAAGAGCTCGATGCTCAACTGCATCAACGGCGTGTACCAGCCGCAGCAAGGCTCCATCACCTTCCGCGGCCAGGTCTTCAAGCACATGAACTCCCGGCAGGTCGCGCAGATGGGCGTTGCGCGCACCTTCCAGAACCTGGCGCTCTTCAAGGGCATGAGCGCGCTCGACAACATCATGACGGGCCGCAACCTGCAGATGAAGAGCGGCCTGCTCGCGCAAGCCTTCCGCAACCCCTTCGGCTGGGGCTCGGCCGAACGCGAGGAGCTGCAGCAGCGCGAGTTCGTCGAACGCATCATCGACTTCCTCGAGATCCAGGCCTTTCGCAAGACGCCGGTGGGCCAACTGCCCTACGGCCTGCAAAAGCGCGTCGACCTTGGCCGCGCACTCGCGATGGAACCGCAGGTGCTGCTGCTCGACGAGCCGATGGCCGGCATGAACGTCGAAGAGAAGCAGGACATGAGCCGCTTCATCCTCGACGTGAACGACGAGTTCGGCACGACCATCGTGCTGATCGAGCACGACATGGGCGTGGTGATGGACATCTCCGACCGCGTGGTGGTGCTCGACTACGGCAAGAAGATCGGCGACGGCACGCCCGATGAAGTCCGCAACAACGAAGACGTGATCCGGGCATACCTGGGCGTGGAACATTGATCATGGGATTTTTCCTCGAAACCCTGTTCGGCGGCCTGATGGTCGGCATGCTGTACGCGCTGGTCGCACTCGGCTTCGTGCTGATCTTCAAGGCCTCGGGCGTCTTCAACTTCGCGCAGGGCGCAATGGTGCTGTTCGCGGCGCTGGCGATGGCGCGCTTCTCGGAATGGTTTCCGCAGTGGTTCCATTTCGAGAGCAAGGTGCTGGCGAACGTGCTCGGCTTCATCGCGGCCGCGCTGTGCATGGTGGCAGTGGCCTGGGCGGTCGAGCGCTTCGCGCTGCGGCGGCTGGTCAACCAGGAAGGCATCACGCTGCTGATGGCCACGCTGGGCATCGCCAACGTGCTCGACGGCGGCGGCCAGCTGATCTTCGGCAGCGCCACCTACAAGATCGACATCGGCATGCCGAAGGACCCGATGCTGGTGCTGGAGAACGTGTTCGAGGGCGGCCTGCTGCTCAACAAGGAAGACCTCTATGCAGCGGTCGCTGCGGCGGCACTGGTCGCGCTGCTCACCCTCTTCTTCCAGAAGACACGCACCGGCCGCGCGCTGCGGGCGGTGGCCGACGACCACCAGGCGGCGCAATCGATCGGCATTCCGCTCGGGCGCATCTGGGTCATCGTCTGGTCGGTCGGTGGGCTCGTGGCGCTGGTGGCCGGGATCATCTGGGGCAGCAAGCTGGGCGTGCAGTACTCGATCTCGCTGGTGGCGCTGAAGGCCTTTCCGGTGGTGATCCTCGGCGGGCTCACCTCGGTGCCGGGCGCGATCCTGGGCGGGCTGATCATCGGCGTGGGAGAGAAGCTCTCGGAGATCTACCTCGGCCCGTACGTAGGCGGCGGCATCGAGAACTGGTTCGCCTATGTGCTCGCCCTCGCCGTCCTGCTGATCAGGCCGCAAGGTTTGTTCGGCGACAAGATCATCGACAGGGTCTGACCATGTTTTATCGAGAGAACGGTCAATTCAAGAGCAGCTACCGCGCGGACCTGGCGCTGTTCCCGATCGCGCAGGACCGCTGGGCGATGCTCGCGCTGCTGGCGATCTGCTTCGTCGCAGTACCGATGCTCGTGAGCGACTACGCCTTCCGCGCGGTGCTCATCCCCTTCCTCATCCTGTCGCTGGCGGCCATCGGCCTGAACATCCTGGTGGGCTACTGCGGGCAGATCTCGCTGGGCACCGGCGCTTTCATGGCGGTGGGTGCCTACGCGGCCTACAACCTGCAGGTGCGCATCGATGGCATGCCGTTGGTGCTGTCGATCCTCGGCGGCGGCATGGCGGCAATGGCCCTGGGCGTGGTTTTCGGCATTCCGAGCCTGCGCATCCGCGGGCTGTATCTGGCGGTAGCAACGCTCGCTGCGCAGTTCTTCATCGACTGGTTCACCAACCGCGTGAAGTGGGTGACCAACGATTCGCCCTCGGGCTCAGTGGGCGTGCGCACGCTGCAGATGCTGGGCTACGAGTTCAGCACCCCCGTGCAGAAGTACCTGCTGTGCCTGTGCTTCGTGGTGGTGTTCGGCATGCTCGCGAAGAACCTGGTGCGCGGCGCCATCGGCCGCGAATGGATGGCGATGCGCGACATGGACGTGGCGGCCGCCGTCATCGGCATCCGCCCTGTGTACGCCAAGCTCACGGCCTTCGCGGTCAGCAGCTTCATCGTCGGCGTGGCCGGCGCACTGTGGGGCTTCGTGCATCTGGGCGCCTGGGAGCCGGCAGCCTTCGGCATCGAGAAGTCGTTCCAGCTGCTGTTCATGATCATCATCGGCGGGCTGGGCTCCATCGCCGGCTGCTTCTTCGGCGCGGCCTTCATCGTGCTGCTGCCGCTGCTGCTGAACTACGTGCCGCACTGGCTGGGCCTGCCGATCTCGACAGCCACCGCGTCGCACCTGGAACACATGATCTTCGGCGCGCTGATCGTGTTCTTCCTCATCGTCGAGCCGCACGGCCTGGCGCGGCTGTGGTCGACCGCGCGGCAGAAGCTGCGGCTGTGGCCCTTCCCTCATTGATATGGCTCACCCCCAGTCTTCGCGCACTCCGTGTCGCTTCGCCCCCCCTACCGGGGGCGACGCCTGCGGCCCGGCAAAGCCGGTTCCGCGGCATCTGCTGGAAAAGACAAGTACCCGTTTTTCGTGACGTGACTTAACTAGGAGACAAGAGAATGAAATTCCGAATGCAATGTGCCGCCGCAGCGATGGCTGTGGCATCCATCGTGGGTGGTGCTTCCATCGCGCAGGCTCAGCCGGCCGAGCAGTTCGTGCCGCTGCTGGTCTACCGCACCGGCCAGTTCGCACCGCTGGGCATCCCATGGGCCGACGGCAAGCAGGACTACCTGAAGCTGGTCAACGCGCGCGACGGCGGCGTCAACGGCGTCAAGCTGACCTTCGAGGAATGCGAGTTCGCCTACGACGCGGCCAAGGGTGTGGAATGCTATGAGCGCCTGAAAGCCAAGGGCACCGGCGCTTCGGGCTTCGACACGCAATCGACCGGCGTGACCTTCGCGGTGAGCGACAAAGCCATCGTCGACAAGATCCCGGTGGAGACGCCCGGCTATGGCCTGTCGCAATCGGCCGACGGCACGGTGTTCGAGTGGAACTTCCCGCTGCTGGGCACCTACTGGACCGCCGCCGACGTGATGATGCAGGACATCGCCAAGAAGGAGAAAGGCAACCTCAAGGGCAAGAAGATCGCGCTGGTCTACCACGACTCGCCCTACGGCAAGGAGCCGATCGCACTGCTGCAGAAGCGTGCGGCCGCGCAGGGCTTCGAGCTGGCGCTGTTCCCGGTCACGCCACCCGGCGTGGAGCAGAAGTCGGTGTGGCTGCAGATCCGCCAGCAGAAGCCCGACTACGTGCTGTTCTGGTCGGCCGGCGTGATGACGCCCGCCGGCATCCGCGAGGCCCAGGCCAGCGGCTATCCGCGCGAGAAGATCTACGCGATCTGGTGGGCCGGCTCGGACCATGACGTCAAGGACATCGGCGCCGGCGCCAAGGGCTACAACGCCATCACCATCCACAACAGTGCGGCCAAGGACAAGGTGCAGGACGACCTGAAGAAGTTCGTCTACGACAAGGGGCAGGGCACAGGTCCGGTCGACGAAATTGGCGCCCTGGCCCACACCCGCGGAATGATGATCTCGATGCTGCAGGTCGAAGCCATCCGCGCCGCGCAGGAGAAGTACGGCAAGGGCAAGTCGCTCACGCCCGAGCAGGTGCGCTGGGGCTTCGAGAACCTCAACCTCACGGCCGACCGGCTCAAGGCACTGGGCTTCGGTGAAATCATGCGGCCGGTGAAGACCTCGTGCGCCAACCACATGGGCGACGACTGGGCGCGCATCGTCCAGTGGGACGGCGGCAAGTGGGAGATCAAGTCCGACTGGTACCAGTCGGACAAGAGCTTCATCGACCCGCTGGTGAAGGAGTACGCCGCCAAGTACGCCAAGGACAAGAACCTCAAGGTCCGCACCTGCTGACCTGACATCCGTGCCGGCTCGCGAGAGCCGGCATGCGAAAGGCACGCAGCATTGGCGCCTTTCGCATGCTTCGGACACCATCATGAGCGGACCCAACATACTCCTCAACGTCAACGGCATCGAGGTCATCTACAACCACGTGATCCTGGTGCTCAAGGGCGTGTCGCTCACCGTGCCCGAAGGCGGCATCGTGGCGCTGCTCGGCGGCAACGGCGCGGGCAAGACGACCACGTTGCGCGCCGTGAGCAACCTGCTCGCCGGCGAACGCGGCGCGGTGACCAAGGGCACGATCGAACTGCGCGGCGAGCGCATCGAGGCGCTCACGCCCTCGGCGCTGGTGCAGCGCGGCCTGGTGCAGGTGATGGAGGGCCGCCATTGCTTCGCGCACCTGAGCATCGAGGACAACCTGCTGACCGGCGCCTACACGCGCACCGACGGCAAGGCTGCAGTGGCCCAGACGCTGGAGAAGGTCTACGCCTATTTCCCGCGGCTGAAGACGCGGCGCACCTCGCAAGCGGCCTACACGTCGGGCGGCGAGCAGCAGATGTGCGCCATCGGCCGCGCGCTGATGGCCAACCCGACGATGGTGCTGCTCGATGAGCCGTCGATGGGCCTGGCGCCGCAGATCGTCGAGGAGGTCTTCGCGATCGTGAAGGACCTCAACGAGAAGGAGCGCGTGACCTTCCTCTTGGCCGAACAGAACACCAACATGGCGCTGCGCTTCGCCGACTACGGCTACATCCTCGAGAACGGCCGCGTCGTGATGGACGGCGAGGCGAAGGGCCTGCGTGAGAACGAGGACGTCAAGGAGTTCTACCTCGGCGTCGGCGGCGCCGACCGAAAGAGCTTCCGCGATGTGAAGAGCTACAAACGAAGAAAGCGTTGGTTGGCATGAGCGATTTCTACGACGCCCTCGAAGTGCGCGACCCGGCCGAGCGTGAGGCCGACCTGTTCGCCGCGCTGCCCAGGCAGCTGGTGCATGCGCAGACCGCGGCGCCGGCCTTCGCCGAGATTCTGGCGGGCATTGACGTGGCCGCCATCGGCAGACGCGAGGCGCTCGCGCGTCTGCCGGTCACGCGCAAGTCGGAGTTGCTCGAGCGCCAGAAACAGCATCGCGCGAGCGACCCCTTTGGCGGCTTCAGCGCCACCGTGCGCGGTCCGTCGATGCTGCGGGTGTTCGCGAGCCCGGGCACGATCTACGAACCCGAGGGCGCCAGCCGCGACTACTGGCGCACGGCACGCGCGCTGTACGCCGCGGGCTTTCGCAGCGGTGACCTGCTGCACAACAGCTTCAGCTACCACATGACCCCCGCAGGCTCGATCCTGGAGAGCGGCGCGCATGCCCTGGGCTGCACCGTGTTTCCCGGCGGCACCGGGCAGACCGAGCAGCAACTCGAAGCCATGGTCGAGCTCAAACCGGCCGGCTACGTCGGCACGCCGAGCTTCCTGCGCATCCTGCTGGAGAAGGCAGCGGCGGCGAACGTGGCGCTGCCCAGCCTGACCAAGGCGCTGCTTTCGGGCGAAGCCTTTCCGCCGAGCCTGCGCGACTGGCTGGCCGAGCGCGGCATCGACGGCAAACAGTGCTACGCCACCGCCGACCTGGGTCTGATCGCGTACGAGACGAGCGCGCGCGAAGGGCTGGTGCTCGACGAAGGCGTGCTGCTGGAGATCGTGCGCCCCGGCACCGGCGACCCGGTGCCCGACGGCGAAGTCGGCGAGGTCGTCGTCACCACCTTCAACCGCGACTACCCGCTGGTGCGCTTCGGCACCGGCGACCTCTCTGCCGTGCTGCCCGGCGCCTGTCCGACCGGCCGCACCAACACCCGCATCCGGGGCTGGCTCGGCCGCGCCGACCAGACGACCAAGGTGCGCGGCATGTTCGTGCACCCCGGTCAGGTCGCGTCCGTGATCAAGCGCTTCCCCGCCGTACTGCGTGCCCGCCTGGTGGTCGAGGGCGAGATGGCCGACGACCGCATGACGCTGCACGTCGAGACCGCGGACGACGCGACGCTCGAACCCCGTGTCGCCGAAGCCATGCGCGACGCCACCAAGCTGCGCTGCGACATCGTGCGCGTGGCACCGGGCTCGCTGCCGAACGACGGCAAGGTGATCGAGGACGCGCGGAGCTACAAGTAGTCCCTGCGCAAGCGCGGCGAGCGCCTTGCGGACTCAGAGGGCTTCGTGCGCAACGGCGCCCGCACCTTCGCTCGATTCCTCCGGGGCTGGCCCGACGTACACCGATTGCGGGCGGATCAACCTTCCCTTGGCGACCTGTTCGCGCGCATGGGCCAACCAACCGACCACACGGCCGGCAGCGAACACGCAAGTGAAGCTCTCTCGACCGAAGCCCAGGGCTTCGAGCAGCAGCGCGGTGTAGAACTCGACGTTGGTCTCCAGTGCACGGTCTGGCTTCTTCTCGCGCAGGATCGCAAGCGCGGCCTGCTCGGCCGCCTCGGCCAGTTCGAGCCGTGCCGCGTCGACGCTGCCTTCGGCACCCAGCCGATGCAGCGCCCCCTTGAGTGCATCGGCGCGCGGATCGCGCACGCGGTAGATGCGATGGCCGAAGCCCATCAGCCGCTGGCCGCTGGCTACGGCCTCTTCCAGCCAGACGCGCGCGTGGGCGGCCGTGCCGATGGCATCGAGCATGTCGAGCACCGGACCGGGCGCGCCGCCGTGCAGCGGCCCCTTGAGCGCGCTGATGCCGGCCAGCACCGCCGAGGTCAGACCGGCGCCGGTCGACGCCACCACACGCGCGGCAAAGGTCGAAGCATTGAGGCCGTGATCGCACACGGTGACCAGGTAGGTATCGAGCGCGGCAGTCTGCATGGCCGTGGGCGCAAGGCCATGCAGCATGCGCAGCATGTCCGCCGCGTGCGGCAGATCCGCGTTGGGCGCAAGCGCCTGCACGCCCAGGCGCCAGCGCATGACCGCAGCGGTGTAGACGGCGGGTGCGGCCAAGAGGCGTAGCGCGGTGGGCAAGTCGTCGCCATCGGACAGGCGCGCCATCAATGCGCGCACGGCCTCGATGGGTGACATGCGGCGCAGGACGTCCGCGTCGTTGGGCTGCAGTTGCTCGAAGGCTTCGCGGCGCGCGCGGCCGATGGCGGCACGCAGTGCCTCCTGCGAGGGCACGGTGTCGAAGAAGCCCTCGAACAGCAACGCCACCACGTCTTCATAGCGCCAGCGCTGCGCGATCTCGTCAAGTTCATGGCCGCGTATCACCAGCCGACCCGTTTCGCCGTCCACCTCGGACAGCACTGTGTGCGCAGCGACCACACCTTCGAGGCTGCCATCGTCGTCGTTCATCGTCTTTGCTCCTGTATCACGATGGCATCGATTCTGTTCGCCTGGCCATTGACGTCAATCTTGATTTATTCTGTCAACATGAGTCTGTCGAAAGCTCCTCTTTGGCTGCCCTCCGCCGCCGCGCTCGAACTGATGCAGGTGCGTCCGCAGACGCTGTACGCCAGCGTGAGCCGCGGTCGCATCCGCGCCAAGCCGGACCCGGCCGACCCACGCCGCAGCCTTTACCACCGCGACGATGTCCAGCGCATCGCCACGCGCGCGCGCGGGCGGCGCAGCACCGAGGCCGTGGCGAGCGAGACCATCCGGTGGGGCGAGCCGGTGATGGCCTCGGCCGTATCGACGGTCGCCGGCGGGCGGCTGCTGTATCGCGGCCAGGACGCTTGCGCCCTGGCCAGTTATGCCACGCTGGAAGAAGCCGCCGGCGTGTTGTGGGAGAGCGAGTCGCCGAGCTTCGTGTCTGCGACCCCCACGGTTTCGGTGCCCGAGGGCATGCAGCCGCTTCAAGCCGGACTCGTGGCGCTTGCTTCACGCGCCGCGACCGACCCACCCTCGCGCGGGCGCTCGCCCATGGTGTTGAAGGCCGAGGCGGCCGATGTGATCGGCACGCTGGCGGATGCGTTGCTGGGCCCCGCGCCCTCACGTTCGATGGCGCTGCACGTTCGGCTGGCCGCTGCATGGCGCCGGCCGCGCGCCGCCGACGACCTGCGTCGCGCGCTGGTGCTGATGGCCGACCATGAACTCAACGCCTCGACCTTCGCCGCGCGCGTGACGGCGTCCACCGGTGCCTCTGTGGCCGCCTCCCTGCTCACAGGCCTCTCTGCGTTGACGGGCCCGCTGCACGGTGGCGCGTCGGCGGCCGTGCAGGCATTGGTACGCCATGCCATCGCCGTCGGCACGGAGGCCGCTGTGCGCGAATGGCTCGCCCACGACCGGGCGCGGGCCGCTTTCGGGCATCCGCTCTATCCGGCCGGCGATGTGCGCTGCAGCGCGCTGCTCGAAGGCATCACCCTGCCCGACACCTTCCAGGAACTGCGCGCCATCGGCGAGAAGCTGGTGGGCGAAGCGGTGAACATCGACTTCGCGTTGGCCGCCATGGCGGCGGTGCACAGGTTGCCAGCTCACGCGCCATTCACGCTGTTCGCGCTGGCGCGCTCGGTCGGCTGGACGGCCCATGTGCTGGAGCAGCAAGCCACGGGTCGTTTGATACGACCACGCGCACGCTACACAGGCCCTGCACCGGCCACAGTCGATGAAAAGCCGCCTCGCTCACCTCATCCATCGCGTCGCAGCGCTTCGACGCGATAGCCCGACCTCGGTCAGCCTCGCATCGAGGCGTCGTTGAATGCGGCGTTTCGCTTCATCACCTCGATCAAAAAGTCCATCGCGGCGCGCACCGGGCCAGCGCTCTTCATGTCGCGGTGAACCACCAGCCAGATATCCCTGGCAAACGATGAATCGCTGTCGGAGACGCGCAACAATGTCTCATCGGCATCCCCCAGGAAGCAGGGAAGCCCGCCCACGCCTGCGCCCGCACGGACGGCCGCGTGGTGGCTGTTGATGTCACTGAGTTCGCAGGCAATGGGCCGCTTGCCCGCCAGGCTGCGAAGCCACTTTTGCTGGGGCATGTCTTCGAATCGCGCGTCGTAGGCGATGAACTCCCAGCGCTCCGGATGCGAGAGCGCTTGGTAGTGGCGACTCGCGTACAGAGCGAACGCCATGGTTCCCAACTTCCGTACGACGCTGCCCGGTTCCTTGGGCCGGACCAGTCGAACGGCAATATCCGCCTCGCGCCGACTTAGCGACACCTGCTGCGCCTGGCCGGATACGGACAGCTGGATGGCGGGAAACCGCTGGCGAAACTCCGTCAAATGCGGCGCCAGGAAGCTGGCCACCAAGACCGGCGGCACGCTCAGCGATACCTTGCCGGCGAGTGGCGATTGGCTGGCGCGAGCGACTCGCTCGATGGCGAATGCATCGTCCTGCAAGGCCAGCGCCAGCGTGAACACATGCGCCCCCACGTCGGTCAGGCGGCAGGCGCGCGGCAGCCGCTCCACAAGGCGCACCTGCAAGGCGCGCTCCAAGGAGGTCAGTCGGCGACTGACGGTCGCGTGGTCAACCTTCAACTCGCGGGCTGCGCCCGACAAACTGCCCGCGCGCCCGACCGCGATGAAATGCCTCAAGTCTTCCCAATCGAACATCTGTGCATTTTCTCCAGGATGGGTTGCATTTTTTGGGAATTTACGCACAGCGATACGCCACCTAGCATTCGACCCTTGCAGTCTCATGGGGTGCCGCTCGATGGCTTCTGTTCCTTTCACCCGTCGCCAGCGCGGGACCTTGGCTGCCGCGGGCCTTGGCTTCGTTGTGGTGCTGCTCGATGTCAGTGTCGTCAACGTGGCGCTCGAGACGCTGCGCGTTGCTTTCGGCACCGATATCGCCGGGCTGCAATGGGTGGTCAATGCCTACACGCTGGTCTTCGCGGCGCTGCTCCTGACCTCTGGGGCGCTTGGGGACCGGATGGGTGCCAAGCGGGTCTTCGTGGTGGGCTTGGGCGTTTTCACGATGGCTTCCCTCGCATGCGGACTCGCGCCGAGCCTGGCGTCGTTGGTGGCCGCGCGCATCGTCCAGGGCATGGGCGCGGCGCTGCTCGTTCCCAGTTCCCTGATGCTGCTTCAGCAGGCGTTTCCCGATCCTGTCCAACGCAGCCGTGCGGTCGGCTCGTGGGGCGCGGCCGGCGGCATTGCGCTGGCAGCCGGTCCGGTGCTGGGCGGCCTGCTCATCGCGCACGTGGGGTGGCGCGGCATCTTTCTCATCAACCTGCCCGTCGGCGCGCTCGGTTTGGCACTGACCCTGCACCATGCCCCCACCGCCATCGCGAAGGCAGGCCGTGGACTCGACCTGCCGGGGCAACTGGCGGCCATCCTGGCCCTCGCTTCGCTGACTGCGGCGGTGACGCAAGCCAGTCGACTGGGGTGGACGCACCCCTGGGTCTGCGCTGGCGTAGCCCTGTCGCTCGTCAGCGCAGCCGCGTTCTACGGGCTGGAGCAGCACAGCAAGGCGCCGATGCTTCCGCTCTCGTTGTTCCGCAGCGCGACCTTCTCGATCGCGACGGCAGTGGGTCTGTCGGTGAACTTTGCCTACTACGGGCTGGTGTTCGTCTTCAGCCTGTTCTTCCAGGCGGTCCAACATCTTTCTCCGCAGCAGACCGGCCTGGCCTTCTTGCCGATGACGGCCATCTTGATGGTCATGAACATCGTCGCCGGACGGCTGATCACCCGCATCGGCACGCGAGCCCTGATGGTGACCGGGCTGGCGCTCGCATCGTTGGGTTACCTTCTGCTGCTTCGAATCACTGCAGACCGCGCTTATCTGACACTCGTCCTGCCGATGCTGCTTGCAGCCAGTGGCATCGCGCTGGTGGTTCCGACCATGACCAACGCGACCTTGTCGTCAGTCGACGCCGCGCATGCGGGCATCGCTTCAGGTGTGCTCAATTCAGCCCGACAGATCGGCGGCATGCTGGGGGTGGCCGTGTACGGGTTCTTCGTGCGGAACACGGAACCGAGCCTCTTCCTGCATGGCATGCGGCTATCGCTCGCCCTGGCGGTCGTTCTTTTGTCTGCAGCGGGCGTCCTGAGTTACCTGGGCTTGAAAAAGCACACCTGTGCGGGGACGGTGGTCCAGGCCAGCAGTCGATGATCCCGTCCTGGCGGTGCCGGCGCGAGAATTGCGCATGCAAACGAGAAATGCCATGCTGGAAAATCCGACACCCTTGACGACAGAACGTCTGATCCTGCGTGCATGGCTCGACCAGGATCGCACGCCTTTCGCGGCCATGTCGGCGGACCCCGAGGCCATGCGGCACCTTCTGCCCTTTGCCTCGCACGAAGCGGCCAATGCCTGGATCGATCGGCAGCAAGCGCATCTGAGGGCCCATGGCTTCTGTTTCTGGGCACTCGAGTCCAGGGAGACTGGCGAATTCATCGGCGCGGCAGGTCTGCTGCGCGTGGCCTACGACGCGCACTTCACGCCAGCCGTCGAAGTCGGATGGCGCCTGGATCGCCGCTTTTGGGGCCAAGGACTTGCGCCCGAGGCCGCGAGGCGCGCCATCGAGTTCGGGTTCGCGCATCTCGGCATTCCGGAGATCATCGCCAACACGGTCGCCGCCAACAGGAATTCGCGCCGCGTGATGGAGAAGCTCGGCATGTCGAACGATGCGGCGGATGATTTCGACCACCCGCTGGTGCCTGTCGGAAGCCCGTTGCGACGCCAGGTGCTGTACCGCCTGCCACGGTGATGCCAACCCCTTGCACCGCCGTCGCGGAGTGCCGCCGTCTCACGGCCGCGCCCGCAGCGCATCGACCTCCGCCTGCAGCGCCTCCAGCCTTTCCCGGAGCGGGCGAACCGCCTCGGTGACCTGATCCTCCGTGAAGCGCGGCGTGATGTGCTGCGGGCAGTTCCAGTCGAAGGCCTCCAGCCGCACGCGGAAGATGCGCTCGAGCTTGGCCTTGTCGCCCGGCACGGTCACGAGCGCCGTGAGCGCGGGGTCGGCGTCCAGCGCGACGACCTTGATGTGCGCGTAGATCTTCAGGCGTGCACGACGCGCGTAGTCCATCAGGAACAGGCTGGCGCGATCGGTGGCTTCCAGGTTGCCGGTGCTGATGTATTGGCGGTTGCCACGGTAGTCGGCGAAGGCCAGCGTCCGGTCGTCGATCACCTTGAGAAAGCCGCGCTGCCCTCCACGGTGCTGGACGTAGGGCCAACCCGTTTCCGACACTGTGGCCATGTAGAAGCTGTCGCGCTCGGCGATGAAGGCGGCCTCGTTCTCGGTGAAGCGGTCGAAGGCGCGATGGCCCTCGAAGTCCTGCCAGAGGCGGTCGGCGCCCATCGCCGCCTGCGCCGCCCGCACGCTGGGCGTCGATGCAATGTCCATGAAACCGTACGCCATGCGAACCTCCAATCGATGAGGACTCCATGGTGCATCTTTCCATCCAAATCGATAATCCGGCAGTTTCAAGAATCTCTCTCCCGGATTTCCGAAGGATGAACCGATGGACCGCCTGGAAGCCATGTCGATGCTGGTGTCGGTCACAGAAACAGGAAGCCTGTCGGCTGCGGCGCGCCGGTTGCGGGTGCCGCTGGCCACGCTCAGTCGCAAGATCTCGGAACTGGAGGCACGGCTGGGCGCACGCTTGCTGATCCGCACCACGCGCAAGCTCACGCTGACCGATGCGGGGGTGGACTACGTCGCCGCGGCGCGGCGCATCCTGGAACAGGTGGAGGAGGCCGAGCACAACGCCGCGGGCGAGTTCGTCGAGCCCAAGGGCGAACTGGTCGTGACCGCGCCCCTCATGTTCGGCAGCCTGCACGTGCTGCCGGTGGTGGCCGAGTTCCTGGCGGCATTTCCGGCGATCGACATCCGCCTGACCTTGTCCGACCGCCATGTGAACCTGGTCGACGACCACGTCGACATGGCCGTGCGCATCGGCCCGCTTCCGGACAGCTCGATGGTGGCGACCGCCATCGGCACGATGCGGATGGTGACCTGCGCCAGCCCGGCGATCCTCTCCGCGCAGGGCATGCCACAGACGCCGACCGATCTGCTGCGCTTCGCATGCGTGGCGGTCGACACGCCCCTGCCCTCGCCTTCCTGGCGCTTCCGCAACCCACGCTCGGGCGCGGCCATCGACGTGCCCATCCGGCCGCGCCTGAGCGTGACGACCACCGAGGCCGCGGCCGACGCCGCCAGCCTGTCCGTCGGCGTGACGCGCCTGCTGCACTACCAGGCGGTCGATGCCATCGGGCGAGGTGCGCTTCAGGTCATCCTGGAAGCCTACGAGCCCGAGCCTGCACCGATCCACCTCGTCCATGGGTCGCAGGGGCAGATGCCACTCAAGATGCGGCGTTTCCTCGATTTCGCGGCGCCCCGGCTGCGGGCGGCGATCGGGACGGGCCAGGGGCCATCGGTGCGAAGCGCTTCATAGGCGTTCGAAATGGCGACGCACAGTCAGGCCAGGGTCGGGGCATGCGGACGCAGGCGCAGATGCAGCGCCACCGCCAGCGACAACGCCACCGTCACCGCGCCCGCCAGGTAGACGCTGCCGACTCCCGCGTCTGCCGCGATCCATCCTGCAGCCGGTCCCGTGATCCCCAACGAGATGTCCAGGAAAGCGACATAGGCCCCCATGGCGACGCCGCGCGCCTGGGGTGGTGCGCGGCGCACCGCCTCCACGCCGAAGGCCGGAAATGCCAGCGAGTAGCCGAAGCCGGTCAAGGCCGCGCCCACGCACGCCATCGCGGCGTCGGCGGCGCCCCAGATCAGCAACTGGCCCACGACCTCGACGAGCACGCAGGCCAGCGCCACGCGGGCACCGCCCAACTTGTCCGGCAGGTGCCCGAAGAACAGCCGCGCGCCGATGAAGGCCAGCCCGAAGGCCGTGAACGCCATCGAGGCAGGCCCCCAACCCTTGGCGGCAAAGAGCAGCGCCGAGAAGGTGGTGATGACGCCGAAGCCCACGCTCGACAGCGCCAGCCCCAGGCCCGGCACCCAGACCGCACCCAGCACCTTGTAGAACGGCGTGCGGCGATGCGCGGCCGGCGCCATGCCGCGCAGGCCCAGCACGATTCCCAACGCCACCAGCGGCATCAGCGCCGTACCGATCGCAATGCCCGTGAAGCCCCAGCGTGCATCGACCCACACGCCGGCCGGCGCCCCCGCCGCATAGGCACCGTACATGGCGATGCCCACCCACGCCATCACCTTGCCGGCGTTCTGCGGACCGACCGTGCCCACGCCCCAGCCCAAGGCACCGGTGACGATCAGACTCTCGGCGCAGCCCAGCAGCAGTCGCCCGAGGAGCAGCACCCAGACAGCCGACATCGACGTGCCGAAGGCCAGTGACATCAGATAGACCGCGCCCGACCCGGCTGCCATGAGCAGGCCCCACACCACCGCTCGCTTGGCACCCCCCGTGTCGGCCAACGTACCGGCCCAGGCACGCGACAGCAAGGCCGCGGCGAACTGGCTGCCGATGACGACGCCCACGCCCAGCGCGCCCAGACCCAGGTGCCGGCTCAGGTGAAGTGGCAGCACCGGAAGAGGAAGGCCGATGGAGAGAAAGCCGATGAACACCGCGAGCGTGAGCGGCAGCAGCCGAAGCATGACATTCACAGGCGGTGCGGCGGCGGTGGCGTGCCCATGTGCAGGACGAGACGATGACATGTGCATTTCCTTTCAATGCGAGTAAAGACTCAAATTCAGTTCATGGAGAATATGAGTGATGGCTCGCATTGAAAACTCGCATTCGCCGGCAACCCCGCGCCCGTTGCCGCAACCACGCAAGACGCCGCGCCAGGCCCGGTCCCAGGCCATGGTCGAGGTCATTCTCGAATCGACAGCTCGCGTTCTGGGCGAGCGCGGCTATGCCGGCACCAACACCAACGTGGTGGCCGAGCGGGCCGGCGTGAGCGTCGGTTCCGTCTACCAGTACTTTCCGAACAAGGACTCGCTCGTCACGGCGCTGCACGAGCGTCACGGCGCGCAGATGTACGCCGCCATCGCGGCGGTACTGGCGACCGAACGTCCCGATGGGCTGCGCGGCCACGTGCAGGCGATGGTGCGGGCGCTGCTGGCCGCGCATCGCGTGGCACCCGACCTGCACCGCGTGCTGGAGCGGGAGTTCCCGTTCTTCGATGCGCCCCGCGACCAGAGTGCGGCCGACGGCGGCATCTTCCGGCAGGTGCGGCAGTTGCTCCAGGCGCATCGCAAGGAGATCGCGCCCACCGATCTCGACCTGGCCACCTGGATGGTGTTGCAGACGATGGAGTCGCTGGTGCATGCCGCCGCGATCGAGCCTCCGGCCATGTTCGCACCGGACGCGGTCGAGGCCGCGATCGTGCAGATGCTGATGGGCTACCTGCAGGCGCCGCAGCGGTAGTCTGGGCTTGAGCCTCTCAGTACGCCATGTCGATCAGCTTGCGTCGCATGGCCTGCAACGAGCGCCGCACCCGGTCGATGTCCGCATCCGAACACACGCCCATGATGTCCCGGGTCAACGGGTCCACGGCGCGTTCGGCACGACGGTAGAGCTTTTCGCCTTTTGGGGCGATGCGCACCACGACGGAGCGGCCGTCATGCGCCGAGTCGACGCGCTCGACCAGTTCGCGTGCCTCCAGGCCATGGAGGATTCGCGTGAGCCGCGTTCGCTCGTAGGCCGTCCACTGGGCAAGCTCCAGCATGGGGAGCGGGCCGCGCTGCAGCAGAGTACCGATGGTGCGCCACTCGGTGGGCAGCAGGCCGAAGGGTTTGAGCGCGTCGTTGAGCGCCCGGTCGCGTCGATAGACGACCTGGGTACAGAGGAAAAAAAGATGGTCTTCAAGTTCCATGGCGGCCCTGTGGATGCGCACGAAGGTGCGGCACCAATGTACTGCAGCGCTCTCCATCAATTTAGGTGCACTTTCACATAGGCATGCTCCTTGCGTCACGCTGACGGCGAACTTCACGCCACGGAAACTCGATGAAAGACACCGCTTCCTTCCTCGCCGCAATCGGAGACATTCCCGTCATTGCCGACCCGGACATCGTGCGCCGCCGCAGCCGCGACATGACCGCCGCGTTCAGCCCTCTCATGAAGGAGGACGCGATGGCACATGTGGCCGACCTCATCGTGCGCCCGCGCGACAAGGCCGACGTGCTGCGCGTGGCGTCCGCTGCAGCGCGCTGCCGCATGCCGCTGGTGATGCGCGGCGGCGCCTCGGCCAACTTCGGGCAAGGCATTCCGCTGCAGGGCGGTGCGATGGTCGACATGACCGCACTCGACCAGGTGCTGTGGACGCGCGACCAGCGTGTGCGCGCCCAGGCCGGCGCCCGCCTGACGGCCATCGACGCGGCCACCCGGCCCACCGGATGGGAGCTGCGCATTCATTCGTCCACCAAGAAAGTGGCCACCATCGGCGGCTTCGTCGGCGGGGGTCATGCGGGCGTGGGCAGTTGCACCTACGGCATCCTTCGCGACCGCGGCAACATCCTCGGCCTGGAGGTGGTGAGCGTGGAAGACGCACCGCGCGTGGTGCAGCTGCGGGGCGACGACGTCAACCTCGTGCATCACGCCTACGGCAGCAACGGGATCATCACCGAGGTCGAGATGCCGCTGGCCCCCGCGTGGCCGTGGCGCGAACAGATCGTGCTGTTCCCGGAATTCATGACCTCAGTGAAGTGCGCACACGCGCTGGCCACGTCCGACGGCATTGTCAAGAAGCTCATCAGCGTGATCGGCGAGCCGATCTGGCAGCGGATGAAGGCGCTGCGGCCCTACGGCCTCGACCACCAGCACATGGTGATCGCGATGATCGCCGAGCCCTTTGTCGAGAGCTTTCAGGCGCTGGTCAAAGACTTCGGCGGCGCCATCACGTCCGAGGCGGCCGAGGGCCAGGGGCCCTACCGCATCCCGGTCTACGAGTTCGCCTGGGGCCACACCCGCATGCACGTGAACCGTGAACATCCCGACATCGTGAGCAACGTCGGCCTCTACCTCGACCCCGACCTCGTGGGGGCCATCGAGCGCAGCCACCGCCGTTTCAAGGACCTGTGCGGCATGCATTTCGAAGTGAAGCGCTTCGACGGGAAGCTCAGCTTTCAGGGGTCGCCGTTCTTCCACTTCACCGACGACAGGCAGCTGGCCGACGTGATGCGCGGCATGGCCGACGACGGTGCAATGGTCGCCAACAACCACACCTTTCTGGTCAAGGAGGGCGGCATGAAGGCCATCGACCAGGACGACGCAACCTTCAAGCGCGCGATGGACCCGCACGATCTGATGAACCCCGGCAAGCTGCGCTTCGACGCCAAGGCGCGTGAAGAAAGCGCCGGCGGCGATCTGCCCAGCGCTGGCTGGCGCTATGCCGATGCCACGCAAGCCAACGCCGAGACCACCCCTGTCTGACTCGATTGGAGAAGCCGATGAAAGCCATGAACGCCCCGCACTCGACCCGCCGCCACGTGCTGGCATCCCTCGGCGGCGCCGTCGCGGTGGCCGCCGCACCCGCCTTCCTTCGCACCGTGAATGCGCAAGGTCTGGTCAGGCTCAGCTACCAATGCGGCTGGCTGGCCCAGGCCGAACAGGGCGGCCTTTACCAGGCGCTGGCCACGGGCATCTACCGCGAGCATGGACTCGACGTCGAGATTCGGCCTGGCGGTCCGCAGGTCAACGTCATGCAGCTCTTTCTCGCCGGGCAGTCCGACTTCGCCGAGGCCGACAGCTTCCGCGGCTTTGCCTTCGCGCAGGAGAAGCTGCCGGCGGTCGCGGTGGCCGCGTTTTTCCAGAAGGACCCGCGGGTGCTGCTGTCGCACCCGGGCGTGGGCAACGATGCGCTGGAAGCGCTCAAGGGCAAGCCGCTGTTGGTCGCGACGGCCGGCCGCCAGACCTACTGGCTCTGGCTCAAGAGCCGCTTCGGCTTCACCGACGACCAGTTGCGTCCCTACACCTTCAGCCTCGCACCTTTTCTCGTCGACAAGCAGGTGTCGACGCAAGGCTTTCTCACGAGCGAACCCTTCGCAGCGCGCAAGGCTGGGGTCGAACCCGTGGTGCACGTGCTGGCCGACAACGGTTTCGACAACTACCAGAACGTGGTCGTGACCTCGCCGAAGATGGTGCGCGAGAAGCCGGAGATCGTTCAGAAGTTCGTGACGGCCACCGCCAAGGGCTGGGCCAGCTACCTTCATGCCGACCCCGCGCCGGCCAACGCCATGATTCGCGCAGCCAATCCGGCCATGGGCGAAGACCTGATCGCCTATGCCATCGGCGCCATGAACAAGTACAGCGTGGTCGAAACCGCCGACACCCGGGCCACCATGATCGGCGCGATGACGCACCAGCGCTGGCAGGGCTTCTACGACACCATGGTCGTGGCCGGCGCGCAGCCACCCCACACCGACATCCGCAATGGCTATACGCTCCAGTTTGTCGGCAAGCCTGCCTGAACGCCCCAGCGCCCTCCTTCACTCATGAGCCATTCCTTCTTCCAACCCCCCGCGCAAGACAACTACGTGCTGCGAAACTTGCGCGCGCCGCGCTGCCTGCTGCAGGTCGATGCGGCGACCGCCGACCGGCTGCGGCCAATCCACGATGGCCACAGCGATTTGGTCGCCGTCGACCTGCGCATCGCCCACGGCCGCATCGACGCGATCGCACCGGCCGGCAGCTTCGATGCCGCAAGCGGCCCCGACCTGGACGCATCGATGGTGCTACCGGGCATGGTCGACGTGCACACGCATCTCGACAAGGGCCACATCTGGCCGCGCCAGCCCAACGCGACCGGCGACGGGGCCGGTGCGTCGAAGGCCACCGGCATCGACCGCACCGCGAACTGGCATGCCGACGACGTGCGCCAGCGCATGGACTTCGGCCTGCGCACCGCCTACGCCAAGGGCGTGGTTGCGATCCGCACGCACCTCGACTCGCTGGCGCCGCAGGCGGCCATTTCGTTCCCCGTGTTTCGCGAGATGCGCGAGCGCTGGACCGGGCGCATCGAGCTGCAGGCGTCGTCCATCGCGCCGCTCAACATCTTCCTGACCGACGAAGGCCGGCAGCTGGCCGACATCGTGGCCGAGAGCGGCGGGCGGCTGGGCTGCGTCACCAAGTCGATGACCTACCCCGCCGACACCATGCCGCCCGATCTGGACGAGGCGCTGGTGCGCGTCTTCCAGCTCGCGGCGGAGCGCGGGCTCGACCTCGACCTGCATGTCGACGAGTCGACCGACCCCGCGGCGCGCTCGCTGATCCGCGTGGCGCGCACGGCCATCGCGCAGAACTTCAAGGGGCGCATCCTGTGCGGCCACGTGACCTCGCTCGCGTTGCAGACCGACGACTTCATCGAAGAGACGATCGCCGCCTGCAAGGAAGCCGGCATCGACATCGTGAGCCTGCCGACGGTCAACATGTACCTGCAGGACCGCAGCCCCGAGGCGCGCACCCCGCGCTGGCGCGGCGTGACGGTGCTGCACGAAATGAAGGCGCGCGGCCTGCGTGTGGCGGTGGCCGGCGACAACTGCCGCGATCCGTTCTACGCTTACGGCGACCACGACATGCTCGACACCTTCACCCAAGCTGTGAAGATCCTGCACCTGGACCATCCGCTGGGCGACTGGATCCGCGCCGCGACCGAAACACCGGCGGCCATCATGGGCATCGACCGCGGCACGATCAAGGTCGGCGGGCCGGCCGACCTGCTGGTGCTCAAGGCACGCAGCTATTCGGAGATGCTGGCGCGCGCCCAGTTCGACCGCACCGTGATCCGCGCCGGCCGCGCCATCGACACCACCCTGCCCGACTACCGCGAGCTCGACGCGCTGATGGCCGTTTGAATCAGATCGCCGCCACGCTGCCCGTCACCGGCAGCACGATGCCGGTGATGTAGCCGGCGCACACCGGTGACGCGAGGAAGACGTAGGCCGGCGACAGCTCTTCGGGCTGCGCCACGCGCTTGAAGTCGGTTTCCTTGCCGAACTTCTTCACGTCGGCGGCTGTCTTGTCCGCCGGGTTGAGCGGCGTCCACACCGGGCCGGGTGCGACCGCGTTGACGCGGATACCGCGGTCGATGACGTTGAGCGCCAGCGCCTTCGTGAACGCGTGGATCGCGCCCTTGGTGGCCGAATAGTCGATGAGGTTCCTGCTGCCCTGCAGGCCGGTGCGCGAGCCGGTGTTGATGATCGACGCGCCGTTCTTCATGTGCGGCAGCGCCGCGCGCGCCATGCGCATGTAGCCGCCGATGTTGGTCTGCAGCGTGAGGTCCATGCGCTCGTCGCTGATGTCCTCCAGATTTTCCGCATGCATCTGGAAGGCGGCATTGTTGACGAGGACGTCGAGCCGGCCGAAGGCCTTGACGGTGCGGGCCACGGCGCGGTCGCAGAACGCCGAGCGCCGCACGTCGCCCGGGATCAGGATGCAACGGCGGCCTTCGGCCTCGACCGCCGCCTGCGTGGCCTTGGCGTCGTCATGCTCATTCAGATAGACCAGTGCCACGTCGGCGCCTTCGCGCGCGAACAGCACGGCCACCGCGCGGCCGATGCCGGAGTCGCCACCGGTCACGATGGTCGCCATGCCTTCGAGCTTGCGGCTGCCCTCGTAGTCCGGCGCCAGAAAGCGCGGCTGCAGCTTCATGGCCGATTCGCGGCCGGGCTTCTTCTGCTTCTCGCCGGTCTGATCGCTGGGCTGCGCGCGCGCGCCGGCCTGTACGGCCCGCTTGGGCTGCTTGGAAGCCGGCGCGGTCAGGTCCCTGGCGTCCTGGTCACGCTGAATGCGACGGTGGGTGCGCGCGAGTTGGCCCACAGCGTCCGTCCGAGAGGAGGAGGCGCTGCTGGGGGAGGTGGGGCTGGAAGAGGCGGATGGGCGGGAAGGTGTGCGGGCCAAAATCGTGATTCCTCGTAGGTTGCAGGTTGAACGAATGAAAAGGTGATTCACGTTAGAACCGGCAGCCGCCGCATCCTGTCGTCCAACGCCGACGACCGCCGCGCGGTCAGGCGCCATGCAGGCATGCCCTTCACCACCGAAAGGAATAAGGGTAAATCCGAGGTGGTCAGGTGGAAGTCAGGACCTAGCATCCCGCCCTTTGACCTGGGAAACAACGTGAAACATCTGCTTGCCCTCACCGCCATGGCGCTTGCCTGCACCGCCGCTTTCGCCCAGGACTACCCCAGTGGCAAGCCGATCAGCATCGTCGTGCCCTTCTCGGCCGGCGGCCCGACCGACCGCGTCGCACGCGACCTGGCCGAAGCCCTGCGCAAGCCCCTTGGCGGCGTCAGCGTGGTGATCGACAACGTGCCGGGCGCCGGCAGTTCCATCGGCGCAGCCAAGGTGGCCCGCGCCAACCCGGACGGCTACACCCTGCTGCTCAACCACATCGGCATGTCCACCGTGCCGACGCTGGTGCGCAATCTGCCCTTCAAGGTCGAGAGCGACTTCGAATACCTCGGCATCATCAACGACGTCCCGATGACGCTGATCGCCAAGCCGAGCATGCAGGCCAACACCTATGCCGAGCTGACCACCTGGATCGCCGCGAACAAGGGCAAGATCAACCTGGGCAACGCGGGCGTCGGCTCGGCGTCGCACCTGTGCGGCCTGCTCTACCAGACGGCCATGAAGACCGAGATGACCCCGGTGCCCTACAAGGGAACCGCGCCGGCCATCACCGACCTGATCGGCGGCCAGATCGACCTGCTGTGCGACCAGACCACCAACACGTCGCCGCAGATCGAGTCCAAGAAGGTCAAGGCCTATGCCGTGACCACGCCCAAGCGCCTGACGACACCGCTGCTCAAGGATCTGCCAACGCTGCAGGAAGCCGGCCTGAAGGACTTCCAGGTCACGATCTGGCACGGTCTCTACGCGCCCAAGGGCACGCCGCCCGCCGTGCTCAAGAAGCTCAACGACGCCGTCAAGGTCGCGCTGAAGGATCCGGACTTCATCAAGAAGCAGGAAGGCCTGGGCGCCGTGGTCGCCACCGACGGCCGCATCGAGCCGGCCGGCCACAAGAAGTTCGTGGCCGACGAGATCGCCAAGTGGAGCCCCATCATCAAGGCCGCCGGCGTCTACGCAGACTGACCCAGCGCCTGCCCTTCGCGGGGCCTGACACATCAAAAAGCCGCCGCCCCTTCGGGACGGCGTTTTTTTTCGCCATGCGGGAGACACCGCGGAACCGGCTTTGCCGGGCCGCCGGTGTCGCCTCCGGCAGGGGTAGGCGGCGACGCGAAGCGAGCAAGCCTGCGGGCGAGCCCTACTTCGGTCGGATGGCGTCGGCCGTGCCCTGGATGAAGGCCTTGATGCTGTCGATGTCTTCGTTGCTCAGCTTGCCGGTGAAGTCGGGCATGCCGCGGGACATGGCGGGGCCGGCGAGCACGAACTTGTCGAGGTTCTCGATGTAGGCGGCGTCCATGTAGCCGAGGTTGGGGATGTTGCCGCCGCGGTCCACGCCGGGCACGCCATGGCAGAACACGCAGTTGGCGACGTAGAGCATCGTGCCGGCCTGCACCTTGGCCGGGTCGTACTTCACGCCCTGCACGAGCTTGTCCATGCGGTACTGGACGAACTCCGGCATTTTGGCCGTGCCGCCCAGGGCGAAGGTGTAGACCGTGCCCGGCCCCTGCTTCTCCGTGGCGCGCTGGGCCAAGCCGTAGACCCCGCCCCAGCCGACCGCCACCGACACGTACTGCTTGCCGTCGACCAGGTAGGTCGCGGGCGCCGCGACCACGCCGGTGCCGGTGGGCGACTCCCACAGCTTGGTGCCGTTCCTCGCGTCGTAGGCCACCAGGCGGCCGTCGGCCGTGCCCTGGAACACCAGGTTGCCGGCGGTGGTCAGCGTGCCGCCGTTCCAGGGCGAGGCGTAGTCCACGCCCCAGGCCTCCTTCTGCGCCACCGGGTCCCAGGCGACCAGCCGGCCGAAAGGCTTGCTCTTGGGCGCCTCGGCGTTGGCGAACTTGGCGGTGTTCCAGCCCAGCGCGGCATGCGGCCGGCCGGGCTTGTCTTCGTTGAACTTCCAGTCCTTGTCGTCCATCAGGTTCAGCGGCACGTGCTGCGCGGGCAGGTAGGCCAGGCCGGTCTGCGGGTTGAACGACATCGGATGCCAGTTGTGCGCGCCGAAGGGGCCGGGGATCGCGTCGTAGGGCTTGCTGCCGTCACGCGCGGCGGCCAGCTCGATAGGTCGGCCGTTCTTGTCGTAGCCCGTGGCCCAGTTGACCTCGGTGAAGTTCTTGGCCGAGATGAATTTGCCGTTGGTCCGGTCGATCACGAAAAAGAAACCGTTCTTCGGCGCATGCAGCAGCACCTTGCGTGCCTTGCCGTCGACCTTGACGTCCGCCAGGATCATCGACTGCGTCGAGGTGTAGTCCCAGTTGTCGCCCGGTGTCTCCTGATAATGCCAGACGTACTTGCCGGTGTCGGGGTTGAGCGCCACCACCGAGCCCAGGTAGAGGTTGTCGCCGCCCTTGGGGCTGCGCGCCTTGTGCGACCAGGGTGAGCCGTTGCCGGTGCCCACATAGAGCAGGTTGAGCTCGGGGTCGTAGGCAAAGGAATCCCAGGGCGTGCCGCCGCCACCCGACTCCCAGTATTTGGCCGAGGGGTCCCAGGTCTTGGCCGCACGCGCCATCGAGGCGTCCTCGAAGGGTTGGGACGGATCGCCGGGCACCACGAACCAGCGCCACTTGCGCTCGCCGGTGTTGGCGTCGTAGGCGCTGACGAAGCCGCGCACGCCGTACTCGGCCCCGCCATTGCCGATGATGACGCGGCCCTTGACGATGCGCGGCGCGCCGGTGATGGTGTACGAGCCCTTCTGCCCTTCGATCGTGTTCTTTTCCCAGACCGTCTTGCCGGTGGCCGCGTCGAGTGCGATCAGCCGACCGTCGTAGGCGGCCACGTAGACCTTGCCCTGATAGAGCGCAACGCCGCGGTTGACCACGTCGCAACAGCCACGAAAACCCTTGGACCGGTCGACCTGCGGGTCGAAGGTCCAGAGCTTCTGGCCGGTTCGCACGTCGATGGCGTGGACCACGCTCCAGGAGGCGGTGACGTACATCACGCCATCGACCACCAGGGGCGTGGCCTCCACGCCGCGCGTCGATTCGAGGTTGTACGACCAGACCAGCCCGAGGTCTTTCGCGTTCGACGCATTGACCTGATCGAGCTTGCTGAAACGGGTTTCGGCGTAGTCGAGCCCGTAGCTGGGCCAGTCGGGCGTCTTGGCCGCGTTGGCGCGGATGAAGTTGCCGTCGACTTTCTGCAGGGCGGTCTGGACGTGAGCGGGCGAGCCCTTGGGGGGCGTCTGTGCCAGGGCGGGCAGCAAGGCCGCGCCCAGGCCCCAGATCAAGGCGGTGGCGCCGGTGAAGCGGTTCATCGTGTCGTCTCCTGTTGTTGTGTCCGGAGGATGGGCCACGTGAGCGCTTTGTTCACCTTCGGGATTTCCCCCTCCCGCCAGTGTTCCATTGCGGAACACAGTCGGCGGCTGCGCCGGCGCCGGCGCGCCACCCCACTTGCCCATGGCCTCGCGATCGACCGATACCGCCACCGCCCCCCGCGCGCTATTCGCCAGCACGCCGGCCGAGCGCACCGCGCTCGCCCGCCAGCAGTTCTTCGAGGATGGCGTGCGGCCCTCGGGACTGGTCCCCGAGGCGGTGCTGCAGTCGTGGATGCGCTGCACCCGCACGCATGCCGACCGCCATCGCGTCGTGCCCTTCGACCCGGTCACGCCCAGCCGGCTGCATGCCACGCGCCAGCGCCATCGCGCGCTGATCGAGGCGGCCGACCCCGACCTGAGCGCGATGGAGGGCATGCTCGCGGGTACCGACTGCCGCGTGATCCTGACCGACTGCGACGGGGTGGTGCTGCACGTCACCCACCACCCCCATGCGGCGCACCAACCGGTGCTGAGCGCCACCTCGCGCGTGGGCGTGAACATCTCCGAACGCATGGTCGGCACGACAGCGCCCGGCATCGTGGCGTCGACAGGCCAGGCCTGCACCGTCGACGGCGCCGAGCACTACTTCGACCAGCTGTGCGGCCTGCAGTGCGCCGCCGCACCGATCCGCGATGTGCACGGACGCCTGGCGGGCGTGCTCGACCTCACGGTGGAGCAGCGCCGCTTCGGCTTCGACGCCGCGGCCATGGTCGGGCTGTATGCGACCACCATCGAGAACCGGTTGCTGCAGGCGCAGTCACGCAGCCTGCTCGTGCTGCGCTTCCAGGCGCATCCGTCGCTGCTGGGCACGCCGATGGAAGCGCTCATGGGCATCGCCTCCGACGGCACCATCGCCTGGCTCAACGGCGCGGCGGTGCGACTGGTCGGCCCCTTGCCCGAAGCGGCCGACGCTGCCGATGCCACCGACGCCGCGGGCCAACGCCACGTCGGCGCACTGCTCGGCTGCGACCTGGGCGACCTGCTCCAACTCGGCCGCCACGACACCGCGCGACCGCTGCGTCTGCCCCACGGGCTGGCCGTCTGGATGCGGGCACGGCTGAATGCACCGGACGGCGCGGACTTCCGGCACGCGGTGGCCACAGTGGCACCCGCGGACACCGTGGTGGCGGCACCGATGCCGCAGGCGGCCGTGGCCATGACACGGGATGAGGGAAACAAAGGCGAGGACCGTGGCGAAGGAGCGTGCGCACCGGCCGTCACCACCGAAACCCTGCGCGCGCACAGCCACCGCCTCATCGAAGACACGCTGGCCGCGCACGGCGGCAACATCTCGCACGCGGCACGGCAACTGGGGGTCTCGCGTGGCACGCTCTACCGGCAGTTGCGGCGCTGGCGCCAGCAGGCCGGCCCCGACAACGAGGGCGAAAGCGAAAGCGCGCCCGCGGGTTAGCCCACTCCCACCCCACCGGGGGCATGGCTACGATGGTCCGCACCGCGCCGCCTCCGGTGCGCTGGAGACAAGATGGCGTCGAGTTTTCCCGAGCCGGACATCGCGCAGGCGTTGTACCGGATGATGGTGCGCATCCGCGCGTTCGAGAACGCGGCCGAGGCCGCCAGCCAGGGCGGCGTGAGCGCCTATGGCCAGCAGGCCGCCGGCACCGCCCAGGTGCGCGGCCCGCTGCACCTGTCGACCGGGCAGGAAGCAGTGCCCGCAGGCGTCTGCGCGCACCTGCGGCCCGGCGACCTCCTCACCTCCACACACCGCGGCCACGGCCACACGCTGGCCAAGGGCGCCGACCTCGGCCGCATGATGGCCGAGCTGTTCGGCAAGGCCACCGGCTTCAACGGCGGCAAGGGCGGCTCCATGCACATCGCCGACTTCTCGGTGGGCATGCTGGGGGCCAACGGCGTGGTCGCGGCCGGCCTGCCGATCGCGGTGGGCGCGGCACATGCGCAGAAGCTGCAACGGGGCCGCTCCCCGGTCGATCAGGACGCCATCACCGTGTGCTTCTTCGGCGACGGCGCCATCAACCGGGGGCCATTCCTGGAAGCGCTGAACTGGGCGCGGGTGTATGCGCTGCCGGTGCTCTTCGTCTGCGAGGACAACCGGTGGAGCGCGACCACCGCCAGCGGCCCGATGACGGCGGGCGACGGCGCTTCGGCACGTGCGCTCGCACTTGATATCCCGGCCACGCAGGTCGACGGCAACGACGTGTTCGCGGTGCATGCCACGGCCGCCACCCTGATCGCCGAGGTGCGCGCAGACGGAGGTCCGCGCCTGCTGCATGCGCTGACCTACCGTGTGAAGGGCCACGTATCGGTCGACGCTGCGGCCTACCGCGACCCCGCCGAACTGGCCGCCGCGCTGACGACCGACCCGATCGAGCGCACACACGCGGTGCTGCGCGCGGCCGGCGTGCCGCCTGCGGCGCTCGACGCCATCGCCGACGCGGCGCGCGACGAGGTCACGGCCGCGCTGGTGGCCGCCGATGCCGCGCCCTGGCCTGTACCCGAAGCGGCCTTCACCGATGTCCAGACCACGGGAGCAGACCAATGGTTCTGAGCAACGCAAACCCCAAGGACCTGAGCTACGCCCAGGCGGCTGCCCTGGCCGTGCAGCGCGAGATGGAAGCCGACCCGCGCGTGGTCGTGCTCGGCGAGGACGTCGGACGCGGGGGCATCTTCGGGCAGTACCAGGGCCTGCAACAGCGCTTTGGCGCCGACCGCGTGATCGACACGCCGATCAGCGAGGCCGCCATCATGGGTGCGGGCGTCGGCATGGCACTGGCCGGACTGCGGCCCGTGATCGAGATGCGCGTGGTCGACTTCGCCCTGTGCGGCATGGACGAATTGGTCAACCAGGCCGCCAAGAACCGGTTCATGTTCGGTGGCCAGGGCCGCGTGCCACTGGTCGCGCGCATGCCCGGCGGCATCTGGGACGCGTCGGCGGCCCAGCATTCGCAGTCGCTGGAGGCCTGGTTCACGCACCTGCCGGGTGTCGTGGTCGTGAGCCCCTCGACCCCGCAGGACAACTACAGCCTGCTGCGCGCGGCGCTGGCCTGCGGCGACCCGGTGGTCTACATCGAGCACAAGACGCTGTGGGGCCAGCGCGGCCCCGTGGACGAAGGCATCGCCGTGCCGCTGGGCCAGGCCGCCACGCTGCGCCGCGGTGACGCACTCACGCTGGTGAGCTGGGGCCGGCAACTGCAGGCCTGCGCCGCAGCCTGCGACGTGCTGGCCGACGAAGGCATCACGGTCGAGCTGATCGACCTGCGCACGCTGTGGCCCTGGGACCGCGAAACCGTGCTCGCGGCCTGTGCGCGCACGCAGCGCCTGCTGGTCGTGCACGAGGCGGTGCAGGCCTCGGGCTTCGGCGCCGAAATCGCCGCGACGGCGGCTGAAGCCTCGGGCTGCCGCATTGCGCGGTTGGGTGCGCCGCGCATTCCGGTCGGCTACGCGCCGGTGCTCGAAGCGCAGTCGCGCGTGGGCGCCGAGGCGATCGCGGCCGCAGCGCGCAGGCTGGCCGGCTGAAAGAAGGCCACGCCGCACGCTTGAGCGCCTGCGGCGGGAGCTGTAAGCGCGGCGTTCACAGCTGCACGCCGCGCGTCAAGGCGCCATCGACCACCAGGTTCGTGCCCGTCACGAAACTCGCCGCCGGGCTGGCGAGAAAAGCCACGGCGTTGGCGACTTCCTGCGGCGTGCCCATGCGCCCGGTCGGATTGAGTGCCAGCGCCTGCGCGTAGAGCGCCGGGTTGCCCTGCTCGATCTGGTCCCACACGCCGCCCGCGAAATAGGTGTTGCCCGGCGACACCGAGTTGGCGCGGATGTGCCGCGCCGCCAGGTGAAAGGCCAGGCCCTGCGTGTAATGGACGATGGCGGCCTTGAAGGCGCCATACGGTCCGGCGGCAAAGTCGATCTCGCGCCCCGACACGCTGGAGATGGTCACAATGGCCGCATGCGCGCTGCGCTCGAGCTGCGGCAGGGCCGCATCGACCAGGCGCACCGTGCCCATCATGTCGACCTCGAAGCCGCGCTGCCAACCGGCCTCGTCGTTGGCAATGGCCAGCGCGCTCACGTTGGCCACCACGATGTCGATGCCGCCCAGCGCGTCGCCCGCGGCCGCGACCCAGCGCTGGAGCGCCGGGCCGTCGCCCACGTCGACCGCTTCGCCGACCACCTGCACGCCAGGCGCCGACAGGTCGGCAACGGCCTGCGCCACCTCCGACGCATTGCGCGCGCACAGCGCCACGTGCACGCCCTCGGCCACCAGCGTCTGGGCGATGGCGCGGCCGATGCCCTTGGTGCCGCCGGTGACGAGGGCCCGCAGCCCCTTGAGTCCGAGATCCATGGTGATGCTCCTGGGCCTTGTCAGGCGAGATAGGTCTTGCGGATGGCCGCGCCGACCGTGTACTTGGGATCGACGAAGTTGCCCAGCCGCACCTGGCCGCACTGGCTGAGCATCATGTAGGCGTCCCAGCGGTCGTAGCCGTACTCGGCCTCCATCCAGAGGATGAGCTCGCGGTACGCGATGCGCGTGGCGTCCTCCAGCGGCCGGGCGCTGCCGATCGCCATGATCACGGCCTCGTTTTCCAGCCTCGGCCATTCGAGCGACCAGCCCTTGATCAGGTCGACCTGGAAGGTGGTGGTGCTCGCGTACTCGACCGCCGTGCCGCACACCTCGCCGTCACCCTGGCAGGCGTGCGCGTCGCCGATGAAGAGGCGCCCGCCGTCCGCGCGCACCGGCAGGTAGGTGATGCTGCCCGGCCCCATGTCGGGCAGGTCCATGTTGCCGCCGTGCGCGTCCGGCGTGAGCGTGTTGATCGAGTCGATCTCCGGCGAGCAGCTCAGCGTGCCGATGTGCGGCCGGTAAGGCAGGGTCACACGCCGGCTCCAGTACACGCCCTGTTCGTCCACGTCGATCTTGCGCACGATCTCGGGCAGCGGATCGGTCAGCAGCGCCGTGAGCGAGGTGCCGCTCAACGCACCAAAGTGCGGGATCATCGCGCAGGTGCCACGCGGGTTGGGCCCGCGCGGCGCCATCGACTCGATGTGCACCGCGATCACGTCGCCCTTGCGCGCACCCTCGACCATGATCGGCCCATTCTGCGGATTGACGAAGGGCATGGAGAGCACGCGCGAGGGCAGGTCCTGCTCGGTCTGGATCGCGCCTTCGAAGGCGTCGCGCGTCTCGACCACCACGCGGTCGCCAGGCCGCACATGCAGCACCGGGTCGGAGTACGGGCCGATGGTGTAGTGGTACTTGCCTTGTTTGGCTTCGGTGAGTTCGTGGGTGTCGGGCGTGCGGCCCTGCGCAGTGCCGCGCGTGCGCATGATCGAGGTGTCGAGCCAGTCCATGAGATGCCTCAGCTTTCGTTCAGGATGAAGTCGGCCACCCGCTCGGCGACCATGATCGTGGGGGCATTGGTATTGCCCGAGACCATCGACGGGAAGACCGAGGCGTCGGCCACGCGCAGGCCTTCGACGCCGCGCACGCGGCACTGCGCATCGACCACCGCCATCGCGCCGGTGCCCATGCTGCACGTGCTGGTCGGGTGGTAGAGCGAGGTGGCCTGGCTGCGCACGAAGTCCGCGAGTTCCGCGTCCGATTGCGCCAGCGCGCTGGCCTCGAACTCGCCGTGGATGACCTCGCGCAAGGGCGACTGCGCGGCAATGCGGCGCTGCAGCCGGATGCCATCGACCACCAGCTGCAGGTCGGCGCCTTCGGGGTCACTGAAGTAGCGCGGATCGATGGCCGGCGCCTCCAGCGGGTCGGCCGAGCGCAACCGCAGCACGCCGTGGCTGCGGGGCCGCTGCGCCACCGAGAACAGTGTGATGCCCGGCTGCGTCGACAGGTTGCGTGCGTGGTCGCGGTGTGGCGTGACGATGCAGTAGAGCTGCAGGTCGGGGTCTTGGGCATTCGCGTCGATGTGTGCGAAGCCGCCGCAGGCCGACCAGTTCGACACCAGCGGCCCGCTGCGGGAACGCTCCCACTGCTGCAACTGGGCCGCCGCCTCTTCGGCCGACGCCTGTGCAATGCCAAAGCGCTCGGTGGTCGCGAAGGTCACCGGGCAGTTGATGTGGTCCTGCAGGTTGCGGCCGACGCCCGGCAGGTCGACGACCGATGCAATGCCCAGCGTGGCCAGTTCGTCGGCCGGCCCGATGCCCGACTGCAGCAGCAGGTGGGGGGAGCCGATGGCACCGGCGCTGAGCACGATCTCGCACGCCGCCTGGGCCGTCTGCGGCACACCGTTCACGAGGAAAGACACGCCCGTGGCGCGCTTGCCGGTGAACTGCACGCGCAGCAGCGTGGCACCCGTGTGCACGGTGAGGTTGGGCCGCGCCAGCGCTGGCGCCAGGAACGCCTTGCCGGTGCCCCAGCGCTCACCCTCGCGCACGGTGGCCTGGAACAGGCCGACACCCGTTTGCGTCGGCCCGTTGAAGTCGTCGTTCCACGGCAGGCCCGCCGCCTGCGCGGCTTCGATCCACAACCGTTCCACCGGGTCGATGTGGGCGATATCGGAGACCACCAGTTCGCCCTGCGTGCCGTGCAGCGGCGCATCGTGCCAGCGCAGGTTGCGCTCGGACTTGACGAAGGCCGGCAGCACGTCGCGCCACCCCCAGCCCGCACAGCCGGCGGCCTCCCAGCGCGCGTAGTCCGATGGCAGGCCCCGCATGTAGATCATGGCGTTGAGCGCGCCCGAGCCGCCGACCATGCGCCCGCGCGGCCAGTACATGCGCCGCATGCGGCAACCTGCCTGGGGCACGGTGTGGAAGCCCCAGTCGACCTCGGTGTTCAACATCAACGGCCAGTTCGCCGGGATGTCGGCGTTGCGCGGCGCAGCGCGGCCGGCCTCCAGCAGCAGCACGCGGCGCGCCGGGTCGGCCGACAGCCGGTTCGCCAGCACGCAGCCCGCAGAGCCGGCACCCACGATGATCGTGTCGTACATGCGCTGCTTGGGCTCTTACAGCGCCGGATGCCGCTGGTGCCAATCGGTCGCTTGCTGGAAGGCCCAGCCGGCGCGCACCAGCAGCTCTTCCTCGAAGTGGCGCGCCACGAACTGGAAGGCGACCGGCGTGCCCGCTTCGGTGAAACCGCCGGGCAGCGTGATCGTCGGGCTGCCACTCATGTCCAGGGGGCAGGTGTAGCGCAGCATCGCGGACATCATCTCGGCGTCCTCGCCGAAGGTCTTCATGCGCTCGAGCGTGGGCGAGGCCACGCCCTGAGAAGGCATGAGCAGCAGGTCGATGCCCTCGAACATCTCGCGCACCCGTCCGCTGAAGGCATGGCGATTGAGCACGATCTTCTGGTAGTCCGTGCCGCTCTGCGCGCGGCCCAGGTCGAGGATGCCCGACAGCGCCGGGCCGTACATGTCCTTGCGCGACGGGTAGGTGCGCTCGTGCACCACGGCCGCTTCGATGCCGCACAGCGGGAACCAGTCGACGATGACCTGCGACGGGTCGGGGAAGTGCACTTCACGCACCTCGGCACCGAGTGCGCGCACGGCGGCCAGCGCGCCTTCCATCACCTGGAGCGTGGCGGCATCGACGCCCTCGCTGTTCCAGCGCGCGTCGATGCCCACGCGCAAGCCTCGCAGGCCGCGCTGTATGCCGGCGAGGTAGTTGGGTACCGGTGAGAGGCTGGCCGTCGGGTCCTTCGGATCGGCCCCGGCGATCGCGCCGAGCATCGCGCCCGCATCGGCCGCGCTGCGCGTCATCGGCCCGATGTGGTCGAGCGTGGCGGCGAGTTCGAAGGCGCCGTAGCGGCTTACACGGCCCCAGGTCGGCTTGAGTCCGGTCAGGCCGTTGGCCGACGAGGGGAAGCGGATCGAGCCACCGGTGTCGGTGCCCAGCGAGCCGTAGCAAAGCCCGGCGGCGGTCGCCACGCCCGAGCCGCTGGACGACGCGCCCGACCAGTGCGCCGCGTTCCACGGATTGACCGGCGGCGTGACCGTGGGATGGTGGTCGGCGTAGGCGCTCTCGGTGAGCTGCAGCTTGCCGAGGATCACCGCCCCCGCCTCGCGCAGCTTGCGCACTGCCGTGCCGTCTTCCGTCGGCACGAAGTCCTTGTACAGCGTCATGCCGGCGGCCGTGGCAACGCCTTCGGTCCAGCACAGGTCCTTGACCGCCACCGGCACGCCATGCAGCGGGCCGCGGATGTGGCCCTTGGCGATCTCGGCCTCGGCAAGACGTGCGTCGGCCAGCGCCTGTTCGGCCATCACGATCACATAGCTCTGCAGCGCGCCGTCGACCTTCGCGATGCGGTCGAGCTGGGCCTGGGTGACTTCCACCGGTGAGAGTTCCTTGCGCTGTATGCGCTGGCCGACGTCGACCAGTTCGAGGTAATGCAGTTCGTTGCTCATCCGTGGACTCCTGTGTATTGACTCATGATTTCGAAATCGCCAAGGTGCTCGCGCGGGATCTCGCCGCCGATCTGGCCGCGCTTGATCACCAGCACCCGTTGCGACACGGCCGCGATGAATTCGAGGTTCTGCTCGACCAGCACGATGGTCAGCTTCATGCGGTCGCGCAGCGACGCCAGCGTCTCGGCGATCTCCTCGATGATCGAAGGCTGGATGCCTTCGGTCGGCTCGTCGAGCAGCAGCAGCGTCGGCTTGCCGGCCAGCGCGCGGGCGAGCGCGAGCAGTTGCTGCTCACCCCCCGAGAGCGAGCCGCCGGGCCGGTCGAGCAGCGGCTTGAGGCGCGGGAAGTCCTCCAACAGCGCGTCGATGGTGTCGGTGGTGCGCTCGCCGGTCTTCACCAGGCCCATGCGCAGGTTGTCCATGGCACTGAGCGTGGGGAAGATCTCGCGGCCCTGCGGCACATAGGCCATGCCCAGGCGCGCGCGGGCATGCGGCGCGTGGCGCGTGATGTCGGTGTCGCCCAGGCGCACCGTGCCCGCGGTCGCCCGCAGCGCGCCGACCAGCGTGCGCAGCAGCGTGGTCTTGCCCATGCCGTTGTGGCCCAGGATGCCGACCGATTCGCCCTGGGCGATGGTCAGCGAAATGTCGTGCAGCACGGGGATGGCCCCGTAGCCGGCGTGAAGACCCTTGACTTCAAGCATGCGTGCCTCCGGCTTCAGTGCGGCTTCTTGCCGAGGTAGATCTGCTGGATCAGCGGGTCGCTCATGATGCGGTCCGGCGTGTCCTCCTTGATCACGGCGCCCTGGTGCAGCACCGTCACCTTCTTGGCGATCATGCGAATGAAGTTCATGTCGTGTTCCACCACCACCAGCGCGTGCTGGCGATTGATCTCCAGGATGAGTTCGGCCGTGCGCGCCACCTCGGCGTCGCTCATGCCGGCGGCCGGCTCGTCCAGCAGGATCAGCGGCGGGTCGGCCGCGATCACCACGCCGATCTCGACCCACTGACGCATGCCATGCGCCAGCAGCCCAGCCGTGACGTCGCGATAGGCGTGCATGCCGACGCGCTCCAGCGTCTCGCGGGTGATGCGGTTCGCCTGCTCGGTGCTGTTGACGCGGCGGGCCGACAGCCACACGTTTTCCCAGACGCTCAGCCCGTTGAACAGGCTGGGCACCTGCGTCTTGATGCCGATGCCCAGGCGACCCGGGTCGTGCGGCTGCATCCTGGAGATGTCCTGGCCGCGAAACAGGATCTGGCCCGACGTTGGCTTGACCTGCCCGGTCAGCAGCTTGAAGAAGGTGCTCTTACCTGCGCCGTTGGGGCCGATGACGCAGCGCAGCTCGTTCTCGGCCAGCGTGAAATTGACGTCGCGCGTGGCATGCACGCCGCCAAAGCGCACGTTGAGGTCGCGCGTCTCGATGATGGGGGTGACTGTCATGGCGACACCTCCGCCGACTTGCCGCCACCACGCAGGCGCCGCCAGGCCTTGTCGATCAGGTCGCCGATGCTCGGGACGATGCCGCGCGGCACCAGCAGCACGAAGACCACCAGGATGGCGCCGAGCACCAGGTTCGCGTTCAGCGTCTGCTGGGTGCCGATCTGCGAGGTCAGCCACTGGATCGCGACACAGCCCACGATCGGCCCCACCAGCGTGCCCAGGCCGCCGACGATCACCCAGATGATGATCTGCGCCGACTGCGCGAGTCCGAAGATGGTCGGGCTGGTGAACGCGCCCCAGTTGGCGAACAGGCAGCCCGCCAGTCCTGCGATGGCGCCGCCGAGCGTGAAGCTGAAGAGCTTGTAGGCCCGCGCGTCGTAGCCCAGCAGCAGCACGCGCTGCTCGTTCTCCTTGGCTGCAACGATCACCCGGCCGATCTTCGAGCCGATGAGCACGCGCAGCCCGAGGTACACCAGCAGCAGGCAGGCGAAGGTGACATAGAACAGATCCTTGGGCGTGAGCACCTCGTCGGGCAGGCCCGGCAGATTGAGCGTCGGGATGGCAGGAATGCCATTGAAGCCGCCCAGCGGCGCACTGCCGATGCGCCATTCCGGCCCTGCCGTGGAGTTGATCAGGTTGAAGAGGATGAGCGTCACGGTCAGCGTGATCACGCCCATGTACACGTCCGAGAGACGGCCATAGAAGATCACGTAGCCCAGCAGCGCCGCGAACAGCGCGGGCAGCACGATCGCCAGCAGGAAGGGGACGGTGCTGTCGCCCATGTTCATCACGGCAATGGCATAGACGTAGGCCCCGAGCCCGAAGAACGCGGCCTGGCCAAAGCAAAGGATGCCGCCGAAGCCCCAGATGAAGGCCAGGCTCACGCCGAGGATCGACATCACGGCATAGATCGTGACTTCGATGAGGGTGTAGTCGTCGAGCACGCCGGGCAGGCCCACGAGCAGCGCGAGGCCGATCGCGAGGCTGAGCGCCGCACTCTTCCAGGACTTGGCAAAACGATTCACAGCGATCCCTTGAAGAAGCGTCCGGTGATGCCTTGTGGCAGCAGACGCAGCATGACGATGGCGGCGACCAAGAGCGCGACCTCGCCGAACACCGGCGTGGTCACGAAGGTGGCGAGCTGGTTGATGGCGCCGAACAGTGTGGACGCACCGATCAGCCCCGCGAGGATGGCGGGCCCACCGCCGATCACGGTGATGAAGGCCTTGGCGATGAACGCCGCGCCCATGGTGGGCACCACGCCGGTCAGCGGCGCGAGCAACCCGCCGGCCAGGCCCGAAAGCGCCGCCCCGACGGCGAAGGTGACCGAGTAGACGCGGCTCGGGCTGATGCCCAGTGCGTTGGCCATGTCGGGCTTCTGCATGGTGCCGCGCGCAATGAGCCCCCACTGTGTGCGGGTGAGCACGAAGCGGATCGCCAGGGCCAGCACCACGGCCACCGCAATGATCACCAGCGTATAGCCGCTCACCGAATAGGCGCCGACCGAGAAGCTGCCCAGTGGCGCCGAAACGCCCGCCGTGGTGTTGCCCGCGACCGAGGTCACGATACCCACCAGCAGCAGCGACAGGCCCCAGGTGGCGAGCATGGTGTCGACCATGCGGCCATAGAGGCGACGGATGACCAGGCGCTCGAGCACCACACCCACCAGCCCGACGGCGATCGGCGCCACCAGGAAGATCGCGACCCAGAGGTTCACGCCGACCTTGAGCGCGGCAATGACCGCATAGGCACCGAGCATCATGAACTCGCCATGCGCCAGGTTGATCACCTTCATCATCCCGAAGATGACAGCCAGGCCGGCCGACACGATGACCAAGCTCGCCACCGCGTAGAGCACCTGGATGAAAACAACGACTGCCAGATCCATGAAAAAGACTCCAACCAGGAAACGAAGAACTCCCAGAAACACCGCGGAACCGGCTTCGCCGGGCCGCAGGTGTTGCCCCCCGCCAGGGGGCAGGCGCTGCCACACGAAGTGGGCAAGCCTGGGGGGTGAGTCTTGCCTTAAACCTTGATGACGTACTGCTGGTTGTCTTTGGGGTTCTTCTTCAGGTTGCAGACCGCGCTGGTGTCCACCGGCGGCTGCTGCTGGAAGGTCTCCACGATGTTGAGCTGCTTGTTGCGCACTTCGGCGATGCTCACGTTGAGCACGCAGTGGTGGGTCTCGGGGTCGAGCGACACCTTGCCGCTCGGCCCGTCGATGCTGATGCCCGACTCGAGCGCCGAGATCATCTTCTCGCGGTCGAGCGAGCCCGCCTTCTTGACGCCCTCGGCCCAAAGCTTGAAGCCCTGGTACGTGCCCATCGCCAGCTCGGTGATGTTCGGGTAGTCGGCGCCGAAGCGCTTGTAGAAGCGCTCCTTGAAGGCCTTGTTCTGCGGCGTGTCGAGGTTCTGGAAGTAGTTGTACGACACCAGAAAGCCATCGGCTTCGGCCGGCGACAGCACGATCTGCTCATTGCCGCCTGCGAACGTGGTCGAGGCCAGCGGGATCTTCTTGGTCAGGCCCGCAGCCGCCCATTGGCGGTAGAACGAGATGTGCGCGCCGCCGACCAGCGCCGAGATGATCATGTCGGGCTTGGCCTGCTCGATCTTCGAGATGGTCGGGCCGAAGTTGGTGACGTCGAGCGGGAAGAAGTCGATGGAGGCGATCGAGCCACCGTTCTCCTGCACGAACTTCTTGACCCACTGCGAGGTGATCTGGCCGTAGTTGTAGTCGGCCGCCACCACGTAGACCTTCTTGCCCCACTTCTTCATCGCATAGGGCACCAGCTTGGCAACCGTCTGGCCGGGCGTGACGCCGGTGCAGAAGGTGTTGCGGTCGCACACGCCGCCCTCGTACTGCGTGTTGTAGAAGTAGAGCGTCTTGTTGCGCGTGAGCACCGGCCGGATCACCTCGCGCGAAGCCGAGGTGATGCCGCCCATCACGACCGTCGACTTGTCCTTGAGCGCCGATTGCTGCGCGAACTGCGCATAGAGCTGCATGTTCGACTGCGGGTCGTACGTGGCGAGCCGGATCTTCTTGCCCAGCAAACCACCCGCGGCGTTCTGCTCCTCGACCGCCAGCGTCATGCAGTCGGCCATCGGCTTTCCGTAGATGTCCAGCCCGCCGGACATGTCGATGATGCTGCCCACCACGATCTCGTCGGCGGCCATGGCCGCCACCGGGAACAGGGGCACCGACGTGGCTGCGAGCGCGGCGGCCGACGACTGGATGAAGGAACGACGATCCATGAAACTACTCCTCGTTGTGGCGGTCGGTGCCGCCGTTGTGGTTTGAAAAAAGGAAAGCGCAGAGGGCGGCGCGTGGAGGTTGCCGGCGAGGCAAAAGGCCTAGATGGCCTTCCAGTCGCCGGCCTGCTCGAAGGCATAGGCGGCGCGGTAGATCGTGGCTTCGTCGTAGGCGCGGCCGGTGAGCATCATTCCCACCGGCAGGCCATCGACCAGGCCGCATGGCACGCTCATCGAGGGATGGCCGGTGACGTCGAACGGGCAGGTGTTGGGCAGGATCTCGAAGGCACGCGAAACCACTTCCTCGATCGACGCACCTGGCCCGGGCAGCGGTGTGGCGGTCATCGGCAGCGTGGGCATGAGCAGCAGGTCGAAGTTCTCGAACGCGCTGTCGTAGGCTGCGGTGAGCTGGCGCGCCAGGTTCTGCGACTTGGCGTAGTAGTGGCCGCGGTAGTGCTGGATGAAATACTCGCCCAGCACCATGGTGAGCTTGAGCGTTTCCGACAGCTCGTCCGCGCGCTGCTTCCAGCCTGCATGGAAGTCGACCATGCTGGTGACGTACAGGCCCTTCCAGTTGAAGCCGTGGCCGTTGTCCTTCATCATCTGCTGGGTCGCGCCTTCGGCCGCGATGGGCAGCCAGATGGCGGCCCCGACCCGGTGCATCGGCACCGACACTTCGCTGACGATGGCGCCCAGTTGCGTGAACACCTCGGCGGCCTTGCGCACCTTGTCGTCGACCGCGCCCACCGACTGCGGCCAGCCGAAGCCTTCGGTCACGATGCCGATGCGCAGGCCGCGCACGCCTTCCTTCATCAGATCGCTGTAGGGCTTGGCCGTCTGGCCGGCGTGCTGGCGCGGGTCCAGGCCGTCGGGGCCGGCCAGCACTTCGAGCATCAGTGCGTTGTCGGTCACGTTGTTGGTCATCGGACCGGTGTGATCGATGGTCAGCTCGATCGGCATCACACCGGTGTAGGGCACCAGGCCGTGCGTGGCCTTCATGCCGTAGACGCCGCAGAAAGAGGCCGGCATGCGGATGGAGCCACCCTGGTCACCGCCAATGGCCAGATCGACCTCGCCGGCCGCCAGCAGTGCCGCGCTGCCCGACGACGAACCACCGGCCGAGTAGCCCATGCGGTATGGGTTGTGCACCGGGCCGGAGGCGCTGGTGTGCGAACCGCCTGAAAAGCAGAAGTACTCGCAGACCGACTTGCCGACGACGGTAGCGCCGGCGTCGAGCAGCCGTGTGACGACGGTGGCATCGACGTTGGGCACGTAGCCTTCCAGCGTGGATGCGCCGTTCATCATGGGCACGCCGGCCAGGCAGACGTTGTCCTTGAGCACCACGGTCTTGCCAGCGAGCTTGCCGCCGGGCTTGCCGTGGATGGTGGTCTTGGCGTACCAGGCACCGTACTTGTTCTCCTCGCCACCGGGCCGGTAGCCGGGCGTGCGCGCATAGGTCACGGCAGGCACGTAGTCGGGCATGGCATCGACGACGTCGTAGGCGTCGAAGTTGGGCTGCAGCAGCGTGTTGTAGGTGGTCGCCTGTGCTTCGGACAGATGGATGCCCAGGCTCAGGGCAACGTCCTGCAGCTGATCCAGGGTGGGGCGTTTGATGGCCATGTCGGACTCCGCGTTCTTCGTTGATTCAGCACCGGCGCGCGTTGACGAGGCCGCCGGCTCAGTCTGTGCGTGGGCGGCAAGGGCCTGCATCGTTGCAGGACAGGCCGCCTTCACACGAGTGCATTCTGGAATCCAATATTTTCCAAGTCAAGCATTTTGTTTTCCTTGGAAAATAAATAACGCGACCAGCCGTCAGTCAGAAACGCTGGATCACGCGAAACGTATGGCCCTCGGCACGCGCCAGATAGATGGGCGCCACGCTGTGGCAGCCCTCGACCTGATCGGCATCGCGCGCGCTGCGGTAGGTCAGCGGCGCACCGTCGGCACACGCTGCCTGCGCACCGCCCTGGCGTTCGCGATCGAGCAGCGCGGCCAGGAAATGCATGCCCTCGTAGGTGGACTGGCCGAAGGTATTGAGCGTGGGCGCGCGCTCACCGAAGTGCGCCTGATAGCGCTCCTTGAAGGCCAGGTTGGCCTCGGTGTCGAGCGATGCGAAGTACCCGCAGGTGACATAGAGTTCGTCGGCGTTGTCGGCGCCGATGCCGAGCAGCTCGTTTTCCGCCACGGCACACGACAGCCGGAACATCGCCCGCGACAGGCCGGCACGGCCGAAGGCGCGGTTGAATTCGATCGTGTCCTGGCCCACCAACGACAACAGCACGGCATCGGCCCGCGTGCGACGCAGTGCGTCGAGCACCTGGGAAAAATCGGTCGTGCCCAAGGGCAGGTACGTTTCCCCGACCAGCGTGCCGCCGGCCTGGGCGATATAGCCGCGCGCCATGCGGTGAGACATGCGCGGCCAGACGTAGTCGTTGCCGATGGCGAACCAGCGCTTGGGTCGCTTGCGTTGCCCGAGCCAGCCAATGGCCGGCTGCAGTTGTCGCGCCGCCGTCTCGCCGATGGCGTAGACGCCCGGGGTCGATTCGCCGCCCTCATAGAGCGGGGTGTAGACGATGGGAATCTGCCCGCCCACGGCACGCAGGATGCGATGGCGCACCGCGCTGGTGTGCATGCCGATGATCGCGTCGATGTCGCCGGCCTGCACCAGTTCGGTCAGCGTGGCCTCGAGCTGGGCCGCGTCATCCGCAGCATTGATGGTCAGAAGCCGACAGGTGCGCCCGCCAAACCCCGCTTCGCGGTTGAGCTCTGACACCGCCAGCTTGGCCGACGCCAGCGACGAGGGTCCCCAGAGGCCGGCGCAGCCGCCCAGTGGCACGCACAGTGCAATCTGCAACTGCTGGCGCGCCATCGGCGGGCGCCGCGCGGCGCTGCCGGGCCGCATGACCAGGGGAGCGCGCGCGACCGATCCAGAGGAGGCATACATCGAAAACTCCTGGCAATGCACCAAGACGGCAACAGGGGAGGTCTCTACCGCAAAAACCGCGCCAATACTTTCCAAGGCAAGCGATCATCGCTAAACTGTCAGCCAGATACAAATATTCCGAAACCGCCCGCCCCATGCCCGAGCAAGACATCTCGCAGTACCTGGCCTACCTGCTGGCCTCGGCCCACCGGCGCATGCGCATCGGGCTGGCGCAGTCGATCGCGGCCGAAGATGTGACCGAGGAGCACTGGCGCATCCTGCAGGTGCTGGCCGACGAACAGGGCCGCACGATGGGCGATCTTGCGACGCTCGTCCTGCTCAACCATCCGGCGCTCACCAAGAACATCGACAAGCTGGTCAGCCGCGGCCTGGTGCTGCGGGCAGCCGACGCGGCCGACAGCCGGCGCGTGGTGGTCTACATCAGCGACCTGGGCCTGGAGACGGTCGCGCGCCTGAAGAAGAGCGTGGACGCGCACCACGACGTGATCGAGGGCGCACTGGGTTCGCGCAAGACCAGCCAACTCAAGAAGCTGCTGGAGAACTTCATCGACGAATGCGAGGCGACCGGCTGAGACGCATGGCGGGGCCAGGGCATGTCCGGCTCAGGGTATTCACGGGGGATCCATCTGCGCAAGCGCCCCGCTTTCGCAGGTAAAAACACTGGATGAAACCAGTTTCCCCTCTTTCGTCTCTTCCTTCTTCCAAGCCTTCTTCCCGCCGCCACCTGCTGGCCGCAGGAACGGCCTTCGCCGCCGCGCTGTGCCTGGCCGGCACCGCCACGGCGCAGAGCAGCTGGCCTACCAAGCCGGTGCGCATCGTCGTGCCTTTTGCAGCGGGCGGCACCACCGACATTCTTGCGCGCGCCATGGCGCCGGAGCTCTCGAAGGCCTTCGGCCAGCAGTTCATCGTCGACAACCGGCCGGGCGCGGGCGGCAACCTCGGTGCCGACATCGTGGCCAAGTCGCCCAACGACGGCTACACGCTGCTCATGGGCACCGTGGGCACGCATGGCATCAACCGCGCGCTGTATCCCAAGCTGGCCTTCGACCCGATCAAGGACTTTGCCCCCGTGACGCTGGTCGCGGCCGTGCCCAACGTGATGGAAATGAACGCGGACAAGGCCCGCGCACTCAACATCCACAACGTGGCCGACTTCGTGAAATACGCCAAGGCCAATCCGGGCAAGCTCAACATGGCATCGAGCGGCAGCGGCACCTCGATCCACCTGGCGGGTGAGCTGTTCAAGAGCATGACCGGCACCTTCATGACGCACATCCCGTACAAGGGGTCGGGTCCGGCACTCATCGACATGATCGGCGGCAGTGCCGATGTGATGTTCGACAACCTGCCCTCCTCGATGCAGCAGATCAAGGGCGGAAAATTGGTTGCGCTGGCCGTGACCAGCGCACAGCGCTCGCCTGCACTGCCCGACGTGCCGACCGTCGCCGAAGCCGGCGGCCCCGCACTCAAGGGCTACGAAGCCAGTTCCTGGTTCGGCCTGCTCGCTCCCGCGGGCACGCCGGCAGATGTGGTCAACCGCATTCAGCAGGAAGTGGCCAAGTCGCTCGGCACCCCGGCCATGAAAGAAAAACTGCTGGCGCAAGGCGCCATTCCCAGCGGCAATTCACCGGCCGACTTCGCCCGTCTGATCGACAGCGAGCACAAGAAGTGGGCCAAGGTCGTCAAGGATTCCGGCGCGACGGTCGACTGACCCTGCGCGCCGAGTCCCGCCGGCGGGGGCAGGATGGCCCCTAGACCCCCCAGGTGATGTCCTTGCCTTCGGCGCCCGCGCGCTTGAGCATGTCCACCAGGGGCGCCGCACGCTGGTGCAGGCTCACATGCTCGCGCTCGGCGGCTTCGTCGTGCTTCTCGGCCACATGGTCGTCGTGATTGTGATGCTGCGCCGTCGCTTCACGGGCCATGGCGGCGGAGAGCGCCTGCAGTGCAGCAGGCATCTGGTCGACGGTGATCACGCCCTGGGCGCCGGGGGCCTTGCCGATGATGTCCAGCAGTTGGCGGGCATTGGTTTCGAGCATCACGACCTCGGCGGTCGCTTGAGATTTGAAGCGGTAGAGCATGGTTGTTATCTGTAGATGTAGTCCCGGGTGAAAGGGTACACCGATTGCGCGCCCCTCATCTGTCCGACAGCAACCCGTCCATCGGGCCGCGTCGACAGCATCTGGTGCAATGAAATCCATCCCTGCTCGAAGCTCATGGCCGACCCGGCCAGATACAGCCGGTAGGCGCGCAGGATGCGCTCGGCCTGGCCGCGAGCCCCGCCGGCGCTTGCGGCCAGCACCTCGCGTGCCCGGTCGAGTTGCGCCTCCAGTGCGTCAGACCACGCCCAGAGCGTCCTGGCATAGTGCGGCCGCAGGTTTTCCGTGTCGACCATCTCCAGCCCCGCGGCGGCCGTCTCGCGCAGCACGTGGGTGACGTGCAGCAACTCGCCGCCCGGGAAGATGTACTTCTCGATGAAGTCGCCCATGCCCGCACCCAACTGCTGGTAGTCGAGCCGTCCTGAGGTGATGCCGTGATTGAGCACCAGGCCACCCGGCGCGAGCAGCGCATGGATCTTGCGAAAGTAGGTCGCCATATTGGCACTGCCCACATGCTCGAACATGCCCACCGAGGAGATCTTGTCGAAGGGCCTGGTCTCTTCGAGCGTACGGTAGTCCCGCAGTTCCACGCGCACGCGGTCCTGCAGGCCGCGGGCGGCGATCAGGCCCTGCACGTGCGCATGCTGGTTCTTCGACAGGGTGATGCCCGTTGCGTCCACGCCATAGTGCTCGGCCGCCCACAGCAGCAGACCGCCCCACCCCGAGCCGATGTCCAGAAAGCGCTCACCGGGCTGCAGCCGGAGCTTGCGGCAGATGTGGTCGAGCTTGGCCTCCTGCGCCTGCGCCAGGCTCATGTCGGCCGTGCGGTAGTAGGCGCACGAGTACACGCGCCGCGGGTCGAGCCAGAGCGCATAGAAGTCGTCCGAAACGTCGTAGTGGAACTGCACCTGCGCCGCATCCTTGTGCAGCGTATGGGAGCCGCGCGACTTGGCCTGTCGCAGCAGGCGGCTCCACCAGCCGGTGTCGGTCTGCACCGGCGTGCCTGGCAGCAACCCGACCGCCGCGTCGGTCAGGTCGCGCATGGCGCCCTCGATCTGCACGCGGCCCTCCACGTAGGCCTCGCCGATGGCACCAATCTGGCGCGCCGCCAGCTTGGCCAGCGCCGACCACTCCGAGAACGCCAGCGTGACCCGGGATCCGGGCTGCGCCACACGCCGCCCGTCAGGCAGTTGCAAGGCGATGGGCACCGGCAAAGCGGCGAGCTGCGATTCGATCTTCGGAATCAGGCTTGACATGGGAACGATTTTTGCCAGTGTGTAAACACTCGTCAACTGGGTTCGTCGAAGACCATGTACCCATTGACACCGGAATGTTTATGCTTAAACTATTTATTTATGAACATACTTGCTCCCGGCCTCCAGCGCATCCTGTGTATTGGCGGGGGCCCCGCAGGGCTCTATTTCGCCCTGCTCATGAAGGCGCGCCACCCATCGCTCGACATCACCGTGGTCGAGCGCAATCGCCCCTTCGACACTTTCGGCTGGGGCGTCGTGCTGAGCGACCAGACGCTGGCCAACCTGGCGGCGGCAGAGTCGGGCACGGCCGGGCTCATCGGTGAATCGTTCCATCACTGGGACGACATCCAGGTGTTCTTCAAGGGCGGCCAGGTGCGCTCCGGCGGCCACGGCTTCTGCGGCATCGGGCGCAAGCGCCTGCTGAACATCCTGCAGGAACGCTGCCTGTCGCTGGGCGTGAATCTGGTCTTCGAGACCGACGCCACCGACGACCAGGCGCTCGCCGCCCAATACCAGGCCGACCTGGTGATTGCCAGCGACGGCCTCAACAGCCGCATCCGCCAGCGCTATGCCGACGTCTATCAGCCCGACATCGACCTGCGCAAGTGCCGCTTCGTCTGGCTGGGCACGCACCAGACCTTCGACGCCTTCACCTTCGCCTTCGAACAGACCGAGCACGGGTGGTTCCAGGCGCACGCCTACCAGTTCGACGACCAGACCTCCACCTTCATTGTGGAGACGCCCGAAGAAGTATGGAAGGCCCATGGGCTCGACCAGATGGAGCAGCCCGAGGCCATCGCCTTCTGCGAGAAGCTCTTTGCCCGGTACTTGGGCGGCCATGCACTCATCAGCAACGCGACGCACCTGCGGGGCTCGGCCAACTGGATCCGCTTCCCGCGCGTGGTCTGCAAGCACTGGACCCACCATGTCGACATCGTGGGCAAGCGCGTGCCCGTGGTACTGATGGGCGACGCTGCGCACACGGCCCACTTCTCGATCGGCTCGGGCACCAAGCTGGCACTGGAAGACGCGATCGACCTTGCCGACGAGTTCGGCCGTGGCGGCAGCATCGACGAGGTGCTGACCGGCTATGAAGCCCGCCGCAGCGTCGAGGTGCTGAAGATCCAGAACGCCGCGCGAAACTCCACCGAGTGGTTCGAGAACGTCTCTCGCTACACCGGCATGCAGATCGAGCAGTTCGCCTATTCGATGCTCACGCGCAGTCAGCGCATCAGCCACGAGAACCTGCGCCTGCGCGACGCCACCTGGCTGGGCGGCTACGAGAAATGGCTCGCCGGCGGCAAGCAGATTCCGCCGATGCTCACGCCATACAAGGTGCGCGGCCTTGAACTCAAGAACCGCATCATCGTCTCGCCCATGGCGACCTACAGCGCGGTCGACGGCGTGGTGCAGGACTTCCATCTGGTGCACCTGGGCGCACGTGCCCTCGGCGGCGCGGCCCTGGTCTTCGTCGAGATGACCAGCCCCACACCCGAAGGCCGCATCACGCCGGGCTGCCCGGGCCTGTACACCGACGCGCAGGGCGACGCCTTCAAGCGCATCGTCGACTTCGTGCATGCGCAGAGCAGCGCGAAGATCGGCCTGCAGCTCGGCCACAGCGGCCCCAAGGGATCGACGCAGGTCGGCTGGGAAGGCACGGACGAGCCGCTGCCCACCGGCAACTGGCCGCTTCTGGCCGCCAGCGCGCTGGCCTACGGCAGCCAGAACCAGACGCCTGCGGCCATGACGCAGGCCGACATGGATCTGCTGCGCGACCAGTTCGTCGCATCGACCCGCCGCGCCGTCGACGCCGGCTTCGACTGGCTGGAACTGCACTGCGCCCACGGCTACGTGCTCGCCTCCTTCCTGAGCCCGCTGACCAACCACCGCACCGACGGCTATGGCGGCGATATCGCTGCCCGCGCGCGCTACCCGCTCGAAGTATTTGCAGCGATGCGTGCGGTGTGGCCGGCCGACCGGCCCATGAGCGTGCGGATCTCCGCGCACGACTGGGCCCCCGGCGGCAACACCGACGACGACGCCGTCGCCGTCGCCAGGTTCTTCAAGGAGGCCGGCTGCGACTTCATCGACGTGTCGTCGGGCCAGACCACGCGCGAGGCCAAGCCGGTGTACGGCCGGATGTACCAGACGCCCTTTGCCGACCGCATCCGCAACGAGGTCGGCATCGCAACCATCGCGGTGGGTGCCATCACCGACGCTGACCAGGCCAACAGCATCGTGGCCGCCGGACGCGCCGACCTGTGCGCCGTGGCACGGCCTCATCTGGCCGATCCGGCCTGGACGCTGCACGAGGCTGCGAAACTGCAGAGCCGTTACGTCGACTGGCCCAAGCCCTACCTGGCCGGCCGTGACCAGATGTACCGGGAAATTGCCAAACAACAACAGCTCGCAGCCGCCACGGCACCGCCACCGGCCGTGCGCGCCGAAGAATAGGAAATTCCATGGACCTCGAAGCCCGCGCCCACAGCGAACATCCCGACGAACTGCGTCTGTGGCTGCGGCTATTGACCTGCACGCAGCTCATCGAGAAGGAAGTGCGCAACGGCCTGCGCGAGCAATTCGCCACCACGCTGCCACGCTTTGACCTGATGGCACAGCTGGAGCGCTCGCCCGAGGGACTGAAGATGAACGAACTGTCGCGCCGCATGATGGTGACCGGCGGCAACGTGACCGGCATCACCGACCAGCTGGTGGCCGAGGAACTGGTCGAGCGCGTCAACGTCGAGGGCGACCGGCGCGCCTGGCGCGTGCGCCTGACGGCCCGCGGACGCAAGCTCTTCAACGAAATGGCCCAGCAGCACGAGGCCTGGATCGTCAACGCCTTTGCCGGCCTGAGCGCACGCGAGGTCACGCAACTGCACAAGCTGCTGGGCAAGGTCAAGCAGCACTCGCACCAAACCACAACGACGGAGACCGCATGAAGCACTACATCGGCGCAGGCAATCCCATGCACGCGCAATTCGAACCCAAGGCCGGCTACGTGGCGCGGCATTTCAGCTGGGGCTTCGACCAGGGCGTGGGCACCATCACGCTGAACCGCCCCGAACGCAAGAACCCGCTGACCTTCGAGTCCTACGCCGAGTTGCGCGACCTGTTCCGTGCGTTGCACTACGCCACCGACGTGAAGGCGATCGTCGTCACCGGTGCCGGCGGCAACTTCTGCTCGGGCGGCGACGTGCACGAGATCATCGGCCCGCTCACGAAGATGCGCACGCCCGAGCTCCTCGAGTTCACCCGGATGACGGGCGACCTGGTCAAGGCGATCCGCCAGTGCCCACAGCCGGTCATCGGTGCCATCGATGGCATCTGTGCAGGCGCGGGCGCAATGATCGCCCTGGCCTGCGACATGCGCTACGGCACGCCCGCCACGCGCACCGCCTTCCTGTTCACGCGCGTGGGCCTGGCCGGCGCGGACATGGGCGCCTGCGCCCTGCTGCCCCGCATGATCGGCCAGGGCCGCGCATCGGAACTGCTGTTCACCGGCCGTGCCATGACCGCGCAGGAAGGCCACGCCTGGGGCTTCTTCAACGGCCTGCACGAAGACAGCGCCGCGCTGCTCGCCGCAGCCACCGACGTCGCCCGCAGCCTGGCCGAAGGCCCGACCTTCGCGCACGGCATGACCAAGACCATGCTGTCGCAGGAATGGTCGATGACCATCGAACAGGCCATCGAGTCCGAGGCACAGGCGCAGGCCATCTGCATGCAGACGCAGGACTTCACGCGCGCCTACGAGGCCTTCGCGTCCAAGCAGAAGCCGGTGTTCGGCGGAGACTGAGACGATGAGCGCCTCGACCCAGAATCCTTCGACGGCGCACCTCGCGCTCCCCTTCTTCGACGACGCCCACCGTGAACTGGCCGAGGGCCTGCTGCCTTGGGCCGCCGCGCAGAACGTCGACGAGCACGACGACCGCGCCGCCTGCCGCGACTGGGTCCGTCGCCTGGGCGATGGCGGCTGGCTGCGCTACGCAGTGCCTGGCCATGCGGGCGGCGCGCTGGAGCACCTCGACTCGCGCGCCCTCGTGCTGCTGCGCGAGACGCTCGGCTTCCATTCGCCACTGGCAGACTTCGCGTTCGCGATGCAGGGCCTGGGTAGCGGCGCGATCACGCTGGCCGGCACGCCCGAACAGCAGCGCCATTACCTGCAGGCGGTGGCCACCGGCGCCAAGCTGGCAGCCTTCGCGCTGAGCGAACCCGAAGCCGGTTCCGACGTGGGTGCGATGGCGCTGCAGGCCGTGCCCACGGCCGACGGCTGGCGCTTGGACGGCGAGAAGACGTGGATCAGCAACGGCGGCATCGCCGACTTCTATTGCGTGTTTGCCAAGACCGAGCCCTCCGCCGGCACACGCGGCATCACCGCTTTCATCGTCGATGCCACGGCACCAGGCCTGGACACGTCGGAACACATCCACGTGATGGCGCCGCACCCACTGGCCAGGCTGCGCTTCGACGGGTGCGTGATTCCGCGCAGCGCGCAACTCGGCGAACTCAATGGCGGCTTCAAGCTGGCCATGCGCACGCTCGACATCTTTCGCGCCTCGGTCGCCGCCGCCGCGCTCGGCATGGCGCGCCGCGCACTGGCCGAAGCGACCGCGCATGCGCACCGCCGCAAGATGTTCGGCCACACGCTGGCCGACTTCCAACTCACACAGGCCAAGCTCGGCGACATGGCTGCGCTGGTCGATGCCGCCGCACTGCTGACCTACCGCGCCGCATGGATGCGCGACGAGTCCGAGCGCACCGGGCGGCCGCCCGCCGGCGACCTGAGCGCCGCCGCTGCCATGGCCAAGATGGCTGCGACCGAAAACGCACAGCGTGTGATCGACATGGCCTTGCAGATGCATGGCGGCCTGGGCGTTCAGGTGGGCACGAAAGTTGAAAGCCTGTACCGCGACATTCGGGCGCTGCGCATCTACGAAGGCGCCACGGAAGTCCAGCAATTGATCATTGGAAAATCCGTACTGCGAGGTTAGCTTGAGCGCACAAATCGACCGCTTCGTCCACGACGGGCTTCCGCCCGCCGACCAACTGCCGGTATTCAGGTACGACCTGCCCGAGCTGCAACTGCCGGACCAGTTGAACCTCGTGGAGGAACTGCTCGACAAGGCGCCCGCCAAGGGCTTTGGCGACAAGCCGATGCTGCGCGCGCCCGGGCGCATCCTTACCTACGCGCAGGCTGCGGTCGAAGTCAACCGCATCGCGCAGGTGCTCACCGAAGACCTCGGCCTGGTGCCCGGCAACCGGGTTCTGCTGCGCGGCGGCAACTCGATCCCGATGGCGCTGGCCTGGCTGGCCGTGGTCAAGGCCGGCCTGATCGCGGTGGCCACGATGCCGCTGCTGCGCTCCCGCGAGCTCGGCGAGATCATCGACAAGGCGCGGCCCGTGGTCGCACTGTGCGAGGCCAAGCTGCTCGACGAGATGCAGATCGCGCAACAGGCCTTCCCTTCGCTGCGCACCATCGTGGCATTCAAGTCCGACGCCGCCGATGCGCTGGAAGCGCGCGCAGCCACCAAGAGCGGCCATTTCATCGCCTGTCCCACCTCGGCCGACGACGTCGCGCTGCTGGCCTTCACGTCGGGCACCACCGGCAAGCCCAAGGCACCCGTGACCACGCACCGCGACGTGCTCGCCATGTGCGAGACCTGGCCGCGCCACATCCTCAAGGCCAGGAGCGACGACATCGTCATGGGTTCGCCGCCGCTGGCCTTTACCTTCGGGCTGGGCGGCCTGCTGGTGTATCCGATGTGGGCAGGGTCCTCTGTGTACTTTCCGGACATCGGCTACACACCCGAAGGCATGGTCAAGCTGATCAACGAGACCGGCGCGACCATCGTCTACACCGCGCCGACCTTCTACCGGCAGATGGCGCCCTTCGCCAAGCAATACGGCGTGCCGACGCTGCGCATCACGGTGAGCGCCGGCGAGGCGCTGCCCGACGCGACGCGCCAATTGTGGAAGGACGCCACCGGCATCGAGATGCTCGACGGCATCGGCGGCACCGAGGTGTTCCACATCTACATCTCGGCGGCCGGCCACGAGGTACGGCGCGGCGCGATCGGCAAGGCCGTGCCGGGCTTCACCGCCAAGGTGGTGGACGACGAAGGCAACGAAGTGCCACGCGGCACCGTCGGCAAGCTCGCCATCCAGGGGCCGGTGGGCTGCCGCTACTTCGACGATGCGCGCCAGACGGCCTATGTGAAGAACGGCTGGAATTACCCCGGCGATGCCTTCCGCCAGGACGACGACGGCTACTTCTTCTACCAGGCGCGTGCCGACGACATGATCATCACTGCCGGCTACAACGTCGGCGGCCCGGAGGTCGAGGACGCGCTGCTGCAGCACCCGGCCGTGGCCGAGTGCGGCGTGATCGGCAAGCCCGACGAGGACCGCGGCATGATCGTCAAGGCCTACTGCGTGCTCAAGCCCGGCCACACCGGCGACGCGGTACTCACCAAGGCGCTGCAGGACCACGTCAAGGCCCTCATCGCGCCCTACAAGTACCCGCGCGAGATCGAATTCGTCACCGCGCTGCCCCGCACCGAAACAGGCAAACTCCAGAGATTCCGACTGAGACAGACACCATGAACAAGCTCTTGCAACCGCCCGGCTGGCTGCCGCCCAAAGGCTACGCCAACGGTATCGCCGCACGCGGCACCCAGATCTTCGTGGGCGGGCAGATCGGCTGGAACGCGCAGCAGCAGTTCGAGACCGACGACTTCATCGCCCAGACCGGCCAGGCATTGCGCAACATCGTCGAGGTGCTGCGCGAGGCCGGCGCCGGCCCCGAGCACATGGTGCGCATGACCTGGTACATCACCGACCGCGACGAATACAACGCACGGCTGGCCGAACTGGGCCCGGTGTACCGCGATGCGATGGGCCGCAACTTCCCGGCAATGACCTGCGTGCAGGTGGCTGCGCTCGTGGAGACACGGGCCAAGGTGGAGATTGAAGTCACGGCGGTGCTGCCGGACTGAGGCTGGAACCGCGTGTGGCGGCCAGAGGCAGCCCGAGAGCGCGTGGTGTACGTGGAACTAGAACTGAAACAGCCTGCCCAATCCCGGTGCGGCGTCACGAAAACCGGAAGTCCGCAACGCATGCCATACGAGGGCTTGATTGCTGGTCAGCACCGGCTTGCGTAGATCCCGCTCGAGCGCTTCGATGACGGGCAGCACCCGTATGGCCGTGCAGCTCAAGAAGTACGCGTCGGCGTGCTCGTTCTGTAACCCTATTGCGCGCCGGTACCATTCTCCCGGCTCCACAGAGGCCATGCCCTGCCCCTCGGCAAGTCCACGTCCGCTGTGGCTCAGGACCTCGATGCCATGGCGCGCAAGGAATACGATTTCCCGCTCGTTGACGGCGTCGATGTAGGGCGTCACAAGCACAACACGCTTGGCGCCCAATGCCTTGAGGCCCGCCAGGATGCCGTCGGCCGTACTGATGGCAGGCACCCCGCTTGCAGCACTGATGCGCAACCGGATGTTTTCGGCCATGGCCTCGTCGAAAGTGGACACGGCCGTGCAGTTGAAGGCGATCAGGTCGACGCCAGCGTCAGCAAGAAGGCTTGCGCCCTCTTCGACCTTTTCTGTCATCGCGAGAAGTTCCTCGGCGCTGCTGCCCGCCAGTTTCAACCGCGTCGTATGCAGCGAAATGCCTGGCGGCAACATGGCGGCGACTTCCGGCTCCCCCACCGGATTGCTGGACGGCAGCAACATGCCCAGTCGCATGCGCCAGCCGTAGCCGCCTCCTCGGGAATGGGCACTCGACATCGTCACAGGTGGCACGCTCATAGGGTCTCCAGTCAATCTCGGGCGGAAGGAATCAATGCACTCGCGGCATCCAGCTCTGCGGCGCTGTGGGCCGCGGCCAGGATGTAGCGATCAGGGCGAACGATCACGCATGGGTACCCCAGCTGCGCCAGGTAGGCCGCGCCCTCGTCGGCCAGGATCAAGGCGTCAGCGCGCTGCCAGATCTCGCGTGTTGCTGGCGATACGCCATCGAGGATCTCGCGCGAACCGAGGATCACGAAGCGCAGGCCTGCCACGTCGTCCATGCGACGACCATTGGCCAGCGCCGGTTGTTGTGAAAGTGTCCCCGCCGGCGCAGGCAAGCCCGCATGCAGACCCGCGCCGAGGCTGGGGCGGATCGATGTCAACATCTGCGGACGCTCGACAAGTTCCTGGTCACGCAAGGCTGCAGCGTGCGGATCGGTGACTTGAATAATCTGGCCGATGCGAAGCGCTTCATGAATGAAGGCACGCACATGAGGCGCTTGCTCTTGCTGGTAGCTATCGAGAAGCGACTGCGGCGCGCGCCCTTTGAGGACCCACTGAAGCTTCCACGCAAGATTGGCAGCATCGCGAACGCCCGCGCACAACCCCTGTCCGAGAAACGGCGGCGTCTGGTGCGCAGCGTCACCAGCAAGAAGAAGGCGACCACGGCGCCAGCACTCGGCGAGCGCAGCGCGAAAGGTATAGACGACAGATCGCTCGATACGCGCCTGCTGCGGTGTCAGCCACCGCTTGAGTTTCGGCCATACGTTGTCCGGCTCGGCGAAGGTCGCGGCGTCATCGCCGGGCATCAGCTTGATTTCCCAGCGGTGCCGGCCACCCACACATTCAATGCTGGTGATGGGCCGCGCGGGGTCGCAATACTGCACGGTCCCCGATGGCAGCGAAGGCACCGGTTCGGTGAGCAGCGCATCCACCACCAGCCACTGCGCCGGGTCTGCGAGCACCTCCACAGCAGAGCCCATCAAGGCGCGAACACGTGAATTCGCACCGTCGCAGCCCACGACATAGCGCGCATGCACTTCGCCACTTGTGCCGTCTGCCGTTCGGGTGTAGCCAGCGACGACCTGGTCCTCGTCCTCACGGAGCCCATTGAGCTCACAACCTGCGAGCACCACATGCCCTGGAAAGCGCCCCACGCCACTGCGCAGGATCATCTCAAGCTCTGGCTGATGAAAACGATTGCTGTCTCGCCAACCAGTGGGCCCTGGCTGCGTGGAACGAGTCCAGTCGATCAGCAGGCGCCCTTGCGCATTGATGAACTGCATCCGTGGATGCACGCCCAATGTCGCAGCCACGTCTTGAGCGAGCCCTGCTGTTTGCAAGACCCGCATCGCCTCGCCATCGATGTGGGTCGCTCGCGGCAAGCTGTAGGGGTCGGTATGGCGCTCGATGACAGCCACAGACAAGCCCGCGACGCCCAATAGATTGGCAAGCATCGCTCCAACAGGGCCATAGCCCACGATGGCGACATCGACATTCAACCGGGACATGGTCACGTGGCCTTCGCCGACTCGAAGCGGGCTGCAAGTTTGCGCTGATAGTCCTCGATGCGCTGAAAGCCGGGCCGCGCTCGGCACAGGGCCTCGGTGTCGCGGCGCAAAGCGTCTTCGGATTGCTCCAGATCGATGGGTGCGCGAAAGGGCTGGTCGATGTACCACGGCGTGTCGACAAAGGCCTCCATCCGATTGCCTTCCGGGTCGCGGAAGTAGATCGCCCAAGCAGTGCCATGGGTAATGATGTCGACCTCCTCAACCGGCTCCACTTTGATGGCGGCGCCCACGCGCTTCAACTCAGCGAGGCTCGACACGCGAAAGGAGATCTGATTGATGACGCGCGAGCGATCCTCGGGATCGCGCCCGCTGGCGAGCACGAACTGGTGATGGATCTCAGGCTGCGAGGTCAGGAATGCGATCGAACGATCCTCGCCGCGCTTGATGTCGCTGATGACAAAGCCGAAAACGCGCTGATAGAAGCCAAGCATGGCTTCGAAATCCCGCACATGAACACCCACATGTCCCAAATCCATGGTCGTCATCCTCTACAAGGAATTCCGCGCGTCGATCGCACGGACGGGAAGCGGAAACCGCTCCAGATAAGTTGAAAATTCTGGCTCCAGATCCACCTGGAGCGCCGCCATGATCCGAACCATGCCGTTGTATTCGCCGATGGCGATCAGAAGGTCGATGAGCGATTCGGCATCGAGCGCCTCGTTCAGGATGGCGAAGGTCTCGTCGCTCAAGCTCAACCGCTGCGTCAACTCACGTGCCGCACGCAGAACAGCGCGCGCGAGCGGCTCCAGTGATGAGTCCTCCCCGGCGCTGTCGGCGGCAATGGCCCGAATGTCCGCCTCGCTGACGCCGAATGACAGCGCGACATCGACATGGTGAGCGTATTCGTACGCGCTGCCCGTCGTGTATCCCACCTGCAGGATCGCCAGTTCCCGCAAGCGCGGATTGAGCTTGCTTTCGTGCCGAAGATACATCCCCAGGCCGGCCTTGTGCCGGGCGCCCCGTGGGCTGTTGGCAAGAGCGCGCGTGATGTTGGATTTCATGCGCGGCATGTCCTGATACTCCGGCGCCAGGTCCTCTTTGTCGAGATAGCGTACGCGTGCCATGATCAAACACTCCCACCAGTGATCAATGCGAGAGGGTCAAGGCCAGCTTGTGCGAACTCCACGATCTGTTCCTCGTAGCCCACCTGCGAACTGATCAGGAACTTCTCCTGACGCAGGCCCTCGATCAACACGGAAGCCGCAAATTCCGCGGTGGCAGGTTTGCCGCGCCGAGGGTCGACGCCTTCAAGGAACTCCGCGATGCTCGGTATCGCCGTGCCCGACGTAGTCAGGCTTTGGCCGCCGGGGCGGTCCGACGTGGCGGTGATGCTGGGGCAGAAGACCGACACCCGCACGCCATGTGGACGCAGCGCGTGCGCCATGCCGTAACCCATCCCGAGTTGCGCGCCCTTGGTCGTCGTATAGGGAATCTGAAAGCGCGTGGGGGGATCCGGAAGAATGGCAAGCGAAGACGCGGTGTTGACCAGGTAACCACTGCCGCGCTCCATCATCGCTGGGAGGACCGCGCGGATCATGCGCACATAGCCAAGCACGTTCACTTGCAGTGCGGTCTCCCACGCCTCGAACGGAATGTCTTCGATCTTTCCGGCGATCGGCGGCATCGAGGCATTGTTGATGAGCACGTCGACGTGACCGTACTTTGCAACGACCACTTCGATCAATGCCGCGACATCGTCGTCGCGTGTGACGTCGCAGTGCATGCCCATCGCTTCGCCGCCATCGGCTCGAATCGACGACGCTGCCTCCTCGGCCTTCTCACCGTTGAGATCCGCGATGACGATACGGCTTCCCAGCCGGGCCAGTTCCCTGGCGGTTGCACGGCCGATGCCGGTTGCGGCCCCGGTGATGAGGACTGTCTTGTTCTCGAATTCCATCATTCAATTCCGATGTCAAAAGATCTCAGTAAGAAACTGGCGCAGTTCCGCCCATGAGCGGCGATCGGACGATGGCGAGTAGCCGAAGCCCGGACGTGGATTGCTACCTGCTTCGGGGCTGGTGAAACCGTGGCCGGTGCCGCCGTACAGGTGGACTTGCCAATCGATCCCGGCAGCCGACATTTCCTCGCTGAACCCTGTCACCTGCTCGAGGGGCACCAGGGGGTCGGCCGCGCCGGTGCAGACCAACAGCTTTCCTCGGATCTGGCTCGCGCTGCCTTCCTGTGGCGAATTCAAGGCGCCATGGAAGACCGCGACGCCACGAAGCGCTGCGCCGGTGCGCGCGAGTTCCAACGCGCACCAACCACCGAAGCAGTAGCCGATCACCGCGAGCCGGTCGGGATCCACCTGAGGCGCGTCGGCCAGTGCTTGCAGCCCCGCCTGCAGCCGCCGGTACAAGCGCTCAGGTTGGCTTTTCAACAGGCCGATGCTCTCGAGCATGGTCTTCGGGTCCTCGTAGACCATGCCCTCCCCATTCACGTCCGCCGCGAGTGCAACGTAGTTCAACTGCGCCAGGGCAGCAGCGCGCCGTATGACATGTGGCCCGACCCCGGGGGCTTCCGGAAACACCAGGATGCCGGGAACCTTGCCTTGCCCATCGGGACATGCCAGCTGACCGCAGAAGGTGAGGCCGTCGGCGTCATAGCGAAGAGGTGTTGTGCTCAAGACTGCTTCTCCCACTCGTCAATGATCACCGGCACGGGCAACACGACAGCGTGCACGCCCATGCTCGTGATCAGCTTGCATACGTCCATGATCTCGTTGGGGGTGGCACCGCTGTCGAGCGCCGCGCGCATGTGCTGTCGCACGCCGGGGCCCGAGAGCTGCGTGCACATCGCGTAGGCGGCCAAGGCGATGAGATGGCTGTCCTTGCGTGAGAGCGGACCTTCTGCACCAACAGATGCCGAGGCAAAGTCCAGCCACACGTCGTAGAAGACAGGATCCACGCTGATGGCTGCCTCGACCTCCGGCAGCGCTGCACCGAGCAGCTGCAGATGCTTCTGACGGACCGTCTTCGCATAGGCCTTGTGATCGCTGGAAGTCAGGGCTCCCGGCACAAGTTCCTCAAGCGCAGCGGCCCCGAGCAGATAGGTCTGGATGCCGACGGTGCTGACAACCATGGCCACCGCGATCAGTTCCTCGAGCGAGGCTCCGAATTCCCGGGCAAACCGCGCATGCTGCCGCACGCCGCGCTCGAAGAAATGCGTGGGCGAACAGTTGGTCGCCACGTAGATCAACTCGCGCGTCTTGGGCGACAGGCCGCCGCGCTCAGCCGTATAAGCAGAGAGCTCCAGATATGCCTGGACATACGACGGGTTGATGTGCAGCAGCCGTTCCCATTCGCTGTTCCAGTACCCTCGCCGACGTTCGAAATCTTCCCGGATGCGAGAGAGCGCCTCTTTGGAGGACATGGCCACTCTCATCAGAACGGCGACAACGGCGCGAAACCGAAGTGCAGGCGCGCAAAGTTCACGGCGGTCCGGTCCATCTGCTGGGTGAAGTGCGTGCGCTGCACCGAGATGTCACGGTAGTAGCGCCCGAGCATCGATGCGCTCTGCCCTGTCTGGGTGCCGGCCGTCGTGAAGATGCGGTCCACCGCCTCGAACGCGAGACGCGTGGCCTGCTGAACCATCAGGAAAATGCGCCGGTCTTCTTCCTCGGAGAAGTCGACACCGCGCTCCGTCTGCGCCGTGCAGGCAGCCATGTAGTCCTGTGCCGCTCGGAGAAGCGCCGCATCAGCGTTGTCCAGCAGCGCCTGTGCCACGCCGAAGTAGTGCTGGAACTCGTGGTGTTCCATGAGCTTCGTCTTCGGCGCGAAGCGCATCGGCTTGTTCCGAAGCAGCTCGTCATACAGATCGAGCATGCCGCGCGCCGACCCCATCAACACGGCGCCGCCTTCGATCATGAAGAAGCCCGCCTTGCGTCCGTTGTACATCGGGTTGGGATGCACCTTCACGCCGTCGGACCCCACCCACATCGCGATCGGTGCGACTCGGTGCTCGGGAACGAACAGGTTCTCGATGGCCACGCGGCGTGAGCCGGTGCCCTGCATGCCGAGCATCTTCCAGTTGTCGATGATCGTGTAGTCCTTGCGATCGACCAGCATGAGCACCGGCTTGGGCGCCCCGCTCTCCTGAGGAATCAGCCCGCTCACCATGACGTGCGTCGCCACGTCGCAGCCGGAGGCATAGTCCCAGAACCCGGACACCACATAACCGCCCGGCGCACGTTGCAGGGGCACAGGCGCCCCCAGAGACGGGCACCGATACTCGCCGTCGCTCCCGTAAGCCTCGATCTGAGCTTGCTCGGGATGATCCGCCAGGATGATCGGGTGCCCTGACGTCAAGGCGAGTACCCAGCCACTCGAAGGGCAGCCGCGTGACACTTCGCTCATCACATTGACATAGGTCGGCAGATCGAACTCGTAGCCTCCGAATCGGCGCGGCTGTACCACGCGATAGAAACCCGCCTTGACAAATTCGTCGTTGGTCTCCGCCAGGATGCGGCCTGCGGCCTCGGTGGCTGCCTGACGATCACGCAGCGTCTGCCGCATCGCCGTCGCACGACGGATCATTTCCTGCGGCGTGAGATGGGCCTCGGGAATCGGGATTACACCGGCGACTGCCGATGCCGCTTGCAATCTCTGCCGACCGCTGGCTTGCTCTGCATTGATCATCACTGCTTACCCGCCTGGGATTGCTCATGTTCCGCGAACAGCTGCTTGGCCAGATCCGCGGCCTTCAGTTCGAATTGCAATCCTGGATTGGTGCGTGCCATCGAGATATCGCGGAAATAGCGTTGCATCCGTGTCCCGTTCTTCGCTGACGCACTGGTCGCGGCCGCGCGATACAGCATGTCGACCGCGTCGAAGGACAGTTGCGCCGCCTGCTGCATCCCCGCCTGGAGACGCATGTCGTCCGAACGCAGGTAGGTGCGTTTTCCTTCCATGGACAGGCGCGCAAGATCCATGTATTCCTGCGCCGCACCGAGCACCGCGTGACGCGCGGCTTCCAGCTTGCCGAGCGCAATCCCGTAGGGGCGCTGGTAATCGGGCGTCTGGGACTGAAGCGCGGCGTTGGGACCGAAGGCCTTGCGCACGGTCACGATGCTCTCGTACTCATCCAGTGCCGCATACCCCAATCCCACGATGATCGAGCTGATCTCGGTCTGGAAGAATCCGAGCGTGCCACCCGCATACATGGGGTTGCCATGCAATCGCGCACCTTCCGTCCCCTGGGAGATGTCCGGCGCAAAAAAGTCCTCCCTCACCAGGTAGTAGTCCGGAATCCAGGCACCTTGCATCTGCACGCTGTTGGAACCGCTGGCGCGCATGCCGATGAAGCCGCCCCAGTTGTCCAGCATCGTCCATTGGTCACGCGGTACCAGCGCTACCGCGGGCCGCGGCGGGGCGCCTTCATCGACGATCCGCACGCCAACCATGACGTGCGTCGAATAGGGTACGCCGGAACAATAGTCCCAGGTACCTTCCAGGCGCCAACCGCCGTCAGCACGGGTCGCGGTCCCCGACGGAATCGCACGCGCCGCTGCCGCAAAGTTCCCCTCCGGACCAAAGGCCGCAGCCTGCGCGCGCTCACCGAACAGCTGAGCCACGTTGAGCGAATGCCCGGATGCCAGGCACAAGCACCAGGCGCTTCCCGGACAGCCACGTGCAACCTCCATCACCATCTGCGAGAAGACCGGCACACCGAACTCGTACCCGCCATAGCGGCGCGGCTGCAAGGTCCGATAGAAACCAGCTTTTTCAAAGGCCGCATGCATTTCCGGAGAGTACGTCCCCCGTTCTTCTGCTGCGGCCTGTCCATCGCGCAATGCGCCGCGCATTGCCACCGCGCGCGCAACCAACTCCTCAGCGGTGAGGCCCGGCTCCGGTGGCAATATATCTTTGGTGATCTTTTCTTCCTGAAGCGTACTGACCATTGGTGTCTCCTGTGCAGTCTGTGGATAGCTACTCTGAGTTCGTACAGTAGTCCCCCGGTGCGAGAGCGGCAAGGTGCGGTTGCCGGCTGTCCGACCTGTGTATCTGCGATCCTGTCGCAAGGCGCGCGCAACGCAAGGTACGCCAGATGACTCTGGCACACGGGGGGTCGGCGAACTTGGCATGGAGGGCGGCGGGTTGCACCCTCCGTCGGCCGCTGCGCTGAGCGGCACCTGGATTGAATGTGGACCTATCTGAACAGCATCTCGGCTAAGCCTGCGAGCGCTGAAAGTCCATCTTGATCAGGCCTGCTTCCATATCGAGCTTGGTCTGAATGAGGTCTGGCAGGTAACGCGTGACCACCTCGTCATAGTCAATGGTTGCTGCAACCCAAACAATGTTGATGCAGGCGATCACATACTGCTTGTACATGACAGGCACGGCAATGCTGGCACACTTGACGTGCTCCAACTCCCGGCAGTTGCTATAGCCATTGGCACGCGAGCTTTCGATCATCTTGTCCAGAAATGCATCGTCACGGCTCAATGCGTTGTCCGGGTCCTGCGAACGTCGCAGTGAGGCGAGGATGTCCAACCTCTCTTCGTCAGGGCAGAACGCAAGATACGCTCGCCCAAGAGGACTTTTAAGAAGGTGGCGCTTGCGGCCGATCATGCCCACGTCGACAGAAAAAGGGCTGAAGCTGTGCGTGCTTTCCCGGATGACCATCGCATCGTCTTCAAAGGTCGCCAGATCGGTCGGCCACAAGACCTTCTCTCCCAGACGCTGCAGCAGCGGCGCGCCGATGGTGCGAATCCATTCTTCATCAATGAATCCTTCGCTCAAATGACGCACGGCGTTGGTCAAGCGAAAAACGCTGTCCGAAACGCTGCGGTAGAGAAGCCCGCGATCTTCCAGCGTCTCCAGGATTCGATACACGGTCGGACGCGGGAGCTTGAGCTCCGTGGCGATCTCGTGTGCCGTTGCCGCACGAACCGTGTTGAGATACTCAAGCACTTTGAGCCCGCGATCCAGCGAGCATATTTTCTTATAGGTCATGAGAGCGTCTTCCTGCGGTACCGTCAAACCTGGCGCTCGGGGTGCTGCAGAAACTGAGTGCGGAGAGCAACCACCGGCGCAAATCTACCTGCCGCCACGAAGCGTACACATGCAACGAGCAACGGTACAGCCGGGATTCCCTAGGATCGGTTCGAACGATGCGATACCCAGTTCACCCCACCAGCCCACCGTTGATATCCACCCTGCGCAAGCCTCACAACACCGGCAGACTCCGGGCGGCGCCAACGGGATGGTATTTGCGGCCGTAGTAAGCCAATCCAGGATGGTCTTCTGACTCTATCCGGACCGTGGCAATGCCGCACAGGAAAATGCTGTGGGTTCCTGCCTCGATGGTCTGGACGATGCGGGTGTCGAAATTGACCAACGCGTTCTGCAGCGCGGGTGCACCCGTTTCCAGCACGCTCCATCGGTCAACCTGAAAGCGCTCCTGAACCGTTGCGGCACCCGAGAAGGTCCGCGATATCTTTTCCTGATCCGCGGTAAGCACATTGACGCACAGGACGCCATTGCTGCTGAACACCGCATGCTGGCGGCTGTTGCGGTTCATGCAGACCACCAGCATCGGTGGATCGTCCGTCACGCTGCACACGGCCGATGCCGTGAATCCGCCAGGCCCGGCCGGGCCATCTGTGGTGATCACAGTCACCGCTCCGACGAGCCGAGACATGGCTTCACGAAAACTGAGTTGGTCAATCATGGGGGGTCTCCGCTTGGCTTAGTGCGAGTACAGCGCAAGCTCTTCACTTGGAACGATCCGAGCAATGGCTTGAACCTCGATCCAGACACTGTCTCTCTGCGAACCTTCAATTTCAAAACTCATGCGCTTCATCGGGTTGTCTCTCTGTCCTATTTCTGGCAATAAAGGCCGTTTTCAGGCCAAGGATGACGCATATAAATCATCGTCCAGGGCCGCGTTGGGAAACCAAGGTTAGCGCGCGACGAGTCCTTCGAACAAGTACGCGACTCCTTCTGTCCGGTCCGTGTATCGCGGCCTATCAGAGAGATGTCACCGACCATTTGCAGTCGGGGTATTTCCATCGCATCGGCAATGCAGCACCACGGGTGGACACTGCCGTGACGCGAGATGAGCCGTTGATGACCCGCATTCCCGTGGGTCGACCTGCAGGGGCGGCATAAGCAGGACGACAGGCAAACAATGAAATGGAGGCGCCGCGGCGATGACGGCGCCTCCAAGAGGCAAGCGCTTGTTCAGCTACCGAATTTCGTCGCCAGACCTGCCAATGCGCCATCGATATCGCCGCCGATACCCTTCGGCGCCAAGTCCACCATGGGCGGAGGAACGTCGGCTTCAATGGTGTACGTTACGTCGGAGCCTGAGCCGTCAGCAGAGACGACAAAAGTTGCGTCCAGGCTCTTGATGGGCGGAGCGCCAGGTGGCGTTTCCTGACCAGGCACCAGCTCGTATGTCAACGTCATCTTCCCGTCATCGAGAACCTTGATGCGATCAAGCATGGTGTTGCCACGCTTGAATAGCACCTTGCGATCGCCATTGGGAAGCATTTCAACGGAGTTGATATGGGGCTGCCATGAGGCGAAACCGCCAAAGTCCTTCACGAATTCCCAAACATCTGGCGCGCCTGCCTTCAGTTTGACGCTCTTGCTCACTGTGACAATCGTCATCGCTACTCTCTTTCGGTGGTTGGACTGCGACAGGCAGTCTCATGCGATACCCGGCAATCGTGACTGCACTATGCCGTCAAAGCGACCACCGGCAAATTTCCAGATCATCTCGATTCCAGAATCGTCTCGATCGAGACGAATCTCAGTCTAGCGCGCGAGCCCAACGGATGATGGCGCTTTCCGGCCGATGTCCGCAGGGTGTATCAGAGCCACGGCTGCCAGGATGACCTGGTGCGCCTGCTCGGTCGCAGCCGACGTTCCTTGCTCGAGGATTGCGGGTTACGCACGCGTCATGATCTTGTTGGCGCGTGAAGGCTAGTGTCCGATATGAAGCGCCACCAAAAAGCGCGAAACCATGTTGTAGGCCGCCACGGTGGCCACGAACTCCACCAGTCGCTCGTCGTCGTAGCGCTGCTTGAGTTCGACCATCAGGCCATCCGGCACGACGATGTCGCGCGTCATCGCATCTGTCAATGCGAGTACCAGGCGTTCTTCGGGGTTGAAGATCTCCGCGATGGCAATCTCTGACACCGCCACGATCTTCTGTTCGCTCACGCCTTCACGCAAGGCAATCGGCGCATGCGCCTCGAACTCAAACGGCGCGCCGTTCAGCACGGCGACTCGCAAGATGATGAGTTCGCGAAGTGCGGGTGGCACACCTGTCTGGTTGCGCACAGCGGTCAGCATGCGTTCCCAGCCGCGGGCAATGGGCGCGCTGTTGAGCAACACCTGGTAGAGCAACGAAACACGACCTCGTTCTGCAAGGATGCAGGCTTCGATATCTGCAAGTGCGGGCCGCGTTCCCGGGGTCACAAGCCCTGCGCGACTGCTGTGAGCGGTGATCATCGGACGGTATCCTCCAAATGTGCTTTCGATGTGGTTTGGGAAACGGTCACCGCCGCCAAAGAGATCAGGGCGAAAACCGCGATGTAGATACCGATGCCGAACGAATGGTGGTACCGGCTCATGATGGCCTGAGCGATGGTCGGGGCGAAGGCGCCCCCCAGGATCGACCCCAGCGCGTAGCCCGTTGAAATGCCTGAATACCGCACCTCGGCCGGAAATAGATTCGCCAGCACAGCCGCCTGCGGCCCATAGGACAGCCCCAGCGGAATGGCGAGAACCAACAACGCGCACAGAAAGCTGGAGATCGTTGCGGTATCGATCAAAAGCCACATGGGCACTGCCCACAGCGCCAACAGCAGGTAGCCAATTTGCAGCGTTCGGGCTGCACCTATGCGATCTCCGATCCAGCCCGAGGCGAAAGTCGAAACGAGCCACAGCAAGCACGCGGCAATGGAGCAGCTCAACAACTGGCCAACCGGCAGGTTCAACACGGATTGGCCATAGCTGATGGTGAAGGCCAGGAACAGATAGCCCGCTGCGCTGTTGCCCACGCAGATCAGCGCAGACTGCCAGATCAGCCGGAAATGCGACTTGAACACCTCACGCAAAGGTGCCTTCGATTCGAGTCGCCGGCTTTGAAGCGCCTTGAAGACAGGCGATTCCTCCACGCGTTGCCGAATCACCCACCCAGTGACGGTCAGAACGATCGAGAAGAGAAAAGGTATCCGCCAGCCGTACGCCAGCATCTGCACGGAATCGAACGAGGCCGACACTGCCAGCATCGCTCCCGTGGCGATCAGCAGGCCGATCGGCACGCCCGCCTGCGGGAAGGCGCCGAACGACGTCCTTCTGGAAGGTGGTGCATGCTCGACCGCCAACAAGGCCGCACCGCCCCACTCGCCCCCGGCGGAGAAACCCTGCAGGATCCGCAGCAGGATCAGCAAGATCGGCGCCCAGATGCCGATGCTCGCATAGGTGGGGAGCAGGCCGATCAAACCGGTCGCGCTACCAATCAGCGTGAGCGTGATGACCAGCATGGCGCGTCGGCCAAAACGGTCGCCCAGGTAACCGCAGATCACCGCACCCAGCGGCCTGAAGAGAAACGCTATGCCAATCGTGGCCAGCGAGAAGATCTGGCCCACATCGGGGTCCGAGCGTGTCGCCGGGGTGAAGAAGAGTGGACCGAATATCAGGGCCGCCGACTGGGCGTAGATAAGATAGTCGTACCACTCGATAGAGGTGCCAACGATGGTCGCCGCCAACACGCGTTTGTCTTCGGTGGAGGGCTTTTTCACGGCCATGACGCGGTTGTCTCGTCCATTGCATTCTTTTTTTGAAGCTCGTGCGTGACCATTCAGTCAAGTTGAAGCGGCGGCATGCTCGACCAGCACATCGCATCCGGCCGGCCATCTTTCCAGAGCCGGCCGGCTCAGTGCGTGGGGTGCGCGCCGGTGTGCACACCGGCGTCCTCTCCAGCAGGACGCGCTTCAACACTCTTGGATTTCGGCGGGCCGATGACGCGCAGCAAGACCATCGAGACAAAGACCATGGCGACAATGACGAGCAGGACTGGTTCGTAATGGCCCGTACGGTCGAAATAGATGCCAGCCGAAACAGGGCTGACCGCGGCACCAGCCGTTTGCATCAGCAGTCCGAAGGCCGTGAGCATCGGAAACACCTTGAGGTCCCAGTAGCTGCTCAATAGCACCATCGGGCCCACTTGAACGGCACCAAATCCCACGCCGTAGATGACCGCATAGCCATACAAGCCCACTGATCCGGTTGCATAAGCCAACGTGAGAAGGCCGAGCGCGAACAAGGTCAATGCGCCGAAATAAGATAGCCGAGGGCCCACTCGTTGCGCAATGGAGCCTATCCCCAGATTGCCTGCCACCAATGCTGCGGAGATGATCCCTATGGTCGCCGCAGCAGCCACGGGCGAATGGCCCAGATCACGCAAGTGAGCCTGCGCATGCGCAATCACAAACGATGAGCCGCAGGTCGTGGCAAACATGCAAAAATAAATCGCCCATAACGCGGGTGAGCAAAGAGCGTCCCGCACTCGCAGATTGGCCCCGTTCGACTCACCGGGGGGCGGAAACTTCAGGCTTGAGCGATGCCTTGAGAAACGTTCTTTGTCGGCGTTTTCCCAAACTTGAAGTTTCTCGGCAGCCGGTTTGTCGCGCACCAAGAACAAGGCGACCAAGAGCCCCATCACCGAGAAGCCGAAGAACACCCAGCATCCCATTCGGTAGCCAATGGAAGAGCCCTGGATCGCCCCAGTCACGACCCACACGAACACAAACCCGCCGAGCCCCACAGCGGCAAAGAGCACGGACAAGACAAAGGGGCGCCTGTGGCCGAACCAGGCGGCAGCTGCCGTCTGACATGGGATCACGCTGATAAACGCGGCAGCCAACCCCATCACCCCAAATGCCAGCGCAGCCTGCCATGGCGCAGTCACCCAGGTGGCCAGCGCAATCGATGCAGCGCCCATCAAGATGCAGCCGATGACCAAACACCTGCGGGCGCCGATTCTCGTCACCAGCGCTGCAACACAAGGTGCAGCCAGACCATCGGCGGTCATGTTGGCCGCGATGAGAAGTCCCAGCGCACCACGCTCCCAGTGCAGTTCAGAGGTCATATAAGTGCCGAGAACGCTGCCCCCGTAAATGGGCAGGGCCAAACCGACACACATCATGAAGCACAGAGCACCCAGGACGCTCCAACGAGATTGCATACTTATTTTCATCAAGGACCTGCCAGTCAAAACGGAGGCTCATCCAATCACTCGGCGGTGGCTGGACGTATTACTGAGTGAAATCTCTACGCAACGTGCGGGCCGCACAGGACAGACCGTGGCCTGGCGTGCGCGGAATAGACGGTTGCCATTTCGATAGATAAGCCGGAACATGGCTGCACGGAGATTACGCCGATCGATCGACTTGGTTGTCCACGATGCCCGACGAGGAGGTCGCGCACAGCGTTGCGGCCGATCTCCTTGTGTTCGCTTGCTACTTGTCGGGATGACGAGCCGTATCGAGCAGCGCTTTTGCTTCCTTGGGGGACAGCAATTTCAACTTGAGTGACAGCGGCCCGCCCATGCCATGCAACTTACCGCCCTCCGCCAGCGAGCCCGCATCGATCGGCTCCCCCCCAATGTCGCGGATCAATTGCGCCGCTTTCACCTTGGCTCGATCATCATCTCCCGAAAAGAAGATCGCACCGCTGTCTCCCTCAGGTGGCAGGCCTCCGGCAAAAACCGGAATCGGCTCGTAGTTGAACGTTTTCACGACATGGGCCCCGGGAATCAGCTCTGCGACGACCTCACTGGACCCACGACCACCAATGTCGATCAGATCTTCCGGACGTGGGCCGCGGCGATTGTTGGTGGTATCGATGACAACCTTCCCTGCCCACGAACCTGCGGCAGACACGGCGGCAGCAGTTTTTTCCCACGGCGTTGCGAGGATCACCAAGTCGGCGTCGGCCAGCATCTGTTTCGAATCCGCTGCGCTCACACCGGGTCCCATCTTTTCCACAAGCGCTTGCAACGACGCAGCCCCCCTGGAATTGCTAAGGACAACGCGATGCCCGCCCGAAACCAGCTTTGGCACGAGCATTTGCGCCATTTTCCCAGCACCTAGAATTCCGATAATCATGATATTTGATCCTTTGCGATTGAATGGGCGTGTACAGCAGTTACGCTTCTCTTTCGACGACGTTGCGCAGAACGCCAATCTCCGAAATTTCCACTTCGACGACATCGCCATGCTTCATGAACAACTGAGGCTTGCGGCGCACACCCACACCTCCAGGTGTTCCCGTCACGATCACATCGCCTGGCTCAAGCGCCGTGAACGTAGAGCAATACGTGATGAGTTCAGCAATCGAAAAGATCATTTGCCGGCTGGTCGCACGCTGGACCTCTACACCGTTCAATCGTGTGCTGAGATGAAGCTCCGGATCGTCGCCAAATTCATCGGCCGTGCTCATCCATGGCCCGAACCCGCCGGTGTGCCAGAAGTTCTTGCCGGGCGTCCACTGCTGCGTGTGGCCTTGCCAGTCGCGGACCGATGCATCGTTGTAGGGCGCATAGCCAGCCACATGCTTCCAGACTTGATCTGCAGGAATGCGTCGTCCGGCCTTACCGATGATGACTGCGATCTCACCTTCGTAGTCGAGCTTCTCGGACTCGGGCGGCAACGCAATGACGCCCAAGTGCCCCACCTGTGAGTTGCTGAAGCGACCGAAGACCGGGGGCTTGAGCGTGGGCTCACGTTCGGTTTCCGAACGATGTTCTTCGTAGTTGATGCCGATGCAGATGATTTTCGGCGGCTTGGGGATCACCGGCAGGAACGTGATCTGCTCAGCGCTGAAGTCAGCCTTCGCGCCTTCTACAGCCACAGCAATTTCCTGAAGCGCACCGGCTTGCAACACGCTCAGCAGGTCAGGGAATTTGTCGCCGAGACGGTACGTCAGATCGACGACCCCGCCTTCTACCCAAGCACCAAACCTTTGCGAACCTTGAACTTCAAAACTCAGTAGCTTCATGGCTTTGTCTCTCTTTCGTATTTTTTAAATGAGGGGCTCTTCGCACAACGCATACATCTCAAACATCGCGTTGACTCAATCACCTGAATCAAGAATAGCGCGCCGCGAGATCTTCAAACAAGCACGCCATCCGTTCTGTCCGGTCTGTGTATCAGGGACTGTCCGAGACGCACACGGGCAGCCCAAACGCCCCCGTCGCGGTCCGTTCCCGGCCGTGGTGATCGTGACGTCACAGAGGTTTTGGGTCGGGCTGCATGACGCGCACGTTGTCCGCGATCAGGAGTTCCATGTCGGTCAACTTCTGGATCTCATCGACGGAGAAACCCGGCGCAACTTCTTCGAGCACAAATCGATCACCTCGGCGCACGAGCAACGCGAGGTCGGTGACGATCACGTCGACGCACCGGGGCGCCGTGAGTGGGTAGTTGCACTCGCGAACAAGCTTCGAGCGACCCTTGCTGTCGCTGTGCTCCATGACGACGATCAGCTTGCGGGCGCCGGCGATCAGATCCATCGCTCCGCCGATGCCGCCGCCCACCTGGCCCGGCACACTCCAATTGGCGAGATCGCCGTTCTGTGCCACCTGGTACGCGCCCAACAACACGGCGGACAGCTTGCCCGAGCGAGCCACTTCGAACGACACCACACTGTCGAACAATGCGCCACCGTCCCGCATTTCAATGAAGCCGCCAGCAGCATCGAAGAAGTCGGGGTCAGGGATGCCGTCGTCTCTGAGCAGCTCATAGCCCAACGCCCCATTCTCCGCATGCAGCGTGATGCTGCGACCGGAAATGTGCGAAGCGACCAATGTCGGCAAACCCGAACCCAGGTTGACGTAGCCATGCTCGGGCAACAGCGCTGCAGCGCGTTGAGCGAATTCCATGCGTGACAGTGCTGGCTTGCCAAAGTAATCGCGCCGGCTGTCCGGGGCTCGACGCCTCATGGCCCCCTTTGGCACGGCCATCTTCTTGGTGGCGAGCACGACGCGGGCTACAAAGATGCCAGGCAATCCCACCCGCTCCGGTGGAATGGCACCCGCCTCGACAATCTCCTCGACCTCGACAATGGCGATGCGCGCCCCCTTGGCGAAGCTCGGATGGAAATGCATGCTGCTGCCGCGAAACTCGACGTTGCCATTGGCGTCCGCACGAAATCCTCGAATCAGCGCATAGTCGACAGGGAGCGCCTTTTCAAGCACATAGTCTTTGCCGCCGAACTCGCGCAGTTCTTTGCCCTGCGCCAATGGCGTGCCGACAGTCACGGGGCTGTAGAACGCAGGCAGTCCAGCGCCAGCGGCACGCAGGCGTTCAACAAGGATCCCCTGCGGCACCATTTCGAGCTGCACTTCACCGGCTGCAGCACGTTGCTCCACGAGGGACGGGAATCCAGGCCGCGCCGAGAAAGACAGGATGACCTTGCTGACTTGCCCATTCTCGAGCAGCAGTTCCGGCCGGTACTCGCCGGCACCCAGCGAATTGGCGACCAGACACAGGTCATGTGCGCCCTGATCTTTGAGCGCAATCACCAGGCTGTTCGGATAGCTGTGTCCAACGCCGAAGCCGGCGATGGCGATGGTCGCGCCGTTCGGAATGTCGGCAACGGCGGCTTCGGGCGATGCGAATATTTTTGTCATGGCTGCTTGTCAGTAGTGAGTGGCCGGAAGCGCAGCAACGCTGCTTCATCCCCCGCATCGCAGAACACTGCGCTGACGGGCTGGCCCATTTGAAGTTGCGCAGGATCGCAGTCGATGATGTTCGTCAGCACGCGCGGGCCTTCTTCGAGCTCGACAAATGCGAGCACATAAAGCGGCGTCTCGCGGTAAGCGCCTTCGCCGCGCCGGACACTGGTGAAGCTGTAGATCGAACCGCGCCCGCTGGCCTCGAACCATTCGACGGCGTCGTGACCGCACTCCGGACAGAACTGCCGTGGATACCAAATGACAAAGCCGCATTTGAGGCAACGCGGCAGCATCAGTTTGCCTGCCTTGGTTGCATCCCAGAACGGCTTGGTGTCTGGGGTTATGGCCGGTGCAGGCACCGGAAGTTCAACGCCGCTCATGCATCACCTCGACCAAGAATTAGGGTTGCGCTGCACAGGCGCGAGACACCGCCGCCGGTGCCATGCGCCAATGCCAGCTCGCAATTTTTGACCTGCACCTCGGGATGGGCCTCGCCGCGCAGTTGTCGAACGGCTTCGATGATCTTGACCATGCCGCCCTGATAGCCGGGGTGGTTGTTGCACAGGCCACCGCCATCGGTGTTGACCGGGAGCCGGCCACCAACTCGCAATGCGCCGTCGGCGGCAAACGCGCCGCCCTCGCCTTTCCTGCAGAACCCGAGGTCCTCGAGCGTCATCAGCACCGTGATGGTGAAGGAGTCGTAGATGGACGCATAGTCGATGTCCGCCGGTGTGACGCCCGCCTCCTTGAACGCAGCCGGACCTGACCACACGGCCGCGGTGTAGGTGACATCCACACGGCCACCCATGGTGTGTTTGATCGCTTCGCCATGACCGAGGACCTTGACCGAGCGGCGCGTCAGGCTTGCTGCAATCTCCGGCGTGGTGACGATGACCGCACCGCCGCCATCGGTGACGACGCAGCAATCCATGCGACGCAACGGATCGGCGACGAAGGGTGACGCAAGCACGTCGTCGACTGTGACGGGCTTTCGCAGCAAGGCGTTCGGGTTGTATTGAGCGTGGAAGGAAGCGGCCGCTTTCACCTCGGCCATTTGCCGCGCGGTCGTTCCATACTCGTACATGTGCCGCTGCGCAGCCAGTGCATATATTCCGATGTTCGTTTCACCGTAAGGCGCTTCGAAGGGGTACTCGGGTGTATCCGGTGGCAGTTTCGCGCCACGTACGATGCCTCGAACGCGCGCGCCTTGCGTCACCAACGCGATCCGGCACTTGCCACTCGCTACCGCCAGCGCTGCGTGGCCGACATGACACAGATAGGACGAGCCCCCGGTAAAGGTCGAATCGGTGTAACGCAGGCGCTTGAGGCCTATGTATTCCGCCAGGGAGATAGCACCGAACCCGAGTTGGCCATTGCAGAAATAGCCGTCGATGTCCTGCAACCCGAGCCCCGCATCGGCGAGCGCACCCCTCGCCACTTCTGCGTGAATCTGGGCCGCTGATCGATCCGGCAGGTCTCTGCCGGGGTGCTCATAGGCACCTATGATGACTGCCTTACCATTCAAACTCACACGCTACTCCACGACACATTGCGATATCACTAGGTTATCGACGTCGCGCCGTGGCTGCCCGGCATGTCGCGCAAGTGTCCGCCGTGTGAACCGCACCCCCACCTAGCGCCGCTGTCGGGCGATGGACGTGACCGTATGAATGTCGTCTGTTCGGCGCAGCGGCGCGACCAGCATCGCAATGACACCGACCGCCGCCACGGTGGCCGCGCCGCCGAGCACGATGGCGGGCACCGTACCGAACCAATAGGCGGTCAGGCCCGATTCGAACGCGCCGATCTGGTTTGAACTGCTGATGAATATGCCGTTGACCGCCCCGACCCGCCCCCGCAATTCGGCGGGCGTGCGCAACTGCACCAACGCGCTGCGGATGTGGATGCTCACCATGTCCGCGCCCCCGATGGCGGCGAGCAACACCAAGCTGAGCGGAAGGCTCCGTGACAAGCCGAAGGCGACGGTCAGAGCACCGAACACGGCTGTCGCGCTCAGCAGCACGGTCCCAACGCGCCGTGCCACAGGGCGATAGGTGAGCCACACGCCGACTGCGACCGCTCCAATCCCGGGCGCAGCGCGCAGGAACCCCAGCTCGACCGGCCCGACCCGCAACACGTCGAGCGCGTAGATGGGCAACAGGGCTGTCGCGCCGCCGAGCAGCACCGCCAGCATGTCGAGGAGCATGGCTCCCCCGAGCACACGGTCGCGCCAGATCACATGAAGGCCGGCGAAGGCAGCACGCAACCCGGAGAGTTGCGCAAGCTTTTCTGAACGACCCGGCAACGTCGCCGCCAACAGCGCGGCGACGATGAACAAGCCCAGCGCCCCGCCATACGCGACCTCAGGCGCCATTGCGTAGAGCGCGCCGCCGATGATCGGCCCGACCATCGTGCCGATCTTTGCGACGGACGTGACCCAGGCAACCGCCCGGGACACGTCCCCTTCGGCAACGACACTGGGTAGCAGTGCGGTATGAATCGGGTGCTCGAAAGCGCGCGTCGCCCCGGTTGCCAGCGCCGCCGCATAGAGAACGAGGACGATGCTGACGCCAGCTGGCACAGGCAGGAGCAGCGCCCCCGCAGCCAACGCGTTGAGCAATTGGGCGAGCATTGCAATGCGACCGGGCGCAAATCGATCCACCAGTTGGCCGGCGGGCAGCGCAAAGGCCAGGCTGGGAACGAACTGGACGAGGCCCAGGAGGCCGAGATCGAGCGCCGAGCCACTGACCTGGTAGAGATGCAGCCCCAATGCGAAAGCGAGCAACTGGCTGCCGAGCGTCGAGCAGCCGCGCAGCAACCAGACGGATCGGAAAGCGCCTCGTAACGGCGAGAAGGGTGCCGTCACTTCAGCGACCGGCCGGACTCGGAATACGCAACGCCGCGCACTACCAGTCGATGCCTGCGGTTTCGAGGTTGTGTTCTATTTCCGCTTTGGCCTCGCGCAGCACGGGCAGGAAGCGCGAAATGGCAGCGTCTTCGGCGATCAACGAGGACGGCCACACCGTGCTGATGCAGCCGAACACCCTGCCCCGGCAAAGCACCGCCAACGCGACGCTGCTGCAACGTTTGTACGGGACCTCATCCGACGCGCAATAGCCATGCGCCTGAACCGATCGAATCATGTGAATGATGTGGTGCGAGTCCCGCGCCACGCGATCTTCAGGCGCCTGGGACTTGCGCAGATGCGCCAGGATCTCTCGTCGTTGCTCGTCGTGAGAGAAGGCCAGATAGGCCCATCCCAATGGCGTAGACAACATCGGAATCCGCCTGCCGACGGCCCCCAGCCCAATCGACTGCGGACTGAAGCGGTCCGTGCTTTCGCGCACGACGATACCGTCGTCCTCGAAAGTAGAGACTGCACTTGGCCACTTCAATTGCTGCCGGCGTCCAAAGAGCACCGGCGTAGCGACCGAGACGAAGATGGATTCGCAAGTCGTTCCGCCGCTCAAACGACGTACCGCGATGGTCAGTCGATAGACATTTTCGTCGGGATTCACTCGCTCGACAAAACCGCCGTCGGCAAGCGTCTCGATGATCCGGTACACCGTCGGCAAGGGCAATTTGAGCGCTTTGGCGATATTTTGCGCCGAGGCGATCCGTACTTTGTTGAGATAGCCTAGAACGTCAAGTCCACGGTCAAGTGTTCGCAATGGTGTTTTCATGTCTCCTCCAGCTGATTCAGCCACCAGTGAATGCGCAAGCGTCCGGACATGCCTGCACCATCGTTTGTCGCGTCGGCGAGGCGGTGGCGAAAGATTATGAGGTAACGAAGAATAAATTGCTCTCTCACTGGCACGGTTGTCGGCCACGGCGCGATCCTGCTACTTCAGACCCGTGATACGGCCAAGATCGACGACGAGAAATACGCCGAACAACCAGCCACTACGGGTATTCCCTGTCGAAAGAGAAGACCCCATCCTGTTCGGATTCAGAAAATACTGGAGTGAAGCGTTGATCAAAACTCCCGGTGCAAGCCCATACTGACCGTGCACATCGAATGCGAACGTGTCTCGGTGAACTTGATTGCTGCCGTAGCCATATTGCTGTTCGAACGCGGCCCGTCCTTTGCTCAATTGCAAATAGCGCCAAGTTGATCCGACCGATGCGATCGGATTGTTTTTGAGAAAGCCACCATATTCGACACCTGCAAACGCTTCGATGGGAAAAGCCTGGCCAGCGCCTGGCGTGACGTAGGCTCCCCCATAGAGTGCAACATTGGGAGGGAAAGGGCCTTGAGCATCTGCTTCTTTCCAGACCACCTTTCTGGCCTGCCCATAAAGGCCCCATGTGCCACCGTCATGTGTCTTCACGGGAATCAGAGCGCCATCAGGCCCGGGAACAGGCGTAGGAAAACTGCCGTCATCGACGTACGGCTTCGTATTGTGATATACGCCGACCTCGGCATTCAATGGGAGTTGGCTGTTGGAGAAATCCGACTTGTACATCAGATTTCCGACACCGATCCAGCCCTTTCGGGTGTCCGAGCCATTCCAATTCCAACCCGTGGACGTGGTTTGAAGATCGTAATTATCTTCGACGACGGCGAACCCCAAACGGGTACGATCCGACAGCGCATACGACATTCGCGCGCCCCACAGTGACTTATCCCGCGGCGGCACGCCCAGCGTGATAAGCGGTGTCGCAGCAAAGCATCCCGTACACATGTTTGCCACCATGAAATCATCCGTCAGATTCATGCGGCCGTATTCAACATGAAGCTTCTCGTCGAAAAATTCGTGAGACAGCGTCAACTTAACGAGATTTGAATTCGTTTGCGTCGGCGGAAATGGCGCGAGGCCGGCACCAACTTGCGACGAGAAATTTGCAGTATTGTTGGAGGGTGGCTGCCACAGCTCCGTGAAATGGAGTTTTGTGTTGTAGATGCCTATGAGCTTTTGCAGATCGGCATTGGCCGAAAAGCCCAGTTCAAAGTAGTCGACGGACTTACCCGTCGAGACACCGACCGAGGGGTTGGCGAAATGCCCATTTGCAAGATACAGGCCGAGCTCGACCCCATGCGCTTCAAGCGCATCGCCAATCCCGCTCAGCGGCCCCGTTCTGGCAGGCGGGGCACCGGGCGGAGGCCGCGCGCCGATGTTCGCAGCACTGGGCGGGTTCAACTTGGTTTCATTCTGATCCGGCAGGAAAACGCCTTTGACGGATCCCGATCCGCTCGCGGGATCACGTGGCTGATGGGCCGTGGTGGGAGCGCCTGCATCCTGCGCGGTGCCTGTCGCGTCAGCCTGTGCAGTGACTGTCTCCAGGTCCGTGCCGGCAGCCATCGCCGCAGTGAGGGATGAGAATCCCAACGCCACGAGAACCGTTCTGGCATGACACGTGAGGTCCGTAAATTGTTTCATGTCTCTCTTTCCTTATAGTTAGCTTCACTGGGACGGGATCCCTGATGCCGGCTCGCCGCAGGTCACAGCCGCGTCGGCGCGTCACTGGGAATGTGGGAAACGGGTCTTTGCCTGTGCGCCTTGTCGATGCCTGTCAGGACGCCCCATAGCGCCTGCGGGGCAGTGGCGCTGTCGAACAAGCCGCTGCACAGGGTCTCGACCTGCGCGGCGACCTGGTCATCGATCACGCCTTCTGTGAGCCGCCTGAACTTCGACTGGGCGGCCACCATGTCGAAGGGCAGCGTTGGATCGCCCCACGCGTCGACGACGGTCTTGCAAGCCACCTTCTCTTCGCCGATGAAGAGTTCGACGGTGGCGGGGTAGGCCTGCGGGGTGAGGCTTTGCAGTTGCTCGTCTGCCACGACTTCGACCTTGCGAGCCAGCAGCGACATGCCTGCGCTGCGCACCGGCTCCTGCCGCTGGATGTCCAGCAGGTGCTGCGGGCTCACGCCAGCCAGCGCGATGTTGTAGGCGCAACTCGTGATGCGAGAAAGCCGACTCGTCTCGATGTCGTGATGCCCCACCATGCGGGCATGGGCGGGCGGCAGCTTCACCCGGATGCGGCTCAGGCTCGCGTGCGCGATGCCCTCCTGGAGCATCTGCTTTAAGGCCTGTACCGCCGCAACGTTGTGCTTGGCGATGCAATACGGCTTGATGCTGGTGCGTTGCACCGCGGAGCCCTGGCGGAAGAAACCTTCCATGAATTGCGGCGCGAAGGCAATGCCGTGCAAGGCTGCCGGCGCTGAACCGTCGAGCAACGTTCGATCGCCGCTGAATCCCCGTGCTGCGCTCAAGGCGGCTGCGCACCCAGTCCGGGCAGCCATGCCAAGCAGCAACCACCGCGCCGACGTCCCTGGGCCGGCCGCCACACCTGCGCTGGCACTGCCGCCGGGTCGACCATTGGATGCCGTGAGCGCAATGGCCAGCGCGTTGGCGGTGCGCTCGACGTCCAGACCCAGCAGCTTCGACGCCACCGCCGCGGTGGTGACGGGTGCCAGCAGCAGCGTCGGCCAGATGCCGTTGTGCAGGATTTCAGGCCCCGACAGCGCCTCGCCCAGGCATGTCATCACCTCATAGCCCGCGTGGATGCTCGCGGCCAGACGACCCGAATCGCTCGCGTTCAAGGGACCTGATGCAGCGTCAGCTGCAAGCGCCAGGGCGCTGAGGATCGCGACCGCCCCCGGCGTGGTGCAGGAGGCCATGTGGATGTCGTCGACTTCGGTCAGCCGCGCGGTCGCCGTGGCCAGAGCGATGGCATCGAGCACGGACCCGTCGAAGACCGCCGGCAGGCGAGCGTCACGCTCTTTCAACTGGGCGAGCTGCACGCCTTCACCGGATGCCCTGCCCGCGATCCACGCCCCGACCGTGTCGAGCAGATGGACAGACAAGGCCGGCCCGCCATCCTCCATTGCGGCGGGTGACGGGGCGCAGGCGATGCATTGCGCAATCGTGTCGATACGGGTCATGAGGTCGGAAGCGTTCGTTGAGAGACGCCCGGGTCGGCGTCATCCATGAATTTGAACTCAAGTCTCATATTACGAGACTAGGTGCAAACACTAACGACATCCAACCGACAGAAAGCCAAGAAATCCCGCAGAATACCCCGGCAAAAGTCAACAAAATCAACAGCTTATTCAGTTTTTATGTTTTCTCCTTAATCGAGATTGACATCAAAATCTCATAATGATAGATTTGTTCAAAATCGAATGCCGAGGCGTGCACGCGGCGCGGCCGCCTTCATGGCGCCACATGGCTTGTGCGTCGAGCAACCACCGTGGACCGCCTGCTTGCGAGCGTGCAGCGATGAAGGCAAGTGCTGCGTGGACGCGCTCGGCTTCGTCGTGGCGGACCAGGCCCCCAAAAAGAGCCAGTCGAAATATCGATGGTGCTTTTGGGGGCTCCGAGTGTTCAACGGTCCGCCTCGTTATCGCACCTACATCGATTCTTTTATCAAGGACCCCTTCCATGAAATTGGCTTTTTTCGATTCTTATCGCCTCGGGCTGGTTGTCGACGATGCCATCATCGATATCTCCAACGAAGTTCCCGCCTATACCGAGGCCGCTGCAAGCCAAGCCATGATTTGGCTCATCGAAAACTTCGACGATAAAAAGCCTTCTTTGTCGAAGGCCGCAGAACAAGGCGAGCGCATACCGCTCGCCAATGTTCGGCTTCGTCCACCGATCCCCAAGCCCGGCAATATCGTTTGCATGGCCGTGAATTACATGGAAAACGGCACGTTGGCCGAGCGCCCGCTGATCAACGCGTTTCACAAGGCGTCCTCCGGCGTGATCGGCCATGGCGACACGATGGTGCTACCGGATATGGCTGCTTCGGTATTCGAGGCCGAAGCTGAAATTGCGCTGGTCATCGGCCGTCGTGCAGACAAGGTTGCTGCTGCCGACTGGCAAGACTACGTCTTCGGCTATGTCGGCTTTATCGACGGCTCCGCGCGGGGCGTGAAGCCCGACAGGAATACCTTCTTTCAGATGAAGTCTCGTGCGACGTTTGCGCCTCTCGGCCCCTGGATCGTGACGGCGGACGAGATCGATGACCCCCAGAACCTGAATATCGCCATGCGCGTCAATGGCACACTTCGGCAGGATTTCAATACCGACGACATGGCGCACAGCATTTCAAAATCCATCGAATGGCTCAGCCACATTCATCCGCTGGAGCCTGGCGACATCGTCGCGACAGGGACCAACCACCGGGGGCTGGGCGCCGTCCAGCATGGCGACCGCCTGGAGCTTACGGTCGAGCGCGTCGGCACTCTTTCGGTCGTCGTCCAGGATGATCTGCGACGAACCTGGTCGACCGAAACCCGTCTGGAGCGCCAAACCAAGGGACTGCCGGCCCTGTCACCCCAGCTTTCAGGGAAATACACCCCCAGCTAACCCGCATCGGCTGGCCGAGCCATAAAAAAAGGACCGCTACTGCGGTCCTTTTTCCAGTGCCAAACGCCGGCGTTATTCGCTCAGCGGCAGGCGGCCAGCCGTGGCCCACGTCGCCATGTGATTGGCGAAATGCAGCCAGCTTGCGCGCTTGGGAGCGGCAACGGTGGCCTGCACCCGCGCAGTGGCAGGGGACTCAGCGAGACAGCGAACAGGTTGCGACTTACGGTCGTCAAGTGAGCCGCTGGCGGTGAAGGTGGTGGTGCTCATGTGGAACTCCTGTACGTACCATTGCAGGCTTGAGACACAAGCCACTTCGCGCGTAGCTCCTCAAGGATTGACCCTAGTTTAGGGGAAAACCCTAAGCCATTGCAAGTGCAAGCCCATGCCTCGGACGCCTTGCCACCCCCACGCCGCCTCGCGCAGGGTCAGCTAGCATGCTCGATTCACAACGACCCGGCAAAAGATCGCAATGTCCAGTCTGAACAAGATGCTGTCTTTACTCGAATTTTTCTCGATCGAGCGACCGGTTTGGTCGCCCGAGGAACTGTTGAACCACAGCGGACTTTCACGGCCTACGGGATACCGGTATTTCAAGGAACTCTGCGATTCCGGCTTGCTGAGGCGCGCGGAGAACGGATATTGCCTGGGGCCCCGCATCATCGAAATGGATTACTACATCCGGCAGAGCGACCGATTGCTGATGGCCTGCCGGCCGGTGATGAGCCAACTGGCGCAGGAAACCGCCTGCGACGTGCTGCTCGCCACAATCTACGGCGCACGCATTCTGGCCGTCCATCAGGAGATCGGCGCAAAATCCGGGCCTCTGGCGTTCGGCCGGGGCCGACCGATGCCCTTGTTCAGGGGTGGCGGCTCCAAGGTGATCATCGCTTCGCTGTCGATGGCCAAGCACAGACGACTCTACGAAACTCACGCTGCCGAAATCGCACAAGCCGGGCTGGGTGCGACCTTCAAGGATTTCCGCGCCCGAATGGTGCAGATCCAGCGCGATGGCCATGTGCTGTCCGTCGGGGAGCTCGACCCGGAGGCTGCCGGCGCAGCCGTTCCGGTGTCCTCGGGCACCTCGATCGAACCCTCCGCCATGATCATGGTGACCACCCGGCCGCACTTCGCGCTCATCGATAAGCCCATGCTGATCGAGCGCATGCAGAACGCGGCACAGCAGATCGAAATGGCTTTGACACCTGTCAGCGCGCCCCCCACGGCAGGCCTCTAGCACGGGCATTTCATTCAGTGGCTCGCAACGCCAGCGATCCGCTTCAAGTCACAGGAGGCCATCGAGCATTGCGTCCTGGCCGCCCGACGCACATCTCACGCAGCCGCAGCCGATGCCGACGCGGCAGCACGCCGCAGCGCACCGGCCACCGCCAGCACGCGCCGGTCTTCGGTGTCGCTGCTGCGAGCGACCAGCGCAATCTGGCGCGACGGCGCGTGCGGGCCCAGTTCGATCAAGCGCACGGCGTACGACGCCAGCATCGCCGCACGCGGACGCGGCACCACTGACACGCCCAGACCCTCGGCCACCATGGCCATGATCGCGTCGGTTGAGGTGACTTCAAAGCCCGGCCTCGGACCACGGCAGATGCGCCGGACGTAGGCCGCCGCGATGCGACCACCCGTGAGTTTGGTGTCGTAACGGATCCATGGATGGCGTTCCAGAAGTTGCGCCGGTGTGCCATCGGGCGTGCCGCCAAGCGTCACCGGTGGAGCCAGCAGCACGAACGACTCGCGCATGAGGTCATACCAATGCAGGCGGGTCGAACCGCCCGACTGAGGCCGAACCGCCACGGCCGCATCGATGCGTCCGGCCTTGACCGAGTCCACCAGCGCACCCGAGACGTCGAGGCTCATCCGCACAGCCAGTGCCGGGTGCTCGGCTTGCAGCAGGCTCAGGGTTCGCGGTAGCACGCTCTTCTCGACACTGGCGATGACGCCCAGCCGAAGAATGCCTGTGGCCGACAGCACGCGCGGGTTGCGCAACCCGTCGATCAGCGCCATCGATTGCGCAAGAGACGCGGCCGACGCCCGCGCAAAGGGCGTCGGCCGCGCGGTACGGGCGGAGCGGTCGAACAGGAGCTGTCCGAAGTACTCCTCGAGCTGCTTCATCTGCAGACTCACCGCACTCGGCGTGAGATTGAGCTGCTTGGCGGCACCTGCAAAGCTGCCGGTGGCAAGCACGACCTGGAAGCTGCGGAGCGTGTCGATCTTCATCAACGAATGATAAGAAAAACTCACTTCTTCATTGATGAAACGTCGTTTTTCTTTTGCTTCAAGGGCATCGATATTGCATGGATGCTGCGTTCCAACTTCACCGAAGCTCCGAAAGGCTCTCCATGCGCCGCAGACAGTTCCACCGCTATTTCTCCCTTGCCGCCGCGGCTGCCCTGCCAGCTCTCAGCGGCATGCCGGCCCATGCGGCCGACCCGTGGCCGAGCAAGCCGATCCGCCTGGTGGTGCCGTTCGCGCCGGGTGGCAGCAACGACGTCATCGCGCGTCGGCTGGCGATGCAACTGACCACATCGCTGGGCCAGTCGGTCGTTGTCGACAACCGCGCTGGCGGCGGCAGCACGGTCGGCTCGAACGTGGTGGCGACCGCGCCGGCCGATGGCTACACCCTGCTTTTCGTCTCCGGCTCGCTCGCCACCACGGCGGCCGTGCAGAAGACGCCCTACGACCCGCTCACGGCCTTCATGCCGATCTCTCGCGTGGCGAGCGCGCCCTTCGTCGTGCTCACGCGCGACGGCTTCCCGGCCAAGACGATGGGCGAATTCATCGCCTATGCCAAGGCGAACCCCGGCAAGATCAACTACGGCAGCGCCGGGCTCGGCGACAGCACCCAACTCGCCACCGAACTGCTCAGCAACGTGGCTGGGCTGAAGATGGAACCGGTCGGCTACAAGGGCATCTCGCCGGCCCAGATGGATCTCATCGCGGGTCGCCTGGACGTCGTGATCACCACCGTCGCCTCGATCCGCGGCACGCCCGCCGAGAAGCTGCCGATGCTGGCCTTCACCAGCGAGAAGCGAAATGCCGACTACCCGCAGGTGCCCACCGTCAAGGAAGCGACGGGGCTGGATTACGTGGTCGACGTCTGGTGGGGCACCTTCGGCCCCAAGGGCATGCCCACAGCGATCCGCGATCGCCTGAACAAGGAGATCGGCGTTGCGGTGGTCCAGCCGGAATTCGCCACTTTCCTCAAGGCCGCCGGGGCTGTCGCCGACCCGTCGACACCGGAGGTGCTCCAACGACTGCTCGTGAACGACGTACAGCGCTGGACCGACACCGCCAGGCACGCCGGCATCGCCGTGCAATAGGGCCGGGCCGTGTTCGAACGTCTTTTGAGCGATGCGGGCGACATCGATGCCATGACGGCAGCGCTGGCCGGCACCGCCGAGCGCCTGCACGGCATCGTGTCGCGGACCGACAGCGCGCGCATCGCGGCCGAGGTGCTGCGCCTGAACGACGCGGTGCGTGCCGCCGTCGAGCCACACCTGCCCTGCAGCGATCCGCCCGGCGCCTACCTGCAAGCACTGCTGGACCTGGCGGATTCGACCCACGGAGCGACGACATGAGCGCCGATGCACTCCTCGATGTGCCGCTGACCGAAGCCGCCGCCGCGGTGCGCGCCGGCGCGGTGACGTCGGAACAGCTCACGCGTGCCGCGCTGCAGCGCGCTGACCACAGAAGGGCACGCGTGAACGCCTTTGTGCGCGTGCGCGCCGACGAGGCGTTGGCCGAGGCCCGCGCGCTCGACCGCGAAGCGGCGGCTGGCCGGTGGCGCGACCCATTGCACGGCATTCCGCTCGCACACAAGGACTGCTTCGAGCGCCCCGGCGACACCATCACCCTCGGCTCGCGCGTGCCCGGCCCCGTGCCCGGCCAGCGACGCGCCAAAACACTCGAGCGCCTGGCCGCGGCGGGCGCCGTCGACATCGGCGCATTGAACCTCAGCGAAATGGTGGCCGGCCCGACCGGCCAGAACCCGCACTTCGGTGACTGCCTGAACGCCTGGGATGCGGATCGCATTTCCGGTGGCTCGTCGAGCGGCTCGGGCTCCGCCGTCGCCGCCGGCATCGTGCATGGCTCGCTCGGCTCCGATGCCGGCGGCTCCATCCGGCTGCCGGCGTCCATGCAAGGCCTGTTCGGGCTCAAGCCGACCTACGGGCGCGTGTCGCGCAGCGGCTGCTTCCCGCGCGCCTTCTCGCTCGAATGCGTCGGCCCGCTCGCACGCACGGCGCGCGACTGCGCGCTGCTGCTGCAGGCGATCGCGGGCCACGATGGCACCGACGCAACCAGCCTGCCCGCGCCTGTGCCCGACTACCTGGCGGCGCTGCCCGACGCGGCCGAAGGCAGCCGCATCGGCGTGCTCGCGGCCGACCGCGTCGCGCTGCACCCCGAGGTCGAAGCGGCGTTCGCGCATGCGGTCGGCGTGGCGTCCGCGCGCTACGGCGCCGCACCGCGCGTGGCCTTCGAAACGCTCGACGCCTGCTATGCAATGGCCGACGTCTTCTCCAAGGTCGAGGCCGCGACGCTGCACGGCCCCTGGATGCGCGCCCATCCGCAGTTCTATTCACAGGCGGTCTATTCGCGGACCGAGCCCGGTCTTCATGTTCCGGCCGTGCGCTATCTCGAAGCCCTGACCGTGCGGGCGCGCATCCTGGCGGACTTCGTCCACGGGCCGCTCGGACGGGCCGACGTGCTGATGCTGCCGACCCTGCCGGTGCGGGTGCCGACGCGTACCGAAGCCGACGTCGAATCGCCAGGCAGCGTCTTCGGTGTCGTCGCATCGCTTACGGCGCTGACCCGGCCCTTCAACTACCTGGGCGTGCCGGTGCTGAGCATGCCAATCGGGCTGGACTGCAACGGCATGCCCATCGGCATGCAGCTGGTCGGACGGCCACTCGGCGAAGCACGGCTGCTGGCGATGGCCGATGCGCTGTCGAACGACCTCGGCTGGACGCCGCTGACGCAGCGCCGCCCCATCCAGGCCACCCCCCTGTGACGACACCTTCCAACGCCTCCTCCTTCACCCTGCCCTGGACGGGAGGGTACGTCGTTCAGCGCTCGGGCGTACGACGCGGCCGGCGCTCGACTGCAGGTGCAGGTGTCGATGTCGGTTGCATAGGGAACAGGCTGGACGCTGCAGCGATGTTGCGCACCACGTGCTCCTCGATCGAGCGGGCGGCCTCCTCGATCTTGCCTTTCGACAAGAGCGCGATGATCTGCGCGTGTTCATCCATCGCCGTGCTCTTGCCCCATCGATTGGCGAGCAGTGCGAAGCGGATGGGCTGCGCCATCTCGTTGAGTGGCTCGATCGACTTTCGCAGCGGCTCGTTGTCGGCGGTCCTCATGATCGCGTCGTGAAAGGCGATGTTCGCCTCCAAATAGCCCTCGATCTGGCGGGCAGCGAAGTGGGTGGCCATGGCGTCATTGGCCTGCTTCAGTTCGCTCAGCAAAGGTTCAAGCGGCTTGCCGGCCAGTGCCTCCACGGCATGCCGCTCCAGCAGGCCACGCAGCCGGTAGATCTGCTGTGTGAGCTCAACCGAATATTCGCGCACGCGAAAGCCTCGCCGAGGCTCGTGCAGCACGAGTCCGCGAAGCTGCAGAAGCCGCATGGCCTCGCGCAGGGGCCCACGGCTGGTGCCGTATTCGGCCTCGAGCGCCTGTTCACGCAGCGCGCTGCCAGGCGGATAGCGACCGACGATGATGCCCTGGCGGATCTTCTCCATCAGGAAGTACGGGATGGGCTGGGGGACACTATTGCTCATGTACCGAAGGGGTGCTCGCGCAGCCAGTGCTGAGCGACGTCGATGCGGCGGCACAACCAGACGCGTTCGTGCTGGCGCACGTGGTCGAGGAAAGCCGCCAGGGCCTGCGCCCTTGCCGGCCGGCCCGTGATGCGGGGGTGCAGGCCGACAGACATCAGCCTCGGCGTGTGTTCGCCCTCCTCGTACAAGCGGTCGAACGTGGCTTTGAGGTAATTCTCGAAGTCGAACGGCGTGCCGAAGCCGCTGGGCGAGGCGAACTTGCCGTCGTTGGCATCCATCGTGTAGGGCACCACCAGGTGGGGCTTGGCATCGACCTCGACCCAGTAGGGCAACTCGTCGTTGTAGGCGTCGGAGTCATAGAGGAACCCGCCCTCTTCGACCAGCAGGCGCCGCGTGTTCTCGCTGGCGCCATAGCGGCAATACCACCCCTGGGGTCGAGAACCCATGGTGCGGGTGATCGACGCGATGGCGAGCGCCATCCGCTCGCGCTCCTGCTCTGCGCTCATGCGGAACACTTCTTCCCAACGATAGCCGTGGCAGCAGACATCGAAGCCCGCCGTTGCAATGGCCTCGGCCACGCGCGGATTGCGTTCGAGCGCCACCGCGCAGCCGAAGACGGTTGCTGGGACGCCGCGCTCGCGCAGCACCTGCAGAAGCCGCCAGAAGCCCACGCGGCTTCCGTACTCGTACATGCTCTCGAACGCCATGTCGCGCTGCCCCGCAGGAACGCGGCCACCCGGCGCCTCCGCAAGGCCGAGTTCGGTACGCGCATCGCCGTCGGCGTTGTTGTATTCCGAACCTTCCTCGTAGTTGATGACGATCTGCACGGCCACCCGGGCGCGGTCGGGCCATCGGGCAGGAGGCGGTGCATCGGCGTAGCCGATGAAATCTCGCGCGGGGGTCCAGCGCTGCGTCGGGTTGGTCATGGAGAAGGATCAGATCATGCCAAGGCGCTTTGCCAGCGCAACCGTTCGCTCGGCCTGCACGATGAAAGGCCCATCCACGAGCCGCCCATCAACAGTGAAGGCGCCTGTTCCCCGGCCCAGGTGGTGGTCTGCCGCCTCCACCACCCGCACCGCGTGGCGCACCTCGACCTCGGAAGGCATGAACACCTCGTTGGCAATGCCGATCTGCGACGGATGAATGCAGGAGCGTCCTGTGAAGCCCAGCTGCCGTGCGGCCTGCGAATCGCGCCGGTAACCTTCTGGATCGTCAATGTGGACATAAGCGCCATCGTAAGCCTGGATACCGGCCTCGCCCGCCGCCAGTCGCACAGCGGTACGCACAAATTGCGTTGCCGAAGGTTCGGCGGACGCGATCCCCAGAGGGGCGAAGAGATCACCGTAGCCGATCTGCAGGCCCATCACCCTCGGATGCGCAGCGGCGATCTCGGCGGCCAGGCGCAGGCCGCGCGCCGACTCGATGTTGGCCAGAATGCCGATGCGCCCGACGATGCCGCGCTCGCGTTCGATCGCCTCGATCGCATCCGCCGCTGCTTGCACGGATGCAGCCGACTCGACCATCGGCAGGTTCACGATGTGCAGGCCGGGCCAGACGACAGCCTCCAGGTCGGCCGCGAAATACGGTGTATCCAGTGCGTTGACGCGCACGATCAGGGTCTTGCGCGCCGCCTCTGGCGTCGCATGCGTCAACCCTTCGAACAGCGCCCGCAGGTGGCTGCGCGCCTCGGGCTTGGCATCTGGTGCGACGGCGTCTTCCAGGTCGAACGACACCGCGTCGGCTGCACCGTTGAGCGCCTTGGCGAACAACGCCGGCCGCGAGGCCGGGACGAAGAGCTTGCTTCTCATGGCGTCGTCCGTTCAGACCACCGTGCCATCACGGGCGCGCGCCAGGTAGTCCAGCGTCTCCTGCACCGTCACCACATCGGCGAACTGGCGGTCCATGTCGAAGAGCGAGATCGCGTGCGAAATCGGGATCCGGTCGAACACGGCCTCCTGCGGCACGATGGTGCGGAAGTTGTACGACGAAGCATCGAAGACCGTCGAGCGGATGCAGTTGCTGGTCGCGCCGCCCAACACGATGACCGTGTCGATGCGCCGCTCGACCAGGTAGCCCAGCAGCGGCGTGCCGTGAAAGCCGCTGGGCTTCTTCTTGACGAACACCACGTCACCCTGGGCCGGCGAAAGTTCGGGCACGAGTTCGGCGCCGCGCGAGCCCGCGAGGCACCAGTGCTCGCTGTCCAGCAGGTCGCGCTTGCGGCCATAGACCCCAATGTCGCTGCCGTCGCGATCGAGTGCAAAGAGTGTGAAGAAGCAGGGCACGCCCACGCCCTGTGCAGCCTGCACGACGCGCGCGATCTCCTGCACCGCGCGGCGACCAACGTCCGAACAGCTCGACGGCCAGGCCGCGTCGTTGCCCGGCTCGCCGACCATGTAGCGCTGCGCATCGATCACGACCACGGCGGCGCGTTGGCCAAAGCCCATGCGGCGACCGAAGCGGCCGCGGGCGATGACCGCGCGATCTTCGTCGGTCAGGAAGTTTTCCCAGGGTTTCATTCGATTCTGTCCTTCTCGGTTGAACGCAGGTTGCGGTCTCAGGCGGCGGCGCCCGCGTCAAGCAGGGCTTCGATCTCTTCCGCGCCGTAGCCGGCGCCAGCCAGCACCTGCCGGGTGTGCTGGCCGAAGGTCGGCGCAGGTGCCGGCGACTGCGGCTCGGCGTCGCCGAACTTCACGGCCCGTGACAAGCCGCGGTAGCGGCCCACGACCGGATGCGTGAACTCGTGGACCATGCGTTCGGCGAGCACCTGCGGATGGTCGAACATGTCCTCGATCTCGAGCGCTGCGGCACACGGCACGCGTTCGCCGAAGTGCTGCTCCCATTCCGGCGCGGACCGCGCCGCCAGGGCGGTGCGCACCTGCGGCACGAGTTCGTCCGCATGCTCGGCGCGCAGGCGCACGGTGGCGTAGCGCGGATCGGTCGCCAGCTGCGGCAACCCGATCAGCTCGCACAGCGCGGTCCAGAAATGGGGCGTATTGGCCGAGATGTACAGGCTGCCTTCGCGCGTCGGGTACAGACCGGTGATGCCGCCGGAACGCATGTCGCGGTACGCGCCCCGCGGCTCATCGGCAGCCCAGACGAAGCGGGCCGACTGCATCGCGAGCGCGCTGCGCAGCAGCGACACCCCGACGAACTGGCCCTTGCCGGTGCGTTCACGCTGGTAGAGCGCAGAACTCACGCCGCCCGCGAGCAGCGCCGCTGCATAGTAGTCCACGACCGAGCCGTAGACAATCTGCGGCGACTCGGGCGTGCCCTGCAGCGCGCAGATGCCCGCCATCGACTGCAGCACCTGGTCGTAGCCGGCCTTGTCCTTGAGCGGTCCACTCTCGCCGTAGCCGGTGACCGCGCAGTAGACCAGCCGCTCGTTGAGTGCTTGCATCTGCTCGAATCCGATGCCCAGCCGTTCCGGCACACCAGGCCTGAAGTTGTGCACCAGCACGTCGGCATCGCGCACCAGGCGCGCAAACACATCGCGCGCAGCCGCCAGCTTGAGATCGAGCACGATGCCGGACTTGCCCCGGTTCACACCGAGAAAGGCGCGGCCTTCGCCGGGCAATGTCGAAGGGTACTTGCGCAGGTTGTCGCCCTGCGGCGGTTCCACCTTGATCACCTCGGCGCCCTGATCGGCAAGCAGCGTGCAGCCGTAGGGCGCCGCGATGTAGGCGCTGAGATCGAGGATACGGATGCCCGCGAGGGGTCCTGAACTTGTCACTGGAATGGTCTCCGTTTTCGGTGATTGGGTTGTGGCTGCGCGGTCCGCTACAGCCCGAGGTAGGCCTTGCGCACCCGGTCATCGCCAGCAAGCGTCTCGGCCGAACCTTCGATCGCAATGCCGGAATGCTCGAGGACGTAGGCGTACTTCGCCAGCTTGAGCGCCTGCGCCACGTTCTGCTCGACCAGCAGCACGCCGATACCGCGCTCGGCGATCGTGCGAATCACCGACATGACCTGCCGGACAACGATCGGCGCCAGGCCGAGCGAAGGTTCATCGAGCAGTAAATACTTGGGCTGCGACATGAGGCCGCGCGCAATCGCGCACATCTGCTGTTCGCCACCGGAGAGCGATCCGGCGTTCTGCGAGAGGCGCTCCTTGACCTTCGGAAAGATGCTGAACAACCAGTCGAGAGTCTCGGTTTCCATGCCGCGCCCGCGGGGCGAATAAGCGCCCATCTCGAGATTCTCGCGCACGCTCATGAAGGGAAACAGATGGCGGCCTTGCGGCACATGCGCGAGCCCCGCCTCGACACGCTCATGCGCGGGCAGCCGGCCGATGTCGACACCGTCGAGGAGGATGGACCCCGCCTTCACTTCGGTCAGCAGACCCGAGATGGCATTGAGCGTGGTGGTTTTTCCTGCGCCGTTGGCACCGAGCAGGGAAACGATACCGTCCTGCGGCACTTCGAAGCTCACGTCGCGCAACACGACGACGTCGCCATAGCCAGCGCTGAGGTTCCTGATTTCGAGGCTCATTCGTCATCACTCCCGAGGTAGGCGGCGATCACCTTCGGGTCCTGCACCACGACCTTGGGCAGATCCTCCGCGATCTTGACGCCGTAGTCGAGCACCACCACACGGTCGGCCAGCGACATGACCGCATGCAGGTTGTGCTCGATCATGATCACGGCGAGGCCGTCGGCGCGCGCGAAGCTCCGGATCAAATGAATGCTCTCCTCGATTTCCGACGGGTTGAGGCCCGCCAGTATCTCGTCGAGGAGCAGCAGCCGGGGCTGCACAGAGAGAGCGCGCGCGAGTTCCAGGCGCTTGCGCGATTCGAGCGTGAGGCTGCCGGCCAGGCGATCCATCAACGGGCCCATGCCAACGCGTTCGACGATCGCAGCGGCCTGCTTGCGCGCCTGCGCTGGCTTGTTCTTCAGCAGTGCACCGACCATGACGTTCTCGAGCACAGTCAACGAAGTGAGAGGCTTCACGATCTGGAAGGTGCGCCCGACGCCCGCCTTGGCCCAGCGCGGCGCACGCGCATGGGTCATGTCGCTGCCGTCGAACTCGATACGCCCCTCGTCGGCCTCAAGGTGGCCGCTGATGATGTTGAACAAGGTGGTCTTGCCCGCGCCATTCGGCCCGATCAGGCCGACGATCTCGCCAGGCCCGACCTCGAATGACACCTTGTTGACTGCGACCAGTCCCCCAAAGCGGCGAAGGAGTCCCTCGACCTTGAGCAGGGGCGGCAGCTTTGCCGTGACTTCGGTAGGATTCATTTACGCCTCCTTGCCTTGATCGCGCCGACCACGCCCTGTGGCGCGATCAGAACCACACCCAGCAGCACCGCGCCATAGATCAGCAATCGCGGACCGCCGCCCAGAAAGGTGCTCAGGATGCCGTCGAGCGGCGTCATGATGAAGGAGCCGACGATCGGACCGAGCGGCGTGCCCAGGCCACCGATCAGACTGAACAATGCGATCTGAACCGAGACACCGATCGAGAACACGCTGGGTGGATCGAGGAACAGGATGTACTGCGCGTACAGGAAGCCGCCGAGCGAAGTGAGCGCCGCGCTGATCATGGTGACGACCAGCTTCACGCGCACTGGCTCGACGCCCATGCTCTCGGCGGCATCCTGGTCATCTCGCACCGCGATCAGGTAGAGCCCGAGCTTGCCGCGGTGCAGCCAGCGCGTGATGCCATAGACCAGCATCATCAAGGCGAATGCGGCGAGCACATAGGCCCAGCGAGATTCGAAGATGAAATTGCCCAGGCCCGGCTTGAAGGGCAGCGCGATGCCGGTGGAGCCGCGGGTCACGTCGGTCCAGTTATTGGCAACGATCTCCATCACGATCGGGAAGACCAGCGTCGCCAGCGAGAAGAAGGCACCGCGCAGCCGAAAGCACGGCCAGCTGATGAGCACCGCGGTGGTGGTAGTGACCACCACGCCGGCGATCAGGCCGATCCAGGGCGAGATGCCAAAGGTCGCATAGAGCACTGCGGTCGCATAGGCGCCGATGCCAAAGAACGCTGACTGCCCCAGCGAGACCAGCCCGCCGTAGCCGGCCATGAGATTCCAGGCACCGCTCAGTGCGGCCCACAGGAAGGTCATGACGATGATGTTGAGGTAATAGTCGTTCATCATTTCATGCCCAGGTCTTCGGTACCCTTGCGCCCGAACAACCCCTGTGGCCGCACGAGCAGGATGACGATGAAAAGCAGCAGCGCCACGACGTCCTTGAACTCGACCGACAGGTAGAAGCCAGTCAGCGTCTGCGCCACGCCAATGATCAGGCCGCCGACGACCGCGCCGGCCACGCTGCCCATGCCGCCGAGGACGACAACGACGAAGCCGGTGATGATCAGGTCCACGCCAACGGTTGGGAAGGTGTAGTACATCGGCGTCAGGATGCAGCCGCACACCGCCGCACAGGCGACGCCGCAACCGAAAGCCAGGCGGTTGAGCTGCTTGGTGTTGACGCCCATCAGACTGGCCGCATAGCGGTTCTGCACCATCGCCCGCAGCGCACGGCCACCGCGGGTGAAGTGCAGGAAGCCGATCAGTCCGGCGGCCATCAAGATCGCCGCGATGAAGGCGAAGAGCGACGTCGCCGAGATCGACAGGCCTGCCACCGTGTAGGAGAGAGAGGTGTATGCCGTGCTGACCGAGCGGTAATCCGGGCCCCAGAAGGTCAGGGCCAGGTTCTGCATCAAGACCGACAGACCGAAGGTGGCAAAGATCTGCATCGAATGCGCGGCAAAGAGAATGCGCTGGATCACAAACCGCTCGACCAGCATGCCCAGCAGGAAGATGGCGGGCACCACGATGATCGCGCAGAGGTAGGGATCGATTCCGAGCAGGACGTTCGCCCAGAAGGCGCCGAACATCGCCAGCATGATGAATTCACCCTGCGCGAAGTTGACGATGCGCAGCACGCCGAAGATCAGCGTCAGGCCAATCGACAGCAGCGCGTACACGCCGCCGATCAACAGACCCGAGACCAGCAATTGGGGAAGGATGGCCAACATGGATCGTCTTGGACGGTCAGCGTTTGTCCCAGGCCGGCAGCGGCACCAGGATCGCGGCATGGGTCTTCACGGTGTCCGGGCTCACGACCACCAGCTTTCCACCTTGCCACTGCTGTGCGACCGGAAAGGCACGCAGGTTCTGGCCGCGGGCCGGATCACTCTCGCCCGCAAACTTCACGCCCCAGCCCAGCGCCGTGCCCCCATCGGGAATGTCGACTGCTGCGGCGGCTGCGCGCACTTTCTCCGGGTCGAGCGAGCCGGCCTTGCGCAGGACGTTGTCCAGCAGGACAAAAGTGCCAACGAACCCCTGCGTGCCGACATACGAAGGCGGTTTTCCGTACATCGCCTGAAAGCGCTTCTTGAACTCTTCCAGTTGCTGCGCCGATTCCTTCGACAGCGCTGACGTGTTGATGCCCGCGGAGCCCTCCGTGTCGAAGATGCCGTTGACCGCGCTGCCCAGGCCTTCCGCGAAACTAGGCAAGCCGTAGATGCCGCCAGTCCCGATGAAGGCATCGACGTTCACACCGAGCTGCTTCATCTGGCGTTGCACCAGGAGCGCATCGTTCGCATACGAGGACGCGATCACAATGTTCGGCGATTCGGCCTTCATGCGCAGAACCAGAGAAGACAGATCGGTCGTGGTGGCTTTGTAGGCGACCCGACCTGCGACCTTGAAACCGAGCTCCTTCGCCTTGAGCTCGGCTGCGGTGGCGACCGAGGTGCCGTAGTCGGAGTCCTCGTGGATCACCATGATCTTGATGTCCTTGGGCTCCTTGCCGAGCTGCTTGGCGATCACGTCCTTGGACAGGTTGGCAGCAAGCTGACCGTTCTGCGAAGCGGTGAAAACCACCCGGAAGTAGTTCTTGAAGCCGCGCTTGGTCAAGCCGTCCGAGATGCCACCAGTCTCCCAGTAGAGCCCCCCACGTCGCTCGACCACCTGACTGGCAGCGTAAGAAAGGCCGCTCGAATAGGTGCCCGAGATCACCTTGACGTTTTCAAGCGAAGACAGGCGCTCGGCTTCGGATTGCGCCTTGTCCGGCGTGGAGGCATCCCCCGTCACCAGCTCGATCTTGTGGCCGGCAACGCCGCCCCGCTCATTGATCATCTCGACCGCCACCTTTGCGCCGTTGAGGTTCTCGGTGCCAAGCAGCGCCAGGGAGCCGGTCAGCGGGTAGAGCGCGCCGATTTTCCAGGTCTCCGGCGTTTGGGCGTGCAGTGGACCCCACAAGCATGCGGAAGCCATCGTGGCGATGAAAGCTCGTCTGAAGTTCATGGTGAGTTCCTGTAAAGGGTGATTTCTGAGTTCCGGGGCAGATCCACCACACCAACTTTAATGACGTTAATGTAGATTGTCTACATTTTTATGAGGCGCGTTTTCACGCGGTGCGACTGCAAATGGGAGCGCTTTGTGGGGCGGGCGGAGGGGAGCCGCGGTCTTTTGCGCCGCGAGGATCAGGCAGGCGTGCGACCAGCCGCCAGCGGAAGACATCCAGCAAGGCGCCGCCGACCCAAGGGCTCACGCAGCACCGGCATCCCTCACACAGCGCTGATTTCCACCGCGGGAAAACGACAAAGGCGCTGCAACTTTGCTAGCTGCAGCGCCTTTATGGATACTGGTGGCCTGGGTCGGAATCGAACCAACGACACGCGGATTTTCAATCCGCTGCTCTACCAACTGAGCTACCGGGCCTTCGTACTTCGAAGCTGCAAGCAAAGCTTGAACGTTCGAAGCAGAGCCTCGAATTATACAGCGCTTTTTCGCCCCCGCGAGAGGTCCACGCCAAGTTGCTTGAGTTTTCTGTACAGGTGAGTGCGTTCGAGGCCGGTCTTCTCGGCCACGCGTGTCATCGAGCCGTGTTCCATGGCCAGGTGGAATTCGAAGTAGGCCTTCTCGAAGCCGTCTCGCGCATCGCGCAAGGGGCGGTCTAGGTCGAAGCTCTGCACCGACTGCGGGCCGGGGTCGGCGACAGCGACGATGGTCGGGAGCATCGGCACCGGGCTGTTGTCGCCCACGATGGTGACCACCGCGCCATAGGCACTGGGCGACGGCACCACGGCCGCAGCGGCGCGGCGGGCGGTCTCTCGTGCCAGCCCTTGCTCCACGGCCTTGAGCAGCTTCTGCAGCGTGATCGGCTTCTCCAGGAAGGCGAAGGCGCCGATGCGGGTGGCGTCGACGGCAGTGTCGATGGTCGCGTGGCCGCTCATCATGATGACGGGCATGCTCAACAGTCCGGTGGTCGCCCATTCCTTGAGCAGCGACACCCCATCGGTGTCGGGCATCCAGATGTCGAGCAGCACGAGGTCGGGCCGGGCGCGCAGCCGCGCGGCGCGCGCTTCGGCAGCGTTCTCCGCGAGTTCCACGTTGTGGCCTTCGTCATTGAGAATTTCGAAGAGCAGGTCTCGGATGCCCAGCTCGTCGTCGACCACGAGGATGTTTGCCATGAATGCTTGTTGCTTGTACCTGGTGAGCCCGTCCCGATTGGCCAGCCCTGCTGAGCGACTCAGACGACGGACGGTTTCGGATCTTCGGAATGAACGACCGCTCCCTGCGGCTCGCGTGCCAGAGCGAATGATAGCGAGACTTGAGCACCTGCCACCGAACCGTCCACGATGCGGTTGGACAGCTCGATGCGGGCGCCGTGTTCGTCGGCAATTTTCTTCACGACCGCCAGCCCCAGCCCGGTGCCTTTGGTCTTGGTCGTGACGTAGGGCTCGAAGGCGCGCTTGAGGATGTTCTCGGCAAAACCGGGGCCGCTGTCCTGCACGGTCAGGCGCACCCGTTGCCCCGAATCGCCCAGCCGCGTGCGCAGCACCACTTCCGCGCGGCGTCCGGTGCCGACCACGGCCGCTTCGGCCGCGTCCTGAGCGTTCTGCAGGAGATTATGGATCACCTGGCGGATCTGCTGGGCGTCGCCGCGGATCGGCGGGCAGCGCTCGTCGAGTTCGCAGCGCAGCATGCTCGAGGCGTGCTCGCCGCCATAGAGCTGGAACACGTCGGCGACCAGCGAATTCAGGTCGACCGGCTTGAGGTCGGCCGCCGGCAGGCGCGCATAGTCGCGGAACTCGTTGACCAGCCGCTTCATCGCATCGACCTGGTCGACGATGGTCTTGACCGACTTGGTGAGGATGGCCTGCTCCGGCCCAGCCACCTTGCCCGAGAGCTTCATCTCCAGGCGCTCGGCCGACAGCTGGATGGGCGTGAGCGGATTCTTGATCTCGTGCGCCAGGCGGCGGGCCACTTCGCCCCAGGCCTGCGCGCGCTGCGCCGAGACAATCTCGGAAATGTCGTCGAACACCAGCAGGCGGGCGGCGCCCGGCAGCTCGGCCCCGCGCGCGACGATGTTGATCGAGTCCTGCGACATGCCCGTGCCGCTGGCGTGCAGCTCGAAGGCGTGCTGCCAGTGATCGAGCCCGTGCTGGGCGCGCTCGACCTCGAAATCGTCGAACTGCTGCTGGATGTTCTGCGCGAAATGCGCGAGCCCGGGCACTTCGGCCAGCGCGCGTCCTTCAAAGGCGGCCAGCGGCGCCCGCAACACGCGGGTGGCGCCCGGGTTGGTCGACAACACGGTGCCGTGGGCGTCGAGCACGATGACGCCGGATGTCAGGTTGTCCAGGATGGTCTGCAGGTTGGCGCGCGCGGCGTCGAGTTCGCCCACCGTTTTCTCCACCGCGCCGCGCGCATCGGCGAGCTGCTGCGTCATGACGGCAAAGGACCGCGTGAGGCCGCCCAGCTCGTCCTTGCCATGCAGCACGGCCGTGGGCCGCAAGTCGCCGGCGGCGACCTGCCGCACGCCTTCGGCCAGCACCAGCAACGGTCGCGCCAGCGCATTGCCGAAAAGCACCGCCAGCAAGACCGCGCCGAACACGGCCAGGAACAGGCTGAGTGTCAACGTGCCGATGTACATGCGGCGCAAGCCATCGCGCGCCAGCGCACGCTCCTGGTACTCCCGGTTGGCCTCCTGCACAGCCAGTGCATTGGCCACGACGGCCGTCGGCAGCGGCCAGGTCACCTGCAGGAATCGGGGCTCGGTGTTGAAGTCGAAGCCCGGTCGCTGGACCAGCGCGATGGCACGCACACTGGCCGGCGGCGGGCCGGTGCCGGCGGCGGATTCGTCCAGGCCCTCGATGTGCGCCACCGCACGGTCGGCGCGCACCTGCCGCAGTTGCTGCTGCGTTGGCCGCTCGGGGTTCAGCTCGAAGCGCGACGCGCCAGCACTGGCCACCAATTGGGCCGATCCCGTCCACAAGATGACGTCGGTCGCCCCCAACTGATCGCGGATGCGTTCGAGCATCAGGCCGGCACTCGCATCGGGAATGTCGGCCAGCTGGCTGCTGGCGACCCGGGTCTTGGCCGCCAGATCTTCCGACAGCGAATCGAGCGTGGCGCGCCCGAGGTTCAAGCCAGCGTCGAGTGCGCCCTCGACCTTGACGTCGAACCAGCTCTCGATCGAGCGCGCGACGAACTGGTAGGACACCACGTAAACCAGCACCCCTGGCACGACACCCACCAGCGCGAAGATGGCCGCCAGCCGGATCAGCAGCCGGCTGCCGAACTTGCCCTGGCGCAGCCGCCGCACCAGCCGAAAGGCGATCCAGCCGATCACCAGGCTCAACAGCGTCGCCACCACCACGTTGATGCCGAAGAGGCGCGCGTAATTCTGCTCGTAGAGCACCCGGTTGTTGGTGGCCACGGCCAGCAGGAACATCAGCACCAGGCCGATGGCGACCACGGCGGCCGCCCCCACGCCGATGGCCCACCGCATGGCGCGCGCGCGTCTGCTGCGGGGGGGACCTGCGGGGCCGGTGTCGCGGGGTGCAGTGCTCACCGCAGCCGCTCCACCGGCAGCCGGGCGCTGCGCTCGACCGCAATGTCCCAATCGGCCTGGCCCACCACACCGATCTGGAAGGGCCTGGGCAGCTGCGATGTGTCGAGCCGGAACCGGAAAACCACACCGTGCGAAGCGTCGTCGCCGATTTCCGCAACGTCGCCCAGCCGCAGCCGGCCGATGCGCTTGACTGCATCGAGCGCCTCACCGAGGCTGTCGAAGTTCTGGTTGAGCGACACGCCAAAGCCGGTGTTGCCCGTGATCGGCACCGGCGCCACGTTCAGGCGCCAGCGACGGGTGAGGGGTTGGTAGGCCAGGCGCATGTGGCGTGCGGCCTGCGCCAGTTTGCGGTCGGTCCAGTACCAGCGTTCGCGGTACAGCTCGGCCTCGGCCACGAAATAGATAGCAATGCCCTTGTCGAGCACATCCTCGACCAGCTGGGGCAGCTCAAAATCGACCGCGGCGCTCAGGTAGACGCCGTCGTCGGCCTGCTCCAGCCGCATCTGCGTGACCGTGGCGCCATGCGCCTGGGCGGCCGCAGGCGGGGAGGTGACCAGCCCCATGACGCACCACAGCAGCAGCTGGAGCAGGACCGCCGCAGGCCGAACGATCACGCGCGAAAACCCCGCGCGCGCTTCAGAGGGCGGACTTTTCGAGCAAGGCGTAGAAGAAACCGTCGTGATCACCCAGAGGATTGTCCGGGACGCTGCGCCGATTCCCGGCGCTTTGCGGCAGCAAATGACCCGGCGAGGGTCGCAATCGGGCGTCAGTGTTGTGTGCAAGGAACGCATCGATCTGGTGCGAACCTTCTTCGCGGAAAACCGAGCAGGTGCAGTAGAGCAGCCGCCCGCCCGGTCGAACCAGCGGCCAGAGCGCCGCCAGGAGCATGGCCTGCTGGAGCGCAAGCTGTGCCGTATCGCTCTCGCGGCGCAACCAGCGCACGTCCGGATGCCGCCGGACGATGCCCGACGCGGTACACGGCGCGTCGAGCAGGATGGCGTCGAAGGGCGCGCCGTCCCACCAGTCGGCCGGACGGCCGGCATCGGCGACCACGACGCGCGCCTCACGCCGGATGCGCGAGAGGGTTTCGCCGATGCGCCGGCTGCGCTGCGCATCCACCTCGAGCGCCACCACCTCGATCTCGCCTGCCGGCATCATTTCGAGCAGGTGCGCCGTCTTGCCCCCCGGCGCGGCGCAGGCGTCGAGCACGCGCAGCGGCGCACCGCCGGCCGGGCGCTGCAACCCTTGCAAAAGCAACGGCGCGGCGAGCTGTGCAGCGGCATCCTGCACCGAGGCATCGCCTTGGGCAAAGCCCGGCAGTTGCTGCACCGGACGGGCACGCTCGAGCTGGACGCCGCTTGCGCCCACCGCCCTGCCCTGCAGATCGACGGCCGCCAAGGCATCCAGATAGTCGGCCACGGTCGTGTGCCGCACGTTGACCCGCAGCGTCATCGGCGCCTGCATGTTGTCGGCCGCGAGCACGCGCTGCCAGTCGCGCGGGTGGTCGCGCTTGAGGCGCTCGATCCACCAGCGCGGGTGGTTCCACTGGGCGACCGGTTCGGTTTCGGTGGCCGCCACGAGTTCGTCGCGCTCGCGCAGGAAACGGCGCAGGCACGCGTTGATGAAGCTGGCCTGCGCACGGGTGGCCGGATTGCGCTTGGCCGCCTCCACGGCCTGGTCGACCAGGGTGAACGGTTCGTAGGGCGCGGCTTCACCATCCCAGGCCAGGGCCAGGGCGGTGCACAGCAGCGCATCGGCCGGTGGTGGTGGCGTGCGCTTGGCCAGATGCCGGCGCAGGGCTTCGGCACGGCCGAGCCAGCGCAGCACATGGAAGCCCAGCGACTGCACACCCGGGCGCAAGGCCGGCTCCACGGCATCGAAGGCCACCGAGCCGGAGACGCCGCTGCGAATGGACGCAAGCGCGCCGGCCGTCAACTGCAACTGGCGCCACAGCGGCGGTTGCAGGGATGAAGGGGAACGGGAAGGGTCAAAGGTATCTTGTTGCAACGGAAGTCGATCGTAGTTCAGCCCAGCGTGGCGGCGGGCCGGAGTTGCATCACCCATGCCACCAGCACGGCCGGGAACTGCCGGATGGCAGCGTTGTATTGGGCCACGTTCAGATTGAACTGGGCGCGGGCGGTTTCAGGCAGCGCGGCAGGGTCGGGCCACGCCATCGCCGCGGCCTGGGCATCGCCGCCGGACGCCTGCAGACGCGTCCAGGTTGCCTGCATCACCTGCAGTGCCGTTCCCTGCGCGGCCATGCCGGCCGGGTCGAGTGGACGCACCCGCGTGGCACCCAGCACGGTTCGCAACTGCTCGGCAGTGGCACGCAACGATGCCAGCCCCGCCTCATCGACGCCACCGGGAGGCGGCGCCTCGGTGCGTGCGAGCACATGGGACTGAATGGCATCGACCTGGCGCACCAGCGCCGCATCGAGCGTGACGTAGGCCTGGAGCGCCGCCGAGCGCAGCCGCACGAGGCGGTTGTGTGCACCGACGAACCAGAACAGCAGAACCGCAGCGGCCAACCAGCCGCCCAGCGAATCCGGGAGGTGGCTCATGCGCACCTCCACGGCAGAAAAAAAGCCCCCCGGCCGCGAGCGGAAGGGGGGCGTTTCGGGCCTGTCATGGCCTTGGAACCGGGCGCTGGCGCCGCATTATTCCGTCGCGGCGCCTTCGCTGGCATCCGCCGTGCTGGCGTCGTCGGTCGAGGAACCTGCCAGTTCGGCAGCTTCCGACTCGGCGATCGCGCGGCGCTCGGCTTCGTCCATCGCGTCCTTGACCTTGCGGGCCTGGTGGTACGCCATGCCGGTGCCGGCCGGGATCAGTCGACCCACGATCACGTTTTCCTTCAGGCCACGCAGCTCGTCGCGCTTGCCCATGATGGCAGCCTCGGTGAGCACGCGGGTGGTTTCCTGGAAGGAAGCCGCCGAGATGAACGAGTCCGTCGACAGCGATGCCTTGGTGATACCGAGCAGCAGGTTGGTGAACGTTGCGGGGATCTTGCCTTCGGCGCGCAGGGCGTCGTTGGTGTTGAGCATTTCGCTGCGTTCGACCTGTTCGCCCGAGATGTAGTTCGTGTCGCCGATGTTGTCGACCACGACGCGGCGCAGCATCTGGCGAACGATCACCTCGATGTGCTTGTCGTTGATCTTCACACCCTGCAGGCGGTACACGTCCTGCACTTCGTCCACGATGTAGCGCGCCAGTTCTTCCGAACCCAGCAGTCGCAGGATGTCCTGCGGATCCGCCGGGCCGTCGACCACGGACTCGCCCTTGTTCACCACCTGGCCTTCGTGCACCAGGATGTTCTTTTCCTTGGGCACGAGCTCTTCATACACGCCGCCTTCGGGGTCGGTGATCTGAAGGCGGATCTTGCCCTTGGTTTCCTTGCCGAACGACACGGTACCGGTCATCTCGGCCAGCATGCCCTTGTCCTTGGGCGAGCGGGCTTCGAACAGCTCGGCCACACGCGGCAGACCGCCGGTGATGTCGCGCGTCTTCTGGCCTTCGACCGGGATGCGGGCCAGCACTTCGCCGGGGCCCACGTCCTGGCCGTCGCGGATCTGAACCAGCGAGCCGATCGGGAAGCCGATGGTCACCGAGTGATCGGTGCCCGGGATCTTCACTTCCTGGCCTTGCGCGTCGATCAGCTTGACCTGCGGGCGAACGATCTTGGCAGCGCCACGGCGCTTCGGATCGATCACGACCAGGGTCGACAGACCGGTCACTTCGTCCACCTGCTTGGCGACCGTCAGGCCTTCCTCGACGTTCTCGAACTGCGCCTTGCCGGCGAACTCGGTAATGATCGGGCGGGTCAGCGGGTCCCAGTTGGCGAGGATGACGCCGGCCTTGACGGCCTGGTCTGCCTTGACCGCCAGGATGGAGCCGTAAGGCACCTTGTGGCGTTCGCGTTCGCGGCCGTGTTCGTCGTGAATGATGATTTCACCCGAACGCGAAATCACGACCAGCTCGTTCTTGCTGTTGGTCACGTAGCGCATCGTGGCGTTGAAGCCGATCGAACCGTTCGACTTGGCTTCCACGCTGGAGGCAATCGCCGCACGCGACGCTGCACCACCGATGTGGAAGGTACGCATCGTCAGCTGCGTGCCGGGCTCGCCGATGGACTGGGCAGCGATCACACCGACGGCTTCGCCGATGTTGATCAGGCCGCCGCGGCCCAGGTCGCGTCCGTAGCACTTGGCGCAGATGCCGAAGCGGGTTTCGCAGGTCAGCGCGGTACGCACCTTGACCTCGTCGACGCCTTGCGCCTCGAGCTCTTCGATGTTGTCCTCGTCGAACATTTCGCCCGAAGGCAGCAGCACGGCACGGGTTTCCGGATGCAGCACGTCCTCGGCAGCCGAGCGGCCCAGGATACGGTCGCGCAGCGACTCGATCACCTCACCGCCTTCGACGATGGCGCGCATCATCGAACCGTGGTGCGTGCCGCAGTCCTGTTCGATCACGACCAGATCCTGCGTCACGTCGACCAGGCGGCGCGTCAGGTAGCCCGAGTTCGCGGTCTTCAGCGCGGTGTCGGCCAGACCCTTACGGGCACCGTGGGTGGAGATGAAGTACTCCAGCACGTTCAGGCCTTCGCGGAAGTTCGCGGTGATGGGGGTCTCGATGATCGAGCCGTCGGGCTTGGCCATCAGGCCCCGCATGCCGGCCACCTGGCGGATCTGCGCTGCGGAACCGCGTGCGCCCGAGTCGGCCATCATGTAGATCGAGTTGAACGACTCCTGCTCGACGTCGTTGCCATGGCGGTCGATGACGCGCTGCTTGGACAGCTTGGCCATCATCACCTTGGACACTTCGTCGCCGGCCTTGCCCCAGATGTCCACCACCTTGTTGTAGCGCTCGCCGGAGGTCACGAGACCCGAGACGTACTGCTGCTCGATTTCCTTCACTTCCTTGGCCGAGCGATCGATGATGCCGTGCTTTTCAGCAGGCACCAGCATGTCGTCGATGGCGATCGAGATGCCCGCCTTGGTCGCAAGACGGAAACCGTTCTGCAGCAGCTTGTCGGCGAACACCACGGTCTCTTTCAGGCCGCACTTGCGGAACGAGACGTTGATGAGCTTGGAGATTTCCTTCTTCTTCAGCGCCTTGTTCAGGTTGGAGAAGGGCAGGCCCTTGGGCAGGATCTCCGAGAGCAGCGCGCGGCCCACGGTCGTATCGACGAGCTCGGTGTTCGGCGTGAATTCGCCGGTTTCCTTGTTCTTCGTGTACTCGGTGATACGCACGGCCACCTTGGCGGTGAGCTCGACCACGTTCGCGTCGAGCGCGCGCTGCACTTCACCGATGTCGGAGAAGATCAGGCCCTCGCCCTTGGCATTGATGCGGTCGCGGGTCGTGTAGTACAGACCCAGCACCACGTCTTGCGACGGCACGATCGACGGTTCGCCCGATGCGGGGAACAGCACGTTGTTGGAGGCCAGCATCAGCGTGCGGGCTTCCATTTGCGCTTCCACCGACAGCGGCACGTGGACGGCCATCTGGTCGCCGTCGAAGTCGGCGTTGAACGCCGCGCAGACCAGCGGGTGCAGCTGGATTGCCTTGCCTTCGATCAGGATGGGCTCGAAGGCCTGGATGCCCAGACGGTGCAGCGTAGGCGCACGGTTGAGCATCACCGGGTGTTCCTTGATGACCTCTTCCAGGATGTCCCAGACCACCGGCGTGCCCGATTCGACTTCCTTCTTGGCAGCCTTGATCGTCGTCGCGATGCCCATGGCTTCGAGGCGCGAGAAGATGAAGGGCTTGAACAGCTCGAGCGCCATCAGCTTGGGCAGACCGCACTGGTGCAGCTTGAGCGTCGGGCCCACCACGATGACCGAACGGCCCGAGTAGTCGACGCGCTTGCCCAGCAAGTTCTGGCGGAAACGACCGCTCTTGCCCTTGATCATGTCGGCCAGCGACTTCAGTGCACGCTTGTTGGCGCCCGTCATGGCCTTGCCGCGACGGCCGTTGTCCAGCAGCGAGTCGACCGCTTCCTGCAGCATCCGCTTTTCGTTGCGCGCGATGATTTCCGGGGCCTTGAGCTCCAGCAGGCGGCGCAGACGCGAGTTGCGATTGATGACGCGGCGATACAGGTCGTTCAGGTCGGAGGTCGCGAAGCGGCCGCCGTCCAGCGGCACCAGCGGACGCAGGTCCGGCGGCAGCACGGGCAGCACCTCGAGCACCATCCACTGGGGTTTGATGCCCGACTTCTTGAAGGCTTCGAGCACCTTGAGGCGCTTGGAATTCTTCTTGACCTTGACTTCGGAGCCGGTCAGGTCGCCACGCAGGCGTTCGATCTCGCTGTCGAGTTCGATGCCTTCGAGCAGATCCTTGATGCCTTCGGCGCCCATCTTGGCAACGAACTCGTCACCGAATTCCTTGCGCTTGGTGTCGTAGTCGTCTTCGGACATGATGCCGAACTTCTTCAGCGGGGTCATGCCGGGGTCGGTGATGACGTAGGCTTCGAAGTACAGCACGCGTTCGATGTCGCGCAGCGTCATGTCGAGCACCAGGCCCAGACGCGACGGCAGCGACTTCAGGAACCAGATGTGCGCGCACGGTGCGGCCAGGTCGATGTGACCCATGCGCTCGCGGCGAACCTTGGTCTGCGTGACTTCAACGCCGCACTTCTCGCAGATGACACCGCGGTGCTTGAGGCGCTTGTACTTGCCGCACAGGCATTCGTAATCCTTGATGGGGCCGAAGATCTTGGCGCAGAACAAGCCGTCGCGTTCGGGCTTGAAGGTGCGGTAGTTGATCGTCTCGGGCTTCTTCACCTCGCCAAAAGACCACGAACGGATCTTTTCGGGCGAAGCCATGCCGATCTTGATGGCATCGAAATGCTCATCGGGCGTGAATTGCTTGAACAGGTCGAGTAATGACTTCATGTGACTCTTTCCTTGTCTGCTTATGAACGTTCGAGTTCAATGTCCAGACCAAGGGAACGGATTTCCTTGACCAGCACGTTGAACGATTCCGGCATGCCGGCTTCGATGGAGTGTTCGCCCTTGACGATGCTCTCGTACACCTTGGTACGGCCCTGCACGTCGTCGGACTTGACCGTCAGCATTTCCTGGAGCACGTAGGCCGCGCCGTAGGCTTCCAGCGCCCACACTTCCATTTCGCCGAAACGCTGGCCACCGAACTGCGCCTTGCCGCCCAGCGGTTGCTGCGTGACCAGCGAGTACGGGCCGGTCGAGCGTGCGTGCATCTTGTCGTCCACCAAATGGTGCAGCTTCAAGAAGTGCATGTAGCCCACGGTGACCGGACGTTCGAACTGGTCGCCCGTGCGGCCGTCGTACAGGTAGGCCTGCGTCCGCGTGTCGGTCAGGCCCTTGACCTTGGCGATGTCGTCCGGGTATGCCAGCTTGAGCATGCCGCGGATTTCTTCTTCGGTCGCACCGTCGAACACCGGGGTCGCGAAGGTAGCGCCGTCGGTCAGGTTCTTGGCCATGTTGAGCACGTCCGCGTCGCTCAGCTGGGCCAGGTCTTCCTTGCGGCCGGCGCCGTTGTAGAGCTGGTCCATGAAGGCACGCAGTTCGGCCACCTTGGTCTCGGCCTGCAGCATGTCGCCGATGCGCTGGCCGATGCCCTTGCCGGCCCAGCCCAGATGCACTTCAAGCACCTGGCCCACGTTCATCCGCGAAGGCACGCCCAGCGGGTTCAGGCAGACGTCGCACGGCGTGCCATCGGCCATGTGGGGCATGTCTTCGACCGGAACGATCTTGGACACCACACCCTTGTTACCGTGACGGCCGGCCATCTTGTCGCCGGGTTGCAGGCGGCGCTTGACGGCCAGGTAGACCTTGACCATCTTGAGCACGCCCGCAGGCAGCTCGTCGCCTTGCGTGAGCTTCTTGCGCTTTTCTTCGAACGCGAGGTCGAAGCTGTGGCGCGTCTGCTCCAGCGAGTTCTTGATCGACTCGAGCTGCGTGGCCACTTCGTCGTCCGCCGGGCGGATGTCGAACCAGTGGAACTTCTCGATCGACGACAGGTACGCCTTGTCGAGCTTGGTGCCCTTGGCCAGCTTGTTCGGGCCGCCATTGGCGACCTTGCCGGTCAGCAGCTTCTCGATCCGGTCGAACGCGTCGGCCTCGACGATGCGCAGCTGGTCGTTCAGGTCGAGGCGGAAGCGCTTGAGCTCGTCGTCGATGATCTGCTGGGCGCGCTTGTCGCGGGTGATGCCTTCACGGGTGAAGACCTGCACGTCGATCACGGTGCCCTGCGAGCCCTGGCTCACGCGCAGCGAGGTGTCCTTCACGTCGGAAGCCTTCTCGCCGAAGATGGCGCGAAGCAGCTTCTCTTCAGGCGTCAGCGTGGTTTCGCCCTTCGGCGTGACCTTGCCCACCAGCGTGTCGCCCGGCTGCACTTCGGCGCCGACATAGATGATGCCGGATTCGTCGAGGCGGTTGAGCTGCTGCTCGGCCAGGTTCGGGATGTCGCGCGTGATTTCCTCGGCGCCCAGCTTCGTGTCGCGGGCCATCACCACCAGTTCCTCGATGTGGATCGAGGTGTAGCGGTCTTCGGCGACCACGCGTTCGGAGATCAGGATCGAGTCTTCGAAGTTGTAGCCGTTCCACGGCATGAAGGCGATCAGCATGTTCTGGCCGATGGCGATCTCGCCCAGGTCGGTCGAAGCGCCGTCGGCGATCACGTCACCCTTGGCCAGCAGATCGCCGCGCTGGACGATCGGACGCTGATGGATGTTCGTGTTCTGGTTGGAACGCTGGTACTTGATGAGGTTGTAGATGTCCACGCCCACTTCACCGGCCACGGCCTCGGCGTCGTTCACGCGCACCACGATGCGGGTGGCATCGACATAGTCGACCACGCCGCCGCGGGTCGCAGTGACCACGGTGCCCGAGTCCACGGCAGCCACGCGCTCGATCCCGGTGCCGACCATCGGCTTCTCGGGACGCAGCACAGGCACGGCCTGGCGCGACATGTTGGCGCCCATCAGCGCGCGGTTCGCATCGTCGTGCTCCAGGAAGGGCACGAGCGAGGCCGCCACCGACACGATCTGCGCCGGCGACACGTCCATGTACTGCACGCGCTCGGCGCTCAGCAGCGTCGATTCGCCTTGTTCACGCGCGGACACCAGGTCGCCGGTCAGGCGGCCATCCTTGTCGAGCGCGGCGTTGGCCTGGGCGATCACGTACTTGCCTTCCTCGATGGCCGACAGGTAATCGATCTGGTCGGTCACCTTGGCGTCCACCACACGGCGGTACGGGGTTTCGATGAAACCGTACTCGTTCAGGCGTGCGTACAGCGCCAGCGAGTTGATCAGACCGATGTTCGGGCCTTCAGGCGTTTCGATCGGGCAGACGCGGCCGTAATGGGTCACGTGCACGTCGCGCACTTCGAAGCCGGCACGTTCGCGGGTCAAACCGCCCGGGCCCAGGGCCGACACGCGGCGCTTGTGGGTGATTTCGGCCAGCGGATTGGTCTGGTCCATGAACTGCGACAGCTGCGATGCGCCGAAGAATTCCTTCAGTGCAGCCGAGATCGGCTTGCTGTTGATCAGGTCGTGCGGCATCAGCGGCTCTTGTTCCGCTTGGCCCAGACGTTCCTTGACGGCCTTCTCGATGCGTGCCAGACCGGTGCGGTACTGGTTTTCAGCGAGCTCGCCCACGCAACGCACGCGGCGATTGCCCAGGTGATCGATGTCATCGACTTCGCCGTTGCCGTTGCGCAGGTCCACCAGGATCTTGACCACGGCCAGGATGTCCTCGTTGGACAGCACCATCGGGCCAGTCGACTCTTCGCGACCGATCTTGGCGTTGAACTTCATGCGGCCCACGCGCGACAGGTCGTACGTGTCCGGGTTGTAGAACAGGCGCTGGAACAGGGCCTGAACCGCGTCTTCCGTCGGTGGCTCGCCAGGACGCATCATGCGGTAGATGGCCACGCGCGCGGCAAACTCGTCGACCGTTTCGTCGATGCGCAGCGTCTGCGAGATGTACGCGCCCTGGTCCAGTTCATTCGTGTAGATGACCTGCACGTCCTGAACGCCGGCCGTGCGCAGCTTCTTGAGCAGCGCTTCAGTCAGTTCGTCGTTGGCCTTGGCCAGGATCTCGCCGGAGTCGGCGTCCACGATGTTGCGGGCGACCACGCGGCCGACCAGGAAGTCTTCCGGCACGCTGATGTGCGTGGTGTTCGACTGTTCCAGTTCGCGGGTGTGGCGCGCGGTGATGCGCTTGTCCTTGGCGACCACGACCTTGCCGGCCTTGTCGGTGATGTCGAAACGGGCGACTTCACCGCGCAGGCGTTCGGCGACGAACTCCATCTGCGCGCCGCTGTCCATCAGGCGGAAGTTGTCGTTGACAAAGAAGTTCGCGAGGATCGATTCCGGATTCAGGCCGATGGCCTTGAGCAGGATCGTGACCGGCATCTTGCGGCGACGGTCCACGCGGAAGTACAGCATGTCCTTCGGGTCGAACTCGAAGTCGAGCCACGAACCGCGGTAGGGAATCACGCGCGCCGAGAACAGCAACTTGCCCGAGCTGTGGGTCTTGCCCTTGTCGTGCTCGAAGAACACACCTGGCGAACGGTGCAGCTGCGACACGATGACGCGCTCGGTACCGTTGATGATGAACGAACCCTTGTCGGTCATGAGCGGCACTTCGCCCATGTAGACCTCTTGCTCCTTCACTTCCTTGACCACCTTCGACTGCGAAGTCGACGACTCGCGGTCATAGATGATCAGCTGGACCTTGGCGCGCACGGCCGACGCGAAGGTCAGACCGCGGGTCTGGCATTCGCGCACGTCGAACGCAGGCTTGGCCAGGTTGTACTCGAGGAATTTCATTTCCACGAAACCGTTGTGCGAAACGATCGGGAACGCGGCGGTGAATGCGGCTTGCAGGCCTTCGATGGTGCGCTGTTTCGGGGCGATGCCCGCTTGCAGGAACGCGGTGTACGCGTCTTTTTGCATCTGCAGCAGGTAAGGAATTTCAACGACGCTGTCGCGGCTGCCGAAATTCTTTCGGATGCGCTTGCGTTCGGTGTAACTGTACGTGGACGTTTGGGCCATGAGAGCTCCGGGGCTTGAGATCTTGCGCGACTTGTCAGCGGTGCTTGCGCACCACTGCTTGGCGGCTGGCCACTACCAGCCGTTGGCGGACAGTGATGCGTTGCACATCACCCGAACCAAGGGGTCTTCTGCAGTCGGGGTCAGAAGACACTCAAAAGCCGCGTTGGGACGTCGGCTTTTGGGTGCGCTCTGAAAGCGGCAAAGGCTGGAGGGCTCTTTCGAGCACCTCCAGCCCTTCAGGGGGTCTGAATTACTTCAGTTCCACCTTGGCGCCGGCATCTTCCAGCTTCTTCTTTGCGGCTTCAGCGTCAGCCTTCGACAGGCCTTCCTTGACAGCCTTGGGAGCGGCTTCCACCAGATCCTTGGCTTCCTTGAGGCCCAGGCCGGTGATTTCGCGCACGGCCTTGATCGCCGAAACCTTGTTCGCGCCAGCTTCCATCAGCATGACGTTGAATTCGGTCTTCTCTTCTGCGGCCGGAGCAGCAGCGCCGCCGCCAGCTGCAGGAGCCGACATGGCGGCTGCGCTCACACCAAACTTCTCTTCGATGGCCTTGACCAGGTCGTTGAGTTCCAGGACCGTCATGCTGTCGAGCGCGGTCAGAAATGCGTCTTTATCGAATGCCATTTTTGTTTCCTAACAATTGGGTTGAATTTGTCGATCTCAAGCTCAAGCGGCTTGAGCTTCGGCCGGAGCCTCGGTCGGTGCTTCGCCACCACCGCGCTGCTCGGCCAGCGCCGCGAGCACGCGGGCGGTACGAGAGATCGGGGATTGCATCAAGCCCAGCAATTGCGCCAGCAACACTTCCTTCGAAGGGATGTTGGCCAGTTGCTTCACGCCGTTGACGTCCAGAGCCTTGCCACCGAATGCGCCACCGCGAATGACCAGCTTGTCGTTGGTCTTCGCGAAATCGGCCACCACCTTGGCGGCGGCCACAGCGTCTTCGGAGAAGCTATAGATCAGCGGGCCGGTCATCTGGTCACCGACGACTTCAAAAGCGCTACCTGCAACAGCACGGCGAGCCAGCGTGTTCTTCAACACGCTGAGCGTCACGCCCTGGCTGCGCGCGGTATTGCGCAATTTGGTCATGTCGGCAACCGTGATGCCACGGTATTCCGCCATCACGAGCGTTTGAGCTTTAGCGGCGAGGCTGGTGACGTCACTGACGACCGCTTCTTTCTCACTGCGATTCAGACTCAAGGTCTACTCCTTTTAATGCACCCCTGGGCCGAGGCCTCGAGGTGCGCTTCATGCAGCGACCAACTGTTTCGGAAACGAATTCCTTGCAGTGGGATCGCCATCTGCGCTGGTGATTCCCCGAGAGGAGTCGATTAAGTGCAGCGAACTGCACGCCAGCGGTCTTGGATGGCCCAACCGATCCACCGTCCTGGGGACGGCTTCGCGGTGGCCCACCACATCGCCGCGCCCCGAAGGGTGCGGCAAATACTTCACATCAGGCCGATGCGATCGTTTGGGTATCGACGCGAACGCCCAGACCCATGGTCGACGACACGGCGACCTTGCGCAGGTACACACCCTTGCTGGTGGCCGGCTTGGCCTTGACCAGCGCGTCGACCAGTGCAGCCAGGTTGCTTTGCAGCTTGTCGGTGTCGAACGAACGACGGCCGATCGTGCCGTGGATGATGCCGGCCTTGTCGACGCGGAACTGGACCTGGCCAGCCTTGGCGTTGCGCACAGCCTGAGCCACGTCCGGCGTCACGGTGCCCACCTTGGGGTTGGGCATCAGGCCGCGCGGGCCGAGGATCTGGCCCAGCGTACCAACGACGCGCATCGCGTCGGGTGCGGCGATCACGACGTCGAAAGGCATGTCGCCAGCCTTGACCATCGCAGCGAGGTCGTCCATGCCGACGATGTCGGCGCCGGCTGCCTTGGCTTCTTCAGCCTTGGCGCCCTGGGCGAACACAGCGACGCGCTTGGTCTTGCCCGTGCCGTTGGGCAGCACGACGGCGCCACGCACGACCTGGTCCGACTTCTTCGCGTCGATGCCCAGTTGCACGGCCACGTCGATGGATTCATCGAACTTGGCGGTGGCGGCTTCCTTGACGAGACCGATCGCATCAGCCAGCGCGTACAGCTTGTTGCTGTCGACCTTGCCGGCCAGCGCCTTTTGCTTCTTGGTGATCTTGGACATTTAAACGCCCTCCACAGTCACGCCCATCGAGCGGGCGGAGCCGGCGATGGTACGAACGGCGGCATCCAGGTCGGCTGCCGTCAAATCCTTCATCTTGGCCTTGGCGATCTCTTCGAGCTGTGCGCGCGTGATCTTGCCGACCTTGGCAGTGTGCGGCGTGGCCGAACCCTTGTCCAGCTTGATGGCCTTCTTGATCAAGGTGACCGCAGGCGGCGTCTTGATGATGAAGGTGAAGCTCTTGTCCGCGAACGCGGTGATGACCACCGGCAGCGGCAGACCCGGCTCGACGCCTTGGGTCTGGGCGTTGAACGCCTTGCAGAACTCCATGATGTTCAAACCACGTTGGCCCAATGCGGGACCGATCGGTGGTGACGGGTTGGCCTTACCAGCTGGCACTTGCAGCTTGATGAAGCCGACGATTTTTTTCGCCATGCTTTGCTCCTTGCGGGTGATGACGCCACGGCATTTGCCATGGCTCCCCGGGGGTTAGGACTCTTCGATCAAAGCTGCGCGCCGAGTCGGACCACGCGCAGCCGGGGATGGGGCCGGTCTTTCGACCGGCGGCTCAGGTCTTCTCGACCTGGCTGAACTCGAGCTCGACCGGCGTGGCACGACCGAAGATCATGACCGACACGCGCACCTTGCTCTTTTCGTAGTTGACTTCCTCGACCGTGCCGTTGAAGTCCGTGAACGGGCCTTCCTTGACACGAACGAATTCGCCGACCATGAACTCGACCTTGTGACGAGGCTTTTCCGTGCCCTGCTGCATCTGGCTCACGATGTCCTCGACTTCCTTCTGGGAAATCGGTGCCGGACGGTTCTTGGCGCCGCCCACGAAGCCGGTGACCTTGTTGGTGTGCTTCACCAGGTGCCAGCTCTCGTCGTTCATGATCATTTCGACCAGAACGTAACCCGGGAAGAAGCGACGCTCGGTGGTACGCTTCTGGCCGTTCTTGATTTCGACGACTTCTTCCGTCGGCACCAGGATGCGGCCAAACTTGTCCTGCATGCCGGCGCGATTGATGCGCTCGGTGATGTTGCGCTCGACTGCCTTTTCCATGCCCGAATAGGCATGCACCACATACCAGCGGAGGTCAGGGTTGGCTGCGGGTGCCAGGATCGGCGTGTTTTCTTCCGGCGTGGTTTCGACGACGTCAGTCATTATTTTCTCCAGCCCAGAATGAGGTCAAAGAACACCCATTCGAGCGTCTTGTCGGTGAGCCAAAGGAATACGGACATGATCGCCACGAAGGCAAACACGTAGGCCGTCATCTGCATGGCCTCCTTGCGGCTGGGCCAGACCACCTTGCGCACTTCGCGCCAGGAGTCGCGGCCAAACGCCAGCAATTGCCGACCACTCTCCGAACTCGCGAAGGTGCCCACCGCGGCAGCCAGCAGCACCAGCAGCGCTGCCCATTGGGCCAGCGAGCCTTGGCGTGCCAACAGATAGTACGCCACGATGGCGCCCACTGCCAGCAGCACTGCGGCGGCCAGCTTGGCCTTGTCAGCACCGGTGCTCACGGTTTCGATTTGAGATGTAGCCATCTTCGGCAAGTTCCTGCGACCCTGAGGCCTTCAATTCATTTGCGCCGCATCAGACGCCGAAGCCCGTCGGGTCACGACGGGCCTTGGATGACACCGCCAGCTGATGCGGCGGGTCTTGGTTGCCACCTTAGGTGGCAGGGGCAGTAGGAATCGAACCTACAACCTTCGGTTTTGGAGACCGACGCTCTGCCAATTGAGCTATACCCCTCCGCAAACTTTTTGGCTTTTAGGCGAGAACCTTGGCGACCACGCCCGAGCCCACGGTACGGCCACCTTCGCGGATGGCGAAGCGCAGGCCTTCTTCCATGGCGATCGGGTTGATC
>NZ_JAUSRO010000014.1 GCF_030811835.1 Variovorax ginsengisoli | reverse complement strand
CTGCTCAAGCTCGGCAGCGAAGCGGCCAGCGGCTTGCCCTGGCTCGCGGCACTGCTGTCGCCCGACCGCTGGCTGCTGTGGCTGGGCGTGCTGTTCGTGCTGTCCGTCTATTACTTTCCAACCGGCGTCGTCGGGCGCCTTCGAGCAAGGGCCTTGCGATGATGAACCAGCCGACCTCCCATTACGCCCGGTTGCTGGACCGGGAGATCCACTGGATGGACTGGGGTCCTCGCGATGGCGAGGTGGTCATTGCCTGGCACGGGCTGGCGCGCACCGGGCGTGACATGGATGAGCTCGCGGCGCACCTGGCCGCCGGCGGCTTTCGCGTGATCTGCCCGGACACGCTGGGCCGCGGGCTGAGCCAGTGGAGCCCGGCGCCCGATGAGGAATACCAGCTGTCCTTCTATGCCCGGCTGGCCGAGGCGCTGTGCGATGCGCTGGGCCTGGTGCGCGTGCACTGGGTCGGCACCTCGATGGGGGGTGCGATCGGCATGGTGTGCGCATCGGGGAGGGTGGTGCCCCGCATGAAGGCACGCATCGAGAGCCTGGTGCTCAATGACAACGCGCCGGAACTGGCCCCGGCGGCGATCGAGCGTATCAAGTCCTATGCGGGCAACCCACCGGCCTTCGACACCGTGGCCGAGCTGGAATCGTTCTTTCGCACCGTCTACAAGCCCTACGGCTGGCTGAGCAACGCGCAATGGCGGCGGCTCACCGAAACCTCGACGCGTCGCCTGCCCGACGGCCGCGTGACGCCGCATTACGATCCGGCCATGGTGCGGCAGTTCACCGCACACGACAACGACTACCTGATCTGGCCGCATTACGACGCGATCGAGGTGCCCGTGCTCTGTTTGCGAGGGGCCGAATCCGATCTGGTGCTTCCCGAGACGATCGACGCCATGCGAACCCGCGGCCCGGGTGCCGCCGGCCGGCTGCAGGTGCTCGAAGTGCCGGGTTGCGGCCATGCGCCCGCGCTCAACGTGCCTGCGCACCTGGTGCCTATCGAGGTCTTCCTTCGCGCTGCGGGCGCGTAGGTCGGCGCTGCCAAGACCCTCGTTTCGCCGAGACCGCGGTAGCGGCGCTACGATGCCCGGACGGTGCCTGCGTCCATGGCGCCAAGGACCTTGAATGACCGACCTTTCCGCCTTTCCGATCACCCGCAAATGGCCTGCCGCGCATCCCGAGCGGCTCCAGCTGTACTCGCTGCCCACGCCCAATGGCGTGAAGGTGTCGATCATGCTGGAGGAAACGGGCCTGGCCTATGAGCCGCACCGTGTGGACTTCGGTGGCAACGAACAGTTGTCGCCCGAATTCCTGTCGCTCAACCCGAACAACAAGATTCCCGCGATCCTCGATCCCGATGGGCCGGGCGGCAAGCCGCTCGCCCTGTTCGAGTCGGGGGCCATTCTGTTGTACCTCGCCGAGAAGACCGGCAGGTTCCTGCCTGCCGATGCTGCAGGGCGCTACGAAGCCATCCAATGGCTCATGTTCCAGATGGGCGGCATCGGGCCGATGTTCGGCCAGCTCGGCTTCTTCAACAAGTTCGCCGGCAAGGATTATGAAGACAAGCGCCCGCGAGACCGCTATGTGGCCGAGTCCAGGCGCTTGCTCGGCGTGCTCGACACCCGTCTGGCCGAACGCGAATGGATCATGGGCAGCGACTACGGCATTGCCGACATTGCCACTTTCCCATGGATCCGCAATCTGGTCGGCTTCTATGAGGCGGGCGAACTCGTCGGCTTCGAGAACTTCCGGAACGTCCAGCGCGCGTTGGCGGCCTTCATCGCGCGTCCAGCCGTGATGGCCGGCCTGGCGATTCCCGCCGCTCCGCCAGCGGCGTGAGCCGCGCCAGGGCAGGGATTCAGCGACCCTTCTTGCCGCCGAAGATGCTGCCAAGGACGCCGCGCAGGATCTCCTTGCCGACGCTGGTGCCCATGGTGCGCACGGCCGACCGGGCCATGGTCTGAACCAGTCCGTCGCGCTTGCCACCGCGCGGGCCGGTCGATCCGAACACCAGGTCGTTGAGGCTGCCCATCAGGCCACCCCCCGCATCGGCCGATGCAGGTGCGCCCGTTTTGCCCGGCAGCGGAATGCCCGGCGCGTCGGGTGCCGCCTGGGCACGGCCCTTGAGCTTTTCGTAGGCCGATTCGCGGTCGATGGTCTTCTCGTACACGCCTGCCACCAGCGAACTGGCCACCAACTGCTGGCGTTGTGCCGGGGTGATGGGGCCGAGCTGGCTGCCCGGCGGCAGCACGTACACGCGCTCGGTCACCGTGGGCCGGCCCTTCGGGTCGAGGAAGCTCACCAGCGCTTCGCCGACCGCCAACTCGGTGATGGCGGCCTCGATGTCCAGGCCCGGCTTCGGGCGCATGGTCGTGGCCGTGGCCTTGACGGCCTTCTGGTCGCGCGGTGTGAAGGCGCGCAGCGCGTGCTGCACGCGGTTGCCCAGCTGCGCAAGCACCGAATCCGGGATGTCCAGCGGGTTCTGGGTGACGAAGTACACGCCGACGCCCTTGGAGCGCACCAGCCGCACCACCAGTTCGATGCGCTCGACCAGTGCCTTGGGCGCATCCTTGAAGAGCAGGTGCGCCTCATCGAAGAAGAACACCAGTTTGGGTTGCTCCGGGTCGCCGATTTCCGGTAACTGCTCGAACAGCTCCGACAGCATCCACAGAAGGAAGGTGGCGTAGAGGCGCGGCGAATTCATCAGCTTGTCCGCCGCCAGGATGTTCACCACGCCGCGGCCTGCCACCGTCTGCATGAAGTCGGCGATGTTGAGCATCGGCTCGCCGAAGAAGCTGCTGCCGCCCTGGGTTTCGATCTGCAGCAGTCCGCGCTGGATCGCGCCCACGCTGGCCGAGCTGATGTTGCCGTATTCGGTGGTGAACTGGCTGGCGTTCTCGCCGACGTGCTGCAGCATGGCGCGCAGGTCTTTCAGGTCGAGCAGCAAGAGACCGTTGTCGTCGGCGATCTTGAAGACGATGTTCAGCACGCCGGCCTGCGTGTCGTTGAGATCGAGCATGCGCCCGAGCAGCAGCGGCCCCATGTCGGAGACGGTGGCACGCACCGGATGGCCCTGTTCGCCGAACACATCCCACAGCGTGACCGGGCAGGCCAGAGGGGTGGGGGCGTCGATGCCGCGCTCCTTGAGGGTGGCGGCCAGCTTGTCGCCGATCTGTCCCGGCTGGCTGATGCCGGTCAGGTCGCCCTTGACGTCGGCCATGAACACCGGCACGCCAATTCCCGAGAGCTGTTCGGCCAGGGTCTGCAGCGTGACGGTCTTGCCGGTACCTGTCGCACCGGTGATCAGGCCGTGGCGGTTGGCGAGTTCGGGCAGCAGAAAGCATTCAGTGCCACCGTGGCGTGCAATCAGGAGGGGGTCAGCCATGTTGGTGTCGGGTTCGTAGCGGGGCCGTCAGTCTATCGAAGCCTCCCTCCTATAATCCGCGGCCCTACGCGACGTTCCGTGAAAAGTTTCAGGAGTTCCTGTGTCAACGACTGCCCAGCCCCCCATTCCCGCCGTTGGCGATGCGCCTGAACAGACGCCGCTCGAGCAAGAGCTGGCCGTTCTGCTGGTCGAGTCGCTCAATCTCGAGGTCGCCCCGGCCGACATCGTGCCCTCTGCGCCGCTGTACGGCGAGGGCCTTGGCCTCGACTCCATCGACATCCTGGAGGTGGCGCTGGAAGTTTCACGCCGCTACGGTTTCCAGCTGCGCTCGGACGACGAGCGCAACCAGCAGATCTTTGAATCGCTGCGCAGCCTCGCATCGCACGTCGCGCAGAACCGGGCTGCGGCCTGAATGTCGCGCTGGCGCATTGCGCTCCTGCTCATCGGCGGCGCGGTCTATGCCGGCCTGTCGCACTGGATGATGGTCTACCACGCGGCGGCGCCGTGGGCCGTCGTGGTCCTTCTGGTGCCGCTGTGGCTGAGCATCTTCGGCCTGGCGGGCAGTCGTTTCGGTACGCCCGGCCTGTGGGCGACCGGCGTGCTGGGCGTGCTGGCCTTTGCGCTGGTGTTGCGCGGCGATGCGGGCAATCCCGATCGGCTCTACGTGCTGCAGCACGCGGGCATTCACGCCGTGCTGTGCAGTTGGTTCGGCGCCACCCTGCGGCCCGATCGCCTGCCGCTGATCGGCCAGTTCGCCCAGCGCATCCATCCACTGTCGCCGGCCATGCGCATCTACACGACGCACCTCACACAGGTCTGGACGGCGTACTTCGCGCTGATGGTGGCGCTGTCGCTGGCCATTTATGCCTTTCTGCCCTTCAGCGTCTGGTCGCTGTTCGCCAACGTGCTGACGCCGGTCTCGGCCGGCGCGCTGTTCATCGGCGAGCACCTGCTGCGTTACCGCATCCATCCTGAGTTCGAGCGCACCCGCCTCATCGACGCCGTGCGCGCCTTTTACGGCACCGGCCCGAACGTCCAGCCGGCTGAGCCGGGACGGCCATGACGGGCACCACCGACCCGCGCACCGGCGCGGGGCCCGATCTGCTGGCCGACTTGCCCTTGTTGCGTTCGCGCGACCTCGCCGAACCGCTGGCCTGGCGCGACGGCCATCCGATCAGCGGCCACGCCTTTCTGGCCGACGTGGTCCGGCAGGCCGCGCTGATGCCGGGAGAAGGCGCCGTGGTCAACCTGTGCAACGACCGCTACGCCTTCGCCGTCGGGCTGGCGGCTGCAATGGTGCGCGGCGTCGCCAGTCTCCTGCCGCCCGACGCCCGTGCCGACACACTGGCGCGCCTGTGCGATCCGGGCGGCGGCACGGTGGCGGTGACCGACGAGCCGACACTGCCCACCCCTGGCATGACCAAGGTGCTGGTCGAGCGCGCAGCGGCTTGCGAAGGCGTGCGCCCAGGCGCTGGCGTACCGTCGATTGCCGGCGCGCTGCATGCGGTCAGCCTGCTGACCTCCGGCTCGACCGGTGTGCCGCAGCCGCACGCCAAGACGTGGGCGACGTTGGTCGGCGACGTGGCCGCCGCCGCCAGCACATTGGCGCGCCTGCTCGGGCGTACGTCGCTCGAAGGCATGACGATGGTCGGCACGGTGCCGGTGCAGCACAGCTACGGGCTGGAGTCGACCACGCTCCTGGCGATGCTGGGTGGCGCGGCTTTCGACAGTGGCCGGCCCTTTTATCCAGCAGACATCGTGCGCGCCCTGGAGTCGGTGCCGCGCCCGAGGGCGCTCGTGACCACGCCTTTCCACCTGAAGACGTTGATGCTCTCGGGGCTCGCGCTGCCGCCGGTCGATCTTCTTCTTTCAGCCACGGCGCCGCTGTCGCCGCAGCTCGCGGCGCAGGCTGAGCAGGCCACAGGCGGCATGCTCATCGAGATCTACGGGAGCACCGAGTCCGGCCAGGTCGCCGTGCGCCGGCCTACCGTGAGTGAGGTGTGGGAAACCTTTGGCGAGATCCGCGTCGAGTCGCAGGAAGCGGCCGATGGCACCGAGCGTTTCGTCTTCAGTGGGGATTTCATGCCCGAGCCGACGCCCATGGCCGACGTGCTCGAACTGCTCGATGACCGGCGTTTCCGGCTCTTCGGCCGTTCCAACGACCTGATCCATGTGGCTGGCAAGCGCAGTTCGCTCGGGCACCTCAACTACCACCTCAACAGCATTGCTGGCATTGAAGATGGCGCGTTCTGGCTGCCCGACGAGGTCACCGACGGCGTGGTGCGGCCCATCGCTTTCGTCGTCGCGCCCACGCTCGGCACGGCGGACATCGTCGGCGCATTGCGCGAGCGGCTCGAAGCCGTGTTCGTGCCGCGCCGCGTGGTGCAGGTGGCCGCGCTGCCACGCGAAGGCACGGGCAAGCTCACGGCCCGGGCGCTGCGTGAGTTTGCGCTGTCGCAACTGGCGGCCGACGACACGCCCGTCAGCCTGAGCCACGAGGTGCCCGTCGACCACCCCGCGTTCGCCGGACATTTTCCGGGGCAGCCGTTGCTGCCGGGGGCATTGCTGCTGTCCGAGGTGCTGGAAGCCGCGCATCGGGTGCCGGCAATGTCGGCCAGGCTGGGCATGCAGCCCACCCTGGCCGCCGTCAAGTTCCTCGCGCCGGTGCGCCCGGGCGACGCATTGACGATCGACCTGCACCCGGAGGCGGGTGCGTCGCGTGGCGTGCGTTTCGAGGTGCTCTGCGGTGGGGTGATCGCGGCCAGCGGCCGCTGGATTGGCGGGCCGGAGCGCGCGCCATGAGCCAGGACCGCATCGAAGCGCAGGCCGTGGGTGGCGAGGCTGTGCATGGGGAGGCTGCGCATGTGAAGGCTGCGCGTGCCGAGCCCGTGCGTGCCGCTGCAGGCGCGGCCGAATGGACGCGTGCGCCGGAGCGCAGCAACATGCTGGCCTTGCGTTTCATCGTATGGATGGCGTTGCGTTGCGGGCGGCCCGTCACCCGCGGGATCCTGCACCCGATCAGCCTGTATTTCCTGCTGTTCTCGCCCACGGCGCGTCGCCACATCAAGCGCTATCTCTTTCGTGCCATCGGGCCGCGCGCGGGGTGGGGCGATGGCTACCGGCTGCTGCACGCGTTCGCCTCGACCGTGCTCGATCGCATCTATTTCCTGCGCGGGCGCATGGAACTGTTCGACGTGCGCGTGAGCGGCCAGGCCCCGGTGGAAGCCGAAGTCACGGCCGGGCGCGGCGCCTTCATGCTCGGTGCGCACGTGGGCAGCTTCGAGGCGCTGGGCGCCTGCCGCCAGCAAAAGGTGCCCACCGGCGTGGCGGCCCACGACGCGCTGCGGCTTGCGATGCTGATGTTCACCGACAACGCACAACGCATCGTGTCGGTGCTCGATGCCATCGCGCTGCCCGAGATGCGCCCGCACGTGATCGCCCTGGGCCGGCCGCATTCGATGCTGGAACTGCGCGACTGGCTCGACAGCGGTGGCCTGGGGGGCATGCTGGCCGATCGCACGCTGCCAGGCGCCGAGGAGCAGCCCGCGCAGCAGCGCGGCAACAACGTGGTGCTGCCCTTCCTGGGGCAGCCTGCCACCTTCAACGACGGTCCGTTCCGTCTTGCCGCACTCCTGCGGCGCAAGGTCTTCTTCATGGCCGGCCTGTACGCCGGCGGTGCGCGCTACGACGTGCAGTTCGAGCCGCTGGCCGATTTCAGCGAACGGCTCGCCGATCCAGCGGCGCGGGAACGCCGCATCCGCGAAGCGATCGAAGCCTATGTCGCGAGGCTCGAGGCTCTCTGCCGCCAATACCCTTACAACTGGTTCAACTTCCATGATTTCTGGCTTGAAGACGCGCCTTGAATGCATCCCGCGCCGCACGCGCCCCTGGCGCTCGGCCCTGCGCGCCCTGTGGCTGGCCCTGCTGTGTGTCGCCGCACCGGCCTGGGCTTTCGACGTGCCCGAACTGATGGGCCTGCTCGCACGGCAAAAGCAGGGAGAGGCCACCTTCATCGAGCAGCGCTTCGTGCGCGGTGTCGACGGCCCGCTGGCTGCCAGCGGCACGTTGAGTTTCACCGCGCCCGACCAGTTGATCCGGCGCACGCTCACGCCACGGCCCGAGACCATGGCCGTCGAAGGCAACAACCTCACGCTGTCGCGCGGTGGCCGCAGCCGTACCATGACGCTGGACAGCGTGCCCGAACTGCTGGGCCTGGTCGAAGCCATGCGCGCCACGCTGGCGGGCAACGGTGCTGTGCTCGACCGCTATTTCGACACGCGGCTGTCTGGCACGCCGACCGAATGGGCGCTCGACCTGAGTCCCAAGGACGGCCGCCTGTCGTCGCAGGTCGCCTCGTTGCGCCTGGTCGGCAAGGCGGGCGAGGTGCTGGGCGTGGAAATGGAGTTTCGCGGCGGCGATCGTTCGGTCATGACCATCACGCCCAAGCGATGACGGCCGGCCCGACGCGTGCCCGGCGCATCGCCGTGCTGCTGCTGTGGTTGGCGGTGGTGCTGGCGGGCGCGGGCATCATCTCGCGCACGCAGTTCAGCGGTGACCTGTCGGCCTTCCTGCCGGCGAGCCCCGATGCGCGCCAGCGCGTCCTCATCGAGCAAGTGCAAAGCGGCGTGGCGTCGCGCACGCTGATGCTCGGCGTGGAGGGGGGCAGGGATGCGGCGCAGCGCGCCGAGGTGTCGCGTGCGCTTGGCAAGGCCATGCGCGCGAGCGGGCTCTACGAGCAGGTGCAGAACGGCGACACCAGCGAACTGCAGGAAGCGGGCACCTTCGTCTTCGACCACCGTTACCAACTCTCGCCCGAGGTGAATCCGGCGCGCTTCACGGTGGACGGCCTGCGCGATGCGATCTACGACACCTTGTCGCTGCTGGGAACGCCTGCCGGCAACATTGTCAAGCCGCTGCTTGAGCGCGATCCGACGGGCGAGACCCAGCGTATCGCCGAAGGCCTGATCCCGGCAAGCTCGCCGCGCAGCGAGGAGGGCGTGTGGGCTTCGCGCAGCGCTCCGCGTGCCATGCTGCTGGCAACCACCCGGGCGTCGGGCAGCGACATCGACGCGCAGGGGGCTGCGGTGGCCCGGGTGCAGACCGAGTTCGACCGCATCACCCAGGGCATGGGCGCCGATGCGCCCCGGCTGCTCCTGAGCGGCACGCCCGTGTTCTCGGTGCAGAGCCGCGACAAGATCAAGGGCGAGGCGGTGCACCTGGCCGTCGTCGGTGCGCTGGTGATGGGCTGCCTGCTGCTGCTGGCGTTCGCTTCGCCCCGCGCACTGGTGATCGCGTTGCTGCCGGTGCTCACCGGCGTGGTGGCCGGCACCGCCGCCGTCGCGCTGGTGTTCGGCTCGGTGCATGGCCTGACGATGGGCTTCGGCAGCACGCTGATCGGCGAGACCGTCGACTACGCCATCTACTACCTGATCCAGGCGCGCGGCGCGGCCGTCGCCGGCACCGGCTGGCAACGCTGGCGCGACCAGAACTGGCCGACGGTGCGCCTGGGGCTGCTGACCTCGGTCTGCGGCTTTGCGGCGCTGCTGTTCTCGGGCTTCCCGGGCCTGGCCCAACTCGGCGTGTTTTCCATCGCGGGGCTGGTGGCGGCGGCACTCGCCACGCGCCACGGCCTGCCGATGCTGGCACCCGACGGCGCGACCGGCATCGGCATGCGTCGGCACATGGCGCGCTTGGCAGGCGGCATCGTCATGGCCATGCCGCGCCTGCGCTGGGCCTTCGCCGCGCTGGCGATCGGTGCCGTGGGCGTGCTGGCCTGGCAGGGCGGCGAACTCTGGCGTGCGAGCCTGTCAGACATGAGCCCGATCTCCAAGGCCTCGCAGACGCTCGATGCTCAGCTGCGCTCGGACATCGGCGCGAGTGACGGCGGCACGCTGGTCGTGGTGCAGGCCGCCGACGCCCAGTCGGTCCTGCGCGCGGCGGAGGCGGCGGGACACCGGCTCGACGCTCTGGTGGAAAACGGCCAGCTCAGCGGCTACGACACCGTCACGCGCATGCTGCCGAGCGTGGCCACGCAGCAGGCGCGCATCGCCAGCCTGCCCGATGTCGCCACCCTGCGCGCGCGGCTGGGCCAGGCGATCAACGGCATGCCGCTGCAGCCGGCGCGTTTCGAGCCCTTCATCGCTGCGGTCGATGCTGCGCGCACGCAGGCGCCGTTCACCCGCGAGGCGCTGATCGACGGGCCTCTGGGACCGGTGGTCAATGCGCTGTTCTACGAACGGCCCGGCGGCGGCTGGTCGGCACTGATCTCGCTGCACACGACCGAGCGTTTCGACACCGGCCAGTTGGCGGCCGCGCTGGCGCCGCTGCCGGAGGTTCAGGTGGTGGACATCGGCCGCGAGCTGGGAAGCCTTTACACCCGCTACCTGCACGATGCCTTCGTGCAGGTGATGCTTGGCGCACTGGCGGTCGTGGTGCTGCTGGGTATCTATCTGCGCTCGCTGCGCCGGCTGGTGGCGGTCTGCCAGCCGCTGCTGCTGGCCGTGGTGCTCACGCTCGGCGGCATGGCGGTGCTCAACGTGCCGCTGGGCATCCTGCATCTGGTCGGGCTGCTGCTGATCGTTGCGGTCGGGTCGAACTACGCGCTCTTCTTCGACCAGCTTCAGCAGACCGGCCGTGCCGACGAAGACACGCTGGCCTCGCTGATGCTTGCGAACCTGACGACCGTGGTGTCCTTCGGGCTGATCGCAATTTCCGATATTCCGGCGCTGTCGTCCATCGGCCGCATCGTGGCGCCCGGTGCGCTGCTGGCGCTGCTGCTGTCAGCAGCCTTCACGCGCAGCGGGGTGATGCGCGCGCCGGCGAAGAACTGAGTTACAACGCCCGCATGCCGCCGTCGACCGTTCCTCCTTCCCAGGCTTCCCACGCTTGCCCCGCGATTGCCGTGCAGGCGGGCGCGTGGCCGCTGCCGCGGCTCATCACCGCCAGCGTGGGCGTGCACGTGGTCGCGCTGGGGGCCGCCTTGCTGGTGCCCGGCGCGTGGCCCTGGGCGCTGGGAGGCGTGGCGTTGAACCATGCGCTCATCACCGGCATGGGCCTGGCGCCGCGCAGCAACTGGCTGGGCGCCAACGTCACGCGCCTGCCGGCGGCCGCGGTGGCGCGCCGAGAGGTGGCACTGACCATCGATGACGGCCCCGACCCGCTCGTCACGCCGCAGGTGCTCGACCTGCTCGATGCGCAGGGCCAGCGCGCCACCTTTTTCTGCATCGCCGAGCGGGTGGCCGCCCACCCGGCGCTCACGCGCGAGATCGTCGCGCGCGGCCACAGCATCCAGAACCACACAGCGCGGCATTGCCACAATTTTTCGTTTCTGGGGCCGCGCGGCTACGCGAACGAGATCGCGCATGCGCAGCGGATGCTCGAGGATGCGACCGGCGAGCGCCCGACCTGCTTTCGTGCCCCGGCCGGGCTGCGCAACCCCTTTCTTGCACCGGTGCTGCACCGGCTGGGCCTGGCGCTCGTGAGTTGGACGCGGCGCGGCTTCGACACGCGCGAAACCGATCCGGCCAAGGTGCTCGCGCGGTTGTGCGACGGTCTTACGCCGGGCGACATCCTGCTGCTGCACGACGGCAATGCCGCACGCACGGCGGCGGGCGTGCCGGTGATCCTCGACGTGCTGCCGCCGCTGCTGCAGCGCTTGTCCGATGCCGGCCTGCGTGCCGTGACCTTGCCCGAAGCCCTGTCCCCTGGAGTGAAATGACCGTTCCGTCTCCCCATCCCGACATGGCTTGGCGTGACCTCGTCGATGCCGCCACCGCGCCGTATCGCAAGGCGGGCCGGTTTGCCTGGCACTTCGCACGCGGCAAGCTGGGCTACGACCCGGTGTTTCGCGGGCTGATCCAGCGCGGGCTGATCGGCGCGCACCGCCGCCGCGTGCTCGACATCGGCTGCGGCCAGGGTATCTTCGCGAGCCTGCTGGCCTCGATGGCCGCAATGCAGGGCCAGAACCGCTGGCCCGCCGACTGGCCCGTCACGCCGGATGCGGCGACCTACACCGGCATCGAACTGATGCCGCGCGACGTGGCACGTGCCGAGGCACTGGTCGGCCACATCGCGCCGACGCCGCGCTTCGTCTGTGGCGACATGTGCAGCGCCGAACTGCCGGCCAGCGACCTGGTCGTGATCTTCGACGTGCTGCACTACGTGGACCTGCAGGCGCAGGAAGCGGTGCTGCGTCGTGTGCGTGATGCGTTGGTGCCCGGCAGCGGCCGCCTGCTGCTGCGCGTGGGCGACATGCAGGACCGCCGGGGTTTCGCCATCAGCCAGTGGGTCGACCGCATGGTCACGCGCGTGCGCGGCCATCGCGTTTCGCCGACCTGGGGCCGGCCGCTCGCCGAATGGGTGGCGCTGCTGCAGCGCCTGGGGTTCACCGTGCAGCCGGTGCCGATGAGCGCGGGCACGCCCTTTGCCAACGTGCTGCTGATCGCCGACCGGCAGGCCGCCGCATGACCGCCCCATGACCACCGAAATGCCGCTCACGCTCGACCGCGATGGCATCGCCGCGCGCATTCCGCACAGCGGCCGCATGTGCCTGCTCGAACGGCTGGAACATTGGGATGCGCAGGCCATCCATTGCAGCACCCGCACCCACCTGGCGCCGGACAACCCGCTGCGCACGGCGAGCGGCCTGCTCGCACCGAATGCCATCGAGTACGCCGCGCAGGCCATGGCGCTGCATGGCGGGCTGTTGGCCACCGAAGGCGCGCCGCCCTCGGCGGGTTTTCTGGCGAGTGCGCGCAACGTGCGCCTGTCGGTCGCGCGGCTCGACCAATTGCCTGGCGCGCTGCAGGTGCATGCGCGGCGGCTGTCTGGCGACGCGCGCCAGGTGCTCTATGAATTCAACGTGAACGACGCGGCCGGCGCGGCGGTGGCCGAGGGCCGTGCCGTGGTCGTGCTGAACACGCCCTTGCCAGAAACGAAAGCCATTTCTCCATGAGTCTCTCCGGAAAACGCGCGCTGGTCACCGGCGCGAGCGGCGCGTTGGGGGCCGCCATCGCCCAGCGACTCGCGCGCGACGGCGCCCATGTGCTGCTTCACGCGAGTTCGCGCCCCGATGCCATCGCGCAACTGGCGGCCACCATCACGGCGGCGGGCGGCACGGCCGAATGCCACGTGTTCGATCTGCGCAGCGACGAAGCCACTGCCGCCGGCTGCGCGGCGATGCTGGCGGGCGGAGCGGTCCAGGTCATCGTCAACAACGCCGGTGTGCATGACGATGCAGTGCTGCCGGGCATGCGCGCCGAGCAGTGGCACAAGGTGATCGATGTGTCGCTCAACGGCTTTTTCCGCGTCACGCAGCCGCTGCTGCTGCCGATGCTGCGCACACGGTGGGGTCGCATCCTGAACATCTCATCGGTGGCTGCGCTCACAGGCAATCGCGGCCAGGTCAACTACGCCGCCGCCAAGGGCGCGCTCAACAGCGCAACCAAGGCCCTGTCGCTGGAAGTCGGTTCGCGTGGCGTGACGGTCAATGCCATCGCGCCGGGCATCATCGCTTCGCCCATGGCCGACGCGTCCTTCGATGCGGCCATGGTGCAGCAACTGGTGCCGCTCAAGCGCGCCGGCAAGCCCGAGGAAGTCGCCGCGCTCGCAGGCTTCCTGGCGAGCGACGAGGCGGCCTACATCACCGGGCAGGTGATCTCGATCAACGGCGGGATGATCTGACCCTTGGGGAAGGCGTCGCCTGCGGCGCTGGGCGCGCCGCTTGGCGGTAAGCAGCCAGTCACTTCACCTTGAAACCGCCCATGATGGGCGCGCCCAGCGCATCTTCAATCTCCTTTGGCCACGTCACCGTCTGAGCAGTCCAGACCACAAAGCGATTGACGACAAAGAACACCACGAACAGCGGCAGCGCCAAGTGCTGCCAAAGCTGCGTCCAGGGAAACTCTTTCCAGTCGCGCCAGTAATCCTTGCGCCGTTGCTTCAATGCTTCGACCATATCGAAACCCTTGATGCCTTTGGGTCCTTTGGTCGGGGACACTTCGCCGGCTTGGAGCGGCGGCATGCCAGCCTCCATGTAGCCACGGATGTATTCCCACATGGCGCCCGGAAAATCGACGCTCGGCAGCACGAAGGAATCCACGATGGTCGGGTCGCTGGCGCTGGCGCGCACCAGGAACACCAAGTGAAAGGTGCGCCGGAAGCTGGTGGTGCTGCCGCCCACTTTGGCGTGCAGTTCGCAATCGACCAGCGACCAATCGGCGGTGCGGGCCTCGACAGTGGTAGGGCCGAACAAGAGAAAGCGTTTGCGTTGGCCTTGATGGACATAGTAGACCTTGCGGCGCAGGCGATCGAAGTAGATCGGCATCTCGCTGGGGCTGAACATCTCGAAGTAGATGCCGATGAAGAAGATGGCGAAGAAGGCAGCAATGCCAAAAAGGAAAGCGACGTAGTGCCCACTTTGAAGATCTGTCCATAGCGACAAGGAACCGCCGGACGTCGCCCAGACAGCCCCCCCACCCGCGACCAACCCAAACGTCGTCGTATATCCCCCTGCACTCACCAGCGACCCGCCATTGAGTTCCACCGCGTTGCTGTAGACCTCGCTCAATCGCCCTTGTTGAGCCGCCTCTCCGCCGCCGGGCAAGCGCTTGTCATAGCGCTCGATCAAGCCCGCGACCAAGCTCACTTGCCGAGCATCTTCGGTGCTGATCCCGCTGGTATTGAAGCCCAACACCATCAGCGCCTCCTGCCTTCATATGGGTCTTCGTCTGTTGCCGCCACCCGCAGCGTGTGCCTGGTATCCACGGAAAGATCGGCCTCAGTGATGGGCGCGCCCAGCGCATCTTCAATCTCCTTCGGCCACGTCACCGTCTGCGCAGTCCAGACCACAAAGCGATTGACGACAAAGAACACCACGAACAGCGGCAGCGCCAAGTGCTGCCAAAGCTGCGTCCAGGGAAACTCTTTCCAGTCGCGCCAGTAATCCTTGCGCCGTTGCTTCAATGCTTCGACCATATCGAAACCCTTGATGCCTTGGGGTCCTTTGGTCGGGGACACTTCACCAGCTTTGAGCGGCGGCATGCCAGCCTCCATGTAGCCACGGATGTATTCCCACATGGCGCCCGGAAACTCGACGCTCGGCAGCACGAAGGAATCCACGATGGTGGGGTCGGTGGCGCTTGCACGAACAAGGAACAGCAAATGGAAGGTTCGCCGGAAGCTGGTGGTGCTGCCGCCCATCTTGGCGTGCAGTTCGCAATCGACCAGCGACCAATCGGCGGTGCGGGCCTCAACAGTCGTCGGGCCGAACAGCAGAAAGCGCTTGCGCTTGCCTTGATGGACGTAGTAGACCTTGCGGCGCAGGCGATCGAAGTAGATCGGCATCTCGCTGGGGCTGAACATCTCGAAGTAGAGGCCGATGAGGAAGACGGCGAAGGGCGTTGCGATCTGAAACAAAAAAAATGAGAAATAGCGTCCATTCCGTATTGGGTCAAAAAAATGTTCGTGACCGATCGACACGCTGGCCACGCCGCCAATCAACCCAATCGCCGTCACCCATCCACCAGCGCTGACCAGCGACCCCCCATTGAGTTCAATCGCTTCGCGGTAGACCTCACTTAGTCGTCCTTGATGGCTGGCCTGTCCGCTGCCAGGCAAGCGCTTGTCGTAGCGCTCGATCAAGCCTGCGACCAAGTTCTCTTGTCGCGCGTCGTCGGTACTGATGCCGCTGGTATTGAAGCCCAGCACCATCAGCGCCAATTACCCGCGTTGTCGGTGCGTGGTGCAGGCTCGTTGTGCCCCGGATCGGGATGTGCTGCCGCCACCCGCAGCGTGTGCCTGGTATCAACGGCGAGGTCGGCCTCGGTGATGGGCGCGCCCAGTGCATCTTCAATTTCCTTTGGCCACGTCACCGTCTGCGCGGTCCAGACCACAAAGCGATTGACCACAAGAAAGACAACAAAAAACGGCAATACAAGGTGCTGCCACAGTTGCGTCCAGGGAAACTCTTTCCAGTCGCGCCAGTAGTCACGTCGGCGTTGCTTCAAGGCCTCGACCATGTCGAAACCCTTGATGCCTTGGGGTCCTTTGGTTGGGGGCACTTCGCCGGCTTGGAGCGGCGGCATGCCGGCCTCCATGTAGCCCCGGATGTATTCCCACATGGCACCTGGAAATTCGACGCTCGGCAGCACGAAGGAATCCACGATGGTGGGGTCGGTGGCGCTTGCACGAACAAGGAACAGCAAATGGAAGGTTCGCCGGAAGCTGGTGGTGCTGCCGCCCATCTTGGCGTGCAGTTCGCAATCGACCAGCGACCAATCGGCGGTGCGGGCCTCGACAGTGGTAGGGCCGAACAGCAGAAAGCGTTTGCGTTGGCCTTGATGGACGTAGTAGACCTTGCGGCGCAGGCGGTCGAAGTAGATCGGCATCTCGCTGGGGCTGAACATCTCGAAGTAGAGGCCGATGAAGAAGATGGCGAAAGGCCCGGCAATACTGAGCCCCAATCCAAAATACCGTCCAGTTCGGATCATTTCCCATAAATCTAATAAATATGGTGGCCCAGGCAGCGCCCAAATTCCAAGCACACCACCTAGCAGCCCCATCGTCGTCACCCATCCACTAGCGCTGACCAGCGACCCCCCATTGAGTTCAATCGCATCGCGGTAGACTTCACTCAGTCGCCCTTGGTGGCTGGCCTCTCCGCTGCCAGGCAAGCGCTTGTCGTAGCGCTCAATCAAGCCTGCGACCAAGTTCTCTTGTCGCGCGTCGTCGGTACTGATGCCGCTGGTATTGAAGCCCAGCACCATCAGCGCCTCCTGCCTTCATATGGGTCTTCGTCTGTTGCCGCCACCCGCAGCGTGTGCCTGGTATTGACGGCAAGATCGGCCTCAGTGATGGGCGCGCCCAGCGCATCTTCAATCTCCTTGGGCCACGTCACCGTCTGTGCAGTCCAGACCACAAAGCGATTGACGATAAAGAACACCACGAACAGCGGCAGCGTCAAGTGCTGCCACAGTTGCGTCCAGGGAAACTCTTTCCAGTCGCGCCAGTAGTCACGTCGGCGTTGCTTCAAGGCTTCGACCATATCGAAACCCTTGATGCCTTTGGGTCCTTTGGTCGGGGACACTTCACCAGCTTTGAGCGGCGGCATGCCAGCCTCCATGTAGCCACGGATGTATTCCCACATGGCACCCGGAAACTCGACGCTCGGCAGCACGAAGGAATCCACGATGGTGGGATCGGTGGTGCTGGCGCGCACCAGAAACACCAAGTGGAAGGTGCGCCGGAAACTCGTGGTGCTGCCGCCCATCTTGGCGTGCAGTTCGCAATCGACCAGCGACCAATCGGCGGTGCGGGCCTCGACAGTGGTAGGGCCGAACAGCAGAAAGCGTTTGCGTTGGCCTTGATGGACGTAGTAGACCTTGCGGCGCAGGCGGTCGAAGTAGATCGGCATCTCGCTGGGGCTGAACATCTCGAAGTAGATGCCGATGAAGAAGATGGAGCCGATAATCAGAACTGTAAAAAGAACACCCAAAAAACCTGCAATTTGATAGTCCCTTGCAAAACTCCCAGAGGGTTCTAACCAGATATTGAGCAAGGCACCGAGAAGACCGATCGTCGTCACCCATCCACCAGCGCTGACCAGCGACCCCCCATTGAGTTCAATCGCATCGCGGTAGACCTCACTCAGTCGTCCTTGGTGGCTTGCCTCTCCGCTGCCAGGCAAGCGCTTGTCGTACCGCTCAATCAAGCCTGCGACCAGGTTCTCTTGACGCGCGTCATCGGTGCTGATCCCGCTGGTATTGAAGCCCAACACCATCAGCCCCGATCGCGAGCGTTGTCGATGCGCGGTGCGGATTCGCCGCGCCCCGGATCGGGATGTGCCTGCGCCTTGCGGCGCACATCTTCCTGCGTGTCGGTTTCATACTCGATGGCAAGCAGCCAGGCTTCTTCTTCGCTCGCTTTGCCGAAGCGCTTCACGGTGTCCTTGCCGAAGTAGCAGCGTCCAGCCCAGCGCATGTAGGAGTCGCGCTCGCTAACCACCGCATAGACATAAGTTGCCACACCCGCAACTAGCAAAACAATGCCGACGCCTGACACCACACTGGCGACTACGCCTGCCGTGCCGGCTACGGCGGCTTCTGTCGCGGCAGCACCAGCGAGACGCAGCACAACGTGCTTCGCAATGGCGCGTGTAACCATACCTTTGGTCGCGGCATCGGCGGCCATGATCCCGTTGGATACACCAATCCCAACGAACAGTCGAGAGGAATATATGTATCCCGCACCTGAATTCGCATCCCCCTCCTTCTGCGCCCCCTCCGCCTTCAACGCCATCAAATAAGCATTGATCCCCGCCCCCAGCACCCCCGTAATTGCAGCCGCCGTGCGCAGCACCGCAATCCGTGTGCTGGCCTCGACCAACTCCTCGCCGCCCGCCGCACGCATCAGCAACGAACTCTTATGGGCAGCGGCCAGTCGCTCGGCTGCCGCGCCCACGAACCCGCCCACACTGTCGGCCACGCCCAAGGCTGCTTCCGCGAGTTTGTCTTGATCGCGTTGGCTCTTGTTGAGTTCGCTCAGCAGTTGGGGCACACCCTGATACAGCCCGAGAAACTGCACGATCATGGCGCCGACAGCCAGCCGCCCGTCGATGGTGGTCAGGCCCAGGTCCTTCTGCGTCGCCTGTCGGCGCATGACTTCGGCGACTTCCTCGGGCGTGAGCGCATGGGTGCGATTGAGGCGTGCGCTTTGCATTTGCACGTCTTCAAGGCTTTTGGCGGCTGCGCCTCCGATGTGTGCCACGTTGACCCGTTGACCCGGAACCGTCTCGGGCCGCAAGTGGCCCTCATGGATTTCCAGTGCAGTCTTGATGTCAGTCAACACCTCCAATTCGACGGTGTTGCCCTGCGCGGTCACGATGGTTTTACGCAGCGCGTCTCTGGTCGCATAACCCCCAAGCACGCTCAGAGCCACATCGACGCTCACCCGGGTCTTGAGACGTACCACAGTGGACAGCACGGCCTTGTTGCCGCCCGGTCGCGTGGCTTCGACGGCTAGCTCCAATTGCCGCGCGCCCGCACACAGGCCGGGCAGCATCGCCTGGTATTTCTTGATGCTGCCCGAGGCGGGCGCAGGCGACTTGCCCCCGGCCATCGCCATCAACTGAAAAACACCGGTTGCGCTGGCGGCCAGTCCACCTGCGGAGAAGGCCATCAAACGCGGGTGCAGCCAATTCAGGCTTTTGCCCAAGTCATGCGTCACAATGCCTTTGAGTACGTCATAGCTTTTGTCGCGAATGTCGCTGATTTCGCCTTGGCCATCTTTCGCTGCGGTCGCGCCACGGTCAGCGTTACCAACAAGGAGGGCCTTGACCTTCGTGATGACGCTGCGCTGGTTGCCGTAGAAGCCGCGCAGTGCGATGGCGGCGGGATCTTCAATATCCTTGTCCAGAATGATCCCGGTCCAGCGCTCCGTGTGTTGGCGCACGGCCGGTTGGGGGAAGTGCGCGATGTAGCTCTCGCCCGCGTAGATCAAGCCGGACGACACGCGGGCCGTGAGCTCGGCCGCATCGTCTGCGTCGAAGTGAGTTTTGAAGTAGGCGCGAAAGGCGTTGCTATCAATCGCTGCGAGCCAGTCGGCTTCATAAGGAGCCAAGGCATCGGCAAGCTGCTTTTCGATGCTCGCGCGCTTGGCCGGCCAGCCGTTGTAGCTGTCCATGTCGAGTTGGTCGGTGATCCTTTCCCAATTGCGCCGACCGAACATCACGCCGCGCGTTTTAATGCGATCGCTCGTCCTAGTCGCCTCGGGTCCAACGGGCCGCATGTGACCGGCGCGACTGCCATCGTTGGCATATGCGCCACTCACATCGGGACTCCATTCGTACATGCCATGCACACGGTGTTTGATGCCGTTCCACTGGTTTTCCGACGCGGCGGTGGCCCATTCGCGGGACTGGATCATGCCGGCCACGGTGAGCGCTTTGCGCAGTCCTTCGAGCGTGCCGTAGCAGGCTTCCGAGCGCGTCCAGGCTTCGGTACTGTTCCACGTCTGCTGGTTGGCATCGTCTTTTGCCATGCGGATGCCGTTGAGGTCGGCGGCCAGTCCTACTGGATCGGGGATGGCAAGCACGAATTCCTTGCCCTTGGTCTTGGGGTGTTGCGCCGCCTGCTTTTGCATGACGGCAACCAAACCGGCCGCTTGACGATAGCTCTTGTCGCCCTCCGCGTCGTAGAACGGTGTCGCAGACGAAGTGCCACCGTCGACAAGATTGATGCCTTGTTTGACGCCGCCGTGATCGAGCACGCGCAGTGCGAAGTCGGCCACATGCTGCTGAATCAGGAAGGCATCGGCTTTGAAGGCATTTTTGACACCCCCCAATTCGGCCAACGGATCGATGCACACCATGCCCGCTGCGGCGGGGTCTTTCCGCACGCGCTCGCGCATGCCGTTGTTCCACCAGTTCATCGAAAATCCGATCCACACCGGGCCGATGCTGTCTAAGTGGTTGTGCGGCAACTGGATGCACAAGGTGCGCAGATCGTGTGGGTGCGAGTCTTTGGCGTTGCAGGCGAACTTGCATTTTTGGTCGGCCCAATTGACCTGCGACGCGGGGATCAATGCGCCGCTTTCATGCACGCGGAACACTTGCCAATCGTTGACGAGTTGGCGCGGTCGCTTGGTGTACCAGGCATAGACAAAGCCACCACGGCGCAGCATGCGAAGCGCGTGGCGGTTTTGCTTCAATGCGGGCAGCTTGAGTGCGGTGACGCTGGGTTCATGGGGCAGCAGTTTGGCGGCTTCGGGCGGCGCAAAGGCGTCGTCGGTGGAAATGGCCGTGGGTCGTACCAGCAGGATCGACAGACCAGCTTTGTTGTCGCATTTTTTGCAGTCGGTCATGCTTTGCCCTGTGTCGTTGGTGCCGCATGCGCGGCCCAGTGGTCAGCGGGTTTGCCGACCCATTCGTCCCGGTATATTTCGATCACCTCACCCAAATCTTCTCGCAGGCGCACCACGGCTTTGATGAGCTGCTGTGCTTGGGGGCACGTCTCGAAGGCCGGTTCCAGCAGTGCTTCGGCGGCGTAGGCGCCCCGATCTTCGGGGTAGACCAAACCCAGCTTTTCGGCCGCTTTCACTTTGTCGAGAACACGCGTCAAGGTGTCGTCGGGCAGCGGGAAGCTGCTGCGCAGCAAGAGGGTTTGCGCCACGCTGACAGGCTGGCAGCGGCTGATCAAGGCGAGGTGCGTTTCGTTCCAACCCAGCTTGTGGTTTTCATTGAGTTCCCCGGGCTGGCCTTGCAGGGTTTGAAGTGCGAAGTTGTGGTCGAGGTAGTGCCAGTCCATGCCTTGCACGGCGGCTGGCCAATCGAGGGAGGCTCCTTGCCGCAACGTGTTGAGCACGCGGCGGTCGAACAGGCGTGCCACTCTGGCCTGCCCGGCTTTGTTCAAGTGCAGCAGCTTGGAGAGTTGCCGCGACATCTGTGCGCCGTACCGCTCGAAGCCGGAGGGCATGCGCCCGGTCAGTGGCTGATCGCTGTCGTCCGTGTCGTGCATCCGCAACCAACCGCCGATGCGGTAGGGGCCTTTGCCCGTTGCAACGGCGTTCAAGTGTTCTTGGACGGCCCATTCGATGCTGGTTGCAAACCACGGATCGCTCGTGTTCTCCAGTCGCACGAGGTACGGGAACTCCAGCTCGGTGATGGTGCGGGGGAAATCGTCAGCGGAATGCAGGGATTCAATGCGCCGCTCCCATGCCGCCATTCGAGCTTTTTGCGGGCCACTGACATACTCGGCCGCAATCTCCGGGTCGAGTTGGACGCCGGGCGGCTCGTCGGGGGAGGGGTCGATCAGCAGGTAGACAGCCCCGCCGCCAATCTGTTCGGTCAAGCGCTCGGTGAGCGCGTCAAGCAAGGCGCGGGGTGGGGTTTCCCAAGGCCAAGGGGGGAGGGATGTTTTTGTTGTCGTCATGGCATGGTTACCAATTGACGGCGGTCTGGGCTCACAACCCCAGCGGGCTCCAGGGCCGCACTGCCCCAGACGACAGGAATTGCGGACGATTGAATCGCAAGGGTGCGCGAACGCACACCATCGAAGATGAACATGGGGACTCCCTGAAGTGCCGGTCCCCTTTGTGGGGGCCTTCTTCAAGGGATTATGAAAGGCTGTCTTCTTGGCGGAAGCCGTAAAAAGAAGACGTCTTGAGCGCGCTTTCGAGATGCGTGATGGATTGCACAAATCGAGCGATCCGGCCCTTCAATACGCTTGCAGATTGCCGCTTGTTTACAACGGTGGCACGGTGGGCGGGCTGCTCGCTGACGCTTGGTGCTCCTCCCATGCCGCCGGATCGGCCAGGCCAGCGCCCCACCACAATGGTGGCGGCATCGAGGGATGCGTGGATGCGGGTCGTTCTCGACGTCGAGTCCGGCAGCCTCCTAAAACTGCTGCAAGCGGGGTTGGTGCAGACGCTGCAGCCCCGCGATGGGCTCGTCCCTCAGCAGGGCCAGCACCATCTCGGCGAGTTCCACGCCGGTTTCCGCAGAACTGGCCTGGCGCATGCAGGCCAGACCTCGCGGTGCGGCTTCGGCGGGCAGCTCACCGTAGACCACCAGCGCCAGGTCCTGGCCCAGTTGCAGCCCGTGCTCCTTCACCGCCTGGAGCGCTCCCTGGGCAGCCAGGTCGTTGTCGATCAGCACGGCCTCGGGGCGTTCCTGCGCATTCAGCGTCAGCAAGGCCTGCATGGCCTGGTAGCCGGCGAGCGGGTCGAACGCATCGCGCCGAACGGCGGCGTGAGGTAGCGTGGCATCGGCCGTCGCCTCCAGCGCCGAGACGAAACCCGCGAAGCGCTGGGCAGCGAAGCTGTAGACCGCGGGTGCGCCCACGTAGCCCATGCGCCGTCGGCCACGGGCCAGGAGGTGTTCGCCGGCTTGCCGGCCGCCTGATTGGTTATCGAAATCGAGCCAGGCGTGGGTGGCGAGATGGCCGTCTTCGGTGCGGCCGTAAGCCACGAAGGGCACGTCGCGCTCGGCCAGCAACTTCAGTCGCGCGTCGTGCACCTGGGTTCGTGGCACCACGAAGGCATCGACGCGGCGGGTGGCAATGGCCCGCTCGTAGGCGCGCAACTCCTGATCCACGGGCGAGGACACCAACAGCAGATCCACCCCTTCCTGCGCCAGCCGTTCGGTCATGGCGGCCGCCACGGTGAGGAACTGCACGTCGCTGGCCAGGTGGCCTGGAACGATGGGCAGCACCATGCCCACCGCATCCGCCTTGCCCAGCGCCAGCCGTCGCGCGGTGGCGTTGGCGCGATAGCCGATGCGCCGTGCCACCTCCTGCACCAGGCGCCGCGTGCCTTCTGCCACCTCGGGGTAGTCGTTGAGCGCGCGGCTGACCGTGGTCAAGGAGAGATTGAGCTCGGCGGCGATCTGCTTGAGGGACATGGGACGTGATCGATAGAAGGAAAAGACGAAGGTCGGCGATACGCCGCTGACTGGTGTAACTACCAAGTCCAATTCAAAGCGCTTTGAAAGATACTCAAAGCGCTTTGAATGAGTCGGAAAAACAAATCAAAACTTGTGAGGGAGAAACACGGTGCGCCATCCACTGGAAACTTTCGCTTGTCGCATTCTTCGGTCGACGGCAGTCGTTCTGATGATACTGACGGCCTGCGCTTCAGCCATCGCCGCCGAGGAGGGGGAACTGGAATTCGCTGCCTATCTGCGGACGGGCGCGTCCCGGGCGTCGGTGGAAGGCGCTCCCCGTGGTGGCTACAGCCTGGGTCTGGCGGGCCAGAAGCTGAGGCTGGGCAACGAGGGCGATTTTTATGGCGAGGTGAAGCTTGGGCGCACCTTGGAGCTGGGCTCCGGCCTCAAGCTGCGCGCCGTATGGGGTGGCGCACTGTACGACCCTGCGCCGACGCCCGACCACCTGCACTACACCCTCAAGCAGGCTTTCGTCGAACTCGCGGGCCTGCCGATGCTGCCCGACCAGGCCGTGATCTGGGTCGGTCAGCGGGCCTGGCATCGCGAGAGCCTGCACATCGTCGACACCGACTACCTTCTTCCCGACAGTGGCCGGGGATTCGGCATCCACGGCCTGCCGGCCGGCCCTGGCCTGTTCGGTGTGGCCTATTTCGGCAAGATCATCCAGAACGTGGCGCAGGGCGTGCAGCACGATATTCAGGCGTCGCGGCTGAGCATCGATTGGAGCGCCGTGCCCATTGGTGAGCGCGGTGATCTGCGCGTGCAGGGCAGCCTGGTGCATGGGGGCGGCGCCAGCGGCGAGCGCGACGGGCAGTCGCTGTCGCTGCGTCACCGCTGCGCCGTCGAACTGACCGATCGCACCCTGCGCCACACCACCTGGCTGCAGTTCTCGTCAGGCCAGGGCGCGCTGGACAACGGATTCGGCGCTTTCTCCAGCACGGTTGGCCGGACGGCGCAGCGATTCGTCCACGCCGTCGAAGGGCAGTCCGGCCCGCTGGGCGCCCAGGCGCTGATGGGCATCGAACGGGGCCGCACCGATGGCATGAACCAGGTCGACAACGGCTGGGTGACCGGCGGTCGGCTGAGCTGGGACATCGCGCGCCATGCCAAGTTGCTGTTCGAGGCCGGTTACAACGAGCGCCGCCCCGACGACGGGGGGGCGCTGCAGCGGCTGAGCAAGTTCACCATCGCGCCCACCCTCAGCGCAAAGCCCGGCTTCAACGGCCGGCCCGAGTTGCGGCTGTTCGTCACCCGCGTGCGGATGAACGATGCCGCCGCCGCTGCGCTGGCCATGCCCGGCCGCGCCCGCAGCGTCACGCTGGTGGGCCTTCAGCTGGAGACCTGGCTGTAGGCGGCCCGCATGGGCGCCCGTTTTCCTTTTCCCCGCAATTGCCGTCCCTGACGGAGGATTTTCATGAAAAACAAAGTTCAGCTCATCACTTACGCAGACCGCCTGGCGGGTGACATTCCCGGTCTGGCCGCCTTGCTGGGCGGGTCGCTGTCGGAGGCCATCGGCGGCGTGCACGTGCTGCCCTTCTTCGATCCCATCGACGGGGCAGATGCCGGCTTCGACCCGAGCGACCACACCGCCGTCGATGCGCGCCTGGGTACCTGGGCCGACGTGCGAGCGCTGGGTGAGCAGGTGGAGGTGATGGCCGATCTGATCGTCAACCACGTCTCGGACGCCTCCCCGCAGTTCCAGGATTTCCTCCGCCGGGGCGACGCCTCGCCCCATGCCGGCATGTTCCTGACCTTCGGCAGCGTGTTCCCCGACGGCGCCACCGAGCAGGAGTTGCTGCGCATCTACCGCCCGCGCCCCGGCCTGCCGCTGACGGCCGTGACGCTCGACAACGGCGACAAGCGCCTGCTGTGGACCACTTTCACGCCCCGGCAAGTGGACATCGACGTGAACCATCCCCAGGGGCAGGCCTACCTGCGCGCCATCCTGGAGCGCTTCCACGCGTCGGGCGTGCGCGCGATCCGGCTGGATGCGGCCGGCTATGCCATCAAGAAGGCAGGCACGAGCTGCTTCATGATTCCCGAGACCTTCGATTTCATAGAGACGCTGAGCCAGGAGGCACGCAGCCTGGGCATGGAGGTGCTGGTGGAGATCCACAGCTATTACCAGACCCAGATCGAGATCGCGGCCAAGGTGGACCGGGTGTACGACTTCGCGCTGCCGCCGCTGGTGTTGCATGCGCTCTTCCAGGCCGATGCGGCGCCGCTGGCACGCTGGCTGGCCATGAGCCCGCGCAATGCCGTCACGGTGCTGGACACGCACGACGGCATCGGCGTGATCGACGTGGGCGCGGATGCCGTCACGGGGCGTCCGGGGCTGCTGGCGCCCGAGGCCATCGATGCGCTGGTCGAAACCATCCACGTCAACAGCGCCGGCCAGAGCCGTCAGGCCACCGGCGCGGCGGCCTCCAACCTGGACCTCTACCAAGTCAACTGCACTTACTACGACGCGCTGGCCCGCGACGACGAGGCTTATCTGGTGGCACGCGCGATTCAGTTCTTCGCGCCGGGCGTGCCGCAGGTCTATTACGTGGGCCTGCTGGGCGGCGTCAATGACATGGCGCTGCTCGAGCGCACCCACGTTGGCCGTGACATCAACCGCCATCACTACGACGCGGACGAGGTCCGCAAGTGCCTGGAGGCGCCGCCGGTGCGCCGCCTGCTGGCGCTGGCGGCCTGGCGCAATGCGCATCCCGCCTTCGCGGGCGAATTCCGCCTGCTGCCCGCGCAGCCGGGCCATCTGTCGATGGTCTGGACACAGGGTGACTCCCAGGCGCGGCTGGACGTCGATCTGGCTGCACGCATCGCCGTCATCGCCCAGGAGGGTGGCCCCGCGGGCAGCCCCGCACGCTGGGTGGTCGCCGGCCCCGACGCGGCCCGCTGAAGAGGGAAGCAGGCTTTTCGCCCCATCCGTTCGCTGCCGCCCACCCCCACGAGGAAACGACTGCCATGCCACATGCTGCACCCCTACCCGCGCAGACCCATCTGCTGCGCTGGCTCACCTGCCTGATGTTCCTGATCTTCGCCATGACGACCGATGCCGTCGGCGTGATCCTGCCCGAGGTGATCCGCACCTATGGTCTGAGCATGGCGGCAGCCAGCGCCTTCCACTACGGCACCATGCTGGCCATTGCGTTGTCGGGCTTTCTGCTGGGTGGCCTGGCCGACCGGCTGGGCCGCAAGTTCACGATATTGCTGGGGCTGGCGTTGTTCTCGCTGGCCAGCGGCATGTTCGCCCTGGGTGACGGCTTTGGCTTCTTTCTGGTGCTGCTCATGCTGTCGGGCGTCGCCGTTGGCATCTTCAAGACCGGCGCGCTGGCGCTGATCGGCGATCTCTCACGCTCGACCCGCGAGCACACGGCCACCATGAATACGGTGGAGGGCTTCTTCGCGATCGGCGCCATCGTCGGGCCCGCGCTGGTGACATGGCTGCTGCACACCGGGCTGCCCTGGAAGTGGCTGTACCTGGCTGCAGCCGTGCTGGCGATGGTTCTGGTGATCTCGGCGGCGAGCGTGCGCTATCCGCAGCCGCCGGTGTCGGTGGTCGGTGCTGGCGACACCATCGCCGCGCACGAGGCCAGCCTGCGCCAGTGCTTCGCGCTCATGCGCCAGCCCTACGTGTTGGGCTTTGCGCTATCGCTTTTCATGTACGTGGCCGTGGAATGTGCAATCTACGTGTGGTTGCCGACGCTGCTGCTCGGCTACAAGGGTCCGTCGACCTGGCTGGCCGCTTACGCGCTGCCGGTCTTCTTTGCATTGCGTGCGCTTGGCCGTTTTCTGGGCGGCTGGCTGCTCAGCCGCGTGGAATGGACGCTGCTGATCTGCGCCATGTCCTTCGGCATCGCCTTGTGCTTCCTCGTCGCCCTGTGGGGCGGTGTGGCCTGGGCGGTGTACCTGCTGCCGGCCTCGGGGCTGTTCATGTCCGTGCTGTACCCCACGCTCAACTCGAAGGGCATCAGCTGCGCGCCGCGTGCGCAGCATGGCGCCGTGGCGGGCTTCAACCTGTTCTTTTCGTGCCTGGCTGCGGCGGCCGGTCCGTTCGCCATGGGCCTGGTGGCCGACGCCTTTGGTGGCATGCGCTACGGCTTTGCATTGGCGAGCGCGTTTGCGGTCGTGCTGTTCGCCGGCCTGCTGTGGAACTGGCTGCGCCAGCCGGTGCGCGAGTACCTCGCGCGCTGCGACGAGCGAGATTACGCCGGCGCCTGACCCGCTGGGGTCCTGGCTGTCATCCCCGCGTGAAAAGCAGCGTTGCGTTCGATCCGCCGAAGGCGAAAGAACTGCTGATCGCCGCTTCGAGACCGGGCGCTTCGGCGCCAACGGCGGGGACCAGGTTCAGTGCGCAGTCCGGGTCTGGCGTGCTGCAGTGCGCATTCGGCGGCAGTTGACGGCGGCGCAGCGCGAGCACGGTCACCACCGCCTCCAACGCGCCAGCGGCGCCGAGCAGATGACCATGCAGGGCCTTGGTGGAGCTCACGGCCAGCCGATCCAGCTGCGAGCCCCAGACCTCGGCCAGCGCCTGGCGCTCCACCACGTCGCCGATGCGGGTGGCGGTGCCGTGGGCGTTGCAGTAGCCGACGTCTGCCGGCTGCAGGTCGGCCATGCGCAGGGCCGCGCGCAAGGCGCGGGCCTGGCCGGCGGCATCCGGCTTGGTGAGATGGGTCGCATCGCAGGTGCTGCCCCAGCCGGCCAACCGTGCATGGCTGCGCGCGCCGCGCCGCTCGGCGTGCGCGGCGGATTCGAGCACGAGGAACGCCGCGCCTTCGCCCAGCGCGAAGCCGGTGCGGTCGCTGGCGAATGGACGGACCGCGCTGGCGGCCTCGCCGGGTGCGAAGCTGGCCAATGTCTGCATCGCCTGCCATGCAAGCACCACGCCTTCGACGATCAATGCTTCGCTGCCACCAGCGATGGCGACGTCGACCTCGCCGCGCTCCACGGCCTTGGCCGCTTCGGCAATGGCAATGGAAGACGACGCACAGGCCACCGAATAGGTGAGCACCGGCCCTTGGGCGTTCAGGCGCATCGCCACGTGTGATGCCGGCGCGTTTGGCATGAAGGCCGGCACGGTCAGCGGCGGCACCCGGCCACTGGCGCCGCTGCGGTAGGCGGCTTCGAGCGCCCCTGCGCCCCCCATGCCGCAACCGGCATAGACACCGATGCGTTCTGGCGCCACGTCCGGCGCGCTTTCAGGGGCGCCGACCAGGCCTGCATCGCGCAGGGCCAGATCGGCTGCCGCCACGGCGAGCTGGCTCACCCGGTCGACGCCAGCGAGCTGCAGCTTGCTGAACCACCGTGCCGCCTCGAAGTCCACGGTGGCCGCGGCCGCTGGTTTGGGCAGGTCAGGAAGGATGGGGCGGATGGCCGATTCACCCCGCAGCAGCGCGTCGAAAAAGCGGCCAGCGTCGTCGCCGTGGGGCGCCATGACGCCCAGGCCAGTGACCAGGACCTGCTGCAGGCTCACGCTGCCCTGGCTGCTGCGGGTTGCTTGGCCAGCACGCTGTCGACCAGCGCGGCCAGGCCGGCGAGCGTGTCGATGCTCAGATCGTCATCGGGCATCGAAATATGGAAATGGTCTTCGATGGCGAAAACGAATTCGGCAAGCGCCAGCGAATCGAAACCCTTGTCGCGCATGGATGCATGCGGGTCGAGGGTGGCCGGGTCGATGTCGTATTTGTCCTGGATCAACGCCTGCAGGTCCTTCAACGAACTCATTGCTCTCTACCTCTGTGTAATTCTGGTTGTGCCTGATGATATTCGGTCGGCCCGATGCGCCAGCGGGCCCGTCGCGCGTGGCCGCCAACGCAAAGAAGGGACGGCAAAGGCGATGCCGAGCGCCGCACCCGCCAGCGCGTCCAGGGCGACATGCTGACGGGTGGCGAGCGTGGACCAGGCGATGGCGACGAACCACAGGAGGTTGAGTGCGCGCAGCACGACGGGTGTGCGTGCGTCCCGCAACACCTGCTCGATGCGCAGCATCGTGAACATGGCCGCTGCCACGTGCATCGAAGGGCAGGCATTGCCCGCTGCGTCAACGCCCTGCAGCAGCGCGAAGCCGGGGTAGCCGCTGGCGTCGAAGTTGCGCGCGGGCACCGCGGTCGGCCAGAAGTAAAAGCAAACCAGGCCCGCCACGCACATGGCGCTGATCCACAGGCTGTACACGACCAATTCGCGGAAGGTGTATTGCAGACCCGGCCCCATCCCGACGTAGACCCAGAGTGACAAATACGCCGCCAGCGCACTCGGTGTGAAGGGCACCAGCGCATCGAGTGCAATCAGCGGCATCACGGTGACTTCGAACACCGGGTGGCGCAACAGCTCGAAGTAGCCGATGAAGAACAGCCATGTGAAGGCGGTAGTGCCGACGAGTTTCAGCAGGAAGTGCCTGCGCATGCGCAGGCCGATGTCGACGGTCCAGTGGGGGGGCAGGGGGCTCGGCATGAAAGACTTCGGTGAATCGAGCCCGGCTGATGCAGCCGTCGGCCTCGTGCGTGTCAGCGCTGGAACGGCGGCTTGCGTCGCAGCCGCCGGTAGAGCAACTGCGGCAGCCGCAGCACGAATTCCACCATCAACCGCGTGTGCATCCAGGTCAGCAGCACATTGTCACGTAGGTAGTTGAAATGGGACACGCCGCCCTCCGCCGCGCTGAGGTATTTGACGGGCGCATCGATGTTCACCGGTTTCACGCCGCCCCAGGCCAGGCGCACGACCGCCTCGGTGTCGAAGTCGAAGCGACGCATCCATGGCTGGCGCTCCATCACGCGGATCAGTGCGCCGACCGGATAGATGCGAAAGCCGTAGAGCGAGTCGCCGATGCCCGCGAACAGCGTCTCCAGCTGGGTCCAGCCGTTGGAGATGCGCCGGCCCCGCACGCGCAGCAGTGGCGCGCTGGCGTCGAAGATCGGGCGTCCGAGCACCATCGTGTCGGGCCGCGCCAGGGAGGCCTGCATGAAGGCGGGGATCAGGTCGGCCGGATGCTGGCCATCGGAATCCATGGCCAGCGCATGCGTGAAACCGGCCTGCTCGGCCATGCGCAGGCCGTGCAGAACCGCCGAGCCCTTGCCCTGGTTCTCGGGCAGCAGCCAGACGCGCAGGCCCGGGTCGCTGCGCGCCATTTCCTGCAGTCGTTCACCGGTTCCGTCGGTGCTGCCGTCGACCACCACCCACACGGGGCTCCATTGGGCGCGCGCGGCCGCGACCGTCGAGAACAGCCGTTCACCGGTGTTGTAGCTGGGAATCAGGACAAGGTGGGTGCGCGAGGCGTCTGGCATGCGAGGGGCGCTTCGGTGGCGCTCTGTTCCATTTGGTGGCGAAAGTACTGTTCGAGCTGGCGCAGCAGCGCGTCGCTGTCCTGGGACGGCGCAAAGCGCTGGCCCAGCCGCAGCGTGAAGACCAGCGGCAGCGCGGGCACGCGCCACAGCGGCCAGCCCTTGCTGAGATACCGGGTGTTGGTTTCGATGAAGACGGTCTGGATTGGCACCTGCGCCATCTTCGCGATCAACGTGACGCCGGGCCGAAAGGCGTTGATGGGTGCGCGCACGGTACGCGTGCCCTCCGGAAACAGAACCAGTTGCCCGCCCTGGCGCAGGTCTTCAACGGCCAGCTTGATCATGCGCCGGGGGGAGTCGTTGCAGATGTAGTGGGCCAGCCGCGCGCCCGCGCCGATGAAGACGTTGCGCATCAGGTCGGCCTTCATGATGCAGGCGCTGCGCGGCAGGCGCGCCACCAGCAGCAGGGCGTCGAGCATGGTTGGGTGGTTGGCGACCACGATCAGTCCGCGCTCGCTGCGCAGCGCGTCCATGCAGGCGGCGTCGATGCGCATCATTCCGGTGAACGACGCGATGGCCCAGAACGACCGGTATGCGAAGGCGATGGCCGCGCGGCCGACGGTGCGCGCGTGCGCGGCCGGCATCACCGGATGCAGCGTCATGGCGATCACGTTCCATGCGAGCGAGGTCAGCCCGAGCAGCACAAGCATGGCGTAGAGCGGCACGGCGCGCAGCATGCTGCCTGCCGCGCGCAGGCAGCGTCCCACTTTTGCAGTCATCGGCGCATGCATGGGCGCCTTCATCGACGCGTGGCGGCGCGATTCATGCGCGCAGCGTGCCCGTCGAGACCGCGTGGGCTTCGATTTCAACCAGGAGGTCCTGACGGCAGACGTCGGCTTCCAGGAAAACCGCCTGGCGCACCAGCGGCGCCGTTTCGCCGACCGCCTCGGCCAGCAGGCGCTGCACCGCGGGCGCGTCGGCGGCATGCCGGATATAGACGACGCCGTGCAGATCGGCCAGTGCAAAGCGCGCGCTGCCATGCCGATGGGCGGCGTCGATCACCGCGCTCAGGTTGCGCAGGGTCTCGCGGGTCTGGGCCTGCACGTCGCCCGCATGCAGGGTCTCGTGCCCGACGATGCTGGCGGTGCCTGAGATGAAGAGCGCGACCTGGTCGTCACCCAGGGCGGACAGCGCCGCGCGCGAGAACGTCGGTGCGCTCGGGCCGTAGGTTGGGGGATAGCGGTAGGCCGACACCTGGCGCGGGTTTTCCACCGGCAGCGGTGCGTGCCGCCCGGCGAGAAAGCGCACGCTGAGCGCCCCTTGGCGGATGCCGAGCGCACAGGCCGCTGGCGCGCCCTCGAAAGCTGCCCGTCCCGCTGCGAGGAAAGCGCGCTGGCGGCCGAGGTTGAACTGGCGGTAGCGTTCGAGCCCGCCGCCGTCGCCGTTGATCTGCGGCAGGTAGTTCCAGACGCGTTGCAAATGTGGGCAGCCGGCGGCTTCCTGCGCCTGGAAAAGGTCGCGGTACGCCCGCTCGGCCAGCGCAGCCAACCCTTCAGGCTCGGCGCCTTCGTCGAGGTCGATGGTGCCGAGCATCCAGTGGCCGTCGCTGCGCCAACGCACGCAACCGGTGGTGCCGGCGGTGATGGGCAGGCGCGTCTGCAAGATGTCCGCGCATGGCGCATTGCCCAGCAGCACCTGCGCGTCGACAGTCGGCATCCAGTCGACGTTGGCTGGCGTTCCGTAACCGAGCGCGCCCAACGGATGCCTGTCGCCATGAACGAGCGTCAGGCTGTCGGGCAGGCTCAGACGGTCGATGCGCAGGGGCGAAACGGACGCGGTGGGCTGGGTGTGGCCGGCGCTCATCGGGCGTTCCCGACGTTCTTCTTTGGCGTACACACGCCGGTCTGTCCACGGTGCGCCGCAAGCACGTTGTGGCTTTTCTGTGTAGATTTCCTTGCGTCGATCGGAGTTACAACTGTATTCATTCGTATGGCGGTGGGATGTTCCGTGCGCAAGGGGACAGGCGGCGGCGCGATTCTCCCTTCAATTATCCCCAATGGCGGGCAATGGCCTGTCAGCGGAAGCCGGGCGTGGGCCCGCCGGACAGTAAAATCACGGATTGCTTTGAAACATATGACAGCGAGATAGACAGCCATGGCCGGACACAGCAAATGGGCAAACATTCAGCACCGAAAGGGCCGGCAGGACGAAAAGCGCGGCAAGCTCTGGACGCGCGCCATCCGTGAAATCACCGTCGCGGCCCGTCTGGGCGGGGGCGATCTCGGGACCAATCCGCGGCTGCGGCTGGCGGTGGAAAAGGCCAAGGCCGTCAACCTCCCGATCGACACCGTCAAGCGCAACATCGACAAGGCCACAGGCAACCTCGAAGGCGTGAGCTACGAGGAAATCCGCTATGAAGGCTACGGCATCGGCGGCGCGGCCATCATCGTCGACACCATGACCGACAACCGTGTGCGCACGGTTGCTGAGGTGCGCCACGCATTCTCCAAGCATGGCGGCAACATGGGCACCGAAGGCTCGGTGTCGTTCCAGTTCAAGCATTGCGGACAGTTCATCTTCGCGCCCGGCACCGACGAGGACAAGGTCATGGAAGTCGCCCTGGAGGCGGGCGCCGAGGACGTGCTGACCGACGAGGAGGGCGCCATCGAGGTGCTCACCGCAGCGGCCGATTTCGAGGCCGTGAAGCTCGCGCTCGAGGCCGCGGGCCTGACGCCCGATGCGGCCGAGGTCACGATGCGTGCCGAAAACACCATCGAGCTTTCTGGCGAGGAGGGCGCCAAAATGCAGAAACTCCTCGACATCCTTGAAGACCTGGACGACGTGCAAGACGTCTTCCACAACGCGGCGATCTCCGAATGAAAGTCCTCGTTATCGGCAACGGCGGCCGTGAACATGCCCTGGCCTGGCGATTGTCCCAGTCGGACCGCGTGTCCCGTCTCTATGTAGCCTCCGGCAACGGAGGAACGGCCACCGATCGCCGCTTCGAGAACATCGAACTGACCGATCCCGTGGCGCTGCGTGAGTGGGCGCAGCGGGAAAAGGTCGCGCTGACCGTGGTCGGCCCGGAAGCACCGCTCGCCGCTGGCGTGGTCGACGAATTCCGCGCGCATGGCCTGCGCATCTTCGGCCCGACCAAGGCGGCAGCCCAACTGGAGAGCTCCAAGGCGTTCTCCAAGGCGTTCATGAAGCGCCACAAGATCCCGACGGCCGAGTACGAGGCGTTCACCGACGCCGCCGCCGCGCATGCCTATGTCGACGCCAAGGGGGCGCCGATCGTGGTCAAGGCCGACGGCCTGGCAGCAGGCAAGGGCGTGGTGGTCGCCATGACGGCGGCCGAAGCCCATGAGGCGGTCGACTTCATGCTCGTGGACAACAAGTTCGGCGTGTCGCACAACGCGGGCGGTGCGCGCGTGGTCATCGAAGAGTTCCTGCAGGGCGAGGAAGCCAGCTTCATCGTGCTGTGCGACGGCAAGAATGTGACCGCGCTGGCGACCAGCCAGGACCACAAGCGTCTGCTCGATGGCGACGAAGGACCGAACACGGGCGGCATGGGTGCCTATTCGCCCGCCCCGGTCGTTACCGCCGAGGTGCATGCACGCGCAATGCGCGAGATCATCCTGCCAACCATCCGCGGCATGGAGAAGGACGGCATTCCCTACACCGGCTTCCTGTATGCGGGCCTGATGATCGATGCCACCGGCCATCCGAAGACGCTGGAATTCAACTGTCGCATGGGCGATCCGGAAACGCAGCCGATCATGATGCGGTTGAAGTCGGACCTGTTCGAACTGTTCTGGCACGCCACCGATGGCACGCTCGACCAGGTCGAACTGCAATGGGACCGTCGCGTCGCACTCGGCGTGGTGCTGGCCGCGCACGGTTACCCGCTGTCGCCCCGCAAGGGCGACCGCATCAGCGGCCTGCCACCCGAAGCCGCCGATGCCGTGGTATTCCATGCCGGCACGACGCTGGAGAATGGTGAATTGCGCACCAGCGGCGGCCGTGTGCTGTGCGTGACGGTGCTGGCCGACAGCGTCAAGCTGGCGCAGCAACGCGCCTACGAAGTGGCCGCGCGCGTGCAATTCGACGGCGTTCAATACCGCAAGGACATCGGGTTCCGCGCGGTGCAGTCGCGCAACAGCTGATGCCGGCGCGCCAGGCGGTCGTCAGCGCGTACCTGCGCGATCTTCAACAACGCATCGTCGCGGCCGTCGAGGCGGCCGATGGCGGCACCTGCGTGCGCGACGCCTGGCAGAAGGCCCCGGGAGAAGCGCTGCAGGGCAGCGGCCTGACCTGCATCCTCGAAGGCGGCGCGTTGTTCGAGCGCGCCGGCTGCGGCTTCTCGCAGGTCACCGGGCCCCGCTTGCCCCCATCGGCCACCCAGCACCGCCCCGAACTGGCAGGTGCCGCCTTCGAGGCGATGGGGGTATCGCTGGTGTTCCATCCGCGCAACCCCTACGTGCCGACCGTGCACATGAATGTGCGGATGTTGGCGGCATTGCCAGCGTCGGGCGAGGCGGTGTGCTGGTTCGGTGGCGGGCTTGATCTGACGCCGAATTACGGCTTCGAAGAGGACGCGGTGCATTTCCACCGCACGTGCCGCGACGCGCTCGCGCCCTTCGGTGAGGACAAGTACCCCCGGTTCAAGACCTGGTGCGACGACTATTTCTTCCTCAAGCACCGCAACGAGCAGCGCGGCGTGGGAGGCGTGTTCTTCGACGACTTCTCCGAGTTCGACTTCGAACGCAGCTTCGAGATGATGCGTTCGGTCGGCGACGCATTGCTCCCGGCGTACATGCCGATCGTCGAGCGGCGACGTGAAACGCCCTACGGTGAGCGCGAACGCGACTTCCAGCGCTATCGGCGTGGCCGTTATGTCGAGTTCAATCTGGTGTGGGACCGCGGCACGCATTTCGGCCTGCAATCGGGGGGGCGTACCGAGTCGATCCTGCTGTCGATGCCGCCGCATGCGAGCTGGGCCTACCAGTCGCAGCCGGCTCCGGGCACACCCGAGGCCGCGCTCTACACCGATTTCATCGTGCGCCGCGAATGGCTCTGACGCCGCTGGCGGGTGCGCCGCGCATCGGCGTCTTCGGCGGTGCGTTCGATCCGCCGCACATTGCCCATGTGGCACTGGCGCAGGCCGCGCTTTCCCAGTTATCGCTCGCCAGCCTGCGCATCTTCCCGACCGGGCAGGCCTGGCACAAGGCGCGCGCGCTCACCGCCGCCCCGCATCGGCTGGCGATGGCCGAGCTGGCCTTCGGTGATCTGCCGAACGTCGTGGTCGACCCGAGGGAGACGCTGCGCAGCGGGCCGACCTACACGCTCGACACATTGCGCGAACTGCAGGCCGAGCATCCGGCGTCGCAATTGGTACTTATCATGGGTGCCGACCAGGCTGTGGCACTGCCGGGCTGGCACGGATGGACCGAGATTCTTTCGATTGCTATCATTTCTATAGCTCATCGGGTAGAATCCGCGGTTGGCATCGCACGATTCGATCCTCAAACCTTGCCTGGCCTTCCGGCCAGCGCGCGTTTCGAGGCGCTCGACCTTCCGCCCATGGACACCAGCGCAACCCAGATTCGCGCTCGCGCAGCCCGGGGCGACGACATCACACGGCTGGTCCCGCCAGCCGTTGCGCGCTATATTGAACAACACCACCTCTACCACTCCGCCTGATGACCACTGAAGCCGCCGCCAAGAAAGACACCCAGAAACTCCAGCGAGCCATCATTGATGGGCTTGAAGACGTCAAGGCGCAGGACATCAAGGTTTTCGACACCGAGCATCTCTCGCCGCTGTTCGAGCGCGTGATCGTGGCCTCTGGCACGTCGAACCGTCAGACCAAGGCGCTGGCGGCCAGCGTGCGCGATGCGGTGCGCGAGGCGGGCTTCGGCAAGCCGCGCATCGAGGGCGAGGTGAACGGCGAGTGGATCATCGTGGACTGCGGCGCGGCCGTGGCGCACATCATGCAACCGGCCATTCGCCAGTACTACCACCTCGAAGAGATCTGGGGCGAGAAGCCGGTGCGCACGAAGCTGGGGGCAGCCAAGCCCGCAGGCGCAGCGGTTGCCGAGAAGGAGCCGGCCAAGAAAGTGGCCGCCGCCAAGACCTCGCTGCGTCGCGCGAGCGCGGCCAAGACCGCCATCCGCGAGGCGGAGCAGGCCGCCAAGGCGGAGAAGGCAGAAAGGGCGCGTCCGGCGCGCAAATCGCCCGCCCGCAAGTCGCCGGCGGCCAAGAGCGCAGCCCCGCGCAGCACGGCGGCCAAGACAGCCACGGCCAAGCCAGCGAGCAAGCCCACCGTCGTGAAGGTCGGCAAGCCTGCGGCCAAGAAGGTGGCAGCCAAGAAGGTGGCAGCCAAGAAGGTCGCCGCCAAGAAAGCTGCGCCCCGCAAGACTGCGCCGCGCAGCCAATGAAGTTGCTGGTGGTCGCGGTTGGGCAGCGCATGCCCGACTGGGCACAGACCGCCTGGGACGACTACGCCAAGCGCTTTCCGCCTGAGCTCAAGCTCGAGTTGCGCGCCGTCAAGACGGAGCCACGCGGCTCCAAGACCCTTGAAACCCTCTACGCTGCCGAGCGTGAGCGCATCGAAGGCGCCATTGCGCGCGGCATGCGCATCGTGGCGCTCGATGAGCGCGGCACGTCGCTTACCACCAAGGCGCTGGCCAGCCGCCTGCAGACCTGGCAGGGCGAGGGTGACAACGTTGCCCTGGTGATCGGCGGGCCCGATGGGCTCGACCCGGCCTTCAAGGCCGCTGCGCACGAACGCATCCGCCTGTCCGACCTGACGCTGCCTCATGCGATGGCGCGGGTGCTGCTGGTCGAACAGCTCTACAGAGCCTGGTCGGTCAATGCCGGCCACCCCTACCACCGCGAATGAGCGACTCTTCTCCCTTTCCCTTCATCTATCTCGCCTCCCAGAGCCCGCGCCGTGCCCAGTTGCTCGACCAACTGGGCGTGCCGCATCGTCTCCTGCTGGCCACGCCCGACGAGGATGCCGAGGCGCTCGAAACCGTGCAGCCTGGCGAATCGCCGCGCGACTACGTACAGCGCGTGACCGCGCTCAAGCTCGACGCCGCCGTGGCCCGCCATGCCCGCCGTTCGCTTGCAGGCGGTCCGATCCTGTGCGCGGACACGACCGTCGCGCTCGATCTGGACATCCTCGGCAAGCCGCAGGACGCCGACGACGCGCGCCGCATGCTGGCGCGGCTCGCGGGCCGCACGCACAGCGTGTTCACGGCCATTGCGCTGCAGAACGGCAGCCAGCGGCATGCCGCCCTCAGTGTGTCGGACGTGCGCTTTGCGCCGCTGAGCCCAGCCGCGATCGACGCCTACATTGCAGGCGGCGAACCCTTTGGCAAGGCGGGCGCCTATGGCGTGCAGGGTGCGGCAGCGGCGTTCATCGAACACATGAGTGGTTCCTACTCGGGCATCATGGGCCTGCCGATGTTCGAGACTGCGCAACTGCTGGACCGCGCCGGCATTGCAAGGGGATATGCATGCAAGACATCCTGATCAATTGGTCGCCGCAGGAAACGCGGGTGGCCATCATCGAACATGGCGCGGTACAGGAACTGCATGTCGAACGCACGCTCGAGCGTGGCCTGGTCGGCAACGTCTACCTGGGAAAGGTGTCGCGCGTGCTGCCCGGCATGCAGTCGGCCTTCATCGACATTGGCCTGGACCGCACCGCCTTCCTGCATGTGGCCGACATCGTGGCGCCGTTCACGCCGGGTTCGCGCCCGGTGACCCAGCAGCCCGATCGCGATCACCGCAATGGCGGGGTTCAGATACCGATCGAGAAGCAGGTGTTCGAAGGCCAATCGCTGCTGGTGCAGGTGATCAAGGATCCGATCGGCACCAAAGGCGCGCGGCTGTCCACGCAGATCAGCATCGCCGGCCGGCTGCTGGTGTTCCTGCCCCAGGACAACCATGTGGGCGTGTCGCAGAAGATACCGCCCGACTTGCGCGATGCCCTGCGCCACCGGATGCAGGTGCTCATCGACGCCGCCGCGGCGGCCGATGGCGGCGGTGTGCTGCCGGCGAACACGGGCGGCTTCATTCTGCGCACCAACGGCGAGGATTCGTCTGACGCGGAGCTGGCCGACGACATCGCCTACCTGCGAAAGACCTGGTCGCGCATCCGTGAGCTGTCGGGCCGTCTGCCACCCATGTCGCTGCTGCACCAGGACCTGAGCCTGTTGCAGCGCGTGCTGCGCGACCTGACCAGCGAAAACACCCAGGCCATCCGCATCGACTCACGCGAACAGTTCGAGCTGCTGTTGAAGTTCGGCCAGGAATTCATGCCGCAGGCGGCGGGCAAGCTGCAGCACTACAGGGGCGAGCGGCCGGTGTTCGATCTGTGTTCGGTCGACGAGGAAATCGCCAAGGCGCTCGGCCGCCGGGTCGATTTGAAGTCGGGCGGCTACCTGGTGGTCGACCAGACCGAGGCACTGACGACCATCGACGTGAACACCGGTGGCTTCGTCGGCGCGCGCAACTTCGACGACACGATCTTCAAGACCAACCTGGAGGCCGCGCAGGCCATCGCAAGGCAACTGCGACTGCGCAATCTGGGTGGCATCATCATCGTCGACTTCATCGACATGGCGCGAGACGGCCATCGCGAGCAGGTGTTGGCCGAGTTCCGCAAACAGCTGGCGCGCGACAGGGTGAAGACCAGTGCGGGCGGTTTCTCGCCGCTGGGGCTGGTCGAGATGACGCGTAAACGCACGCGCGAGTCGCTCGCACACATGCTGTGCGAGCCCTGCGCAGCGTGTGCCGGGCAGGGCATCGTGAAGACGGCGCGCACCGCGGCCTACGACGTGATGCGCGAGATCCTGAGGGAGGCGCGGCAGTTCACGCCGCGCGAGTTCCGCATCGTCGCATCGCCGCAGGTGATCGAGCTGTTGCTCGACGAGGAAAGCCAGCATCTGGCGGGGCTGAGCGACTTCATCGGCAAGCCGATCTCGCTGCAATCCGAGCCCGCGATGGGGCAGGGGCAGTACGACATCGTGCTGTTGTAGACCTCAGGCGCGCGGCTGCGGCCGCGTCCAGCGACGGGGGTTGCTGAAGCGTTCGGCCAGGAAGTCGAGCATCGCGCGCAGCACGGTCGGCATCTGGCGCCGCGACGCGTAGACGCCGTGCACGCCCAACGCCAGGGGCGCCAGCGCGGGCAGCAGCGCCACCAGCCGGCCCTGATCGATCAGCGTGGCCGCGGCGTAAGCCGGTTGCATGGTGATGCCCGCGCCTTCGACGGCTGCGGCCAGCAGGACATGCGATTCATTGGCCGAGAGGTTGCCTCCCACGGGCACGCTGATGCGTGCACCGGCAGCGTCGGAAAACTCCCAGAGGCTGCGCCCAAAATACGAATACGTCAGGCAGTTGTGGACCGACAGGTCTTCGGCGCTGAGCGGCGTGCCGTGACGCGCCAGGTAGCCGGGCGACGCGCAGACCACCGAATCGCATGCGCCCAGGCGCCGCGCGATCAGGTTGGGGTCGAGGTCATTGGTGATGCGGATTGCCAAATCGATGCGTTCTTCCACCAGGTTGACCGCACGGGAGTCGATGTGCAGGTCGACGGCTGCCTGCGGGTGGCGGCGCAGGAACTCCGTCACGGCGGCCGACAGAACTTCCTGGGCCAGCGACTGTGCACAGGCGATGCGCAGCAGGCCGCGCGGCATGTCGGCGCCGTCGCCGACGGGGATCGTCATTTCGGTGGCGACCTCGAGCATCCGCCTGCAGCGCGCCAGTGTCTGCTCGCCTGCAGCCGTGAGGCTCAGGCGCCGTGTGGTGCGATGAAGGAGTCGCGCACCGGCCCAGGTTTCCATTTGCGCGAGGTAGCGCGTCACCATCGGACGTGACATGTCGAGCGCATGGGCCGCAGCGGTCATGTTGCCGAGTTCGGCAATGCGGACGAAAACGTCGGCGGCGGTCAGGCGATCCATATTCGGTCGAATGAAGAAACAAACAATTGCATCGCAAGTTATTTTTGCATCGTTTGGAGAAACATACGATACGCCTCATTCAAATAAAGAAAGCAGCGTTCATGTCCTTCCTTCCGATCTTCCGTACTGTTCTCGGCGGCGCCTTGAGCGTCGGCCTGACGGCCACCGCACTGGCTGCCCAACCCCTGAAGCTGGAGGTCTACAACCCCGGCAAGAATTCGGTATTTCCGGTCTCGTCCGAAATCGTCGTCGGCGACAAGGAAGCCTTGCTGATCGATGCGCAGTTCCAGCGCAACGATGCACAGGCGCTCGTGGAAAAGATCAAGGCGACGGGCAAGAAGTTGACGACCGTCTACATCAGCCACAGCGACCCTGACTACTACTTCGGCCTGGATGTGATCCGCAGTGCGTTCCCAGAAGCGCGGATCGTCGCCACGCAGGCGACCGTCGATGCCATCCAAGCGTCCAAGGACGGCAAGTTGGCGCACTGGGGCCCGATCCTCAAGGACAACGCACCCCAATCGCTGGTGGTGCCCGAGGTCCTCGGCGAGCGTGGCCTGACGGTCGACGGCCGCAAGCTGGACATCGTCGGCCCCAACCCCGCACGCACGGTGGTGTGGATTCCCTCGATCAAGGCGGTGGTCGGCGGCGTACCCGTCTCGGCCAATATCCACGTCTGGGTGGCTGACACGCAAACGCCCGCTTCGCGCCAGAGCTGGCTCCAGACGCTGGACGCGATCGACGCGCTGCACCCCCGCACGGTGGTGCCTGGCCATTACCTGCCGGACGCCGATGGCAAGTTGCCGCACACGCCCGCTTCCGTGAAATTCACGCGCAGCTACCTGCAGGCTTTCGAGCAGGAAGCAGCCAAGTCGACGGACGCCGCCGCACTCATCGCCCGCATGAAGCAACGCTACCCGCAACTGGGCGAATCGTCATCGCTCGACCTGGGCGCCAAGGTGATCAAGGGCGAGATGAAGTGGCCGCAATGACCGTTCCTGCTGCCGCCGGCACCTTGCACTACATCTTCGACCCGCTGTGCGGCTGGTGCTATGCGGCCGCGCCGCTGGTGGAAGCGGCGCGGCAGGTGCCGGGGCTGCAGGTCGTCTTCCACGCGGGCGGCATGATGACCGGTGCCAACCGGCGTTCGATCACGCCGCAGTGGCGTGCCTACGTGATGCCGCACGACCACCGTATTGCGCAGCTCTCGGGGCAGCCCTTTGGCGAGGCTTACTTCGACGGATTGCTCAACGACACAGGCGCCGTCCTGGACTCGGAGCCGCCCATCACCGCGGTGCTGGCTGCGCAAGCGGTCGCGGGCCGTGGCTTGGACATGGTGCACCGGCTCCAACAGGCGCACTACGTGGAAGGGCGGCGCATCGCCGACGCGGATGTGTTGCGCGCGGTGGCGTCACAACTGGGTCTGGATGCGCAGGCATTCGCCGATGCGATCGTGCATTTGTCCGGCGACGCAACGTCGCGGCACATCGCCGACAGCCGGCGTCTTCTGGCCACAGTCGGTAGAAGTGGATTCCCGACTTTCGCGTGGGAGTCGACCGACGGGCGGCATGTCGACATCGATGTCGGTAACTGGCTGGGGCGTACGGCCGAGTGGTGCGCGCACCTCACGAGCTTGCGCTGACCGCCTGAAGACGCCGCGTCAAGTTCGTTTTCGCGTTCTTCTCAGAGCGTCGGCTCCTGGTTCGCCGGCGTGGTGCGCACGGCGTAGTTCTGCAGGCGGGCATACAGGCCGTCGAGCGCCATCAGTTCGGCATGCGTGCCGTTCTCGGCCACCCGGCCGTGGTCCATCACGACGATGCGATCGGCGTGCTGGATGGTAGACAGCCGGTGCGCCACGATCAGCGTGGTGCGGCCCTTCATCAGGTGATGCAGGGCTTCCTGCACCAGCCGTTCCGAACCGGTGTCGAGCGCGGAGGTCGCCTCGTCCAGCAGCAGGATCGGTGCGTCTTTGTAGAGCGCGCGGGCAATGGCCAGGCGCTGCCGCTGGCCACCGGAGAGCTGTGTCGCGTTGTGGCCGAGCACGGTGTCGATACCTTGGGGCAGGCTCTGCATGTGTTCGGCGAGGTTGGCGGCTTCCACGCAGTGCAGGACGCGCTCGCGGTCGATGGTCGCCCCCAGCGCCACGTTGGCTGCCAGCGTGTCGTTGAGCATGACCACGTCCTGGCTGACCATGGCGAACTGCGCGCGCAGGCTCTTGAGTTGCCACTGGCCGATGTCATGGCCGTCGACCAGGGCCTGGCCGGCGCTCGGCTGCACAAAGCGTGGAAGCAGGTTCACCAGCGTCGTCTTGCCCGAGCCCGATGGGCCGACAAAGGCAACGATCTCGCCGGGTTCGATCTTCAGGTTGACGCCGTCCAGGGCGTGCGCCTCGTCCTCGCCGCGGTAACTCACGCGCACATCGCGCAATTCGATGCGACCTTCGGCACGCGCCACGGCGAATTGACCCTCCGGCTCGGATGCGACTTCGTCGATCAGCGCCATGCCGCGCTCCAGCGCTGCCAGGCCGCGGGTGATCGGATTGGCCACATCGGCGAGCCGCCGGATCGGGGCGATCAGCATCAGCATGGCCGTGATGTAGGCGACAAAGCCGCCGACCGTCAGGCCCTGTTCGCCGCTCTGCCACAGCGCGATCATCACCACGATCGACAGCGCCACGGCTGCCAGCAGCTGGGTGGCCGGCGTCATTGCGGCCGAGGCGATGGTGGATTTCACCGCCAGCCGGTTCAGCGTGCCGCTCAACTCGGCAAAGCGCCGGGTCTGGCCTTCCTCGGCGCCGTGCAGGCGAATCATGCGGTAGGCGAGCACGTTCTCCTCGACCACATAGGCGAGGTCGTCGGTCGCTTTCTGGCCCAGCCGGGTCAGGTGATAGAGCCGCTTGGACAACGTCTTCATGATCCAGGCCACGCCGGGAGCCATCACGCCGATGATGAGGGTGAGCTTCCAGTTCAGGTAGATCAGGTAGCCCAGCAGCGCGATCATCGTGAAACCGTCGCGCGACAGGCCCAGGAGCGCCTGCACCAGCAGCATCGAGCCGGTCTGCACCTCGTAGACCACGGTGTTCGACAACGCGCTGGCCGATTGCCGGGTGAAAAGGGTCAGCTCCGCCACCATCAGCCGGGCGAACAGCACCTGCCGCAGGCGCTGCATGCCTTCGTTGGCAATGCGCGCGAGGGCATACTGGGAAACGAACTGTGCCAGGCCACGCACGGCGAAAAGCAGGATGATGGCGGCAGGCACCATCCAGAGTTCGAGCTGGCCCTTCGTGAAGCCGCGGTCGAGCAGCGGCTTGAGGAGCGCGGGCATGAGCGGCTCCGTGAGTGCGGCAATGACCGCCGTCCCCACGCCGAGCACCCACCACCGTCGGGAGCCGCCGAACCACGCCAGCAGGCGCGTGAGGCGGCGTGTCAGGGGAGGACGTAGTGTCTCTTCATCGCGGGCGGTCTGCATGGCGGCGGATTCTACGGGTGCGGTCCAACCCACGGATGTGTAGGCGGACACCGCACCTCCTACCTTTTGTGACGTCGCGCCCGGCACGGTGTGTACGATGGCGGGTTGTTACGACCGGTGAAACTTTTGTCCCGAAAACCTGTCCGAATTGCATGAACAAGCCGTTGACCGACTCCATTCCAACTCCTTTTTCATTGTCCCTGGGGCGCCGCACGTTGATGGCGGCCCTGGCGGTCACGCCCTTCGTGCCCGCACTTGCCCAATTTCGGGTCGAGGTATCCGGTGTGGGCCTGACCCAGTTGCCGATCGCTCTCGTGCCCTTCAAGGGCGAAGAAGGCTCACCGCAGAAGATTTCTGCCATCGTGCAGGCCGACCTGGAGCGCAGCGGCCAGTTCCGCGGCGTCGATGCTTCGGGCCAGGCGCTCGATGAAGCCTCCCGTCCGGACTTGAGCCTGTGGCGCCAGCGCACCGCCGATTCCCTGGTGGTCGGCAGTGTGGCGAGGCTGGCCGATGGCCGCTTCGACGTCCGCTTTCGCCTGTGGGACGTGGTTCGCGGGCAGGATCTCGGTGGCCAGAGTTACACCGTGCCGCAAGGCGACCTGCGGCTGGCCTCGCACCGCATCGCAGACTATGTTTACGAAAAGCTCACGGGCGACAAGGGCATCTTTTCGACCCGCATTGCTTACGTGACCAAGGCCGGCAGCCGCTACAACCTCTGGGTGGCTGATGCCGATGGCGAAAATGCGCAGGCCGCCCTGGCGAGCCCGGAACCCATCATTTCCCCGGTGTGGTCGTCCAATGGTTCGCAACTGGCCTACGTGTCCTTCGAGTCTCGCAAGCCGGTGGTCTATGTGCACAGCGTGAGCAACGGGCAGCGCCGTCTGGTTGCCAACTTCCGCGGCTCCAACAGCGCGCCGGCCTGGGCACCCGACGGCAACACGCTGGCGGTCACGCTCAGCCGTGACGGTGGATCGCAGCTCTACACGATCCCTGCGGCGGGCGGCGAACCCCGTCGACTCACGCAAAGCTCGAGCATCGACACCGAGCCTGTCTACTCCGCCGACGGCGGCACGATCTATTTCGTGAGCGACCGCGGCGGCGCACCGCAAATCTACAAGATGAGTGCCAGCGGTGGTGCACCTGCGCGCGTGACCTTCAGCGGGTCCTACAACATTTCTCCATCGGTCAGCGCCGATGGTCGGTGGTTGGCCTACATCTCCCGCATCGGCGGCGCCTTCAAACTGCAGGTGATGGAGTTGGCGACCGGCAATGTGGCATCGATTACCGATACCAGCGCCGACGAGAGCCCGAGTTTTGCCCCCAACAGCAAATTGATTGTGTACGCCACGCAACTACAAGGTCGCGAGGCACTCATGACCACCACGCTCGATGGGAAAATCAAGGCGCGGTTGGCAGGACAGGCCGGCGACATCCGTGAACCGGATTGGGGCCCGTTCCAGAAACAATGAAGATTCACACTCGAGGAGTTAGGTAATGTTGAAACGTACGATTTATTCGCTGGCCATCGTGGCCTTGATTGCGGGCTGTTCGTCGGGCACCAAGCTCAACGACACCCCGGTGGTGGACCGGTCCGGCGCAGGCTCGGGCCAGATGGGACAGAACGGCTCGGCCAGCGGTGTGGCCCCCGTGAGCATCGACCCGAACGCACAAAATGCGGCCGGTCCGGTGGGCGTCGCTCGCATCGTGTATTTCGGGTACGACAGCTACAGCGTCCAGCCTGAATTCCAGTCGCTCATCGAAGGCAATGCGCGCTTCCTGAAGGCCAATCCGCAACGTCGCGTGTCCATCGAAGGCCACACCGACGAGCGCGGCGGCCGCGAGTACAACCTGGCGCTTGGCCAGAAGCGCTCCGAAGCCGTGCGCCGTGCGCTGACGCTGCTGGGCGTGAACGACAGCCAGATCGAGGCCGTGAGCTTCGGCAAGGAAAAGCCCGCCGTCACCGGTTCGGGTGAGTCCGTGTGGGCGCAGAACCGCCGCGCCGAGATCACCTACCGTTGATGGCACGCGGCCTTTCTCTGCGTGGGGCGGCGGTCGCGGCCGCCCTGTTGTGTGCATCCATCGGCTCGCATGCCGCGTTGTTCGAGGACGACGAGGCGCGCCGCGCCATTCTCGACCTGCGCCAGCGGGTGGAGGCGATGCGCGTGCAGACCGAGCAGCGACTGACCGACGAAAATGGCCAACTGCGACGCAGCCTGCTCGATCTGCAAAGCCAGATCGAGTCGATGCGTGGTGACATGGCTCGGATGACGGGCCAGAACGAGCAGCTGACCCGCACGGTCACGGAGCTGCAACAGCGCCAGACCGACCTGGACGACCGCATGAAGAAGAGCGAGCCGTCCAAGGTGACTGTCGATGGCCGCGAATTCTCTGCCAATCCGCAGGAAAAGGCTGATTTCGATGCCGCGCTCGGTGTGTTCCGTAGCGGCCAGTTCGCACAGGCGCAGACCTCCTTCGCGGATTTCGTCAAACGCTATCCCCAGAGCGGTTACAACGCCTCGGCGCTGTTCTGGCTGGGCAATGCGCAGTACGCGACCCGCAACTACAACGAGGCCATCGCGAACTTCCGCTCGATGCTGTCGCTCGCACCCGATCATGCCAAGGCGCCTGAAGCCGTGCTGTCGATTGCGAACTGCCAGATTGAACTCAAGGACACGAAGGCCGCGCGCCGGACGTTGGAAGACCTGAGCAAGGCCTACCCCCAGTCCGAAGCCGCGCAAGCCGGCCGCGAGCGCCTCACGCGGCTCAAGTGAGCGGATTGCCGCTCGAGTCGGTTTGAACGAGATCGCTCTCGCAACAACGCCCGACGCCGACCTGGAGCGCAGGTTCGGCGGTCTTGCACGCCTGTACGGCGTGCAGGGCGCGGCGCGCATCCGCGGGTCCCACCTGATGGTGGTGGGCATCGGCGGGGTCGGGTCCTGGACGGTGGAGGCGCTCGCACGCAGTGGCGTGGACCGGCTGACGCTGGTCGATCTCGATCATGTTGCCGAGTCGAACATCAACCGCCAGATTCACGCGCTGGACATCACCGTCGGGCAGGCGAAAACCGAGGCCATGCGTGAGCGCATCGGGCACATCCACGCAGGTTGTCAGGTCTTCACGGTCGAAGATTTCGTCGATGCCGACAACTGGCAGCAGATTCTGGCCTCCGCTGTCGCGGCGAACGGGCCGTTGGATGGGCTGGTCGACGCGTGCGACCAAGTGCGTGCCAAGATGGCCATGGCCGTCTGGGCGCGTGCCACGCGCACGCCGTTCATCACCGTGGGTGCCGCCGGGGGCAAACGGCATGCCCACAAGGTCGAGATCGACGACATCGCTAGCGTGACGCACGACCCGCTCATGGCCCAAATGCGCCAGCGGTTGCGCAAGGCCCATGGCGCGCCGCGCGACGGCAAACGAATGGGCGTAGCCTGCGTCTTCAGCCGTGAAAGCGTGGCGCCCCCGGACGCTTCATGCGCCATCGAAGGCGATGGATCGCTCAACTGCCATGGCTACGGCTCGGTGGTCAGCGTCACCGCGACCTTTGGGCAATGTGCGGCCGGTTGGTTGATGGACCGGATTGCGCTCAAAAGCACGCTATAATCTATGGCTTTGCTGGATTGACGCCAGCGAACAAAGAGTGAGATCGGGGACGTTAGCTCAGTCGGTAGAGCAGCGGACTTTTAATCCGTTTGTCGTGGGTTCGACCCCCGCACGTCCCACCAAATTCAGTTATGAATCAAGCACTTGGCGCAGAAATGCCCAGGTGTTTTTTTCTTGTCAGAGTCTCATTGCCAGAGTGGGGGGCATGCCCGGTCGTTTGCACAATGACGCTCATGCTCACCCATTGCGCTTGGCGCCTGATCATCAGCCCGCCAACACCGACAGGCCGGAGATCAGGCGCTCGATCAAGATCGATGGGGCAACTGGCAGAGGGCGCCGACGCTTCGTGCATATCGCGATGGTGTCGGTGTGCATGCCCGCGTCTGTGAGCGGAACAAAGACGAGTTCACTGCGTTCGAGTTCGCCCAGGATGCCGACGCGGGTGCGTACGGCGCTCCCCATACCCATCTTCACCAGGGCGTTGATGGTCTCGAACGAGTTGGATTCGACGCGCATCGACAGCGGCTTTGACGACTCGTTGGCAAACTGCCGGTCGAGCATCTGGCGAATCGCATAGCCGCCATCTGGAATGATCAGCGGCTCGCCCACCAAGTCGGCGAGCCGTAGCGACTTGCGCATCGAGAGCCGGTGCGCGGGAAGCATCACGACGCCGATCGACACCGATACCTGTTTGCGCCGCTGCACCTGCGGATGAGGAAGGGGGTCGAAGGCCAGGCCGATATCGTATTCGCCTTGCGCAACACCCTCTGTGATGCTCGGCATGTCCGTCACCTTGATGCTGAAGCTGACCCCCGGATATTGTTCGCTGAAGGATGCGATCACGCGCGGCAGAAAGTCCTTGCCCAAGCCTTCTTCGCAGGCGATCGTGACATGGCCACGCCGAATGCCTCGCAGGTCCTCGATTTCCGACAGCATCCGCTCCATGCCGTGATGCGTCTGTTGCACATAGCGATAGAAGGTTTCTCCCGCAGCGGTCAGGCTCACGCCCTCGGCGCTGCGCTCGAAGAGCTGACACTTCATCTGCGCCTCGAGCTTGATGATTTGCCGATTGACGGCCGAGGGTGTGATGTCGAGCGATTCGGCGGCCTTGCGCATGGATTTTTTTTGCGCAGCCTCTCGAAAGTAGATGAGCGCGTTCCAGTGGAAGTGCATGCAGGACAGTCGGGGTAGGTAAAAGCAGTCGGCCGGTGCGCAATGTACACATTTTTCGCGCTGCGCAGCCGGGGTCATGGTGCCGCCTCGATGGCGACGCTGCGTGGACTTTGGGCCTCTTCCCTGCAACGGGTGCGGCAGGGAAGATGAGATCCATTCCTCCAATTCTCCTGAAAGGTCAGTGATGTCGCACAACAGTCGATGGGTCGCGGTTGCCCTGGTGGGCACGGTCGCAGCAGGGTTGAGCGCCGCGCCACCCGTGGAGGCTGCAGATGGCTTCACCCTGACGGACAAGCCCAAGATTGCATTGATCTATGCAGGCCCGCGCAATGACGGCGGTTGGGTCCAATCCTTCGAAGAGGCACGTGCAAAGATCGAGCGTGATACAGGCACCAAGATCCAGTTCGTCGAGAACGTGCCCGAGGACGCCTCGGCCATCAAGCCGGCGGCCGAGCGCTTCATCTCGCGCGGCGCCAACATCATCATCGGCACCGCCTTCGGCTACTCCGACAGCTTCAAGGAGCTGGCTGCCAAATACCCCAACGTCGCCTTCCTCAACGGCTCGGGCACCACCAACGCCAGCAACCTCGAAGCCTTCTATGGCCGCACCTACGAGAGCCAGTACCTGTGCGGCATGGCCGCCGGCGCGGCATCGAAGACCGGCAAGCTCGGCTTCGTCGCAGCCAACCCCTTCGGCGTGGTGAACTGGACGGTGAACGCCTTCGCGCTGGGTGCGCAGAAGATGAACCCCAACGCCACTGTCAACGTGATCTACACCGGCGCCTGGAACGACCCGGTGAAGGAACGCGCCGCGGCCATGGCCTTGATCGACCAGGGCGCCGACGTGATCGGCCAGCACGTCGACTCGCCCACGCCGCAGATCGTCGCCCAGGAGCGCGGCGTGTACGGCACCGGCCACCACCGCGACCTGCGCCAGTTCGCGCCCAAGGCCACGCTGTGCTCGTCGGTGTGGGTCTGGGACAAGTTCCTCACGCCCGAACTCAAGAAGATCATGGCCGGCAACTGGAAGCCGTCGCCCTACGGCGCCTTCATCGAAATGAAGGACGGCGGCACCGACATTGCCGGCTTCGGCGCGGGTGTGCCCAAGGACAAGGCAGCACTCATCACGGCGGAGCGCGACGCGATCATGAAGGGCAAGCAGATCTACGCCGGCCCGCTCAAAGACCGCGAAGGCAAGGAGCGCGTGGCCGCCGGCGCGGTGCTCTCGGACGCCGACCTCTGGAAGATGGACTGGTACGTCAAGGGCGTGGTCACACAGAAGTAGCTTCTTCCCATCCATACCTCAACTGCAGAAAACAACTTCCGCGTTGACTCTCTCTGTCCACCATCTATGTTTGCCCCTGATTTATCCTTGCGCAAGCCCGCAACGTCCCACCCTGTGATGCCCCTGGGCTCCACCGCCACCGCTGAGCTTGCACAGATGGCGCGCGCCGAACTGGCGATGCTGGCCTATCCCGACCGTGCGTGGGTGTTGCCGCCGACGGGTGACCACACGGAGTCGCTGTTCAATGTCGTGGTGGTTGGCGGCGGCCAGTCGGCGCTGGCCATTGGCGCGCGACTCCAGCGCGATGGCGTGGACCGAGTCCTGTTGTTGGACGCCGCAGAGGAGGGCGCTGAAGGCGTATGGGACAACTTCGCTCGCATGCCGGAGCTGCGCACGCCGAAACAGCTCAATGGCATGGACATGGGTTTGGCCAGCCTCAGCGTGCAGCGCTGGTACGAGGCGCGTTATGGCGCCGCAGCCTGGGAGTGCATCGATCGCATTCCGCGCAGCGCCTGGGCTGACTACCTTCGCTGGTATCGACGCACCCTGGCGCTGCCGATGCACAACGAGGTGAAGGTGCACAACGTGCGTCCAACCGGCTCATGGATCGCCATCGACGCGCAGACCCCGACCGGTCCACGGACCTACTTGACGCGTGTCGCGGTGCTGGCCACCGGCTTTGACGGCGCGGGTGAATGGCGCGTGCCAACCCTTGTATCCGACGCTTTGCCCCCTGAACGCTACAACCACTCGGCCGATGCCATCGACTTCACACGCTTGAAGGGGCAGCGCGTGGGGGTCCTGGGGCATGGCGCATCGGCCTTCGACAACGCGGTCGCCGCACTGCGCGCTGGCGCCGCATCGGTCGACCTGTGCTTCCGCCGAGCGCGATTGCCACGGGCCAACCCGCATCGGCATGTGGAGACGGCTGGCTTCATGCAGCACTTTCATGCGCTCCCCGATGCCGTTCGCTGGCAAGTGGCACAGCATTTTCGCGAGGTCGATCAGCCGCCACCGCGCGGCAGTTTCGATGCGGCACTGAGCCTACCGGGCTTCCGGATGCGCGCCGGCTGTCCATGGAATGCCATCCGCGTCGCAGAGCACAAGGGCCGCATGGAGATCATCGTGGACACCCCGCATGGAGCGTTGCATTTCGACCATCTGATCTGTGCCACTGGCCAGACGCTGGATCTCGCCGCCCGGACCGAGTTGCGCACTCTGGCACCGCTGGTGGCTCGCTGGCGCGATCGCCATGGATCGGCAGCGAATGCGCCGGCAGGGCAAGCGCCATATCTGGGACCGCATTTCGAATTCCAGGAGGCCGTCCCCGACACCGCACCCTGGGTTTCGCGCGTCTTCGCTTTCAACAGCGCCGCGCACGTCAGCCACGGTCCGCATTGCACCTCGATCAGCGGTCATAAACATGCGCTGCCGCTGGTCGTCCAAGGCATCACACGCAGGCTCTTCCTCGATCAGGCTGCGCAGTTGGTGCCCAACCTGCATGCGTACGCCGAAGCGGAACTCGTGATGCCGGCGGGCGTCGAGAACGACTGCTGGCCACCGTCGGCTGAACCATCGGCATCGGCCGAACCCCCATCTCTCCCAACATCGGCGCTCGCACCATGACCATGCCTCATACCCAAGCGGACCAGGATGTCCGAACCATTGACTTGCCCGTTCGAAAGCTGACGAGCGAGGCGTTCGCCGCTTTCGGCACCGTCATCGCTGCGACCGAAGACGGCATGCCTTTCGGTCCGAACGATGCTCAACTCGACCTTTCGCAGGGGACTCCTCGCTTCTACAACATGCGCCTGCCCGGACGTGGGCTGTGTTTCAACCGCATCACGCGTCATCGAGCGGTGACGCAGGCGCTCGCGTCTGTCGGCGGCTTCGATTGGTTGCTGGCCGTCGCGCCACCGTTTGCACTGGAAGACCCCCGCGCCGAACCACGGCCGCAGGATATCCAGGCATTCCGTATCCCCGGCAATGTCGCAGTGATGCTGCACGCGGGCACTTGGCATGCCGGACCGCTGTTCACGGCCGCCGAGATGTGCTTCTTCAATCTGGAGCTCGCCGACACCAACCTCACCGATCACCACACCTGCGATCTGAGCATTCGGTACGGCATCGCCATGCAACTGACGGAGTCGCCGCCCGGCCAAGAGCCGCCCGTCAGCGCTCACCCTTGATGAAGGGCGTCATCAAGGCGTGGGGACCGATGGCGCGCCGCGCCATTGGCACCATCGCGGCGATGGCCAGCAGGTAGGGCAGCATCAGGAACAGTTGGTACGGCACGCCGGGCAGGAGTGTCTGCAGCCGGAGTTGGTAGGCGTCGAACCAGGCATAGAGAAGGGCGCCGAGCAGCGCCGTGCCCGGACGCCAGGCGCCGAACACCACCAGCGCCAGCGCCATCCAGCCGCGGCCCTGGACCATGTTGATCACGAAGCTGTTGAAGGCGGCCGTGCTCAGGAAGGCGCCGCCGAGCGCCATCAGCGCACTGCCGACTGTGAGGCAGCCGTAACGAATCGCGATGACGTCGATGCCTTGCGCCGCCGCGCCCTGCGGGTGCTCGCCGACCAGCCGGATCGCCAGCCCGAGCGGAGTGAAGCGCAGTACATAGGCCACCAGCAGCACCAGCCCGATGGCCAGGTAACTCGGTGCAGTGGCGGCCAGGAAGGGCGAGTCCAGCCATGGCAGGTTCAGCGGCGCGAAGGCGACGATGGTCGGCGGGGAGGCCGTGCCCGGCACCGCGATCCGGTAGACGAACGACGACAGTCCCGTGGCAAGCAGTGTGACGCCGAGCCCGGTGACATGCTGCGACTGCGCCATCGAGATCGAGAAAATGCCGTGGAAGAAGCCGAAGCACGCACCAGCGAACGCTGCGATCAGCCACGCCGTCCAGAGTCCGAAACCGGCATGCACGCAGAACCAGGCGGTCAGCGCGCCGACGGTCATGATGCCTTCGATGCCCAGGTTGACGATGCCGGCCCGCTCGCAGATGAGCTCCCCCAGCATGGCGAAGATCAGTGGGGTGGCGATACGCAGAACCGCCGCCCACAACGTGGCGGTCAGCAGGGTTTGCAAAGCGTCGTTCATCGTCGGATCCGGTAAGTCAGAACGAACGAGGTGGCGAGCATCGCGAACAGCGAGAGCGCGACCATCACGTCGGCGATGTAGCTCGGCACGTTGAAGGCGCGGCCCATGGTGTCGGCGCCGACGAAGATGGCCGCCACCAGGAACGCTGCCAGCGGCACGGCGCCCGGATGCAGCTTGGCCAGCATCGCGACGATGACGCCGGTGTAGCCAAAGCCCGGCGACAGGTCGCCGGTGACAAAGCCCCGCAGTCCCATCACCTCGATGGCCCCCGCCAGGCCCGCGAGTCCGCCCGACCACAGCGCCGTCCAGATCACAATCCGGGTGGTCGAGATGCCGGCGAAGCGAGCGGCCGCAGGGTTGTGCCCGACCGCCCTGCGCTGCAGTCCGAACGAGGATCGGGACTCGACCAGGGCGATCAGCAGCGCGCAGCCCAGTGCGATCAGCAGGCCTGCGTGCAGGCGGGTCTGCGATAACAGCTTGGGCAGCATGACCGCCTCGAGTACCGGTTCGGTCTGCGGCCAGCCCATCGACATCGGGTCGTGCATCGGCCCCTGGATGAGCAGCGACACCAGCAACAGCATGACGAAATTCAGCAGCAGCGTGGTGACCACGTCGTCCACGTTGACCCAGTGCTTGAGCATCGCAGGCCCGAGCAGATAAAGCCCGCCCCCCAAGGCGCCGGCGAAAAGCAGCAAGGGCGTCAGCAGCCAGGTGGGCAGATTCAATGCGCCGGTGCCGAGCGCGGCCACCGCAAGCGCGCCGGCATAGAACTGCCCTTCGGCGCCGATGTTCCAGAGCCGCGCCCGAAAGGCCACCGCGCAGGCAAGGCCGGTGAGGATCAGCGGCGTGCTGCGGGTAAGGACCTCGCTGATGGCCAGGCGTGAACCGAAGGCGCCCTTGACCAGCGCGAGCCAGCTGGGCCACACCGGTGCGCCCGCCGCGGCGATCAGCAGGGAGCCCAGCAGCAGCATCAGCAGGCAGGCCCCCGCGATGCCCAGCACGACCAGGCTGGCTGGTTGGCTGTCGCGCCGTTCAATGCGCATGGGCGGCCTCGCCGAGCATCATCAGGGCGATGCGTTGGAGGTCATAAGGCGCCGTCAGGGGCGCCGAGATACGCCCGTCCTGGATCACCACGATGCTGTCGGCCAAGCCCAGCGCTTCGTCGAGGTCTTCGGTGATCAGCAGCACGCCGGCGCCGACCTCGCGTGCCTGCAGCAGGCGACTGTGCGTGTCGACCACGGCGCCTTCGTCGAGTCCGCGGGTCGGTTGGCAGGCGACGATGAGTCGTGGGTTGGCATCGAGGCCGCGTCCGATGATGAGTTTCTGCATGTTTCCGCCCGAGAGCAAGCGCGTTCGTTGTTCGGGACCGGTGCAGCGGATGTCGAAGTCGGCGATGAGCCGCGCGGTCTGTGCGCGTGCGGCGCCTTGGCGCAGCCAGCCCAGCCGGACGAAGCGCGGGTCGTCCAGGTCTTCCAGAACGGCGTTCTCCCACAGCCTCAGGTCGCCAACCACGCCTTCCTCGTGCCGGTCTTCTGGAATACGTGCGACTTGGGCTGCGTGCATGCCGGCGGCATGCGCGCGCCGAACAGTCCTGCCATTGATCTCCAGCAGGCCGGCGCGCGGTACGGCCAGGCCGCAGGCCAGGTCGATCACGGCGCGTTGCCCGTTGCCGGCCACCCCCACAAGGGCCACGATCTGGCGCGCATGCACCACCAACCGAGCGTCGCTGAGCGCCGGCGCGCCCTGGCTGGCCACACCTTCGAGCCTGAGCACCGGCTCGCCCGCAGTCAGCGCCTGGCGCGAGGGGCGCGACACGCGGCGGCCCACCATCAGTTCGGCCAGCGCGCCGCGGTCCATCGAATCCGCCGGACGCACCGCGACAATGCGGCCCGCCCGCAGGATCGCGACCCGGTCGGACACGCGCAGGACCTCGTCGAGCTTGTGGCTGATCAGGATCACCGACAAGCCCTCGGCAGCCATGCGGCCCAGGGCTTCGAACAGACTGGCGGACTCGATCGGCGTGAGCACGGCAGTCGGCTCGTCGAGCACCAGGATGCGCGCACCGCGGTAGAGCGACTTGAGGATCTCGACACGCTGTCGTTCGCCGACGGACAGCCGCGCCACCTTGGCGTCGGGCTCGACCGCCAGGCCGAACTGCTGGCTGAGCGCACGGAGCTTCTGACGGGCCAGCCGACGCGACGAGACCGGTCTGAAGATCGACTGCGTGCCGGCCATCACGTTGTCGAGCACCGAGAGGTTGGCGGCCAGCGTGAAGTGCTGATGGACCAGTCCCACACCGGCAGCGATGGCTGCGCTCGGCGACCCGGCGGCCAGCCGTTGGCCGAAGACCTCGATGTGGCCAGCGTCAGCGACATAGTGGCCGAACAGAATGCTGATCAGGGTGGTCTTGCCGGCGCCGTTCTCGCCCAGCAGGCCGAGCACTTCGCCCGGCGCCAGCTCAAGCGAGATGTCGTCGTTGGCGAGCTTGCTTGCGAAGCGTTTGCTGATTCCGTACAGGCCCAGTGCGAGAGGCGCCGGAGAACTCACGGTGCCACCGGACGCCACGGGAAGTGGGCTTCGAACCAGGCTGCCAGGCCCAGCAGACGTGTTTCGGACCCGACGCGGCCCATCATCTGGATCGCCAACGGCCGGCCCGCAGCATCGCTGCCGTGCGGTACCGAGATGGCAGGGCAGCCCGACGCATTGGCCACGGCGGCGAAGGGCGCGTAGCGGTCGAAGCGTGCGAGGTGCTGGTCGAGGTCGTCGCCATCGGTGCGCAGCACGCCGATCTCGGGCAACGAACAGGCCAGTGCGGGCGTCAGAAGGACGTCGACCTCGCCGAAGAAGTCGGCCATGAGGTCGGTGCTGCGGGCGACGGCGATCTCGGCCGCCATGTAGTTCGTGGCGGTGAAGGTCATGCCTCTTCGGGCCGCCGCCCAGGTGATGGGCTCCAGGTCGTCGGCAGCGGGGTTCAGGCTTTCGACGGCACTTGCGCTGCTTCGGCAGGCATAGGTCATGAAGGCGAGGGCGGCATCGGTGCAGGCGGGCTTCAACCGCTGCCCATCGATGGGCGTGACGGTGTGGCCGGCCGCGCGCAAGGCGGCGGCCGCGGTCGACGCCGCATCGACCCATGCAGCCTCCATGCGGGAACCCAGCGGTGCCTCCAGCAGCAAGCCGATACGCAATGGCGCCACCCGCTCGAACGAAGGCGCCTCGCGTGTGACCCATTGCCAGACGGCGATGCTGTCGCGCACGCTGCGGGTCACGACGAACTCCGCCGCCATGTCGCCGAAAACATTGCCGTAATCGGGGCCGCGCGGCACCGCACCACGGCCAGGCTTGAGGCCCAGCACGCCGCATGCGGCGGCCGGGATGCGGATCGATCCACCGGCGTCGGTGGCGTGCGCGACCGGCACGATGCCGGCAGCCACCGCCGCCGCCGCGCCGCCGGACGAGCCGCCCGCGCCGAAGGCTGGTGCCCAAGGGTTGCGGCAGACCGGGCCGACCATCGGCTCGCTGCTCAGGTTGAGACCGAACTCAGGCACGGTGGTCTTGCCGAAGGGCACGAAGCCGCCTTCACGCAGCCTGGCGATCAACGCCCCGTCGCGGGCGTCGGGCGGCACGCCGCGTGCGAGCGAGCGCGAGCCAGCGCGTGTGGGCAGGCCTGCCATCGGCGCGCCCAGGTCCTTGACGGCGAAGGGCACGCCGGCGAACGGCCCCGTCGACGCAGGGCCTTGGAGCTGCGTCCAGGCGAGGTCTTCGCCGAACTGGCTGAAGGCGCCGAAAGAAGGCTGCAGGCGATGCGCCCGGTCGATCGCCATCGTCAGCAAGACGGCGGGATCGACCCTTGCCTGCACGACGGCCGATGCGAGCGCCGTCGCGTCGGACTCGACGTATTCGTTCTCGTCGAAGCGCATCGAATTCAGGCTGGCTTCGCGTCGTTGATCGGGACGGTGAAGCTCCCCGCCTTGATGGCGGCGCGTTTGGCCATCATCTTTTCGATGGCGGCGGCAGGCACGAGCTGTTTGTCGAAAAGAACATCGTTGCCGCCCTTGTCCATCATGCTGAACGCGCCGTAATCCTTGCCCGCCGGCCTGCCGGCCACGGCATCGGCCAGGGCCGCGTCCAAGGTGGGACTGAAGTACCAGACGGCGCTGGCGATGACCGTCCCCGGATAACGCGGCATGTAGTCGAGCAGCGACCCGATCGCCAGCTTGCCGCGCGCCTTCGCGCCGTCGGCCGTGCCGATGCGCTCGCCGAAGAGGATGTCGCAGCCGCCATCGATTTGCGCGACGGCCGATTCCTGCGCTTTCGGCGGGTCGAACCAGGTGTTGATGAACCCACTCTGGAACACCAGGCCGGACTTGACTTCGCTGGCGCCGGCACGAAACGCGTTGATCAGGCGGTTGACCTCGGGGATGGGAAAGCCACCGACGGCGCCCAGCTTGCCGGTCTTGGTCAGGCTGCCGGCCAGCATGCCGCTGAGGTAGGCGGCCTCGTAGTTCCGGGTACCAAAAACGCTGAAGTTCTCGCCCTGCGGGCCGGCGCTGGAGCCCATCAGGAAATAGACCTTGGGGTAGTCCTTGGCAACTGCGCGCGCGTCGCGCTCGGCACCGTAGCTCTCGCCGACGATCAGCTTGGCACCCGACTGGGCATACTCGCGCAGCACGCGGGGATAGTCGGTGTTGGTGACGTTCTCGGAGAACACATAGTCGATCTTGCCGGCGGCAGCGGCCTGCTTCAGGGCCTCGTGCAGCCGGGAGTTCCAGGCGTTCTCGACCGGCGATGCGTGCACACCGGCCACCTTGATCTTTTCGGCGGCGTTGGCACGCCCCATCAGGAGCGGCAAAGACATGCCAAGCGCCAGACCGGTGAAGGTGCGACGTCCTGGGCTTCTGGGTTGGGTCATTTCAACTCCGTGTGAAGATGGTCGTGCCTTGTTTGAGCAACTATCGTGCCAAACTTTATTCAATCCAGACAATGACTTGGAGATATCTCTACGTCCTGGTTGAAACTCAGTGCTCCAGAATGGACCAAGTGGTCAAACCGATGGGCAAACTTGGTGCGCGACCGTAGCGCCGTGATTGCGTTGCGAAGCAGGCAACAGCCATCAGCCAGGGTCCCGAGGCGATGAGGAGATCGGCGCGCTATGGCACGATTCCGGGATGCACGATCCTTCCCGCCGCATTCCGTATCGAACATGGCCGGGGGCCTTTGCTGTGTTGGCGGCCATCTTGGCCTACGTCGGGTTCCTGACGGCATGGGACCGCCACACGCCGGGCAGCCTCGAATTGGACCCGGGGCGGACGGTGACCCTGGGCCACGTTCGCTTCGTGCCGGCCGATGGCTGGAGCATGGATGTGTCACGCTCGAGGTTCGGCCAGTCACTGTCGCTGTTCAAGGGGCGCCACCGGTTCGAGGTGAACATCGAGCAGTGGGACGGCGGGCCGGCAGGGCCTGTCGTGCGACTGCGGCGCATGGTCGAGCGCGGCCAGGGTCTGCACATCGATGGCGAGATGTCCGATTTCGTCAACACGTGGGGGCTCGAGGGTACAACCTTTGCCTATTACGGCCCCCGACTCGCTGGCCGGTTGTGGCAGTCGGTCGACACGCAACGCCGGACCCTGGTCAAAGTCGACTTCCAGGGACCTAACGAGGGGATGGAAACCGCATTGGAAGACGCCCGCACGATGGTTGATTCGATGGACTTCGGTGCGCCATGAAGAACGCCCTCAACATCGATGCCGACGCCAGCGGGCCCATCGGCACCGACTCGTTCTTCCAGCCTCGCCGCGCGGCGTTCTGGGTGCTGACCGGGCTGATCGTCAACGGCCTGTTCTACACCCTGCAAATGTTCTCGATGGGGCTGAGAGTCGTCCCGGTCACCGTTCTGTTGGGTTTGCTGGTCTGGGCCGGCTATACAGCGCTGTTCATGCTGGCGTTCCGGGCGCTGGACCTGCTGGATCAGCACCCATGGGAGGCCTTCTTGTTGGCTTTCGGCTGGGGCGGCTTGGGTTCGGTTTTTTTCGCGGCACCAGCCAACCTGGCGTTCCAGAGTCTTTGCAGCAAGCTGATTTCACCGGAGTTCGCCGCTGCCTGGGGTGCGGCGCTGGCCGGCCCTACGACCGAAGAATTCATGAAACTCGCCGGTGTGGTGCTCATGATTCTGGTCGCGCGCAACCAGTTTCAGACGCACCTCTCCGTGCTCATCGTCGGCGCCATGACGGGACTCGGTTTCCAGGTCATCGAAAACCTCGCGTACACCGTCAAAGCTTCCATGCATTTTCCGCTCGAAAGCCAGGTCGAGCCTGTGCTGCTGAATCTGCTGACGCGCGGTCTGCTTGCTGGGCTGTGGACTCATGCGGCTTTCTCCACGATCGCTTCTTACGGTATCGCCTGGTTTCTGCTGCATCCGCAGCGTCGCATCGCCAGCCGTCTGGCGATGGCTATCGCGTGCTTCACTTTGGCGTGGTTCCTCCACTTCTTCTGGAACTCCCCCTTGCTGGAGGATGTCTTCAGTGAAGAACTCACGGGCCTGGTGTTGCTGACTTGTGTCAAGGGCATACCGGTGTTGCTGGCCGCGGCCCTGTTCTGGCATGTGGCGGCGCGCGAGAACGGCGCCTACCTCCATGCCCTTGGCGCCTACTTCGTTCCCGAACGCGCCCTGATCGCCGACGACGAATGGCTGCGCCTGGGTGCGCCGCTGCTGCGCTGGCAAGCGCGACGTGAAGTCCGTCGCAGGTTCGGCGCGCAGGCAGGTCTTCTGAAGACACGATTGCAGCGTGAGCAACTGCGACTCATCCACAAGGCAGCCACCTACGGGAGAGGACCGCAGACACGGCAGCACGAGCTTGCCATCCTGCGACTGCGTGAGGCGTTGGACCTGAGCATGTCGAGAAACAGCCAGCGCGACGCCGCTGTGCCGTAACGGGTGGGATGTGCCCGGTGAGTCACCGCGGTGCCTGCCACGCCAACTTAAGGTGCGCTTAATCGCCATGCGCGACCATCCGTTCCTTCAAGCCGAGCCGCCTTTCGGCACGGGACCGAAGGAGTTTGAATGTTCATGGCTGTTTCCTCCGACGACGGCAATCCGTCGCCGCCGGCCGGTGTCGCGTCCGAGCGGCTCGCTCTTGTCGTGCATGGGCACGACGACCCGCGGCGCGCTGAGGTCGAAGCCTTCATCAGAGACGTTTTTGCGCAGCGCTACGGCGCCCGTGTGCAGCAGTTCACCCCGGTCCTGGTGAGCCTGCAGGACCGCGGCAAAATCGTTGCGGCCGCTGGGTACCGCAGCGCCGCGGGTGCGCCGCTGTTTCTCGAGCGCTACCTGCCGTCGCCGGTTGAGACACTGCTCGCCGCGCAAGCCGGGGCCGAGCCGGTGCGCCGCAGCGTGGTCGAGGTAGGGCACCTCTCGGCGTCACGGTCCGGCGAGGGGCGGCGCCTGATCGCGCTGCTCGGCCCGCACTTGGCCGCACAAGGCTTCCAGTGGGTCGTGAGCACGCTCACGACCGAGTTGCGTCAGCTCTTCGTGCGCATCGGCGTCACGCCGCTGGCGCTTGGCACCGCCGACCCGGCCGCCCTTGGTGCGGAGGCCACGCACTGGGGCAGCTACTACGACCATCGACCGGTCGTGCTGGCCGGGCACCTCGGCCAGGCGCTGCACCACATGACGCGTCGCGCTGCAGCGAGGGATGCGCAATGACGGCGCTCGCCCTGGGCGCCACTGCGGCCCTGGAGGACGGCGAGCGCGCCTGGCAGCGCGAGGCGTTGCAGGCCGAGGTCGATGTCCTGCGCGATCGGCTGGTGGCCCAACGCACGCAGGTGCTCGCCACGTTGATGGACAACGGTGCATCCTGGGTCGTCGCAGACCTTGCGGCCGCTGCGGCTGGCGTCGTGCATGTGCCGCTGCCGGTGTTCTTCACGCCCGAGCAGATCGGCCACGCCCTGCAGGCCGCAGGCGTCGACACGGTGTTGACCCTGCCCATGCTGGCCGCCCGATGGGCTGGCGCCCCGACGGTGGACATCGCCGTCGCAGCGCAGCCCCTGGCCATGCTGCGGCTGCCGGGCGCCCCCGTGCCGATGCCCGCCGGCACGGCCAAGATCACCTTCACCTCGGGCACCACCGGCGCGCCGAAGGGCGTGTGCCTCTCTGGCGCGGCGATGCAGCAGGTGGCAGAGGGACTGGTCACGGCCATGGCCCCGCTCGACATTCAACGCCACCTGTGCGCGCTCCCGTTCGCAGTGCTGCTGGAGAACATCGCGGGCCTGATGGCGCCGCTGATGCGCGGCGCCACCTGCGTGGTGCTCCCGCTGGAACAACTCGGCCTGCGCGGATCGTCGAGCTTCGATGCCGTGCAGTTCCAGAGCGTGGTCGCAGCCCGGCAGCCGCACAGCATCATCCTGCTGCCGCAGATGCTGCGCGCCTGGGTCGGCCACCTGCTGCAGAGCGGGCAGCGCGCACCGGCATCGTTGCGCATGGTGGCCGTCGGCGGCGCGGCCGTGGGCGCCAAGCTGCTCGAGGCAGCGCAGGCTGTTGGCATTCCGGCGCACGAAGGCTACGGGCTGTCCGAGGGCGCCTCGGTGCAGACCTTGAACCTGCCGGGCGCGGCGCGCGCCGGCAGTGCCGGGCGTGTGCTGCCCCATGCGCGGCTGCGCATCGCCGCGGACGGCGAAGTCGAAGTCGCCGGCAGCCTCTTCAGCGGCTACCTGGGCCACACGCCAGCACCGCAAGCATCGCAGGCGCCACCGGCCTGGTGGCCGACCGGTGACCTGGGCATGATCGACGCCGACGGCTTCCTGCACATCCAGGGCCGCAAGAAGCACGTGCTGATCACGGCCTTCGGCCGCAACGTGTCGCCCGAATGGGTCGAGACGGCCTTGCGCGGCGAGAACGCCATCGCGCAGGCGGTGGTGTTCGGCGACGGCGAGCCGGCCTTGAGCGCGGTGCTGTGGCCGACGCGGCCCGACCTGCCCGACACCGTCCTTCAGGCGGCGGTCGAAGCGGCCAACGAACTGCTGCCCGACTACGCCCGTATCGAACGTTGGGCGCGCGGCCGGGCCGACTTCAGCGCCGCGTCCGGCCTGGCCACCGCCAACGGTCGCCCGCAGCGCGCGGCCATTCTTCAAATGCACGCGGATGCCCTCGAGACGGCATCGCGTCCCACCCCTTGAACCCTGGAGCCTTCATGACTTTCTACCCACGCCTGGTCCAAGAGACCGCCGACGCACGCATGGGCCTGCTGGGCACGCCCATCATCCAGGGCTGCCTGCGCGGCGAGGTTTCGCTGCCGAGCTACCTGGCCTTTCTGCGTGAGGCCTATCACCATGTGCGCCACACCGTGCCGTTGCTGCATGCCTGCCAGGCCGCACTGCCACCGGCCAATCAATGGCTGCGCGGGCCGCTCGACGAATACATCGAGGAGGAGCAAGGCCACGACCTGTGGATCCTCGACGACATCCGTGCCTGCGGCGGCGATGCCGATGCGGTGCGAAACGGCCCCCCCGGCCACGCGACGGAGGTGATGGTGGCCTATGCCTACGACACCATCGCGCGGCGCAATCCGCTCGGTTTCTTCGGCATGGTGCATGTGCTCGAAGGCACGAGCGTCTCGCTCGCCCTGATGGCTGCCGACCAGATCCAGAAGCCGCTCGGCCTGCCGGATGCGGCCTTCAGCTACCTGCGCTCGCACGGCACGCTCGACCAGGAGCACACGGCGCATTTCGAACTGCTGATGGATCAGGTCGAGTCACCGGCGGACCAGGCCGACATCATCCATGCGGCACAGGCGTTCTACCGGCTCTATGGCGACGTGTTCCGCAGCCTGCCGTTGCCCGTGCCTGCAGCGGTATCGACCACGGCCAAGGCGGTCGCGGCATGAAGGCGAAGGACGCGCGTGTGCTGCTGACGGGGGCCACCGGCGGCATCGGCCAGGCGGCCGCGGCCGCACTGGTCGGCGCGGGGGCCAGCGTCATGCTGCTCGGCCGCTCGCCTGCGCGGCTGGCCGCGCAGGCGCGGGCGCTGGCTCGCACCTGCACCGGTGCTGGTGCCCATGCACCGCCGCCCAGCATCGAGTGGTATGCCGCCGACCTCACCCGCACCTCGAGCCTCGCCGGCATCGCCGAGGTCGCAGCCGGCTGGGGCTGCAACGTCCTGGTCCACAACGCGGGCGTGCCCGCCTTCGGCCGCATCGAGTCCTTCGCCACGAACGAGATGGCCCAGGTGCTGCACCTGAACCTGTTCGCCCCCATGCTGCTGACCCAGGCGCTGCTGCCGCATCTGCGCAGCTGCACCGAGTCGCGCGTCGTCTTCGTCGGCTCGGTGCTCGGGCGCCTGGGCCTGCCGGGCTTCAGCGTGTACAGCGCCAGCAAGTTCGGGCTGCGCGGCTTCGCAGAGTCGCTGCGGCGCGAACTGGGCGGGACGTCGGTCGGCGTCCAGTATCTGGGCCCGCGCAGCACACGGACCGCCTTCAACAGCGACGCCGTCGACGGCTACAACAAGGCCACCGGCACGGCAATGGACGCGCCGGAAGTCGCCGCAAGGGCGCTGTTGCAACTGATCGAGAGTGGCGCGGCCGAGCGCTTCCTGGGCTTTCCCGAAAGTCTGGCGGTCCGCCTGAACGGCGTCGCACCCGGACTGCTCGACGGGTCGTTCCGCAAGCACCGCGAGAGCCTGCCGCCCGTCACGACATCCCCGACGGCGGTGCTGGATGGCACCTTGCCGAGGGACACCCCGGCCGAAGCCGACAGCCATTCGCTGATGCGCAACGCCCTCTGAATTCCCACCACGAAGACAACGAAGACAACGATGACCGCCACCCTGACCGATCTCCACGCCCCTCTGTACGCCTCGCGCTCCCGCTCGCGCCGACGGCTGACCGGATGCCTCGCCGCCAGCCTGGTCACCCTGACGCTGTTCGCTGCGCTGCCGGCCCGAGCCGCCGCCGTCGACGACGCCGTCGCCGAGCTGCAGCACGACTGGGAGGCGATCCGCTACCAGAGCCCCGCCGCCGAACGCGAGAAGGGCTTCGAGGCGCTCACCGCCAAGGCGCACAAGGTGAGCGAGGCCTTCCCCGGCCGCCCCGAACCGCTGGTATGGGAAGGCATCATCGTGAGCTCATGGGCCGGCGAAAAGGGTGGGCTCGGCGCGCTCGGCCTGGTCAAGCAGGCCAAGGCGCTGTACGAATCCGCCATCGCCATCGATGGCGCTGCGCTCGAAGGCTCGGCCTACAACAGCCTGGGCGTTCTCTACTACAAGGTGCCGGGCTGGCCGGTCGGCTTCGGCGACAAGGCCAAGGCGAAGGAACTGCTGACCAAGGCACTCACGCTCAACCCGAAGGGCATCGACCCGAACTTCTTCTACGGCGAATACCTGGTCGAGACCAAGCAGCCGCAGGAGGCGGTGACTTACCTGGAACGGGCGCTGCAGGCGCCGTCGCGGCCCGGCCGCCAGGTCGCGGACACCGGCCGAAGGGAAGAAGCACGGGCGTTGCTCGACAAGGCCAAGGCCGCCAGGTAGTTCACCAGCGTCGCGCTCAGCGGTGGGCGTTGTCGAAGCGCAGCAATGCGCGCACGCCCGTGCCGTCGGCACGGCTGCCGAACACCAGTTCGAGTCCGTGCAGCTGCGCGATGCGGCGCACGATCGATACGCCCAGGCCACTGCCAACCTCCTGCTGGCCGTCGGGCCGGTAGAAGCGCTCGCCCAGGCGGGCCAAATGCTCGGCGGACAACGGTGGACCGGCGTTTTCGACCTCAATGCTTTCTTGCCCGATGCGCAGCGTCACGGCGCTGCCGGCCGGCGCGTAGCGCACTGCGTTGTCCAGCAGGTTGCGCAGCAGCACGGTCAGCAAGTGTTCGTTGCCCAGCAGCGGCATCGGGTGCCTGCCGGGTGGTGGCCAGTCGCAGGCCAGCTCGATGTTGCGACGCTCGGCCAGGGCCAGGCAGTCGCTCATGGCCTGCTCGACGATGGGCGTCCACTGCACCTCGTCGAGCGTCGGTGCAATCCCGGATTCGACACGCGACAGCGCCAGCATCTGGGTGACCAGGCGGTCCATTCGGTCGAGGCCGATGCCGAACTTGGCCTCGGCCGCTGCGCGCTCGGCCGGGCTGCCGGCGTGCTGCACCACGTCCCACTGCGCGCGCAGCACGGCCAGCGGCGTGCGCAGTTCGTGCGCCGCATCGGCAGTGAAGCGACGCTCGCGCACCAGCATCTGCTCGATGCGCGCGAAGAGCCCGTTCATCGCGCCGAGCATGGGCCGCAGCTCGGCCGGTGCACGCTCTTCTGGCAGTGGCTGGAGATCGTTGGCGGGGCGGCGTTGCAGCACGCGTGTCAGCCTTGCCATGGGCGACAGCGCACGCCTGACCGCCCAGGCCATCACGCCCAGCAGGACGGGCAGCACCAACAGCCAGGGGACGACCTGGCTGACCGTCAGGCCATAGACCAGTTCGTCACGTTCGTAGACGCGCTGGCCCGAGGCCACCAGCCACCGGCCGTCGAAGGACTGCAGGTAGTAAACACGCCAGGCATGGCCACGCAACTGCTCGTCGACGAACCCGCCGCGCTCGGGGCGGTAGGGCAGCTGGACGCCTTCACGGTCGGAAATCATCAGTTGGCCGCTGCGGTCCCATACCGCCACTGCCAGGTCGCCCTCATCGGCATCGCCGGTTCGCACGGCACCCCCCTTCGGCGCAGGGGGTGGCGGCACCGCCTCGACCGGCAGGCCGTGGCCCAGCGTGGCCTGCACCTGGCGCGCCAGCCGGATCAGCTCGGCGTCGAAGAGCTCGTTGACCTCGAGCCGCGCACGGCTGAGCGAAAAGTACAGCGCCACGCCCCAGACCAGCGGTGCGCAGATGAGCAGGTACAGCAGGAGCCGCCGCTGCAGGCTCAAGATGCCACCTCGCAGGAACCCAGCGCATAGCCCACGCCGCGTACCGTGCGAACGATGTTCGGATCGATCTTGCGGCGCAGGTGGTGGATGTGCACTTCGAGGGTGTTGCTCTCGGGCTCGGCACCGCTCCAGTCGTAGAGCTTGTCCAGCAGGTGCGCCTTCGAAAGCACGCGCTGCGGCTGGCTCAGGAAAGCTTCGAGCAGGGCCAGTTCGCGGCCGGTGAGATCGACCTGCGCGCCCCGCCATCGGACCACCTTCGCTGCCGGGTCGTACGCCAGGGCGCCATGCTGCCAGGACGCCTGTGCCTGGCCCGCGGAACGGCGGACCAGCGCGCGCAGCCGCGCCGCGAGTTCGTCGATCGTGATCGGCTTGACCAGGTAGTCGTCGGCGCCGGCGTCCAGTCCCTCGATGCGCTGCTCGATGCCGTCGCGCGCGGTCAGGATCAGCAGCGGCAGCGTGAGCCCGCGCTCACGCCAGCGCCTCAGCCACATCATGCCGTCGCCGCGCGGCAGGCCGAGATCGAGCACGACGGCGTCGAACGCGGCGCCTGCGAGGGCGACGTCGGCCTGGGCGCCATCGCCGAACCCGTCGACCGCATGGCCGCGCTGGCGCAGGCCCGTGGCCAGGGCATCGCCCAGCAGGACATCGTCTTCAACGATCAGCAAACGCATGGTCGGTCTCTCCGCGCGGTCGGATCGAGCGCGCCAGACGCATTATGGACAGCCGCACAGGCCAGGCCTGCGCAGATTGAAGCGACCCGCTGTGCGTATCTCAGGCGCGCGGTGGCGCCTTGTGATTTTCAGCTCCGTCTTGCGCGGCAATGACGGCTTCGTCGGCAGCGTCGGCGAGGCTTGCGACGCGAATGAGGCTGTAACCCGTGAAGCCGCCACTGCACATGACGATGGTGACGATGGACCAGAAATGTCGAAACATGGCTTTCTCCCGTTGGCTCAAGGGACGCGAGTTTGCGGGCCCCAAGCTGAGGTGAAACTGAATGCGCGGCACCGCAATTGCAACAGCAAGAACAAAAAAGGTAAGGAGCGACCTCGGTCATCGCCGAGGGCGCCGTGCTTTGGCATGCCGTCCGTTCAGCGCAGACGCAGGCGCCGCATCATCCGGTCGAAACCCGCCACTTCCGTCTTGCCGGATGGCAGTCTGGCCCCTTGTGCGGCGGACGGGTCAGTTGCCGCCGGGGTGGCCGAAGGCGCGGGCAGCACGTGCTGAACCGATTTCGCCACGCGCACGCAGTCCTTGATATGCATCTCTCCGAGCGCGCGCATGGCGGTGTACCCCAGCGCAGCGGATACCACCTGGCCGGCGATCGGCACGTACTTGGTGGCCTGCTTGGCTGTCAATCGCATGCCCGCGTGGCGCGCCAGCGTGAGGATCAGATCCCGCGTGACCAGCCGTCCCACGAGCACGGCGCCCAGTGTCGAGGCGGCCTTCTGAATGCGCTCGCGTTTGTGCGGCGCCAGGTGCTCGACCTGTGTGACAGACAGGCCGAATTCCGCGCTGATCTGCGGCACCAGCCGAGTAAGGAGGGCCGCGTCGGCCGCCCAGTCGATGCCCGGCAGGGGCACGGCGCTGGCGGCCGCTGCCATGAGTGCCTTGCGGCCAATGAGTCGGCGTGCCCGCAGCACGGCGGCGACGAGGGCCGGGTCACCTTCGGCGAGTTCGAGGGCAGAGGCCATGCGCGGGGTCCTTTCTAGGCGGTCAGTGTCTCGAGTTGATCCGACAAGGCCAGCCAACGTTCCTCGAGCTGGGCTATATGGTCGTTGACCAGTTTAAGGCGCTTGCCGGCTTCGGCGATTTCCGCGGCTGGCAGCGGCTGGGCCAGCCGCGTTTCGAGTGTGGCTTTCTCGGCGCCGGCTGCCGAGAGCTGTTCGTCGATCTGGGCGATCTCTCGCTTGATCGGCTTGAGCTGTTCGTTGCGCTGCTGGCGGTCCTGGGCGCCTTGCTTGCGCTGGTCGCGGCCTGCGGGCGGGGCGGCCGTGGGCCCTGCCGCCGCCGTTGCCGCCGTCACGGAGGCAGCAGGAGCAGCCACGGGCACAGGAGCGGCCGCCGCCGCCGCGACCGCCTGGGCGGCTGCGTTCTTGACCGATTCCTTGGCCTCCTCGCGCAGGCGCTTGGCTTCTTCGAGCAGGTAACGCTGGTAGTCGTCAAGGTCGCCGTCGAAGTCGGTCACGCCGCCGCGGCCCACCATCCAGAACTCGTCGCAGACGGAACGCAGCAGGGCGCGGTCATGGCTCACCAGCATCAGCGTGCCTTCGAACTCGTTCAAGGCGACGGCCAGGGCTTCGCGGGTGGCGAGGTCCAGGTGGTTGGTGGGTTCGTCCAGCAGCAGCAGGTTGGGGCGCTGCCAGACCATCATGGCCAGCACCAGCCGCGCCTTTTCGCCGCCGCTCATGGTGCCGACCGGTTGCTTGACCATGTCGCCGTTGAAGTTGAAGCTGCCCAGGAAGCCGCGCAGCGCCTGCTCGCCGGTCGGTTCCTTGGCGGCGGCACCGAGCTCCCGCGCCATGCGCACCATGTGTTCGAGCGGCGTGTCCTGCGGACGCAGCACGTCGAGTTCCTGCTGCGCGAAGTAGCCGATGTTCAAGCCCTTGCCTTCGGTCACCGTGCCGGCCAGCGCGCCCATTTCGCGCGCAATGGTCTTCACCAGCGTGGACTTGCCCTGGCCGTTGGCACCCAGGATGCCGATGCGCTGGCCTGCCTGCACCGACTTGCTGACGTTGGTCAGGATGGTCTTGGGCGTGTCGTCGACGATGTAGCCGAAGCTGGCATGCGTGATCGACAGCATCGGGTTCGGAATGTTGCCCGGCTCCTTGAATTCGAAGGTGAAGTCGGCCTCGGCCAGCAGCGGAGCGACTTTCTCCATGCGCTCGAGTGCCTTCACGCGGCTCTGTGCCTGCTTGGCCTTGCTGGCCTTGGCCTTGAAGCGATCGATGAACTTCTGCAGGTGTGCGATCTTTTCCTGCTGCTTGCCGAAGGCGGCCTGCTGCTGCTCCATGTGCAGCGCGCGCATCTCTTCGAACTTGCTGTAGTTGCCGCCGTAGCGCGTCAGTTGCGCATTCGCAATGTGCAGCGTCACGGTGGTCACCGCATCGAGAAATTCGCGGTCGTGGCTGATGACGATCATCGTGCCTTCGTACTTCTGCAGCCAGGCTTCCAGCCAGACGAGTGCGTCCAGGTCCAAGTGATTGGTGGGTTCGTCGAGCAGCAGCAGGTCGCTCGGGCACATGAGCGCGCGTGCGAGTTGCAGCCGCATGCGCCAGCCACCGGAAAAGCTCGTCACCGGATGGTCGAGTTCGTGGCTCTTGAAGCCCAGGCCGAGGATCAGGGCCTGGGCGCGCGGCACGGCGTCGTGCTCGCCGGCGTCGGCCAGGTCGGTGTAGGCGTGGGCCAGTGCCATGCCGAGGTCACCGTCGTCCGGGTTGGCTTCGTAGGCTTTTTCGACGCGGGCAAGGGCCTCGCGCTGCTCGACCAGCCGCGTGTCGCCGCCCACCACGAATTCGGTCGCGCCTTCCTCGGTTTCGGGCATGTCCTGGGCCACCTGCGACATGCGCCACTGCTTGGGCAACGTGAAGTCGCCGCCGTCTTCGTGCAGCGTGCGGTTGAACAGGGCGAACAGCGTCGACTTGCCCGCACCATTGCGGCCCACGAGGCCCACGCGCTCGCCGGGGTTGATGGTGGCGTTGGCGCCATCGAGCAGCAGTTTGGCGCTGCGGCGCAGGACGACGTTCTTCAGAGTAATCATTGGCTTGGCGAAATGAGGCCCGGGGCTGCGATGGCCGACCGCACGGTCGCGGCTCGGGTGCCGTGGGCAAAGGTAAAGGGTGGCCGTCGATCACTCGTCCGTAGACGGATGCATCGGCGCCCGGGCGGCTACCGGACGGCCGATCGCGCTTCGATCATGCGGGCCTCACCGTGGACGACCTTGGAGGAAAGATCGCCGGGCCCGCCATTGTAGCGGGCGCGCCGTTTTTCAGGCGTGGTCGCGGGCCAGCGCTTCGCGCGTGAGCAGCAGGACCTGGTCTTCGCCAGCCGAGGTTTCGAGCCAGATGGCCTCTTGCGCCAGCCAGGGGAAGGCGGCCTCGAAGTAGTCGCGCTCGTTGCCGATTTCCAGCACCAGCACCGCGCGTTCGCTCATCACGGCCGGCGCGTCGCGCAGCAGGCCGCGCACGAAATCCATGCCGTCGTCGCCGCCAGCGAGCGCAAGTTCCGGCTCGGCGAGGTACTCGGCAGGCAATGCGGCCATGCTGGCCGCATTGACATAGGGCGGGTTGCACAGGATCAGGTCCCACGGGCCCGGCAGCGCGTCCAGGCCATCGGATTCGCACAAGGTGACGCGGCTGTCGAGCTGGTGGCGCGTCACGTTGATGGCGGCCACTTCGAGTGCGGTGCGCGAGATGTCGGCTCCCGTCACCTCGACATCGGGATACGTCATGGCGGCAAGCACCGCCAGGCTGCCATTGCCGGTGCACAGGTCGAGCACGCGCTGCGTCCAGGCGCCCAGCCAGTGGTCGATGCCGCCGTCGGCCAGCAACTCGGCGATGAAGCTGCGCGGCACGATGGTGCGTTCGTCGACGTAGAAGGGCACGCCCTGCAGCCACGCTTCCTTGGTGAGGTAGGCCGCGGGCTTGCGGGTGTCGATGCGGGTGGTCAACAGTGCGTCCACGCGCGCGGCGTCGGCCGGCGAGACGGGCAGGTCGGCGACCGTATCGAGGTCGTCGATTGGCAGGCGAAGTTGCCACAGCACGAGCCAGGCGGCTTCGTCGAAGGCGTTGGCCGTGCCGTGGCCGAACGCCACACCGGCATCGGCCAGGCGCGTGGCGCTCGCTTCGATGAGTTCGATGACGCTGCTCATGCGGCAGCCAGGCGGGCTTCGAGCCCTTCGATGGTGCGGCGATAGATGTTCTTGAGCGGATCGATGTCGGCCACCGCGATGTGCTCGTCAATCTTGTGGATGCTGGCGTTGACCGGTCCCAGCTCGATGACCTGCTTGCAGATCTTCGCGATGAAGCGCGCGTCGCTGGTGCCGCCGCTGGTCGACAGCTCGGTGGCCATGCCGGTTTCGGCCAGGATGGCCTCCTGCACCGTTTCCACCAGCTCGCCCGGCTGCGTGAGGAAGGGCAGGCCGCCGACCGTCCAGGCCAGCGTGAAATCGAGGCCGTGGGCATCCAGCACGGCCTGCACGCGCTGCTGCAGCGACTCGACCGTCGATTCGGTCGAGAAGCGGAAGTTGAAGTCGATCACCGCCGTGCCAGGAATCACGTTGCCTGCGCCGGTGCCCGAATGGAAGTTGCTGATCTGCCAGCTCGTCGGCTGGAAGAAGGCGTTGCCCGCGTCCCAGCCGCCCGCCGCGTTGATTGCGACCAGGTCGGCCAGCGCGGGCGCAAAGGCATGCACCGGGTTCCTGGCCAGGTGCGGGTAGGCGATATGGCCCTGCACGCCCCGGACCGTGAGCTTGCCGCTCATGGTGCCGCGGCGGCCGTTCTTGATCATGTCGCCGCAGCGCTCGACCGAAGTCGGCTCGCCGACGATGCAGTAGTCGATCGCTTCGCCGCGCGCGGCCAGCGTGTTGCAGACGATGACCGTGCCGTCCACCCCCGGCCCTTCCTCGTCGCTGGTCAGCAGCAGGGCGAGCGTGAGCTGTGGTTCGGGCGTCGTCGCCAGGAACTCCTCGCATGCCACCACGAAGGCGGCAATGGAGGTCTTCATGTCGCAGGCGCCGCGGCCGTACAGCTTGCCGTCGCGGTGCGTCGGCGCGAAGGGATGGCTGGTCCACTGCTCGACCGGGCCGGTCGGCACCACGTCGGTGTGGCCGGCAAAGGCCAGCGTCTTCGTTGCACCACGGCCCGTGCGCACCGCCCAGAGATTGGTCACCCGGAACTCCGCCGGCCCGCTTTCGATGGTCTCCAGCCGGAAGCCCAGCGCGGCCAGGCGCTCACCGAGCAGGGGTTGGCAGCCACCGTCGTCGGGGGTGACCGAAGGCAGCGAGATCAGTTGTTCGGCGAGCAGCAGCGTGCGGGACATGGGGTGGGCGTGATGCGTGGGGCTGGCGGGCGGGGAATCGAAACGGATCAGTCGCGCAGCAGGTCGTTCAGGCTGGTGGTCGAGCGCGTCTTGGCGTCGACCTTCTTCATGATGATGGCGGCGTAGGTGCTGTACTTGCCGCCGGGCTTGGGCAGGTTGCCGGCCACGACGACCGAGCCTGCAGGCACGCGGCCGTAGCTGACGGAGTCGGTCGCGCGGTCGTAGATCGGCGTGCTCTGGCCGATGAACACGCCCATCGACAGCACCGAGTTCTCTTCGACCACCACGCCTTCGACCACTTCGGAGCGCGCGCCGATGAAGCAGTTGTCCTCGATGATGGTCGGGCCGGCCTGCAGCGGCTCCAGCACGCCGCCGATGCCCACGCCGCCCGACAGGTGGCAGTTGGCGCCGATCTGTGCGCACGAGCCCACCGTGGCCCAGGTGTCGACCATGGTGCCTTCGCCCACGTAGGCGCCGATGTTCACGTAGCTGGGCATCAGGATCGCGCCCTTGGCGATGTAGCTGCCGCGGCGGGCCACGGCCGGCGGCACGATGCGCACGCCGGCTTCCTTGAGTTCAGCGGCCGACAGGTGCGAGAACTTGGTCTGCACCTTGTCGTAGAAGCCGAGCGAGCCGGCCTGGATCTGCTCGTTGTCCTTCAGGCGGAAGGACAGCAGCACCGCCTTCTTGATCCACTGGTGCACGGTCCACTGGCCGACCGATTCGCGGGTGGCCACGCGCAGCTTGCCGTTGTTGAGTTCGCAGATCACGTGCTCGACCGCTTCGCGCACCTCGGCGGAGGCCTGGGCGGGCGACAGGTTGGCGCGGTCTTCCCACGCGGCGTCGATGGTCTGCTGGAGTTGCTGTGTCATGACTGGGTCTCTGAATTGAAAGGTAAGGGGGACGGACGGTGGCGTGCGCTGCGCCTCAGCGAGGCGCTTTCCGAACGAAATCGACAATGCGGCGGGCCGCCTCGAGGCATTCCTCGGTTTCGGCCACGAGGGCCATGCGGATACGGCCGCGGCCGGGGTTGCTGCCCTGCGCGTCGCGCGCCAGATAGCTGCCCGGTAGCACTGTGACATTGTATTGAGCGTAGAGAGCGCGCGCGAAGGCCGCGTCGTCGCCGTCCCACTGCGCGGGGATACCGGCCCAAAGGTAGAAGCTCGCGTCGGGCAGCCGCACGTCCAGCACCTGTTCGAGCAGGGGCGTGACGGCCGCGAACTTGGCGCGGTATTGCGCGCGGTTGTCCACGACGTGCGCCTCGTCGCCCCAGGCTGCGATGCTCGCTGCCGCCACGGTGCCGCTCATCGCGCTGCCGTGGTAGGTCCGATAGAGCAGGAAGCTCTTGATGATGCCCGCATCGCCTGCGACGAAGCCGCTGCGCAGCCCCGGCACGTTGCTGCGCTTGGACAGCGAAGTCAGGGAGATCAGGTTCTTGAAGTCGTGGCGGCCGAGGCGGGCTGCGGCTTCGAGCCCGCCCAGCGGAGGCTCGTCGCGAAAGTAGATTTCGCTGTAGCACTCGTCGGAGGCGATGACGAAGCCGTGCCGGTCGGACAGATCGAAGAGCTTCTGCCATTCGTCCAGCGGCATCACCGCGCCGGTCGGGTTGCCGGGCGAACACACGAACACCAGTTGGGTGCGCGCCCACACGTCGGCCGGCACGCTGTCCCAGTCGACGGCGAAGTTGCGCGCGGCCACGCTGGGCGCGTAGTACACGTCGGCGCCCGACAGCAGGGCGGCGCCCTCGTAGATTTGATAGAACGGGTTGGGCGACACGACCACCGGCTTGAAGCCGGCGCTCGGGTCGATCACGGTCTGAGCGAGTGCAAACAGCGCCTCGCGCGAGCCGTTGACCGGCAGGACCTGCGTGGCGGGGTCCAGCGTCAGGTCGTAACGGGTCTTGAGCCAGTCCGTGAAGGCGGCACGCAGCCGGGGTTCGCCGGCGGTCGCCGGATAGGCTGCCAGCGCGCCCAGGCCGGCGGTCAGCGCTTCCTTGATGAAGGCCGGCGTCGGATGCTTGGGCTCGCCGATGCCCAGGCTGATGGCGCGCAGGTCGGCAGGGGGCGTGACGCCCGCGAAGAGTTGCCGCAGCCGTTCGAAAGGATAGGGCTGCAACCGGGCGAGCAAGGGATTCATGGCGTCGGATTATCCGTGAGTCCGGCGCCCCGGCGCACCGCCTCAGTTCAGCTTCTTGACCAGCACCTGGCTGCGGCGGTCCCAGTTGTACTTGCGCTTGCGCGCCTCGGGCAGCCAGTCGGGCTCCACCGGCGTGAAGCCGCGCTTGATGAACCAGTGCATGGTGCGCGTGGTGAGCACGAAGATGCTGTCGAACCCCATGGCCTTGGCGCGCTGCTCGATGCGCTTGAGGATGCGCTCGCCGTCGCCCACCGACTGCGCCTGTGGCGACACCGTCAGCGCCGCCATTTCCGCGGTGCGCTCCTCGGGAAAGGGATAGAGCGCCGCGCAGCCGAAGATCACGCCGTCATGCTCGATGACGGTGTATTGGTTGATGTCGCGTTCGATCTCGGTGCGGCTGCGCTTGACCAGCGTGCCATCACGCTCGAAGGGCTCGATCAGCTGCAGGATGCCGCCGATGTCGTCGACCGTGGCTTCGCGCAGCGATTCGAGCTTCTCGTCGATCACCATGGTGCCGATGCCGTCGTGCACGTAGATCTCCAGCAGCAGGGCACCATCGACCGCAAAGGGCAGGATGTGGCTGCGCTCCACACCGGCTTCGCAGGCCTTCACGCAATGCTGCAGGTAGAAGGCCGTGTCGGTCGGCCGCTGCGCCGGCGCCAGGGTGGCGAGCAGTTTTCTGGCGGCATCGAGCGGCAACTCGGTATCGATCGGGTTGTCTTCGCTCTCGGGCAGTTCGCTGTCGACGCGGATGCCGGGGATTTCGGTGAGGAAAATCAGCTTGTCGGCCTGGATGGACGTGGCCACGCTGGTGGCGACTTCTTCCATCGTGAGGTTGAAGGCTTCACCCGTCGGCGAAAAACCGAAGGGCGAGATCAGCACCATCGCGCCGAAGTCGAGTGTGCGGCGGATGCCCGAGCCGTCGACCTTGCGCACCAGGCCCGAATGCTTGAAATCGACGCCATCGACCACGCCCACGGGCCGGGCCGTGATGAAGTTGCCGGAAATCACGCGCACCGTGGAGCCGGCCATGGGCGTGTTCGGCAGGCCCTGGCTGAACGCCGCCTCGATTTCGTAGCGCAGCTGGCCCGCGGCCTCCTGCGCGCAGTCGAGCGCCACCGCGTCGGTGATCCGCATGCCGTGCGAATACTTGGCTTCGTGGCCCTTGGCGCGCAGCTGTTCATTGACCTGCGGCCGAAAGCCGTGCACCAGCACGATCTTCACGCCCATCGACTGGATCAGCGCCAGGTCCTGTGCGATGTTCTGCAGCTTGCCTGCTGCGATGGCTTCGCCGGCCACGGCCACCACGAAGGTCTTGCCCCGGTGCGTGTGGATGTAGGGCGCGACCGAGCGGAACCAGGGCACGAAGGTGAAATTGAAGACTGCGGACATGCGGGCGGGGCGAAAAGGCTTGGGAAAGGGCTTGGTTGGGGCGGGGCGCAGCCGCCGGGGCGGACTGGGATAATCCGCGATTCTCTCCGATGTCCCGGTCTTCGACCCGTTCCCGAACTGTCCGCCTTGTCTGCCGCTGCCGCACCCTCTCCGCTGAAGATCGAATTCCCCGAATCCTTGCCCGTTTCCGCACGGCGCCAGGAGATCGCCGACGCCATTTCGGCGAACCAGGTCGTCATCGTCTGCGGCGAGACCGGCTCTGGCAAGACCACCCAGTTGCCCAAGATCGCGCTGCTGCTGGGCCGTGGCAAGCTCAACGCGCCGCCGGGGCAGGGCCGGCTGATCGGCCACACGCAACCGCGCCGCATTGCGGCCAGTTCGGTCGCCAAGCGCATTGCCGAAGAGTTGAAGACGCCGCTGGGCGAAGTGGTCGGCTTCAAGGTGCGCTTCCAGGACCGCCTTTCCCGCGACGCCTCGGTCAAGCTCATGACCGACGGCATCCTGCTGGCCGAGACGCAGACCGATCCGCTGCTGAAGGCCTACGACACCATCATCATCGACGAGGCGCACGAGCGCTCGCTGAACATCGACTTCCTGTTGGGCTACCTGCGCGAGATATTGCCGCGCCGGCCCGACCTCAAGATCATCGTGACCTCGGCGACCATCGATGCCGACCGCTTCGCCAAGCACTTCGCGTCGCGCCAGGGCCCGGCCCCGGTCATCTATGTGTCCGGCCGTACCTTCCCGGTCGAGCAGCGTTACCGACCGTTCGAGGAGTCGCGCGAATACGACCTCAACCATGCGATTGCCGACGGCGTGGACGAACTCTGGCGCGACCCGCGCCAGGGCGGCGACATTCTGGTCTTCCTGCCCGGCGAGCGCGAGATCCGCGAGGCTGCCGACCACCTGCGCAAGCACCTGGCGCACCAGCCCGTGATGCGCAATGCCGAGGTGCTGCCGCTCTTTGCGCGCCTGTCGCCCGCCGAGCAGGACCGCATTTTCGACGGCCACACCGGCCGGCGCATCGTGCTGGCCACCAATGTGGCCGAAACCTCGCTGACGGTGCCGGGCACGCGCTACGTGATCGACACCGGCACGGCGCGCGTCAAACGTTATTCGTTTCGCAGCAAGGTCGAGCAGTTGCTGGTCGAGCCGATCAGCCAGGCGGCGGCCAACCAGCGCGCGGGCCGTTGCGGCCGCGTGGCCGACGGCATCTGCATCCGGCTCTACGACGAGAAGGATTTTCTCGGCCGACCGCGCTTCACCGACCCGGAAATCCTGCGCTCCTCGCTGGCTGGCGTGATCCTGCGCATGAAGTCGCTGCGCCTGGGCGACGTCGCGCGCTTCCCCTTCCTGGAAGCACCTGCGCCGCGCGCCATTGCCGATGGCTACCAGTTGCTCAACGAACTGGGCGCAGTCGACGATGCGAACGAGCTCACGCCCATCGGCCATGAGCTGGCCAAGCTGCCGCTCGATCCGCGCGTCGGCCGTATGATCCTGGAGGCGCGCTCGCGCGGTGCGCTGGAAGAGGTTCTGGTCATTGCCTCGGCGCTGTCGGTGCAGGACGTGCGCGACCGCCCGATGGAAGCGCAGCAGCAAGCCGACCAGGCCCATGCCAAGTTCGACGACGACAAGAGCGAATTCAGTGGCTACCTCACGCTGTGGAAGTGGATCGCCGACGCGCGGGGGGGCAACGCCCCACAGACGCGGCGTGAACTGCACGGCGACCCCGTGCGACGCGCCAGTGCCGCCGTGCTGCCGATTGGCCAGCGCACCGTGGCGCCGATCGCGCCACCCGTAGCCGAAGCGCTGCCCACGCACAAGATCAGCAACCGCCAGTACGAGCAACTGCTGCGGCAGAACTTCGTCAACATCCGGCGCCTGCGTGAATGGCGCGACATCCATTCGCAGCTGCTGACGGTGGTCACCGAGCACAAGTGGCAGCTCAACCGCCAGCCGGCCAGCTACGAGGCGCTGCACCTGTCGATGCTCGCCGGCCTGCTGGGTAACGTCGGCTGGAAGATGGAAGACCCGGCGGCCGGGCCGGGCGGTGCGCCTCCTGGCGGCGGCGGTGGCGGCGGGCGCAACAGCGAATACCTGGGCGCGCGCGGCATCAAGTTCTTCCCGCATCCGGGGGCCCATCTGCGCAAGCGCCCCGGCCGGTGGATCGTCGCCGCCGAGCTGGTCGAAACGACGCGCCTGTTCGGCCGTGGCATCGCCAACATCGAGCCGCAGTGGCTCGAACAGATTGCCGGCCATCTGCTGAAAAAGCAGTTGCTTGACCCGCATTGGGAGAAGAAGGGCGCCCAGGTCACGGCGCTGGAACGCGCCACGCTGTACGGGCTGGTGGTGTACAGCGGGCGGCGTGTCGACTTCACGCGGGTCGACCCGGTGGCCGCGCGGGAGATCTTCATCCGCGAGGCGCTGGTGGGCAACCAATGGGAAAGCAAGCTGCCTTTCCTGGCGGCCAACCGCAAGCTCATCAAGGAAGTCGAAGGGCTGGAGCACAAGTCGCGCCGCCAGGACGTGCTGGTCGACGACGAACTCATCTACGCCTTCTACGACGCACAACTGCCGCCCGACGTGGCCAGCGGTGCGTCGTTCGAGCACTGGTACCGCGAGCACTCCCGCGCCGAGCCGCGGCTGCTCTACCTGTCGCGCGAAGAGCTCATGCGCCACCAGGCAGCGGGCATCACCACGCTCTCTTTCCCGGCCACGGTCCGCCTGGGTGGCGTTGATTGCGCGGCGAGCTACCTGCATGCGCCGGGCGATGCGCGCGACGGCCTGACCGTGACGGTGCCGCTGTTCGTGCTCAATCAGGTGAGCGAGGAGCGCTGCGAATGGCTGGTGACCGGCATGCTCAAGGACAAGATCCAGGCGCTGCTGAAAAGCCTGCCGCAGCGCCCGCGCTCACGGCTCGTGCCGCTGCCCGAATCCGCCGCCCGGCTGACCGAGGTGCTGGCCGCGCCCGATGTGTTCGGTGCCGGCTCGCTCACCGACGCACTGCTCAAGCGCGTGCGCGAGCAGACCAGCATCGACGTCAAGCGTGCCGACTTCAAGCTCGACATGCTGCCGCCCCATCTGTTCATGAACCTGCTGGTGGTCGACGAGCATGGGCGCCAGCTGGGCATCGGCCGCAACCTCGGCGCGCTGAAGGCAGAACTGGGTTCGCAGGCGCGCGGTGCCTTCCAGGCGCTGGCAGGGCTGAACGTCAAGGCTTCGAAGCCGCCTGCGGTGTCCGGTGACGCGCCGGCGGCGCGAGGGGAGCGCGGCGCGGCGGCCGACCGGCCCGACAACGCGAAGCCCGCCACGCCGGCCCTGCCCGCTGGTGCGCGCTACACAGCCTGGACCTTCGGCGAACTGCCCGAGCTGATGGAAGTACGCCGTGGTGCGCAATCGCTCATCGGCTTTCCAGCGCTCATCGACCATGGCGACGGCGTGAGCATCGAGGTGTTCGATGAGCCAGCCGTGGCCGCCACCCGGCACCGCGCCGGGCTGCGCCGGCTCTTTGCGCTGCAGCTCAAGGACGCGTTGAAGTACCTGGAAAAGAACATCCCCGATCTGCAGAAGATGGCGGTCGCCTACATGCCGTTGGGCACCTCGGAAGAACTCCGCGCGCAGATCATCGACGTGGCGCTCGACCGCGCTTTCCTGCAGGAGCCGTTGCCGGAAGACGAACCCGCCTTCAAGCGCCGCATCGAGGAAGGCCGCGGGCGCCTGACGCTCATTGCCAACGAGGTGGCACGGCTGGCCAGCGCCATCCTCACGGACTATGCGGTGGCCGTACGCAAGATCAAGGACACGAAGATCCAGCCCGACGCCACAGCCGATGCGGCGCAGCAGCTTCAGCGCCTGATGGGCAAGCGCTTCATCGCTGACGCGCCATGGAGCCAGTTGCAGCATTTCTCGCGCTACCTGAAGGCGATCACGGCGCGGCTGGACAAGCTGCGCGCCGACCCGGCACGCGACGCGGCCAAGCTCGCAGAGTTCCGGCCGCAGGAGCAGCGCTATTGGCGGCTGGTGGCCGAACGCAAGGGGGCGGTCGACGACCGCATGCTGGAATTCCGTTGGCTGCTCGAAGAGCTTCGGGTGAGCTTCTTTGCACAGGAACTGCGCACGCCGCAGCCGGTGAGCGTGAAGCGCCTCGATAAGGCGTGGGCACAACTGCAGGCTTGAGAGCCCGGGTCAGTTCACACGCAGTCCTCGCTGCCTCGACTCCAGAACCGGCAACTGCAGCGGCCGTGCCTGGTCAACATCGTCCGAGAGCACGTCGAGAAAGTTGTTGTCCAGCGGCGCGCTCATCGGGCATGTGCCGGTCAGTCCGGTTGCCTGAGCACGATGCGGTCGCCGCCGATCACGCCGACCTCGACATCGTTCGCCACGAACTCCAGCAGCGCACCCGCCGCGTTGTAGGCGAAGCGCACTTCACCGCCGTTCGCGAACCTCAGGAAGTGCGACACCGAACCAAATGCGCGGGTGATCTGGTGCGTCTCCAGATCGGTGATGCCGTGAACGTCGACGCAGCGGATGCTGCGCAGTGTCACCTTGATACGACCTTCGGAAAGCAGGTGCAATTTGCCGGCTTCCCTGTGAGAGGTCAGTTGCTGGTCGGGTTCGACGCGGATGCGCCCGGGCTCGTTGGACATGGGGTGAAGTCTTTTGCGGTGCGCTCGGCTTCTCAACCAAGCCACCGGCCGTCGCCCACGAGAAAACGTACAAAGGCGTACAAGCAGCCAATAACCACAGCAATCACCGCGACGACCACCCACAACACCCAGCGCCAGAGCGTCCGGTCGAACTCTTCCTTTTCCGTCCGAAGTTTCAAGTCAGTCCTTCTTTTGCCCATTTCATCTTCATCCATGTTCGACAACGCCTTTCGTATCATGCAAGTCGCTCAATTTCACCTCGACGGTGCTGGCTTCGACCACCACAGGTTGAGCTTGCCGCCGCAGCACGTGGCCTTGGGGGATGTGGGCTCGGCCGGTGCGCTGCGCGCCGGGGGTGGGTTTCTCGGCAGGTTTGGCGACCAGGGGCTTGGCGGCGTTCAGCAGGGTCTCGCGCTTGCCGTCCCACATGGGCAAGGCGGCGGGGGGCAACGGCAGCACCTTGTCGAGGTTGGGGAAGCGCAGGTCGGGGTTGAGTTCGAGGGCTTCGTAAAGGACGGCGTAGCGCTCGTCACGGGCCTTGTCGATCACGTTGCCCGTCATGGGCCTTACAAGGCCAAAACTGACGGACAGAGCGCGCGCGCAATCCTTGCAGCCCAGTTTCACACCTTCGTGATAAACACGGAGTGCCCGGGCGTTGTCTTCGCCAAGTGAAGGATCGCTCCCAGTGATGGTCAGGGCCAACGTGTAGGCTGCATCGCCATTACTCTGCGCAAAACTGCATTCGAGCATCTTCAGCGCCACCTCCCGGTTGCCCCAGAAGCCCTGATCGGGATTGTCGTAAGTGCCTTTCAGTTTGGCGCCCAAATACGCCTGCGCCGCCGAACTCCCCATGTCCGCGGCCAGTTGCCAGAACGCATAGGCCCGGCTTGCATCGCCCTTCACGCCGATGCCGCGCTGGTGGTAGGTGCCCATCTTGTCGAAGGCGGCGGGCACGCCCTGCTTCATCAGCCCTTCGACCAGCAGCACGGCCTGTTCGCTGTCCTGGGCCACGCCCAGGCCGCTTTCATAAAGACCGGCCAGGTTCATGGCGGCCTTCCAGTGGCCCATGCCCGCGGCCTGCTTCCACAACTGCGCCGCCTTGGCGTAGTCGCGCTGCTCGAACATGAGGTCGTAGGTGGTAACCGCCATGCCTTGCTGGAACAGCGCGTCGGCCTCGGCCGTGAAGGGTGGGTTGGCATCGGCCTCGTACTTGCAGGTGAAGTCGGCCCGGTGCGGGTCGAAGGCCTTCAGGTTCATGTTGCGGGGCAGGTGGTTCATAGGGCAGGCCGTCAGATTCAATAGAACGAAGACGGCCGCCAGCAACAACGGCAACGCAGGCCCGCGACGACCTTCGTCAGCTTGATCAGCTTGCCGTCTGCGCATCATGCAAGTCGCTCAAGGTCACCTCGACGATGCCCGAGCGCTGGGGCTGGTTGGCGTTGTCCAGCCACAGCCACTTCACCTCATGCGGCGCGATGGGGATGTGCTGATGCCGGGGATCGGGGAAGGACTGGCCCTTCTCGACATAGGCGAAGCGGTCCCAGCGGTTGTAGAGCCGGGCCATCGGATGGTCCCTGGGCACCTGGCCACCCCAAACGCCCGTGCGCGGACAGGGCAACATGCCTTTGCAGTGCAGCAGAGGCACGGGCACACGGGTGCTGCGGGCGATGCCCTGCGCCACCCGGGGATGCGTGGGCACGTGCACGGGCGAGGCTTCGCCCAGGTAGTGCCAGACGGTGCGGGGCGCGTAGTTGGCGTACGCGCCCAGGCTGCGGCGGTCTGCGGCCTCGAAGGTTTCGCCCTGGGCGTAGCGCTGCGGGACCTGGGCATCTTCCCAGGCCTGCTCGTGATCGCGGTAGACCTTGGCCAGGCGGGCAAGCCAGTAGCCACTGTGGGGCACGAGGGTGCTGGCTTCGACCACCAGAGCTTGCGCTTGCCGCCGCAGCACGTGGCCTTGCGGGATGTGGGCTCGGCCGGTGCGTTGCGCGCCGGGGGTGGGTTTCTCGGCGGGTTTGGCGACCAGGGGCTTGGCGGCGTCCAGGAGGGTTTCGCGTTTGCCGTCCCAGAGGGGCAGTGCGGCAGGCGGCAGCGGCAGCACCTTGTCGAGATTGGGGAAGCGCAGGTCGGGGTTGAGTTCGAGGGCTTCCCTCAGCAGGCGGTAGCGATCCGACCGGGCCGTGTCGATCGTATTGCCCGTCATAGGCCTCACAAGATCAAAACTGACGGACAGATCGCGTGCGCAATCCTTGCAGCCCAGTTTTACGCCTTCGTGATAAACGCGGAGTGCACGGGCATTGTCTTCGCCAAGCGATGCGTCATCTCCTGTGATGGTCAGAGCCAGCGTATAGGCGGCATCGCCGTTACCCTGTGCAAAACTGCATTCGAGCATCTTCAGCGCCACCTCCCGGTTGCCCCAGAAACCCTGATCGGGATTGTCGTAAGTCCCTTGCAGCTTGTAGCCTAGGTGAGCCTGGGCCGCCGAACTCCCCATGTCCGCCGCGAGTTGCCAGAACGCATAGGCGCGGCTCGCATCGCCCTTCACGCCGATGCCGCGCTGGTGGTAGGTGCCCATCTTGTCGAAGGCGGCGGGCACGCCCTGTTTCATCAGGCCTTCGACCAGCAGCACGGCCTGTTCGCTGTCCTGCGGCAGGCCCAGGCCGCTCTCATAAAGACCGGCAAGGTTCATCGCGGCCTTCCAGTGGCCCATGCCCGCGGCCTGCTGCCACAACTGCGCCGCCTTGGCGTAGTCGCGCTGCTCGAACACCAGGTCGTAGCTGGTCACCGCCATGCCCTGCTGGAAGAGTGCGTCGGCCTCGGCCGTGAAGGGCGGGTTGGCATCGGCCTCGTACTTGCAAGTGAAGTCGGCCCGGTGCGGGTCGAACGCCTTCAGGTTCATGTTGCGGGGCAGGTGGTTCATGGGGCAGGCCGTCAAACTCAATAGGACGAGAACAAGGACCAGCAGCAAGGCCGGCCAGCGAAATGGATGGATGCGCAGGGCAGGAAGTGGCGCGTTCATGCGAGCCGGATGGTGCTGGTGCGCTCGTCGAGGAACTTGACGAGGAAGCTGGAAAGCGACTGCCCTTTGAACTTCTGAACGAGGTTGGCACTAGCCTCTTTTTCCCACTTGTCAAATGTCTTTGACATCGCAACCTGATCCGTCGCATCCCCACCCCCATCGAACTGCCCCTTCGTGTGCTGATGCCACACTCGCTGTCTCAGGTCCTTCGCCTTGAGCGCGTCGTCGCTGGCGATGTTGATCTCGCTGTCCACCGCGAAGCTGCGCAGGTTCAGGTTGGCGCTGCCCAGCGTGAACATGCTGTCGTCGATGATCATCAGCTTGCTGTGGATGTAGACCTCGCGGTAGCGCTGGGCGGTCGCGTTTCGGAGCTCCTTGCTGCGGTCGGGCGGCGGCAACGGCGGAACGCGCGTATCGGTCGAAGTGCCCCAGCCGCCGGCATGGATGCTGTCGGCCCTTGCCTGGTTCTGGGCGGCCTGGTAGCGGTCCCACTCCTTCTTCTGCTGCGCATAGCGCTGCTTTTCTTGGTCGATGCGCTGCGCGACGGGCAGCTTCGAGACGCGCCATTCGTCGTCATAGGTCCACAGGCTGGCGACCAGCGTGCGCATGCGCAGCGCCTGGCTGAGCATGTCGCGCACGTCCCGTCCGCTTTTGCCTTCGCTGGCTGCCTTGTGGGCCTGGGCCAGTTCGGACAAGGGCTGAGGCACCCCGGGAAACGCGGGCGGCTGGAGTTCCTTGCTTTGCCCCGATTCGTAGGCTTGGCGCCGCCGCTTGAACTCCGCCATGTCGCGCTCGGCCCGGGCATGACGATCCAGACCTCCGCGTCGGATTGGCCGGTGGGGCGCGGGTCCTTGCGGCTCTGCGTCAGGTCGGCTTTGGGGCGGGTGTAATCGCAGTCGCGGCTGGTGTACTGGCCGCTGGTCAGGCTGCTCGTGGGGACGAAGCTGCTCAGGTATTCGGCATCGGTCTTCCACCCCGGCGCGTGGTATTCCACCTCCTGGTAGGCGGCGCTGTCGTTGGGCTTGTACGCCCCCATGTTGTCGATGAGAACGAGCCGGTGCGCACCCTCGCTGTGCTCGAAGAAGTAGCTGATGCCCCATTCCTGGCACAGGCGGCTGAAGAAGTCGAAGTCGCTCTCGTTGTACTGACACTGATAATCGCGAAGGGGGTAGAGCTGGCCCTCGATACCGTCCAGGCCCATGAGGCGCTTGTCGACGGGGAAGGCATAGTCGGCCAGCAGTTCGTCCAGGATATGCACCACGCTCTGGTTCTGGAAGATGCGGCAGTTGGTGCGCAGCGTGGCCTTGTGCAGCCAGGGGCGCAAGGTGAGCTTGTACTGCAGGTGGCGGCCTTCCTCGCCCCAGAAGCAGGCCTCGGCGATGAGGGCGTTTATCTGGCGCACGCCGATGCCCACATGGTCAACCGAGGCGCCGACCGCGCCAGGGAGGAACTGGCCCATGCCGTCCAACTGGATCGTGCAGCTGATCTCGCGACCCACGAAGCTGTCGAGGTCCCAGTCGGCTGCACCGCTGGCACCGGGGTTCAGACCCTCGGGGGTCTTGAGCAGGAGCTCGTATTCGAACGGCGAATTGAGGCCTTCGCGGCCCGAGAGGCGAACCCGCTCAAGGGCAGGGCGGCCCAGGAACTCGGGGATGGCGGGGCTGCTGATTTCGAGCGTGTGCGTGCGCGCAGCACTGAATGCGGACATGGCGTTTTCTCCTTTGGTGACTCTGTGGTCTGGCGCTGTTCGATCCGAGCTTTCGAAATCTGAATGCCACGGAAGACAGCGGCTGCATGGCCGGATTCTGGGCGTGCAAAGCCACAAAATTCGTCAACAAGGGTCAAATCGCGCGATTTACACCTTAAGTGCCAGATACTTCACGCGCGGCAGCTTGATGATGGGTGCTTCGGCTTGCGATCGGTGCAATCGGCTGCGGGTCGATTGAACTTTCCTTTCCATGGACGCAGCAGGACAAAAAAAAGCCCGCAAATGCGGGCTTTTCATTTCAGCGTGGTCAGGTCTATATCCGACCCATCACCAGAAGCACGATCACGACGATCAGCACCAGTCCGAGGCCACCGCTCGGGCCATAGCCCCAGCTTCGGCTGTGCCCCCAGGTCGGCAGCACCCCGATGAGCAACAGAATCAGGATTACCAACAAAATCAACGACATGAACTTCTCCTAAGGGCTTGTGTTTGAAGCCCTCATGTTCGTCGGCTGCAGCGTCATGCCCTAGAGAGAACGGCGCCTTCGGCGGTCAGGACAATCCTACGGTGGGTGTCAGAGCTTCGCCAGCCGGTCGATCGCGTGGCGCAAGGTTTCATCCTTCTTGGCGAAGCAGAAGCGCACCACGCGCTGGTCGAATCCGTTGCCGTAGAAGGCCGACAGCGGAATGGCAGCGACGCCGATCTCGCGCGTGAGCCACTGGCAGAAGTCCGCCTCGCCGAGGTCGCTCACCTCGCTGATGTCCACGCACTGGAAGTAGGTGCCGCCGCTGGGCAGCAGCTTCAAGCGCGTGCGAGCCAGGCCTTCTGCAAACAGGTCGCGCTTGCGCTGATAGAACGCGCTCAGGTCGAGGTAGGGGGCCGGATCTGCCATGTAGCTGGCCAGCGCGTGCTGCATGGGCGTGTTCACCGTGAACACATTGAACTGGTGAACCTTGCGGAACTCGGCCGTCAGCGACGCAGGCGCCGCTACGTAGCCGACCTTCCAGCCCGTGACGTGGTAGGTCTTGCCGAAGCTGCTCACGATGAAGCTGCGTGCCGCCAGGCCCGGAAAACGTGCAGCGCTCTCATGGCGCGCACCGTCATAGACCATGTGCTCGTAGACCTCGTCGCTGATGACGAATACATCGGTGGGCGCAAGCAGCGCTTCGAGCTGGCGCATCTCGGCTTCGGTCCACACCGTGGCGCTCGGGTTGTGGGGCGTGTTGACGATGATGGCGCGTGTGCGCGGCGACAGCGCCGCACCGATCTTGTCGAAGTCAGGCCGGAAGGTGCCCGGCGTGAGCGGCACGCGCACGACCGTGCCGCCTGCCAGTTCGATGTTGGGCACATAGCTGTCGTAGCAGGGCTCCAGCACGATCACCTCGTCGCCTGGACGCACGATCGCCAGCACGGCGGTGATGATCGCCTGCGTGGCGCCGGCGGTCAGCGTGATCTCGGTGGCTGCACTGTAGCTGCGGCCATACAGTGCGGCGATCTTGGCTGCCACGGCTTCGCGCAAGGCCGGTATGCCCGGCATCGGTGGATACTGGTTGTGGCCCGCGGCCATGGCGGCGGTCACGGCATCGAGCAGCTTCGGGTCGCAGTGAAAGTCCGGAAAGCCCTGGCCCAGGTTGACGGCCTGCGTCTCTGCGGCGAGCGCCGACATCACGGTGAAGATGGTGGTGCCGACGGCAGGCAGCTTGGTGCCGACTTCGGGCGTGCGGGGCGAAGAAAGAACAGTGCTCATGGTGTGCGCGAAGACAGGAAGGGAAATCAGAGTTCGTAGTCCTGCTGTTGGCCGCTGAGGGCCTTGGCAATCAGGTTGCGGTCGAGCCGGTCGCTGAGCAGCTCGGCGAACTTGAAGACGAAATTGCGCAGGTAGGCGCTGCGCTTGAAGGCCACGCGCGCAATGTTCTGGCCGAAGATGTGGCCCATGGGTTTGACCACGAGGTCGGCGTTGGTGTCGTCGCGCACGGCCATCTCGGCCACGATGCCCACGCCCAGGCCCAGCCGCACGTAGGTCTTGATCACGTCCGAGTCGATGGCTTCGAGCGCGATGCGCGGCGTCAGTTTCTTCTGCGCAAACGCATGGTCGATGCGGGTGCGACCGGTAAAGGAGGGGTGGTAGGTGATGATCGGCTCGTGCGCGAGGTCTTCGAGCGACACGCGATCCTTGTTCGCCAGTGGATGGTCTTTCGGCAGGACCAGCACGTGCTGCCATTCGTAGCAGGGCATGGTCACCAGTTCGGCGTAGCCGTCGAGCGATTCGGTGGCGATACCGATCTCGGCGATCTCGTCGATCACCATGCGCGCCACCTGGTCGGGCGATCCCTGATGCAGGCTGACGTTGACCTTGGGATAGGCCTCGCGCAATCTGGCCACCGGCACGGGCAGCACGTAGCGCGCCTGCGTGTGCGTGGTCGCGATGGAGAGCGTGCCGCTGTCCTGCGCGCTGAACTGCTCGCCGATGCGCTTGAGGTTGCCAACCTCGCGCATGATGAGTTCGATGCTGGCGATGACGTGCTGGCCCGGCTCGGTCACGCGCTTGAGGCGCTTGCCGTGGCGCGCAAAAATCTCGACGCCCAGCTCCTCCTCCAGCTCGATGATCGCTTTGGACACGCCGGGTTGCGAGGTATGCAGCGCCTTGGCCGCTTCCGTCAGGTTCAGGTTGCGTCGCACCGCTTCCTGGACGAACTTGAACTGGTGAAGATTCATAACAAATTCCGTCTCATTGCGGATTTCATTATGCCTTCTGAATCTATCGATTGACTGCGTCGATCAGTTTTTCAACGCCATGCGGGCGAGCAGTGCGATGACTTCGGGGGCTTCGCCAACCGCCGGGGCGAGGGAGAAATCGACCGCAGGATGGGCCGTGCGCAGTTGCTCGATCAGCAGCGGCAGGTCTTCGCGCACATGCTTGCCCATGCCGAGGAACAGAGGCACCACCCGGATCGAGCGCGCGCCATGCGCGATAAGCGCGCCGGCGGCGGTGGGCAGGTCGGGCTCGACCAGTTCGAGGTAGGCGCAGGCCACGCGCGCGGTCGGGTCTTGTGCGATCACGCTGCGCGCGACGGCTTCGACCGGTTCGCGCCAGCGTGCATCGCGCGAACCGTGGGCGAACAGGAGAATGCCGCGCGCGCTGGGGGGTGTATTGGAAATCGTCATTTTTTGCGTCATCGCCTCAACACCAGCCAGCCGAAGGCCGCCAGTGACACCACTGAATAAATCAACCCCGGCGCGGCCGCAGTGAGCCAGGGCAACCAGTTGCTCAGGTTGCCGATGTAGCCGAACACGTTGTTCAGAAGGAAAAAACTGATCCCGATGAGCACACCACCGAACACATAGGTGGTGATGCCGCTTTGCCGGAAGTGCAGGTAGGCGAAGGGCAGGGCAAGCACCACCATCACCAGGCACGACAGCGGGTAGAACACCTTGCGCCAGAACTGGATCTCATAGCGCTGCGCAGTCTGGCCGTTGGCGTCCAGGTGGCGGATGTACTCGAACAGGTCGATCGTCGGCATGCGGTCCGGCTTGAGCAGTGCGACCGAGACCATCTCCTGGGTGAGCGTGGTCGGCCAGCGCAACTCCGGCGACATCGTCGTGAAGACGCGTGCCTTGTCGCCGGCATTGCGCGTTTCGTAGTGCTGGCGCTCGGCCTCGTACAGCACCCAGGCGCCGTCCACGGCACGCGCGGAACTCGCTGAAATCTGGTCCGAGACGAAGCCTTGCGCATCGAAGACGAAGATCCGCGGCGAGCGCAGGCTGCCGTCGCGGTTCATCGAATTCACATTCACCGCATAGGACTTGTCGTCCTGCTTTTCCTTGAGCCAGGCGCCGGTGGTGCCGATGGTGGCAAACACATCGCCCTGGAAGCGCGCCTTGAGCAGTTGCGCTGCGCGGTCGGCCGCAGGCGCCACGTAGTCACCGATGGCAAAGGTCAGCACCACGAAGCCCGCGCCCAGCACCAGCAGCGAACGCAGTGCGCGCCACGGGCCCAGACCGCTGGTGCGCAGAATGGTGTATTCCGAACTCTGCGCCAGGCGCGCCATCACGAAGATGGTGCCGATGAGCACGGCGATCGGCAGCAGTTCGTAGAGGTGGCTCGGGATCAGCAAGGCGACGTAGGCCAGCGCCTGGGGCGCGCCGTAGCCGAGCGTGTCCGGCTTGCCGATATCGCCCAGCTCGTCGACGAAGTCGAAAAAGAAGAACAGGCTCAAAAAGCCGAGCGCGACAAAAGCGACAGCCTTCAGCACCTCGGTATAGATCAGGCGGCGGATGGTTTTCACGCGGTCGTCGAAGAAGGGGTGGAGGGCGCTGCGCGACGGCTGCGTCGGGCCCAGTTGTTGTTGCGCTTGGCCAGCCAGGCCACGGCGATGAGGAACACGCCGCCGTGCAGGCCAATCAGAAAGCCGGCCAGGCCGAAGCGCCCGGAGCCTACCCAACTCTGGCCGATGTTGAGCAGGTTGTAATAGACGAGGAAGGCGAACAGCGCAAACAGCAGGTTGCCGCTTCGGCCCACACGCGGGTTCACACTCGACAGCGTGAGCGCGAGCAGCACGAAGTTGATGCCCGCGAAGAGCATGCCGATGCGCCAGCCGAATTCGCCCATGTTGGGCGCATTGCGCTCGGCCAGCAGCCGCATGGTCGTGCGGGCCCGCAAGGGGGCGTCGTCGAGCGACGTCGGTACGCTCGAGCCGATGCGTGCGCCGTAGGTCTGGAACTCGCTGATCTTGATGCCGGCGGCCGGGTCGACCGGGCGCTCGATCCGCTGGCCGTTGCTGAGCATCAGATAGCGTGCCTCGCCAATGCTCTCGACGCGCCCGCTGCGCGCGGAAGTCACGATCTGCAGGCCGCGCTCGACCGACGAGATGAACACGTTGGTTGCGGTGGCCGCATCGGGCGCGTCCTTGTCGATGAAGAAGACGCGATTGTGGGCCGACGATTCGCGGAACTCGCCGGGCGCAATGCGTTCGAGGTCGCTGCGGCGCTCGTACTGGTCGCGCATGCCCTGGGTCTGCGAGTTGGACCAGGGCCAGCCGAAGAGCGACAGTGCCGCGATCAAGACCAGCACCGGCCACGCGAAGCCGAACAGCGGCCGCACGAAATCGACCAGCCCGCGCCCGCTGGAAAACCAGATGACCATCTCGCTGTCGCGGTACATGCGAGAAAGCGTGCCGACGATCGAGACGAACAGGCTCAGGCTGAGGATGGTTGGCATGTAGCCGAGCACGGTGTAGCCCATCACGAGCATCACGTCGGACGGGTTCACACTGCCCTTGGATGCCAATCCGAGCGTGCGGATCAGCATCATGGTCATCACGATCGTGACCAATACCACCAGCGTGGCACCGAAGCTGCGGGACAGCTCCTTACGTAGAGAGGAATGGAATAACATCGTCGAGGGAAAAAAAGGATTATGGACTTTCAACTCAAGACCCTCACCACCGCACAGGCAGCCAACGAGAAGACGGACGCACTGATCGTCCTCGTCGGCAGCACTGTCTCCGATCCTGCCAGCGCCTCCAAGGACGTGCTGGCCCCGTTGATCGCCGCTGCCCGCCAGGCGGGCGATCTGCCCGACAAGCCCGGCAAGCTGCTGGCGCTGTACCGCCCAGGCGGCATTGCAGCGCCTCGCGTCGTGCTCGCCGCCATCGGTGACGGCACGCCAGCGTCGGTGCGCAGCGCCGTGGGGGCGGCCATTCAGTCGGTCAAGGCGGCCAGCCCCAAGCGGGTCGCGCTGGTGTTCGCCCAGGCGGCCGATGGCGCCGCCGTGCGTGCGGCCGTTCTGGCCGCGGCCGACGCGAGCTACGTCTACACCACGACGAAGTCGAAGGCCAAGGCCGAGCCGCGCTGCATCACGCAGGTCACGCTCGGGTTGCCGGGTTCGGCTGCCGTGGCGGAGGCTTTCCGCATGGCCACGGCCACGGTCACCGGCATCGAGTTCGCCAAGGAATGGGGCAACCGGCCTGCCAACTTCGCGACGCCCACGCTGCTGGCCACCGCCGCCCAGTCCATCGGCGCCATGCCGCGCATGAAGTGCGAAGTGCTGGGCCCCAAGGAAGTCGCCAAGCTGGGCATGGGCTCCTTCGCCGCTGTCGCGCAGGGCTCAAGCGAGCCCCTGCGCTTCATTGTTCTGCATTACCAGGGCGCACCCAAGGCGCAAGCCCCCGTGGTGCTGGTTGGCAAGGGCATCACCTTCGACACCGGCGGCGTGTCGATCAAGCCGGCAGCGGACATGGACGAAATGAAGTTCGACATGTGCGGTGCAGCCAGCGTGCTGGGCGTGTTTCGTGCGCTGGCCGAGATCAAGCCGTCGATCAACGTCGTGGGCCTGATTCCGGCAGCAGAAAACATGAACGATGGCCGTGCGCTCAAGCCGGGCGACGTGGTCACCAGCATGAGCGGCCAGACCATCGAGGTACTCAATACCGATGCCGAGGGTCGGCTGGTGCTGTGCGACGCGCTCACCTATGCCGAGCGCTTTTCCCCGGCGGCCGTGATCGACATCGCCACCCTGACGGGTGCTTGCGTGGTGGCGCTGGGCGGCGTGCGCAGTGGCATGTTCTCGGCCGATGACGCCCTGGCCCGGGCACTCGAACAGGCCGGTGAAACGGCACAGGACCGCTGCTGGCGTCTTCCTCTGGACGACGAGTACGCCGACGGACTCAAGAGCAACTTCGCCGACGTGGCCAATATCGGCGGGCGGGCGGGCGGGGCCATCACAGCGGCCAAGTTCCTGCAGCGCTTCACGGCCAAATTCCCCTGGGCCCACCTCGACATCGCCGGCACAGCGTGGAAAAGCGGCGCAGCCAAAGGCTCGACCGGGCGCCCGGTCGGCCTGCTGCTGAGCTACTTGCTGGCGCGTGCCGAAGAGGCTGCGCAGACACCGGCGGCTTCGACTGCACCCCGCAAGGCCGCGCGCAAAACGCGCACCGCGACGTGACGGGCATCGACTTTCATTTCAACATGCCCGACAAGGTGGGCTATGCCTGCCGCCTGTTGCGCAAGGCCGTGAGCAGCAAGGGCGCCCGGGTCGTCGTGGTGGCCGAGACGCCGGTACTCGACGCCATCGACCTGGCGCTCTGGCAATTCTCGGCGGTCGATTTCATTGCTCACTGCCGTGCCGATGCGGAGCCGGCCGTGCTGGCGCGCTCGCCGGTGGTGCTTGCCGCCAGTTGCGGTGCGCCGCTGCCGCACCAGCAGGTGGTCGTCAATCTGGGCGCGCAGGTGCCCACCGGGTTCGAGCGCTTCGAGCGACTGGTCGATATCGTGAGCAACGACGAGGACGAGCGCCAGAGCGCACGCGCGCGCTGGCGCCACTATGCCGACCGGGGCTACGCGATCACCCGGCACGATCTCGCGGGGAGCCGGCCATGAGCAACCCACCGCGCAGGCCGCCGTCTTTCGTGCCGACGCTCACGGATGTTGTTGCGCCTGGTATGTCATCCACTGCGGCGCGAGACCCAAACGGGGAGGGGCCCGAGCTCGAAGAGCTCGTGGTCCAGCGCGTCATGGAGCGTGTGGCACTGACGTTGGAAGATCAATTGAGCGACGCGGTGTCAGCTGCGGTTCAGCTTCACCTGGATGCTATGAGCGCGCAATTGCGGGTCGAAATTGAAGGCGTCGTGCGGCGTTTGACAACAGACGCCCTGGCACGGGAACTTTCTGAAACTACAGGGTCTGCGCGGATTTCCCGAGCCTGATCCTCGGCTAAACTGCGCCGGGTTAGAGGGCGCCGGGGTGCCTGAAGACTCGACACGGCGCGGAATTTGCTGTGGTGTCGTACCGATTCAGAAGAACGGTTTTTTTACTCATCAATGTTCTGGAGGTTCCCATGCAATTGAAATGGACTGCGGTCGCTTTGGCGGCTCTTACGCTCGTGGCTTGCGGCAAGAAAGAAGAAGCTGCTGCACCTGCCGCCGCGCCAGCGCCGACGGCGGCTGCACCCGCTGCTGCACCTCCTGCGGATGCACTGGTCGTGAAAATCGGTCACGTGGCACCTACCAGCGGCGCCATTGCCCACCTCGGCAAGGACAACGAACTCGGTGCCAAAATGGCCATCGACGACCTGAATGCCCAAGGCCTGAAAATCGGTGACAAGGTCGCCAAGTTCGAACTGCTGTCCGAAGACGACGCTGCCGATCCGAAGCAAGGCACCGCTGTGGCCCAGAAGCTGGTCGACAGCAAGGTCAACGGCGTGGTGGGTCACTTGAATTCGGGCACCACCATCCCGGCTTCCAAGCTCTACAGCGATGCTGGCATTCCGCAGATCTCGCCGTCGGCAACCAACCCCAAGTACACGCGCCAAGGCTTCAAGACCACGTTCCGCGTGGTGGCTGACGACACCCAGCTGGGTGGCACGCTCGGCAAGTACGCGGTCGAAACGCTCAAGGGCAAGAACATTGCCGTGATCGACGACCGCACCGCTTACGGCCAAGGCGTCGCAGAAGAGTTCGAAAAGGCCGTCAAGGCTGCTGGCGGCACCGTCGTCGGCCACGAATTCACCACCGACAAGTCCACCGACTTCAATGCCATCCTGACCAAGCTCAAGGGCGCCAAGCCCGACGTGCTGTTCTTCGGTGGCATGGACGCCGTCGGCGGCCCGATGCTCAAGCAGGTCAAGCAACTGGGCATGAACGTCAAGTTCATGGGTGGCGACGGCCTGTGCACCGGCGAACTGGCCAAGCTGGCTGGCGATGCCATCGGCGAAGACATGGTGGTGTGCGCCGAAGCCGGTGGTGTGGACGGTGATTTCAAGGCGCCGCTGGACGCCTGGAAGGCCAAGTTCAAGGAAAAGAATGGCGTCGATGTGCAGATTTATGCGCCTTACGTCTACGACGCCGTGAACGTGCTCGCAGCCGCCATGGTCAAGGCCGGTTCTTCCGACCCTGCCAAGTACCTGCCGGAAGTCAGCAAGATCGAATACAAGGGCCTGACCGGTCCGATCGCATTCGACGAAAAGGGCGACATCAAGAACGGTGCCCTGACGCTGTACACCTACAAGGGTGGTGCGCGCACGCAGATCGCCGTGGTGCGTTGATCGCGGCGGATTTTCCGCTGAATAAAAAAAGGGCCCTCGGGCCCTTTTTTTATTGCCGCTGATTGATGGCTCGCGGTGCGACGGTCCCGCGGACGTGCCCTCAGTTCTGCGCCTGGCGGTCGTCGACGTCGGATTGCAGCTTTTCAACCAAAGCCCGGCTTTGGTCGCGCTGCTCGGTGACCTCGATCCGGCGCTTGATTTCCTTGGAGAGGATTTCGTTGACTTCGGTCAGTTTTTCGGCGGATTGGGCCAGCTTCTTTTCGAGTTCGCTGGTGTGCGCAATGGCCTGCGCGACGTCTCCCACCTGAATTTCATCAGGAATTTCCTGTTCGAGCACGGTGCTGACGATGGACAGGTCGTCGGACGCTTGCTGCACTTGCGCCGCAACTTCGACGTTCTGCGCGAGCGTCTGATGCAGCGGAGATGAATCCGAGGTGGAGGGACTGTTTTCTTCGGCCATTTGAATTCCATGGGGGCGGCAACAGGCCACCTTGATATCGTAACGCATGCGACCTTGTCCTACAAAAGACGCGGAAACTGACGGCCGATAAAACATCAGAGACGTATACCGTCTGGCGCTACAGACGTGAAAGCGTGGTAGGTTGAATCTGACCTCATAGCGCGACGACGCACCGACAGGATGATGGGGCAAACCCCCAAAAATGGAGCCATGAGCAATCGCCATCACTTCCTGGCCGGAATCATCCAGCAGCTCTCGAAGGACGAGGGTACGCGCCAACCTTCGGCCGCCGAGTGGCTCATGGCGCAGGACGAGCAGGCGAAGCGGCGTCGGGCAAAAGGATTCCCGGGGGATGCCCACTACCAGAGTCTTGCAGAGGAGTCGCAAGGCGTTCCGACAGGTGACGCCAGCCCAGGCGAGGTTTCCAAATAGGTCGTTGCCTCGATCAGTTCAAACCTTGGCGACTGTCGCTGCACGCTGGCGCGCAGCGCGGATAGATTGATGGTTCGTGTCGGCCCATCGCATCATTTCCTTGAGCGGTTCCAGCAGAGACCGCCCCAGATCGGTCAGCGAATATTCGACCTTCGGGGGGATGGTCGGAAACACCTCGCGCGTGAGCAGGCCGTCCTCCTCGAGTCGCCGAAGCGTTTGAGACAGCATGCGCTGAGAGATGTCCGGGATGGCTCTGCCAAGGGCGGAGAACCGAAGGGTTCCGGCCTCGAGGAACAGCATCACGAGCATGCTCCAGCGGTCCGATACGCGCGACAGGACGTCGCGTACAGGGCAGTCTTCAAGTTGCGGTCTGGCCGACAGGTCCATAGTTGCTCGAATCTTGGATGGGACGGTTACGCGCGGGTAACCAGCGCACTGTGCACTCCGTTCTTGTGCACGATTTGCTGCTTGCGCATACTCAAACGTACCAACTCTCTTTCAGGAAGTACAGACGTTTATGAATGCAAGTTTATCTCTCTCGCCCGCTCGTGTGGCGGACAGTCCCATTGATGACGTATTCCTTGCGCGCTGGTCTCCGCGCGCGTTCGATGACACGTCGATCACGCAGGAGCAGGTCATGGGCCTGCTCGAGGCGGCGCGCTGGGCACCCTCCGGCCTCAATGTCCAGCCTTGGCGCTTTGTCTACGCGCTGCGCGGCGATGATCATTGGGCGCGGCTGGTCGCCAGCCTGTGGCCGGGAAATCAGGTCTGGGCTTCCAACGCGGCGGCCCTGGTTGCCATCACGACACACACCTTGTTCACGCCGCCGGGCGCACCGGCGCCGATGGTCAATCCGTCGCACGCGTTCGACGCCGGGTCGGCCTGGGCGCATCTCGCGCTCCAGGCCACGATGTCCGGCTGGAACGTCCATGCGATGGGTGGCTTCGACGCAGCCGCGGCTGCCGCCGCCATCCATCTGCCTTCTGACCATGCCCTGCATGCCATCGTGGCCATCGGCAAGCGTGGCGATGCGCAACAGTTGCCTGAGGCGCTCCAGGCCCGGGAGACGCCATCACTGCGCCGTCCGTTGGCCGAATCGGTTTTCCACGGTGCCTATCCGGCGGTGGCTTGAAAGAAAGGGCCGGCGTGACGCTGCAAATTGAGAAAGCCATCGTTCGCCGACTGGTCGACGAAGTCCAGACGGGGGGAGATTTCGCCGTGTTCGACGAACTCATGGACCCCGCCTTCGTCGATCACACGCCGGCGCCTGGATTCCCGCCGACGCGAGATGGCGCCCGTCATCTCTATCAAGTCTTTCGCAACGCGTTTCCCGACATGGTGGCGACCATCGAATTTCAAACGGGAGAGGGAGACCTGGTGACGACGCGCAAGACGTACAAGGGAACCCACCAGGGCGAATTCCTGGGTGTCCCTGCGATCGGCCGTACCGTCCACTTCGATGTCATCGATGTCTTGCGTGTGCGTGACGGGCGAATCACCGATCACTGGGGCGTGATGAACATCGCTTCGCTGATGCAGCAACTCTCGGCGGCTTAGGGCCGCCAAGTAGTTGGACGGTCTAAGCTGACAGCGTCAGGATCGCTGGGCTCGTCGGCGAGCGCTCCTGGGGCGTCGCCGCCGGCTCGGTGATTGGCGCGGCCGTGGTTGCGGAGATGGCCGACTCTGAAATCTCTTCTTCACGGCTGCAGAGGCTTGCCATGCGGAGGAGGGCGAAAACGCCAAGGGCGCCGACGGAGGCGACGACCGCTGCGAATGTGAGAAGGATGTGGGCCATGATGTCTTCCGGCGACTTGCGATGTAGGTGTGCAAGCAACGGAGCACCCAGAACGGCCGTGCACAGGGTTTCTATCGGGTTTGGCTATCGGGTGGATAGGGCTTGTCCTACTGGGAAACACCCTGAGTCAACTTGGGGCCGGTGCTTGTCCATGGGCGCAATCCCATATTCAAAAAGTGCCCCAGCGCCTCCAGCGCGCCATAGCGAAAACGTAGGATAGGCGGATGGGTTCCCTGGCGACATCATCAGAGGCCAATCACGGCCTGGAGAAGAACAACATGAAGATGATGCTCGTTTGGGTGACTGCACTCGCGCTCTCGGCGCCTGCATTTGCGCGCGGGGGTGGAGGGCACGGCGGCGGACACACCCGCAGCGCGGGCTCGCACTCGAGCTCTCACGCATCCAGTGCGAGCCATTCGGCGAAGCCAGCACGCACCAGCGGCGTGACGCGAGCAGTGGCAAAGTCCTTCGCGACGAGTAAAAGCACGCGTTCTCGGTCGACCGGAGGCTACGCAGGCACCGGCGGAGCGGGCGCAGGCCAGGCAGGTACAGCAAATTCAACCGCAGGCGAGTCTGCTGGTCGGCCGGCTACGTCATCGACCCGCTTGGCACCCGCAACGTCGACCGGCGGGCAGACGTGCTACACAGGGCCGCGAGGCGGGACGTACACGATCACGGCCAGCGGGCGGAAGAACTACAACGGCTGTTGAACAAGGAGGGGTGACGAGTCACCGCAAGGCGCGCGCAATGATCGTGGGCCGAGAGCGGCACACCCTCCGGAACAAGGGCTATGGCGCACGGCGAAAAACTCAGACTCCTGAATGCGAGCATGATTTCCCGTGAGGTCGGCGCGGCCTTGGAATATTTAAGGCCTGCGCCAGACGGTGGACTGAGAGGGGAAGTCGTTGATTTCTCACGACTTCCCTCTAGTTCCTTGGCGGAGCAGGCGGGATTCGAACCCGCGGAGGGTTTTACCCCTCACACGCTTTCCAGGCGTGCGACTTAAACCGCTCATCCACCGCTCCAAGCCTCTGATTGTAGCAGTGCTTCAGGCCGTGTTCGTCGTCTTGCCAGTCTGCACCATGCGCATGGCGGACGCGATCAGCGCGGCGGTTTCGCTCATGTTGCTGGGCACGATCAGCGTGGTGGTGGCGTCCGCGGCAACCTTGGCGTAGGCGTCCACGGCGCGTTCGGCGACCTTCAATTGCACCGCCTGTTCGCCGCCGGGCTGGCGAATGGCCGCGGCAACGCGTTCGATGGCGCCGGCGGTGGCGTTGGCCAGTGCGGTGATGGCGGCCGCCTCGCCTTCGGCATTGTTGATCTGCGCCTGCTTTTCGCCTTCGGAGCGCGCGATGAAGGCCTCGCGCTCACCGGTGGCGATATTGATCTGCTCCTGGCGCCGGCCTTCGGACGCCGCGATCAACGCGCGCTTGCCGCGCTCGGCGGTGATCTGCGCCTGCATGGCCAACAGGATTTCCTTGGGCGGCGTCAGGTCCTTGATCTCGTAGCGCAGCACCTTCACGCCCCAGTTGAGTGCCGCCTCGTCGATGGCGGCGACGATCTGTGCGTTGATGATGTCTCGCTCTTCAAAGGTCTTGTCGAGTTCGAGCTTGCCGACCACGCTGCGCAGGGAGGTTTGCGCCAGCTGCGTCACCGCCATGATGTAGTTCGATGAGCCGTAGCTCGCGCGCATGGGATCCGTCACCTGGAAGTAGAGGATGCCGTCGACCTGCAACTGCGTGTTGTCGCGCGTGATGCAGATCTGGCTGGGGACGTCGAGCGGGATTTCCTTCAGACTGTGCTTGTAGGCCACCTTGTCGATGAACGGAATCAGGAAGTTGGCGCCGGGCGTCATCGTGCTGTGGTACTTGCCCAGCCGTTCCCTCACCCAGGCATTCTGTTGGGGAACGAACTTGACTGACTGACTGATGAAGATGACGGCGATGGCAAGAATGACGAGAGGCAGGGCGAAATCCATGGGGGGGAAGTCCTTGTAGGTTGTGTGTTTTCAGAGCCGGTCGACGACCAGGCGGCTACCGACCATTTCGACGACGCGATGCTCGCCAGGGGCCATGTCGAGACCTTCGCGCGGCAGCACGGTCCATTGCGCGCCACGGTAGCGGACCGTGGCGGTGCCATCGGGTTGCCAGGCGTCGACATGGATGCGCTCGCCGATGTCGAGGTTCACGTTGCGGTTGGAACGGCTGGGTGCCTCGGCAGCTCTGCCTCTGCGCACCAGGTACCAAGCCGCCACAGCGCCCACGCCGACCACTGCTGCGACGATGATCTGCGTCGCGAGCTCCGCGCCCAGATGCGCAGCCACGGCGGCAGCCGCGAAGCCGGTGCCCAGCAGCAGGAGGTAGATGGTGCCTGAGACCAGTTCGAGCGCAACGGCCGCGCCCGCGATCAGCCACCATAGCGTGGAATTTGCCAAAGCGTCTCCTCTTTGTGGATGACCATGCATTCTGAATCAAAAGCGCCATGGGACTTTCACTCAAATTCCGTACACTTCGCGCCTATTTGCCCGTTCGGAGCCCCCTGAATGAAATTCCGCTTCCCCATCGTCGTCATCGACGAGGACTTCCGCTCCGAGAACAGCTCGGGTCTTGGCATCCGTGCGCTCGCCGAGGCCTTCGAGAGCGAAGGCTTCGAGGTGCTGGGCGTCACCAGCTATGGCGACCTGAGCCAGTTCGCCCAGCAGCAAAGCCGTGCCAGTGCCTTCATCCTTTCGATCGACGACGAAGAGTTCAGCGTCGGTCCGGACCTCGATCCGGCCGTGCTGAACCTGCGCACCTTCATCGGCGAAGTGCGCCGCAAGAATGCCGACGTGCCGATCTACATCTATGGTGAGACCAAGACCGCACGGCACATTCCCAACGACATCCTGCGCGAACTGCATGGGTTCATCCACATGTTCGAAGACACGCCCGAATTCGTGGCGCGTCACATCATCCGCGAGGCCAAGAGCTACCTCGAAGGCGTGCAGCCGCCTTTCTTCAAGGCGCTGATCGACTACGCCGAGGACGGTTCTTACTCCTGGCACTGCCCGGGCCATTCCGGTGGCGTGGCCTTCCTCAAGAGCCCCGTCGGACGCATGTTCCACCAGTTCTTCGGCGAGAACATGCTGCGCGCCGACGTGTGCAACGCGGTCGAAGAGCTGGGTCAGCTGCTCGATCACACAGGTCCTGTGGCGGCCAGCGAACGCAATGCGGCGCGCATCTTCAATGCCGACCACTGCTTCTTCGTGACCAATGGCACGAGCACCAGCAACAAGATGGTGTGGCACCACACGGTGGCGCCCGATGACGTGGTGGTGGTCGACCGCAACTGCCACAAGTCGATCCTGCACGCCATCATCATGACGGGCGCGATTCCCGTCTTCATGAAGCCCACGCGCAACCACTTCGGCATCATCGGCCCGATCCCCAAGAGCGAGTTCGAGATGAGCGCGATCAAGGCGAAGATCAAAGCCAATCCGCTGCTCAAGGACCGCGACCCCGAGACGGTCAAGCCGCGCGTGATGACGCTCACCCAGTCGACCTACGACGGTGTGATCTACAACACCGAGACCATCAAGGGCATGCTCGACGGCTACGTCGACACGCTGCATTTCGACGAGGCCTGGCTGCCGCACGCGGCCTTCCACCCGTTCTACGGCGCCTACCACGCGATGGGCAAGCGCCGCGTGCGGCCCAAGGAATCGCTGGTGTTCGCCACGCAGTCCACGCACAAGCTGCTCGCCGGCATCAGCCAGGCCAGCCACGTGCTCGTGCAGGACTCGCAGAACCGCGCGCTCGACCGCGACCTGTTCAACGAGGCCTACCTGATGCACTCGTCGACCAGCCCGCAGTACGCGATCATCGCGAGCTGCGACGTGGCCGCCGCCATGATGGAGCCGCCCGGCGGCACCGCACTGGTGGAAGAGAGCATCCTGGAAGCGCTCGACTTCCGCCGCGCCATGCGCAAGGTGGAAGAAGAGTTCGGCAAGGACGAGTGGTGGTTCAAGGTCTGGGGCCCCGAGAAGCTGGTCGAGGAAGGCATTGGCCGCGCCGAAGACTGGATCATGAAGGGCGAGGGCAGCACCGACAGCAAGGCCAAGAGCGCCAAGCGCAACTGGCACGGCTTCGGCAAGCTGGCCGACGGCTTCAACATGCTCGACCCGATCAAGTCGACCGTGGTCACCCCGGGCCTGGACCTGCAGGGCAAGTTCGCCGACACCGGCATCCCGGCCAGCGTCGTGACCAAGTTCCTCGCCGAACATGGCGTGATCGTCGAGAAGACCGGCCTCTACAGCTTCTTCATCATGTTCACCATCGGCATCACCAAGGGCCGCTGGAACACGCTGTTGACCGCGCTGCAGCAGTTCAAGGACGACTACGCCCGCAACCAGCCGATGTGGCGCATCCTGCCTGAGTTCTGCCAGCAGCATCCAGGCTACGAGAAGCTCGGGTTGCGTGACCTCTGCCAGCACATCCACAAGCTCTATGCGCGCTATGACGTGGCACGCCTGACCACCGAGATGTACCTGAGCGATCTGACGCCGGCGATGAAGCCCAGTGATGCGTTCGCGCACATTGCGCACCGCAAGACCGAGCGCGTGGAGATCGACGAGCTCGAAGGCCGCATCACCACCAGCCTGATCACGCCGTACCCGCCAGGCATTCCGCTGCTGATTCCGGGCGAGGTCTTCAACAAGAAGATCGTCGACTACCTGAAGTTCGCGCGCGAATTCAACAAGGAGTGCCCGGGTTTCGAGACCGACATTCACGGCCTGGTGGCCCGCGTGGACGAGACCGGCAAGAAGCGCTACTACGCCGACTGCGTGCGCGGCAATCCGGCGGCTTGAAGCCACCGGCCAGACGGTCTTGCGAAAGGACTTCCTTTTGGCCCGTCTGGACCCCCGCAACAGTTCGCGCTACTGGCACGCCCCCGACCTGCCGGGGATGGATCTGCTGCAGGCCGATTTCACGACACACGACTACGCGCCGCACGTGCACGACTCGCTTGTCGTTGCGGTCACGGAATTCGGCGGTTCGGAATTCAAGAGCCGTGGCCGCACGGAGGTCGCCCATCCGCGCGCGCTGCTGGTCTTCAACCCGTCCGAGCCGCATTCGGGCCGCATGGCGGGCAGCGCGCGTTGGCGCTACCGATCGTTCTATCTGGCCGAGCCGGCCATCCAGGACATCCTGAAGGCCGTCGGCATCGATCGGCCGGGGTACTTCACGTCGAACGTCGTGTCCGACCAGGACCTCGTCACACGGTTCATGGCGCTCCACCATGCACTGGAGGGAGGCGCACAGGACGCGTCCTTTCATCGCGAGTCGCTCGTCCTCACCTTCGGCGACCTGCTCCATCGGCATGGGCAGGCGGCCAAGCGCATTCCCCAAGCGCCCCGTGACGCGACCGCACTGGCACCCGCGCTGGAACTCGTGCGAGACGGTTATGCGGATAACCTGACGCTCGAACAGCTGGGCGCGGCCGCGGGTCTGACGCCGTTCCAGCTGATCGTTGCGTTCAAGCGAACGCTGGGCCTGACGCCGCATGCGTACCTGACCCAATGGCGTCTCCGGCGCGCGCTCCGGCATCTGCGGGAGGGGCAGTGCGTCGCCGAGGCGGCGCTCGCTTCCGGCTTCTATGACCAGAGTGCCTTGAACAAGCACTTCAAGCGCACCTTCGGCATGACGCCGCTGCAGTACGTGCGCGCGGGTGCATCCTGACGGTCCGCACGACGCTCAATTTCGACCAATAGCATTTCGCGCCGTCCTGCCATGCTGTGCCCCATCAGCAAGGCAACCCATGACGCGACTCTTCTGCCAAGACAACCCTGAGATCCTGACGCTGGACGCCACGGTCGTTCGGACCCGACCCGGCGCGGTGCTTCTGTCCCGGCATCCGCTCTATCCCGGCGGCGGCGGGCAGCTCCCGGACCGAGGCGTCATCCGGTGGCAGGGTGGCGAAGCCGCGGTCACGGGGTTCCGCGAGGAGAGCGGCGCGGTCTGGATCGAAGTGGCCGGCGGCGTCGAGATCGGGGGCGACGTCCAGGTGGCGGCCGACCCGGCGTTTCGCCAGCGCATGCGGGAGCTCCACACCGACCTGCACGTCCTGAATGCGCTCGTCTATCGGGACTTCGACGGTGCGCTGGTGACTGGCGTCCAGATGAACGACGACGGGACGGCGCGCATCGACTTCGACCTGCCGGATGCCGACAACGACCGGCTACGCGCCCTGGAGCCGGAACTCAACGATGTCATCGCCCAGGACCTCGCGGTCGAGACAAGCTACGTCTCCATGACCGCTGCCCACACCGAAAAAGGCCTGCTGCGTTCTCGCTCGGTGGCGCCGCCCCCCTCCCCGGAAGGCCTGATCCGCATCGTCGAGATCGCCGGGCTGGATCGTCAGGCCTGCGGCGGAACGCATCTGGCCTCGACAGGCGCATCGCGTCCGATCCGAATCCTCAAGATCGAGAACAAGGGCCGTTCGAACCGCCGGGTGCGCATCGCCTTGCAGGGCCTGTGATGCGCGACGCATTGCTCGCCTTGTGGGCCCGACCGGTCTGGCTGCTGTGGCTGCCGCCCGCCTTCTGGGCCGGCAACCTCGTGCTGGGCCGCGCACTCGGGCCTGTCTTTCCGCCGGTATCCCTGGCGGTCGGCCGATGGGTGGTAGCACTGCTCGTCTTGGCCCCCTTCGTCTGGCGGCAGGCCTGGCGTGAACGGGGCCTGCTGACCAGGCACTGGGCATTGATCGCCGCCTGCGGCGCCTTCGGCATCGCCGGCTACAACGCGCTCGGCTACCTCGCCTTGCAGACCGTGCCTGCGGCCAGCGTCGCTTTCCTCAACTCGACGCTGCCGCTCATGGTGCCGCTGGCGGCCGTGGTCCTCGGCGTCGAGCGCATCACGGGCAGGGCGCTGATCGGCATCGCCATTTCGTTCGCGGGCGTCGCCTGGATCGTGGCCCGCGGCGACATGGCCAGCCTCGCTGCACTGCGCGTCGACGGCGGCGAACTGCTGGTGCTCCTGGCGGTTGCCAACTACGCGATCTACTCCGTCCTGCTGCGACGCAAGCCGGCGGCGATCAGCCCATTGGTGTTCCTGGCGGGGACCATGGCGGCAGGGTTGGTCGTGCTGATGCCGTTCTGGGCTGCCGAGCTTGCGCGGGGTGCGCGTATCCCGACAGACCTGGCCTCGCTCGGCGCTGTGCTCTACATCGGCGTCTTTGCGTCGCTGTTCGCCTTCATCCTCTGGAACCGCTGCGTTGCAACGCTCGGTGCGACGGTGACCGGCGTTTCGTTCCACCTCGTCGCCCTGTTCACAGCGCTTCTTGCCTTCATCGTGCTGGGAGAGCCGGTGCGCGCCTTCCACGTCGCGGGCATGGTGCTGATCCTGCTCGGATTCTTCGTGGCGACACGCCGGACCGCGGGGCGCGCCGCGATGCCCGCGACGTCGTCACGACCTTGAGCCGCGCGATATCGATCCGCAGCCGCCATCATGGACACAGTCGACATTCTCCGGACGCTGTGCGCCTTCGACACGACCTCCTGCCGGTCCAACCTCGATCTCATCCGCTGGGTGGCCGCGTACCTCGACGAGCATCGCATCGCAGCGCGGCTGGTCCACAGCGATGATGGTACGAAGGCCAATCTGCTGGCGACGATCGGCCCCGACGTGGCGGGCGGCATCGTCCTGTCCGGCCACACCGACGTGGTCCCGGTCGACGATCAGGACTGGGATTCCGATCCGTTCATGCTGGTCGAACGCGATGGACGGTTCTACGGGCGCGGATCGGCGGACATGAAAGGGTTCGTCGCCGCATGTCTGGCCGCCGTGCCGCGCTGGCGTCGCCTGGGCCTGCGCCGCCCTGTCCATCTGGCGCTCTCCTACGACGAGGAGGTCGGCTGTTTCGGCGTTCCGCACCTCATCGCCGATCTGCAGGCGCATGTTCAACCACCGACGCTGGCCATCATCGGCGAACCGACCGAGATGCGCATCGGTCGGGCCCATCGCGGCTTCTACGGGCAGCGCACCGTCTTTCGCGGCTGTCCGGCGCATTCCAGCCATCCGGCCCTGGGCGCCAGTGCCATCGAGCCGGCGGCGCTGTGGATCGCGGCGTTGGCGAAGTACGGGCGCGCGCTGTCCCTGCGCGGCAACCGCACGACCTTGAACATCGGGTGCCTCCGTGGGGGCACCGCGATCAACATCGTGCCCGGATGCTGCGAGGTGCTGTGGGAGTTCCGTCCACCGGATGCGTCCAGCACGGCCGCCGTGAAGGCCGAGGTCGAGCGCCTGCTGTGCGGGCTGCCGACGGGCGTGGCCGTGGAGACGGCCCAGATCGCGGAAGTGCCCGCGCTCGTGGCGAAGAACGCTGGCGAGGCGGCCGCCATCGCCCGGTCGTTCGGCGCGCGGTGGCCACCGGCCGAGCTTCCCTTCGGAACCGAGGCCGGCTTCTTCGAGCGGGCGGGCATCCCTTCGCTGGTCTGTGGGCCGGGCGCCATCGCGCAGGCGCATCAGCCCAACGAATGGATCGCGGCCAGCGAGCTCGGTGCCGCCGATCGATTTCTCGATGGGGTCGGGACGTGGCTCGCTGCGGACCGGCCCTAGCCGAAGCGCAGCGCCATCACGCCCGCCACCACCACCGCCGTTCCGGCGGCGCGCTGCCACCCGAAGGGTTCGCGCAGCAGCAGGGTGCCGATGACGGCTGCGAACAGCACGGAGGTCTCGCGCAGCGCCGCCACCAGCGCGACGGGCGCGCGCGTCATCGCCCACAGCGCGATCGCGTAGCTGCCCATCGAGGCGAGTGTGCCGAAGGCGGCGATCTTCCAGCGCCCGACCATGTAGCGGACCGCGGCGCCGCGTTGGTCGCCGCGCTGCCACATCACCAGCAGCAGGTAAGGAATGCCGTCGAACAGGAAGAGCGCGGCCACGTAGGCCAATGCGTCGCCCGAGGCGCGCACGCCCAGGCCGTCGACCACCGTGTAGAGTGCGATGATCGCGGCATTGCCGAAAGCGAAGCGCAGCGCCTTGCGTCGCTGTGCTTCGCCACCGGCATGCAGCGACGAACGCGACAGTCCGAGCGTAAGCACGCCGGCACACACCACGGCCACACCGGCCCACGAGACGGCCGACAGGTGCTCGCCGATGAAGGCCACGCTGCCGATCGCCACGAGCAGCGGCGCGCTGCCGCGCATCACGGGGTAGGTCAGTCCGAGGTCGCCATGCCGATACGCACCGGCCAGCGCGATGTAGTAGCCGACATGGATGACGGTCGACACGAAGATGTACGGCCATGACGCGGCAGCCGGCGAGCCGGTCCACAGCAGAACGGGCACGGCGACGATGACGCCCAGGCTGTGGATGAGCGCGGTGTCGAGCTGCTTGTCGCGGCCGGACTTGATGAGCGCATTCCAGCCGGCGTGCAGCAGCGCGCCGAACAGCACGGCCAGCAGGACGGGGCCGCTGATGCTCACGTGTGCGCCAGCATGCAGCGCTGCGCACGTCCCAGGTAGTGCGCGAGTGGCTGCGTGGGGCGGTGGGGCGATTTCGCCTGGTCGTCCCACAGGCGCAGCGCGACGGCATCGGCCGCGTGGTCCTGCGCGATGAAGGCCTCGGCCTGCGCCGGCGAGAAGATGCCGCCCTGCAGTTCGAGGCTGCGTTTGGAATCGTCCGACAAACGTTGCCAGTAGTCGGCACGCGTCGCGCACAGGTAGCGCTTGGCGTCGACATGCCACTGGATGGCAGCCAGCACGCGTTCGCCGAACACACCGCGCAGGAAGGGCAGGGCGAAGTACTGGTGCACGTCGTCGACGCCGCGCAGCGTGGGTGTCTCACCCTGGTCGTTGAGCAGGTGGCCGAGGTCGTGCAGCAGCGCCGCCGTGACCAGTTCGTCGTCGGCGCCGGCCTCTTCGGCGAGCAGCGCGGTCTGCAGGGCGTGTTCGAGCTGAGTGACTGGTTCACCGCTGTACTGTGCGGCGCCATGGCGGGCGAAGAGTCCCTCGATGTCAGTCAGGCTCAGGGGCATGGTGTCAGGCCTCCACGGCCGCAACGGGCTTGCCCGCAGACGCGCGCTCTGCCGCCTGCTTCTGTTCGTAGTTACGCAACGTGCGCTCGCGGCTGTTCATCACGTGCTGGTACATCGCCTGGCCAGCGGCTTCGGGGTCGCCTGCGGCGATGGCCTTGACGATCTGGCGGTGCTCGCGCGAATAGGCCGTCATCGACTCGTTGGTGAGGTTCTGGCGCCGGAACAGCGAAAGTTCGTTGACCAGCTTGCGGTAGGTGGCCGTGAGCTTGGCATTGCCGGCGAGTTCCAGCAGCCGGTCGTGGAACTTGAGGTTGAAGCGGTGGTAGTCCCGGGCGTTGTCGGCCTTGACGGCCTGCTCCATGGCGTCGGCGAGCTGGCGCAGTTCGCGGATCGCGCTGGTGCTCAGTCCGGCGGCGAGCTTTCTGCCGACGTACAGGTCCATGACGGCGCGCAGTTCGAAGATCTCCAGGGCTTCTTCGATCGGCACGTGCCGCACGAAGACGCCGCGGTTCTTCTCGGTGTACACCAGGCCGGCTTCTTCGAGCATCCGGAACGCTTCGCGCACCGGGCCGCGAGACACGCCGAGCTGATCGGCCAGGGTGGATTCGGTGAGCTTGGCACCGGAGTCGAGCTCACCGTCCAGGATCATGCGTTCGATTTCCACCTGCACCAGATTGGCCAGCGAGTTGCGCTGAAGTTGTGCGATGGCGGGGTGAGAGGAGAGCGTCTTGGCCATGCCAGATGGTAGGTCGTTCACTGCAGATTGTCTACGATTTACAAAAAACAATAAACGATCTGTCAGTGCAGGCCCCGATTTTGCTTGAGCGTTGTGTCACGAAGATGTCGTTTCGTGCCGCCACAGTTCCTTTCTTTCGAAACAGGAGTCCGTTCATGAAGTACGCGAAATCTCTGGTGGCCGCCGTTCTCGGCCTGGCTGTTGCAACCGGTGCGCTGGCGCAGAAGACGCAGCTCACGGTCTACACGGCGCTGGAGACCGATCAGCTCAAGGCCTATCAGGAGGCCTTCAACAAGGTCAACCCGAACATCGAGATCAAGTGGGTGCGCGATTCGACCGGCGTGGTCACGGCCAAGTTGCTTGCCGAACAGGCCAACCCGCAGGCCGATGTGATCTGGGGTGTGGCTGCCACCAGCCTCGCGCTGTTCGAGCGCAACGGCATGCTCGAGCCTTATGCGCCGCTCAATCTCGACGCGATCATGACCCAGTACCGCGACAAGAAGAGCCCACCGGCCTGGTGGGGCATGGACGTGTTCGGCGCAGTCGTGTGCTTCAACACGGTGGAGGCCAAGAAGAAGAACATCCCGATCCCGGCGACCTGGAAGGACCTGACCAAGCCCGAGTTCAAGGGCCAGGTCGTGATGCCCAACCCGGCTTCGTCGGGCACAGGCTACCTCGACGTTGTGTCCTGGCTGCAGATGTGGGGCGACGACGGCGGCAAGGGCGGCGGCTGGAAGTACATGGACGCGCTGCACGAGAACATCGGCCAGTACACGCACTCGGGTTCCAAGCCCTGCAACATGGCCGCTGCCGGCGAATACGTGGCTGGTGTTTCCTTCGAATACCGCGGCCACACCAACAAGGCCAAGGGCGCGCCGATCGAGCTGGTGTTCCCCAAGGAAGGCCTGGGCTGGGACCTCGAAGGCTTTGCGATCTACAAGGGCACCAAGAAACTCGACGCGGCGAAGAAGCTGGCCGACTGGGCATCGTCGAAGGACGCGATGATTCTGTACGGCAAGAACTTCGCCATCACCGCGCAGCCGGGCGTGGCGCCCAAGCTGGCCAATATTCCCGATGACTACGAGTCGCGCCTCATCAAGCTCGATTTCGACAAGGCCGCTGCCGGCCGCGAGCGCACCCTCGCCGAATGGTCGCGGCGCTACGACGCCAAGAGCGAAAAGCGCTGAGGCGGCGCGGGGCTGCGATGGACATGACGAGCGACGCCACGTACCTCGAACTCAGGGGCATCCAGAAGCGCTTTGGTGCCTTCTCGGCACTCGACGACATCGACCTGTCGATCCGGCGTGGCGAGTTCGTCTGCTTCCTCGGCCCCTCGGGTTGCGGCAAGACCACCCTGCTTCGCATCATCGCGGGGCTGGAAACGCAGACGGCCGGCACGATCCTGCAGGCAGGCCGTGACATTTCGGTGCTGCCGCCTGCGGCGCGCGACTACGGGATCATGTTCCAGTCGTACGCGCTGTTTCCCAACCTGAGCGTGGCGGACAACGTGGCCTATGGCCTGGTGAATCGCAGCCATTCGAAGGCCCAGGCTCGCCCCAGGGTCGACGAGTTGCTGCAGTTGGTCGGGCTGCCGGGCAGTGGCGGCAAGTACCCCGCCCAGTTGTCGGGCGGTCAGCAGCAGCGCATTGCGCTGGCGCGGGCGCTGGCCACCTCGCCGGGCCTACTGCTGCTCGACGAGCCTTTGTCTGCGCTGGACGCGATCGTGCGCGTGCATCTGCGCAACGAGATTCGTGCGTTGCAGCGCAAGCTGGGCGTGACCACCATCATGGTCACGCACGACCAGGAAGAGGCGCTGTCGGTCGCCGACCGCATCGTGGTCATGAACCACGGCGTCATCGAGCAGGTCGGCACACCGATGCAGGTGTACCGCGAGCCTGCTTCGCCCTTCGTCGCCGACTTTGTGGGCAAGGTGAATCGCCTGCAGGCGGTGGCCGAGGGCGATCACTGGTTCCGCTGCGGCGACATGCGCCTTCAGTGCTCGCCCGGTGCGGGCGCCGATTTCCGGGCCGGCCGCGAGGTGGCGCTCTACCTGCGCCCCGAAGACCGCGTGGTCGATGGTGTGCGCGACGACGATCCGATGCGGTGCACGGGTACCGTTCGTCAGGTCGAATTTCTCGGTAGCAACTGCCTGGCCGAAATCGATGTGCACGGGATTCCGGGTCAGCCGATCCAGCTGCAGTTCTCGCTCAACCAGATGGACGAGTTCGATGTGCGCGAGGGCAGCAGCCTGCGGTTCGCGCTGCGCGCCGACCGGTTGCGCGTGTTTCCGGCCGCCGCTGCCTGAGCGATCCATGTCAGGTCTCGAAGTTTCACCCCCACTGCCCATGCCCGCAACCCTGCTAGTGCCCGCGCTCAAGCAGCGCATCCACTGGAGCGACCGCTTCGCACACCTGGGCCTGCTGGGTGTGGCGGCGCTGCTGTTCGTTGGCCTGGTGCTGCCGCTGTGGCTGATCCTGTCGAAGGCGCTCGACGGCGCCGACGGCACTGCGAGCGGCCTCGGCGCCTTCGCGGCCTACCTGGCATCGCCGGCATTGCTGCAGAGCCTCTGGCATAGCGTGTGGGTGTCGCTGCTGGTCACTGCCGTCGTGGTGCCACTGGCGTTCACTTTCGCGTACGCGCTCACGCGCAGTTGCATGCCGTGCAAGGGCCTGTTCCGTACGATCACGCTGATTCCGCTGCTGGCGCCTTCGCTGCTGTCGGCCATCTCGCTGATCTACTGGTTCGGCAACCAGGGCGTTGCCAAGTCGTTCTGGCTGGCGTTGGGCTTCGACAGCATCTACGGACCCTCGGGGATCGTGTTGGCGGAATGCTTCGCCGCATTTCCACACGCCCTCATGATCATCGTCACCGCGCTCACTCTGGCTGATGCGAGGCTCTACGAAGCCGCCGATGCGATGGGCACCCGCACCCTGCGCAAGTTCTTCACCATCACGCTGCCGGGCGCAAAGTACGGACTCATTTCGGCCGCGCTGGTCACCTTCACCCTCGTCATCACCGACTTCGGCGTGCCCAAGGTGGTCGGTGGCAACTTCAACGTGCTGGCCACCGATGTGTTCAAGCTCGTGATCGGTCAGCAGGACTTCCAGCGCGGGGCGGTGGTGGCGTTGTTGCTGCTTACGCCGGCGGCTTTCACTTTTGCGATCGACTACCTGGTCCAGCGCAAGCAGACCGCCACGCTCAGCGCCCGTGCCGTCGCCCTCGTGCCGCGGCCCGCACGCGGCTTCGACCTGGCGATGACGCTGTATTGCCTGCTCATTGCGGCGCTGATGCTCGCCATGTTCGCCATGGCGGTGTTCGCCTCCTTCGCGACGCTGTGGCCTTACAACCTGAAGCCCAGCTTCGTGCACTACGTGGCGGGACTGGTGGATGCCGAACTCGGTGACGCCATGCTCAACAGCCTGAAGTTGGCAGCCTGCACGGCTGTCTTCGGCACGGTCGTCGTTTTCATTGGCGCCTACCTTCTGGAGAAGACCCGCGGCCTGGATGGGGTGCGTCCCGTGATCCGCCTGATGGCGATGCTGCCGATGGCCGTGCCGGGCCTCGTGCTCGGCCTGGGCTACATCTTCTTCTTCAACGCACCGTCGAACCCGCTGAACTTTCTCTACCAGTCGACGGCGCTGCTGGTGTTGTGCACCATCGTCCATTTCTACACGACCGGCCATCTGACGATGGTCACTGCGCTGAAGTCGATCGACCCCGAATTCGAGGCGGTGTCGGCGTCGCTCAAGGTGCCCTTCTACAAGACCTTCTGGCGCGTCACGTTGCCGATCTGCCTGCCGACCCTGCTGGATGTGTCGCGCTACTTCTTCATCAATGCGATGACCACCATCTCGGCGGTCGTCTTCCTCTACTCGCCCGACACCAAGGTGGCTGCAGTTGCGATCCTGAACCTCGACGAAGCCGGCGACAGCGGTCCGGCTGCGGCGATGGCCGTGCTGATCGCGGCCACGTCGACGCTCGTCATCCTGCTCTATATGGCGCTCGGCCGGCTGGTCGAGCGGCGCACGCAACGATGGCGTGCGCCGGCGCGCTGAGTTCCTGCCTGTCTGTCGCGATGTACCCATTTCCTCAAACCCTGAATCCATGACCCAGAATTTCGATGTCATCGTCGTTGGTGCCGGCATCGTCGGCCTTGCGCATGCGTACACCGCCGCGCGTCGCGGCCTGAAGGTCTGCGTGATCGAGCGCGACGCGGCCTGCGTCGGTGCATCCATCCGCAACTTCGGCTTCATCACCGTCACGGGGCAGGGTGCTGGCGACACCTGGCGGCGCGCGCGGCGAGCCCGCGAAATCTGGGGCGACGTCGCGCCACAGGCGGGCATCGCGACGCTGCACCAGGGCCTCTGGCTCACGGCATCGCGGCCCAAGGCGCTGGATGTGCTCGAGGCCTTCATGGCAACGCCGATGGCCGAAGGCTGTGAATTGCTGGAGCCGGCAGAGGCCGCACGCCGCGCGCCCACGCTGCAGCTCGACGGTGCGCAAGGCGTGCTCTACAGCCCGCACGAGATGCGGGTCGAGTCACGCACGGCCATCGGGGCGCTCGCCCAATGGCTGGCCGATGCCATGGGTGTGGTGTTCCGATTCGGCGAAGCGGTGCTGCACGTGGCTGCACCGGCGGTGCGCACGGCGCGCGCGACGCTGCACGCCGAACGGGTGGTCGTCTGCACCCACACCGACCTGCACGGCATGTTCGCCGACCGGCTTGCGCCGCACCGGTTGCAGTTGTGCCAGTTGCATATGCTGCGCGTGCAGCCTCCGCCAGGCTTTCGCTTGCCCGGCGCGGTGATGGCCGACCTGAGTCTCGTGCGATACCACGGCTACAGCAAGTTGCCCGAGGCGGCGGCGCTGCTGGCGCAGTTGCAGCAGGAGGAAGCCGAGTCCCTGGCGCACGGAATTCACCTCATCGTGGTGCAGAGCGCCGATGGTTCACTGGTGGTGGGCGATTCGCACCACTACGGGCCGGTGCTGGAGCCCTTTGCCGACCAGCGCGTGGATGAACTCATCCTGGCGCACCTGGATCGCGCGCTCAAGCTACCTCGGTCACGCGTGACCGAACGCTGGGTCGGCACCTACGTTTCGTCGGCCACCACCGATTGCCTGATCGACCAGCCCGATGAAGCCACGCGCCTGGTGATCGTCACCAGTGGCACCGGCGCGAGCACCGCGTTCGGCATCGCCGAAGAAGTGTTCGACGCCTGGTGAGCGTCGACGACATCGACAGCCAAGAGATCTCTTCCATGACTCCTTCCGCATCCCGCCTGAGCGCCGTCGTCTTCGACTGGGCAGGCACCATCCTCGATTTCGGATCCTGCGCGCCCATGGGGGCCTTCGTCCGGCTGTTCGAGAAGTTCGGCATCGCGCTGACCATCGACGAAGCGCGGGGCCCCATGGGCATGGCCAAGTGGGACCACATCCACGCGCTGGGACAGTTGCCGCGCATCGCGGCACAGTGGCAGCAGCGCTACGGCAAACCCTTGACATCGGCTGACGTCGACCATCTCTACGAGGTCTTCACGCCCATGAATGCGGCCGTGGTGGCCGACTTCGCGGCGTTCATCCCGGGGGCGGTGCAGGTCGTCGATGCGCTGCGCGCGCGGGGCTTGAAGATTGGCTCCACCACCGGCTATAACCGGCCGATCATGGACATCGTCACGCCGATTGCGGCCGCCGGTGGCTACGTGCCGGACAACTTGGTGTGTGCGGGCGACCTCGCCGCCGGCCGGCCTTCGCCGCTCATGATGTACCGCACCTTCGCTGACCTGGGCGTGTGGCCCCCCTCGGGCGTGGTGAAGGTCGACGACACCGGCGTCGGCATCGAGGAAGGCCTTCATGCCGGCACCTGGACCGTGGGCCTCGCCGTGAGTGGCAATGCGGTCGGGCTGCCGCTGGCGCAGTGGCAGGCGCTGAGCACCGAGCGGCAAGACGCGCTGCGCCAGGCGGCCACCGAAAAGCTGCTGGCGTCGGGCGCGCACTATGTGATCGACAGCGTGGCCGACCTGCTGCCGGTGATCGACGCCATCGAAGCACGGCTCGCGAACGGCGAGGTGCCCTGAACGTCCCCGCGGAATACGGGGCCTCAGGGCTATCTCAAGAGGGCATGTCCTCGCGCACCCGAAGGAAGCGAGCGAATCGGGGCAGCCCGCCCGGGTTTGTTCCGTTGTACCGATAGGTCACCCAGCTGCCCACCGGGGGCGGTGCGGCGCGTTCGGTATCGGTGAACCCGCTGCCCAGCTTGAAGCGCTGGCCGTCGGGCATCTCGACCCAGAGCGCACCCATGCGCCCGGCATGGCGGCCTTTGCCGGGCACATGCGCGATGACGCGCGCCTCCGCATCGTCATGGGGCTTGAGCTTCAGCAGGTCGGCCGTGCGTTCCGCGCGGTAGAGCGAAGTGCCACGGTGCAGCATCAGCCCTTCGCCCCCCATCTTCACGGTCTTTTCCATGAGCGCCTGGAGTGCCGCATGCGTGGTGGCACGCTGCTGCGGCACGGCAACGATCCACGGCGCGGCAGTCAACGGCAGCAACCGCTGCAGGGCGGCCAGGCGCGTCGTGAAGTCACCGGGCTTTGCGGGCAGGTCGAAGACCATGAAGCGCATTTCGCGCCATGCGGCATCGCCGGCGGTCTGGCTGCGCACCGTGGACATGGCATGCGCGAAGCGGCCGCGGCCGGCCCACAGTTCGCCGTCCATCGGCGTGCGGGGCAAGGATTCGGTGAACCAGGCCGGAGCCGTCACGGGTTCTCCGCCGCGCGTCCACAGCCGCTGTCCGTCCCAGTAGCCGCGTACACCGTCGTATTTTTCGCTGACCCAGTAGTCGGCGAGCGGCACGCCTTCCTTGTAGACGTCGGCGAGCATCAGCGCAGGCCGTGCGGCCCATGCGGGCACCGTCACGGCAGCCAGCAGGCCTGCGAGAAGAAGACGTCGATTCAGCATACGCACGTGGCAACGGGCCGGCGCACGACGCACAGCCCGTGGTGGATCGAAAGTTACTCGGCCATGCCGCCCACGACGTTGCTGAAGCCGCCGTCGACGTAGGTGATCTCGGCGGTCACGCCGCTGGCGAGGTCGCTCAACAGAAAGGCCGCGACGTTGCCGACTTCCTCGATCGTCACGTTGCGGCGGATCGGCGATGCCTCGGCCACGGCGCCCAGCATCTTGCTGAAGCCCTTGATGCCGCTGGCCGCCAGCGTCTTGATCGGGCCGGCGCTGATGCCGTTGACGCGCATGCCCTTCGGCCCGAGCGACGCCGCGGTGTAGCGCACCGAGGCTTCCAGCGACGCCTTGGCCAGGCCCATGGTGTTGTAGTTGGGCAGCGCGCGTTCGGCGCCCAGGTAGGTCAGCGTCAGCAGCGCGGCCTTGTCGTTGAGGTAGGGCAGTGCCGCCTTGGCCATCGCCGGAAAGCTGTAGGCGCTGATGTCGTGCGCGATCTTGAAACCTTCTCGCGACAACCCTTCGAGGAAGTCCCCCGAGATCGCTTCGCGCGTGGCGAAGCCGATGCTGTGCACGAAGCCGTCGAACTTGGGCCAAACCTGAGCCAGGTCCGCGAAGAGCTTGTCGATCTGCGCGTCGTCGCCCACGTCGCAATCAAAAATGAGCTTGGAATCGAAGTCGGCAGCGAATTCGGTGATACGGTCCTTGAATCGGTCACCCACGTAGCTGAAGGCGAGCTCGGCGCCTTGCTCGTGGCAAGCCTTGGCGATGCCATAGGCGATCGAGCGATTGCTCAACACGCCGGTGATCAACAGTTTTTTGCCGGAAAGAAAGCCCATGAAGTTGCCTCGTGAAAATCTTGGGCACAATTCTCGCATGCGAGGTTGTCTGCTTTCGGTTGTGTTGGCTCTGTCGGCGGCTCCCTCATGGGCCGCGCACGGTTACGCACTTTGGGACGATCTGAAGTACCCCCCGGGCTTCAAGGCTTTCGATTACGTAAATGTCGACGCGCCCAAGGGCGGCGAACTGCGGCTGGTGAGCAACCAGCGCTACTCCACGTTCGACAAGTACAACCCCTTCACCATCAAGGGAGCGCCCCCTGCATACCTCGACAGCATGCTGTTCGAGTCGCTGCTGGCCGGGTCGATGGACGAAACAGGCTCAGGCTATGGCCTGCTGGCCGAAGACGTCGCTGTCGCGCCCGACCGCCTGAGCGTCACTTTCAAACTCCGGCCCGAGGCGCGCTTCCACAATGGCATGCCGGTGGAGGCCGCCGATGTGAAGCACAGCTACGACACGCTGATCGGCCCTTACGCCTCGCCGGGCTACAAGACGCTGCTCCAGGAGGTGGACGGCTGTGATGTGATCGACGCGCGCACCGTGCGCTTCCGTTTCAAGACACCGAACCGCGAGCTGCCGTTGACGGTGGGCGGCCTGCCTGTCTTCAGCCGTGCGTGGGGCGTGGAGAACGGCAAGGCCAAGCCTTTCGACCAGGTGGTGATGGACATACCGATTGGCAGCGGGGCGTACAAGATCGGGCCCGTCGTGTTCGGCCGCGACATCACCTATGTGCGCGACCCCAACTACTGGGGACGCGATCTGGCGGTGAATGCCGGCTCGCATAACTTCGACCGCATCACCGTCAAGATCTACAAGGACAACACAGCGCGACTCGAGGCGCTGAAGGCGGGCGAGTTCGACATCATGAGCTTCTACTCGGCGGGCGACTGGGCGCGTCGAGTGAATGGCAAGCGCTTCGACAGCGGTGAGCTGATCAAGCGCGAGTTTCCACACAAGAAGCCCGCGGGTTTTCAGAGCTACGTGCTCAACAGCCGACGCGACAAGCTCTCTGATCCGCGCGTGCGCGAGGCGTTGGGCCTGGCGCTCGACTACGAGTGGATGAACCGGCAGATGTTTTATGGCGGCTATCCGCGCGTGCGGGACCTGTTCGGCAACACCGACTGTGCCGCCGAAGGGCTGCCTTCGGCCGACGAGAAAAAGCTGCTCGACCCGTTGCGCGGCAAGATACCGGACGCGGCCTTGGGTCCGATGTACCAGCCGCCCGTGACCGAGGGTAATGGCCATTCGTTGCGCGACAACCTGCGCCAAGCGCGCGACCTGCTCAAGCAGGCCGGCTGGGAATACCGGGATGGCGCTCTGCGCAATGCGAAGAACCAGCCCATGGTGCTCGAGTACCTCGACAGCAAGGAGGGCGGCGCACGCACCGTGACGCCGTGGGTGCGCGCCCTCGAGAAATTGGGTATTACGCTGAACTTCGTGAGCGTGGATTTCGCGCTCTACCAAGAGCGGCTGGACCGCTTCCAGTTCGACATCACCACCATCAACTTTCCGGGTACCAACAACCCGGGCCAGTCGCTGCTCGAGATATTCGGCAGCAAGGCGGCCAAGACCGAGAGTTCGGGCAACTACATGGGCGTGTCGACCCCGGCGGTTGATGCGCTGCTCAAGAAAATCGTCGAAGCTGACACCAAGGCAGATCTGCTGCCGGCCTGCCGCGCGCTCGACCGGGTGATCATGCACAGCCACTACCTGATCCCTCAATGGACGCTGTCGAGCTACCGGTTGGTCTACAACGGTTGGCGACTCGGCTTCAAGGCACCGATGCCGCCGTATGCCGGCGCGGAAGACTGGGTCATGAACATCTGGTGGGCCAAGGCGCCGCCCAAGCCCTAGAAGGACGCGCACCGTGCTTGCCTATATCGTCAAACGACTGCTGCTGTTCATTCCGACCTTGTTCGGTGTGCTGCTGCTGACCTTCGTCGTGGTCCAGTTCGTGCCCGGGGGGCCGGTCGAGCAATACCTCGCAGAGGCCAAGGCGGCTGCGGGGCGTGGTGGCTCTGGCGGCTTCGAGTCGGGTGGCGGCAGCTATCGTGGTAATCAGGGCGTCGATCCGAAGAAGCTCGAGCAGATCAAAGCGCTCTATGGCTTCGACAAACCCGCACATGAGCGCTTCTTCAGCATGCTGGGCCAGTTTGCGCGCTTCGACCTCGGCCGCAGCTTCTTTCAAAACAAGGATGTGTGGACGCTGATCCGCGAGAAGCTGCCTGTCTCGATCAGCCTCGGGCTGTGGACTTTCTTCATCAGCTACGGCGTGGCCATTCCGTTGGGGATTGCGAAGGCGGTGCGCGCGGGCTCGCGCTTCGATCTCATCAGTACGCTGTTCGTGCTGGTGGGCTACGCCATACCGGGCTTCGTTCTGGGCGTGGCATTGCTCGTGGTCTTCGGCGGGCAACTGCAGTGGTTCCCGTTACGTGGCATCACGTCGTCGAATTGGGACGATCTGAGCTGGGGGGCGCGCATCGTCGACTACCTTTGGCACATCACACTGCCCGTTACGGCCATGGTGCTGGGCAGCTTCGCGGTGACGGCCATGTTGACCAAGAACGCTTTCCTCGAGGAGATTCGCAAGCAGTACGTGCTGACCGCGCGTGCCAAGGGTCTCGGTGAGCGGCAGGTGTTGTGGAAGCACGTGTTCCGCAATGCCCTGATTCCGATCATCACGGGCTTGCCCTCGGCCTTCATCGGCGCGTTCTTCGCGGGCTCGCTACTGATCGAGACGCTGTTCTCGCTCGACGGGCTGGGCTTGTTGGGATACGAGAGCGTGATCCGGCGCGACTACCCGGTCGTCTTGGGTACGCTCTATTTCTTCACGCTGATCGGTCTGTTTACCAAGCTGATTTCCGATCTTTGTTATGTCTGGGTGGACCCGCGTGTCAAATTCGACTGAGACCACCGTGCTCGTCGCGGCACTCGCCGATGCCGAGGTGCGCCCCGCATCGCCCGTATCCACCACAGCGCATGTGTCGCCGGGGCGTCGCGCCTGGCTGCGCTTCAAGCACAACCGGCTGGGCTTCTGGAGCCTCGTGATCTTCACGGTGCTGGTCGTCATGAGCCTGCTCGCCGAGGTGTTGTCTACCGACAAACCGCTCGTCGTGCGCTACGAGGGAACGACCTACTTCCCGGTGCTGCGTGATTATTCCGAGAAAACCTTCGGCGGCGACTTCGAGACCCCCGCCGACTACCTCGACCCGTTCATCCGCGACCGCATCACGAAGGGTGGCAACTGGGCCGTCTATGCGCCCAACCCCTACGGCCCCAAGACGCTCAACTACTTCGCCAAGGCGCCAAGCCCGGCCGCGCCGACGCGCGACAACTGGCTGGGCACCGACGACCGGGGGCGTGATCTGCTGGCCCAGCTCATTTATGGCTTCCGCGTCAGCGTGCTCTTCGGCCTCGCACTGACCGCCATCGGCACGGTGCTCGGCATTGCAGCGGGGGCCGTTCAAGGCTATTTCGCGGGCAAGACCGACCTGGCCTTCCAGCGCTTCATCGAGATCTGGGGCTCCATGCCGGAGCTGTATCTGCTGATCATTTTCAGTGCCATTTTCGCGCCCAGCGTGTCGCTGCTGCTCATCCTGCTGTCGCTGTTCGGCTGGATGGGGCTTTCGGACTATGTGCGCGCTGAGTTCCTGCGCAACCGGCAGATGGACTACGTGCGGGCTGCGCGCGCGCTGGGCGTGGGCAACCTGCAGATCATGTGGCGCCACATCCTGCCCAACAGCATGACGCCGGTCGTTACCTTCCTGCCGTTTCGCATGAGTGCAGCCATCCTGGCGTTGACCTCCCTGGATTTCCTTGGCCTGGGCGTGCCGCCCGGCACACCCTCGTTGGGTGAACTGCTGAGTCAGGGCAAGGCGAACATCGACGCCTGGTGGATTTCGCTGTCGACCTTCGGCGTGCTGGTGGTCACGCTGATGCTTCTCACCTTCATGGGCGACGCGTTGCGCGATGCGCTCGATCCGCGAAAGGCCGACCGATGAAGGCGCTGCTCGACGTCAAGGGCCTGCGCATCGGCTTCGCAGGCAAGGAGGTGGTGCATGGCATCGACTTCCAGATCGGTGTGGGCGAAAAGCTGGCGCTGGTCGGCGAGTCCGGCTCCGGCAAGACGGTGACTGCGCTGAGCCTCTTGCGTCTGGTGCAGAACGCCGAGGTCGCTGGTGCCGCGCAGTTCGCGGGCGCGGATGGCGGCGCGCGCGACCTGCTCGCGATGCCTGAGCGTGCGTTGCGCGGCATCCGCGGCAAGGAGATCGCCATGATCTTCCAGGAGCCCATGACCGCGCTCAATGCGCTCTACAGCGTGGGTGACCAGATTGCTGAAGTGCTGGAACTCCATAAAGGCCTCAGCCAGCGCGATGCGCAGGCGGTGGCGGTGCAGTTGCTGGCGGACACCGGCATTCCGGAGCCGGCGCGACGGGCGCGGGCGCTGCCGCACCAGCTCTCCGGCGGCCAGCGCCAGCGCGCGATGATCGCCATGGCGCTGGCTTGCAAGCCACGCCTGCTGCTGGCCGACGAGCCGACCACCGCGCTCGACGTCACGGTGCGCGCCCAGATTCTCGATCTGCTGGCCGACCTGCAGCGCAAGCACGGCATGGCCGTGCTGCTGATCACGCACGACCTCAACCTGGTGCGGCGTTTTGCCGACCGGGTGGCAGTGATGGAAAGCGGTCACATCGTCGAGCATGGCGCCGTGGCCACCGTGTTCGACGCACCTCGGCATCCGTACACCCGCAAGTTGATCGACAGCCGGCCCACGCGTGACGTGGCGGCCGTGCCGGCGCGCGCCGATGCCGCGCCGGTGCTCAAGGCAACGGCGTTGCGCGTGAGCTATCCGGTGCCGATTGCCGGCGTGGCGGGCTGGTTTCGCAAAGGCGCCTTCGTTGCAGTGCAGGGTGCCGATTTCCGTATAGCGCCCGGCGAGACGCTGGGCGTGGTGGGGGAGTCGGGCTCCGGCAAGTCGACGCTGGCGCTGGCGGCGCTGGGGCTGTTGCGCCACGAGGGCCAGCTGGACGTGGCGGGCCAGCGCTGGGCCGCCAGCCGCCAGAGCGACCGCGCGCTGCGCCGGGTCATGCAGGTGGTGTTCCAGGACCCGTTTTCCTCGCTGTCGCCGCGCATGACGGTCGAGCAGATCGTGGGGGAAGGGTTGACCGTGCATGCGCCGGAGCTGGACACGGCCGCCCGTCGCGCGCGTGCGCTCACCGCGCTGGCCGACGTTGGCCTGACGCAGGCGCAGTTCCCTGCGCTGCTCGATCGTTATCCGCACGAATTCTCCGGCGGCCAGCGTCAACGCCTGGCGATCGCGCGCGCGCTCATCGTCGATCCGCAACTGCTGGTGCTCGATGAGCCGACCAGCGCGCTCGACGTCACGATCCAGAAGCAGGTGCTTGGCCTGCTGCAACGCCTGCAGCGCGAGCGCGGCCTGAGCTTCCTGCTGATCACGCACGATGTGGAGGTGATCCGCGCGATGGCGCACCAGGTCATCGTCATGAAGGACGGTGCCATCCTGGAGTCGGGGCCGGTCGACCAGGTGCTCGATGCGCCCAGCCATCCCTATACACGCAAGCTGGTCGCCGCGGCGCTGGCAGACTGACTGACTAACAAGGCATCACCCGGAATGCAGACTCTCGGATACGACCGCCGCGGCGCCTGGCGCGCCGCGCTGGCTTGCATGGTCACGCTGGCGGTGGCCATGGGGCTGGGGCGCTTCGCCTTCACGCCCATGCTGCCGATCATGCTGCACGAGGGCAAGCTCGACCTGCAAGGGGGTGGTTTGCTGGCGTCGCTCAACTACCTGGGCTATTTCGTGGGCGCCGTGTCGTGCGCGTCGATCCGGTTTCGCGCCGCCTTCATGGTGCGCGCGGGCCTGGTCGCCACTGCGGCGCTGTTGCTCGGCATGGGGCTGCTGCACGGCTTCACTGCTTGGGGCGTCCTGCGCACCCTGGCGGGCGTCGTGAGTGCCTGGACATTCGTATTCGCTTCCGGCTGGGGCCTCCGGCGCCTGGCGGAAACCGGTTCGCCGGCCTTGGGCGGTGTGATCTACACGGGCCCGGGCATCGGCATTGCCGCCACGGGCCTGCTGGGCGGGGCGGTCGGCCGATGGGGCTCGCAGGTTGGCTGGATCGGGCTGGGTCTTCTCGCCGTGGTGCTGATCGCCATCATCTGGCGGGTGTTCAATGATGCAGCCCCCGCCACGACGCCAGGCAACGCGCCCATGGCGGCAGCGCCGACGCGCACCAATCCGGCGGCGGACCACCGCGATGCGCGCTGGCTGGTCGGTCTGTACGGGCTGGCGGGGTTCGGCTACATCATCACGGCGACCTTTTTGCCCGTCATCGCGCGGCACGCACTGCCCGGCTCGACCTGGCCTGACTTCTTCTGGCCGCTGTTCGGTCTTGCCATCGTTCCGGGCGCGTTGATCGGTGCGCGGGCGCCTGCGCATTGGGACAACCGGCTGCTGCTGGCGATCGCCTACGCGTTGCAGTCTGCCGGCGTCTTGCTGACAGTCGCCTGGCCGACCATCACCGGGTTTGCGCTTGGAAGCCTCCTTCTGGGCATGCCATTTACGGCAATCACCCTGTTCGCAGTAAGGGAAGCACGCCGGCTGCGCGGTGACGCGGCAGCGGGGCTGATCGGCTACGCGACCGCCTCCTACGGCGTCGGCCAGATTCTGGGACCGCTTTTTGCGGCGCCGCTGGCCCAGCGGACGGGCTCCTTCGGCGTTCCGCTGGTCGCCGCCGCGGCGGTGCTGGCGCTCGGCGCGGGGCTATTTGTCTTCGTCTGGCGTCGCGCTTTAGCCGCTCCCCAGAGCGCCGCCTATTGAATGCCCCTGTTTTTAAACACAATTGGCATATAATTCGAGGCTCACGACCAAACGGGCGGGTACCAACCGCCCGTTTTTTATTTGGTCGAAGCATTCTCGAAGTGGCTGGTCCGGCGTAGCGGCAAAGCGGCGCAGGGATGGCATCGGGCAACACCAGAAGGCGAATACAGACACGTGGCATTGCAGCAGACAGTGGAACAGACCGTGGCCGGGCTCGGCTATGACTTGGTCGAGATCGAGCGCTCGGCCGGAGGGTTGCTGCGTGTCACGATCGATTTGCCCTGGCAGGGCGCTGCGGCAGAAGGTGCTGCAGTAGGCGCACCTGAGCCGTTCGTGACGGTGGAAGACTGCGAAAAAGTCACGCGTCAGTTGCAGTTCGCCCTCGAGGTGGATGGTGCGGAATACAAGCGGCTCGAGGTGTCCTCGCCCGGTATCGACCGCCCGTTGCGCCATGAGCAGGATTTCGAGCGTTTCGTCGGCGAGGTGATCGACGTCACGCTCAAGGCCCCCATGGGAGCGGCCGCTGGCGGCCTCGTGTCGGCCTCGCGCAAGAAGTTTCGCGGCACGCTCGAGCGTGCCGATGGCGGTGGCTGGCAGATCGTCTGGAGCCAGGAGCCCGAAGGCAAGTCGGCACCGAAGCCGGGACAAAGAGTCAGCAAGAAGCGCCCGCCCGCACCGTTGCAGGCGCTGGGCTTCGTATTGGCCGAACTGCGCGAAGCGCGGCTCGCGCCGATCGTGGATTTCAAGGGTCGCAAGGCCAGGACCTCCGAGGGTTCATCGGATATTGGCGGCACGGAAGTGTCGGACTGACAAGAGGAGCGTAGTGGCATGAATCGCGAAATGTTGATGTTGGTGGATGCGATCTCGCGCGAGAAGAACGTCGAGCGCGACGTGGTCTTTGGCGCGGTCGAATCGGCGCTGGCGCAAGCGACCAAGAAGCTCTATCCGGGCGATGTGGACATCCGCGTCGCGGTCGATCGCGACAGCGGCGACTACGAAACCTTCCGTCGTTGGCACGTCGTTCCCGATGAGGCTGGCCTGCAGCTGCCCGAGCAGGAAATCCTCCTGTTCGAAGCCAAGGAAGAAATGCCCGACATCGAAGTCGACGAGTACATCGAGGAATCGGTGGACTCGGTGCCGATCGGTCGCATTGGTGCCATGGCCGCCAAGCAGGTCATCCTGCAGAAGATTCGCGACGCCGAGCGCGAAATGCTGCTCAACGACTTCATGTCCCGTGGCGACAAGATCTTCGTGGGCACGGTCAAGCGCCTGGACAAGGGCGACATCATCGTGGAAGCCGGGCGCGTCGAAGGCCGCCTGCGTCGCAGCGAGATGATCGCCAAGGAAAACCTGCGCAACGGCGACCGCGTGCGGGCCATGATCATGGAGGTCGACCTGACGCTGCGCGGCGCGCCGATCATCCTGTCGCGCTCGGCGCCTGCGTTCATGATCGAGCTGTTCCGCCAGGAAGTGCCCGAGATCGAACAGGGTTTGCTGGAAATCAAGAGCTGTGCCCGCGACCCTGGTTCGCGTGCCAAGATCGCCGTGCTGTCGCACGACAAGCGTGTCGATCCGATCGGCACCTGTGTCGGCGTGCGCGGCACCCGCGTGAACGCGGTGACCAATGAACTCGCCGGCGAGCGCGTCGACATCGTGCTGTGGTCGGAAGACCCCGCACAGTTCGTGATCGGCGCCCTGGCCCCGGCTAACGTGTCGTCGATCGTGGTCGATGAGGAAAAGCACGCCATGGACGTGGTGGTCGACGAGGAAAACCTCGCCATCGCCATCGGCCGTGGTGGACAGAACGTGCGCCTGGCTTCCGACCTGACAGGGTGGAAGATCAACATCATGGATGCGAACGAGTCGGCCCAGAAGCTGGCACTCGAAACCGACTCCAGCCGCAAGCTGTTCATGGAAAAGCTCGATGTGGACGAGGAAATCGCCGACATCCTGATCAACGAAGGTTTCACCAGCCTCGAGGAAGTGGCCTACGTGCCGATCTCCGAGCTGCTCGAAATCGAGAGTTTCGACGAGGACACCATCAACGAGCTGCGTTCGCGTGCCAAGGATGCGCTGCTCACGATGGAGATCGCCAAGGAAGAGAGTGCGGAGGGCGTTTCGCAGAATCTGCGCGACCTCGAAGGTCTCGACGCCGAACTCATTCCGAAATTGGCCGAGGCGGGTGTTCACACCCGTGACGACCTGGCCGACCTCGCGGTCGACGAACTCACCGAGATCACCGGCCATTCCGCCGATGACGCCAAAGCCCTCATCTTGAAAGCCCGTGAACATTGGTTCGCGGGCCAAGAGTGACGGTCATGGAGGCACGAACCACATATGTCCAGCACCACTGTCGCCGAGTTCGCTAACGAGCTCAAGAAGACCCCCGAAATCCTGCTTGACCAGCTCAAGAGTGCAGGCGTGCCCAAAGCGGCACCCACCGACGCGCTCACCGAGTCTGACAAGCAGCGCCTGCTCGGCTTTCTCAAAGCCAGCCACGGCACGGCCGAGCCCGAGCGCAAGAAGATTACGCTCGTCAAGAAGTCGACCAGCGAAATCAAGCAGGCCGACGCCACCGGCCGTGCCCGCACAATCCAGGTGGAAGTGCGCAAGAAGCGCACTTTCATCCAGCGCGACGAGGGCCCGGCGGCGGTCGAACAGGTGGAAGTCGAGGCTGCGCCGGTCGTGATCGAACCCGAAGCACCCAAGGTCGACGAGGCAGAACTGGCACGCCGCGAGGAAGAAGCCCGCCGCCAGGCCGAAGCATTGCGACGCCAGGAGGAAGAATTGGCCGAGAAACGACGTGTACGCGAGGCTGAAGAAGCCCGTGAGCGTGAGATTTCAGAACGCGCAGAGCGTGCCGAGCGCGCCGAACGCGAAGCTCAGTTGTTTGCGGACCACCGCGCTGCCCAGGCTGCGGCCAAGTCGGCGCCGGCCCGCAATGCTGCGCCGGCGGTGCCTAACGCGGCCGCCGTGGCTGCCGAAGACGCCAAGGCTGCGGCGGCGGCTGCAGCAGCACAGGCCAAGGAAGATGCGAAGGCAAAGGCTGCCGCCGACTCCAAGGCACGTGCCGACGAGGAAGCCGCGCGCGCCAAGGATCTGGACGAACGCCGCCGCAAGGCGCTGGCCGAAGCCGAAGCCATCCGCGCCATGATGAATGCGCCGGCACGCGTGCTGGTGCCGCACAAGGCGCCCGAGAAGCCTGCACCCGTCCCCGCTGCCAAGACCGTGGGAGGCGTCAAGGGCACGCTGCACAAGCCGGTCGCCCCTGCGGCACGCCCCGGTGCGGCCGCACCGGCTGTGCCGGGCAGCACCGCGCCTGGCGCCAGCAAGGATGTCAAGTCCGCCAAGCTGTCGTCGAGCTGGGCCGGCGATCCTGCGAAGAAGAAGGAAATCAAGACCCGCGGTGACGCCAGCGGTGGCGTGGGTCGTGGCAATTGGCGTGGCGGACCGCGTGGTCGCCGTGGCAACGACCGCGGTGGTCACGAAGAACATGTGCAGGCCGCACCGGTGGAGGCGCGCGTGCTCGAAGTGCACGTACCTGAAACCATCACGGTGGCCGAACTCGCGCACAAGATGGCCGTCAAGGCACAGGAAGTCATCAAGCAGCTGATGAAGCTCGGCATGATGGCGACCATCAACCAGTCGCTCGACCAGGACACCGCGATGATCATCGTGGAAGACATGGGCCATACGGCCGTGGTCGCTGCGCTGGACGATCCGGAAGCCTTCACTGACGAGGACGTCGGCGCCCACGTGGGCGAGCCTTTGCCGCGCGCACCGGTCGTGACCGTCATGGGTCACGTCGACCACGGCAAGACCTCGCTGCTGGACTACATCCGCCGTGCCAAGGTCGCCTCGGGCGAAGCCGGCGGTATCACGCAGCACATCGGCGCTTATCATGTCGAAACCGCTCGCGGCATGGTGTCCTTCCTCGACACCCCGGGTCACGAGGCGTTCACCGCCATGCGTGCCCGTGGTGCCCAGGCCACCGATATCGTCATCCTCGTGGTGGCGGCCGACGACGGCGTCATGCCGCAGACCAAGGAAGCCATCAAGCACGCGAAAGCTGCGGGTGTGCCGATCGTGGTTGCCATCAACAAGGTGGACAAGTCCGACGCCAACCTGGACCGCGTCAAGCAGGAACTGGTGGCCGAAGAGGTCGTGCCTGAAGAGTACGGCGGCGACGTGCCGTTCGTGCCGGTGTCGGCCAAGACCGGCCAGGGCATCGACGACCTGCTCGAGCAGGTGCTGCTGCAGGCCGAAGTGCTGGAACTCAAGGCACCGGTGGATGCCGCCGCCAAGGGTCTGGTCATCGAAGCACAGCTCGACAAGGGCCGCGGTCCGGTTGCCACCGTGCTGGTTCAGTCCGGTACGCTCAAGACCGGTGACGTGGTGCTGGCAGGTTCGACCTACGGCCGCGTGCGTGCAATGCTCGACGAAGATGGCAAGACCATCAAGTCGGCAGGTCCGTCGATTCCGGTGGAAATCCAGGGCTTGACCGAAGTGCCGCAGGCAGGCGACGAGTTCATGGTCATGGCCGACGAGCGCCGTGCCCGCGAAATCGCGACCTACCGTGCAGGCAAGTTCCGCAACACGAAGCTGGCCAAGCAACAGGCAGCCAATCTGCAGAACATGTTCACCGACCTGTCGGCGGGCGAAGTGCAGACGCTGCGCATCATCATCAAGGCCGATGTGCAGGGTTCGCAGGAGGCGCTGGCCCAGTCGCTGCTCAAGCTGGCGACCGACGAGGTCAAGGTGCAGATCGTCTACGCGGCCGTCGGCGGCATCAGCGAAAGCGACATCAACCTCGCGATCGCTTCCAAGGCGGTGGTCATCGGCTTCAACGTGCGCGCCGACGCTGGTGCGCGCAAGCTGGCCGAAGGCAATGGCATCCAGCTGAACTACTACAGCATCATCTACGACGCCGTCGATGAAGTGAAGGTGGCGATGTCCGGCATGCTGGCGCCCGAGCGTCGTGAAGAAATCATCGGTACGGCCGAGATTCGCACGGTGTTCGTCGCCTCCAAGATCGGTACCGTTGCAGGTTCGTACGTCACGTCGGGTTCGGTCAACCGCAGCGCGCATTTCCGCCTGCTGCGCGACAACGTCGTGGTCTACACGGGCGAAGTCGACTCGATCAAGCGCATGAAGGACGATGTCCGCGAAGTGCGCGAAGGCTTCGAGTGCGGTATCAAGCTCAAGAACTACAACGACATCAAAGAAGGCGATCAGCTCGAATTCTTCGAGATCAAGGAAATCGCCCGGACACTTTGATCACCCCCAGTCTTCGCGCACTTCGTGTCGCAACGCCCACCCCCTTGCAGGGGCAACACCTGCGGCCCGGCAAACCCGGTTCCGCGGTGTTTCGCGAAGGGTTCACGAACGCGATGAAGTCTGAGACGATGACGAGTCCTCGCTCCTCACATGCCTAAAAGAAAAGCTGCCGCCCCTAACCGCGCGTTCAAGGTTGCCGATCAGATCCAGCGCGATCTGACGGAGTTGATCGCGCGCGAGTTGAAGGATCCGCGCGTGGGCATGGTCACGATCCAGGCGGTCGAGGTCACGCCCGACTACGCGCACGCGAAGATCTACTTCAGCCTGCTCGTGGGCGATCCGGTCGTCACCACCGAGGCGCTGAACCAGGCCGCAGGCTTCCTGCGCAACGGCCTGTTCAAGCGCCTGCAGATCCACACCGTACCGACGCTGCACTTCCTGTTCGATCGCACCACCGAGCGTGCGGCCGACATGAATGCGCTGATTGCCCAGGCCGTCGCCTCCCGTTCGAAAGACGAATGACGGTGAACGCGCCACGCACACGGGTGCAGCGGCGCCCCGTGCATGGGGTGTTGTTGCTCGACAAACCACTCGGCCTTTCCAGCAACCAGGCGTTGCAGAAAGCCAAGTGGTTGCTGCGCGCTGAAAAAGCGGGTCACACCGGGACGCTCGATCCGCTGGCGACCGGCGTGTTGCCGTTGTGCTTCGGTGCAGCCACCAAGTTCAGCCAACTGCACCTCGATGCGGACAAAACCTATGAAGCGACGGCGCGTCTGGGCGTGAAGACGTCCACCGGGGATGCCGAAGGCGATGTGATCGCCGAGCGCCCGGTGCAGGTCTCGGTCGATGATCTGGCACGCGTTCAGGCGCAGTTCACGGGCCCGTTGCGTCAGGTGCCTCCCATGCACAGCGCCCTCAAGAAAGACGGCAAGGCGCTCTACGAATATGCCCGTGAAGGCATCGAGATCGAGCGCGCGCCGCGCGATGTCGTGATCCATGAATTGTCGGTGACGGCGATCGAGCCCGAACTGATCCGCATCGTCGCTCGCGTGAGCAAGGGCACCTACATCCGAACGCTCGGCGAAGACATCGGCGAAGCGCTCGGTTGTGGCGCCCATCTGCGCTCGCTGCGGCGCATTGCAACCGGCGATTTCGGCCAAGCGCAGTGCGTGACGCTGGCTGCGCTGGAGGCGATGGGCGAGGACGTGCGCCTGGCCCAACTGCTGCCGCCCGAAGCCCTGGTGGCCGGCCACGGTCGCGTCATGCTGGGCACGGAAGATGCGGCACGTTTTCTCTCCGGCCTGCGCCGGCGCGGCGACTGGGCCGATGCCGACGAAGTGGCCGTGTTCGGCAGCGCGCCGGTCGCCTTCCTGGGCACCGCGCACGTGACGGCCAACGAATTGATCCCGGGGCGCTTGCTGAACCCCATCGAAATCCAGCAAATCCTTTTGAACGCACCTCAGAACGCACCTACCTGCGAAACGACACCATGAGTACCAAGCAAATCCGCAATATCGCCATCATTGCCCACGTGGACCATGGCAAGACCACGATGGTTGACCAGCTTCTGCGCCAGTCCGGCACGTTCGCCGACCATGAAAAGGTCGTCGACACGGTGATGGACAACAACGCGATCGAAAAGGAACGCGGCATCACCATCCTGGCCAAGAACTGCGCCGTGACCTGGGAAGGCACGCACATCAACATCGTCGACACCCCCGGCCACGCGGACTTCGGCGGCGAAGTGGAACGCGCACTGTCGATGGTCGACGGCGTGGTGCTGCTGATCGACGCGCAAGAAGGCCCGATGCCCCAGACGCGTTTCGTGACCAAGAAGGCACTGGCGCTGGGCCTCAAGCCGATTCTGGTCGTGAACAAGGTCGACAAACCGGGTGCGCGCCCGGACTTCGTGGTCAATGCCGCCTTTGACCTGTTCGACAAGCTTGGCGCTTCCGATGAGCAGCTCGATTTCCCTGTCGTCTATGCATCGGGTATCAACGGCTGGTCGTCGCTGGAAGAAGGCGCACCGGGCGAGCAGTGGGGCCCCGACATGTCGGCCCTGTTCAACACCGTGCTCAAGCACGTGCCGCCCCAGAAGGGTGACCCGGCTGCGCCGCTGCAACTGCAAATCTCCGCGCTCGACTTTTCGACTTTCGTGGGTCGCATCGGCGTGGGCCGCATCAGCCAGGGCACGATCAAGCCGATGATGGACGTCGTGGTCATGGAAGGTCCGGACGGCAAGGCCATCAAGGGCCGTGTCAACCAGGTGCTGACCTTCCAGGGTCTGGACCGTGTCCAGACCCCGGAAGCCGGTCCGGGCGAGATCGTACTGATCAACGGCATCGCCGACCTGAACATCGGCGTCACCGTGACCGATCCGTCCAGCCCTGCGCCGCTGCCGATGCTCAAGGTCGACGAACCGACGCTGACCATGAACTTCTGCGTGAATACCAGCCCGCTGGCAGGCCGCGAAGGCAAGTTCGTCACCAGCCGCCAGATCTGGGACCGCCTGCAGAAGGAACTGCAGCACAACGTGGCACTCCGCGTGAAGGAAACCGACGAAGAAGGCATCTTCGAGGTCATGGGCCGTGGTGAACTGCACCTGACCATCCTGCTGGAGAACATGCGTCGCGAAGGCTTCGAGATGGCCGTGAGCAAGCCGCGTGTGGTGATGAAGGACGTGGACGGCGAGAAGTACGAACCCATCGAACTGGTGACTGCCGACATCGAAGAACAGCACCAGGGCGGCGTGATGCAGGCGCTGGGCGAACGCAAGGGCGATCTGGTCAACATGGAGCCGGACGGCCGTGGCCGTGTGCGCCTGGAATACCGCATTCCAGCGCGCGGCTTGATCGGCTTCACGAACGAATTCCTGAACCTGACGCGCGGTTCGGGCCTGATCTCGAACATCTTCGACAGCTACGAGCCACACAAGGGCGACATCGGTGGCCGCAAGCAAGGCGTGCTGATCTCGATGGACGACGGTGAAATCTTCACCTACGCCCTGGGCAAGCTCGACGACCGCGGCCGCATGTTCGTGCGCGCCAACGACCCGGTGTACGAAGGCATGATCGTCGGCATCCACAGCCGCGACAACGACCTGGTGGTGAACGCCACGCGCACCAAGCAGCTGACCAACTTCCGCGTGTCCGGCAAGGAAGATGCGATCAAGATCACGCCGCCGATCGATCTCACGCTGGAATACGGTGTGGAATTCATCGAGGACGACGAACTGGTCGAAATCACGCCCAAGAGCGTGCGCCTGCGCAAGCGCCACTTGAAGGAAAGCGACCGCAAGCGCGCCAGCCGCTGAGCTGACGCCACACCCGCCCGCAGCGCATACGTCGTGTCATGAAACATGGTCGCGCTGTGGCGCTCATGGTCCTCGTCACCCTGATGTGGGCGACAGCGGGCGTGGTCACACGCCAGCTCGAGGCCGCGCGCAGCTTCGAGGTGACGTTCTGGCGCAGCCTGTTCACCGTGGGGGCCCTGTTGGTCATCCTGCCGGCATGGCAGGGCCGGGGGGTGTTCCTCCGGATGCGCCAGGGCGGCGCTGCCTTGTGGATTTCCGGCCTTTGCTGGAGCGTGATGTTCACCGCCTTCATGGTGGCGCTCACCATGACGTCCACGGCCAACGTGCTGGTGACGATGGCGGTCGGCCCGCTGTTCACCGCACTGGTGGCGCGCGTCGTCATCGGGCATCGTCTGCCCGCTCGCACATGGGGCGCCATCGCGGTGGCCGGTGCCGGCATTGCCTGGATGTACGGACGGCAGTTTGGACAGGGGTCGATGGCCGGCACGTGGGTCGCCCTGTGCGTGCCCGTGGCCGTCGCTTTCAACTGGACGGTCACACAGCAGGCCCAGGCCCGCGGTCATGAAGTCGACCTGATTCCTGCCGTGCTGATGGGTGCCGTGCTCTCCACGCTGTACACGCTCCCGCTGGCCTGGCCTTTTCAGGCGAATGCGCACGATCTGTCCTTGCTGGCCGGCCTGGGTATCTTCCAGTTGGCGATTCCCTGCATCCTGGCGGTGATGTGCGCGCGCGTGCTGAAGGCCCCCGAGGTTGCGTTGCTCGCCCTGCTGGAGGTGATTTTCGGCATTGCACTCGCCTGGCTGGGCGCAGACGAGGTGCCTGCGCCCTCTGTGCTCGCAGGCGGGGCGCTGGTGATTGGTGCCTTGCTGGTCAACGAAGCGCTGGGGTTGCGCGAGCGGCGTCGACTGCCGGCGATGACGCCTCCTGTGGCCTGAAGGCCCGTCTCAGATGCCCATGAAAAAAACCGGCGTAATAGCCGGTTTTTTTCATGGGGCGACGTGGTCTGGGGCGTGCGCGTCAGACCACGGCTTGGCTCCGTTGGCTCAGGGCCGTGCGAGCTTCCAGGCGCCGTTGGCAAAGCCGTCACCGGTCTTGTCACCGGGCTTCGTGTCCTTGGCCCAGTAGTAGAGCGGCCAGCCGTTGTAGGCCCATTGCTTCTTGCCATCGTCACGCACGACGACGGTGTAGCCGCCCATCGGCTTGGCAGCCTCGGGTGCCAGCAGCGCAGGCCAGTTGGTGGCGCACTGTGCGTTGCACACCGACTTGCCGGCATTGGGGGTGTCGCGTGCAAACGTATAGAGCGTCATGCCGTTCGGGCCGATCAGCACGCCGTCGACCGTGCGGGTCGGCGTGTCGGGCGCGGCTGCGGTTTGCATGCCGCCGCAACCGGCGAGCAGGGCGGCTGCGAGGATCGATGCGCTGAGCAGTTTCATGAAGTTTTCTCCTTCGGTTAAAAATCGGTGCGAGTGAGTGCGCACGACAGTTTAGGCGTCGCCTGGCATTCTGGTGGTAGGCCAGCGTCGCGACATGGTGCCAATTGCTTCGAAGCGCATGTCTGATTCGGCAGTGCCAAGGGCATGCAGCAGCCTCAGCGCGTGCGGCTCTTCATGGCGCGCTCGACTTCGCGCTTGCCCTCGCGGTCCTTGATCACGTCGCGCTTGTCGTGCTCGGCCTTGCCCTTGGCCAACGCCACCTCGCACTTGACCTTGCCGGCCTTCCAGTGCAGGTTGATGGGCACCAGGGTGTAGCCCTTCTGCTCGATCTTGCCGGTGAGGCGGCGGATTTGCTCCTTGTGCAGCAACAGCTTCTTGGTGCGGATCGAATCGGGCGTGGTGTGGGTCGAGGCACTGCGCAACGGGTTGATCTGAAGGCCGACGATGAACATTTCGCCATCGCGGATCACCACGTAGCCGTCGGTCAGCTGGACCTTGCCTTCGCGCAGCGACTTGACTTCCCAGCCTTCGAGCACGAGGCCGGCTTCGAAGCGTTCTTCGAAGAAATAGTTGTAGGCCGCCTTCTTGTTGTCGGCGATCCGGGTATTGGAGGAGGAAGTGTCTTGTTTTTTGGTGGCCATGGAATCAGGTGGTGCTGCATGGCTTCAATACAATCGTTCGCGCACGCTGTGCCGATTCTATGAAAACTGTTCACAAGTCCGTCCTCATCTGGTACAGCGCCGAAGAAATGTACGCGCTGGTCACCGACGTCGCCCGTTACCCGGAGTTTTTGCCGTGGTGCGACAAATCGCGTGTCATCGAAGCGAACGATGCGGGCATGACGGCCGAAATCGGGCTGTCGTTCGGTGGCATCCGCCAGAGTTTCACCACCCGGAACACCCACGTGCAGGGGCGCTCGGTCCAGCTCAAGCTGGTGAACGGACCCTTCTCCAATCTCGATGGCACCTGGAAGTTCAACCCGGTCGGCGAAGAGGGCGAGCGCGCCTGCCGCGTCGAGCTTGACCTGAGTTACGGCTTCAGCAACTTCGCCTTGCAGGCGCTGATTGGCCCGGTGTTCGACAAGATCGCTTCCAGCCTGGTAGAGGCTTTCGTCAAGCGCGCCGAGCAGGTCTACGGCAAGGCGTGATGATCGAGGTCACGCTGGCTTACGCGCCTGCGCCGCGCCAAGTCTTTGAGCAAACGGTGCTGCTGCCCAAGGGTGCCACGGTCGGCGATGCCGTTCGTGCAAGCACGCTTACGCGGCAGTTCCCGTTGCTGGACTGGCGTGCGATGACGCCGGGCGTGTGGGGCAAGGCGGCAGCCTGGGACGGCCCGCTCGCGCACCTCGACCGCGTCGAACTGTGCCGTGCGCTCACGGTCGACCCGAAGGTCGCGCGGCGCGAGCGCTTCCAGCGCCAGGGTGCGGGAGCCACCGGGCTGTTCAAGCATCGGCGCGAAGGTGGCAAGGCGGGGTACTGATCCTTGCTGCCTGTGGCAGAAGGCCACGATGCCGGAGGGGGAGGACAAGGACGATTTTGCATGGGGCTGCGGGTAAGTACCGTGCCCTCGTTACAATCCTTCTTTTGGAGCTTTCCCCATGCGCCTTCTCGGCAAAGCGCTCACCTTCGACGATGTGTTGCTGGTGCCAGCGTTCTCCCAGGTCCTGCCCAAGGACACCTCCCTCTCCACCAAGCTTTCCCGCAACATCACGCTGAACCTGCCTCTGGTTTCGGCGGCGATGGACACGGTGACCGAAGCCCGACTCGCCATCGCCATAGCCCAGGAGGGTGGCATGGGCATCGTCCACAAGAACCTCACTGCGCAGCAGCAGGCGGCCGAAGTCGCCCGCGTCAAGCGTTATGAGTCGGGCGTGCTGCGCGATCCGGTGGTGATCACGCCATCGCACTCGGTGCGTCAGGTCATGGCGCTGTCCGATCAATTGGGCATCTCTGGTTTCCCTGTCATCGACGCGGGCAAGGTCGTGGGCATCGTCACGGGACGCGACCTGCGTTTCGAGACCCGCTACGACGTGCCGGTCAGCGAGATCATGACGGGCCGCGACAAGCTCATCACCGTGCCCGACGGCACCACGCTGGCCGAGGCCAAGGCGCTGCTCAACAAGTACAAGCTCGAACGCCTGCTCGTCATCAACAGCGACTGGGAACTCAAGGGTCTGATTACCGTCAAGGACATCACCAAGCAGACCAGCTTCCCGAACGCAGCGCGCGACCCGAGCGGTCGGCTGCGCGTGGGCGCGGCGGTCGGTGTGGGTGACGGCACCGAGGAGCGCGTCGAGGCGCTCGTGAAGGCCGGCGTCGACGCCATCGTGGTCGACACGGCGCACGGGCACAGCGCCGGCGTGATCGAGCGCGTGCGCTGGGTCAAGCGCAACTATCCGCAGATCGACGTGATCGGCGGCAACATTGCCACTGGCGACGCGGCGCGCGCGCTGGCCGACGTGGGAGCGGATGCGGTCAAGGTCGGCATCGGTCCGGGCTCGATCTGCACCACCCGCATCGTGGCTGGCGTGGGCGTTCCGCAGATCATGGCGGTCGACAGCGTGGCGACGGCACTGCAGGGCACCGGCGTGCCGCTGATCTCCGATGGCGGCGTGCGCTACTCGGGCGACATCGCCAAGGCGATCGCTGCAGGCGCCAGCACCGTGATGATGGGCAGCATGTTCGCTGGCACCGAAGAGGCGCCGGGCGAAATCGTGCTGTACCAGGGTCGCAGCTACAAGAGCTACCGCGGCATGGGCTCGATCGGTGCGATGCAGCAAGGCAGCGCGGACCGCTATTTCCAGGAATCGAGCACCGGCAACCCGAACACCGACAAGTTGGTGCCCGAGGGCATCGAAGGTCGCGTGCCCTACAAGGGATCGATCGTCTCGATCGTCTACCAGATGGCTGGTGGTGTTCGTGCCAGCATGGGCTACTGCGGTTGCGCGACCATCGCCGACATGCAGAACAAGGCCGAGTTTGTGGAAATCACCACCGCAGGTATTCGTGAAAGCCACGTGCATGACGTGCAGATCACGAAGGAAGCGCCAAACTACCGCGCTGAGTGAGTGAAATCTGGCCCGATCTTGAAAGTCGGGCCAGATTATTATAAGATTGTGGCCAGATTCAATTTTTCTGGCCCCAATGCAATCCATCGGTATCGCTGAAGCCAAGAACAACTTCTCGGCATTGATCGACTTGGTCGAAAAAGGCGAGGAAGTGCGCATCACGCGCCACGGCAAAGAGGTGGTGCGCATGTTGCCGGTTCGGCGCAAACCGGTGATCACCGACGAGCAGATCGCCCGCGAACTCGCGCAGATTGCGGCGCTGCACGCCACCATCGGGCCCGGACCCACGGCGCAGTCCCTGCGCGACGAAGGGCGCCAGGCATGAGCGCTTTCGTCATCGATGCTTCTGTGGTCGCCGCCTGGCTGTTGCCCGATCGGGCCAGCGACGCGACCCGCAGGCTGTACGCCGCCATACGGCGCGACGAGGTCGAGCCGCAGGCGCCCAACGCCTGGCAATGGGAATGCGGCAACATCCTGGCCAACGGCGTACGCCACGGCAGAATTCCCAACGATGCCGTCGAAGGATTGTGGAGCGTGCTCGATGCCGTGCGGCATCGCGTGGAACTGCATGAGCTCGCGCCGGCGCAACACAAAGCGGTGCTCGCCGTGGCCATCGATGCCGGTGTCTCGCTCTACGATGCGGGCTACCTGTGGCTCGCGCGCTCTCTCCATCTTCCGCTCGCGACCTTCGACGAGCAACTCATCCTGGCTGCGCCCGCCTGCGGCGTGAAGCTGTTCGACATCACAACGCTCTGAGTCCACGCCATGCAACACGACAAGATCCTCATCCTCGACTTCGGCTCGCAAGTCACTCAACTGATCGCACGCCGCGTGCGCGACGCGCACGTGCTGAGCGAAGTGCACCCTTGCGACGTGAGCGACGAATGGGTGCGTGCCTATGCTGCCGACGGCAGCCTCAAGGGCGTGATCCTTTCAGGCAGCCATGCGAGCGTTTACGAAGACACGACCGACAAGGCGCCGCAGGCCGTGTTCGATCTGGGCGTACCGGTGCTGGGCATCTGCTACGGCATGCAGACCATGGCGCATCAGTTGGGCGGCAAGGTTGAAAGCGGGCACAAGCGCGAATTCGGGGCCGCTGCCGTACGTGCACGCGGCCACACCGCGCTGCTCAAGGACATTGCCGACTTCACCACGCCCGAAGGTCACGGCATGCTCGACGTCTGGATGAGCCACGGCGACAAGGTCACCGAGCTGCCGCCCGGCTTCAAGCTGATGGCAACGACCGACAGTTGCCCGATCGCCGGCATGGCTGACGAGGCCCGCAAGTTCTATGCGGTGCAGTTCCATCCCGAAGTGACCCATACCAAGCAGGGCGATGCCATCCTGCGCCGCTTCGTGCTCGACATCTGCGCGGCCAAGCCCGACTGGGTGATGCGTGACCACATCGCCGAGGCCGTGGCGCTGATTCGCGAGCAGGTGGGCGATGAGGAGGTGATTCTCGGCCTCTCCGGCGGTGTCGACTCGTCGGTGGCCGCGGCGCTGATCCACCGCGCCATCGGCGACCAACTCACCTGCGTCTTCGTCGACCATGGCCTGCTGCGCCTGAACGAGGGTGACCTTGTCATGGAGATGTTCGAGGGCAAGCTCAAGGCGAAGGTGATTCGCGTCGACGCGAGCGAGCTGTTCCTCGGCAAGCTCGCCGGCGTGAGCGATCCCGAAGCCAAGCGCAAGATCATCGGCGGCGAGTTCGTCACCGTGTTCAAGCAGGAGGCGGCCAAGCTGAAGGCCGGTGACGGGGGACACAAAGGTGCGACCTTCCTGGCGCAGGGCACCATCTACCCTGACGTGATCGAGTCGGGCGGCGCCAAGAGCAAAAAGGCAGTCACCATCAAGAGCCACCACAACGTGGGCGGCCTGCCGGAGCAACTCGGCCTGAAGCTGCTCGAGCCATTGCGCGACCTGTTCAAGGACGAAGTCCGTGAACTCGGCGTGGCGCTGGGCTTGCCCCCCGAAATGGTCTACCGCCACCCGTTCCCTGGTCCGGGCCTGGGTGTGCGGATCCTCGGCGAGGTCAAGAAGGAATACGCCGACCTGCTGCGCCGCGCGGACGACATCTTCATCCAGGAACTGCGTAACTTCATCGACCCGGCCACCGGCAAGAGCTGGTACGACCTGACCAGCCAGGCTTTCACCGTGTTCTTGCCGGTCAAGAGCGTCGGCGTGATGGGCGACGGCCGTACTTACGACTACGTGGTGGCACTGCGCGCGGTGCAAACCAGCGACTTCATGACTGCGGACTGGGCAGAGCTGCCCTATGCGCTGCTCAAGAAGGTGTCGGGGCGCATCATCAACGAGGTGCGCGGGATCAACCGCGTGACCTATGACGTGAGCAGCAAGCCGCCGGCGACGATCGAGTGGGAGTGAAACCGGGTCCTTCGGGGACTATCGCCAGCAATCGAAAGTCTTCGTAAGTCGTTGATTCAAAAGGATTTACGTCTCGAAGGCTATCGGTGGCTATCGCCGACCAGCGAAACGGTTTGGCGGTAAAGCTGACGGTAAGAACCGAGCCCGGATTCAGACCCGCTTGCTTACTATCCAGTCTTTCTCGGTCTGGACGGTAAAAAGCTCGCTGAAAAGCTAGGTTTCATGCGGGTTCCCAGGCATCTTCAGGTCTCCTGGCCCCTGACGGTAAAAACCGTCATCACCAGGAGGTAAATCCTCGATGCTGACCGACACTGCGCTACGCAACCTCAAGCCGAAAGCCGCGCCGTACGTTCAAGAGCCGTCTGCTCGTCGAGGTCACCCCGGACTTGCGAGCACTGCTTTCGGTGGCTTGTTCCATGCGGGGGCGCATTGATGGCTCCAGTTGCTCTCTGTACACAGGTCATCATGGTGACTATCGGGAGCGATCTGCACAACTCACTGGGGCGGAGAGGGGAGAGCTTCGTCAGGTCTGCCATTTGAGATGTCTGCAGCCAAGTCATGGAGGCCTGAACAGAATGGAGAACAAGCGAATCAGGTTGTTGCGCTGCCGCAGGAGCGGCGTCGAAGCTGTTACAGCGGACACGACGCTCGTCTTCGGCCGTCACACCCACGATCAGTTCGGCGTCGGCCTGATCGAGCGCGGCGCGCAGAAGTCGGCGAGCGGCCGGGGTGTCGTCGAGGCAAGTGCGGGCGACATCATCACCGTCAATCCCGGCGAGGTGCACGACGGTGCGCCGATCGGTGATGGCGGTCGGTCGTGGCGGATGCTCTACCTGAACCCCGAACTCGTTGCCGAGCTGACCGCCGACATCGCCGAAGGGTGGACGGCAACCGCTGTCGAGTTCACCCAGCCCGCGGTCAGCGACAGACGCATGGCAGACGGTTTCAGGAAGCTCTTCCAGGCGATGACTGCTGGCGATGCAGTCCACGATGGACTTAAGGCGGACGAGACGCTGTTGCTCTTCCTGGGCGGCTTGCTGCAGACCAAGGCCGGCGAGGGACGGTCGGTGCCAGCCGGAATCGCATCGGCACGCGCCTTGATCGACGACGACCCGGTTGCAGCGTTGAGCCTCACCGCCCTGGCACACGAAGCCGGGCTCAGCCGCTACCAGTTCCTGCGCGCCTTCGCGCGAGCAACCGGCCTGACGCCCCACGCCTACCTCATGCAGCGGCGCATCCACCGCGCACGCCAACTGATCGGTCGCGGTGCGCGGCTCGCCGACGCGGCCGCCGACAGCGGCTTTTCCGATCAGAGCCACATGACGCGGCTGTTCGTGCGCAGCTTCGGCATCGCGCCGGGCACCTATGCCAAGGCAGTCGGCTGAGCCAAACGCACCTGCAATTTCATTCAAGACGGCCAGGCGGCCGCAGGCCAGGATCGGGGCTGAATCTCTCCCTTTCACCCGAGGCCTGATCTTGCTGTTCTCCTACGCACCCTGCATTCACCGCGACTTCCCTGAACTTGCCTCACGCGTGCTTCGCCTGGAAGGTGTGACGCCCGCCGCCCCGGCGGCAGACCCCGTGGCCCGCTTCATCGCGCTCGCCAAGCAGCGCATCGCACTCACTGCGGAGAGCGACCTGCCGGAGATCCAGGCTTGGCGGCGCGCTTTCGGGAAGATGGGGCTGAAGCCGACCCAGTACCGCTGCGCCTCCGAAGCGCTGCTTCGCCGGCTTCGCAAGGAAGGCGACTTGCCTTCGGTTCATCCTCTGGTGGACCTTTGCAATGCCGCGTCGGCCGCCTTCGCCATCCCGATCGCGGCCATCGACCTCGACAGGATCGACGGAAACCTCCAGGTGCGGCCCGCCATTGGCACGGAGATCTACGAGACGTTCGCGGGCGACATCGAGCATCCGGAGGTGGGCGAGATCATCTTCGCCGACGAGAGCGACCGCGCCCACGCGCGGCGGTGGGCGAACCGCCAGAGCGGCCATTCGGCAGTGATGGACAGGACCACCCATGCGCTCATCGTGGCGGAGGCCATGCACGACACGGCGGCCACAGATGTCGCTCGGCTGATCGCGACACTCCGAACGACGATCTCAGTGCTCTGGCCTTGCGCAACTCTCACAGAGGTGCAGGTGCCATGAACATCGAGTTCCTGATCACGTCGCTGATCGTCGTCGCTTCACCCGGGACGGGCGCACTCGTGACGTTGGCCGCAGGCCTGTCGCGTGGCGCACGCGCATCGGTCGTCGCAGCCCTGGGCTGCACGCTGGGCATCGTGCCCCACATGCTCGCGGCGATCACCGGTCTGGCTGCGCTCCTGCATGCCAGTGCCCTCGCTTTCGAAGCGATCAAGTACGCCGGCGTCGCCTATCTGGTGTACATGGCATGGATGACGCTCAAGGTGGATGGCCCCTTGAAAATCGAGCCCGACGGCGCCGACCGTTCCGACGGGGAGGTGATCCATCGGGCGATCCTGGTGAACCTGCTCAATCCCAAACTGTCGATCTTCTTCTTTGCCTTCCTGCCGCAGTTTGTCGATCGCGGCGAGGCACGGCCCACGCTTCTCATGCTGGAACTCTCACTGGTCTTCATGGCGATGACGTTCGCGGTCTTCGTGGCCTACGGGGTCTTCGCGGCGAGTGTTCGCGACCGCGTCCTTTCGCGCCCAGGTGTGCTCAAGTGGATGCGGCGGGGCTTCGCGGCCGCTTTCGTGGGGCTCGGGGTGAAGCTGGCGCTGGTGCATCGGTAGGACCAGCTTCTTCGCAATGGTCATATTGCCGCACAAACCGAACGTCTAAGTCGCGCATACGGCCTGAACCGTTTTACGGCAGTTGATTTTTAGAATCGGTTCTATGGAACTGATCGACCGCTACCTGCCGCATTACCAGTTCGCAGAAGCGCACAGTCGCTACATTCCGGCCTCATCAGCACGCGTACTCGACGTCGTCGGTCGGCCTGATGTGGTGGACGACCCGGTCGCTCGCGGCCTGATTGCGCTGCGCGAGATGCCCAATCGGCTCGCAGGTCGTCTGGGCTTTGCGTCCAACCTGCAGCATCGCCCGTCGTTCGGACTCGACAACTTCACCTTCCTGGGGCGAGATGGCAACCACGAAATCGCCTACGGCTTGGCTGGTCGCTTCTGGCAGTCCGATTACGGGCTCGTCCCGGTGGCCGACGCGCCAGCCTTCGCCGCCCTGGAGTCGTCGGGCATCGCCAAGCTGGTGATGAACTTCACGGTGGAGGCCGAGGGGTCTGGCACGCGATTGACGACACGCACGCGCGTCTGGTGCGGCGACGATGCGACCCGCCGCAGCTTTCGCCCTTACTGGCTGCTGATCAGGCCGGCGAGCGGGTGGATCCGGCGGCGTCTCCTGAAACGCGCACACGACGCGGCACTGCAGCCTTCGCCGACGAGCCCTGCCTGAAGGCTCGATCCACGGCCTCCCCGTAGGTCGGTCTTCGCATTTGCATGGCGATCAACACCTAAGCTTCGTTTATGCGTGCTCGACGACGCGGTACACGCACCGGGCGGCACCCGCCAACAGATGCTGTTCACGGCTGACAGAGGCATTCGCGCCGAGAACCTCTTGGAACAGCTGCAGTTCGGAGCGGCAGAAGCCCTGGCAGGTTCGCGCGGCGATGCAGATCGGGCAGTGATCCTCGATCAGTAGCCAGTCCTGGGTGTCACGCTCGACCCGGGCCATGTAGCCCTCTTCGGTGCGCACGGCGGCGAGTTGCTCGAGCCGCTTCTGCAGGGTCGGGCCCTGGCAGACCTGGAGATAGATCGCCTGCGCATCCGCCCCGCGTTGTGCGATCAGTCGATCCATACCTTCTTCGCCGAAGAGCTTGCGTACCGACCCGATCATTTGCACGGTCAGCTGTGCATGTGTGTCCGGGAAGCGGCCGTTGCCGGCCTCGGTCAGCACCCAGTTCTGGCGCGGGCGCCCGACGCCCGGCAGCGTCTCCTGCCGACCCGCGATCAACCCCGACGTCAACAGCTTGTGCACCTGTTGGCGGGCTGCTTCGGGGGTCATTTCCAGCGCCTTTGCCAGCACGGCCGTCGACGCAGGGCCCTTGGTCTTGATGAAGAACAGGATGCGGTCGGCCGTGGGGGCATCTGCTAATTTATCCAAGTTATTGCTTGTGTAATTCATCGGACCAACCTATTATCCAAGTGATTGCTTTGATTTTAAGCCTGTCACATTCCTGCCTGCAAATGCCATGAGCACCCATCCTCATCCCCATCCACCTGTTGCCGCCCCCTGGATCGACCTGTTCAAGGGCCGCAATGGCTGGCTTGCCCTGGCCCTTACGGGGAGCGTGGCGCTGCACGCAGTCAACGTGCACATCGTCACCACGGTCCTGCCGTCGGTAGTCCAGGACATCGGCGGCCTGGACTGGTATGCCTGGAACACCACGCTCTTCGTGGTGGCCTCCATCCTGGGGGCGGTGCTGTCGGTTCGGGTGCTTGCGGTGGCGGGTCCCCGCAATGCCTGCTTGGCCGCTCTGGCGGTCTTCGCGCTGGGTTCGGCCGTCTGTGCAGGCGCGCCGTCGATGCCATGGATGCTGGTCGGGCGCAGTGTGCAGGGGTTGGGTGGCGGCACGTTGGCCGCCCTGAGCTATGCGCTGATACGGATCGTCTTCGCGCCCGCCCTGTGGCCGCGCGCCGTGGCACTGGTCTCGGGCATGTGGGGCGTCGCGACCCTGTGCGGACCGGCGGTGGGCGGTCTGTTTGCGCAGGCCGGACATTGGCGATGGGCCTTCTGGACGCTGCTGCCAGTGTCGCTCGCGCAGGCGCTGGTGGTGGCCATGAAATTGCGCCCGGCCAGCGGTCGGGATCCGGCCGGCCATCGGCACGCAGGCATCCCGCTGGTGCAGGTCGCGTTGCTGATGGCCTCCGTGCTGGCGGTGGCGGCCGGCGGCCTGTCATCGGTGCTGACAGTGCAGGGCGCTGGTGTTGCGGCGGGGTTGGCGCTGGGCGCGGTGGCCATTGCATGGGATCGCCGCGTGCCTGTGCGACTGCTCCCGTCGGGCGCCACGCGCCTGCAATCGCCTCTGGGTGCGGTCTATGCGAGCATCGCCTTGCTGCTGGTCGGCACCACCACCGAGATCTTCGTTCCGTACTTTCTGCAGGTGCTGCACGGCCATACGCCGCTGGCTGCGGGTTACCTCACTGCGGCCATGGCGGCCGGCTGGAGCGCGGGCTCGTTGCTTTCCTCGGGATGCACGGCGGGCCGGGCCGAGCGCCTGCTGCATGCAGGGCCGATGCTGTGCACGGCAGGCCTGCTCGCCCTGGCGGCGCTCATGCCTTCGGGCGCCGGACTGTCGGCGAGCGCATTCACTGCGCTTTGCGGCGTCGCGCTGGCCTGCGTCGGCGCTGGCGTGGGTATCGGATGGCCGCATCTGGTCACACGCGTGCTGACATTGGCGCCGCCCAACGAAACCGACACGGCATCGGCGGCCATCACCACGGTGCAGCTCTATGGCATGGCCATCGGCGCGGCGCTGGCAGGCCTTCTGGCGAATGCGGCGGGTCTCACCCATCCGGGAGGCGAGGCCGGCGCCCAGTCTGCCGCCGCATGGTTGTTCGCCACCTTTGCGCTGGCACCCGCAGCCGCCGCGTTGCTGGCGCGCCGAATCACCCGTCGACAAGGACTTCAACCATGAGCTTGCATCACTCCCTTTGGCTGTTCATGGCCATTCACGCCGTCGGCCTGGCCGTCTGGCTGACCATCAGCGTGATCAACAATTGCCGAGCCTTTAGCGGGTCGACGGCGGCCGTGGGTGCAACGATGTCCATGGCGCCGCTCAAGCAGCCGCCGAACATCGACACGCCGCTGCTTTCGCGGGCGATCGGCTCGCATGCTTTTCATCGCATGGCGCTGTGGGTGGTGCTGGCGTTGCAGGCGGTGGCCGCGGTCGCGTGCTGGACGGGCTGCTGGCAACTGCTGGTCGGGGGAGACCTGGACGCGGCCCGGCCCTGGCTGAATGTTGCCCTGAGCGCCTTCACCGCCTTCCTCTTTGCCATGCATCTTGGCGGCTTATGGTTCGCCTACTGGATTCGGCAGGAAGGGCTGCAGTTGACCCACATCGCCCTGCTGGTCTGGGCGGTCGCGGCGTTCTTCCTTTTCAACACGACGTGGGCATGAGTGGGCCAGGGCCATCCCATTTGGAGTCGACCAGCACAGTGATCTTCGTCAGGCGGCAGGACGATCAGGTCGGATACCCAGCCAGCACAGAACACTAGTCAGCCCCTGGTACTCAAGACAGATCCGCGCCGTTCACGAGTTTGACCGGCACGTCTGCCAGATCCACGCCCTCGAGGCAGCGCGCGTTGATGGCCCATCCGACGAATGGGTGCTTGCCCTCGGCCTTCTCTTGCGCGGTGGGCGCGCTGGGTATGCGAAACGGCATGATCCCGCACCTGGGGCAGAAATAATCCTTGGCGGTCCGCGAGTGCCATTGATAGACGGTCAGGTTCTCCAGCGGCGTATGCAGGCGAAGCGCCGACTTGGGAACCCGGTGAATCAATGCGCCCCGGCGTCTGCATACGGAGCAATTGCAGCTCCGGACGTGGTCGAGATCCATGTCGACCTCGAAGCGGCACGCGCCGCAGTGGCATGAACCTTGGTAAGTTTTCATAGGCTGGGGATTGTCGCCCGCGGTCCTTTTCAAACGACCGTCTTCAGGCCGGATCGCATGACCTGTTCACTGCGACCCCCTGCGAGGCAGGGGAAGCCGCCATCCAAAATTCATGCCCGCTACCGCCGCAAGGGTGGCCACCGCGCCGCCGATCTGCACGGGGCCCAGTCGATGCCCGAAAGCCCACGCATCGACGAGGATCGCAACGATTGGATAGATGAACGAGAGGACACCGACCATGGCGGTCGATATCTTCTGGATTGCGCTGTACAGCAAGGTGGACATCAGGCCGGTGTGAACGAAGCCGATGGCCAACAGCAACCCCCAGACGCGCCATGGGGATTCGCCGCTCGGCCCAGCCGCGAAAGGCATCAGCAGCAGCGCGCCCACGATCATCTGGATCAGGACGATCAGGCGCGGCGGCACTTCCTTCAGGCGCTTGGCCATGGCCGCGGCCAGCGCGTAGAAGAACGCGGCTGCCAGCGCCAGTCCGACGCCGGCCAGGTCGTTGGATGCGTGCCCACCGGCTTGATGTCCTCCAATGACGATAAGCAGGACACCGCCGAAAGCCACGCCGAGCCATCCGGCTTTGGGCGCCGTCAGCTTTTCCCCAAAGAACAATGCGCCCAGCGCCACCAGCATGAACGGCTGGGTGTGGTAGGTCACCGTAGCGATTGCAATGGAGGCGTGCGAGTAAGCCGCAAATAGCAGGATCCAGCTGGCCGTCAGTGCGCAACCGCCCAAGGCGGCCATGCCCGCCTGCTTCGCAGTGATCGCACGGCTGCGCAACAGACCCCCGCTGATGCAGGCCATCAGCATGGCGACCGCGCCGAATGCACAGCGCCAGAAGACGACGGAGATTGCGGGCATTCCCGTTTGAAGCACGAACCAGCCGACCGTGCCGGCGATGACCATGGCGATGGTCATCTCCCATGTTCCTGAGGTTCTTGAGTGCAAGATAGGTCCTGTGATGGGGTGCCATCTGGGGTGAGATGCCAGATGGCCAGAAAGAACGTCGTTCGATATGCCGAACAATTGGTCGATATGTTGCCCATAAAAGAGTTGTTCGTCAAATAGAACATGTGTTTGTTTTGGTGATAATCCGAACGATGTCGCCCCGTCATACAACCACTCCTTCGCCGATCGGTCTCCTGTCTGTCGCTGTGAGGCGCGAGCGCGAACGTCTTGGCCTGTCTGTGTCGGAGCTGGCCAAACGTGCGGGCGTCGCCAAGTCGACGCTCTCTCAACTCGAGGCCGGTGTCGGGAACCCGAGCCTGGAGACGCTATGGGCGCTGGCGACCGCACTGAACGTGCAAGTCACCCAACTCATTGCCCAGCCCCGTTCCGAGGTCCGGGTGATCCGGGCAAACGAAGGTGTGGCACTGAGGGCGGAGCAGTCGAACTACGCAGCCACGTTGCTGGCGGTCTGCCCCGCCGGCGTTCAACGTGATCTCTATCGCCTCGCGGTCGAGCCTGGTGCGCCCCGCGAATCCGCGCCGCATGCGCCGGGTACGGTCGAACACATCGTCATCTGCAGCGGGCGTGCCCGACTGGGGCCGGTCGGGCAACTGGTCGAACTTCTCCCGGGCGACTACGCAAGCTATTCGGCCAGTGAAGGGCACGTGTTCGAGGCGCTCGAGCCTCACACCACCGCGGTCATGCTGATCGAGCACAGTTGACGCTGAGCGACGCTCGCCAGGCATCCCTCCGCCGTTTCGGCACGTTCCCGGACATGTCTGGCTTACTGTCCGGATGTCAGCACAGAGCAACCGCACCAGAACAGCTTGCCCTGCACGCCAACCACCCTTTTGCTTGCCAAAAGGGTGCGCAATGAGGGTGTCGCACGCCTGCTTTCGACATTAATTAATGGCATAAGCTTTGCTTTGTGGGAAGGCCACCCAGTTGGACACACGGAAGGCGGATGTCCAAGCCAGTGGTTTCCTCAACCCTTCTCACAAAGGTATCGAAATGGCTATCGACTTCACCATGTCCACGGAACAGAAAAAGATCCAGGCGACAGCACGCGATTTCGCGGAGAACGTTCTGGCGCCTGTTATCCCGGGGGCCGACCAGGATCCCGACCCGTTGCAGGCCCACGCCAGGACCAAGCCGGCCTATGTGGAGGCTTATAAGCGCGGCATTGCCATGGCGATGCTCCCCGCGGCCTATGGTGGGGGCGGCATGTCGTGCCTTGACTTCACCATCGCGGCAGAGGAAATCTGCGCCGTCGACCCAGGGTTTGCATGCACGGTCCTGTGCAACGGATTGGGCCTGATGCCTGTGTCCTGGTACGGCTCGGAGGAGCAGAAAAAGCGCTTCATCGGCGCAGCCACGTCCGACCCCACGCACGAATACCTCGGTGGCTGGACGGCCGGCGAGCCGCCCGGCGGCACCGGCGGAACCGCGAACTTTGACAGCCCGCTTGCCGCCGCCGGCATCGGCCTGACGGCGGTACTGGACGGTGACCATTACATTCTCAACGGCACGAAAAAGTGGTCGTCTGCGGGCGGTTGGGACGCACGCGGCGTGAACGCGCAGACCGTCATCGTGCGCACCAACAGCAAAGTGGGCGGAACGCAAGGTCTGTCGGCGCTCATTGTTGAGCGCGGAACGCCCGGCATTACCTACACTTTCCTCGACAAGGAAGCGCACCGGACCGCATCCAACGCCCTGATCCAGTTCACCAATGCGCGCGTACCGGTCGATAACCTGCTTCCGGGCGCCGAAGGAAATGGCGACCTGGTCATCAATCGCAACTTCGCGTGGTCGGGCCCTGTGGCCGCCATTGCTGCTGTGGGCGTTGCACGCGCAGCCTATGAGGCTGCGCTGAAGTTCGCGAAGAAGAACACGTCGGGCTCGTTGACCCCGATCATCCAGTTCCAGAACGTCGGCTACGTGCTGGGCGATGTCGCGGCCAAGATCGAATCGGCCCGCTACTTCGCCTGGCGCGCCTCCGACTATCTGGACAAGCACGACCAGCATGCCGAACTGGTCGGCGCCATGTGCAAGATCAATGTCACCGAGACGATGTTCGACTGCGTCTACAAGTGCATGCAGATCGTGGGTGTCAACAGCCTGAGCAAGGAGTACACCTTCAATAAGTACCTGCGCGATGCGGCTCTGCTACCGATCTACGATGGCGGCAACATGGGAATGCAACGTCGGCGCGTGCATGGCGTTCTGGCACACGAGAGTTTCAATCCGCGCGCGGCGATGGACGACGAGTCCGTGTACTTCTCCAAGGAGATGGAGTCGATCGGCACAGTGGCGGACCTGTACAAATCCACCACTGCGCTTCCTGAGGCGACGCAGGAAGCGGTCGCCGCGTAACCGTCACGCCCGCCGAGCCCACGCCGCGCCAAGCTCCTGAGGCTTGTGCAGGTCGCGGGCTCGTTGCCTGGCCTTGCACATGACATGGGCGGCAGGAGTGCATGGATAATTGTGTGCTCATGGACCTCATCGTTATCGGCGACAGCCGCCACCAGATACTGAGCCACTTGCTCGAGCAGAAGATGGGTGCGACCGTCGAGGAGTTGATGGGTGTTCTGAAGGTCAGCCGCACGTCGATCAATCAGCACATCGCTGTGCTGGAGCGCGAAGGCTACGTCCGCAAGGCCGAGCAACGGCGCACGGCGGGCCGGCCGGTTCGCTGCTATGCCTTGACCGAGAACGGACAGAATTTCTTTCCCAAGAAGTATTCCTGGTTCTCCAAGGTGCTGTTATCGACGCTGCAGGAGCAGCTCGGCGACGACAAGCTGTCGTCCTACATGTACGACCTCGGACTGAAGATGTCCGCCGATCTCATTCCGCGGCTGGTGGGCAAGAACCGCATCGAGCGCGTCGCCGAGATCGTTCGCATCATGAACGAGACCGGTTTTCGGGCCTCCGAGATTGATGCAGAGCCTTCCGACAAGTTGCCCCGTGTCGAGTGCACGAATTGTGTTTACCACGACTTGGCCAAGGATTACCCCGCTGTCTGCCGGTTCGATATCGGCTTTCTGTCGGGGCTCATGGGCGCGGAAGTCGAGCACCAATCTTGCATGCACCGGGAAGCGACGGCCTGTCGTTTCCGCTTCAAGCCATATTCCTAGTTCCTTCCTGGAGAGCAGCGCATGGCCATCGATTTCACGTTGACCGGTGCTCAAAAGAAGCTGCAGCGAAATGCGCGCGATTTCGCCTGCGAGATCCTGCAGCCGATCGTTCAGGCCGCCGACGAAGAACCGGACACGCAGAAGGCTTTCCAGATGATGCGGGGCGCTTACATCGAGTGCTACAAGCTCGGCTTCGCGACCGGTTTCCTGCCGCGCGAATACGGTGGCGGCGGCATCAGCAATCTCGATCTGCAGATCGTCTCAGAAGAGATCGCAGCGATCGATCCGGGCTTCGCGACCATTCTGTTGGTCAACGGACTGGCCCTCATGCCCCTGGCCTGGTTCGGCTCGGGCGAACAGAAGCAGCAGTGGCTGACGCAAGCGACCAGCGATCCGCGTGGCGAGTACCTTGCCGGCTGGACCGTGAGCGAGGCGGTAGGAGCGAGTTCGGGAGGCACCGCGAACTTCGACCATCCCGACGCCGCACCCGCAGGCATCGGACTCGTTGCTCGACACGACAAAGGCCGCGGCGAATACGTGCTCAACGGCACCAAGTACTGGCCATGCAACTCGGGCGGATGGGATCTTCAGGGTGCCAATGTCAATGTCTGCATCGTTCGCACTGCCGAGGACAAGGGCGGTACGGAAGGACTCAGCGCCATGCTTGTTCCACGAGGCACGGCGGGGGTGCGGTACGAACAACCGATCTCCAAGATCGGCCACCGGCTGTGTCAGAACAACAGCATTGTTTTCGAAGACTGTCGCGTTCCGGAGGAGAACCTGTTCGCTGCGGGTGACGGCGATCTCGTCATCAGCAAAGCGTTCACGTGGTCGGGACCGGTGGCCGCCATCGCTGCCGTGGGCGTTGCCCGCTCGGCTTATGAATACGTGCTCCACTGGGCCAAAACGCGCACTGCGGGCGGTCGCACGCCCATCATCCACCAGCAAGCGGTGGGCTACCTGCTGGCAGATATCGCCATGAAGATCGAGGCGTGTCGAGCCTTTTCCTGGAAGGCTGCGCACTATCTGGACCAGCATGCGAGCGAGGGCCACGTGGCTGGGGCCATGGCGAAAGTGTTTTGTGGAGAGACGCTCTTCCCCGTCGTTTTTCGCGCGATGCAGGTGATGGGCGTCAACGCTCTGGACCGCCGCAACCCGATGGAAAAGTTTCTGCGTGAAGCTGCGGTATTCCCGCTCTACGACGCTGGCAACGTTGGCATGCAGATGCGAAAGATCTGGGGCGCGATGAGCGATCCGGCGTTCGATCCGCGTGCCATCGCCCAGTCGCGGGCCATGCCCTTCAGCAAGTCGATGGAGGCGGCAGGATTGCGGACGCCTTAGACCACGGCACAAGCAACGCCTGATCGGCGCAATCGTGACCGTCCAACTCCCAGAAGGCCCTTCAACCCGTAGAAGGCAAGTCAGCCATTGAGGCAACGCATGAATCGCTTGGCTGTCATTGAGTCCGCGACTTCTGAGCAAAGGAGCGTGGCGACGCACCGTAGTGCTGCTTGAACAGGCGTGAGAAATGTGATGCGTCGTTAAAGCCCCAGCGCATCGCGATGTCTAACACCGCCGGGCACGCGGTTGTCGAGAGCTCTCTGGCACAAGCTTCGAGACGTCGCGCACGAATGAATCCGCTGACGGAAAGTGGCTCTGACTCAAAGAGCGAGTAAATGTAGCGGCGAGAGATGTTGAACCGCGCCGCGATGCTTTCAGGGCTGAGCAAAGGGTCTGTCAGATGATCGTCGATGTAGCTTTCAATCGTGCGGCGCAGGGCGCCACGGATCGTCGAATCATCCCGCGCCGATGGGTCGGTGGACGAACCCAGCGTCAGTCCAAGCAGATCGGTGAGCGCGCTGCTCAGTCCCTCCTGCTTGCTCACGGTCAATGAATCATCCAGCGTCCCGAGCGAGCGTGCAAACTGAGTGGCAACCAAGCCCAAGCCCGTCGACCCGCCGATGCGGCGCGCGGTGGCGTGGCGCAGCGTTCCGACGCGTCGACCGAGCTGATGGCGCGGAATACGGAAGGACAGTACCTGCCAGTTGCTGCTGTACGCCAGGAAGTAGGGGCGCGTGGTGTCAACGATGTAGAACTCGTTGGGCCGCACCAAGGTCTCGCGCCCGTCCTGTCGCACAAAACAGGTGCCTTGCTGCTGGAAGTTTGCAAAGCAGAATTCAACCGGGTCTCGTCGGATTTCTTGCAGGCGTCGGTCATTGTGTTGAGCAGACGCAGAAATCATCGTTTGCGTTGTTTCGCCAAAGGAACGAGAGCGCACAGAGCCTCGAAACACGGGCTCGCTGTCAATTCGGATCGGGTTCAGCGAAACGAATGCCTCGCACAGGACTTCGCGCCAGTAGCTGAACTGCTCGTGGGAAGCCACAGCGTCGGTAGTCCAGGTTTGCATTGATGCACCTCGTTGAAGCCATCTATTGGCAAGTGGCGGAAGCACGCAAAACGCGTGCCAAAACGAAGGCGCAGCGCAGGCACTGCGGGAACGAATCGTCAAGTCACCGTGCACTTCCTGACAAGACGCCAGAAGTCCTCGTCCGTACCTTCGGTGCTGTCGGTCCAACATGCCCGCTCAGTTTTATTTGTGGCGAATCATCCGACAGCCCCAACGAATCAATCTGCACAACCTTCACAGGAGTAATAAATGACTGCCTCTGCCGATCCATTCAAAACCGCGTCGATCCAGGAGATCAAAGAACTGAACGCACGATACAACTTCGCAGTCGACGAGCGTGAGCCAGATGCCTGGGCCAACTGCTTCACGAAGAATGGTGTCTTCAACGCCTTGCTCGAGGGCGAGCGACCTGTCGGCACCGAACAACTCAAGAAATTCGTTTACACCGTGAACGAAGCTTTTGGACAGATGCACCATCTCACCACCAACGAGATCATCACGTTCGATGGAAACACGGCGCGGCAGAAGTGCTATTTGATGTTTTTCTACAAGAAAAACGGCGTGCTCGAGGGAACCCTCTGCACCTATGACGATTGGCTCGAAATGGAAGAAGGTGCATGGAAATACAGCCGCCGCGACGTATTTGTCAAAGCCAAGTTCACCGATCTCAAAGACTAACGCTCAACCTGCATTGGAGATAATATGGAATTCAAAGACAAAGTCGTGTTGATCACCGGGGCGGCTGGCGGCATTGGCAAGACCACGGTGCGTGCTTTCTACGATCAAGGTGCCAATCTGGCGCTGGTCGACCTGCACCAAAACGCGTTAGAAGTGCTTGCGGCGGATCTAGAGCTTTCTGCTGAGCGGGTGCTTCTCATTGCTGGCGATGTGAGCCAGGAGGGCGATGTGCAGCGCTACGTCCAAGCGACTACCGAAAGATTTGGTCGCATTGACATTTTCTTCAATAACGCAGGTATAGAAGGCAAGCCGGGTTCCCTGGTCGAGACGGACGCCGCTACTTTGGATGCCATTCTCGACGTCAATGTCAAAGGTTCTTTCTTTGGCATCAAACACGTGCTGGGCGTCATGCTCGAGCAGAAAGCAGGTTCCATCGTCAATACGTCTTCAATGGCTGGCCTCATCGGTTTTCCTGCGTTAGGTGTGTATACAGCATCGAAACATGCGGTGATTGGCTTGACCCGAGTCGCGGCGCAGGAATCGGCGCACGCGGGCATTCGAGTCAACGCCGTTTGCCCTGGGCCCGTCAATACGCGAATGATGCGCGGCATCGAGGCGGGTCTTTCTACGGACACGGAATCGATCAAGTCGCAATTTGCTTCTTTGGTCGGATTGAAGCGCTATGCAGAGCCTGAGGAAATCACGCAGGTTGTTTTGTTCCTTGCGTCGGATAGAGCATCTTACGTGACCGGGAGCATCTACACGGCGGATGGTGGTATGACAGGCATGTGAACGCGAGATTGAAAGATCTCTGCGAGGAATAGCATGGAAAGACGCTGGAGACAACCGCTTGCAGTCGCCGCTGGAGGGCGTGTTCCTCAGCACTCAACCCGCAATCGCCAAGCCATCGGCGCAAGCCTGCTCCAGCGTCGCGGCCATGCGCATTGGAATGCCAAAGGCTTTCTCCGCCATGGCCGACTGGGCGGCCAGCGCTGTGCGCCGTACGTCGTCGGGCTCGACGCTGATGACGGCCTTGCAGCAAGCGCCCAGTGCCTGTTTGTTCTGCTTGAGCCAGAGGCCTCGCCGCTTGCGATCTTCATGTGCTTCCTCCGCTCGGGCTTGGGGATGAACCAGCACGAAGGCCTTTCCATGGGCCAAAAGCGCCTGCATCTCGCGCTCCCATTGGGCTGCGTAACCGGGCGATGTTTCGCCTTTCGCGAGAACCAATGGGAACCGTGCGACGTCGTGAAGGGTGAAGTCTGCGGAATTCAAGGTCATGCTTTTCTCCTGTGTCGATATTCATCCAAGGTGGCGGAAATTTCAGGCCGGCGGCCCCAGGCGCAAGGACACCAGGCCGCACAGCAAGGCCAGGCCCGCTGCCGTGAAGAATGCGGCATGGTTGCCGGCCAGCACGGCGCTCTGTGCATCGATGCCTGTGGGCTGCTCCTGCACGATGGCTCCGGCCAGCGTTGCCAGTGCGGCCACCCCCAGCGCGCCGCCCAGTTGGCGCGCGGTGTTGGCCAGCCCGGAGGCCAGGCCGGCGTCCTGCATCGGCACGCCCGAGGTCACCGCATGCGTGGCCGCCAGGATCAGCAGGCCCAGGCCAGTGCCGACCAGCAGCGTCGGCCCGAGCACGTCGTGCATGAACGCCGCTTGTGCAGGCAATCGGCCCAGCCAGGCCAGACCCGCCGCGGCGAGCAACGCGCCCCACAGCGGCAGCCGCCGGCCCGTGCCCGCGCCGATGGTTTTGGTGAACAGCAGCCGCACCGCCGCCAGCATCAGGCCCATCGGCAGCATGGCCAGACCGGTTTCGCGCGCGCCATAGCCCGCGACCTGCTGCAGGCTGGTGGAGATCAGGTAAATCGATGCGGCGAGCAAGGCACCCAGGCCCAGCATCAGGAGGTTGCCTACGGCGAGCCCGGGCAGTCGAAAGATCGACAGGCGCACCAGTGGGCTGGCGCTGCGCCGTTCGATCACAACGAACAACACCCACAGTCCCAGCGCCAAGGCCAGTGCGCCCAGCACAAGTGGTGAACACCAGCCCAGCGCGGTCGATTGGGTGATGCCATAGACCAGCAGTGCGCTGCCTAGCGTAGACGCCAGCGCACCGGGCACGTCGAGTCGTGGTCGTGCTGTCTGCGCCGCGGGTGCGAGCAAGCTGGAAGCGATGCCCGCCATCAGTGCCAGACCGACCGGTACGTTGACGAACATCACCCAGCGCCAGCCTGCGCCTTCGGTCAGTACGCCGCCGATGACCACGCCCAGGGCGAAGCCGGCCGAGTTCAGTGCGGCCCACAGCGACAGTGCACTGGCGCGCGCCTGCTTGTCGTGGTGCGTCGCGGCCAACACCAGCGTCATGGAGGAGGTCGCCAGCACGGCGGCGCCGACGCCCTGCACGGCGCGCGCTGCCAGCAGCAACGCGGCGCCAGAGGCCAGGCCGCCCGCCAGGCTGGAGAGCGTGAAGAGGAACAAGCCGGCCAGCAGCACCGGCCGCCGCCCATAGAGGTCGCCCGCGCGCGCCGCCAGCAGCATGCAGCCGCCGAAGCTCAGCAGATAGGCATCGATCACCCACTGCTGGGCTTCATGGGACAAATGAAGGTCGCGCTGCATCGCCGGCAGCGCCACGTTCACGATGGAGCCGTCCATCACCACCATGAAGGAGGCGAGACAGGCCATCGTGATGACAAGCCACAAGGGCAGGTGAGGGCGCAGCAGGGGCGCGGGAGAGAGAGCGGTGGCGGTGCGCATGAGCACTCCAGTGGTTGGTGATGGCCCAGTGTCCGGCGGGCCGAGGCAAACCTGATAACGTTATATGGACGTAAAACAATGGAATTCGGCCATGCCAGCGATCCCGTCGACGAAGCAGCAGGCGGTCATCTCGCCGAACGTCGCGCTGTTCGATCTCAGCGAACGTGTCGACGGCCCCCTGCTCATCGCGGTCTGGGGCAGCGAGAAAACGGACAGCGAATTCCAGCTCGGCACGCGCGAGACCGGCTGGCACCAGCACCTGCGTGGCCAGATCTTCTGCATCGAGAACGGCCTGGTGCACGTGCGCACCGGCCAGGGGTCATGGCTGCTGCCCCCGCATCGCGCCGGCTGGGTGCCGCCGGGCATGCCGCACATGGCCAACATCAGCGGGGTGATGAGTGGCTGGAACGTTCTGGTGACGCCCGAGGCCGCGCGGGCCTTGCCCACCGACCCCTGCGTCGTGGGTGTCAGCGAATTGATGCGTGCACTGGTGCGCCGCGCGGTGGGCTGGAGCGGGCAGGGCCGGCTCACCGCCGCGCAGCGCCGGGTGACGGCCGTGCTGCTGGACGAACTGCGCCTCGCTCCCCGCGAGCCCCTGCATCTGCCAATGCCCACCGACCGGCGGCTGCTGCGCATCGCCCATGCGGTGCTGGAGGCACCAGGTGATACGCGCACGCTGGATGAATGGGCTTCATGGGCGGGGCTGTCGCCGCGCAGCCTGACGCGGCTGTGCCAGTCCGAGCTGGGCATGAGTTTCGCGCAGTGGCGTCAGCAGGCGGGACTGGTTCATGCCCTCGAGAGCCTGGCCCGGGGCGAGTCCGTGGCCCGCGTGTCCGATGCGCTGGGTTACGCCACACCCAGCAATTTCATCGCGATGTTCAGGCGGGCCTTCGGGGAATCACCCGCGCGTTACTTCGCGAACCGGGCAGGGCCCGGGCGTGCACCTTGGGCTCCCAACACCGAACACGAAGCGCGGTGACCACGCGAACCGAGGCCCAAAAGGCAGGCCTGGCATCTGTTCACGCGGGCGCGACCCGAATCAGTTGCTTTGCGCCAACTGTTCCAGCACGGCCGGATTTTCCAGCGTCGAGATGTCCTGCGTGACGGTCTCGCCCTTGGCAACGGAACGCAGCAGGCGTCGCATGATCTTGCCGCTGCGGGTCTTGGGCAGGTTGTCTCCGAAGCGGATGTCCTTGGGCTTGGCGATCGGGCCGATTTCCTTGGCGACCCAATTGCGCAGTTCGGTGGCGATCTTCCTGGCCTCGTCGCCGCTGGGACGGGCACCCTTCAGGACGACAAACGCGCAGATCGCTTCGCCCGTGGTGTCATCCGGGCGGCCGACGACCGCAGCCTCTGCCACGAGGGCCGTACACGACACCAGGGCAGACTCGATTTCCATGGTGCCCATGCGGTGGCCCGACACATTGAGCACGTCATCGATGCGCCCGGTGATGGTGAAGTAGCCAGTGTCGGCGTCCCGGATCGCGCCGTCGCCGGCCAGGTAGAAGCCCTTGAGCTCGGCCGGGAAGTAGCTGGACTTGAAGCGCTCGGGGTCGCCCCAGATCGTTCGTATCATGCTGGGCCATGGCTTCTTGACCACCAGGATGCCGCCTTGTCCGTTAGGCACGTCGTTCCCCGTCTCGTCCACGATGGCCGCCGCGATGCCTGGAAAGGGCAGGGTGCAGGAGCCGGGCACCAAGGGCGTGGCGCCTGGCAGCGGTGTGATCATGTGGCCGCCTGTCTCCGTCTGCCAGAAGGTATCGACGATCGGGCAGCGGCCACCGCCGACGTGCTGGTGGTACCACTCCCAGGCGGCCGGATTGATCGGCTCGCCGACCGACCCGAGGATGCGCAGGCTCGACAGATCGTAGCGCCGAGGGTGCACGGTTTCGTTGCTCTCCGCGGCCTTGATGAGCGACCGGATGGCGGTGGGTGCGGTGTAGAAGATGCTCACCCGGTGGTCCTGGATCATCTTCCAGAAGCGTCCTGCATCCGGGTAGGTGGGCACGCCCTCGAAGACCACCTCGGTAGCGCCCAGCGCCAGGGGGCCGTAGGTGATGTACGTGTGGCCAGTGACCCAGCCGATGTCGGCCGTGCACCAGAACACGTCGTCCGGTTTCAGGTCGAAAGTCCATTGGCTTGTCAGCGCCGCATGCAGCAGGTATCCGCCGCTGGCATGCTGGACGCCTTTGGGCTTGCCGGTCGAGCCTGAGGTGTACAGCACGAAGAGCGGATGCTCGGCGCCCACCCATTCTGGCTCGCAGGTGGCCGGCTGGTCCTGCATCTCTTCATGCAGCCAGCGGTCGCGCGCCGCGTTCCAGCCAATGGCCGCTCCCGAACGCTGATAGACCAGCACGTTGGTCACCGACTCGCATCCCCCCAGGGCGATGGCTTCGTCGACGATGGCTTTGAGCGGCAACTGCTTGCCACCGCGCACCTGTTCGTCTGCAGTGATGACCATCACCGCTGCGGCGTCGTGAATGCGGTCGCGCAGGCTCTGCGCGGAGAAACCGCCGAAGACCACCGAATGGGTGGCTCCGATCCGCGCGCAGGCTTGCATGGCGACCACACCTTCGATGCTCATCGACATGTAGATGACGACGCGGTCTCCCTTCTGCACACCCCGCGCCTTGAGCGCATTGGCCAGGCGGCAGGTGCGCTCGAGCAACGCACGGTAGTTGATCCGCGTCACCTGGCCGTCGTCAGCCTCGAAGATGAGGGCGGTCTTGTCGCCGAGTCCGCTTTCGACATGGCGGTCCAGGCAGTTGTAGGAAACGTTCAAGGTGCCGTCCTCGAACCACTTGAAGAACGGCGCCTGGCTGTCGTCCAACCCTTGAGTGAACGGTGTGCGCCAGCTGAGGAACTCACGCGCGAGCCGGGACCAGTACCCGTCATGGTCCGCTTCTGCCTGAGCGACCAGTTCGTTGTAGGCCGACGTGCTCGGCACATGGGCCTCCTTGATGTCCGCTGCGGGAATCAGGCGGGTTTTTGCATCATTCGTACGCATGGTGAATCTCCTGGGGACATGGGTGGCGTGGTTGAAACGAACGGATCATCTGTCGTCGTGGCTGGCCAGCCAGGACGCAATCGCCGCGGCGCTGCGAAAGTCGTCGCACGCGCGGGCCGGCACGTTGGGATAACGCTGATTCCACATGCGAGCCAGCGCCTGCCCGGGACCGATTTCCAGGACGCAGCGTATGCGTCGCGCCATGACGTTTTCCATGCATTCGTCCCAATGGACGGTGGTGGCGATCTGGGCCGCCAGCGCCTGCCCGGCCGACCGGGCATTCCCAATGCGATCGGCAGCGTTGCTGAACAGGGGAATTTGCGGTGCCCGCAACGCCACGTGTTCCAACGTGCCGGCGAAACGCACCGCCGCCTCGCGCATCCAGGGAGTGTGGGACGCCACGTTGACGCGCAGCCGTGTGCATTGCGCACCTTCGGCGGCGGCCGCCTGCTCTGCGTGCCCCAACGCGGCCAGGGGCCCGCCGAGGATCACGCTTTCCAGGCCATTGCGAATGGCGATTGCAAGGCCGGTTTTCGCACACAGCTTCTCAAGGCTTGGGGTCGACAGGCCGGTGACGGCCAGGAGTCCGCCAGGATCGCGCTCGGCACATTCATCCATGGCCGCGGCCCGATGCTGCGCGAGTGCCATGGCCGATCCAGCGTCGAACACGCCTGCCGCGCTGAAAGCCGCCAATTCCCCCACGCTGTAGCCCGCAATGGCCGCGGGGCGCGCTACCCGGCTCGCCAACTGGTTCCAGGCGGCCAGCGCCAGGCCCGTCAGCAGGGTCTGCGCATTGCCGTTGCGTTCGGCCCAGGCGGGGTTCTCCAGTGCCAGACGCCAGTCGGCCACACCCAGTCGCGCTCGCATGTCGTTCACCATGGCATCGTCGACTATCCAGGGCAGCATCGCCGGATGCTGGTTGCCCTGACCGGAGAACAGCAGCGCGAAGCTCATGAGGCCACGCAAATGCGCGCGATCAGGCAGGCGGCCGCCAGCGTGTCGGCTGCGCCACCAGGCGACAGGCGCCGTGCCACGAACGCGTCGGCGATGGCATGCGCGTGCGTCATGCCGCCGGGCCGGGCGATACCGCCTTGATCCACGAAGTCTTGCGCCATGCGCTGCGCGTCGCGCAAACCGGCGAGGCCGCCACGATGGGCGAGGTTGCTGTCGTCGAGGACCGCCATGATGTGAAAGAGGGTGTCGAGCCGCGCCTCCGGCGGCGTGAGGCCACGGCGTTGCGCCGCTTTCAGCGCGGGCAGTGCCGTGTCGAACAGCACCGGGAAGGCGAGTGCCGCCTCGGTAGAGGCACTGCGAAGCCCGAATCGCCGCGCCGCGATACCGCCGGGCAGCGTCGAGACGCGCTGGCTGCGGCTGGCGAGCGCGTCGCCCCAGTGCCGGCGCAGTGCCGTCCGCACGGCGTCGCCATGCAGCGCGCCGCCTTCGTCGTGCAGCGCGGCGCCTGCCGCCGCGCACAGCAGGCCGAGCATGAAGATGGCGCCGCGGTGCGTGTTGACGCCGCCGGTGGCATGGCGCATCCGTGCTTCTGCAGCGATGCCGCTGCGCTCCAGCACGTCGAAGCCAGCGCCTTCGAAGCCGGCCTGGGCGATGTGCACGAAGTAATGGCGCAGCGAGAACATGCTGCGCATGAAGGTGTGCGCATCCATGTCGGTGTGGCTGCCGCAGTCGGTCAAGGTCACCAGCCCAGGCTTGGGCGCGAGCGAAAGCTCGTCGTGCAGCGCGAGCGTGGCGGCACGCCCGATGTCGGCGGGCGTGAGCGGGCGCTGCCGCGGCATCGTCATCGGGTACGCGGGCGCGATCATTGCACCACCTCAGCCCCGGCATGCGCGCACCAGTCGGTGCCATGCTCCAGGGTCACCGTGCTCAGGTGCTTGACCAGCACTGCGCGTGCACGTCCGCTTCGCCATTCGAGCCATTCGCGCCATGCGACCGATGCACCGCTGTCGAAGGCGAGCTCGCCGTCCAGCCGGGGCAGCGGGGCTGCGCACGAGGCCAGTGCCAGTGCCACCGCATCCGCCTGCGCGATGCCGTCGACGGCGATGCACAGATCGAGGTCCGACGCCGGATGCACGAAGGGCATGCCGGTGATTGCCTGCCAACCGTAGCTGCCGAAGACGCGCGCCTTCGCGCCACAGGTGTCAAGCGCGCAAGCGAGGTCGTGCAGGGCGGCATCGGCACGGACCGCAAGGAGTGGCCGCACCTGCAGGAGCTGCGGGAATTCGTCGAAGCCCAACACGTCGGCCTGGGCTGCTTGCAGCGTCAGCCGGCGTTTGCCCCAGTGCAGGGGCGCGGGCAGTCCCAGCGCGATCGCGCCTTCATGGCGTTCGGCTGCGGACTGGCGAGTGACCACCAGTGGAAGCCCGTGGGTGGACCAGTGCGTCAGGCACGCGAGTGCCTGCGCGTCCCAAGGGTGTTGCAGGATGGAACCCCAGCCCGCGTCGTTGAGCCGGACGAGTTGGTGGCGTCGCAAACTGGGCATGGCGTGCCTTCGGTCGTTCAACGGTTTTCTGTGTTCAGGCCGCGTCCAGCACGCGTTGGACCACGGACGCGGCCAGCTGGCGCCCACCGCGTTCGGCACCATCGCGCGCGCGCAAGTCCTGCGTGGGTGTGTGTTCCAGGGCGTTGCGCAGCGCGGCCTGCAGGTCGCCCTGCCAGAGCGCCCGCACGCCGCCCATCGTCACGTAGTTCTGCACGCCGGGCGCAAACACCGGGTTGGACAGGGAAAGCGCTTCGAGCCGCTCCTCGGGCAGCTTGGTGACGCGGGCCATCGCAGGAATCCGCATCACCCGGATCTCGGCCTCGGGCAGGGCGTAGCAGGCGTCGGCGATCAGGCCGGAGGTGATGAAACCCCCCGACAAGGCCTGGTCGTAGACCAGCCCGATCACCCGATGTCCCTGGCGCCGCGCAAAATCGATCGTGGCGCCAAGGTGCGCCATCGCACGGTTGATGCCGAGCAGTTCGTCGCGACGGCGCAACTGCTGCCCCTGGGTGTCGATCAGCAGCAGAATGGGCTGCCCAGGATGCTGGGCGATGGTGTCGAGCACCCCGCGGGCCTGGGCCAGCGCCAGCTTGACGCCGATCGGCGCGTGGTTCGTCGTGCCGATCACGGTGAGCGGCTTGCCTTCGAAGACGACGTCGCCCTCGAGGAAGTCCCCGTCGGCGCGCACGCCGTGGTCGGGGCCGAAGAGTTGTGCGGCGAGAGATGTCCACTCCATGGGATGCTCCTGTTTAGATGATGCGCAGCGCGCGTACCGCTTCGACCGATAGTTCGGGAACCTGGTCGGCGTCGACCACGCCGAGCGCCTGCCACAGTTGTGTGGCGTCGTCGCGCTCCGTGTCGGTGGACGAGAGCGCGTGCAGACGCTGGGCGAGGAGCAGATGCTCTGCTTCCAGTGTGGCCAGGGTCAATGGCGCCGAATGCCCGAGGGCCGCGATGGCGGCGGCGCGAAAGGCGGCAACGTCGTCTTCGACCAACGCATCGCAGTCACCGGTCAGCCAGCGGTGCTTGCCGCCGGTGGTACGCCAGACGAGCGCGCGGTCGCGTGAGTCGAATTCCTCCACGCCGTGGGAGGCTTCGATGACCTCGGGGCCGGACATGGCCAACCGGCCGGTGTCGCTCATCACGATGTAATCGGCGCAGCGTGCCACGATGCCCATGCCACCGAAGCAGCCGTTGGCCCCCCCGATCAGGACGATCACCGGAATACCGGCCACGCGCACGTCGAGCAAGGCACGCATCACTTCCGAGACGGCGATGAGTCCCGCATTGGCCTCGTGCAGCCGCACCCCGCCGGATTCTGCGAGCAACAGCACCGCTTGCGGCCGGTCACGCAGCGCACGCTGCAGCATGCCGACCAGTTTGGCGCCGTGCACTTCGCCGACGCCGCCTCCCATGAATTCGCCCTCTTGCGCAGCGACGAAAACCGGGTGACCGTCAAGCGTTGCGCGCCCGACGGCCACGCCATCGTCGAAGGCCGACGGCACGCCCAACTGCGCCAGGTGCGGGCTCATGACTCGCTCGCTCGGCGGCAGCCATTCGTGAAAGCTGTCGGGGTCGAGCAGCAATGCGAGCCGTTCGCGCGCCGAGCATTCGGCAAAGCTGATCATGGCCGGCCTCCCTGGATTTCGGCCACGGCCTGGTCGAGCCGCAGGCTCACCACCGCAGGCGTGGCGCCCATGTCGTTGATCGAGACACGCACGCCCGCCAAGGCGTGGCGCGCGTTGAAGTCGTCCATGACGGCCTGCCATATCGCTTCGAAGCCGCGCGCCGAGGTCTCGACACGCACCGCGCAATCATGGCCGTCGACCGCCTCGAGCAGCACCTCGAGATTGCCGGAACCGACCACGCCGACCAGCACCGGCGCGAAGGCACCTGCAGGTCGACCGCCGGAGAAGGAAAAGTCCAGGGTCTCAAGCCCTGCGGGAACGTCGCTCATGGTGAATCTCCTGCTACCAGTTTCTGAAGCGCCTGGGCGGCTGATACAGCCCGCCCGAAGCGCGGACGAGGTCGCGCATGCTGCGTGCGGCCAGCAGGTTGCGCGTGGCCTGGCGCGGGTCGATGCCAAGGTCCTGAGGCCTTCGGATCACACCCCGATCACGCAGGTTGTCTACCGCACGCCTGTCGCGCGCAAGCCCGACCGCGGTGTAGCCGGCCACGCCGCGGATCGCCTGCTCGCGCTCCGCATCGTTGCGGCAGAGCAGCAGGTTGGCGATGCCTTCTTCGGTCAGGATGTGGGAGACATCGTCGCCGTAGATCATGATCGGCGGCAGATCCATGCCGGCCTGCTGCTGCAGCGTCCAGGCATCGAGCCGGTCAACGAAGGCCGGTTGCATGTGCTCGCGGAATGTTTCGACCATCTGCACGACCAGCTTCTGCCCGCGTGGCGTGCCGGCCGCGCCGGTGCGCCCGTCGCGCGCCTCGCGTCCGGCCTTGAGCCAGGCGGGGCTCGAATGGCGGCGGCCCCGGGCATCCGCACCCATGTTGGGCGCGCCGCCGAAGCCTGCAATGCGTCCCAGCGTGGCCGTGGAGCTGTTGCCGTCGAGGTCGATCTGCAAGGTCGACCCGATGAACATGTCGCAGGCGTAATGGCCGGCGGCCTGGCAGAACGCGCGGTTGCTGCGCAGGCTGCCGTCCGGCCCGGTGAAGAACACGTCGGATCGGGCCCGGATGTAGTCCTCCATGCCAAGCTCGGAACCGAAGGAGTGCACGGACTTCACCCAACCCGCCTCGATCGCCGGGATCAGCGCCGGATGGGGGTTCAGTGCCCAGTGCTGGCCGATCTTTCCCTTGAGTCCCAGGGACTCTGCATAGGTGGGCAGCAGCAGTTCGATGGCGGCCGTGTCGAAGCCGATCCCGTGGTTCAGGCGTTGCACGCCGTACTCGGCGTAGATGCCCTTGATCGCCATCATGGCCATCAGGATCTGCACCTCGCTGATCTGCGCGGGGTCGCGCGTGAACAGCGGTTCGATGAAGTTCGGCCGCGGCGCCTTCACCACGAAGCTCACCCAGTCGGAGGGGATGTCGATGCGTGGCAGCGTCGTGGTCTTGCCATCCACCCACTCGTTGACCTGCGCGATCACGATGCCGCCGGAGAATGCCGTCGCCTCGACGATGGCCGGCGTGTCCTCGGTGTTCGGGCCTGTGAACAGGTTGCCTTGGGCATCCGCTGCGTGGGCCGCGACCAGCGCCACCTTGGGCGTCAGGTCCACGAAGTAGCGCGCGAACAATTCAAGGTAGGTGTGGATGGCGCCGATTTCGATGCGTCCGCCCGACACCAGCTTGGCCAGCCGGGCACCCTGGGGACCCGAGAAGCTGAAGTCCAGGCGCGAGGCCACGCCGTTCTCAAAGACATCCAGATGTTCCGGCAATGCCAGCACCGACTGCACCATGTGCAGGCTGTGGACACGTTGCGGATCGACGTTCACCAGGGCTTGCGCGAGGAAGTCGGCCTGCTTCTGGTTGTTGCCTTCGAGACAGACCCTGTCGCCGGGCATCAGCACCGCTTCGAGCAAGGTGCCGATGGCATCGGCGTCGACGCGCTTGCCGACGAGCCCTGTGCCGAGCGCGCTCGATGCGCGCGCCAACCGCGCGTTGCGGTCATCTGCCTTGGTGTTCCAGAGCCTGGAGTTCATGATGAAGATGAATTGCGGAGTTGAAAGAAAGGCGCGCTACAGCACCACGAAAAGAAGCCACACCACGACGGGCGCCAGGATTGTCACGATGGCGCCATACATCATCAGTTGCCTGAAGAATACGTCGCGGTCCACGCCCTTGGCATTGGCGAGCACCAGGGCGCCGTTGGTGGAGAACGGGCTGACGTCGACGATCGTGGACGACACGGCCATGGCGGCGATGAAGCCGATGGCGCCGACGGCGGCATCGCCTTGCAGGAAGGGCACGGCCAGGGGGATCAACGAACCCAGCACGGCCGTCGACGAGGCGAAGGCAGAAACCACGGCGCCGACGAAGCACAAGAGCAAGGCTGCCATCAGTGGGGAAGTGAGTCCCGCCACGCTGTGGCCCACGAAGTCGATCGTGCCCATTTTTTCCATCACGCCCACATAGGTGCTTACGCCCACGATCAGCATGATTTCGGGCCAGGACACCTGTCCCAGGGCGCGCTTCTGGAGATTGGGGGCCATCAGCGTGAGCACGAGACCGATGGTGATCGAGACGAAGCCGATGTCCTGCTTGAAGAACAGCGTCAGCACGGCCAGTGCGACCAACCCGAGCACGGTGGCCATCTGGTACACGCGCGAGCCTGCTTCGGCGGGGGTGCTCGATGCGGCGTCCATCAGCGAATCGCTGTCGGGGGTGCGGGTGCGGCGCTCTTCGCCGAACGACTCGCCTTCGGCGTCGCCGTAGACTTGCGCGCCGCCCTGGCCGTGCGCCACCCTGCCGACGGCGGGCACGGTGCCATGGGCATCGGCCTTCTGGCGCAGCAGCTTCGTCCCACCGAACATGAAGAACAACAGCGTGGCCACTGCCAGGTTGACGCCCAGGCTGGCCATCATCGTGGCCATTTCGTTGAGCGGCAGACCCGCCTTGGCCACGATCTTGTTCGTGATGCCGCCGTAGATGCTGATGGGTGAAAAGCCGCCGCCCTGTGCGCCGTGCACGACCATCAAGCCCATCAGCAGCGGGCTGATGCCGTACTTGGCGGCAAAGCCCAGCGCGATCGGCGCGATGATCGCCACCGCCGCCGGACTGACCGCACCCACCGATGTGAGCAATGCCGCGATGAAGAACATGATCCACGGAATGGCGGCAATGCGCCCACGCACGGCTCGCACCGCCAGCCTGACGAGCCAGTCGATCGTGCCGTTGTTCTGGGCGAGCGCAAAAAGGTACGTGATGCCGACCAGCGTGAGGAACAGGTCGGCGGGAAAGCCACCCATGATGGCCTTGGCGTTCATGCCGGCGACCAGCGTTCCAACCAGGAAGGCGCCGACGAAGGCAATCACACCCATGTTGATAGGAAGCACCGTGGCCAGCACGAACATGCCGACCAGCGCGTAAATTGACAGCCAATGGGAACTCATCGATATGTCTCCGGAGATTTTTTTATGGTGACGCGCAACGACGCGCGTCTGGGTACGAACGGTACGTACTCCCTCCTGGACGATCAATGAACTGGATCGCGGCACCCTTACGCCAACTGAAATGATCGAGGGTTAACCCCCTGTGCGGAGTCGGCGATGCTCAGCCGAGGTCCGCCTTGGACGTGCGGCAAAACGAGAGCAACGCGAGCAGGGTGGGATCGCGCTCGCGGGTCTTCAGGAAGCTCAGCGAGATCGTCTGGCGCATGAGGTACCTGGCCTGCAGCGGAATCAGTTCGATCTGCTGCGGCATGACACTGCGCACGCGTCCGGGCAGCAGCGTGCAGCCGACGCCGCCGCATACGAGGTTCATGAGTGAGAAGATGTCGCCGGTCTTCATGACGACATTGGGTGTGAAGCCCGCGACGCGAAATGCTTCCATGAAACCGCTGTAGGTCACGAACCCTTCGCTGAGGGTGACGAAGCGTTCATTGGCGCACGCACCCAGGTCGATCTGCTGCATGCCGCCGTACCGCGAGCCCATCGGTGCTGCGAAATAGATGTCGTCCTCGAACAGCGCTTCGGACTCGACGTCCGACGCCTGGTCGGGTGAGCCCATCAGGGCGGCATCGATGGCGCCGTCACGCAGTTTTCGCAGCAGATCGGCGTTGGAGCCCAGTACGAGTTCGGTCTGGAGGTCCGGTTTGCGCAGCTTCATGCCCATGACCAGCTTTGGCACGGTCCGGTTCGTCAGCGAATAGAGCGACCCAATGCGGATGCGGTCGGCCGAATAGCCCGCCAGTTCACGGGTGGAGCGAACGCCCTCCGCCATGGTGCGGAGCACCTCCCTTGCCAGCTCGGCGAGCGCCTGGGCCGCCTCCGTCGGATGCAGGTTGCGTCCCTCGTGCCGGAACAGGGCACAGCGCAATCCTGTCTCCAGTCCGTGCAGGGCGCGGTGAACGCTGACGGCGCTGATCTCCAGCATCTCGGCGGCGCGACCGAGGTTGCCGGTCTCCATGAAGGCCAGCAGGATCTCGAGTCTGCGGAAGGTGATCTCGTCGTCGATGTGAGGGGTCATGCGCTGCCTGCCTGGGACGCGAATCGTACGCCAGCCTCAGCGGCGTTCGGGCGCCGGCATCTCCTGCCGGCGCTCAAGCGCTTGCGCCAGCGAGCGCACCGTCAACGGCGCCGAACCTTCGGCCTTGTTGCTGACCGTCACATAGGCGTGCTGCCCCGCACGCGTGGTGGCGTCGATCACGCGCGCCAATACGGCGCGGGTGTCCGGATCGGGGTCGACCACCTGGTCGAACGGGAGGTACAGCGCGCGCGCATCTTCATAGCCATAGGCGCCGTGCAACCGGTTCAGGTTCCAGCGGCAGACCAGCGGACCGGGCCAAAGCGCTCGCAAGAGCGGCAATTGCGCCTCGATCGGCGGCAGCTTGGGATGCAGGCCCAGGCAATAGGTCGCCCCCGCTTCGCGCAGCACGTCGACGAATGCCGGCGTCAGGAATTCGGGGTTGCGCACTTCGACGGCCGTCACGGCGTCGGGTGCGGTGGGCGCGAGCGCGGGCAATGCACACAGCAGCGTGCGCAGTCGTTCGAGCACCTCGGGCAAGCGCGCGAGCATCGGGACGGGCAGGGGGCTCAGCTGGAAGACCAGCGCGCCGAGCTTGTGTCCCAGTCCGTCGAGCGCGGGCTGCACGAACTGTTGCACAGCCAGCAGCGGGTCGAGAAACACCGGGTTCGGCTGCATGCCTCGGCCATTCTCGTCGCGCACCATCGCATCGGCGACGACGCTGGGCGCCTTGACCACGAAGCGGAAGTCGTCGGGCACCTGCGCCGCGTAGCGGGCGAACTGGCTGGCTGTCAGCGGCCGGTAGAACGTGCGATCGATGCCCACGGCGCGCAGCAGCGGATGCTGCGCATAGGCGGGCAGGCCGTGCCTGGACAGGACGGATTGCTCGTAATCGCCCTCCCAGACCAAGCCGGCCCAGCCCGGGAAATGCCAGGACGAGCTCCCCATGTGCAGGCGCGCAGGAAGGCCGGCCGCAATCTGCTGCAGGGCAGGGTCGGGCGCGACGGCAGTCACCAGGGTCTCGCGAGCGGCGGTGGCACGCCGGGCGCGTGGTGCCGCTTTGCCTTCAGGTGAGGGTGCCGGTGCGGGTGTGGGCGGCGGCAGCGGATCGAGGTCGTCGAAAAGGGAGTCCTGCATGGCGTTGGCGATTGTCGGCCAGGCGAGCGTACCTCGGCACAGGCGACGTGGCGCGGCGCGACTGGCGGACAATCGAGGCAGTCCACACCCGGTGATCGACCATGTACATGCCCCCACAGTTCCAGGCCAAGGATGCGGCGCTCGCGCTGGAACTCATGCGCGCGCATCCGTTCGGCAGCCTCATCTCCAACGACGATGAAGGCCTGCCCTATGTCACCCATCTGCCGATGGTGGCGGAGGCACGCGATGGCGAGCCGTTCTCGCTCTGGGCACACTGCGCTCGGCCGAACCCGCATTGGCGGTACTTGGCGGCGCGGCCCCGTGCGGTCGTGACGTTCCTCGGGCCGCATGCCTATCTGTCGCCTGCGGTGTACCCCGACCTCGCGCGCGTGCCAACCTGGAATTACCTCGCCGTGCATTGCACGGTGGAAGCGCGCATCGTCGACGAGCCGCAGGCCAAGGATGTGTTGCTCAAGCAACTCATCGGCGAGCACGAGCCAGCCTATGCCCAGCAATGGCGCGACCTGGGCGAAGTGTTCCAGCACAAGATGCTCGCCGGCATGGTGGGTTTCGAATTGCGCGTGACGGACCTGCAATGCAAGATCAAACTCAACCAGCATCGCAAGGAAGCGCACGCCGCCATGCAGGCGGTGTATGCCGAAGGTTCGCCTGACGAACAGGCCCTGGCGGTCTGGATGCAGCGGCTCGGAATGGTCGATTGACCAAGGGAACGTGGCCATGACCGACCGCGACTGGATGGCGCTCGCACTCGCCCAGGCGCGCGAGGCGGGCGCCGCCGGCGAAGTGCCGGTAGGCGCCGTGCTGGTGCGCGATGGCGTCTGTATTGCCACGGGCCGAAATGCGCCGGTGGCCCTGCACGACCCGAGCGCGCATGCCGAAATCAACGCGTTGCGTGCAGGCGCGGCAGCCCTGGGGAACTACCGGCTCGACGGTTGCGAACTGTTCGTGACGCTCGAGCCCTGCGCCATGTGTGCGGGCGCGATGCTGCATGCGCGGCTCGCGCGGGTCGTGTTCGGCGCACCCGACGCCAAGACCGGTGCGGCCGGCTCGGTGGTCGACCTGTTTGCGCAACCCCAGCTCAACCATCGCACGAAGGTCACCGGCGGTGTGCTGGCCGATGCGTGCGCAGGCGTGCTCCAGGCGTTCTTCGGCGAGCGGCGCAGGCAGGCGAGGGCGCAGGCCCAACCCCTGCGAGAAGACGCGCTTCGTACGCCGGATGCCTGTTTCCTGGGGCTTCCCGACACCACCGATGCCGCGTTCACGCCGCACTACACCCAGGCGCTGCCGCGGCTTCAGGGTTGGCGCATGCACTACCTCGACGAAGGAGAGGGCGATGCCGGAACGCTGGTGTGTCTGCACGGCCCGGGCGAATGGAGCTATTTCTTTCGGCATCTCCCTGGCAGCACGACGCTGCGTGTGCTGGCGCCTGACCTGATCGGTTTCGGCAGGAGCGACAAGCCCAAGCAGGCCACTGCGCTGACACTCGACTGGCATCGGGACGTGCTGGTCGATTGGCTGGCCGAGCAGCAGCCGGGACCGTTCGTGCTGATCCACAGTGCAGCCGCAGCGACGTTGGCCCAGGCCGTTGTCGCCGTCCTGGCCGATGTGGCGCAGCGGTCGGGCACTGCAAGCCCCTGCCGGGGCCTGCTGCTCGCGCCTGACGCAGGCAACGCCGCCGCAGCGGCACTGGCGTGGCGCGCGCCGTTTCCGGACCGTGGCCACGAAGCGGCCTTGCGGGCCTGGCCGCCTACACCGATGGGCCGCAGCGGCCCCTCGCCCGCGCAGGCAATGCAATTGGTGCAGGACGCAATGGGATACTTCGCCTCGTGAAAAAACACATCTACATCTATTCGCCCTCCAGCGCCGTGCGCGACAAGCCTGCCTTCCGCCGTGGCGTTGCCCGGCTCAAGGCCTTGGGGTACGAGGTCGAAATCGACGAGGCCGCGCTCACTGCACACCAGCGTTTTGCTGGCGATGATGCGACGCGGGTGGCCGCCATCGGGCGTGCGGCGGCCAGCAAGGCCGACATCGCACTGATCTCGCGCGGGGGCTACGGCCTCACGCGCATCCTCGACACCCTGCCCTACAAGGCTGTGACAAAGGCCATCGAACGTGGTACTGAGTTCGTCGGTCTGAGCGACTTCACGGCCTTCCAGAATGCGTTGCTGGCCAAGACTGGCGCAGTGACCTGGGCGGGCCCGGCCGTGGGCGAGGATTTCGGCGCCGAAGCCGGTCCTGACGACATCATGGAAGCCTGTTTCGACGATCTGGTCGGCGGTCAGGGCGAAGGCACCGGCTGGCGCCTGCCGGCGCGCGACGGCGACGCACCGACCTTGCGCAACGTGCAGGACGCCGTGCTCTGGGGCGGTAACCTGTGTGTGCTCACCAGCCTGCTCGGCACGCCGTATTTTCCGGCCATCGACAAGGGCGTGCTCTTTCTGGAGGACGTGGGCGAGCACCCTTACCGCATCGAGCGCATGCTCGACCAGTTGCTGCATGCGGGCGTTCTGGGTCGCCAGCGGGCCGTGGTACTCGGCCAGTTCACCAACTTCAAGAAGGTACCGAACGACCGCGGCTTCGGTCTGAAGACCGTGACCGACCGGCTGCGCACTTCATTGAAGAAAGTGCCGTTGCTCACCGGGTTGCCTTTTGGCCATGTGCCCACCAAGGTTCTGTTGCCGGTGGGAGCCAAAGTGCAGATGGCCGCCGAGGGCCGCGACGTGTTCATGATGTGGGGCCATCGGCATGCCCATGACGATGCGGCGCATTCTGCGCATGGTAGCCATGGCCGTGGCGCCCACCACGGTCATTGATCGCTGAGGGCCGGGCTGTCCGCCTGCGCTCTTGTACCGGGTGCGTGGCTGCCGTGGACATGTCCGTCGCCGCCGCGCCGCGACGTGGCGCCTACCGCGAGCGAAGAAGCCTGGGTCAGTTCGTTCAGGATGCCGCAATGCTCCGCATCGGGGCTGTCGTGGCATTGCCTGCGCAGGTCTTTGAGGTGGGTCTCCAGCGTCTTGAGTTCCTGGATGCGATGCGCCACATGGCCAATGTGTGCGTCGAGCAGCGCGTTGACCTCCGCGCAACTCTCCAGCGGCTGGTCCTTGAAGCGCAGCAGGATGCGGATTTCGTCGAGCGTCATGTCGAGTGAGCGGCAATGGCGAATGAACGCCAGCCGCTCCCCGTGCGCTGGCGTGTAGATCCGGTAGTTGGACGTGGTGCGTTGCGGCACGGGCAGCAACTGTTCGCGCTCGTAGAAGCGAATGGTCTCGACGGGGGTCTGGGTGGCCGCAGCCAGCTCGCCTATCTTCATGGCGGTCTCCGATGAAATGCACGATCAAGGGCTTGACTCTAAACCTGCTTCAGGGTTTCCAATGGACACATGAAAGAAAGCCTCATGAGAAACCAGGATGTGGAAACAGCAGCTGGCCCCTGTGCCGCCGCTCACGACGACTGCTGCGCGCCGACGGTGCTTCGTGCCGGGCATGACCATGCACATGGCCATGCGCCGGATCCCGCCCAGCATGACGCTCAGGGGCCAGGGCGGCATGCCCACGGTTCCGAACATGCTCACTGTTCTCATGAGGTGCCACCAGCCGCGCACGTGGGCGCTGTCGCTGGAGCCTTCCGGATTGCGACCATGGACTGCGCGGCCGAGGAATCGGAAATCCGGCGCGCGCTCGAGCCGGTGGAGGGCATCCGCAGCCTCAAGTTCCAGTTGGGCGCACGTACGTTGGTGATCGACGCGCCCGAGGCGGTCGTCGGGGCTTCGCTGGCCGCCATTCGACGCATCGGATTCGATCCGCAGCCTCTCCAGACGGCCGCCGATGGGGGGCCTGCCGACGCGCACTCGCCGTCGCACGGCGCATATGGCGGGGGCATGCCACGGCTTGTGGCTGCATTGGCCCTGGCGCTGATTGCCGAGTTGCTGGCGTTTTCAGGTGGTGACACATGGCTCATGACCGGCCTGGAAATGGCATTGGCCGCCGTTGCGATCGGGCTGGCGGGTCTCGATACATATAAGAAGGGCATGGCGGCGTTGCTGCGGGGCCGACTGAATATCAACGCTTTGATGAGCGTTGCGGTCACGGGGGCCTTCGTGATCGGCCAATGGCCCGAAGCGGCGATGGTGATGGCGCTGTATGCGATCGCGGAATGGATCGAGGCACGTTCGGTCGATCGCGCGCGCAACGCCATCCAGGGCCTCATGGCGCTCGCCCCCGAAGAGGCGGACGTCCGCCAGCCTGACGGCAACTGGCTGCGCGTGCCTTCCGCTCAGGTTGCGGTTGATGCCGTGTTGCGGGTGCGTCCTGGCGAGCGACTGCCGCTCGACGGGGTGGTCACCGCAGGGAGCAGCGCGATCGATCAGGCCCCGGTGACCGGCGAGAGTATTCCTGTGGACAAGGCGGTCGGCGACACGGTGTTCGCAGGCACCATCAACCAGACAGGGCTGCTGGAAGTCCGCGTGACCGCGGGCGCCACGGACAGCACGCTGGCACGCATCATCCACTCGGTGGAGCAGGCACAGGGGTCTCGCGCAAAAACCCAGCGTTTCGTCGACCGCTTTGCGGCTGTCTATACACCGGCTGTCTTCTTGATTGCACTCGCGGTGGCGGTCGCCATGCCTTGGGTGATGGGCTGGACTTGGCTCGAAGCGATCTACAAGGCCCTTGTGCTCCTGGTGATCGCCTGCCCGTGCGCCCTTGTCATCTCGACGCCTGTGACCGTGGTCAGCGCGCTGGCTGCAGCGGCACGGCGCGGCATTCTGATCAAAGGCGGAACCTACCTGGAAGACGCCCGAAAGCTCAAGCTGGTCGCCTTCGACAAAACCGGGACGATCACCCAAGGCAAGCCGACGCTGGTGGAGACCCAATGGATGGGCTCACATGCCGGCGACGATCATATGCGCGCGGTCGCGCTGGGCTTGGCGATGCAGTCCGATCATCCCGTCTCCAAGGCGATTGCCTCAGGATTGGGTGCGCCTTCCGGAGGGGAGTCCGTCACAGAATTCAAGGCGTTGGCGGGGCGGGGCGTGGAGGGCGTCGTCCGCGGCGTGCACTATGTGCTGGGCAATCGGCGGCTCTTGGAAGAGCGCAGCCAGGGCGGCCCGGCGCTCGACGCCTTGCTCTCGAACCATGAGGACGCTGGCCGCACGGTCTCGCTTCTGGCCTCCAGTGCCGGGGTGATCGGTCTGTTCGCCGTGGCCGACACCATCAAGGACCACGCACGCGCAGCCGTGGCCGAACTCAAGGCGTTGGGCGTGGGCGCTGCCATGCTGTCCGGCGACAACATGGCGACCGCCCGTCACATCGCGAGCCAGGCAGGCATCGATGAGGTCGAGGGCAATTTGCTGCCCGAAGACAAACTTGCCGCCGTCCAGCGTCTACAGCAGCGCCATGGCATGACTGCAATGACCGGCGACGGGATCAACGACGCACCGGCCCTCGCCCAGGCAGACATCGGTATCGCAATGGGTGGCATGGGAACGGACGTGGCGATGGAGGCTGCCGACGTGGTGATCATGACCGACGATCTGCGGCGTATTGCCGCAACGATCAGGCTGTCACGCAAGACGCACGCGGTGCTCTGGCAGAACATCAGCCTCGCTTTGGGGATCAAGGCGGTGTTCCTTCTGTTGGCTGTTTTCGGCAGTGCGACCATGTGGATGGCTGTTTTCGCAGACATGGGTGCCAGTTTGCTGGTCGTCGCGAATGGTTTGCGCTTGCTCAAGGTGTCCGTGGACCGTTGAACGCAGGCGTGGCGTCCGCATGCCATGCCGGCGAGAGCCATCCGAAATTTTTACTCTCACGGGCTGGCGAGAGCGCAAAAACCGTTCTATACTAGCGGGCTCGACACGAAGCTGACACACGGCGCAAGCGGTGAAGTTGGTGTGGCAGGAGGCCTTCAGGGTTGATCTGCTGGGTGGAGAGAAAAAAGACCTTTAGTTTTGTCTGGATTGAAAAATCCGTGACATAATCGAAGGCTTCGCTGGAAGCGAGTTTGGTGTGACTGAGGAAGTTGTGCTGAGTGAGTGGAGGGTGAAAAAAGTCTTCGAAGGCTTGCAGGTTTTGCAAAAAGCGTGTGATAATCGAAGGCTTCGCAGAAAGCGAAA
>NZ_JAUSRO010000013.1 GCF_030811835.1 Variovorax ginsengisoli | reverse complement strand
GACTCCTCCCCGTACACCAGCGCCGGCGCATCCGCGCGAAGCGCCACCTGCCGGCCTATCAACGCGTGCACCGGCTCACCTCCATCGTATGACAACGCGTTTGTGCCCCACGCCGCAAGCTGCGCGCGCTGGGCATGGTCCGACAAGTCGACGCTCGCGAACAGGCGATCGGGCTGCGTGGTCAGCATCTCGAGCAGCTGCATATAGCTCTTCGCCAGCCGCACCGCGGTGGCCGGAGCGAACAGGTCGGTGTTGTATTCGAGCTGCGCGTACGCCCCCTGGGCGTCGATCTGGAAATCCAGCGAGAGCTCGAACTTCGCCGTCGAATGCTCGGCTGCGACCAGCTCGGCGCGCGTGCCGTCAAAGGCAACGTCGACCGATCCATCGGCCATCTGCACGCCGAACATCACCTGGAACAGCGGGCTGCGCGCCGCATCGCGATGCACCTTGCGGCTGGCCAGCAGCACCTCGAACGGCAGGTCCGCATGCTGCAGCGCGCTCATTGCATCGGCGCGCACCTGCCGGCAGATTTCGCGCAGGGTCCGCCCGGGCGCGAGCCGGGCCCGGAACACCTGCGTGGTGATGAAGAACCCCATGAGGTCGCGCACTTCGTCGCGATGGCGCCCGGCGTTGGGCACGCCGATGGCAAAGTCGTTCTGGCCGCTGAAGCGGCCCAGCACCATCTGCCAGGCCGCGAGCAGCACCACGAAGGGCGTGCACTTCTCCGCGCGGCAGAACTTCTGCAACGCAATGGCGAGTTCGGTGTCCAGCGCAAAGCCATGCAGCGCGCCGCTGAAGGTCTGGCGCGCCGGACGCTCGGCGTCGGTCGGAAGGTCGAGCACCGGCACTTCGTCGCCCAGGTGCTTGTTCCAGTAGTACAGCTGGCGCGCGAGGTCGTCGGCGTGCACCCGCTCGCGCTGCCACAGCGCGTAGTCGGCGTACTGCACCCGCAACGGCGGCAGGTGCACGGCGCCCGGTGTGCGCAGCGCCTGTTCGTAGGCCGCGCCGAGGTCGCCCGCCAGGATCGGGTTGGACCAGGCGTCCGACACGATGTGGTGCAGGCAGACCGTCAGCACATGCTCGTCGTTGCCGAGCCGGGCCAGCCGCGCGACCAGCGCCGGTGCGGTGCCCAGGTCGAACACATGCTGCGTGGTGCGGTGCACCAGCGCGTCGAGTGCGGCGGTGCGCTCCTGCCCGGTGTGCTGCGACAGGTCGACGCATTCGAGCTTGAAATCCGCCTTCGCCTGCACCGTCTGCAGCGCCACACCGTCGCGTTCGAAGAAGCGCGTGCGCAGGATCGCATGGCGCTCGACCAGCGCCTGGAACGCGCGCTCCAGTGCATCGGCGTCGATGGGGCCGCGCAGCCGGAAGGTGCGCGGCAGGTTGTAGGCCGTCAGCCCCGGCTCGAGACTCTGCAGGAACCACATCTGTTCCTGGGCGTACGACAGCGGCACCTCGTCGCCCTCAGCGACCCGCGAAAGAATTTCATCGTCATCGTCCCATGCCGGGTTCGTCGCCATCTGGATGCTGCTCATCGATTTCCTGCCTTGTATGTCGGGCCCTTGCCCGATCGCCTCGTCGTTTTATTTGCGGCGGCACAATGCGTTGCGTCCGCCCTTTTCTTCAAGCCGTTGCGCCCGCCGCGTCGCGGTGCGACTGCGCCAGTTGCTCCAGCTGTTCGAGAGCGGCCGCGTTGTCGCCCTGCGCCGAGCGCAACGCCTGCGCCAACGCCCCAGCACTCGAATGGTCGAACACCACACCCGGCGCAACCTCGATGTGCAGCAGCTTGCGGATGCGCGCGACCAGCTTGATCACCAGCAGCGAATGGCCGCCGAGTTCGAAGAAGTCGTCCTCCACACCGATGTCTTCGCGCTGCAGCAGCTTGGCCATGCTCAGCGCAAGCACGAACTCGAGTGCATCGCGCGGCGCGACCGATGGTGTTGATGTTGGCGGGACCTGGCCCTCGGCCAGCGGCAGCAATGCGAGGCGGTCGATTTTTCCGTTCGGCAGCCGCGGGAATTCCGCGAGCATCGTGCAGCGCGCCGGCACCATGTGGGCCGGCAGCAGCGCACCGAGCCGCGCGACCAGGGCCGCACCGTCTTCCTCGCCGCCGACCGCGAAGGCCTGAAGCTGCACGCCGCCATCGTTCGAAGGCACGGCCAGCACCGCGGCCTGCCGCACGCCGGGCTGCGCCAACAACACCGCCTCGACCTCGGCCGGCTCGACGCGAAAGCCCCGTATCTTGACCTGATGATCCGCGCGCCCGGCCAGCCGTAAGCCGCCTTCGGGCAGCACATGCGCAAGGTCGCCGGTGCGGTAGAGACGCTCGCCCGGCCGCAGCGGATCGTCGACGAAGGCCTCGCCCGCGTCGCCGTTCAGGTAGCCGCAGCAGACCTGCGCACCGCCCACGTAGACCGCGCCGAGCACGCCGGCGGGCACTGGCACCAGCGCGGCGTCGAACACGTACACCCGGTTGTTGCCCAGCACCTGCGTGAGCGGCAGCACCGCCGATGCGGCGTCGTCCGCCGACACGCGGTGCACCATCACCCCCACGGTCGTCTCGGTGGGACCATAGTGGTTGTAGATGGCACAGGCGGGCGCCAGCCGTTGCAGCCGCTCGACCAGTGCACGGGGCGTGGCTTCGCCGCCGAGCACCAGCGTGGCGGGCAGCACCGGCGCCTCGTCCTCCAGCAACGCCTCCAGGTGCGAGGGCACCATCTTCAGCGCATCGATCTCGCACCGGCGCATGAAGCCCGCGAAGGCGCGCGCGTCGCGGGTATCGTCCGGCCCGGCCACCACGAGGCAGGCGCCATTGAAGAAGGCGGCGAACAGCGCGGTGTTGCCCAGGTCGGCGACCACCGAGCTGGTGAGCGCCCAGCGGCGGCAGCGGCCGAGTTGCATGGCGGCCGATGCGGCAGCCACATAGTTGTGCAGTTGTCCCTGCGCGATCACAACGCCCTTGGGCTGGCCGGTCGAGCCCGAGGTGTAGAGCACATAGGCCAGGTCGTGGGCCGACGCCTCGTGCGCCGGCAGGCTGGCGGGGAAGGCACCGAGTTCGGCATCGTCCGGCGCGATCTCCAGCACCAGCGACGGCTTCGCATCCGAGACCACCGCATCGCGGCGCGCGGCGGGCCATTCGGGGTCCATCGGCAGGTAGCCCGCGCCGATGCGCCAGCTGGCCAGCATCGCCACCAGCAACCCGGCCGAGCGCGGCAGGCTCAGGGCCACCAGCGTGCCCGGCTTCACGCCGCGGCCGGCGAGCCAGTGCGCCATGCGGTTGATGCGTTCATCGAAGTCGCGGTAGCTCAAGCGCAATTCGCCGGCCTCGAGCGCGGGCGCATCGGGCGACACCTCGGCCCAGCAGCCGACCTGTGCCGACAACGACAGCACGCCGACGTCGAGGGCCGCGCCATGCTGCGCCAGCAGCAACTCGCGCTCCTGCGCGCCCACCAGCGGCAAAGCCGAGACCGGCTCGCCGGGCTGCGCCAGTCCGGCGTCGAGCAAGGTGCGGAACTGCATCAGCAGGCGCTGTGCCGCCGCCGCCGAATAGCGCGCTGCATCGCCATGCAGCGAGAGCGTCAGTTCATCGGCGCCGCGCTCCACCTGCAGCGCGAGCTCGAAGCAAGGCTGCGGGCCCGGCGCGGCATCCACGCGCCAGCCGCGGTCCGCGCGCCGCTCGTGGAACGCGAAGCCGACCTCCAGTTGCGAAGTCATCGGCGGTGCATCGATCGCCCAGTATTCCTGCGCTTCGGCATGCGCGGCCAGCACGCCGCCCAGGCGGACGGCCCAGTCCGCGAAGCTTTGCTCGGGTGCGATCTGCACGGCGATGGGAAGGATCTTCTCGAACACGCCGACCGAGCCCTGCATGACTTCGTAGTCCTGCCGGCAGTCGTGCTGCCAGCCGCCGACGAAGGCACGGCCTTCAGTCAGGCGACCAACGAGCAGCCACCACGCGGCCTGCAGCACGGTCTGCGGCGACAGGTCAGCCGCCGACGCCGCGCGATCGAGCGCAGCGAGCACCCCTGCATCGCCGACGCGCTGGATGGCCAGCACCTGCGCGGCCTGCGCGGCCTGCGCGGCCGGACCGTCGCGTCGCACGCCCAGGCGGGGTGCCTGCAAGTCGGCCGCATCGCCGGCATACGCACTCCAGTAGGCACGCCCGTGCCGCGCCTCGTCGCCACCTTCGAGATCCTGCCGCCATTCCACGAACTGGCCGTACTGGAAGACCTCTTCCTCATCGGCGGCAGCCTCTTCGCCGCGGTAGCGCACCGCGATCTCGTCGAGCAGATTGAGCAGGCTGGCGCGGTCAGCCGCCAATGCACTGACCGCAAGCACGAGCCGGTGCCGTTGGTCATCGCCTTCCAGCAGCGCGGCGCGCAACACGCGGCCCTGCGCGATGTCGAACGGCTCGCGCGCAAAGGCTTCAAGCCAGTCGGCCAGCGCCGCATCGCGCGCATCGGCGGCACACCAGTCGAGCATCGGCGCCGCATCAAGCAACTGCTGCCGCAGGCCACGCAAACCTGGCACCTGCAGGACCGCAGAGCGCAGCGACTCATGCGCCTGCGCAGCCGCCTGGACCGCGGCTCGCAGGCGCACGGCGTCCAGTGGACCATCGATCACGGCAACGAGCGTCAGCGCCGCGACGGCATCGCCGTGCCTGGCTTGCGGCATGGTCGCGATGGCGCGCTGCTCGGGGCTCAGCGGCAGCGTCGTGGCGGCGCTGGGAACGGCAGCGGGAACGGGGGTTTCGAAAACGACAGCCATGGTCTGTTCCTCAGGATTCAACGGCCAGCAGCGCCGTGTCGCGCGCATCGGCTTCGTTCTCGGACGCGGACAGCGACGCGCGGTCCCACATCGCGCCCATGGCCACCACGATCTTGCGCGGCCCTTCGTACGGATCGCGCGCATGCGCAGCCAGCATGTTGTCGATCATCGCCACGTCGCCGCGACGCCAGTCGAAGCGCACCGCGCATTCCTCGTAGACCCGGCCGATGACGGCCATGGTCTCGTCGGCGATGACCGAGCCGTCGCCGAAGAAGACGTTGCGCGGCAGGCGGTCGGTGCCGACCACGCCCAGCAGGTCTTCGCGCACATCCGCCTCGAGGCAGCTCGGGTGGTGCAGCTGGACCTGGTTGAAAAACACGCGCTCGCGCGTCACCGGATGCACGATCACGGCCGGGCAGCGGGTGCGGGTCTGCAGCGTGTCCTCGTCGAGCCAGCGCCACGCGATGCCTGCACTCGCCAGGCGGGCCTCGACCTCGGCGCGGCTTTCGGTCTTGTAGAACGACTGCCAGCTCACATCGAAGTGCGGCACGAAGGTGCGCACATACAGCAGTTCCTTGCGATCGAACTCTTCCACCAGTTCCGCGGGCAGCCGGCGCAGCATCTCGCGGCAGTCGACGATTGGCGTGGCGCCACCCACCGGCGACGGCAGCTCGCAGAAGAACCACTGCTTGCGCGGCCATCGGTCCATGTGCGAGCTCTCGTTGTGGTACAGGATCATCTGGCGCTCGGGGTACGGCGTCGAGCGATAGGTCTTCTTGCCGCCCTCCTTCTTAGGCAGGTCGCCGTAGCTTCCGTACAGCTCGGGCTCGATGATCTCGGCCAGGGCCTCGAAGTCCTGCGGGGTCTCCAGGCCGAAGTTGCGCAGCAGGATGCCGCCGTGCCGACGCAGCTTCTCCTCGATGAAATCGCGCTGCTCACGGGCCCAGGCCAGCGCGTCCAGGCCGCTGTCGACCGCTTCGATGATCAACGGAAATTCGCGCGCGTCCGACAGGAAGGACAGGCGGATCGGCGAGCGGGGCGAGGCGGCCGCGGCGCTGCGGTCCTTGCCGGCGATTTTCTTCAGCTTCTGCAGTTTGCCCAGCGCGGGTGATGGGGAAGACATGGTAGTCCTGGGTTCCAAAGAGGGTGAACTTAAAAAACTCTCCAGCGCGTGGGATGGCGACAGGGCTACCTGCTGCAGAAGATCGCGCCATGCGGCGGATGCCCGTTCGATCGTCTCGCGCCGATACAGGCTGATGGCATAGACCCAGTTGACGATGAACTCGGTCTCGCCTTCGCTGACGAAGACGGCCAGGTCGAACTTGGAGGCGATCGTGGACGGCGGGACGCTCTCGAGCGTGACGCCCGGAATCTCGAAGCGCTTGCCCGGCATGTTCTGCATGACGAACAGCACCTGCACCAGCGGGCTGTGCTGCTGACTGCGCGCGACACCCGAGAGTTCGACCACCTGCTCGAAAGACAGGTCCTGGTGCTCGAAGGCCGAGAGCGTGCTTTCCCGGACCTGCGCGAGCCATTGCGCAAAGCCGGTGGCGGCCGCCAGGCGCGTGCGCAGCGGCACCACGCCGACGAAGAAGCCGATCAGCGGCTCGAGATCGGGATGGTCGCGGCCGGCGACGTCGGCGCCGACCACCACGTCGTCCGCGCCCGACTGCCGGTGCAGCACCAGCAGGAACACGGCCAGCAGCAGCGTGTACAGCGAGGTGCCGTGCGCGCGCGCCAGTTCGCCAAGCGCCTCTCCCAGCGCCTTCGGCAGCGCGAGGTTGACGCTGTCGCCCGCGGTCGACGCGACCCTTGGCCGCGCGATATCGGGCGGCAGCGTGGACACGGCCGGCGCGCCCTCGAGGTAGCCTCGCCAGAACGCGGCCTGCGTGTCGTACCGTACCGCGAGCTTGCGGTGCTGCCACTCGGCATAGTCGGCGTACTGCACCGCGAGCGGCAGCAACCCCGCCCCGCCGACATCGCGGCCTTCTCGCAGCGCCGTGTAGAAGGCGATGAATTCGCGCACGAACACCGCCTCCGACCAACCGTCGAAGGCGATGTGGTGCACGCACAGGAGCAGCATGTGCTCTTGCGGTGCAAGCCGCAGCAGCGCGGCGGCGAAGACCGGGCCGCGGGCCAGGTCGAAGGCCATGCGCGAATGCGCGGTGAGGGCCTCCCGCAAGGCTTCGGCCTGTTGGTCGCCAGCCAAGCCCGAGAGGTCGTGCAATGGCACGTCAAGCCCGCTCTCAGCCTCGGGAACGATGTACGCCACCGGATCGCCGTCGTCGTTCTCGGGAAAGCTCGTGCGCAGCGCCTCCTGCCGGCGCACGATCGCGTCGAGCGTGGCACGCACTGCGTCGATGTCCAGCTCGCCACGAAGCCGCAGCGCGGCGCTCACGTTGTAGGCGGCGCGGCCGGCCTTGTCCGACGCGGCGAACAGGCGGTCCACCAGCCACAGGCGCTGCTGCGTCGGCGACAGCCGCATGGTCGCGGTGCGCGGCACTGGCTGCAGCGCGGGCAAGCGGGCACCGCCGTCCTGCGCGGCGCCCTGCCCCGATGCCTGCGCCTCGCGCAGATGGGCAGCAAGCGCGCGCAACACCGGATGCTCGAAGATCCAGCGCAGCGGCAGCGCGACATCCAGCGCGACGCGCACCCGCGACGCCACCTGCGCCGCCAGCAGCGAGTGGCCGCCGATCTCGAAGAAGTTGTCGTTGCGGCCCACGCGCGCCACGCCCAGCACCTCGGCCCAGATGGCCGCGAGTTGCTGCTCGAAGTCGCCTTCGGGCGGCTCGAAGGCCATGACCGGCGCCAGCTCGGGCTGCGGCAGCGCCTTGCGGTCGACCTTGCCGTTCGGGTTCAGCGGCAGCGCCTCCAGCACCATGAGCACACCCGGCACCATGTAGTCAGGCAGCGCCTGGTCGAGCGCGTCCTTGAGCCGCGCGGTGTCGATGGAACGGCCTTCCTCAGCCGACACATAGCCCACCAGCCGCGCGCCGGCGGCGCCTTCCACGGCCACCACCACGGCCTCGCGCACCTCGGGTTGCGCCAGCAGCTGGGCCTCGATTTCGCCGAGTTCGATGCGGAAACCCCGCACCTTGACCTGATGGTCCGTGCGGCCCAGGTATTCGAGCTGGCCGTCGCCGCGCCAGCGCACCATATCGCCGGTGCGGTAGAGCCGTCCGCCGCGGCCGCCGTCAAAGGGATTCGCGACGAAGCGCTCGGCCGACAATGTGGGGTGCGCGAGGTAGCCGCGCGCCAGCCCCACGCCGCCCAGATACAGCTCGCCCGCGACACCGTGCGGCGTCGGGCTGAGCGAACCGTCGAGCACGTGCAATTGCGTACCGGGGACGGCGCTGCCGAACTTCAACGCAGCGCCGTCCACGCGGTCGCCGGTGGACCAAACGGTGGCCTCGGTCGGTCCGTACATGTTCCACAGCTCGATGCCCAGCGCTTGCAGGCTCTGCGAGAGATCGGGGTGCAGGGCCTCGCCACCGCACAGGGCCTTGAGCCGGGGCGGCAGGCCGTTGGCGCGCAGGTCGGTCTCCAGCAGGCGCCATCCCGCGGGCGTGGACTGCAGCACCGTCGCGCCGATCACTCCGCTCGTGCGCAGCAGGCGGCCCAGCGCCTCGCCGTCGCGTGCCACGCCGCGTGCACCCAGCACAATGCGGGCACCGCACACCAGCGGCAGATAGAGTTCGAGCGACGCCATGTCGAACGAGAGCGAGCTCACCGCCACCAGCGCGTCGTCCGCGCTCATGCCCGGCGTGACGCGCATGCTCGCCATCAGGTGACTCCATGCACCATGGCGCACCATCACGCCCTTGGGCTTGCCGGTGGAGCCCGAGGTGTAGATCACATAGGCCAGGTTCTCGGGATGCAGTTCGACCTGCGGATCGGTGTCGGGCCCGGCGTTCGTTTCCGGCGCATCCACCAGCAGGACCGTTGGCTTGTGCGTACCAGCCGCCAGGCGCTGCACCAGCGCCGCCTGATGGCGCTGCGCAAGCAGCAGTCCGATGCCGCTGGCCTCGACCATGAACGCGAGGCGTTCAACCGGGTATTCGGGGTCCAGCGGCACATAGGCGCCGCCGGCCTTCAGGATGCCCAGCAGACCGACCATCATCTCGACGGAGCGCTCAACGGCAATGCCCACCTTCATCTCGGGCTTCACGCCCAGCGCGATGAGGCGGTGCGCAAGGCGGTTCGCGCGCGCATTGAGTTCGCCGTAGCTGAGCTGCTCGTCACCGAAGACCAGCGCGACCGCATCGGGCCGCTCCGCGGCCTGCCGCGCGATCAGGTGCGGCACCGCCGTCGTGTCGGGCCAGACCTGAGGGTTCGATCCCCATACCGCCAGTTGCGCGAGCTCGTCGCGGCTCAGCAGCGCCACGTCGCCCACGGCCTGTTCGGGGCGATCGGCCAGCGCGCGCAACAGCGCGAGGTAGTGGCCGGCCATGCGCTCGATGGTCGTGGCATCGAACAGCTCGGCCGCATAGCGCAGGCTCACGTGAACGCGGCCGGCCTCGTCTTCGACCGTCTCGAGCGCCAGTTCGAGCTGCGCGGCCTGGCCGTCCAGCGCGCGCTCTTCCAGCGTCAGGCCGGGCAGTCCCTGCAGCACCGCGAAGCCGCTGCGCTGGTGATTGAACAGCACCTGGAACAGCGGATTGGTGCCGAGAATGCGCTCGGGTTGCAGCGCCTCGACCAGTTGCTCGAAAGGCAGGTCCTGGTGCATCTGCGCGCCCAGTGCAGCTTCGCGGGTCTGCGCCAGCAGCTGCGCGAGCGGCATGCGGTCGTCCAGCGATGCGCACAGCACCTGGGTGTTGGCGAAGAAGCCAATGACACCTTCGGTCTCGGGCCGGTGCCGGTTGGCGATGGGCACGCCGACGCGAATGTCGTGCTGCCCCGTATAGCGGTGCAGCAACGCCTGGTAGCCCGCGAGCAGCGCCATGAACAGCGTGGCGCCCCGCGCGTTCGCGCTCTTGTGCAGTGCCTTGGCCAGATCTTCGGGCAGCACCAGCGCATGGTGCGCCACGCCGTAGCGCCCGTCGGTGCGCCGCGGCCGGTCGGTCGGCAGTTGCAGAACCGGCCGGGCGCTGCCCACGTGGGCCACCCAATAGGCGAACTGGCGCGCCTGTTCGCCAGCCTCCATCCAGTTGCGCTGCCACACGGCGTAGTCGGCGTACTGGATCGGCAGCGGTTGCAACGGCGTGGCTTCACCCTGCATGCGCGCGCGGTACTGCGCGGTGAACTCGCTCATCGCGATGCGCAGCGACCAGCCGTCCGAGACGATGTGGTGCATCACCAGCATCAGCACATGAACGTCGGCCGCGAGGCAGATCAGCCCCACGCGCAGCAACGGGCCTTGCGCCAGGTCAAAGGGCGTGTTGGCGATGCTGCGCGCGGCCTCAGTCACGCGGGCGTCCATGCAGCCGGGCCGGGCGTCGCCGGGCCCGCCCAGATCGATCAGCAAGAAATCGAGCTCGCCATGGTCGCGCACCACCTGCTCGACGCGGGCGTCCGCATCGACGCGGAACACCGTGCGCAGCGATTCATGGCGCGCCACCAGGGCCTCGAAGCTCTCGCGCAGCGCCTGCACGTTCAAGGCGCCGGTGAGCGTGAGCGCACCGCTGATGTGATAAGCCGAGCTCTGCGGATCAAGCTGCCACAGGAACCATTGCCGGGCCTGCACATACGACAACGTGCTGCGGGCCTGCGGTTGTGCCTTGACGATCGGCAGGCGCCCGAAATCGATTTTCTGCTGGGCCAGCAGGGCCAGGAAGACCTTCTGCTTGTCGGCCGGAAGGCGCGCGAAGCGCTCCGCGATCTCGTATTTTTTCTGTTCCATTAACCCTCCATTGCTTCCAGCAGGCTCGCCATCTGGTCCAGCGCCATCGTTTCCTCGCCGGCACTGCCCGTGCCCGCCTCGCGCACGGCCTCGCCGATGGCGGCCAGCGTGGGCTTCTCGAAATAGGTGCGCAGCGGCAACTGCACCCCGAACTCGACCTGCGTGCGGGTCTGCACCTGCAGCACCGCCAGGGAATGGCCGCCGAGCTCGAAGAAGTTGTCGTTGCGCCCCACGCGCGCCACGCCCAGCACCTCGGCCCAGATCGCGGCCAGCTTCTCCTCGGCACCGCCCTCGGGCGCTTCGTAGGCTCCGCTGCCCGCGAACTCGGGCGCCGGCAGCGCCTTGCGATCGACCTTGCCGTTCGAGGTCAGCGGCAGCGTCCCCAGCACCACCAGCACGCTGGGCACCATGTAGTCGGGCAAGGCCTCGCCCAACCTTCGCTTGAGCACGACCGTGTCGATCTCCTGGTCCGCGTGCGCGCTGACATAGCCCACCAGCCTTGCGCCCGTCGGGCCCTCGTTGGCCACCACCACCGCCTCCCTCACCTCCGGCTGCGCCAGCAGTTGCGCCTCGATCTCCCCCAGCTCGATGCGAAAGCCCCGCACCTTCACCTGGTGGTCGATGCGACCCAGGTACTCCAGCTGACCTTCGCTGTTCCAGCGCACAAGGTCCCCCGTGCGGTACAGCCGCTCGCCCTCGTCCGCCGCCACGAAGCGCTCCGCCGTCAGACCCGCTCGGCCGAGGTAGCCGCGCGCCAGGCCCTGGCCCGCGACGAACAACTCGCCGGCCACGCCGATGGGCATCGGGTTCAACTGCGCATCGAGCACCTGCAGACCCAGGTCCGGAATCGCCACGCCCACCGGACTGCGCTGCTGTGCCAGGTCCACCGCGGTGATGCGCCGGTAGGTCACGTGCACAGTGGTCTCGGTGATGCCGTACATGTTGACCAGGTGCGGCCGTTCATCGCCATGGTGCGCGATCCATTGCCGCAGCCGCTGCGGATCGAGCGCCTCGCCGCCGAAGATCACGGTGCGCAGCGCCAGCGGCTCGTCGTACACCTGCGGCAGGCCGATCAACTGGCCGAACGCGGACGGGGTCTGGTTGAGCACCGTCACCTTCTGCGCGCGCAGCAGCTGCAGGAAGTCCGCCGGCGAGCGGCTGACCCAGAACGGCACCACCACCAGCTTGCCGCCAGTGCACAGCGCCCCGAAGATCTCCCACACCGAGAAGTCGAAGGCGTAGGAGTGGAACATCGTCCAGGTGTCTTCGGGACCGAAGCGGAACCAGTCGTCCGTGGCTTCGAGCAGGCGCGTCACGTTGCGGTGGCACAGCTGCGCGCCCTTCGGACGGCCAGTGGAACCGGAGGTGTAGATCACGTAGGCCAGGTGTTCGCCGTGCACGGCAACGCCGGGGCGGGTGGCGGGCTCGCTCGATACATCGAGCGTGTCCAGTTCCAGCACCTGCACGGACCGGGCCGCTTCCAGCGGCAGGCGATCGCGCACCTGGCTTTGCGTCAGCAGCAGCGAGATGCCGCTGTCCTGCACCATGTACGCCAGCCGGTCCGCCGGGTACTCCGGGTCCAGCGGCACGTACGCGCCGCCGGCCTTCAGGATCGCCAGGATCCCCACCACCATCCCGATGGAGCGTTCCACCGCGATGCCCACGCGGTGCTCGGGCTTCACGCCCAGCGCGATCAGCCGGTGCGCCAGCCGGTTGGCCCAAGCATCGAGTTCGCCATAGCTCAGGCTCTGCTCACCGTAGACCAATGCAGGAGTGCTTGGATTCGCGCTCGCATGCTGCTCGATCAGCGCATGCAGCGACAGCCCACCTGCAGACTCCGGCCCGCTCTCGCTCCACGCAGACAGCTGGCGCTTTTCGTCCGGCGGCAGCACATCAATCTCGCAGATCCGCTGGTCCGGCCGAACCGCCAGTGCCTGCACGATCGCCTCGGTGGCTGCGCGCATCAACGCGCACACGCGTGCCGGGTCCAGCGACTCGTCGACCTGGGCCTCCAGCGCGAAGCCTTCACCCATGTCGTCCACCGACATGTCGAAGGGATAGTTCGTGCGCTCATGGCGATCGAGGATTTCCATGCCTTCCCAGGCGGCCTCCTGCGATGCATCCGCCGGCACGCTGTAGCGGTAGTTCAGCAGCGCGGTGAAAAGCGGCGTCCGCTCGGGCAGGCCGCTCGCGCGCTGCGCCAGCGACAGGCTGGCGTGCTCGTGGTGCATCAGCCCGGTCAGGCTCTGCTGCATCTCGCGCAGGCACTGGGCCACGCTGCGTGGGCCCAGCTTCGCGCGCAGCGGCAGCGTGTTGATGAACATGCCCAGCGCGCGCTCGGCGTTGTCGCCGCCCTGCATGCGGCCCAGCAGCACGGTGCCGAACACCACATCGTCCTTGCCTGCAGTGCGGCTCACCACCACGGCCCAGGCCAGGTGGAACAGCGTCGCGGCGCTCACGCCGTGGCGCTGCGCCTGGCGTCGCACCTGCCGGGCCAGTTCGACATCGAGCACGAGGCGCGACTGGCGCACCCGGGTGCCATCGCCCTGCACATCCATCAGGTTGAACGGCGCGGTTGGCTCCTGCACGTCGCCCAGCATCTGGCGGAAGAAATCCTCTTGCTCGGCACTTCCCATGCCGAGTCGGGCCTGGCCGACGAACCGGCGGAACGGCACGGCCAGCGGCAGGGCATCGGCACGGCCTTGCTGAATCAGCGCGATCTCCTGGACGATCAGTTCCAGCGTCGTGTGGTCGACCACCATGTGGTGCTGCGGGATCTGCAACAGCCAGCGCCCGTTGGGCGCATCGTGGGCCGCCACCGCGCGCAGCATCGGCGCCTTGCGCACGTCGATGCGGTGGTGCGCCGGATCGACGAAAGCGTCGAGCCGTGCGAGCACGTCCTGTCCGCGCGGCACATCTTCCAGCCACTCCAGCGCGAGTTCGGCGTGCCGCTGCACCAACTGCACTGGCTCGGTGAGCTCTTCCCACAGCACCGCGGTGCGCAGGATGTCGTGCCGCGCAATCACCTGGTTGAAGCTCGCGATGAAGCGTTCGAGCCGCTCTCGGCTTTCGAAGCTCAGGGCGTTGAGGGTGATGTAGGCATCGCCTTCGGCCTGCAGCAGGTGGTGGAACAGCATCCCCTCCTGCATCGGCACCAGCGGGTAGATGTCCTGGATGTTGGCCGCACCACCAGGCACGGCCGCCTCGATGTGCGCGATCTGGCGCTCGTCCAGCTGCATCAGCGTGACCATCTCCGGCCGGATCGCATCGCAACCGTCGGGAATCCCGTTGGGCGGCACCACCACCTCGCGCTGCACCGGCTCCACCGCCAGGGCCTGCGCGAAGTCGGCCAGCTTCGGTTGCTGGAACAAGGCGCGCACCTGCGTGGTCCAGCCCTGCGCGCGCAGCCGCTCCAGCAAGCGCAGCGCCAGCAGTGAATGCCCGCCGAGCTCGAAGAAGTTGTCGTTGCGCCCCACGCGCTCCACGCCCAGCACCTCGGCCCAGATCGCGGCCAGCTTCTCCTCGGCACCGCCCTCGGGCGCTTCGTAGGCGCTCTCGCTCACGAACTCGGGCGCCGGAAACGCCTTGCGGTCCACCTTGCCGTTCGCGTTCAGCGGCAGGTCCGGCAGCACGACGAACGCGCTGGGTACCATGTACTCTGGCAACGCCTCGCCCAGCCTTTGCTTGAGCACGACCGTGTCGATCTCCTGGTCCGCGTGCGCGCTGACATAGCCCACCAGCCTTGCGCCCGTGGGGCCCTCGTTGGCCACCACCACCGCCTCCCTCACCTCCGGCTGCGCCAGCAGTTGCGCCTCGATCTCCCCCAGCTCGATGCGAAAGCCCCGCACCTTCACCTGGTGGTCGATGCGACCCAGGTACTCCAGCTGACCTTCGCTGTTCCAGCGCACAAGGTCCCCCGTACGGTACAGCCGCTCGCCCTTGTCCGCCGCCACGAAGCGCTCGGCCGTCAGCCCCGCGCGGCCGAGGTAGCCGCGCGCCAGGCCGACACCCCCCAGGTACAGCTCGCCGGCCACGCCCTCGGGCACGAGGTTCAGTGCGGCGTCGAGCGCGCAGGTGCGGATGCCGGCAATCGGCTGGCCGATGGGCACCTGGCCGCGGCCGTCATCGCGGCAGGTCCAGTGCGTGACGTCGATGGCCGCTTCGGTCGGGCCATACAGGTTGTACAGCTTTGCCTGCGGCAGCCGGCGGAACACGGCGTTTTGCGCCTCGGCCGGCAAGGCCTCGCCGCTGCACACGATGCGCGTGATGCTGCGGCAGGCCTCCACACCATCGTGCGCGAGGAAGGCCTGCAGCATCGACGGCACGAAGTGCAGCGTACTGACGCGGTGCTCGCGGATCAGCGCCACCAGCCGCTCGGGATCGCGGTGGTCGCCCGGTTGGGCCAGCACCAATCGCGCGCCGGTCATCAGGGGCCAGAAGAACTCCCACACCGACACGTCGAAGCTGAACGGCGTCTTCTGCAGCACGGTGTCGCTGCTGTCCAGTTCGTAGGCCTGCTGCATCCAGGCCAGCCGGTTGAACAGCGACCGGTGTCGGTTGGCCGCGCCCTTGGGCCGGCCGGTGGAGCCGGAGGTGTAGATGACATAAGCCAGGTGCTCGCCGTGCAGCGCCACCTGGGGATCGGTGCCGGGCTGCGCGCTGGTGTCCAGGCTGTCGAGCGCCAGTATCTCGACGTGTGGCACGCCGTCGCCCACGGGCAGCGACGCCACCAGGTAGCCCTGGGTCAGCAGCAGCGCGATGCCGCTGTCGGACAGCATGTACGCCAGCCGCTCGGCGGGGTATTCGGGGTCCAGCGGCACGTACGCGCCGCCAGCCTTCAGGATGCCCAGCAGGCCCACCACCATCTCGATGGAACGCTCCACCGCGATGCCGACCTTCGTGTCGGGCCGCACGCCCAGGCCGATCAGGTGGTGCGCCAGACGGTTCGCGCGGGCGTTCAGCTCTGTGTAGCTCAGGCTCTTGTCGCCGAACACCAGCGCCTGTGCGTCAGGGCTCGTTGCCGCACGCTGCTCGATCAGCCAGTGCACCGGCTGCACGTCGGCATGCGCGTGTTCGTTATCGCCCCACGCAGCCAGCTGGCCGCGCTCGGCGGCATCCAGCAACTCGATGCTGCAGATCGTGCGCGCGGGATGCGTGGCCAACGCCTCGACGATGCCGCGCACTGCGGCCTCCATCAGGCCGCAGACGCGCCGCGCTTCGATGCGCCGGATGACCTGCGCGATCAGCACGAAGGCATCGCCCTGGTCATTGACCGACATCGTGAACGGGAAGTTGGTGCGCTCCTTCTCGCTCAGCATCGCCATGCCATGCAGGGCACCCGATTCCGCCGCCTCGTCGCGCTGCGGAACGTGACGGTAGTTGAGCAACGCCGAGAACAGCGGCGTGGCGACCGGCAGCGCACTGCAGCGCTGCGCCAACGCCAGGCTCGCGTGCTCGTGGTACATCAACGCACTCAGGGCGGCGTGCGTCTGGCGCAGGCATTGCGAGACGCCCTGCGCATCCACGCGCACGCGCAGCGGCAGCGTGTTGACGAACATGCCGATGGCCCGTTCGGCATGGGCATCGCCACTCATGCGGCCGAACAGCACCGTGCCGAAGACCACGTCCTGCCGGCCCGTCGTGCGGGCCAGCACCAGGGCCCAGGCCAGGTGGAACAGCGACGCTGCGCTCACGCCATGGCGCTGCGCCTGTCGCCTCAGCTCTCGCGCGAAGCCACTGTCCAGGGACAGCCTGACCTCGTCGATTTCGTCGCCGTTGCCCTGTACGTCGAGCAGTTCGAAGGGCGCCGTCGGCTCCTGCACGTCGCCCAGCATCTGGCGGAAGAAGGCCTCGTGCTCGGCCTGGCTCACGCCCAGCCTGGCCTGCGCCACGAAGCGCCGGAAGGGCACGGGTTCGGGCAGCGCCTGCGCCTGGCCCTGCTGGATCTGCGCGATTTCCTCGCCGATCATCCGCAGCGTGGTGTTGTCGTCGATCAGATGATGGCTGAGCACCTGCAGCAGCCAGCGCCCGTGGGGCACATCGCGAACCGCCGTCGCCTTGAGCATCGGCGCCTTGCGCACGTCGATGCGATGGTGGTCCAGCCCCGCGAAGGCGTTGAGCCGACCCAGCGCGTCGAGTCCCTGCGGGTCTTCGGGAATGTCCAGCCATTGCAGGGCGAGTTCGGCCTTGCGATACACCACCTGCACCGGCTCTTCGAGCTCTTCCCACAGCACGGCCGTGCGCAGGATGTCGTGGCGCGCGATCACCTCGTTGAAGCTCGCGATGAAGCGCTCCAGTCGCTCGCGGCTGTCGAAGCTCATTCCATGCTCGGTGACGTAAGCATCGCCCTCGGCCTGCAGCAGGTGATGGAACAGCATGCCCTCCTGCATCGGCACCAGCGGGTAGATGTCCTGGATGTTGGCCGCGCCGCCAGGCACCGCCGCCTCGATGCGCGCGATCTGCCGCGCATCCAGGTCCACCAACGTCAGCATCTCCGGTTGGATCGCTTGGCAATCCGCCGGAATGTCGTTGGGCGGCACCACCACTTCGCGGCGCACAGGCTCCACCGCCAGCGCCTGTGCGAAGACACCCAGTTCGGGCTGCTGGAACAGCGTGCGCACCTGCGTCGTCCAGCCCTGGGCGCGCATGCGCTCCATCAGCCGCAGCGCCAGCAGCGAGTGGCCGCCCAGTTCGAAGAAGTTGTCGTTGCGGCCCACACGAGGTACGCCAAGCATCTCGGCCCAGATCGCGGCAAGCTTCTCCTCGACCTCGCCCTCGGGCGCCTCGTACGCGCGCTCGCTCGTGAACTCCGCTGCCGGCAACGCCTTGCGGTCCACCTTGCCGTTGGCATTCAGCGGCAGGCCTTCGAGCACCACGATCGCCGAGGGCACCATGTAGTCGGGCAGTGCCGCTCCCAAACTGCTCTTCAGTTCGGCGACATCGATCGCATGACCGGTGTTTGCCGACACATAGGCCACCAGGCGCGCACCGGCCGGGCCTTCGTTGGCCACCACCACCGCTTCGCGCACTTCAACTTGTGCGAGCAACTGCGCCTCGATCTCCCCCAGCTCGATGCGAAAGCCCCGCACCTTCACCTGGTGGTCGATGCGCCCCAGGTACTCCAGTTGCCCTTCGCTGTTCCAGCGCACCAGGTCCCCCGTGCGGTACAGCCGGCCTCCCCGCTCGTCGAACGGATCGGCCACGAAGCGCTCGGCCGTCAGCCCCGCGCGATCGAGGTAGCCGCGCGCCAGGCCGACACCCCCCAGGTACAGCTCGCCGACCACGCCCTCGGGCACGAGGCCCAGTGCGGCATCGAGCACGCAGGTCTTGAGACCGTCGATGGGGCGGCCGATCGGCACCTGGCTGCGGCCATCCGCGCGGCACTGCCAATGCGTCACGTCGATCGCCGCTTCGGTCGGGCCGTAGAGGTTGTACAGGCGCGCACGCGGCAGCCGCTGGAACACCGCGTTCTGCGCTTCGGCCGGCAGGGCCTCGCCGCTGCAGACGATGCGTTCCAGGCTCTCACAGGCCTCGACGCCTTCGTGCGCGAGGAAGGCCAGCAGCATCGACGGCACGAAGTGCAGCGTGCTGACGCGATGCTCGCGGATCAGCGCCACCAGTCGCGACGGATCGCGGTGGTCGCCCGGTTGGGCCAGCACCAATCGCGCGCCGGTCATCAGGGGCCAGAAAAACTCCCACACCGACACGTCGAAGCTGAACGGCGTCTTCTGCAGCACGGTGTCGCCGCTGTCCAGGCCATAGGCGGCCTGCATCCAGGCCAGCCGGTTGTGCAGCGCACGGTGCCGGTTGGCCGCGCCCTTGGGGCGGCCGGTGGAGCCAGAGGTATAGATGACGTAGGCAAGGTTCTCGCCGTGCAGCGCGATCTGCGGGTCGTGCGCGGGCTGGGCGTCGAGCGCCAGCGTGTCGAGCGACAGCACCTGCAGCCCGTCGAGCCCGGGCACGCTCAGGTGGCTTTGCGTGAGCAGCAGCGCGGTGCCGCTGTCGGCCACCATGTAGGCCAGCCGGTCCGCCGGGTACTCCGGGTCCAGCGGCACATAGGCACCGCCAGCCTTCAGGATGGCCAGCAGGCCCACGACCATCTCGATGGAACGCTCCACCGCGATGCCGACCTTGGTCTCGGGCTTCACGCCCAAGGCGATCAGATGGTGGGCCAGGCGGTTCGCGCGCGCATTGAGCTCGCCGTAGCTCAGCGCCTGCTCTCCGAAAACCAGCGCCTCGGCATCGGGATGCCGCGACACCTGCTGCTCGATCAGGCGATGCACCGGTGTCGCATCGGCATGGCCTTGCGGATTTGTGCCCCACGCCGCGAGTTGGGCGCGCTCGGCTTCGCCCAGCAACGCGATCGCGCCGAGTTCCTGTTCCGGGCGGTCCGCCAACGCCTGCAGCACGGCCAAGTAGTGCGTTGCCATGCGAGCGATGGTCGAGGCATCGAACAGTTCCGCCGCGTAGCTGAACTTCGCATGCAGCCGGCCGTCGGGGCTTTCGTCTGTGAGCAACATCAGCTCGAACTGCGCGGCCTGCCCGCCCAGGTCGTAGGGCTCGAGCGTGAGGCCCGAAAGCCCTTTCAACCCCGAGAAATCGCTGCGCTGGTGATTGAACATCACCTGGAACAGCGGATGAATGCCGGCGATGCGCTCGGGCTGCAGGGCCTCGACCAATTGCTCGAACGGCAGGTCCTGGTGCATCTGCGCACCCAGCGACGCTTCACGGACCTGTGCCAGCAGTTGGGACAGGCTGGTGCGCTCATCCGCCACGCTGCGCAGCACCTGGGTATTGACGAAGAAGCCGATGACGCTCTCGGTCTCCGCGCGGTGGCGGTTCGCGATCGGCACACCCACGCGGATGTCTTCCTGGCCGCTGTAGCGGCCGAGCAGCGCCTGGAAGCCGGCCAGCAGCACCATGAACAGCGTGACGCCCTGGTCCAGCGCCTGCTTCTGCAGGCCCTGGACCAGCAACGCAGGCAGCTCGACCCGATGGGCGACGGCGTTGTAGCGGGCATCGGTCCTGCGCAGCCGTGCCAGCGGCAACTGCAGCACGGGCTGTGTCTCGCCAAGCTGCGTCTTCCAGTAAGCGAGCTGGCGGTCCTGTTCGCCGGCCTCCAGCCAGTGCCGCTGCCACACCGCATAGTCGGCGTACTGGATCGGCAACGGCGCCAGCACCACCGCCTCGCCCCGCACGCGGGCACGGTACTGCGCTACGAACTCGTCCACGATGATCTGCAACGACCAGCCATCCGACACGATGTGGTGCATCACCAGCATGAGCACATGCGTTTCGGGCGCGAGACGAATCAAGCCCACGCGCAGCAGCGGGCCCTGCGTCAGGTCGAAGGGCGTGCCGCCGATGCGCTGCGCCGCTTCGCGCGCCATCGCATCGCGCTGGCTGGCATCGGCCAGGCTCAGGTCCACCAGCGAGAAGTCAAACGTGCCGCCCTCGCCGATCACCTGTTCGGCGAGCCCGTCGGCGTCCGCGCGGAATACCGTGCGCAGCGACTCATGGCGCGCGACCAACGCTTCAAAGCTCGCGCGCACCGCATCCACGTCCAGCGCGCCGCTGAGCTGCAAGGCATCGCTGATGTGATAGGCCGTGCTCGTCGGGTCGAGCTGCCACAGGAACCACTGGCGCAACTGCGCATAGGAAACACGGCAGCGGCCCGGGTTCTCGCTCTCGCGGGCCAGGATCGGAAACTGGTCGAGCGTCAGTCCCTTCGAACGAATACCCTGATACACGACACGACGCTGTTCGGTGGGCAACCGAGAGAAGCGCTCTGCAATGCGACGGGTCGCGGTTGTTTCCATCAAACAGCCTCCATGCTGTCAAGCAGTGAATCGATTTCCGAAAGCGCCTGGTCGGTGGCGCCCTCCTGGTGCGTGCCCGCCAGCAGCGCCGCTTGTGCAACCAGCGTCGGGTGCTGGAAGACGTCTCGGATCGTGAGTTGGCCGCGGGCGACACCCTGCACGCGGACCACGAACTGAACGACCAGCAGCGAATGACCACCGAGTTCGAAGAAGTTGTCGTTGCGGCCCACGCGCGCCACGCCCAGCACCTCGGCCCAGATCGCGGCCAGCTTCTCCTCCACCTGGCCTTCGGGCGCTTCGTATGCTCGCTCGCTCGTGAACTCCGCCGCCGGCAATGCCTTGCGGTCCACCTTGCCGTTCGCGTTCAGCGGCAACCCGTCGAGTACCACGATTGACGAGGGCATCATGTAGTCGGGCAGCGCCTGGCCCAACTTGGCCTTCAGTTCGGCGATGTCGATCGCATGGCCGGCATGCGCCGACACGTACCCCACCAGACTCGCGCCCGCAGGGCCTTCGTTGGCCACCACAGCCGCTTCGCGCACTTCGGCTTGTGCGAGCAACTGCGCCTCGATCTCCCCCAGCTCGATGCGAAAGCCCCGCACCTTCACCTGATGGTCGATGCGACCCAGGTATTCCAGCTGCCCATCGGCGTTCCAGCGCACCAGGTCCCCCGTGCGATACAGCCGTCCGCCCTTGTCGTCGAACGGATCGGCCACGAAGCGCTCGGCCGTCAGAGCCGCCCGGTTCAGGTAGCCCCTTGCCAAGCCTTCGCCCGACACATGCAGTTCACCAGCCACGCCGATCGGCACCAGGTTCAGCTGCGCATCGAGCACGCGCATGCCCAGGTCCGCAATGGCCACGCCGACGGGACTGCGCGGCCTGCCGATGTCGGCGGCCGTGATCCGCCGGTAGGTCACATGCACCGTCGTCTCGGTGATGCCGTACATGTTGACCAGTTGCGGGCTCTCGTCACCGTGGTGCTCGATCCACTGGCGAAGTCGCTGCGGGTCCAGTGCCTCGCCGCCGAAAATCACCACGCGCAGCGCCAGCCGCTCCTGATAGGTCTGCGGCAGGCTGGCCAGCTGACCGAACGCCGAAGGCGTCTGGTTGAGCACAGTCACCTTCTGCGCCTGCAGCAGTTGCAGGAAGTCCTCGGGCGAGCGGCTGACCCAGAACGGCACGATGACCATCTTGCCGCCGGTGCACAGCGCACCGAAGACTTCCCACACGGAGAAGTCGAAGGCATAGGAGTGGAACATCGTCCACACGTCCTCGGGTCCGAAGTGGAACCACGACTCGGTCGCGTCGAGCAGCCGCGTCACATTGCGATGGCACAGCTGCGCGCCCTTGGGCCTTCCGGTGGAGCCGGAGGTGTAGATGACGTAGGCGAGATTCTCGCCGCTCAACGCGACCTGCGGGTCGGCGTCGGATTCGCTACCCGTGTCCAAGGTGTCGAGCGACAGCACCTGCAGCCCTTCGGCGCCGGGGATCCGCGCGCCCAGGTGGCTCTGTGTCAGCAGCAGCGTCACACCGCTGTCGGCCACCATGTAGGCCAGACGGTCCGCCGGGTACTCCGGGTCCAGTGGTACATAGGCGCCCCCGGCCTTCAGGATGCCCAGCAGACCCACGACCATCTCGATGGAGCGCTCCACCGCAACGCCCACCTTCGTCTCAGGCCTCACGCCCAAAGCGATCAGATGGTGGGCCAGGCGGTTCGCGCGCGCATTGAGTTCGCCGTAGCTGAGCATTTCGCCATCGAACGCCAGCGCAGGGGCCTCTGGCCGCGCCCTGGCTTGCCGTTCGATCCGGCGATGCACCGGCCCCGTGTCCGCTGCGCGCGGCACCTGCTCGCTCCACGCCACCAGCCGCGCCTGCTCGGCCTCGCCCAGCAGCATCACGTCGCCCACGGCCTGCTGCGGCGCATCCGCCAGCGCCTGCAGCACCGCAAGGTAGTGAGCCGCCATGCGCTCCATCGTCGGTGCGTCGAACAGTTCGGACGCATAGCGCAAGCTCGCCTGGACCCGGCCATCCATGTCCTCGCTGGTGTCCAGCGCGAGTTCGAACTGGGCGGCCTGCGCCTCGAGTTCGTAGTCCGTCAGCACGAGGCCGGGCAAGTCTTGCAGCGCACGGAAATCGCCGCGCTGGTGGTTGAACATCACCTGAAACAACGGGCTCGCGCTCAGGCTGCGGTCCGGTTGCAGCGCTTCGACAAGCTGCTCGAACGGCAGGTCCTGGTGCGCCTGCGCACCCAGCGCCGTGTCGCGGGCCTGCGCCAGCACCTGAGACAGCGTTGAGCGCCCGTCCACCACGCCGCACAGCACCTGCGTATTGACGAAGAAGCCGATGACGCCTTCGACCTCTGCCCGATGGCGGTTGGCCACCGGGACGCCCAAGCGGACGTCCGACTGGCCCGTGTAGCGGCTGAGCAGCACCTGGAAGCCCGCGAGCAGGGCCATGAACAGCGTCGCGCCCTGGGCCTGTGCGCGCCCATGCAGGCGCTTGACGAGGCCGTCGGGCAAGGTGAAGCCGTGACGCACGGCACTGTAGCGTCCGTCCGCGCGCCGCGCGTGGTCGGTGGGCAGTTGCAGCACGGGCTGGTCGGTGCCGACATGGGCCTTCCAGTAGGCCAGTTGTCGTTCCTTCTCTCCGGCTTCGAGCCAGGCGCGCTGCCAGGCCGCGTAGTCCGCATATTGCAGCGACAGGGGCTGCAGGTCCGACGCCTGGCCCAGCACGCGCGCACGGTAGCGCGCCACGAGCTCGTCGACGATGATCTGCATCGACCAGCCGTCGGACACGATGTGATGCATCACCACGACCAGCACATGCGCCTCGGCGGCCAGGCGAATCAGGCCCACACGCAGCAATGGGCCTTTCCCCAGGTCGAAGGGCGTATCGCTGAGACGGCGGGCTTCCTGCTTCGCGCGCAATTCGCGCTCGTCGCCGTCGGCGACGGCAAGCAGATTGATCAGGGAGAAATCGATGCCACCGGTTGCGCAGATCAGTTGCTCGGCGAGGCCCGAAGCATCGGCGCGAAACACGGTGCGCAGCGATTCGTGGCGCTGCACCAGATCGTCCAGGCTTGCGCGCAGCGCGTTCGCGTCCAGCACGCCGTTGAGCCGCAAAGCGCCGCTGATGTGGTAGGCCGTGCTTTGAGGATCGAGCTGCCACAGGAACCACTGGCGCATCTGCGCATGGGACAACGCAAGGCCTTGCCCGCGTTGCGACGCCGACAGCGCCGGAATCGACGGGACGTCCGCGGCATCATCACCTCGGATCGCGGCGGCGATCGACGCCAGCCTCTGGTGTTCGAACACCTCACGCGGGCTCATCCGGATGCCCTGTCGGTGGGCGCGGGCCACCACCTTCAAGCTGAGGATGGAATCGCCGCCGAGTTCGAAGAAGTTGTCGTTGCGTCCCACGCGCGCCACGCCCAGCACGTCGGCCCAGATGGCCGCGAGCTTCCCCTCGACCTCATCCTCGGGCGCCTCGTACGCACGCTCGCTCGTGAACTCCGCCGCCGGCAGTGCCTTGCGATCGACCTTGCCGTTCGCGTTCAGCGGCAGACCTTGCAGCACCACCAGCGTCGCCGGCACCATGTAGTCAGGCAGCAGCCGGCCCAGCCGTCCGCGCAGCGCGCTCACATCGATCTCCTGGCCCGCATGCGCCGAGACATAGCCCACCAGCCGTGCGCCCGAGGGACCTTCGTCGGCCACCACCACCGCCTCACGCACCTCGGCCTGCGCCAGCAACTGCGCCTCGATCTCTCCCAGCTCGATGCGAAAGCCCCGCACCTTCACCTGATGGTCGATGCGCCCCAGGTACTCCAGCTGACCCTCCGCGTTCCAGCGCACCAAGTCGCCCGTGCGGTACAGCCGCTGACCATCCCTGGCCGCGATAAAGCGCTCCGACGTCAGCGCCGCACGGTTCAGATAACCCCGCGCCAGGTTGACGCCACCCAGGTACAGCTCGCCCGCCACGCCCGCGGGTACCTCGTTGAGCTGCGCATCCAGCACGTACGCCTGCGTGTCGCTGATCGGCCGGCCGATCGGCACCTGGCTGAGCCCGTCGTCGCGGCAGCGCCACTGCGTGACGTGGATGGTGGTCTCGGTCGGGCCGTACAGGTTCTGCAGCGAAGCACCCTTCAGGCGCTGCAGGGCTTCTCGCTGCGTGGCCGCGGGCATGGCCTCTCCGCCGACGATGATGTAGCGCAGCCGCGTCGTGGCTTCGATGCCCTCGTGCGCGAGGAAGGCCTGCAGCATCGAGGGCACGAAGTTCAGCGTGGTGATCTGGTGGCGCTGGATCAGTTGCACCAGCCGCTCGGGATCGCGGTGGTCGCCAGGGTTGGCGATGACCAGCCGCACACCGGTGGTCAGCGGCCAGAACATCTCCCAGCACGAGACGTCAAAGCCGAACGGCGCCTTGTGCAGCACGGTGTCGGCCTCGGTGAGGCGGTAGGTCTCCTGCATCCAGGCCATGCAGCTGTACAGGGCGTCGTGGCGGATGGCCGCGCCCTTGGGCTTGCCGGTGGAGCCAGAGGTGTAGATGACATAAGCCAGGTGTTCGCCGTGCAGCGCGACCTGGGGGTCGAGCACAGATTCGCCGCTGACGTCCAGGGTGTCGAGTTCGAGCACGCGCAGGGCTTCGTCGGCTGGCAGCAGTGGCCGCAGATGGCGCTGGGTGAGCAGCAGCGACAGCCCGCTGTCGGCCACCATGTAGGCCAACCGGTCCGCCGGGTACTCGGGGTCCAGCGGCACGTAGGCGCCGCCGGCCTTGAGGATGGCGAGGATGCCCACCATCATTTCGACCGAGCGGTCGACCGCGATGCCCACAAGAGCCTCGGGCTTCACACCCAGCGCGATCAGGCGGTGCGCCAGCCGGTTCGCCCGAGCGTTGAGTTCGCCGTAGCTCACGACCTCTTGAGCAAACAGCAGCGCGGTGGCCTCGGGCGTTTGCCGTGCGTGCGACTCGATCTGGCAATGCACCGGCTGCGCGCCTTCGTGCCTGCGCGTGTTCTCGCTCCACGACGCAAGCTGCGCGCTCTCGGCCTTTCCGAGCAGCGCGATGTCGCTCACTGCCCGCTGCGGTTCACTTGCCAACGTCTCCAGTACGGCCAGGTAGTGGCCGGCCATGCGCTCGATGGTCTGCACGTCGAACAGCTCCGACGCATAGAGGATGGTCGCGTCGACCCGGCCGTCCTCGAGTTCGAGCGTCTGCAAGGTCAGCTCGAACTGCGCGCCCTCTTCCTCGAAGTCCAGCCGCTGCACGGCAACGCCCGGCCACGCGGCCAGCGAACGATGGTCGCGGCGCAGATGGTTGAACATCACCTGGAACAGCGGGTTGCCGCTCAGACTGCGCTCGGTTTGCAGCGCGCCGACCAGTTGCTCGAAAGGCAGGTCCTGGTGGGTCTGCGCGCCGATGGCGGTGTCGCGGGTTTGCACCAGCAAATCGGCCAACGTCATGCGGGCATCGATCCGCGAGCGCAGCACCTGGGTGTTGACGAAGAAGCCGACGACCCCTGCCGTTTCGGCGCGGTTGCGGTTGGCAATGGGTACGCCGACGCGCACATCCGTCTGCGCCGTGTGGCGGAACAGCAGCGCGTTGAAGCCGGCGAGCAGCGCCATGAACAAGGTCGCGCCCTGCCCTTGCGCCTGCTGCCGCAAGCGCTCCACGGTATCGACGGGCAGCGCGAAGGTGTGGTGCGCCGCACGATAGCGACCATCGGCCTTGCGTGGGTGATCGGTGTGCAGCGAGATCACCGGCTGCTCCGTGCCCAGGTGACCACGCCACCAGTGGAGCTGGCGCTCGCCCTCGCCCTTGGCCAGCCACTGACTCTGCCAGCGGGCGTAGTCGGCGTACTGGATCGGCAGCTCGGCATGCACCGGCACCTGGCCCTGCACGCGCGCCCCGTACTGCACTGCCAGCTCGTCGAGGATGAGCTGGACCGACCAGCCGTCCGACACGATGTGGTGCATCACGACCAGCAGCTGGTGGCTCTGCGCGCCGGTGCGCAGCAGCACCGCGCGCATCAATGGGCCGCGCGTGAGGTCGAAGGTTTCGGTGCGGATTCGCTGCACCTCCTGCCGGATCGCGGCCTCGCATGCCGGGCCGGCCTGCGCGCTCAGGTCGATGCAGGGCAGCGCGATGTCGGCCGTGTCCTGGACGACCTGTTCCAACGCGCCGTCATCGGCCTCGCGGAAGACGGTGCGCAGCGATTCATGGCGATCGACCAGAGCCTGCACGCTGGCGCGAAGCGACTCGGCGTCCAGGTGGCCATCGAGCAAGAGGCCGCCGCTCAGGTGGTAGGCGGTGCCCGCCGGATCCAGCTTCCAGAGAAACCACTGCCGCTGCTGTGCGAAGGACAACGCGATGCGTTCGCCCGCCGGGCGCCGCGCAATCGAGGACCGCTCGGCGCGATCTGCGCCGCCCGCGCCGCGCAGACGCTGCGCCAACCTGGCACGCTGTTCGGCCGTCAGGTTGGCACGGCGCGTGGAGATGTCTTGGATGTCGGACATGGCGTTCTCAGACGGTTGCGGGCGAGCGATCGGGTTCGGCATCGGCCGGGACATCAGCCTCGATTTCCTCGATCAGCTGGGTTTCGATCAGGAACGCAAGGTCGCGGAGGGTGGGAGCCTTGAAGAAGGCGGCCGGATGCAGTTCGACCTCGTAGGCCTTGCGGGCACGCGCCAGGATCTGGATCGCGAGCAGCGAATCGCCGCCCAGCTCGAACAGGTTGTCGTCGATGCCGACGCCGGCGATGCCCAGCATGTCCTGCCAGATGCCCGCAAGCACACTCTCCAGCTCGCCCTCGGGCGCGACGAAGGGGGTGTCGAGGGCGGGGCGCGGATGCTCGCGGCACTTCTTCTTCGCGGCCAGGCCGGTCTCCAGCAGGTCGAGCATGCCGTTGTCCAGCTCGCCCAGGCGCTGGTTCAGGTCGGTGGTGGAGATCACCACCTGCGCGAATGCCGGGCCGTTGACGATGCGTTCCACCGCTCGTGCGCCTGCAGGGCCATCCATGCCAATGCCTTCGGGCAGCACGCGGCCCGCGGCCATGCCCAGATCACGCCATGCGTCCCAGTTGACCGCGATGACCGGGTGCGTCGCACTGCGTTGCCATAGCGAGGCAAGCGCATCGAGGTAGGCGTTCGCGGCAGCGTAGTCGCTCATGCCCAGACCGCCGGCCATGCTGGAAATCGACGAGCACAGCAGCACGAAATCGAGCGGCTCGCCCTGCAACGCATCGAGCAGGAAACGCGTGCCCTGCAGCTTGGGCGCGAAGACTTCGTCGATCGCGGCGCGGGTGCGGGTTGCGATCATTCCGCTGTTCGCGTGGCCCGCCGCGTGCACGACGCCTTGCACCATGCCGAAGCGCGCGCGGGCCTGCGCGGCGGCGGCCTTCATCGAGGCCGCGTCGGCCACGTCCGCCGCGACCACGAGCACTTCGCCGCCGAGATTTTCAAGTTCGGTCAGTTGTGCGAGTTTGGTCCGCAGTGCCTGGGGCTGCACTTCGTCCGCGAGGAGGGCTTCCCACTGGCTGCGCTCGGGCAGCGGTGTGCGCCCCAGCAGCACCAGCCGCGCCTGCCACGACTCGGCCAAGTGCCGCGCGACCGCAAGCCCCACGCCGCCGAGGCCGCCGGTGATCAGGTACACGCCCCTGGAGCGCAGGCGCTGCTGCGGCGCAGACCCGCACGGCAACGGCGCATAGGTCTTGACCCAGCGATGCGGGCCGCGATAGGCCACGAGCGTTTCGTCGTGCGGCGCCTGCCTCGGCGCAGCGAGTTGGCGTGCCAGCCACGCCTCGGCGACGCTGCCTGGCACAGGCAACACGACATCGGTCACCCGGCAGGCGATGTGCGGATACTCCTGCGCGATCACCTTGCAGAGGCTGAACAGCATCGCCTTCTCGGGGCACAGCGGCTCAAGGCCTGAAACATCCTCCATCTGGTTCGCAACGACTTCGATCGATAGCTTTCGCGCCCGCCCGCCAGAAGTGCTGTCGATGGCCTGGGCCAGCGCCAGCAGACTGAAGTAACCGCGCTCCATGACCTGCTCGGATGGCAACGGTGACAGCAACAGCGGCTGCTCATCCACGCTCCACAGGTGAAAGACCCTGGTGACAGGTCCGGAGTCGGACTGCACTTTGCGCAGCAACTGTTCATGGTCCCTGCGTTCACCAGGGCGAACGGAGAAATGACGCAGGCCTGTCTCGGCATAGCCAATGCCCAGCACCACCCGCACCACCGCATGCCCAGGTGCATCGGCCTCCAGCTGACGGATCAACGCATCCGTCAGCCCGCTCTCTTCTGCGAACACGAGCGTGCACCCCTCGACCGGCGCAGGCGTCGACGACGCATTCGCGGGCGCGGTACGTTGCCAGACCGGCACGTGGAATGCGTCACCGCCCTTGCGCATGGACGATGTCGGCGCTTCGTTGCCCGGCTCGGGCATGTCGGTCCAGTACGACTGGCGCTGGAACGGATAGGTCGGCAGCGGCACCCGGCGGGCCTGCCGCCCCGGATGGCACGCGGCCCAATCGATGTCGACACCCGCGCACCAGAGTTGACCCATTGCGCTCGCCATCTGGCATTCGTTGTGCGCCTGCTTCTGCGGATGGACCTGGCTCGACAGGATGACTGCCGCCGAATCGGCCAACGGGTGCTGCCGTGCGAGGCCGGCCAGCGTCTCGCCGGGACCGACTTCCAGCAGCACGCGGCCCTTGGCGCGCAGCAGTTCCGCCACGCCGTCCGCGAAGCGCACCGTGCCGCGCAGGTGCTGGCCCCAGTAGGCCGGATCGATCGCCTGCTGCGCCGTGATGGGCTTGCCCGTGACGTTGGAGATGAAAGGAATGCGCGGCGCAGACCGTGGCACGGAAGCAATCACCTGCTGCAATTCGGCCACGATGGACTCGGTCATCGCCGAATGGGAGGCGATCGAAACCCGCAGGCGACGCGGCATCAGCCCGCGCGCGAACAGCTTCTGTTCGGCCGCCTCGATGGCCGCCATCGGGCCGGCGAGCACGCACAACTGATCCCCATTGATTGCGGCGATGTCGCAGCCTGTGGCCAGGAAGGGCGCGAGTTCGGATTCCGACAGCGCGATGGCGGTCATCGCGCCCGGCGACATCGACTGCATCAACCGCCCGCGCGTGGCAACGATACGCAACGCGTCTTCAAGGCTGAAGACGCCCGCCAGGCAGGCCGCCACGTACTCGCCCAGGCTGTGGCCCAACATCAGGGCGGGCTGCACGCCGCGCGACATCCACAGCCGCGCCATCGCGTACTCGACGCTGAACAGCAGCGGCTGTGTGTATTCGATACGGCCCAGTTGCTCGTCGGCCTCCGCTTCGTCACCGGTGGCCGGATAGAGCAGTGGGCGCAGGTCCATGCCCATGCCCATGACCTCGCGCAGTGCAGCGCAGCAGCGGTCGATCTCCTCGCGAAAGACCGGGTGGTCGCGGTAGAGCGCGAGCCCCATGTTCACGTGTTGCGTGCCCCCGCCCGGAAAGAGGAACGCGACCTCGGGCGCGACATCGGGGACGCGGGTCGCATGATCGAAAGCATTCTCGGGCGCGCGCAATGCCTGCACGGCCGTCACCAATCCGTCGGCCACGACAGTGCCCCGGAACAACATGGCACGCCGGCCGGTCTGCAGCGTGTGCGCGACATCGGCGAGCGATGCATCGGCATCAGCTGCTTCCAGATGATCGGCCAGTTGCTGAGCGGCCATCTGCAGGGCCGTGGTGTTGCGGGCCGACAGCGGCATGACCTGCCAGGCCGATCCCTGTGCGGCGTACCGCTGCGCAGGCGCCTCTTCGAGCACCACGTGCACATTGGTACCGCCAATGCCGAATGCGCTCACACCGGCGCGACGCGGCGTGGGACCATCTGGCCACGGTCGGCATTGCGCGTTCACATAGAACGGGCTGCCTTCAAAATCGATCTGCGGATGGGGCCGCTTGAAATGCAGGCTCGGTGGCAGCGTGTGGTGCTTGAGCGCCATCGCGGCCTTGATCAACCCCGCGACGCCGGCCGCCGCATCGAGGTGCCCGATGTTCGTCTTGACCGAACCGACAGCGCAAAAGCCGCGCCGCTGGGTGTCGGCGCGAAACGCCTGCGTGAGCGCCGCGATCTCGATCGGGTCGCCCAGTGTGGTGCCGGTGCCGTGCGTCTCGACGTAGCCGATGGTGTCGGCCGAGACGCCTGCAATCAGTTGCGCCGCGCGAATGACTTCGGCCTGCCCGTCGATGCTGGGCGCGGTGAAGCCGACCTTGGCCGCGCCATCGTTGTTGGCCGCCGTGCCCTTGATGACGGCATGGATGGTGTCGCCATCGCGCAGCGCTTCGTCCAGGCGCTTGAGCACGACCACGCCCGCACCGCTGCCGATCACCGTGCCATCGGCATCGGCGTCGAAAGCCCGGCAATGGCCATCGCGCGAAAGGATCGCGCCGGCCTGGTAGCGGTAGCCGCCCTCTTGCAGCAGGTTGAGCCACACGCCGCCGGCCAGGGCCATGTCGCAATCGTGGCTCAGGAGCGCCTGGCAGGCGGTGTGCACGGCCGTGAGCGAGGTGGAGCAGGCGGTCTGCACGCTCACGGCGGGGCCGCGCAGGTCGAGCTTGTAGGCGACACGCGTGCACAGAGACCCGCCGGAATTGCCGCTCATGAGGCCCAGCAGATCGGCGATGCCGGTGTGTGCGCCCAGGCCGAAGGACGGCAGCAGGTTGCGGATCAGGTAGACGTTGGTGCCCTCGCCCGCATAGACGCCGACCTTGCCAGGCCAGCGTGCCGGATCGCAGCCCGCATGCTCGAGCGAGGCCCAGGCGCACTCCAGGAACACGCGTTGCTGTGGATCTAGGTTCTCGGCTTCGCGTGGCGTGTAGCCGAAGAAGCCGGCATCGAACTGGTCGAAGCCCTCGAACACCACGCCGGCCTTCACATAGTCGGGATCGTCCAGCAGGCGCTGTGGAATGCCGCGCTCGCGCAGTTGGTCGTCGGTGAACGCCGACACCGACTCCACGCCGTCGCGGATGTTGCGCCAGAAGCCATCGACGTCATCGGCGCCAGGAAAGCGCCCGGCCATGCCGACGATGGCGATCTCGAGGCCGGTCGGCTCGACGGTATCTTGGAGCTTGAACATCAGTTGACTTTCTCTGCCGCTTTGCGGCGTTGAAGCATCGCGGCACGCTGGCGCAGTGCACGCTCGTCGCCGCTGGCGGTGGATGCGATGGCGGCTTGCACGCCGCCCTGCTCGATCCAGTCCGCGAGCGATTCGACGGTGGGGTACTTGAAGAGATTGACCAGTGGGAACGTGGCCTGCAGTCGGTCTTCCAAAAGCCGGTGTGCACGGATCAGCAGCAGCGAGTGCCCACCGAGATCGAAGAAGTTGTCGTGCAGGCCGACCTGTTCGACCTGCAGTACCTCCGACCAGATGGCCGCAAGCGTGCGCGCCACGTGGCCTTGCGGTGCCACGTAGGTGCTCGCGCGGCCCAGCTCCGCGGGCTCGGGCAGCGCCTTGCGGTCGACCTTGCCGTTGGCATTGAGCGGCAGGGCTTCGAGCACCACCACGGCGCGCGGCACCATGTAGTCGGGCAGCACCTGTCGCAGATGTTCCCGCAGCGCTGCCGTGTCGATGCGCTCGTGTGCATGCGCCGCGATGTAGGCCACCAACGATGCGCCATCCACGCCCTCGCGCGCCACCACGACGGCTTCGCGCACGCCAGGCTGGGCGAGGATCTGCGCCTCGATCTCGCCCAGCTCGATGCGAAAGCCCCGGATCTTCACCTGATGGTCCATGCGACCGAGGTACTCGATCTGGCCCTCGGCGTTCCAGCGCGCGAGATCGCCGGTGCGGTACAGCCTTGTGCCATCGCCAAAGGGGTTGGCCACGAAACGCTCGGCACTCAGGCCCGGTTTGTGGAGGTAGCCGCGCGCCAGGCTCACGCCGCCGAGGTACAACTCGCCGGCGACGCCGCGAGGCACTCGGTGGAGGTCGGCATCAAGGATGTGGCATTGGGTGTCGCTGATCGGCTGGCCGATCGGCACCAGCCGCTGGTCGCTGTCATCGCATTCCAGCCGGCAGGTCCAGCGCGTGACGTGGATGGTGGTCTCGGTTGGGCCGTACAGGTTCTGCAGCGTGGCGCCACTCAGGCGCCGCAGCGTCTCCTTCTGCATTTCTGCGGGCATGGCCTCGCCGCCGACGATGATGTGCTTGAGTCGCGTACTGGCCTCGATGTCCTTGTGCGCCAGAAAAGCCTGGAGCATCGACGGCACGAAGTTGAGCGTGGTGATCTGGTGGCGCTGGATCAGTTCGACCAGACGGGCTGGATCACGGTGATCGCCCGGGTTCGCGACGACCAACCGCGCGCCTGCGGTCAGGGGCCAGAACATCTCCCACACCGACACGTCGAAGCCGAAGGGCGCCTTGTGCAGCACGGTGTCGGCGCGGCTCAGGCAGTAGGTCTGCTGCATCCAGGCCATGCAGCTGTGCACTGCGTCGTGGCGCACCGCGGCACCCTTGGGCCTGCCGGTCGAGCCCGAGGTGTAGATGACGTAAGCCAGGTTCTCACCATGCAGGGCAACGCGCGGATCGTCTTGCGGCTGGTCGGCAAAGTAGCCGCCATCGACTTCGAGCTTGACCAGACCGGCACGCGCGGTGATCAGGTCGCGCGTGGCACGGTGCACGAGCAGCAGCGCGATGCCGCTGTCTTCGACGATGTAGTCCAGCCGTTGCACCGGATATTCCGGGTCGAGGGGAAGGTAGGCACCGCCGGCCTTGAGGATGCCGAGCAACCCCACCACCATCTCGACGGAGCGCTCCATGGCGATGCCCACGCGCATATCGGGCTGCACGCCCAGCGCGATCAGTCGGTGCGCCAGGCGATTGGCACGGCGGTCGAGCTCGGCAAAGCTCAGTGCCTCGTCGCCGAACAGCAGCGCGACGGCTTCGGGCTGCTGCTGTGCGTGCCGCGCGATCTGATGGTGCAACGGTTGCGGCTGCGGTTCGTGCCGCGCGTTGACGCCCCATTGCGCGAGTTCCGACTTTTCGGGCGCGCTCAACAGGTCGATGTCGCCCACCGCACGGCGCGTGTCGGCGCACAGTGCAGCCAGCACTGCCACGTAGTGCTGCGCCATGCGCGCGATGGTGTCCCGCTCGAACAGGTCTTGGGCGTAGATCACGTCGAGCATCAGCCGCCCATCAGGCCGCTCGCGGGCTTCCAACACCCAGTCGAACTGGGTCTGGAGATCAGGCAGCGCATGGTCCTGCACCGCGATGCCTTCCAGGCGCTGCAGCGCGCGGTGGTCCTCGAACAGGTGATTGAACATCACCTGGAACAACGGGCTGTGGCTCATGCTGCGCTCGGGCTGCAGGTGCTGCACGAGGTGGTCAAAGGGCAGGTCCTGGTGGGCCTGTGCACCGAGCACGGCCTGCCTGGATTGCGCCAGCACCTGCGACAGTGCCGTGCGGCCATCGATCGGGTTGCGCAGCACCAGCGTATTGACGAACAGGCCGATGACGTTTTCGAACTCCACGCGGTTGCGGTTCGCGATGGCGGCGCCGACGCGGATCTCTTGCTGTCCGGTGTAACGATGCAGCAGCACCTGCAGGCCCGCCAGCAGCACCATGAACAGCGTGCCACCGTCGGCCTGCGCCACGCCACGCAAACGGTCGAGCAAGACCGTGGGCAGTTCGAAGGCATGCCGGGCCGCGCGGTAGCTCGCCTGGGGCTTGCGCGGGTGGTCGGTGCGCAGTTCGAGCACCGGGTGCTCGTCGCCGAGTTGCGCGCGCCACCAGGCAAGCTGGCGCTCTGCTTCGCCGGCAGCGAGCCAGTCGCGCTGCCACACGGCGTAGTCGGCGTACTGCACGCGCGGCACGGGCAGCGCCGCCGAACGGCCCTGCAGGCGCGCCGCATAGCCCGCGGCGAGTTCGTCGAGCAGCACCTGCATCGAGGCGCCGTCGGACACGATGTGGTGCATCACCACGGCAAGCACCTGGGTGTCGTCGGACAGGCGCAACAGAGCGGCGCGCAGCAGGCCGCCCTGGGTGAGGTCGAAGGGCGTGGCCTTGATGCGGTGGGCTTCTTTGTCGAGGAACTCCCCGCGCTGGCCTGCGGGCACAGCACGCAGGTCGATCACTTCCAGCGCGAAGGTGGCCGAGGGCTGAATCCATTGCGCAGCGACGCCGTCATCAACCGCACGAAACACGGTGCGCAGCGACTCATGGCGCGCGACGAGATCGTTCAACGCGCCTTGCAACGCATCGACTTGCAGCGCGCCGGTGAGGCGGAGCGCGCCGCTCATGTGGTACGCCGCGCTGCTCGGGTCGAGCTGCCAGAGGAACCACTGGCGCTCCTGGGCATGGGACAGCGGCAGCGCATCCAGCCGACGCTCAGCCGGCAGCACCGCGATGGGCGCCAGGCGCGCGCGCGCACCTTGGGCACCTTGCACCAACCGCGCCCGAATGGCGGCCGCACTTTCCTGCAGCCTCGGGTGTTCGAACATCAGGCGCACCGGGTAATCAATGTCCCAATGGCCCGCTATGCGTGCCGCGGCCTGCGTGGCGGTGAGCGAGCTGCCGCCACGCGTGAAGAAGTGCGCATCGCGTCCAAACGGCCTCGCGTCGGCGGGCTTGAGCACTTCGCGCCAGATGGCATCGACGGCGCGCTCGGTGTCGTCGAGCGCGAGAAGTCCGGCTGACGCATCGACCGGTCCACCCTTGATGAAAGTACCCCGCTCGCAGATCGCGTAGGCGTCGGCACTGCGGTCCAGCCAGGCGGCACGGCAGGCGCCGCGCTGCAGCTTGCCGCTCGTCGTCTTGGGCATGCCGCCTGGGTTGAGCAGCAGCACGACCGACAGTGGCTCACCGAACACCTCGCTCACGGCCGCGCTGAGCGCCTCGACCAGCACGTGCGGCGGCACCAGCTTCTGCATGCTGCGCGAAACCTCGGCCGCGGCGCCGATCCCCTCGCCGTCAGGCCCGCTGGCCGCGAAGACCGCGACACGACCCTTGCGTACGGCATCGACCTCGGCCTCGATGACACGCTCGATGTCCTGCGGATAGAGGTTGTGTCCGCGCACGATGATCAGGTCCTTGATGCGACCGGTCACGTACAGCTCGCCGTCGCAGACGAAGCCGAGGTCGCCGGTGCGCAGCCAGCGGCGTCCTTCGCGCTCAACGAAGGTCTCGCGCGATTCGCGCTCCTTGCCCCAGTAACCTGCGCCGACGCTCGGCCCATGCACCCAGATTTCGCCGATGCAGCCTGGCGCTGCCACCGACAAGGTTGCGGGGTCGACGATCTCGATGTGGTGGTCGACGGCCACCGCGCCGCAGCCCACCAGCAAGGTGCCGCCGTCGCTGGGGTGGCCCTGGCCGCTGGCCAGGCCCTCGGCGCTGAAGCCGCGCGCCACCATGCCGCCGCCGCGTCGGCCGCCGGTCACGAACAGCGTCGCTTCGGCAAGGCCGTAGCAGGCATAGACCGCACCGGGGTCGAAGCCGGCGGCGGCAAAGCGCTCGATGAAGTCGGATTCGGTGTCGGCACGTACCGGCTCGGCGCCGGTGTAGGCCACGCGCCAGCTGGACAGGTCGAGCTGGGCGATCTGCGCATCTTTCACCCGCTCCAGGCACAGCCGAAACGAGAAGTCCGGGCCACCACTGAGTGTCGCGCGATGGTGCGAGATCAATTCGAGCCATCGCACAGGGCGCTCGAGGAAGTAGCGCGGCGAAGTCAGCACCAGGGGAATGCCGCTGTAGAGCGGCTGCATCAGGCCACCGATGAGTCCCATGTCGTGGTACAGCGGCGCCCACGAGACGAACTTGTCATCCGGGCCAATGCCCATGCCGACCTGGATCGCATGCTCGTTGGCCATGAGGTTGCCGTGCGTCACGATGACGCCCTTGGGTGCCGAGGTCGAGCCCGAGGTGTACTGCAGGAACGCGATGTCTTCGTCCGCCGGCTCGAACGGCTGCCACGCATCGGCAAGCGCGGGGTCGACGGTGTCGACCGCAACGAGGGTCACTTCACCGAAACGCCGGTCACCCGCTGCCATCGCTTCGCTGAATGCGGCCGATGTAAGCGCGCAGCGTGCCTGCGAATCGATCGCCACGCCGGTGAGCCGCGCCAGATGCTGCGGCCGAGTGGATTCGGGCGGGAACACCGGCACCGCGATCACGCCGCTGTAGAAGCAGGCCAGCATGCTCACCGCATAGTGGTCGCCGTTGTCCAGCATGACAAGCGCGCGATCGCCCCGAGCGAACTGCTGCTGCAACCGCGCCGCGAGCGCGCGCACGCGTTGCTCGAAGACGGCGTAGGTGAAGGACAGCTCATTGCGCACGCCATCGACTTCGTCGACCACCGTGAGCCAGACATCGTCCGGTCGTCGTTGCGCCAGTGCGCACAGATGCGCCACGAAGTTGCGCGGAGGGTGGCAAGCGGATGCCTTGGCGAGCAGTTCGTTCATACCCAACTCTGATGCGTTTGAAGATGGCTGGTCGGCAGACGCCGCGCGAGTGCAGCGAGGAAAGCCGTCTCGTGCTGCCGCAGAAAGAAGTGGCCGCCCTCGATCCAGTCGAGAGTGAAAATGTCGGCAGTCTCATGAGACCAGGCCGCCATGGCCGACGCTTCGATGTCGTCCTGCCTACCGGCGAAGGCGCAAACGGGCAGTCGCAGCGGCGGCTCGCCGATGGCATGAACGTGGCTGCGGCAAACGCGGCGGTCGGCGCGCAGCGTATCGAGCGTGATACGCATGAGTTCGTCGCTTGCGAACACGTCTTCAGGTGTACCGCCTTGCTTGCGCAGTTCGGCGATCAGTGCAGCATCGTCTTCCCCGCCGGCGAAGCGTTCAGGATCGCGTCGTGAAGGGGCTGCGCAACCGGACAACAGCAACGCGCGCGGCAAAGGCCTCTGCAAGGACTGAAGCCGTCGGGTCACGCCGTGCGCGAGCAAAGCACCCATGCTGTGCCCGAAGAGCGCGAACTCGCCGCCCATCGCCCCCGCTTGCTCCTGGCACAGCCTGGCGACGAGCGCGTCGTAGTTCTCGCAGAAGGCTTCGCCCATGCGCGCCCCACGCCCGGGCAATTCCACGGGAACGATGTGCACCCATGGCGGCAGGAAGCGTCGCCAGCGCAGATACATGGTGGCACTGGCGCCCGCACAGGGCAGGCACAGCAGCGAGAACTTCGCCGACCCGGACCTCATCGGGAGGTCGCGCTCCCAGCCTGCTGCTCCTGCTGCTGCATCCAATCGCGCAGCGAGCGGGGCCGCATGTCGGTCCAGGCGCTCTCGACGTGCGCAAGAACGGTTTTCTTGTCGCCCCTGACCCCTTCGACGGCGGTCCATCCGCTGGGGATGGCCTTCCAGTGCGGCCAGATCGAATACTGGTCTTCATGGTTGACCAGCACGATGAAAGTCTCGTCTTCACGGTCAAAGCAACTCGTCGACATCGGTGCATCCTTGTGTGATTGAACAGAAGGGGCGGCCGATGTCCGGTCGCGGACCGGATCGAATCACGGCGCCCCTGCCAACAGGACGCTTGGCAGGCGAATCTGTTCATTTCACGCCGGACCCCCGAGGGACGCGACCGCGTTTTTTATGCAGGGCGCGGATCAGTTGCGCGCAGGCGGCGTTGCGTCAGGGCGAGGCGATTCGTCGCCGTCATGGAAGTCGTTGACCGGCGGCACGAACCCCGCGAGCAGCCACAGTTGTGCGGCCTTGGCGTAGGCGCGGCGATGGGCGGGGTCGGCCACGAGCCAGGCGGTCATTTCAGCGCGCGCGCGGTCATCGAAGCTGTCGCGGTCGTGCTCGCGCTGCACCCAGTCCCAGGCGGTGTTCCAGAGGGGATCGTCGTGTTCCTGTGTCATGCGCGAAGCAGCTCGTGTACCCGCATTCTCGCGGCAAAGCGCTTCGCTTCGTCTCGCGCCTCATGGGCGCTCGCTCATCTAGCGCGAGTCGCTTTCAAACAGCAGATGACCGCACGTCTTGATGGCCATCGCGGCTTCGGCGATCAGGCCGTTGACGAGACCCAGCGCGCATCCCAGGCGCTGCGCGATCTCGCGCTGCGTGAGACCTTCCAGCCGGTAGAGCTCGAACACCATCCGCGTTCGCGGAGCGAGCCCCGCCAGCACTTTGTCGATCGCGCAGATCACCTGGCGCTCGCACATCATGCGGTCCGGTGTGGCAGCGGTCGCAGGCATGTCGAGCTGCTCGACGTCGATGTCGAAGGTGCGGTAGCTTGCTTCGACGCGATGGCGACGGCAATAGTCCAGCGCCATGTTGCGCACCACCTGGCAGCAATAGCCGATCGGCCGGTCGGCATGCCGCATGCAAGGGCCGTCGACCAGCTTCAGATAGGCGTCCTGCACCACATCGTCAGCCAGATCGGCCGTATTGACAATCTTCCGGGCAACGCGCCAGAGGTGGGCCCGGTTGGCAATGAATACCTCCCCGAGCGATGGTTCAGGCGAGTGCGATGACATGTTCAACACGTTTTCGTCCAGTGAGCGGGCCGTCTGGCCGCAGGTTTGATTACTACTTTTGACTCACAAATATGAATAAGAATCATTTACACTTATAGGCGGACTTTGAGTGAACTTGATGACGCTCCAGATCAATGCTTGAAAATTGGGGGGATTCCGGCTCCGCGTGCGCAGCCGGCGTGGCTAGCCAGGGTCGCTCCGTCGGGGTTGCAATGATAGATCACTCTGTTTCGTGAAAGAGTTCACAAAAAATCATGCTGAGTGCCTCAACGTTGCTTCCACTGCTCACAAGTGACATCCATCTTTGGTTCTGTTTTCACAGCGATGCCGCCAGCATGGCGTCGACTGCGGCCTGTCGCGCGCTGCTGACACCGCAAGAGCTGGCGCAACAGGACCGCTTTCACTTTGCGCGTGACCGGCACCGCTATCTCCTGACACGCGCACTGGTGCGCTCGGTGCTCTCGCGCTACGCGCCAGTGCCAGCGCAAACCTGGAGCTTCGGCAAAGGTGCTTTCGGCCGGCCTCGCATCGAGGCACCCCTCGTGCACGAGGCTCGCGGCCTGAACTTCAACCTGAGCCACACCGACGGCCTCATCGTGATGGCGCTGGCGCGCGATATCGACCTGGGCATCGACGCGGAAAACATCGACCGCAGGGCGCCGCTCGACGTAGCCGATCAGTTCTTCTCGCCCGCTGAATCAGCCGCATTGAACGCCCTGCCCCCCGCGTTGCAAGCCGAGCGCTTCTTCGCGCTGTGGACGCTCAAGGAAAGCTACATCAAGGCCCGCGGCATGGGCCTGCAGCTGGCGCTCGACAGCTTCAGTTTCATGCTGGACGACAGCGCCTGTATCGAATTCGCGCTTGCCGATCCGAACGACCACAGCGCGCAGCGTTGGCACTTCTGGCAGTTGCAACCCACCCCCGCGCATCGGGTGGCTGTTTGCGCTGCGCCGGACCGCTCAGTCCCTGCGCGCATCGTGTGTCGCGAGGTCCTCGCGCTGCAATCGGACCAGCCGCTCTCGGTCCCCACCATCCGCACGAGCGGTTGCACCCCCTCGACCACAGAGGGACCGTCCGAGCTCAGCCGCGGCGCTGCTTGACCGCCTGCGACAGCGTCTCGAGCACCGCAGTCGAGTCGTCCCAGCCCAGGCAGGCATCGGTGATGCTCTTGCCGTATTCCAGGCCGCCGATCGTGTCGACGCCGGGGGTGAACTTCTGAGCACCTGCCGTCAGATGGCTCTCGACCATCACGCCGAACACGCTGCGGCTGCCGCCCGCGATCTGCCGTGCGATCTCCTGGGCCACATCGATCTGTTTTTGGTGTTGCTTGCTGCTGTTGGCATGGCTGCAGTCGACCATCAGCGTGGGCGGCAGCTTGGCGACTTCGAGGTCGCGGCACGCGGCAGCCACGCTCTCGGCGTCATAGTTGGGCGCCTTGCCGCCGCGCAGGATCACGTGGCAGTCGCGGTTGCCGTGGGTCTGCACGATGGCGACCTGGCCATTCTTGTGCACCGACAGGAAATGGTGGCCACGTGCCGCCGCCTGGATGGCATCGGTGGCAATGCGGATGTTGCCGTCGGTGCCGTTCTTGAAGCCGATCGGCGCCGAGATGCCCGAGGCCAGTTCGCGGTGCACCTGGCTTTCGGTGGTACGCGCACCGATCGCGCCCCAGCTGATCAGGTCGCCGATGTACTGCGGGGAGATCACGTCGAGGAACTCGCTGCCCGCGGGCAGGCCCAGGCGGTTGATATCGATCAGGAGCTGGCGCGCCATGCGCAGGCCCTCGTCGATGCGGTAGCTCTCGTCGAGGTACGGGTCGTTGATGAGCCCCTTCCAGCCGACCGTGGTACGGGGCTTCTCGAAGTACACGCGCATGACGATTTCCAGCGAATCAGCGTACTTGTCGCGCTGCACCTTGAGGCGGCGGGCGTACTCCAGCGCGGCCGCCGGGTCGTGGATCGAACACGGGCCCATCACCACCAGCAGGCGGTCGTCCGAGCCGCTCATGATGTTGTGGATGCTGCGGCGGGTACCGGTGATCAGCGTCTCGGCGGACGTGCCGCGGATGGGGAAGAAGCGGATCAGATGTTCGGGGGGCGGGAGCACGTTGATGTCCTTGATGCGTTCGTCGTCGGTCTGGCTGGTTTTCTCGACGTGCGCATACCAGCTGTCGCTGGTCGGGGCGGAAGGATGGGTCATCTCGGGTGCTCCAGTGTTGTTAGAAATCAGAAGGGCATAAAAAAAACCGCCGGGGCGTGAGCGCCGGCGGTCTTGGGAGGGGGTGTACGTTTGTTTTACGCGCTCGCCTCTAGGCCGCCGGAAATCCGGAACCAAAAGTACGAAAAATAAAATGCGGCGCGCAAAGACATGGAGCGCAATGTAGCACAGGGTTTGGGCATCCGCTGTTGCGAAGGCGCGTCAGGCCGTGCCGCCGACAGTGAGACCGTCGATGCGCAACGTGGGCTGGCCCACGCCCACCGGCACGCTCTGGCCTTCCTTGCCGCAGGTGCCCACCCCGGAATCCAATGCCATGTCGTCGCCGATCATGGTCACGCGGGTGAGCGAATCCGGACCATTGCCGACGATGGTTGCACCCTTGACGGGGTACTGGATCTTGCCGTTTTCGACCCAGTAGGCCTCGCTCGCCGAGAACACGAACTTGCCGCTCGTGATGTCGACCTGGCCGCCACCGAAGTTGGTGGCGTAGAGGCCTTTCTTCATGCTCGCGACGATTTCCTGCGGGTTCTTGTCGCCGCCCAACATGTAGGTGTTGGTCATGCGCGGCATCGGCACGTGCGCGTAGCTCTCACGACGGCCATTGCCCGTGGGCTTGACCTTCGACAGTCGCGCGTTGAGCGAGTCCTGGATGTAGCCCTTGAGAATGCCGTCCTCGATCAGCACGTTGCGCTGGCTCGCATTGCCTTCGTCGTCGACGTTGAGTGAACCGCGCCGGTCAGCAATGGTGCCGTCGTCGAGCACCGTCACGCCCTTGGCCGCCACGCGTTCGCCGATGCGGCCCGAGAAGGCGCTGGAACCCTTGCGGTTGAAGTCGCCCTCCAGCCCGTGACCGATGGCCTCGTGCAACAGGATGCCGGGCCAGCCCGGGCCAAGGACCACGGTCATCTCGCCAGCCGGCGCGGGCCGCGAATCGAGATTGGTCAATGCGGCCTTGACCGCCTGGTCCACATATTCGGCGATCTGCGCGTCGTCGAAATAAGCCAGGCCGAAGCGGCCACCGCCGCCGCCCGAACCCATTTCGCGGCGGCCGTTCTGCTCGGCGATCACGGTCACCGACAGGCGAACCAGGGGGCGCACATCGGCCGCCAGCGTGCCATCGGCCCGCGCCACCAGCACCACGTCGTACTCGCTGGCCAGGCCGGCCATGACCTGCGCCACACGCGGATCGCGCGAGCGGGCCAGTTTTTCGGTCTTTTCGAGCAACTTGACCTTGGTGGCGCTGTCGAGCGTCGAAATGGGGTCGATGCCGTTGTAGAGCGAGCGGCTCGACGCGATCTTGCGCGTCGGCGTCTTCACGCGGGCGGTTCGGCCGGCCGAGGAGATCGAGCGCACGGTGCGCGCCGCATCGAGCAGCGAGGCCTCGGAAATGTCGTCGGAGTAGGCGAAGGCGGTTTTCTCGCCGCTGACCGCGCGCACGCCCACGCCCTGGTCGATGCTGAAGCTCCCGGTCTTGACGATGCCCTCTTCCAGGCTCCAGCCTTCGCTGCGGGTGTACTGGAAATAGAGGTCGGCGTCGTCCACCTTGTGCGCGGTGATCTCGGCGAGCGCACGAGACAGATGCGATTCGTCAAGTCCGAAGGGCGTGAGCAGGAGCTGCTGCGCCGTGGCGAGGCGCTCGATGGTGGGTTCGCGAGAGATCATAAAAAGCATTATTGCTCGCCCCCAGGCTGCGCGGCACTTCGTGTCCGCTTCGCCTACCCCCTGCCGGGGGCAATGCCTGTGGCCCGGCGGAGCCGGTTCCACGGCATTCCACGCGGGCGGCCTGGCTGCGCCGGCCGTCTGGACGCGCGCGGCGAGGCGGGGGTCAGGTCTGCATCAACCGTCTGGCGCGGGAGATCGACATCAGGATGCCCAGCGCGAGGCCGAGGGTGACCATGGCGGTGCCGCCGTAGCTGATGAAGGGCAGCGGCACACCCACCACGGGCAGGATGCCGCTGACCATGCCCATGTTCACGAAGGCATAGGTGAAGAAGATCATGGTCACCGCGCCGGCGAGCAGGCGCGAAAACATGGTGGGCGCATCCAGCGCGATGGCCAGGCCGCGGAAGATCAGGAAGATGAAAGACGCAATCAGCAGCAGGTTGCCCGCCAACCCGAATTCCTCGGAGTAGGCTGCGAAGATGAAGTCGGTGGTGCGCTCGGGGATGAACTCAAGGTGCGTCTGCGTTCCCTGCATGAAGCCCTTGCCGCCGAAGCCACCCGAACCGATGGCGATCATCCCCTGGATGATGTGAAAGCCCTTGCCCAGCGGGTCCTTGCTTGGGTCGAGCAGCGTGCACACGCGCTGCTTCTGGTAGTCGTGCAGCACGCGCCAATCGAAGCCGTCGGCGCACAGGGTCGACTCATAGCCAATGATCAGCGTCACGGCGACGACGCCAATGAGCACCGGCGGCACGATCAGCTTCCACGGAAGGCCGGCGAAAAAGATCACCGACATGCCCGCGGCCAGCACCAGGAGCGACGTCCCCAGGTCAGGCTGCTTCATGATCAGGCCCACCGGCACCGCCAACAGCAGGGTCGCCACCACGAAGTCGAGCGGCCGCAACTGCCCTTCCCGCCGCTGGAACCACCAGGCCAGCATGAGCGGCATGGCGATCTTCAGGATCTCGCTCGGCTGGATCACCATGCCGACGTTGATCCAGCGCCTGGCCCCCTTCTTCGTGATGCCGAAGACCGCCACCGCGATCAGCAGCGCCACGCCCAGGGTGTAGAGCGGGACCGCGCAGGTCATGAGCCGCTGGGGCGGCACCTGCGCCACCAGGAACATGATGAAGCCGGCCAGCAGCATGTTGCGGCCGTGGTCCATGAAACGCGTGCCGTGGTCGTAGCCGGACGAATACATCGTCATCAGCCCCGCGCAGGCGAGCAGGAACACAGCGAAGGCGAGAAACCCGTCGAAGCCCTGGAACACGGGCGCAATGCGGCGTGCCAGCGAAGGTTGATTGAAGACAGCGGACATCGGCGCGGATTATCGACGCGCGCCAGCCGCTATCGAGGAATATCTATCAGGACGACCGTGCGGCCAGGTCGGCTTTCGACCGCCAACCGGGCGCCGATGGCTTCGGCACGGGCGGCGAGTGCGCGCGGCAGCCGGGCGGCGTCGAAGCCGCGCCCATCGTCGATGACCCGGATGCGCACCGCGGCTCCCTGCATCGTGGCCTCGATGCGCAGGTGGCTCGCCTGTGCATGCTGCAGCACGTTGGACACAGCCTCGAACAGCAGGAACTGGAGCTGGCGCAGGGCCGGCACGTCCAGCCGCGCCACGGGTTCGAGCGCATCCACGCCCCACTCGAGCGCGATGCCCGCGGTCGCAAAGCGCGGCGCGAGGCGGTAGCGCAGACCGGCCAGCACCCCTTCCACGTCGCCCGCCGGCAGATGCATCGCATCGATCGACAGCTTGAGCTGATCGAGTGAGTCGCGCAGGGTGTCGAGCAGGTCCTCGGACGACGCGCGGCCCGACTGCAGTTGCCGGATCGCCGCACTGATGTGGGCCCCCACACCATCGTGCATGTCGCGCAGGATGCGCTCGCGCTCCTGCAGGCGTTCCTGCTCGCGCGCGGCGATCTCCAGGCGCCCGTAGGCGGCCGCCAGTTCGCGCTCGCGCTCGGCAACGCGGACAGCCAGCGTCTGCAGCAGGTCGCGTGCCTGCACGCTCGCCGTGCGAAAGCGGTGCACGACCAGGGCCAGCAGCACCAGCGCAAAGAACAACGAGGTGTAGCGCACCCAGGTCGTGTCGCCATAGGAATGGCTCAGCCGGATGACCAGCCAGTCGCGCACGGCCACAGCGACCGTCAGCACGATGGTGCTCGCCACCCACACCCGCGCCAGGTTGGGTCGGCGCACGGTCGCCGCGACAAAGAAAAGCGCATAAGCCGTCACGGCGGTGATCTCCAGCGCCAGCCAACCGGTCAGCCAGCGCGGCTCGGCACGGGTCAGGGCGACGTAGCAGGCGATGACCGGCATCGTGAAAACGAGGACAGTGCCACGCCGCAGCCAGCGCATGGCGGGCCGGTCCTGCCAGCCGGCCAGGTGCTGGCAGAACATCACGGCCGCGCCGGCCCAGCCCGAATAACACGCAGTCATGAGCACGCCCCACGCGGCCCAGGGCAGCGGCGGCTGCCGGATGGCCCCGTCCGCCACGCGCAGCGCCCAGCAGAACTCGGCCAGCGCCGCCCACAGGTACAGGTTGTCGCGGCGTCGGTCGCCCGGGGCGGCGGGGTCCGTCTGCGTGAACCAGAGCGCCAGCGAAATCGCACCCACCAGCATGCTGAACGCCGCCAGCAGCACCGAGCCGGTGAAGCGCCAGGCGTAGGCCGGTTCGAAGTAGGCGTCGCGCACCGCCTTCGCCGGCCCCAGCGTGAGCCGGGACAGGCCGGCACGACGGCCCGTGTCGGCACGGATGCGGATCTGGATCACATTGGCACCGGACTGCAGCAGGTGCGCAGGCAACGGCACGTAGATCGGCGCCTTGGCGTAGTCGGCACCGCCGCCTTCGGCCAGATCGCCATAGGTTTGGAGCAGGTGGCCGTTCAGGCGGATGTCGAAGGCATTGCCCACCCGCGCGATGAACAGACCCCAAGGCTGGTCGGGCGCCTCGGCCAGCGTGAAGGGAAGATCGAAAACGGCCTCGCCCGGACGCCCGCCGTGCTGGCGGTCCCAGTGGTAGGGCAGCACGACCGGGCCACTCGCAGTGACGCCATCGACCGTGCTCGCCACCGTGCCCGCACCCCATTCGACCCCCCATCGGGCCTCGGTCGCTTCGGGCATCTCGGGCACCCCGACGTTGGCGCCAGCAGCAAGCACCGCACCGAACGGCGCCAGTGCGCACACCAGCCACCACGCCCGCCACACCAGGAGCGCGCGACGCATACGCGCGTCAATTGGGAAAACGCAGCAATCCGAGCCGCGTCGCCTCGAACACCGCCTCGTTCTTCGAGTGCACGGCGAGCTTTCCGTAGAGGTTCTTGATATGGGTCTGCACCGTGTGCACGCTCAGCGTCTTCAGCCGTGCGATCTCTGCGTAAGAGAAGCCCCGCGCGATCAGCGCAAGCACCTCCTGCTCGCGCACCGACAGCAGCGCAGGCGCCTCGTCCATGGCCGCCGACGCCACCGGCGTCCCCACGGCGGCCGGCATCCCGTCACGTTCGCGCGCCGATGCCGTCTGGAGCAGGCGGTATTTCGCGAGCACCCGCCGCGCGATCATGGGCGAGATGGGCGAAGCGCCGGCCTTCATATCGAGGATGGTCTGGGCCAAGTCGCTCGGCAAAGCGTCCTTGTGCACATAGCCGACGGCACCGGCCTCGATGCTGGCGAGCACGTGGTCCTCATCGCCGAACACGGACACGACCATGGTCTCGCAGCGCGGAAACCGCAGATCCGTCGCGCGGATCACGTCGAGCCCGCTGCCGTCGGGCAGGCCGAGGTCGACCAGCAGCACGTCCGGCGCGAGCGACGACGACGCGAGCCATGCGAGTGCCTGGGCCCTTGTGCCCACGCCGCCCAGCCAGCGCAGCGAGGGACTGGCGCGCACACTCCGCTCGAAAGACGCGCGTGCAGGCTCGTCGTCCTCGACCACGAAGACGCTGATGGGCCGTACCGCGCAACAGGAATGAGCGTCGTTTTGCATGGACGTCCAGCATAGACCTGAAACAGTTGAAAGTGTTCGTTTCACAACGGGATTTCGCCAGCACTCTCTTCCTCTCTCGGCTCTTCGTACGCCGCGGCGATCGCATCGCGGGCACCGCAGGTAGCATGCCGCCCATGACCGCCACCCACGTGCTCTACCTTCATGGCTTTCGCTCCTCCCCGCAGTCGATGAAGGCCCGGCTCGTCGCCCAACACGTCGCGCAACGCCATCCGGGCGTGACCTGGTGGTGCCCGCAATTGCCGCCTTCCCCGCGCGAGGCCATGGCCCTGGTGCTGCAAGGCATTGCCGACTGGCCGCGCGACGCGATGGCGGTGATCGGCTCCTCGCTGGGCGGCTTCTATGCGAGCCACGTGGCGGCGGTGACCGGCTGCCGCGCCGTGCTGCTCAACCCCGCGGTCGATCCGGCCCGCGACCTCGCGCGCTACATCGGCGAGCAAACCGCCTGGCACGATCCGCAGCAGCATTTCTACTTCCAGCCCGAATTCATCGGCGAACTGCGCGCACTGGAAGTCGCACCGCTGCCGCGCGCCGAACAGGTGTACGCCGTCATCGCCAAGGGCGACGAGGTGCTCGACTGGCGCGAAATGACGGCGCGCTACCCTGGCGCCTGCATCACGCTGCTCGAAGGCGGTGACCACGCGCTGTCGGATTTCGAGACCGCGCACCTGGGGCCGGTCATGGCCTTCGTCGATCCGGCCTGACCCGCGGCAGCACGCCCCCGTCTGCATGGGACAATCGCGCCCATGTTTGTATTGTTCGAAGAAGCCGGAAAGTACCTCGGCGGCCGCGTCTTGTCGGAGGCCGAAGCATCGGCACAGGTCGAACTCGAGACGGGCAAGCGCGTCAAGGTCAAGGGCGCGCACATCGTGCTGCGTTTCGAGAAACCGTCGCCCCCCGAACTGATCGCCCAGGCCAAGACACTCGTCGCCGGCATGGACCTCGACCTCGCCTGGGAATTCGCGCCAGAGGGCGAGTTCGGCTTCGCCGAGCTGGCCAGCGAGTATTTCCAGTCGAATCCCACTTTGGTGCAGCAGGCCGCCGCGCTGCTGGCGCTGTTCGAGGCGCCGCACTACTTCCGCCGCGCCGGCAAGGGCCGCTTCAAGAAGGCGCCGGCGGAAATCCTGCAGCAGGCGCTCGCCGCCATCGAGAAGAAGAAGCTCGTGCAGGCGCAGATCGACGCCTGGGCCGCCGAACTGGTGGCGGGCGTATGCCCGCCACCAGTGCGCGAGCAGCTCTACAAGATCCTCTTCAAGCCCGACAAGAACGCGCCCGAATACCGCGCGGTGGTCGACGCCGCCCGTGCCAGCCAGCGCCCACCGCTGGAACTGCTGGAGCGCGCAGGTGCCATCGATTCGCCCTACCAGTTCCACTGGCGCCGTTTCCTGTTCGAGAACTTCCCCAAGGGCACCGGCTTCCCGGCGCTTGCCGCGCCCGCCATTGCCGACGAACTGCCGGTGGCCGCGGTCGAGGCCTTCTCGATCGACGATTCGCAGACCACCGAGATCGACGACGCACTGTCGGTGCAGGGCCTGGGGACCGGCACCGTCACGGTGGGCGTGCACATCGCCGCGCCCGGCCTGGCCCTGGTGCCGGGCAGCGCCATCGACCAGGTGGCGCGCACGCGCATGTCAACGGTCTACATGCCGGGCTACAAGATCACGATGCTGCCCGACGAGGTAGTGGCGGCGTACACGCTGCAGGAAGGCCGTGACTGCCCTGCCGTGTCCCTGTACGCACGCTTCGATGAAGCCACGCTGGAACTGCAGGGCACCGAAACGAAGATCGAGCGCGTGCCGATCGTCGCCAACCTGCGCCACGACCAGCTCGACACCGCCATCACGCAGCCCTGGCTGGAAGATGCCGGCGTCGACAACGCCGAGACACCCGACATCGCGCTGCGCCTGCGCGCGCCCCTGTCCTTCCTGTTCCGCCTGGCCAAGGCGCTCAAGGCCCAGCGCGAGGTGGTGCGCGGCAAGCCCGAGAACTTCAACCGGCCGGACTACAACTTCCGATTGCTCCGCGACGCCGGGCCGCGCCAAGGCGCGGGCGCCCCCTCGGGGGACAGCGACGCACACGCAGTGGCGAGCGTGGGGGCTCACAAGCACGGCAATGAAGGGGAGCCGGTCGGCCACGAGCAGGTGCAGATCACCACGCGACAGCGGGGTGCACCACTCGACCTGATCGTCTCCGAGGCCATGATCCTGGCCAACAGCAGCTGGGGCGCCTGGCTGGCCGAGTTCGGCGTGCCGGGCCTCTACCGCAGCCAGGCCAGCATGGCACCTGGCGTCAAGGTGCGCATGGGCACGCGCTCGCTGCCGCACGCCGGCCTGGGCGTCAAGAGCTACGCGTGGAGCACTTCACCACTGCGCCGCTACACCGACCTGGTCAACCAGTGGCAGATCATCGCCGCGGCCCGCCACGGCAAGACCGCCGCGCTGGCCGCCCCCTTCAAGCCGAAGGACGCCGACCTGTTCTCGATCCTCTCGGGTTTCGATGCGGCCTACGCGACCTACAACGCTTATCAGGGCGGAATGGAACGCTTCTGGACGCTCAAGTACCTGCAGCAGCAGGGCATCACCGAACTCGAAGCGACCGTCGTCAAGGACCTGCCCAACGGTGCACTGGTGCGCGCCGACACGCTGCCGCTGGTGTTCCCGGTGGCTGGCCAGCAGCCGCGCGGCGCGCGCCTGCGCGTGAAGCTCGGCGAGATCGACGAAATCGTGCTTGACGTGACCGGCACGGTGCTCGAACGCCTGGACGCCCAGCCCGACGCCGCCGCGCTCGAGGACGATGGCGGCGACGACGAAGAAGTGGCCGGGCCGATTGCCATCGCGGTCGACATGGCCGAGAACGAGACACCGGCGGACAACACGCCAGCCTGAAGGAACCGCGCGATGGACCTCTATGCCGTCATGGGCAACCCGGTGGCGCACAGCCGCTCGCCGTGGATCCACCACCGTTTCGCCGAACTGACCGGCCAGACCCTGGACTACGGCCGACGCCTGGTCCCGCTGGGTGGATTCGCCGCAGCGATCGCCGCGTTCCGCGCGGACGCCGCCGGCACGGCGCGCGGCTGCAACGTCACAGTGCCGTTCAAGTTCGACGCTGCCGCCATCGCGCAGCATGTGAGCCCGCGTGCGGCGCTGGCCGAGGCAGTCAACGTGCTGAGCTTCCGCGAGGACGGCATCCATGCCGACAACAGCGATGGCATCGGCCTGGTCAACGACATCGTGCACCACGCGGGCGTGACGCTCACCGGCAGCAGCCTGCTGCTGATCGGCGCGGGCGGCGCGGCCGCCGGTGTGCTCGGCCCGCTCCTGGAAACCGGCCCGCGGCGCCTGGTGGTGGCCAACCGCACGCTCGCCAAGGCCATCGGCGTGGTGCAGCGGCATGCGGCGCTCGCGCTGCAGCACGGCGTGCAGATCGAGGCACGCGCACTCGACGACATCGACGGCGCCTTCGACGTGGTCGTCAACGCCACCGCCTCCAGCCTGGCGGGCGACGCGGTGCCGGTGGCCGCCAGCGTGCTGCGCCCGGGCGCGCTGGCCATCGACCTGATGTATGGCCCCGCCACCGATGGCTTCATGGACTGGGCGCGCGCCCATGGCGCCGTGGCCCGCGACGGCCTGGGCATGCTGGTCGAACAGGCGGCCGTGGCCTTCGAGCTGTGGCGTGGTGTGCGCCCACCGGCTGCGCAGGTGCTGGCCGAGCTGCGCGCCTTGGTCGACGGGCGCTGACCCGTGCGCGGCTTCTTTCGCTGGGTGCTCTGCCTCCTGGTGGCGGGCCTGGCCCTTCAGCTCTTTTTCGTCGCGCGCATCGCGGCGATGGCCGTGATCGACCCGCAGTCCACCGCGTTCCAGCGCTCCGAGGCTTGGCAGATCGCGGTGCATGGCCGAACCAACACCGGCAATGCAGCGTCTGGCTGGAAGCAGGAATGGGTGCCCTACGACCGCATTGCCGACACGCTCAAGCGCGCGGTGATCGCCAGCGAGGACGCTGAATTCGTCTACCACCAGGGCGTGGAATGGGAAGCCATCGAGCGCGCGCGCCAGCGCAATGCCAAGGCCGAGGAAATCGCCGCACGCCGTGCGGCACAGGCCCGCGCCCGTGGCAAGGAACCGGCGCCCGCGAAGATTCGCGGCGGCTCGACCATCACGCAGCAGCTCGCCAAGAACCTGCTGCTGACGGGCGAACGCACGCTGCTGCGCAAGGGGCAGGAACTGGTGCTGGCCACGCTGCTCGAGCTGCTGCTGAGCAAGGAACGCATCCTCGAGATCTACCTGAACAACGTCGAATGGGGCGAGGGCGTGTTCGGCGCGGAGGCCGCGGCGCAGCATTATTTCGGCAAGCCCGCAGCGCGCCTCTCGGCCAATGAGGCGGCTCGGCTCGCCGTGATGCTGCCGAGCCCCAAGTTCTTCGAGCGCCGCGCGGGTTCGCCCTACCTGAGCGCTCGCGCAGGCACCATCACGGCGCGGATGCCGGCCGTCGACCTGCCGTGACCGGTCGGGCGGGGTCGTCGCACCGGCCTGCCTGACCCGTATCATCCCTGCATGTTTGCTGCAAAGTTGTTGGGATGGGTGTTGCTCGGCGTGGTGCGTCTGTTGACCGGTGCGCAGGCGCGCTGGTGGGGCTGTCCGCCCAAGGCCGAGCAGCGCATCTACTTTGCCAACCACCAGAGCCATCTGGACCTGGTGATGATCTGGGCAGCGCTGCCCGAGGAACTTCGCAGCATCACGCGACCGATCGCTGCGCGCGACTACTGGGCCAACACGCCGCTCAAGCACTGGATCACGCGCGAGGTGTTCAACGCGATCTACGTGGAACGCGGCGGCTCTCCGGCGCCCGCAGCCGAGGGCGCACCACCGCCCGATCCGATGGCACCACTGCAGCCGCTGATCGAAGCCTTGCGCAGCGGCGACTCGATCATCATCTTTCCCGAAGGCACGCGCGGCCACACGGGCGAGCCGCAGAAGTTCAAGTCGGGCCTTTTCACGCTGGCCGAGATGTTTCCCGACGTGGTGCTGGTACCGGCATGGATCGACAACGTGCAGCGCGTCATGCCCAAGGGCGAGGTCGTGCCGGTGCCGATCCTGTGCTCGGTGACCTTCGGCGCGCCGATCCGTCGTGAAGCCGGCGAAGAACGCCGCCCTTTCCTCGACCGCGCGCGCGATGCCGTGGTGGCCCTGCGGTACGTCTGATGAATGCATTCCTGCGCAACCTCACGCCGACCCAGCAGGTCGCAGCGCTGTTCGTCATCGTCTTCGGCGTGCTGGCGCTGGTGAGCATTGCCACGCTGCTGGTGGGCTTTCGCGTGCGGCGCCACCCGGTGGTCGACCAGACCTGGCAGCGCGACCTGCGCGACTTCCGCAACCTGCTGCGCACCACCTGGTTCATGGCGGTCGTGTTCTGGATCGGCTGGGCGCTGGGTGCGGGCTTCGCCACCTTCCTGTTCGCGCTGATCGCCTTCCTTGCGCTGCGTGAGTTCATCACGCTCTCGCCCACGCGCCGTGGCGACCATCGCAGCCTGATCCTGGCCTTCTTCGTGGTGCTGCCGATCCAGTTCATCCTGGTGGCCACGGCGCGCTTCGACCTGTTCACGGTGTTCATTCCCGTCTACGTGTTCATCGCAATCCCGGTGGTGAGCGCACTGGCGAACGACCCGAACCAGTTCCTCGAGCGCAATGCCAAGCTGCAATGGGGCATCACCGTGTGCGTGTACGGCCTGAGCCACGTGCCGGCGCTGCTGCTGCTCGAATTCCCGGGCTACGAAGGCAAGAGCGCGTTCCTGGTGTTTTTCCTCGTCTTCGTGGTGCAGACCTGCATGGTGGTGCAACACCTCATCGGCCGACGCTTCGCGTTCGTGCCCCCCGACGACGTGGGTCCACAACCCGAGCGCGCACCGTCATCGCCGTTGCATGCCCGCCTTCAAGGCTGGCTTGCGCGCCCGCCGTTCGCGCCCAAGGTCAGCCGCAGCTTCAACTGGGTGAGCTGGGGCGTGGGCATGGCCATCGCGAGTGTCGTGGGCGCGCTGATGTCCTTCATCACGCCCTTCAAGTTCGGCCAGGCGCTCGCCATGGCGCTGATCGCCTGCGTGGCCGGATCGATGGGGCACCTGGTGATGAAGGCGCTCAAGCGCGATCGCGGTATCCCCAACTGGGGCCAGAAGGGCGTGGGCGTGACCGGCGCCAACGGCCTGCTCGACCGGGTCGACGCGCTGTGCTTTGCGGCGCCCATCTTCTTTCATTCCGTACGCTGGTACTTCGGGGTCTGACGATGCGCATCCTCGGCATCGACCCCGGCCTGCAGACCACCGGATTCGGCGTGATCGACGCCGACGGCCACACGCTGCGCTACGTGGCCAGCGGCACCATCAGCACCAAGAAGACCGAGCGCGGCAACCTGCCGGCACGGCTGAAGGTGCTGTTCGACGGCATCGGCGAAATCGCGCAGCGCTACCAGCCCGATGCGTCTGCGGTGGAGATCGTGTTCGTCAACGTCAACCCGCAGGCCACGCTGCTGCTGGGCCAGGCGCGCGGCGCCTGCCTGACGGCGCTGGTGGCCAACCAGCTTTCGGTGGCCGAGTACACGGCGCTGCAGATGAAACGCGCCGTGGCCGGACACGGCCAGGCGGCCAAGGCGCAGGTGCAGGAGATGGTCAAGCGCCTGCTCGACCTGCCCGGCCTGCCCGGCAGCGATGCGGCCGACGCGCTGGGCATTGCGATCACGCATGCGCACGTAGGGAGTTCGATGGCAAGACTCAGTGAAGCCGCGGGGCTGGCGCGCAGCACCAGCGGGATGTATCGGCAGGGACGGACGCGCTGAGCGGCTGCAACGCGTTTTGTACCGGCGCTCCAGGCGATCTGGCATGCTAGAGGCTTCGTTCCTGCCCGATGCCCATGCCCGTCACTGACGCCCTCGCAGACACCTTTGCCGACGACAACCCGCGGCCGCCCGCCGTGCGCTTGGCTGACGCCGTCTACAGGGAACTGCGCGACGACATCTTCGCCTTCCGCCGGCTGCCGGGCGACCGTTTTGCGGAGAACGACGTGGCCGAGCGGCTGAAGGTGTCGCGCACGCCAGTGCGCGAGGCGCTGATGCGGCTGCAGAGCGAAGGACTGGTGCGCGGCTACTTCCGCAACGGCTGGGAGGTGGTGCCCATCGACCTGTCGCGCTTTGCCGCACTCTACGAGTTGCGGGAGATGATCGAGTTGCATGCGGTGCGACGGCTCTGCACACAACGACGGGCCGGCACGATGCAGGACGCGGTGCTCACCGCGCTGGGCGCGCCCTGGCGGGTCGCGCCGGCTGAACGTCTGACCGACGGCCTGGCTGTCGCTGCGCTGGATGAATGCTTTCACCTGGCGCTGGTCGGAGCAGCAGGCAATCCGGAAACCGACGGCGTGTACCGGCAGGTTACCGAGCGCATCCGCATCATGCGGCGCCTCGACTTCGCCTATGGCGATTGCATCGATGAGACCTATGAAGAACATGGGGCCATCCTCGACGCGATCACCGCAGGAGACGCTGAGCACGCCGCTGCGCTCACGGCACGACACATCGAAGACAGTCACACGGTAGTCCAGCAGATCACCATCGAACGGCTGGAGCAGGTGCGCACCGAAACGGCACACCATCCTGCCCCCATGCCGCACCCCACGCGCCGCAAACGTTTCGGCTGACGCACTAGGCCGGTGCAAGGCAGCGCCGGTCACGCCATATTTCCCTGATACAGGCCGCTCGCCACGATGCGGCACAGAACATGCTTACGTCTGCCTGAAATTTATGAATACATAAATTGACGAGATCGGCAGCAACTTGCCGGTTGCCCGCTTTCCTTGTTCTGGTCGAACCGATGCAACTCCCCTCCACCCGCGGCAGCCGTGGCATGGCCGTCACCCCTCACGCCCTGGCGTCACAGAGCGCCCTCGGCGTTTTGCGCGAAGGCGGCAACGCCGTCGAAGCGATGGTCGCTGCGGCGGCCACGATTGCCGTGGTCTACCCCCACATGAACAGCATCGGCGGCGACGGCTTCTGGCTGATCGCACGCCCTGGCGAAGCGCCGCGCGGGCTCGAAGGCTGCGGTGCGGCGGCGGCCCGCGCCACCATCGCGCACTACAAGGATGCCGGCCATGCCGCCATTCCTTTTCGGGGCGGCATGGCCGCCTGCACGGTCGCCGGCACCGTGTCGGGCTGGGACGCGGCCCTGCAGTATTCCCGCGATGCGCTTGACGGCCGCCTGCCGCTGTCGCGGCTGCTCGACGATGCCGTCGTCTACGCCCGGGATGGCGCCCCCGTCACGCCCAGCCAGGCGCGCTGCGTGGCGGCCAAGCGCACCGAGCTCGAAGGTGTGCCAGGCTATGCCGAGAGCTTCCTGCAGCCTGGCCAGACACAGGCCGGCGAGCGCATGGTGCAGCCGCGCCTGGCTGACACGCTGATGCACCTCGCCCGCCGCGGTCTCGACGACTTCTATCGCGGCGAGCTGGCCGAAAGCTTCGCCTCCGACCTGGCCCACGTGGGCAGCCCCGTCGGACTCGGCGACCTGCACGCCCATCGCGCGGTCTGGAAGACACCGCTCGAACTCACACACACGCTGGGCACGGTGTGGAACATGCCACCGCCCACCCAGGGGCTGGTCGCGTTGCTGATCCTGGGCCAGCTCGACCGCCTGCTGAAGGCGGGCATGGACCCGCTGGGTGCCGACTATGTGCACGCCTGCGTGGAGGCGACCAAACAGGCCTTCCTGGTCCGCGACCGCGTGATCACCGACCCGGCCTACATGGACATCGATCCTCAGTTGCTGCTCGAAGGCAGTTCACTGGACACGCTGACCGCCGCCATCGACGCCGAGCGCGCGATGCCCTGGGGCGCGGGCCACGGGCCGGCTGACACGGTCTGGATGGGCGTCATCGACCGCACTGGTCTGGCCGTGAGCTTCATCCAGAGCATTTACCACGAGTTCGGCAGCGGCGTGGTGCTCGCGCGCAGCGGCGTCAACTGGCAGAACCGCGGCTGCAGCTTCTCGCTCGACCCGTCTGCGCGCAACCCGCTGACGCCCGGCCGCAAGCCCTTTCATACGCTGATCCCCGCCATGGCGCGATTGGCCGACGGCCGCACCATGGTCTACGGCAACATGGGCGGCGACGGGCAGCCGCAGTCGCAGGGCGCCGTGTTCTCGCGCATCGCGGTGCTTGGCATGGACCCGCAGGCCGCCATCACGGCACCGCGCTGGCTGCTGGGTCGCACCTGGGGCCAGACCAGCGACACGCTCAAGCTCGAATCCCGCTTTCCGGATGCCACTGTCCAAGCCCTGCGCGCGCGCGGTCACCAAGTCGACCTGCTGGCGCCCTTCGACGAAACCATGGGCCATGCAGGTGCGGTGATTCACCACCCGAGCGGCCTGTTCGAAGGCGGGTTCGATCCGCGCAGCGACGGCTGCGTCGCCGCCTGGTAGCACCCACTGCGGACTCGACCCGTTCTCCCATCTTTCACTCTTTCGCCACTTCCATGACCACCCTCTCCCACAACCCTGCCCCGGTCGGCACGACCGGCCTGCTGCACAACCGCTGGTTCCAACTGCTCACCGGCCTGGTCTGCATGATGGCGATCTCGAGTCCACAGTACGTCTGGACACTGTTCACCAAGCCGCTGGCTTCCAAGCTGGGCGTGCCGCTCTCGGAACTGCAGATCACGTTCTCGCTGCTGATCGTGCTGCAGACCTTCTTTGCGCCCTTTCAGGGTGGGCTGATTGAACGCTTCGGCGCGCGCCGGCTTATTTCCTTGGGCACGCTGATGTCGGGCCTGAGCTGGGTCCTGGCGTCGCAGGCGTCGAGCATCGGCATGCTCTACCTGACCTACGGCCTGATCGGCGGCCTGGGCACCGGCATCGTCTACATCGGCGTGGTCGGGCAAATGGTGCGCTGGTTTCCAGACCGCCGCGGCTTCGCGGTCGGCATGGTCGCGGCGGGCTATGGCATGGGCGCAATCCTGACGACCTTTCCAATCGCTTCGGCACTGGCCGGCCAGGGGCTGGAAAGCACGCTCTGGCAGTTCGGCCTGCTTTTCGCGCTGATCGGCTTGATCGCGTCACAGGCTTTGCGCTCGCCCGACCCACGCCTGGTTCGTGCGGTGCCCCAGTATGCGCAGCAGACGACCCGCCACGATCTCGCGCCGCGCCAGATGCTTCGCCAGCCGCTGTTCTGGCTGATGTTCTGCATGATGACCATGATGTCGACCTCGGGCCTGATGGTCACGTCGCAGATGGCCAGCTTCTCGCGCGACTTTGGCGTCGCCAACGTACTGGTCTTCGGGCTTGCGGCGCTGCCGCTGGCGCTCACCATCGACCGCCTGACCAACGGCCTGACCCGGCCCTTCTTCGGCTGGATTTCAGACCGCTATGGTCGAGAGAACACCATGTTCTTCGCCTTCGCACTGGAGGGCGTGGCCATGGCGCTGTGGCTGCTGACGCGCGAGAACGCGGTGCTGTTCGTGCTGCTGTCGGGCGTGGTGTTCTTCGGTTGGGGCGAGATTTTCTCGCTGTTTCCCTCGACGCTGACCGATACCTTCGGCACGCGTCACGCCACCGCGAACTATGGCTGGCTCTATATCTCGCAAGGCATCGGTTCGATCCTCGGCGGGCCGATGGCAGCGCTCATGCACGAGAAGACCGGCAGCTGGCATCCGGTCTTCGCCTCCGCCATCACGCTCGACGTCATTGCCGCCGTGCTCGCGCTGCTGGTGCTCAAGCCCTGGCGCCGACGCTACCTGGCACGCAGCACAGCGAAGGCGAAATGATGACGGATTGACCCTGAGAATAAAGTGGAGCGCGCCGGGCGATCAACCCACCCGCTCCGCAATCAGCACCGCAAAGAACCCGAAGGCCGCCAGCAGCGTCCACTTGAGCACGATCCAGCCGAAGCGGCGGTACTTGACCTGGCCCGTGCCCGCGTAGAACGCGAAGGACACGCCGGCGACCAGCAGCAACAGGAGAATGGCCCAGCGAAAAAGCAGCATCGGTCAGTCGAAAGTGGGGATATGCGGCGCGCTCACCACGCGCGAGCCACTTCGGCAAAGCCCGCGGGTGCGCGCTTCTCGTCGTCGAAGGTCACGATCTCGTAGGCGTCGCCATGCGCCATGAGTTCGCGCAGCAGCTTGTTGTTGAGCGCATGGCCCGATCGGAAGGCGCTGTAGGCAGCCAGCAGCGGCCGGCCGACCACGTAGAGGTCGCCCATCGCGTCGAGGATCTTGTGTTTGACGAACTCGTCGTCATAACGCAAGCCACCCGCATTGAGCACCTTGGTGTCGTCCATGACGATCGCGTTGTCGAGCCCGCCGCCCAGCGCCAGGCCCTTGCTGCGCATGTACTCGACTTCCTTGGTGAAGCCGAAGGTGCGCGCGCGTGCAATGTCGCGGCTGTAGGAACCGTGCCCCAGGTCGAACTCGAAGCGTTGGCCGGTGGAGTTGACCACGCGATGATCGAAGTCGATCTCGAAGCTCAATTTGTAGCCGTGGTAAGGCTCCAGGCGCGCCCACTTGGCGTTCGCACCCTCGCCTTCGCGCACCTCGACTGGCTTCAATATCTTGATGAAGCGCCGCGGCGCCTTCTGCAGCTCGATGCCCGCGCTTTGCAGCAGGAACACGAACGACGACGCCGAACCGTCCAGGATCGGCACCTCGTCGGCCGTGATGTCGATCACCAGGTTGTCGATGCCCAGGCCCGCGCAGGCCGACATGATGTGCTCGACCGTCTGCACCTTCGCGCCGCCGTTGGAGACGGTCGACGCCAGGCGCGTGTCGGTCACGGCTTCGGCCGTCATGGGAATGTCCACAGGCTCCGGCAGGTCGACCCGGCGAAAGACGATGCCCGTGTCTGGCGCGGCCGGCCGCAAGGTGAGTTCCACCCGCTGGCCGCTGTGCAGCCCGACGCCGACGGCGCGGGTGATGGACTTGAGGGTTCTTTGTTTGAGCACCCGCCGATTCTAGAAGCGCAAAGGCCGCAGCGTGCTGCGGCCTTTGCTATCTCCGCGATAGCGGAAGATCAATCGGCCTGGCGACGCAGGAAGGCCGGAATCTCGAAGTCGTCCATGCCGCCGGACGACAGCGCGTCGACCTTGGCAGCGGCCATCGTGCGGTTGGTGCGCCACACGCTGGGCACGGCCATGCCTTCGTAGTTCGGCTGGCCGTGGTTCGCGCCGTGACCGGCGTGACCCATGCCGCCCAGGGTCGGAACCGTGAACGGAATGTTGTCGGTGCCGGTGCGGATGACTTCAAGCACGGGCGCCTGGCGGCGTGCGTCAGGACGCGACAGACCGGTGGCGACCACGGTCACGCGCATTTCGTCGCCCAGGGCTTCGTCGTAGGCAGCGCCGTAGATCACATGCGCATCGGGCGATGCATAGGCGCGGATGGTGTTCATCGCCAGCTTCGACTCCGACAGCTTCAGCGAGCCCTTCGAGGCCGTCACCAGCACCAGCACGCCCTTGGCGCCCGACAGGTCGATGCCTTCGAGCAGCGGGCAGGCCACGGCCTGTTCGGCAGCGATGCGCGCGCGGTCCGGACCGCTGGCCGCAGCCGTGCCCATCATGGCCTTGCCCGGCTCGCCCATCACGGTGCGCACGTCTTCGAAGTCGACGTTCACGCCGCCGTATTCGTTGATGATTTCCGAGATGCCACCGACCGCGTTCTTGAGCACGTCGTTGGCATGCGCGAAGGCCTCGGCCTGCGTCACGTCTTCGCCCAGCACTTCGAGCAGCTTCTCGTTGAGGATCACGATCAGCGAGTCGACGTTGGCTTCGAGCTCGGCCAGGCCGCTGTCGGCGTTGGTCATGCGCTTGCCGCCTTCCCAGTCGAAGGGCTTGGTCACCACGCCTACCGTGAGGATGCCCATTTCCTTGGCGATGCGCGCGATCACAGGCGCGGCGCCGGTGCCAGTGCCGCCGCCCATGCCGGCAGTGATGAAGAGCATGTGCGCGCCGTCGATGGCCGCGCGGATTTCATCGACGGCCAGTTCGGCCGCTTCACGGCCCTTGTCGGGCTTGCCGCCCGCACCCAGGCCGTTGCTGCCCAGCTGGATCAGCTTGGGTGCATTGCTGCGCGACAGCGCCTGCGCGTCGGTGTTGGCGCATGAGAACTGAACGCCCTGCACGCCACGCTCGATCATGTGCGCCACGGCATTGCCGCCGCCGCCGCCCACGCCGATCACCTTGATCTGCGTGCCTTGGTTGAACTCTTCCACTTCGATCATTTCGATGGCCATTTCTGACTCCTTGAATTTGCAGTTGCCGTTTGTTTGAGACTGGATTTTTCTGAGATACCGGTGACGGTCAGGATGGCGGCCCGGTGCGTCGCCATCGCTCATTGAAATGCCGTGTTGGACTTCCGCGGGCCAGCCAGAGCGGGTAGTGCGCCATGGTCAGAAATTCCCCACGATGAAGTCCTTGAAGCGCCCGAAGGCGGTCTTCACCGAACCGTTTTTCTGCGCCACTTTGTAGCCGCGCATGCGCGCGAAGCGGGCTTCTTCGAGCAGGCCCATCACCGTGGCGGCGCGCGGTTGCGCCACCATGTCCGACAGCGCGCTCGAATATTTGGGAATGCCGCGGCGAACGGGCTTGAGGAAGATGTCCTCGCCCAGCTCGACCATGCCTGGCATCACGGCGCTGCCACCGGTCAGCACCACGCCGGAGGACAGCACCTCTTCGTAGCCCGACTCGCGCACCACCTGCTGCACCAGCGAAAAGATTTCCTCGACTCGCGGCTCGATCACGCCAGCGAGCGCCTGCTTGCTCAGCATGCGCGGGCCGCGGTCGCCCAGGCCCGGCACCTCGACCTGCTGGTCGGGGTCGGCCAGCAACTGCTTGGCATAGCCGCTCTCGACCTTGATGTCTTCCGCGTCCTTGGTCGGCGTGCGCAGCGCCATGGCGATGTCGCTGGTGATCAGGTCGCCGGCGATCGGAATCACGGCCGTGTGGCGGATGGCGCCGTTGGTGAAGATCGCCACGTCGGTCGTGCCCGCGCCGATGTCTACCAGCACCACGCCCAGTTCGCGCTCGTCCTCGGTGAGCACCGCCTGGCTGGAGGCCAGCGGGTTGAGCATGAGCTGGTCAACCTCCAGGCCGCAACGGCGCACGCACTTGATGATGTTCTCGGCCGCGCTCTGCGCGCCGGTCACGATGTGCACCTTGGCTTCCAGGCGCATGCCGCTCATGCCGATCGGCTCCTTGACGTCCTGCCCGTCGATCACGAATTCCTGCGGCTCGACCAGCAGCAGGCGCTGGTCGCTGGAGATGTTGATCGCGCGTGCGGTCTCGACCACACGGGCCACATCGGCCGGCGTGACTTCCTTGTCCTTGACCGCCACCATGCCGCTCGAATTGATGCCGCGGATGTGGCTGCCGGTGATGCCGGTGTAGACACGGCCGATCTTGCAATCGGCCATCAGCTCGGCCTCTTTGAGCGCCTGCTGGATGCTCTGGACCGTGGCGTCGATGTTGACCACCACGCCCCGCTTGAGCCCGTTGCTCGGCGCCACGCCGAGACCCGCGAGCTTGAGCTCGCCGTTGGCCAGCACCTCGGCGACGACGACCATCACCTTGGCGGTGCCGATGTCGAGTCCGACGACCAGGTCTTTGTATTCTTTGGGCATGGAATGTCCTCGGTGTTTCGCTTATTTCTTCTTGGGGTCGGCAACGACCGTGGTGACGCCACGCATGCGCAGCGCATAACCTTCGTTGTGGCGCAGGTCCGCGCCTTCCACGGCCGCCACGGTACGGCCGTACTGGGCCGCCACCTGCTTGACGGTGCGCAGGAAATTCTGGGTGCGAGCCAGCACCTCTTCGCTCTGGCCGCGGCCGAGTTCGAGGATGGCACCCGTGTCCAGCAGCACATGCCAGCTGCCACGGCTCGACAGGCCCAATTCCTCGATCGCCAGCTGGTAGGGCTCGAACTGCGGCGCCAGCAACCGGTACATGCCCAGCACCTGGCCGGCCTGGTCGTCCGGGCCGTCCAGACGTGGCAGGTCGTCGTCGACCTCGGCCACGTTCGCCTCGAACACCTCGCCGAAGCCATTGACCATGCGCGAGGTGGCCTCGTCGCCCCAGTGTGCGACCGGCACCTGCTCGGTGAGCGTGGCGCGCAGTCGGTTCGGGAACTCGCGCCGCACCACGGCCTTGCGCACCCACGGCACCGACTCGAAGGCCGCGCGGGCGCGCGCCAGGTCGATGGTGAAGAAGTTGCCTTTGAGTTGCGGTGCGACATTCGCGCGCAACGTGACCGCGTTGTTGTGCGTGACCTCGCCGTCGACCTTGATGCCCGCGATCGGGAAAAACGGCTGCCGCAACACCCACCAGGCGCCCGACGTCACCAGCACGAGCGCGAACAACGCGAACACGAGGCTCGCGGTGGCGTTCATGAGCTTAACGTCGAACGGGACGGGTGCTGCGGTGGCCATCAGTCGACGCCCCTCGAATCGAGCGAGGCCGACGCCAGCACACGCAGGCACAGGTCCTCGTAGGCGATGCCCGCCGCGCGCGCCGACATCGGCACCAGCGAATGGCTGGTCATGCCGGGCGACGTGTTCATCTCCAGCAGGAAGGCCTTGCGGTCGCTCGCGCGGATCATCAGGTCGGCCCGGCCCCAGCCGCGGCAACCGAGCTGCTGGTACGCAGCGACCACGATGCGCTGGATCTCGCGCTCCTCATCGGCCGCCAGACCACTCGGGCAGTGGTACTTGACGTCGTCGGTGAAGTACTTGTTCTGGTAGTCGTAGGCGCCTTCGGGCGCGGCGATGCGCACCACCGGCAGTGCGTGCGCACCCCGGCCGTTCCCCAGCACCGCGCAGGTGACTTCCTCGCCCTCGATGAACTCCTCGCAGAGCACGTCGGGATCGTATTTCGCCGAGAGCGTCACGGCGTCCTGCATGTCGGAATAGCCGTTGACCTTGGTCACGCCGATCGACGAACCCTCGCGCGGCGGCTTGACGATCAGCGGCAGGCCGAGCACGTCAGGTACGACGCGGATCTGTTCCAGGTTCTGCTGGTCCGCGGCCAGGCGCACGTACTTGGGCGTCGGCAGGCCGTCGGCCTGCCAGATGCGCTTGGTCATGACCTTGTCCATCGCCACGCTCGAGGCCATCACGCCGGAGCCTGTGTAGGGAATGCCCAGCAGTTCGAGCGCGCCCTGCACCGTGCCGTCTTCGCCGTGGCGCCCATGCAGTGCGATGAAGCAGCGCGCGAAGCCTTCGCGCTGGAGTTCGACCAGGTCGCGTTCGGCCGGGTCGAAGGCATGGGCATCGACGCCACGCGCACGCAGCGCCGCGAGCACACCGGTGCCCGACATCAGCGACACCTCGCGCTCCGCCGAGGTGCCACCGAACAGCACCGCCACCTTGCCAAAGGATTCAGGATCCAGGTTCACAGCACACGCCCCTCGCGCGTCAAGCGCTCTGCCTTGGCCGGCACCGCGCCGCCCAGTTCGACCACCTTGGCCGGCACCGCACCGATGGAGCCGGCCCCCATGCAGATCACCACGTCGCCGTCGCGCGCGTTGTCCCAAATGACCTGTGCCATGTCGGCGATCTCGCCAACGAACACCGGCTCGACCTTGCCCGCCACGCGCAGCGCGCGCGCAAGCGAACGGCCATCGGCCGCCACGATCGGCGCCTCGCCTGCAGCGTAGACATCGGCCAGCAGCACCGCGTCGGCTCGGCCGAGCACCTGCACGAAATCCTCGAAGCAGTCGCGCGTGCGGGTGTAGCGATGGGGCTGGAAGGCCAACACCAGCCGGCGTCCCGGAAACGCGCCCCGGGCCGCCGCAATGGTCACGCCCACTTCGACGGGGTGGTGGCCGTAGTCTTCGATCAGCGCGAAGCTGCCTGACGTGCGTCCCGCCTGCAGCGGCACGTTGCCGTAGCTCTGGAAGCGGCGGCCGACGCCCTTGAATTCGGCCAGGCCGCGCTGCACCGCTTCGTCGGGCACATTGAGCTCCACGGCCACCGCGATCACCGACAGCGCGTTGAGCACGTTGTGTTCGCCGGCAAGGTTCAGCACGATGTCCATGTCGGGCAGCGTGATGCCGTTGCGGCGCTGGGCGGTGAAGTGCATCTGCGAGCCGACGGCGCGCACGTTGACCGCACGCACCTGGGCGTCGGCACCGAAGCCGTAGCTGGTCACCGGACAGGTCACCTGCGGAATGATTTCGCGCACCGCGGCGTCGTCGGTGCAGAGGATCGCGACGCCGTAGAAAGGCATGCGATGCAGGAAGTCGACGAAGGCCTTCTTCAGATTGTTGAAGTCGTGCCCGTAAGTCTCCATGTGGTCGGCGTCGATGTTCGTGACCACCGCCATCACCGGCAGCAGGTTCAGGAAGGACGCGTCCGATTCGTCGGCTTCGACCACGATGTAGTCGCCGCTGCCCAGCTGCGCATTGGCGCCGGCGCTGTTGAGCTTGCCGCCGATCACGAAGGTCGGGTCCAGGCCAGCGGCGGCCAGCACGCTCGCCACCAGACTGGTGGTGGTCGTCTTGCCATGCGTGCCGGCGATCGCAATGCCCTGCTTGAGGCGCATGAGTTCGGCGAGCATCAGCGCGCGCGGCACGACCGGAATGCGCCTGTCGCGCGCGGCCATCACTTCCGGGTTGTCCGCCTGCACGGCGGTCGAGGTCACGACCGCATCGGCACCCTCGATATTCGCCGCGTCGTGGCCGACGAAAGTGCCGATGCCCAGGCTGGCCAGGCGGCGCAGCGTGGCGCTGTCGCTCAGGTCGGAGCCGGTGATGCGGTAACCCAGGTTCAGCAGCACTTCGGCAATGCCGCTCATGCCGGCACCGCCGATGCCCACGAAATGGATCTGGCGAATGGCGTGCTTCATGCGCGACCTTTGCGGGCCTTGTCGGCCAACTGTTCGCAGGCGCGAACGACATGTGCGACCGCGTCGGTCTTTTGCATCGCGTGGGCCTTCACGGCCTTGTCCAGCAAGGTGGAGCGTTGTGTTTTCTGTAGCAAGTCAGCAAGCAATTCAGGAGTGAGTTCGGTCTGCTGCACGAGCCAGCCGCCGCCCGCATCGACCAGGAAACGGGCATTGGTGGTCTGGTGGTCATCGACCGCGGAAGGAAAGGGCACGAACAGCGCCGCGGCGCCGACCGCCGCGATCTCGGTGACGGTGCTCGCACCGGCACGCGCGATGATCAGGTCGGCATCGGCATAGGCGCTGGCCGTGTCTTCGATGAAAGGGGTCAGCGTGCCCTCGACATAGGCCGCCGCATAGTTGGCACGCAACTGGTCGATCTGCTTGGTGCCGGCCTGGTGGACGACCTGGGGACGCTCTTCGGGGGCGATGCGGGCGAGCGCCTGCGGCACGATGCGGTTGAGCGCCTGCGCGCCCAGGCTGCCGCCGACCACCAGCAGCTTGAGCGCACCGCTTCGACCGGCAAAACGGGTCATCGGATCGGGCTGCGAAGTGAAGGCCGTGCGCAGCGGATTGCCGACCCATTCGGCACCCTGGAGCACGTCCGGGAAGGCCGTGAACACGCGGCGGGCGACACGGGCCAGCACCTTGTTGACGAGTCCTGCAACCGAATTCTGCTCGTGCAGCACCAGCGGCCGACCGAGCAGCACGCCCATCAGGCCGCCTGGAAATGCGATGTAGCCGCCCAGGCCGATCACCACGTCGGGCTTCACGCGGCGCAGCACACCCACGCTCTGAGCGAAGGCGCGCAGCAGACGCAGCGGCAACAGGGCGACGGTCATCGCGCCCTTGCCGCGCAGGCCGCCGAACTGCACCGGCTCGAATGCGAAGCCACGCGGCGGCACCAGCTTCTCTTCCATGCTGCCGGGCGCGCCCAGCCAGTGCACACGCCAGCCGCGCTCGCGCAACGCCTCCGCCACGGCCAGCCCCGGGAAAATGTGGCCGCCCGTGCCGCCGGCCATGACCAGTGCCGTCCGACTCATATCCGCCCCCCGCGCATCAGCACACGGTTCTCGTAGTCGACGCGCAACACGATGGCCAGCGCGATCAGGTTCAGCAGGATCGCCGAGCCGCCGAAGCTCATCAGCGGCAGGCCCAGGCCCTTGGTCGGCAGCGCCCCCAGGTTCACACCCATGTTGATGAACGACTGGAAGCCGATCCAGATGCCTACGCCCTGTGCGACCAGCCCGGAGAACACGCGGTCCAGCGCGATCGCCTGGCGGCCGATGTGCATGATGCGGCGCGTGAGCCACAGGAACAGGCAGATCGCCAGCAGCACGCCGATCAGGCCGAACTCCTCGCCCAGCACGGCCAGCAGGAAGTCGGTGTGCGCCTCGGGTAGCCAGTGCAGCTTTTCGACACTGCCGCCCAGGCCGACGCCGAAGATCTCACCACGGCCGATGGCGATGAGCGAATGCGACAGCTGGTAGCCCTTGCCGAGCGCGTGTGCCTCGCTGAACGGATCGAGGTACGCAAACAGGCGCTCCCGCCGCCATTCGCTGGTCATCACCATCACGCCGAAGGCCACCACCATGAGCGTGGCGATCACGAAGAACATGCGGGCGTTCACGCCGCCCAGGAACAGGATGCCCATCGCGATGACCGCGATCACCATGAAGGCCCCCATGTCGGGCTCGGCCAGCAACAGCATGCCGACCACCACCACCGCCACGCCCATCGGCAGCACCGCGCGGAAGAAGCGTTCCTTGATCTCCATCTTGCGCACCATGTAGCTGGACGCATAGAGCACCATCGCGAGCTTGGCGAGTTCCGACGGCTGGAAGTTCATCACCCCCAGCGGCAGCCATCGGCGCGCGCCGTTGACGACCCGGCCGACATGCGGAATCAGCACGGCGATCAGCAGCAGCAGCGACACCACGAAGACCCAGGGCGCGACGCGCTCCCAGGTCTGCATGGGCACCTGGAAGGTCAGCAGCGCTGCCAGAAAGGCGATGCCCAGGAACAGCACGTGGCGCACGAGAAAGAAGGCCGGACCGTAGCCGGCGCGTGCAAAGCGCGGGTTGTCGGGCAACGCGATCGATGCCGAATAGACCATGATCGCGCCCCAGGCCAGCAGCGCCATCGTCACCCACAGCAGTGCCTGGTCGAAACCGAGTACACGGATCGGTGCCGCCTTGGTCTGCGTCATGCCGGCACCGCCCAGGCGCACCGGCAGGTGCATGGGCAAGGCTTCGATTCCGCTCTGGGCCGCGCGGTTGAACCAGCCGCGAAAACGCCCGCGCGGCTCGTTGGGGGTGGCTGCGGTGGTGGTGTTCATGCGTCGTCGCCCTCCAGCGATGCGGCGGCGGTGTCGTCGGCCAGCGTCTGCACCGCAGCGCAGAAGACCTCGGCACGGTGCGTGTAGCCCGTGAACATGTCGAAGCTCGCGCAGGCCGGCGACAGCAGCACCGCATCGCCCGGATGGGCACGGCGTGCGGCCAGCGTCACGGCCTCCTCCATCGAGGCGGCATGCACCGCGGCGATGCCGGTGGGCGCGAGCGCCGCCTCGATCAGCGGCGCATCGCGCCCGATCAGCACGACGGCGCGCGCGTACTGCCGCACCGGCGCGGCCAGCGGCGTGAAGTCCTGGCCCTTCCCGTCGCCGCCCAGGATCGGGACGACACGGCGTTCGGCGCCCAGGCCGGCGATCGCCGCCACGGTCGCACCCACGTTGGTGCCCTTGCTGTCGTCGAAGAACTCGACGCCTTCGATGATCGCCACCGGTTCGACGCGGTGCGGCTCGCCCTGGTATTCGCGCAGGCCATAGAGCATCGGCCCCAGCGCGCAACCGGCGGCCGAGGCGAGCGCCAGCGCAGCCAGCGCATTGAGCGCGTTGTGCTGGCCCCGGATGCGCAGCGCGTCGGCCGGCATCAGGCGCTGCAGGTGGATTTCTTCCTCCTGCGCCGCAGCACCGCGCTTGCGCTTGATGGTTTCGTCGGCCTCCAGGGCACGCACCAGCCAGCCCATGCCGTTGACGCGTTCGATGCCGAAGTCAGACGGGCGGCGTGGCGGCTCGGCGCCGAAGGTGATGTGCGCACGCACCTGCGGGCGCTGCAACCGCACGCGCACCGGCGGCGGCAGCATCGCCATGACGGCCGGGTCGTCGCGGTTGAGGATCATCAGGCTGTTGGCGCCGAAGATGCGCGCCTTGGCCGACGTGTAGGCCGCCATGTCGCCGTGCCAGTCGAGGTGGTCCTGTGTCACGTTCAACACGGTGGCGGCGGTCGGCTCGAAGCCCTCGACGCCGTCGAGCTGGAAGCTGGAGAGTTCGAGCACCCACACCTGGGGCAGCGTGTCGGCGTCCATGTGGGCGGCCAGCGTGTCGAGCAGCGTCGGGCCGATGTTGCCGGCCACGGCCACGGTCTTGCCGGCGCGCTCAACGAGTTGCCCGGTGAGCGAAGTGACCGTGGTCTTGCCGTTGGTACCGGTGATGGCAAGCACCACGGGTTGGTAGCCCTGGGGCGTCGGCACCTCGGGCAGCGCCTCGACCGGCAGCGGCGCTTCGTCTTCGACCGGCGCAACCGGCGCAGCGGCGAGCTCTGTCATGCGTGCGACGAATTCGGCCGCATCGCGTGCCGCGGTATGGACCTGTGCCGTGGCAGGGGCCGGTACCGCGGGGACGGGAGGCACCACGGACGGTTCAGCCTCCGGACCCGAAGGCGCATCGGCCTCGACGACTTCGGCGGCTTGAGCGACATCGGGTTGCGTCTGCGCCGCCATCTCGATTTCCACCTGGGCCGGCGGCGCCTGCAGCGGGTCATCGACCGGCGCCTCCGCGACTGGTGCACTCACTACCGGGGCATCGACGGCCGGCGCTTGCACCACGCGCAGGTCGCGCAACGCCTGCGCGAACAGGTCGAGCTCGCCACCGACCGGCAGGCCGATCGCACGCGCCGCATCGACCACCGGTGCGATCGTGGCGGGCGTGAGGCCGGGCGACCGGTAGACCGCGCGGATGGGCGTGCCTTCCACCAGCGCCGCGCTGAGCGCGCCGCCCACGAACACGGCAGCAGGCACCTCCGCGCGCAACGTGGCCAACAGAGCCGGCGCTTCGCGCGTGTCGGCCACCGTGACCTGTGCACCGTGGCGCGCGCACCAACGCGCCATCGCCAGGCCGGATGCACCGAGGCCCAGGACGAGGACGGGAAGGTCTTGCAGATGTTTCATGACCGGGCGGCTAGCGCAGCTTCAACGTCGACAGGCCGACCAGGCACAGCAACATCGTGATGATCCAGAAGCGCACGACGACCTGCGTCTCGCGCCATCCGCTCTTCTCGAAGTGATGGTGCAGCGGTGCCATCTTCAGCACGCGACGGCCTTCGCCATAGCGCTTCTTGGTGTACTTGAAGTACATGACCTGCGCCATCACCGAGATGGCCTCGACCACGAAGATGCCGCCCATCACGAAGAACACGATTTCCTGGCGCACGATGACCGCAATGGTGCCCAGCGCGCCACCAAGCGCCAGTGCGCCGACGTCGCCCATGAAGACCTGGGCCGGATGCGTGTTGAACCAGAGGAAGGCCAGGCCCGCACCCGCCATGGCCGAACAGAACACCAGCAGCTCGCCCGAGCCCGGGATGTGTGGAAACAGCAGGTACTTCGAGTAGACCGAGCTGCCTGTGACATAGGCGAACACGCCCAGCGCCGAGCCCACCATCACCACCGGCATGATCGCCAGGCCGTCGAGGCCGTCGGTGAGGTTCACCGCATTGCTCGACCCCACGATCACCAAATAGGTCAGGATGACGAATCCAACGCCGCCCAGCGGATAGCTGATTTCCTTGAAGAAAGGCACCAGCAGGTTGATCTTGGGCGGGAAGTCCAGTGCGAAGCCTGAACGCACCCAGGCGTAGAACAGTTCCAGCACGCGCCAGTTGGAGCTCTCCGAAATGCTGAACAGCAGGTAGAAGCCGGCCACCAGGCCAACCACCGACTGCCAGAAGTATTTTTCGCGCGAGCGCATGCCTTCCGGGTCCTTGCGCACGACCTTGCGCCAGTCATCGACCCAGCCGATCGCGCCAAAGCCCAGCGTCACCCACAGCACGATCCACACGAAGCGGTTGCTCAGGTCGAACCACATCAGCGTGGCGAAGCCGATCGCGAACAGCACGAGCACGCCGCCCATGGTGGGCGTGCCGCTCTTGCTCAGGTGCGTTTCCATGCCGTAGCCACGCACCGGCTGACCGATCTTGAGCGCCGCCAGGCGCCGGATCACATAAGGCCCCGCCGCCAGGCCGACCAGCAGCGCGGTCAGCGCGGCCATCATGGCGCGAAAGGTCAGGTACTGGAAGATTCGCAGGAAGCCGAATTCGGGCGACACGGTCTGCAGCCACTGAGCCAGGCTCATCAGCATGTTGTATTGCGCGGTGCATGCGTCATGACCGGCCTCCTTCTTTTTGTTGTGATGCGGCCGCTGCGGCCATGGCGTGGACCACCCGCTCCATGGCCATGAAACGCGAGCCCTTGACCAGCACGCTCGCCGCTTGCGGCAGGCGCGCCAGCACGGCGGCGACGAGGGTGTCGATGTCGACGAAATGACGGCCGTCCTGGCCTGGCGCAGCGCCAGCGGCGAAGGCGCTCACGGCATGCCGGGACTCCACGCCGAGCGCAAACAGGCTGTCGATGCCGCGTTCACGCGCCCAGGCGCCCACTTCGGCATGGAAGTGCTCGCTCTGGTCACCCACCTCGCCCATGTCGCCCAGCACCAGAAGGCGCGGGCCCGGCAGGCTGGCGAGCACGTCGACGGCGGCGCGCACCGAATCGGGGTTGGCGTTGTAAGTGTCGTCGACCACCGTCAGCGCATGGCCGTCCGGCAGACGAAGCTCGCTCGCCTTCGACCGGCCCTTGACCGGCTCGAAGGCCGCCAGGCCGGCCGCGATGTGTTCGAGCGACACGCCCGCAGCCAGCGTGCAGCCGATGGCCGCCAGCGCGTTGATGACGTTGTGGCGTCCGGCGATGTGCAGCGTGCTGCGCAGCACGCCCATCGGCGTGCGCGCCTCGACCTGCCAGGCGCTGCCCTGCCAGCGGGCCTGCAGCAAAGCGATGTCGGCATCGGCCGACTCGCCAAACGTGATGCAGCGGCGTTGCGAGGCGCCCTGGGCCAGCGCGGTCCACAGGGACGTGTACGCGTCGCCGTGCGGGAAAACGGCTGTCCCGTCGGGCGGCAAGGCGTCGAACACGGCGGCGTTCTCGCGTGCCACCGCCTCGACGGTGGCCATGAACTCCTGGTGTTCGCGCTGCGCGTTGTTCACCAGCGCGATGGTCGGGCGCGTCATGGCAGCCAGCCGCGCGATCTCGCCCGGATGGTTCATGCCCAGCTCGACCACGGCCAGCCGGTGCGTCTCGCGCAGGCGCATGAGCGTCAGCGGCACGCCAATTTCGTTGTTGAAGTTGCCTGCCGTGGCCAGCGCGCGCGCCGGATCGGCCATGGCGAGGATCGCCGCGATCATCTGCGTGACCGTGGTCTTGCCATTGCTGCCGGTCACGGCGATCAACGGCAGCGTGTACTGAGCGCGCCAGCCCGTGGCGATGGCGCCCAGTGCCTGCAGCGTGTCGGGCACTTCGAGCCCGGACAGCCCGGCGGCAGCCAGGCCACCGTGGGCCACGGCCACTTCGGCACCGGCCGCACGTGCCTTGTCGAGGAAAGCGTTCGCATCGAACTTCTCGCCCTTGAGCGCGACGAACAGATCGCCTGCGGCCAGCGTGCGCGTGTCGGTGTGGACCCGTGCAATCGGCGTCGCTGCATCGCCCACCAGGCGGGCGCCCGACACCCAGCCCGCGGCTTGACCGAGGGTCATCATCGGCGTTGCATTGTTCGTCATGTGGCGCTCCGCATCGCAAGCGCCTCGAGCGCATGCGCGCGATCGGAGAACGGCACACGCTGGCCACCCATCTCCTGCCAGTCTTCGTGGCCCTTGCCGGCGAGCAGCACCACGTCTTCGGGTGCCGCCTGCGCCAATACCTGCGCGATGGCCAGCGCGCGGTCGGGTTCGACCTGCACGGTCTCCGGGCTGGCAAAGCCGAGCAGGATCTGGCTGAGGATGGCGGCGGGCTTTTCGCTGCGCGGGTTGTCGCTCGTCACCACGACACAGTCTGCCCGACGCTCCGCCACGGCCGCCATCATCGGGCGCTTGCCCGCATCGCGGTCACCGCCGCAGCCGAACACGCACCACAGCCGCCCGCCGCGGGCTTGCGCCAGGGGGCGCAGGCCCGCCAGTGCCTTGTCGAGCGCATCAGGCGTGTGGGCATAGTCGACCACAGCCAGCGGCTGGCCAGCCAGGCTCACGCGCTCCATGCGGCCGGGCACGCTGCTCAGGTTGCGGCAGGCGGCGACGGCGGCCGCCAGTGGCATGCCCAGGCAGCGCAGCGTGCCGATCACACCCAGCAGGTTGGCCACGTTGTACTGGCCGATGAGTTGTGTGGCGAGCCGCTCGGGTTCGGCACCCTCCTCGACCACGTTGAAGGTGAGTCCATCGACGCCATGGCCGATGTCCTGGGCGCGCAGCCGCGCAGGCGCCCCCGCCGCCGACACGGTCCAGATGTCGAGCGCACCCGTGCCGCGGTCGATCAGGTTGGCCACCAGGGAGGCGCCGTGCACGTCGTCGATGTTGACCACGGCCGCGCCCAGTCCGGGCCAGCGGAACAGCTCGGCCTTGGCGGCCCAGTAGGTGTCCATGTCGCCGTGGTAGTCGAGGTGGTCCTGCGTGAAGTTCGTGAACACCGCCACGCGGATGTCGCAGCCGTCCAGACGCCGCTCGGCAATGCCGATGGAGGATGCCTCGATGGCGCAGGCGCTGAAGCCGCGTGCGACGAAACCGCGCAACGCGCGCTGCAGCATCACCGGGTCGGGTGTGGTCAGGCCGGTGTAGGTGAGCGACGGCGGCGCGCCGATCCCCAGCGTGCCCACCAGCGCGCAAGGGCCGTGGCCCGCGCGCTGAGACAGTGCCTCGGCCAGCCACCAGGCCGTCGAGGTCTTGCCATTGGTGCCCGTCACGGCGATGACCGCCAGCTGGCTCGATGGCTGGCCATAGAACGAGGCGGCGATCGGCCCGGTGGCCGCCTTGAGCCCTGAAAACGCGGCAATCGCATCGTCGTCGAACCCAAAACCCTCGACGCCTTCGCGCTCGACTAGGCAGACCGACGCGCCCCGCGCGAGGGCCGCGCCCACATGCGCGCGGCCGTCGGACGCGGCGCCGGGCCAGGCGATGAAGGCGTCGCCTTCACCGATGCTGCGACTGTCGGCATGCAGATCGCCGGACACGCACGAGCGCAACCAGTGCGCGGCTTCGTTGGCGGAGGAAAAACGGATGTCGTTCATCAGAAGCTTTCGTCCACGCCGTTGGTGATCACCAGCGGCTTGACCGCCAGATCGGGCGCCACGTTCATCATCCGCAGCGTCTGCTGCACCACTTCGCTGAACACGGGGGCCGCAGCCACACCGCCGAAATACTGGCCGTCGCTCGGCTCGTCGATCATCACGCCGACGATGATGCGTGGCTTCTCGATCGGTGCCATGCCGGTGAACCACGCACGGTACTTGTTGCTTGCGTAGCCCTTGCCGACCTGCTTGTGCGCGGTGCCCGACTTGCCGCCCACCGAATAGCCGACCGTCTGCGCGCGCTGGCCGGTGCCGCCGGGGCCAGCCGCCATCTCCAGCATCTTGCGCACCGCATGTGCGTTCTCGGCAGAGAACACGCGCACACCGACGGCAGGCTCGCCGCTCTTGAGCATGGTCACCGGAATGATGCTGCCGTCGTGCGCGAACGAGGTGTAGGAGTGAACCATCTGGAACAGCGAGGCCGACAGGCCATAGCCATAGGCCATGGTCGCCTGCTCGACCGGCTTCCAGTTCTTCCATGGCCGCAGCCGGCCGGTGACCGCGCCGGGAAACTGGATCTGCGGCTTCTGGCCGTACCCCAGCGCGGTGTAGGTGTCCCACATCTCCTGGGGCTGCATCCTCTGCGCGATTTTCAGCGCGCCGACGTTGCTCGACTTCTGGATCACGCCCTCGACCGTCAGTGCGCCGTAGTTATGGGTGTCGCTGATGGTGAAGCCGCCGAGCTGGTAGCGGCCGGGGCTGGTGTCGATCACCGTCGAGGGCTTGACGCGGCCCGCCTCCAGCGCCATCGCCACGGTGATGGGCTTCATGGTCGAACCCGGCTCGAAGGTGTCGGTGATGGCACGGTTGCGCAATTGCTCGCCGGTCAGGTTCTGGCGCTTGTCGGGCACGTAGCTCGGGTAATTGGCCAGTGCCAGGACCTCGCCGGTGACCGCGTCGATCACCACCACGCTGCCGGCCTTGGCGCGGCGCGCGGTCACCGCGTCGCGCAGCTTCTGGTAGGCGAAGAACTGCACCTTGCTGTCGATGCTCAGCTGGATGTCCTTGCCGTCGAGCGGCGGCACGGTTTCCCCCACGCCCTCGACCACGCGGCCCAGGCGGTCCTTGATGACGCGGCGCGAACCGGCCTTGCCCGCCAGGTTCTTGTCGAACTGCAGCTCGATGCCTTCCTGGCCGTGGTCCTCGACGTTGGTGAATCCCACCACATGCGCGGCAGCCTCGCCCTCGGGATACTGGCGCTTGTATTCCTTGCGCTGGTAGATGCCCTTGATGTTGAGTTCGGCAATCTGCTTGGCGATGGCCAGATCGACCTGGCGCTGCACCCAGACGAAGGTCTTGTCTTCGTCCTCGAGCTTCTTGTCGAGGTCCTTCTGCGGCATTTCCAGCAGCTTGGCAAGCTGGCGCAGCTTGGCGCGCACGTCCGGGTCGTCGCGCTCGATGTCCTCTGGAATGGCCCAGATGCTGGGCGCCACCACACTGGAGGCCAACAGCAGGCCGTTGCGATCGAGGATGCGTCCCCGGTTGGCGGGCAGCTCGAGCGTGCGGGCGAAGCGCACTTCGCCCTGGCGCTGGAAGAAGTCGTTGTGAATGACCTGTACGAAGGCGGCACGGCCCGCCAGCACGACGAAGCCGACCGCGATCACCGCCACGATGAACTTGCTGCGCCAGACCGGCGTCTTGCTCGCCAGCAGCGGGCTGGTCGTGTACTGGACGCTGCGGCGGCTCATGGCGTCCTCCGCACGGGGGCCGCTGCACCGGCACGTGGTGCAGCCGCTGCCGGCGCAGGCGCCACCACAGCAGGGATCACCGTGCCGTCGGCACGCACGTACTGCGTGATGGCCGGCGTGGTGGTGCGCATCTTGAGCTGCTCCTTGGCGAGCTTTTCCACGCGCAGCGGGGTGGCCTGCGCGCGCTTGTCCACCTGCAGGCGCTCGCCATCGACCTCCAGGCGGCGTGCCTCGGTGTGGGCACGGTCGAGCTCGGTGTACAGCAGACGCGAACGGTACTGGGTGTGCACAAGCAGCAAAGCCGTCGCAAGGACGGCGAGCAGCAGCAACACATTGAGGCGAGCCATGTGCGTCAGGCCTCCGTGCGTTCGGCGATGCGCAGGATGGCGCTGCGCGATCGCGGATTGCCCGCCACCTCGGCCTCCGAGGGCCGGATGCGCGCGAGCGGGCGCAGCTTCATCGGTTGCGGCGTGGCAAAAGGCGCGCGGCGGTCGTACACCTCTTTCGAGTGCCTGGCGATGAACTGCTTGACGATGCGGTCTTCCAGCGAGTGGAAGCTGATCACCGCCAGCCGGCCGCCCGGCTCGAGCACCGACAGGCTGGCGTCTAGCGCCTGTTGCAGCTCTTCAAGCTCGGCGTTGATGAAAATCCGAAGAGCCTGAAATGTGCGCGTTGCAGGGTTCTGGCCCTGCTCGCGGGTTTTGACCGTGCCAGCCACGAGGTCGGCCAGCTCGGTGGTGGTTGAAACTGGGCCCCGTTCTTGTCGGCGAGCAACAATCGCCTTTGCAATCTGAACAGCAAACCGTTCTTCGCCATAGTCACGGATCACCTCTGCAATCTGTTGGGTTTCGGCCGTTGCCAGCCACTCTGCCACGCTCTCGCCGCGCGTGGTATCCATGCGCATGTCGAGCGGGCCGTCAAAACGAAAAGAAAAACCCCGTGCGGGGTTGTCGATCTGCGGGGAGCTGATGCCCAGGTCCATGAGCAGCCCGGCGACGCTGGCCGGCGCCAGCTCCCCGAGGTCCCGAAAGCCCTGATGCCGAATGGAAAAACGCGCATCGGTGATGCGCGTTGCTTCGGCGACCGCTTCGGCGTCCTTGTCGAACGCAATCAGGTGGCCTTGCGGCCCCAGCCTCGCCAGGATGGCCCGCGAATGGCCTCCTCGCCCGAACGTCGCATCGACGTAGGTGCCCGCGGGCGCGTCGCCGCGGCCTTCGAACAGGGCATCGATCGGCTCATCGAGGAGCACGGTGGTGTGGGTGAACGAAGTTTCCACGGGCGGCTCAGAAAGAGAAGTCCTGGAACACGTCGGGCATTTCGCCTTGCGTGGCCTCGGCTTCCTTCGCCTCGTAGGTTGCCTTGTCCCACAGTTCGAAATGGTTGCCCATGCCCAGCATCAGCGTCTCGCGCGAGATGCCGGCGGCTGCGCGCAGTTCGGGCGACACGAGCACCCGGCCGGTACCGTCCATCTCGACATCCATCGCATTGCCCAGGAACACGCGCTTCCACCACTGCGCCGACATCGGCAGTGCGGCAATACGCTCGCGGAATTTCTCCCATTCCGGACGCGGGAAGATCATCAGACAGCCGTGCGGGTGCTTGGTGATCGTCAGTTGGCCGCCGGCGGTCGCGCTCAGGACGTCACGATGCCGGGTAGGCACGGAAAGCCTTCCCTTGACATCCAGACTGAGCGATGAAGCGCCTTGAAACACGACCACGGTACCCCTGTGGTGGGAGCCATCGCGCACCTCGAAGAGGCAACATCCGACAGTATTTCCCACTTAACTGCACTTTTTTCCACTGTAGCAGGAAACCATTCGGGCGCAACGGGGCGCGAAGGGTATTTTTTGTAATGGAATCAACGACTTAGCACCACTTCCGAACGCGAGGAAGCGGGTAATTTCGTTGCAAATGAAGTACTTAGCTCACGCAATGAATGTGTTGCGTGAAGCGCCGAGGCGGTGCGCGGAGCGGCACCGCCTCGGAGGGCGAGCTTCAGAGGATGAAGCGCGAAAGGTCTTCGTCGTGACTTAATGCCGCCAGACGTTGGTCCACGTAAGCCGCATCGATCCGCACCGATTGACCGCCCAGCTTCGCGGCATCGAAACTCACCTCGTCGAGCAGACGCTCCATGACCGTCGACAGGCGGCGCGCGCCGATGTTCTCGGTGCGCTCGTTCACATCGAACGCGATACCCGCCAGGCGGGTGATGCCATCGGGCGTGAAATCGAGCGTGACGCCTTCGGTGGCCAGCAGCGCCTGGTACTGCTTGACCAGCGAGGCACGTGTCTGCGTGAGGATGCTCTCGAAATCAGCCACCGAGAGCGACTGCAGCTCGACCCGGATCGGAAAGCGCCCCTGCAGCTCCGGGATCAGATCGCTCGGCTTGCTCAGGTGGAACGCACCGCTGGCGATGAAGAGGATGTGGTCGGTGCGCACCACCCCGTACTTGGTGGTGACCGCCGTGCCTTCGACCAAGGGCAGCAGGTCACGTTGCACGCCCTGGCGCGAGATGTCCGAACCCTGCGCATCGCTGCGGGTGGCGACCTTGTCGATCTCGTCGATGAAGACGATGCCGTTCTGCTCGGCATTCTGGATGGCCAGCGTGCGGATGTCGTCCTCGTTGACCAGCTTGCCAGCCTCCTCGTCGATCAGCAGGCGCATGGCCTCGCCGATCTTGAGCTTGCGCGTCTTGCGCTTGCCGGCGCCCAGCTGGCCGAACATGCCGCGCAACTGTTCGGTCATTTCTTCCATGCCGGCCGGGCCCATGATTTCCATGGGTGCGCGGGTCTCGGCCAGATCGAGCTCAATCTCCTTGTCGTCGAGTTCGTGCTCGCGCAGCTTCTTGCGGAAGGCCTGGCGGGTGGCGTTGTTCGCGTCGGGCGCGGTGCCGTCGGCGTTGCGCGCGGGCGGCAACAGGACGTCGAGGATGCGGTCTTCGGCAGCGTCTTCCGCACGCATGCGGAACTTGGCGCTCTCCTTTTCGCGCGTCTGCTTGACGGCAATCTCGGCCAGGTCGCGGATGATCGCATCGACATCCTTGCCCACGTAGCCGACCTCGGTGAACTTGGTCGCCTCGACCTTGATGAAGGGCGCGTCCGCCAGCCGGGCCAGCCGGCGCGCGATCTCGGTCTTGCCGACACCCGTGGGGCCGATCATCAGGATGTTCTTGGGGGTGATCTCGGTGCGCAGCGCGCCCTCGACCTTCTGGCGGCGCCACCGGTTGCGCAGCGCAATGGCGACGGCCCGCTTGGCCTCGGGCTGCCCGACGATGTGGTTGTCGAGCTCGGAGACGATCTCCTGGGGGGTCATGGACATGATGGTCACAGCGTCTCGACCGTATGGTTCATATTGGTGTAAATGCAGATTTCCCCGGCGATCCCCAGGGATTTACGGACGATCTGCTCGGCAGACAGCTCGGTGTTGTCGATCAGCGCCTTGGCCGCCGACTGCGCGTAGGCACCACCCGAACCGATGGCGATCACGCCGTCCTCGGGTTCGAGCACGTCACCGTTGCCGGTGATGATGAGGGAGGTGGTGGCATCCGCCACGGCGAGCATGGCTTCGAGCTTGCGCAGCACCCGGTCGGTACGCCAGTCCTTGGTGAGCTCGACCGCCGCGCGGGTCAGATGCCCCTGGTGCTTCTCGAGCTTGGCCTCGAAACGCTCGAAGAGCGTGAAGGCATCGGCGGTGGCGCCGGCAAAACCGGCCAGCACCTTGCCGTGATAGAGCCGCCGCACCTTGCGCGCCGTGCCCTTGATGACGATGTTCCCCAGCGTGACCTGCCCGTCCCCCCCGATGGCAACCTGGTCGCCGTCGGGCGTCTTGCGCCGCACACTGAGAATCGTGGTTCCGTGAAACTGTTCCATCCCACCCACTTAGGGACGCCGGTTTCCAATACAACCCCGAAACATCCCCCACACGAAAATTCACCCTATCCACCAGAACACCGCGGAACCGGCTCCGCCGGGCCGCAGGTGTCGCCCGCGGAAGGGGATAGGCGGCCACACGCAGTGGGCAAGCCTGGGGGGAGAGCCAGAAACACCGCGGAACCGGCTCCGCCGGGCCGCCGGTGTTGCCCCCGGAAGGGGGTAGGCGCTGCCACACGCAGTGGGCAAGCCTGGGGGAGAACCTAGTCTCCGAACATCTTCTGCTTGAGCTCGCGGCGCTGTTGCGCTTCGAGCGACAGCGTGGCGGTCGGCCGTGCCAGCAGGCGACCGACGCCGATGGGCTCGCCGGTCTCGTCGCAGTAGCCATAGTCGCCGGCGTCGATGCGCTGGATCGACTGCTCGATCTTCTTGAGCAGCTTGCGTTCACGGTCGCGCGTGCGCAGTTCCAGCGCATGCTCTTCCTCGATGGTCGCGCGGTCGGCCGGATCGGGCACCACCACCGTGTCTTCACGCAGGTGCTCGGTGGTTTCGCCCGCGTTGTCCAGAATACCCTTCTTGAGGGCCACCAGCTTCAGGCGGAAGAACGCCATCTGCTTGTCGTTCATGTATTCGGCGTCCGGCATCGCGATGACTTCGGCATCGGTCAGCTCGTCCACCGTCTTGTCCTTCCAGTTGTTCGCGAGCTTCGGGTCCTTCTTGAGTGCCACGTGCGGTGGCGGGACCAGCGCGGTCGAGGCGATCTGGGTGAAGCTCGACTTGGCAGCCGTGGAGGCCACCGACTGGGCCATGGAAGGCACCGTCAGTTGCGACAGGCGCGACACGCGGCCACCGCGCGTGGCGGGCGCAGCGATCGAGGCCGAGGGAGTCGACGTGGCGGGAGAAGAGGCAGCAGCCGTTTTTTTCATGGGGAGCGGTGTGGCAGAGGGTGCGGCCTTGCGGCCAGCCGGTTGAGTTGAAGCAACAGCCTCATGGGCTGCGGCGGAAGTGCCTGTGGCGGTGGCCTGAGAGGCCTTGGCCGTCTTGGCGGTCTTGGCAGCAGACGCGGAAACCTTCGGGGCCGCAGACGCGGCCTGCCGGCTCACCGGCGTCTTCTCGACGCTCGGATCGGCTGCGGACTTGGCCTTTGCGGCGGGTTTCTTCACGGTGACGGGCTCCTTCGAAGAACGGGAAAGCGCTTTCACGGGGAGGTTTGCTCCCGCGGAAGCTCACCCGAGCTGCCCGGACCGCCGTGTCCCGTCCCCCGGAAGGACGGGTCAGCGGAACTGAGCAGGCGCGCGATTGTATAGAGAAGTCGCGCGCGTGTGCCGCAGCGCGGCTACACCAGGCACTGGTCCAGGCCCTGCTCCAGGATGTCGCGCGGCAGGTCGATGCCGATGAACACCATGCGGCTCTGGCGCACCTCGTCCGGCCCCCATGCCGGACCGAGGTCGCTGCCCATCAGCTGATGCACGCCCTGGAAGATCACCTTGCGCTCGGTGCCCTGCATGTGCAGCACGCCCTTGTAGCGCAGCATCTTGGGCCCGTAGATGTTGACGATGGCGCCCAGGAAGTCCTCCAGCCGCGCAGGGTCGAACGCCCGGTCGGCCTTGTAGACGAAGCTCTTGACGTCGTCGTCATGGTGGTGATGGTGGCCGTGGCCTTCGTGTGCGTGCGAGGGATGGTCGCAGTGCTCTCCATGCGCATGGTCATGATCGTGATGCGCGTGGTCGTCGGCCGTCAGGAAGTCGGGGTCGATGTCGAGCTTGGCGTTCAGGTTGAAGCCGCGCAGGTCGAACACGCTGCCCAGCGGCACTTCGCCAAAATGCACCTTCTGCTGCGGCGCACGTGGGTTCATGTGCTTCAGGCGGTGGATCAGCGCCTCGGTTTCCTCTGCCGAGACCAGCTCACTCTTGCTGATGAAGATCTGGTCGGCGAAGCCCACCTGGCGGCGCGCCTCCTGGCGGTCGTTGAGCTGCTGGGGCGCATGCTTGGCATCGACCAGCGTGAGAATCGAGTCGAGCAGGTAGCTCTCGGCGATCTCGTCGTCCATGAAGAAGGTCTGCGCCACGGGGCCGGGGTCGGCCAGGCCGGTGGTCTCGATCACCACGCGGTCGAAGTCCAGCAGGCCCTTGCGCTTCTTGGCCGCGAGCAGTTGCAGGGCTTCGCGCAGATCTTCGCGGATGGTGCAGCAGACGCAGCCATTGCTCATCTGCACGATCTGCTCCTTGGATTCGCTCACCAGGATGTCGCTGTCGATGTTCTCCTCGCCGAACTCGTTTTCGATGACGGCGATCTTCTGGCCGTGCGCCTCGGTCAGGATGCGCTTGAGCAGCGTGGTCTTGCCGGAGCCGAGGAAGCCGGTGAGGATGGTCGCGGGGATGAGGGCCATGGAATGCTCCGTGATCGGGAAGGGCGAAAGTCTAACGAGGGACGAAAGGCCGTGCTCAGGAGGGCCGCTTTCACGCAGCCTTGCGCACGACCACCAGCCCCTTGAGGTACTCGCCCTCCGGGAACTCGATGGTCATCGGATGGTCGGGCGCCGCACCCAGGTGCTCACCCAGGTAGCCGTCGACGCCCGCGTCGATGCCCGCCGAAGCGACGATCTTGTGGAACAGGTCGGCGCTGATGCCGCCCGAGCAGGAAAAGGTCAGCAGCACGCCGCCCGGCTCCAGCAGCTTGAGGGCCAGCCGGTTGATGTCCTTGTAGGCGCGCGCGGCACGTTCGGCATGGGCCACGGTGGGCGCGAACTTGGGCGGATCGAGCACGATCGCGTCGAAGGTACGGCCTTCCTCGATGAAGCGGCGCAGCGAGGCATTGACGTCGGCGTCGAGGAACTGGGTGTTCGCGCCTTCGAAGCCGTTGAGCGCCACATGCGCACGGGCGCGTTCGAGCGCTGGCTGCGACGAATCGATCGACACCAGCTCGGCGCCTTCGAGCGCATCGGCCGCCCGCAGGCCCGCGAGTGCAGCCACGGTGAAGCCGCCGGTGTAGCAAAAGCAGTTGAGCACCCGGCGAAAGCGCCGGTGTTGCGCCATCTGCGCGAAGCGCTGGCGGCTGTCGCGCTGGTCGAGGTAGAAGCCGGTCTTGTGGCCGGTGGCGATGTCCAGCGACAGCAGCCAGTCGTGCTCGCGGATCGTGCATTCGGTCGCGCCCTCGCCGCGCAGCCAGCCGGTGGTCGGCTTCAAGCCTTCGCGTTCGCGGCCGCTGGCGTCGGAGCGCTCGTAGAACCGCGACAGGCCGGTGGCGGCCAGCAGCGCATCGACGAGCACCGTCTTCCAGCGTTCGACGCCGGCCGACAGGAACTGCGCGACCAGCACACCTTGCTCGCCCACCCCATAGCGGTCGACGATCAGCCCTGGCAGGCCATCGGCTTCGCCATGGACCAGGCGCACACCGTCGCTCTGCAGGTCGAAGAAGCCGCGCGCGGCCACGGCGCGCTGCACACGCTGCGCGAAAAAGGCCGCGTCGATGCGCTGCTTCTCGTCGAAGCTCCACGCGCGGGCGCGGATCTTGGAAAGCGGGCTGAACGCAGCCCAGGCGAGAAAGCGCCCATCGCTCGACTCGATGCGCACGGTTTCGCCCGCGTCCGCACCGCCCTTGTCGATGGCCGATTCGAAGATCCAGGGGTGGCGGCGCTGCAGCGAGCGCTCCTTGCCAGGCCGCAGCCGCAATGCTTTCATTTGTCCTTCTTGGCCTGCGCACGCGGATGCGCGGCATCGTAGGCCTTGGCGAGATGCTGGAAGTCCAGCCGGGTATAGACCTGGGTGGTCGTGATGTTGGCGTGGCCGAGCAGTTCCTGCACGCCGCGCAGGTCGCTGCTCGACTGCAGCACGTGGCTGGCAAAAGAGTGGCGCAGCATGTGCGGATGCACCGAGGCGTTCAGCCCGGCCTTGGCACTGCGCGCCTTGAGCTGCTTCCAGATCGAGTGCGCCGAGAAGCGGTTGCCGTTGCGCCCCAGGAAGAGCGCCACGGCACCTTCCGGGTCGCGCAGGCGCGCCGCGGGCAGCGCCGCGCAGTCGTCGCGCACGGCCAGCCAGGCCCGCAGCGCCTCGGCCGCCTTGCTGCCCACCGGCACGCTGCGGCGCTTGCCGCCCTTGCCCAGCACATGCGCGTCGCCGGCGTCCAGGTCGATCCAGCCGCGCGCGTCCTTGCTGGCCACCAGGTCGAGGCCGACCAGCTCGCTCACGCGCAGGCCGCAGCCGTACAGCAGCTCGACGATGGCGCGGTCGCGCGCCTCGGCCCAGGGGTCGGCGTTCGCATCGTGCAGTTCGGCCAGGCGCACGGCATCGTCGACGGCCAGGGCCTTGGGCAAGGGGCGGCCGGCCTTGGGCGCGCGCACGTCCTGCACCGGGTTGGCCTCGACCAGGCGCTCATGGCCCATCCAGCGGTAGAAGCTGCGCCAGCACGAGAGCACCAGGGCAATGCCGCGCGGCTCGCGCCCGGCGCTGTGCAACTGGGTCATCCAGCGGCGCACGTGGGCAGTCTGGACCCGCGCAAGCGGCAGGCCGCTCTCGGCCGCCTTCTCGCACAGCGTCTTCAGGTGAATGGCGTACAGGTCGACCGTACGCGCGGCCAGGCGCCGCTCCACGCGCACGTGTGCCAGGTAGCGGTCGATCAGCGGGTCCGCAGCGGGCAACGGGTCGATGGCCGGTGCGTCGTTCATGTCAGTTGTCCATGGCGTTGCGCGCCACCCGCGGAACTGGCTCTGCCAGGCCGCTGGATGCGCCCCCTTGAGGGGGAGGCGCCGCAGGCGCATCGGGGATGCTTCACCCTAGGCGGCGCGCAGCCGCGACAGGCCGGCCGAGGCCAGCTCGGCGATGCGCTCGAGGAAATCGGTGCCCATCTCGGCGTTGAAGCGCTGCGCGTCGGGCGACGCCAGCACCAGCAGGCCGAAGGCCGGCGCGTCGGGCGCGGCACGCAGGGCGATCAGCGCGACCGAGATGGCCGCACGCCCTTCTTCCAGCCAGCTGGAGGTCTCGAAGTTGGCGTTGAGGCCGCAGTAGGGCGTGGCCAGCGAATTGGCCAGCGTCTTCAGGTCCTCGCTCACGGGCAGGGCATAGGCCTCCTTGGCATAGACCGCCTCGCAGTCCCATAGGCGAATGGCAGTCTGCGGCACCATGAAGATGGACTGCAGCTCGTCGGCGATGCGGTAGGGCAGCGCGCGAGGGTCGCGTGTGCCCAGCAGGCCGCGCGTCCAGCGCTGCAGGCGGTCGGTGGTGACGGCGTTGTCGGTGCCGTGGCGCACCATGTCCATCACGCGGTGCTCCAGCGCCTTGATCTTTTCGCGCAGCATTTCGGCCTGGCGTTCCTGCAGGCTCACCGCGCGGTTGCCGTGCGGGCTGGTCAGCTGCACTTCGGAGAGCAGTTGCGCATGGCGCTCGAAGAAGTCGGGCGTGTTCGCCAGGTAGTTGGCGATGTCGTCTTCGGTGATCGGGTTCATGGCATGGGTGTCGTTGGGAAAGGTCATGGCAGTTCGGGCACCTCGATGTCGCCCTCGAACACCGTCACGGCCGGGCCGGTCATGAAGACCGGCTGGCCCACGCCGGCCCATTCGATGGTGAGCACGCCGCCGCGCGTCTGCACGTCCACGCGCGCATCGAGCAGCCCCAGGCGGATGCCCGCGACCACGGCCGCGCAGGCACCGGTGCCGCAGGCCAGCGTTTCGCCCGCACCGCGCTCATACACCCGCAGGCGCACGTGCGTGCGATCGACCACCTGCATGAAGCCGGCGTTCACGCGTTGCGCAAAGCGCGGGTGGTGTTCGATCAGCGGGCCCTGCGTCAGCACGGGTGCGGTATCGACGTCCTCGACAATCTGCACGGCATGCGGATTGCCCATGGAGACGACCGCCAGCGCAACGATCGCACCTTCGGCCTGGGCCGACAGTGCGAGCTTCCAGGTCTGCCAGGCGCCGTCGGGCTGCGGCTCGAGGCCGGCCGGGTCGAACGGCACGCGTGCGGGTTCGAACACGGGCGCACCCATGTCGACCGTCACGCGGCCGTCGGCGCTCAGGCGCGGCTCGATCACGCCCGACAGCGTCTGCACGCGCACGGCGTCCTTGGTCGTGAGGCCGCGCTCGCGCACGAAGCGCAGGAAGCAGCGCGCGCCATTGCCGCACTGCTCGACCTCGCCGCCGTCGGCGTTGTGGATCACGTACTGGAAGTCGACGCCGGGCGCGGCATCGGCGGCCGGCGGACGCACCGTGAGGATCTGGTCGGCGCCTACGCCGAAATGGCGGTTGGCGAGGAACTGGTAGTGCGCGGCCGTCAGGCCGAGCGGCGCGCGGGTCTCGTCGAGCACGACGAAGTCGTTGCCGGCACCCTGCATCTTGGTAAAGCGGATTCGCATCGCCGGATTATCCGTCCGCATGCAGAATCCGCCGGTGTCCGCCACTTATCCGAGACCATGCCCTCCTCTTCCCCCTTCACATCCCGCCTGCTCGGTACCTTGCCCGACGGGCGTGAAGTCACTGAATACACGATCGACAACGGGCACGGACTGCGCCTGAGCGCCATGAACCACGGCGGCATCGTCACTGCGCTGCAGGTGCCCGACCGCGAAGGCCATCGCGTCAACGTGGTGCTCGGGCTGCCGACACTGGCGGACTACGTGGCGCGCAACCCGCACTTCGGCACCATCGTCGGCCGCTATGCCAACCGCATCGCGGCAGGCCGGTTCACGCTCGATGGCCACGTGCACCAGTTGCCGGTCAACGACGGGCCGAACACGCTGCATGGCGGCCTCAAGGGCTTCGGCGCGCGCTGGTGGGACATCGCTCCGGTCGCCCCCGACGCCGCCAACGCGCCCGACGAGGTGGCGCTGGCGCTGCACTACACGAGCGCCGACGGCGAAGAAGGCTTTCCTGGCACGCTGCACGTCGAGGTGCGTTACACGCTCAGCGCCGACGGGTGCTGGCGCATCGACTACCGCGCCCAAAGCGACCGGCCGACGGTGCTCAACCTGAGCCACCACGACTACTTCAACCTGGCCGGCGGCGGCTCGGTGCTCGACCACGAGCTCATGCTGCCCGCCAGCCGCTACACGCCGGTCGACGCGACGCTCATCCCCACGGGCATCGCCGACGTGACCGGCACGCCGTTCGACTTTCGCACGTCCACGCGCATCGGCGCACGCATTCGCATGCCGCACGAGCAGTTGGTGCGCGCGCGCGGCTACGACCACAACTGGGTGCTCGACCGGGCCGATGCCCCGCCCGGCCTCCCCGGCGGCCTCGCGCTCGCCGCACGGCTGGCGCACCCGCCCTCGGGCCGCGTGATGGAGGTGTTCACGACCGAGCCGGGCGTGCAGTTCTATTCAGGCAACTTCCTCGACGGCACGCTGGTTGGCAGCCACGGCGAAGTGGTGCGCCAGGGCGACGGGCTGTGCCTGGAGACGCAGCACTTTCCCGATGCGCCGAACCACCCTGACTTTCCCTCGACCGTATTGCGGCCGGGAGAAGTCTTCGAGAGCCGCACCGTGCACCGTTTCAGCTGCAGCTAAAACGCGGTCACGGCGGCCACGCGGCCCGGTGCGCAGGCTCAACCGCCGAAGCGCGAGGCCGCGCGGCCGGGGCTGTCGAGGCGCACCGCAAACAGCCCGCCGGCCAGCGGCTCGGCGGCGAGCCGGTCGGCGTCGAGGCCGGTGCGGGCGCTGGTGATGAAGAGCGTGCAGAAGTCGTCGCCACCGAAGGCGCAGTTGGTGACCTGCGACACCGGCAGCGCAATGCGGCACAACTCCGCCGCGCTCACCGGATCGTGGCAGCTCACGCAGGCACCGCCCCAGTGCGCGATCCAGAGCCGGCCCGCCGCATCGGTGGTCATGCCGTCAGGCACGCCGTCGCCGGATGCCATGCGCAGCCATTCGCGCCGGTTCGACAGGCTGCCGTGCACGGGGTCGAAGTCGTAGGCGAACACACAGCCGCGCACCGTGTCATTGAAGTACATCGTTCGACCGTCGGCCGACCAGGTCGGCCCGTTGGTCACGGCAAAACCGTGCTCGTGCCGCGAGCAGCTGCCATCCGGGTCGAAGCGGTAGAGCGCGCCAGTGGGTGCGGCACAGGCGAAATCCATCGTGCCGCCCCAGAAGCGGCCCTGCGCATCGCATTGGCCATCGTTGAAGCGGTTGCCCGGCTGGTCGGGCTCGGGCTGGTGCAGGTAGGTGGGCGCGCTGGCAGTGCCTGGATCGAACAGCGCAAAGCCGCGGCGCAGCGTGACCAGCAAGCCCGGTCCGCAGGCGCGCTCGGCCAAAGCCGAGATCTCCTCGTCGAATGTCCACTGTTGCCTCGCGCCGTCGGCGCCGTGCCACCGGTAGAGGCGGCGTGCGAGGATGTCGACCCAGTAAAGCGCCTGCTCGCGCGGGGACCACAGCAGGCCCTCGCCCAACGCGGCGCCCGCGGGCCACAGGCACTCGGGCGCACCGAGGACGGTCGGTGCGGTCGTTGCGACGCTGACGGCAGCAGCAGGGGTCGGGCTCATGGGGTTTTCCGGCATCGGTTGAAGGTCACGGGCGGGGCGGCGGACTCGGGCCCGACGGCGCGCAATGAACACAAGCAAACGCGTGGCGCTTGACGCGGAGGATCGTATCAGGGCATATTGATATTAGAAATACAAAATATTCATATGTTTTGATATTCAAATTGCAATAGCTCAAAATCACCGGAGACCTGCATGTCCCTCCCTCCCTCGCCCACCCTTCAGAAGAATTCCGTCTACCCCAGCCTGCGTGACCGCACCGTGTTCGTCACGGGCGGCGGCAGCGGCATCGGCGCGGCCATCGTGTCGGCCTTTGCCGCCCAGGGCGCACGCGTGGCATTCATCGATATCGCCGAAGCGGCCAGCCGCTCGCTGGCTCAGCAGATCGCCGACGCGGGCCACCCGGCACCATGGTGGCGCACCTGCGACGTGCGCGACATCGCGGCGCTGCAAGCCGCCATCACCGACGCGGCAGCCGCACTGGGCGACTTTGCGGTGCTGGTCAACAACGTCGCGAGCGACGATCGCCACACGCTCGAATCGGTCACGCCGGCTTACTACGACGAGCGCATGGCCATCAACGAGCGGCCGGCGCTGTTTGCGATCCAGTCGGTGGTGCCGGGCATGCAGCGCCTGGGATTCGGTTCGGTGATCAATCTCGGCTCGACGGGCTGGCAGGGCAAGGGCACTGGCTACCCGTGCTACGCGATCGCCAAGTCGTCCGTCAATGGCCTGACGCGCGGCCTGGCCGTGAGCCTGGGCCAGGACCGCATCCGCATCAACACGGTGTCGCCCGGCTGGGTGATGACCGAGCGCCAGGTCAAGCTGTGGCTGGACGAAGAAGGCGAAAAGGCACTCAAGCGCAACCAGTGCCTGCCGGACAAGTTGCTGCCCGAAGACATCGCACGCATGGTGCTGTTCCTGGCTTCGGACGACGCGGCCATGTGCACGGCACAGGAATTCACGGTGGATGCGGGTTGGGTCTGACGGGGGTCAGTCGGCCATGTCCAACCGACGGTTGTAGACCGACAGGCTGGCCGTCTTCAGCGCCTTCATCATCACCTTGGCTGCGGGCGACAGCAGCCGGTCCGTGCGGGTGATGATGCCGAAGGCATCCATGTGGCAGGGCATCTCCAGCGGCAGCAGCGCCACGATGCCGTGCGCGGCGTAGTAGCGGGCCACGTCGGCGGCGAGCACCGCGACCATGTCGCTCTGCTGCAGCATGCGGGTCGTGAAAAGCAGCGCCGCCGTCTCGACCGTATTGATCGGCGGCGCCAGCCCTTCCTGCTGGAACATCAGGTCGAAGCGGTGGCGCAGCACGCTGCCTGCGGGAGGAACGATCCAGCCGGCGCCCACCACGTCGCGCAAGGTCAGGCCTGACACTCCCAGCATCGGGTGCCCCGGACGCACCAGCGCGCAGACCGGCTCCTCGGTGAGGGCCTGGTAGCGCAACTGCGTCTTGTCGTGCTCGGCGAACAGACGCGCCACCAGAATGTCCAGCTTGCCCTGCTCGAGCCGCTCCAGCAGCACCGGGCTGGTTTCGATCTCCAGCGACACGCGCAGATTCGGCTGCTCGCGCTTGACCATGGCGACCGCCGGCGGCAGCAGGGCCAGCCCGGGCGACGTGATCGCCCCCACATTCACCTGGCCGAAGCTGCCGGCCTTGAGCGCCTGCAGTTCATCGTGGGCCTGATTCAGGCTGGCCAGCGCCACCCGGGCATGCCGGATCATCGTCTCGCCGTACCAGGTGGGCCGCATGCCGCGCGGCAATCGGTCGAACAGCGGCACCTCCAACACGTCTTCCAGGTCCTTGAGCAACTTGGAGGCCGCCGGCTGCGTCATGTTGAGCACCTGCGCGGCACGGTGGATGTTGCCTTCTTCGGCCAGCGCCACCAGCAGCAGCAACTGCCGCGTTTTCAGGCGTGCGCGAATGAACCAGTGCGTGTAAGTCGTCATGGGGTTTTCCAGAATCCGTCGATTGATATCTATTTTGTCGAAAAATTGATTGGATCGATATCAAATTCGTTTCTAGACTGGCGCCACCTCCAAGAAGAAGGTCGATACCTCGTGAGACACGGTGAGATTCATCAGAACGTTCGGCAGTACATCAACGGCCGCTGGGAGACCAGCGTGACGACCGGCGTGAGCGTGAATCCGTCGGACACCGACGAGGTGGTTGCCGAATATGCCCGGGGCGATCGCCATCAGATGGAGCTGGCGGTGCGCGCCGCCGTCGACGCATCCGCCCACTGGGCACGCAGCACCCCACAGCGGCGCGCCGACGTGCTCGACCGCATCGGCAGCGAACTCATCGAACGCAAGGACGCGCTGGGCCTGCTGCTGGCGCGCGAGCAGGGCAAGCCGCTGGCCGAGGCCACGACCGAAGCCCTGCACGCCGGTCGCAGCTTCAAATTCTTCGCTGGCGAAGCGCTGCGCCACGGGGCGACGGACGGCGTGCGTTCGCTGCGCGCGGGCGTCCAGATGGACGTGGCCCACGTGCCGGTCGGGGTGGTGGGCGTGATCACGCCATGGAGTTCTCCCCTGGCCGTGCCTGCCGCCCAGATTGCCGCGGCGCTCGCCGCGGGCAACAGCGTGGTCTTCAAGCCGGCCGAACTGGTGCCGGCCTGCGGCTGGGCATTGGCCGAGACCCTCAGCCGCGCGGCGCTGCCCGCGGGCACCTTCAACCTCGTGATGGGCAGTGGCCGCGAAGTGGGCCAGTCGCTGGTCGACAGCAGCCAGGTCGATGCGTTGAGCTTCACCGGCTCGGCCGCCGTCGGCGCGCGCGTGCGCCAGGCCGCGCTCGCCCGGCGGGCACGTGTCCAGCTGGAGACCGGCGGCGCCAACACGCTCGTGGTGCTGGCCGACGCCGATCTGGCCCAGGCGGTGGACTGCGCCGTGCAGGGCGCTTACGCCAGCAATGGCCAGCGCGCGACGGCGTCCAGCCGCCTGATCGTAGAGGCGACTGTGCACGATGCCTTCGTGACACGGCTTCGCGACCGCCTGGCCGCACTGAAGATCGGCCATGCGCTGACGCCCGGCATCGACCTCGGCCCGCTGGTCGACGCGGCACAGCTCACCCGCAACCTGGAAGCCGTCGCGCTGGCCAGTGAAGACGGCGCCGAGCGTGTATGGGGTGGTGAGCGCCTCGCGCGCAGCCAGCCTGGCCATTACATGAGTCCGGCGCTGTTCCTGGCACGGCCCAACCACCGCATGGCCCGCCAAGCGCTGTTCGGCCCGGTCGCCTGCGTGCTGCGCGCGGTCGACTACGAAGACGCGCTGGCGCTCACCAACGACATGCCCGACAGCCTGGGCGCGGCGCTGTGCACCAACTCGCTGCAACACGCCATGCACTTTCGCCGCCATGCCAAGGCCGGCACCACGCTGGTGAACATGCCAACCACCGGCGTGGACGCCTTCGCGCCGCTGGGCGGCCGCACCGGGGCCAGCGACGGCTCGCGAGAGACGGGCCGCCACACCGCCGCATCGTTCTACACGACGGAGCGCACCGGCTACATGCCTGCCTGAAGACCACCTTACCCTGTCCCTTCCTCTCTTTTCTTTCTTTCACACGTCCCATCGACAACAACAGGAGACCTCCATGACCATGAACCGTCGCACCCTCACCTCCGCCATGGCCGCCGCAGCGGTCGCGGGCCTGCTGCCTGCCAGCGTGCTGGCCCAGAAGAAGCTCGTGCTGGGCTTTGCCCAGGTGGGCGCCGAGAGCGAATGGCGCACCGCCAACACCGAGTCGATCAAGTCTGCGGCCAAGGACGCGGGCATCGAGCTCAAGTTCTCGGACGCGCAGCAAAAGCAGGAGAACCAGATCAAGGCGATTCGCTCGTATATCGCGCAGAAGGTCGACGTCATTGCGTTCTCGCCGGTGGTCGAGTCGGGCTGGGACACGGTGCTGCGCGAGGCCAAGGCCGCGAAGATTCCGGTCGTGCTGACCGACCGCGCCGTCAATTCGAAGGACGACACGCTCTATGTGACCTTCATGGGTTCGGACTTCGTCGAAGAGGGTCGCAAGGCAGGCCGTTGGCTGGTCGAGAAGATGAAGGACCAGAAGGGTGACGTGAACATCGTCGAGCTGCAGGGCACCGTGGGCTCGGCCCCGGCCATCGACCGCAAGAAGGGCTTCGAGGAAATCATCAAGGCCGACCCGAAGTTCAAGATCATCCGCTCGCAAACCGGCGACTTCACCCGTGCCAAGGGCAAGGAAGTGATGGAAGCCTTCCTCAAGGCCGAGGGCAAGAAGATCAACGTGCTGTTCGCACACAACGACGACATGGCCATCGGCGCGATCCAGGCAATCGAGGAAGCCGGCCTCAAGCCGGCCAAGGACATCACCATCATCTCGATCGACGGCGTCAAGGGCGCCTTCGAAGCCATGATCGCCGGCAAGCTCAACGTCACTGTCGAATGCAGCCCGCTGCTGGGCCCGCAGCTGATGAATGCAGTCAAGGACATCAAGGCCGGCAAGACGCTGCCCAAGCGCATCGTGACCGAAGAAGGCATCTTCCCGATGGAAGTGGCCGCCAAGGAATTTCCTTCGCGCAAGTACTGAAACCGGAGACTCGAATGAAGCGAATTTTTCTCAAGACCCTGCTCGCCGCCGCTGCCACCGGCATCCTCGGACTGGCGCCGCTGGCCCACGCCCAGGACAAGGGCCCGATCGCCATCTCGATGCCGACGAAGTCGTCGGCCCGCTGGATCGCCGACGGCGCCAACATGGTCAAGTACTTCCAGGAGAAGGGCTACAAGACCGACCTGCAGTACGCCGACGACGACATCCCGAACCAGCTCGCGCAGATCGAGAACATGGTGACCAAGGGCTCGAAGGTCCTGGTGATCGCGGCCATCGACGGCACCACGCTGTCCGACGTGCTGCAGAAGGCGGCCGACAAGGGCGTGAAGGTCATTGCGTACGACCGGCTCATCAAGGGCTCGAAGAATGTCGACTACTACGCGACCTTCGACAACTTCCAGGTCGGCGTGCTGCAGGCCAGCTACATCGAGAAGGCGCTGGACCTCAAGGCCGGCAAGGGCCCGTTCAACATCGAACTCTTCGGCGGCTCGCCGGACGACAACAACGCCTTCTTCTTCTACAACGGCGCGATGTCGGTCTTGAAGCCCTACATCGACAGCGGCAAGCTGGTGGTGCGCAGCAAGCAGATGGGCATGGACAAGGTCTCCACGCTGCGCTGGGACGGCGCGGTGGCGCAGGCCCGCATGGACAACCTGCTGTCGGCCTACTACACCAAAGACAAGGTCGATGCCGTGCTCTCGCCCTACGACGGCATCTCGATCGGCATCATCTCCTCGCTCAAGGGCGTGGGCTATGGCACGCCGAAGCTGCCGATACCGGTGGTGACCGGGCAGGACGCCGAAGTGCAGTCGATCAAGTCGATCCTGAAGAAGGAACAGACCTCGACGGTGTTCAAGGACACGCGCGAGCTGGCCAAGGTCACCGTGGCGATGGTCGACGCCATGATGGCCGGCAAGCAGCCCGAGGTGAACGACACCAAGACCTACAACAACGGCGTGAAGGTGGTGCCCTCGTACCTGCTCAAGCCCGTCAGCGTGGACCTCTCGAACTGGAAGCAGACGCTGGTCGACAGCGGCTACTACAAGGAAAGCCAGCTCAAGTGAACGCAGCCGCCGACACCATCCTGGAGATGCGCGGCATCACCAAGACATTCCCGGGCGTGAAGGCGCTCAGCGATGTCCGGCTGGCCGTGCGTGCGGGCGAGATCCATGCGGTGGTGGGCGAGAACGGCGCGGGCAAGTCGACGCTGATGAAAGTGCTCAGCGGCGTCTACGCCTGCGACAGCTACGACGGCGAGATCCACTTCGAGGGCGCCTTGCGGCGCTTTCGCGGCATCGCCGACAGCGAAGCGCTGGGCATCATCATCATCCATCAGGAACTCGCCCTGGTGCCGCTGCTCTCGATCACCGAGAACATCTTCATGGGCAACGAAATTGCCCGCGGTGGCGTGATCGACTGGTTCGCCGCGCATGCGAAAACGCGCGAGCTGCTCGCCAAGGTCGGCCTGGCCGAGCCGCCGACCACGCTGGTGACCGACCTCGGCGTGGGCAAGCAGCAGCTGGTGGAAATCGCCAAGGCGCTGTCCAAGCACGTCAAGCTGCTGATCCTCGACGAGCCGACCGCCAGCTTGAACGAGCGCGACAGCGATGCGCTGCTCGCGCTGCTGCTGGAGCTCAAGCGCCAGGGCATCGCATCGATCCTGATCTCGCACAAACTCAACGAAATCGCCAAGGTCGCCGACGCCGTCACGGTGCTGCGCGACGGCACGACGGTCGAGACCATCGACTGCCGCAACCAGCCCATCAGCGAGGACCGCATCATCCGCGGCATGGTCGGGCGCGACATGGAGCACCGCTATCCGCAGCGCACGCCGGCCATTGGCCAGACGGTGTTCGAGGTCAGCGACTGGCACGTGCACCATGCGCTGCACGCCGACCGCGAAACGATCAAGGGCGTGAACCTGAACGTGCGCCGCGGCGAAATCGTCGGCATCGCCGGCCTGATGGGCGCGGGCCGCACCGAATTCGCGATGAGCGTGTTCGGCCGCTCCTGGGGCCAGCGCATCCGCGGCACGGTGCGCATGAACGGCCAGCCGGTGGACGTGAGCACCATCGGCAAAGCCATCGGCCACGGCATCGCCTATGTCACCGAAGACCGCAAGGGCTACGGCCTGGTGCTGGAAGAAGACATCCGCAAGAACGTGACGCTGGCCAACCTCGACGGCGTGTCGCAGTCGATGGTGATCGACGAGGGCCACGAGTTCAAGGTCGCCGACGGGTACCGGCACGCACTGAAGATCCGCTGCTCGGGCACCGACCAGCGCGTGGTCAACCTGTCGGGCGGCAACCAGCAGAAGGTGGTGCTGAGCAAGTGGCTCTTCACCAAACCCGAGCTGCTGATCCTCGACGAACCCACGCGCGGCATCGATGTCGGCGCCAAGTACGAGATCTACACCCTCATCGACCAGCTCGCCCAGGAGGGCAAAGGCATCCTCATGATCTCGTCGGAACTGCCCGAATTGCTCGGCATGTGCGACCGGATCTATGTGATGAACGAGGGCCGCTTTGTTGCCGAATACCCGGTGGCAGAGGCCTCGCAGGAGCGCATCATGCGCGCGATCGTGAATTCAGGGAGCTCCGTCCATGTCCCCCAGTGACCCAACGGTGGCCGCAACGGCCGCCACTTCGACCCCCGCGCCGGCCGGCAAGCTGCACACGGGATTTCTCAAGAACAACCTGCGCGAATACGGCATGCTGATCTCGCTGGTCGCGATCATGGTGCTGTTCCAGGTGCTGACCGACGGCACGCTGCTGCGGCCGCTCAACCTGACCAACCTCGTGCTGCAGAACAGCTACGTGGTGATCATGGCGCTGGGTATGCTGCTGGTGATCGTGGCGGGCCACATCGACCTGTCGGTCGGCTCGGTCTGCGGCTTCATCGGTGCGCTGGCGGCGGTGCTGATGGTCCAGTACGACTGGGGCTATGTGCCGACGGCCATCGTCAGCATCCTGGCAGGCGCGCTCATCGGCGCGGCGCAGGGCTGGTTCGTGGCCTTCGGCAAGATCCCGTCGTTCATCGTCACGCTCGCGGGCATGCTGGTCTTCAAGGGCCTCACGCTGGCGCTGCTGCAGGGCCAGTCGATCGGTCCTTTTCCCGAGACCTTCCAGAAGCTCAGCTCCGGCTTCATTGCCGATCCGCTCGGCGGCGACACCCTGCGCACCACCTCGCTGCTGGTCGGCGTGCTGGCCGCTGCGGCGCTGGTGTTCTTCAAGCTGCGTGGGCGGGCCAAGCTCGCGCGCCATGGCATGGAGCAGGAGCCCTATGCCTTCTTCCTGGTGAAGAACGTCGCCTTCGCAGCCGTCATCCTGTTCTTCAGCTGGTTGCTGGCTTCCTACAAGGGGCTGCCCAATGTGCTGGTGGTGATGGCAGTGCTGATCGTGGCCTACGACTTCGTGACCAACCGCACCACCGTCGGCCGGCGCATCTATGCGCTGGGCGGCAACGAGAAAGCGGCACGGCTGTCGGGCATCAAGACGCAGCGCCTGGCCTTCCTCACCTTCGTGAACATGGGCGCACTGGCCGCGCTGGCCGGGCTGGTGTTCGCGGCCCGGCTCAACACGGCCACGCCCAAGGCAGGCCTGGGCTTCGAGCTCGACGTGATCGCGGCCTGCTTCATCGGCGGCGCCTCGGCCTCGGGCGGCGTGGGCAAGGTCATGGGCGCGGTCATCGGCGCCTTCATCATGGGCGTGATGAACAACGGCATGTCGATCCTCGGCATTGGCATCGACTACCAGCAGGTCATCAAGGGCCTGGTGCTGCTGGCCGCTGTGTTCATCGACGTCTACAACAAGAACAAGTGATGACCCAAGCGATGACGACCGGCAGCGCCATCAAGCCCGTGCTCGAGCTGTCGGGCATTGGCAAGTCCTTTGCGGGCATCCAGGTGCTGCGCGATGTGCAACTGCGGCTCTACCCTGGTGAGATCCATGCGCTGATGGGCCAGAACGGTGCGGGCAAGTCGACGCTGATCAAGGTGCTGACCGGCGTGCTTGCTTCGAGCGGCGGCGAGATGCGCCTGGACGGCCAGGCCATTCGCCCCGGCTCACCGCTGGCCGCGCAGGAGCTCGGCATCAGCACGGTGTACCAGGAAGTCAACCTCTGCCCCAACCTCTCGGTGGCCGAGAACGTGTTCGCTGGCCGCTACCCGCGCTGCGGCATGGTCCAGGGTTGGCGCATCGACTGGGCGGCAGTGAACAGCCGGGCCCGCGAGCTGCTCGCCCGCATTGGCCTGCACATCGACGTCACCCGGCTGCTGTCGAGCTACCCGGTGGCGGTGCAGCAGCTGGTGGCGATCGCACGGGCGCTGGGCGTGTCGTCGAAGGTGCTGATCCTCGACGAGCCAACCTCCAGCCTCGACGACGAGGAGGTGAACAAGCTGTTCGAGGTGCTGCGCCGGCTGCGTGCCGAGGGCATGGCCATCGTCTTCGTCACCCACTTCATGAACCAGGTGTATGCGGTGTCGGACCGCATCACGGTGCTGCGCAACGGCCAGTGGGTGGGCGAATGGCGCGCGGCCGAGCTCGGGCCGCAGGCGCTGATCGCCGCCATGCTCGGCCGTGAACTCGCAGCGCAGTCCGCACGGCCCGAGGTGCCTCCAGCCTTCGACGACACCGCCCCCGCCCTGCTGCAGGCCGAAGGGCTGGGCCAGGCTACGCAATTGCAGCCGCTGGACCTGCGGGTGCGCGCGGGCGAGATCGTCGGGCTGGCCGGGCTGCTGGGCGCGGGCCGTACCGAACTCGCGCGACTGCTCTTCGGCATGGAATCGCCCGACCGCGGCGTGCTGCGCATCGACGGCCAGGCAGTGCGCTTCGCGACCCCGGCCGACGCGATCCGCCACGGCCTGGCGCTGTGCCCGGAAGAGCGTAAAACCGACGGCATCGTGGCCGACCTGTCGGTGCGCGAGAACATTGCACTGGCGCTCCAGGCACGCATGGGCACCACGAAATTCCTGTCGCGCGCCGACCAGAACGCGATGGCCGAACGCTTCGTCGCAGCACTGGGCATCAAGACCGCGAGCATCGAGACGCCCATCGGCCTGCTGTCGGGGGGCAACCAGCAGAAAGCCATGATCGCGCGCTGGCTCGCCACCGAGCCGCGCCTGCTGATCCTCGACGAACCCACGCGCGGCATCGACGTGGCGGCCAAGCAGGAAATCATGGAACAGATCCTGAAACTGGCCGAAGCCGGCATGGCCGTGATCTTCATCTCGTCGGAGATGAGCGAAGTGGTGCGCGTGGCGCATCGCATCGTGGTCCTGCGCGACCGCAAGAAGGTGGGCGAGCTGCCCGGCGGCTCCACCGAGGACGAGGTCTACGAAATGATTGCAGCAACGACATGACGCCCCTCTCCCCACTCTCCCCCCTCTCACGCTTCTCAAGCCTCATGCGCCACCGCCTGGCCTGGCCCCTCATCACGCTGCTGCTCCTGCTGGCGCTCAACACCGCGTTCAACCCGAGCTTCCTGCACCTCGAATGGCGCGACGGCCATCTCTATGGCAGCCTCATCGACATCCTCAACCGGGCGGCGCCGCTGGTACTCGTGTCGCTCGGCATGACGCTGGTGATCGCCACGCGCGGCATCGACATCTCGGTGGGCGCAGTGGTCGCCATCGCAGCGGCGACGGCGGCCTGGATGATCGGCGGTGCGGTCGGCGGTGACACCAGCCGCTTTCCGCTGCCGCTGGCCATCGGCGCAGCCATCGCCGTGGCGCTGGTCTGCGGCCTGTGGAACGGGCTGCTGGTCGCGCGCGTGGGCATGCAGCCGATCATCGCGACACTGATCCTGATGGTGGCGGGCCGTGGCATTGCGCAGCTCATCACCAACGGCCAGATCATCACGCTCTACTACAAGCCCTACTTCTTCCTGGGCAGCGGCTACCTGCTCGGCCTGCCGTTCTCGCTGTTCATCGCTGCGGCGGTCTTTGCGCTGCTCTATCTGGCCATCACGCGCACGGCCCTGGGCCTGTTCATCCAGGCCGTGGGGATCAACCCGACGGCGGCGCGCGTGGCAGGCATCCAGTCGCGGCGGCTGGTCGTGGGCGCCTATGCCTTCTGTGGGCTATGCGCGGGCATCGCGGGCCTGCTGATCAGCTCGAACGTGAAGAGCGCCGACGGCAACAACGCCGGGCAGCTGCTGGAACTCGACGCGATCCTGGCCGTGACGCTGGGCGGCACCGCACTCACCGGCGGGCGCTTCAGCCTGGTCGGCAGCGTGATTGGCGCGTTGATCATCCAGACGCTGACCTACGCCATCTACTCGCTGGGCGTGCCGCCCGAGATCAACCTGGTGGTCAAGGCCGTGGTGGTGTTCCTCGTGATGCTGCTGCAGTCGCCGGAGTTCCGGGCCACAGTGCGCACGTGGACGCAGCGCCCGGCGTTCGGGGAGGTGCGGCCATGAGTGCGGTGATCGAAACCAAGCCGACCGCCCCGCCGCCTGCCGCGAGCGCGGGCACAGGCAACCGGCTCAACCCGAAGTACCTGCCGCTTGCAGCCACCGTGTCGCTTTTCATGGTCATGGCGACGCTGGGCTCGGTGGCCTATGACGGCTTCTTTTCGGCACAGGTGTTCCTGAACCTGTTGATCGACAACGCCTTCCTGATCGTCGTGGCGGTGGGCATGAGCTTCGTGATCCTCTCGGGCGGCATCGACCTGTCGGTGGGCTCGGTGATCGCGCTCACCACCATGGTCTCGGCCGCACTGGTGGAGCACCACGGCTGGAGCCCCCTGGTGGTCATTCCGCTGGTGCTCGCGATGGGCACGGCCTTCGGCGCCTTCCAGGGCCTGCTGATCGAGCGCTTCCGCCTGCAACCCTTCATCGTGACGCTGGCGGGCATGTTCCTGGCGCGCGGCCTGTGCTACCTGATCAGCATCGACTCGATCAGCATCACCAACGACTTCTATACGCAGGTCTCGCAGATCCGCATCCCGGTGTGGGGCGACGCGTCGCTGTCGATCAGTGCGGTGATCGCGATCGTGGTGGTGCTGGCCGCCATCTTCATCGCGCACTGCACCGCCTTCGGCCGCGCGGTGTATGCGGTGGGTGGCAGCGAGCATTCGGCGCTGCTGATGGGCCTGCCGGTGCGCCGCACGCTCATCGGCGTGTACACGCTCTCGGGCTTGTGTTCCGCGCTGGCCGGCGTGATCTTCACCTTCTACATGCTCTCGGGCTACGGCCTGCATGCGGTCGGCCTGGAGCTCGACGCCATTGCTGCCGTGGTCATCGGCGGCACGCTGCTGACCGGCGGCGTGGGCTATGTCGCGGGCACGCTGTTCGGCGTGCTGATGCTCGGGATCATCCAGACGCTGATCTCCTTCGACGGCACGCTGAGTTCGTGGTGGACGCGCATCGTGGTCGGTGCCCTGCTCTTCGTCTTCTGCCTGCTGCAACGCTTCTTCACCTCGCGCGCACCGTCGCGCTGAATTCACCTTCCTTTCCTTCTTGCCCCACAGGACGCACCCAGAATGCCGGATACCCCCTCCAAGAAATTGCGCTCGACCGCATGGTTCGGCTCCGCCGACAAGAACGGCTTCATGTACCGAAGCTGGATGAAGAACCAGGGCATCCCCGACCATGAGTTCGACGGACGCCCGATCATCGGCATCTGCAACACCTGGTCCGAACTCACACCCTGCAACGCGCACTTCCGCAAGATCGCCGAGCACGTCAAGCGCGGCATCTCCGAAGCCGGCGGCTTCCCGGTCGAGTTCCCGGTGTTCTCCAACGGCGAGTCGAACCTGCGGCCGACCGCCATGCTCACCCGCAACCTGGCGAGCATGGACGTGGAGGAGGCCATCCGCGGCAACCCGATCGACGCCGTGGTGCTGCTCACCGGCTGCGACAAGACCACCCCCGCGCTGCTGATGGGCGCGGCGAGCTGCGACATCCCCGCCATCGTCGTGACCGGCGGACCGATGCTCAACGGCAAGCTGGACGGCAAGAACATCGGCTCGGGCACGGCGGTGTGGCAGTTGCACGAGTCGCTCAAGGCCGGCGAAATCAACGAGCACCAGTTCTTTGCCGCCGAGGCAGGCATGTCGCGTTCCGCGGGCACCTGCAACACGATGGGCACGGCCTCCACCATGGCCTGCATGGCCGAGGCGCTGGGCACGTCGCTGCCGCACAACGCAGCCATTCCGGCGGTCGATGCGCGGCGCTACGTGCTCGCGCAGATGTCGGGCATGCGCGCGGTCGAGATGGCCAGGGAAGGCCTCACGCTGTCGAAGATCCTCACGCGCGAAGCCTTCGAGAACGCGATCCGCGTGAACGCGGCCATCGGCGGCTCGACCAACGCGGTGATCCACCTGAAGGCGATCGCCGGGCGCATCGGCGTCGATCTCGAACTGGAAGACTGGACGCGCATCGGCCGCGGCACGCCGACGCTGGTCGACCTGCAACCCTCGGGCCGCTTCCTGATGGAGGAGTTCTATTACGCGGGCGGCCTGCCCGCGGTGCTGCGCCGGCTGGGCGAGCACGACCTGCTGCCGCACCCCGGCGCGCTCACCGTCAACGGCCGCTCGCTCTGGGACAACGTGCGCGAGGCGCCAAGCTACAACGACGAGGTCATCCGCCCGCTGGACAAGCCGCTGATCGCCGACGGCGGCATCTGCATCCTGCGCGGCAACCTGTCGCCGCGCGGCGCGGTGCTCAAGCCCTCGGCGGCCACACCCGCGCTGCTGCAGCACCGCGGGCGCGCGGTGGTGTTCGAGAACCTGGAGCACTACAAGGCCCGCATCGTCGATGAAGACCTCGACATCGACGCGAGCTGCGTGATGGTGCTCAAGAACTGCGGCCCCAAGGGCTACCCCGGCATGGCCGAGGTCGGCAACATGGGCCTGCCACCCAAGCTCCTGCGTCAGGGCATCAAGGACATGGTGCGCATCTCGGACGCGCGCATGAGCGGCACCGCCTACGGCACGGTGGTGCTGCACGTCGCGCCCGAGGCGGCCGACGGCGGCCCGCTGGCCGCGGTGCGCGACGGCGACTTCATCGAGCTGGACTGCGCCGGTGGCCGCCTGCACCTGGACATCAGTGACGAGGAGCTGGCCGAGCGCCTGCGCTCGCTGGCCGCACAGCCACCGGGCATGCGCGGCGGCTACCAGCGCCTGTATGTCGACCACGTGCTGCAGGCCGACGAGGGCTGCGACTTCGACTTCCTCGTCGGCTGCCGCGGCTCGGAAGTCCCCCGTCATTCGCATTGATCCACGTCATGAAACACACCCTCTCCAACCCGCGCTACCGCGGCATCTTCCCGGTCGCGCCCACCACCTTCACCGAAGCCGGCGCGCTCGACCTGACCAGCCAGAAGCGCTGCCTCGACTTCATGATCGATTCGGGCGTCGACGGCATCTGCATCCTGGCGAACTTCTCCGAGCAGTTCCTGCTGTCGGACGACGAGCGCGAGGTGCTCACCCGCACCGCGCTCGAACACATCGCCGGCCGCGTGCCGGTGATCGTCACCACCACCCACTTCAGCACCACCGTGTGCATCGAGCGCAGCCGCCGCGCGCAGGCCATGGGCGCGGCCATGCTGATGGTGATGCCGCCCTACCACGGCGCCACATTCCGCGTTCCCGAAGCAAAGACGTTCGAGTTCTATGCGCAACTGTCGGACGCGGTGTCGATTCCGATCATGGTGCAGGACGCGCCGGCCAGCGGCACGGTGCTGTCGGCCGCCTTCCTCGCGAAGATGGCCACCGAGATCGAGCAGCTGAGCTACTTCAAGATCGAGACGCCCGGCGCGGCGAGCAAGCTGCGCGAGCTGATCCGCCTGGGCGGCGAAGCCATCGAAGGCCCGTGGGACGGCGAGGAAGCCATCACGCTGCTGGCCGACCTGGACGCCGGTGCCACCGGCGCCATGACCGGCGGCGCCTTCGCCGACGGCATCCGGCCGATCATCCATGCGCACCGCACCGGCAATGCCGACCTGGCCTTCACGCTGTACCAGCGCTGGCTGCCGCTGATCAACCACGAGAACCGGCAGGCCGGTTTCCTCGCGGCCAAGGCGCTCATGAAGGAAGGCGGCGTGATCGCCTGCGACGCGCCGCGCCATCCGTGGCCGGGCATGCACCCCGACGTGCGCAAAGGCCTGCTCGACATCGCCCGGCGGCTCGATCCGCTGGTGCTGCGCTGGGGGCGCTGAGCGCGGCGACCTCGGCCGCAGCTACACCCAGCCGGCCTTGCGGAAACGGTAATACAGGTAGCCGCACACCGCCACGATGAGCCCCAGCGCCATCGCATAGCCGTAGCGCCACTTCAGCTCGGGCATGTGGTCGAAGTTCATGCCCCAGACGCCGACGAAGGCGGTGCACACCGCGAAGATGGCGGCCCAGGCCGCCAGCCGCTTGGTGACCTCGCCGTCGGCGATGGTCACCATCGACAGGTTGGCCTGGATGGCGGTGCCGATGGTGTCACGCATCGAGTCGATCGTGCCGTTGATGCGGCTCAGGTGGTCGAGCACGTCGCGGAAGTACTCCTGCGTGCCCATGCAGACCTGCGGCACGCGACCGCCGTGCAGCCGGTTGGCGCCCTCCAGCAGGGGCGCCACCGCGTGCTTGAGCACTGTCAGGCGTTGCTTGAGGCCATAGAGCCGCTGGATGTTCTCGCGCGCGCCGCCCTGGGTGAAGATGCGTTCCTCGATGGCTTCGAGCTCGACGTCGAAGGCATCGATCGCGGGGAAGTAGCGGTCGACGACCGCATCCATCAGCGCATAGAGCACGAAGCCAGGCCCATTCTTCAGCAGCTCGGGCTCGCGCTGGCAGCGCTCCCGCACCTCGGTGAAGCCGTGCGTGCTGCGGTTGCGCACCGACACCACGTAGTTGTGGCCGACGAACACGTCGACCTCGCCCACTTCCATGCTGTGGCGCGCCTCGGCCGTCTCGGCATCGATCAGGTGCATCACCACGAAGAGCGAATCGCCGTACTCCTCGACCTTCGGGCGCTGGTGCCCGTTCTGCGCATCTTCCACCGCCAGCGCATGCAGGCCGAAGGCCTGCTGCACCTCGTCCATCTCCTCGGGCGCTGGGTCGTGCAGCGCCACCCAGACAAAGCAGTTGGGCAGCGCGATGTATTCGTTGATGCGGCTGACCGGGATGTCGGCCAGCTTGGTGCCGTTTTCGTAGACAACGCAGTTGATCAGCATTCAGTGGGCATGTGGCAATGATTGCGTGCATCTTGCCACCACCGCATCACTGCATCGCGAAACGATCGCGCTGCGCCTGCGCGCACTCCCCCATCACGCTCAGCGCCCGCTCGACCGTCGGCGTGCCCAGCACGAACGGATTGGGCCGCGCCGCTGCGCCCGGCTGCCGCAGCGCCGCCAGCTTGGCCTGCGAACCATCGATGCCCGAGTGGTTCGACACCAGCACGTCGATCCTCTGCGCGGAGACCACGGTCGACATGCGCCGCGTGGCATCGATGTAGCTGCCCAGGCGCGGCAGGTCCTTGCCGAAGTTGAAGGACGTTCCGCCCCACAGCAGGGCACGGTGCGTCTGCCCGCCCGAGCGCACGTCGAACACCGGCGAGATCGTGCCCAGGGTGTGGCCGGGCGTGAGGTAGAGCGTGACGCTGGTGTCGCCCAGCGTGAGGCGGTCGCCGTCCTGGACCGCCAGGTCGCGCGGGCCGCGCTGGGGTGGAGCGCCCCAGATGGGCGTGGCGAATTCGAGTCGGGTTTCGGTCATCGTCCAGTCGCGTTCGCTCATCACCACGCGCGCGCCGTACTTCTTCGCGAGGTAGGGCGCGCCACCGTAGTGGTCGCCATGGCCGTGCGTGACCACGATGTACTTGATCTGCGCCGGGTCCAGGCCCATCTTGCGCATGCCCCCTTCGATCAGTGCAGCGGCCTCGACCTGTGTGTTCAGCGCATCGATGAGGATGATGCCGTCCGAGGTCTGCAGGGCCCAGGCGCTGACCCAGTCGGCACCGACGAAGTAGAGGTTGTCGAAGGCCTTGCCCGGTGGCGGTGGCGGCTTGGCGATGAGGGCGGTGAGGCTCCGGTCCAGCTCCGCATCCGCCGGTCGCGTGGCTGGTGCAGGTTTGCACAGCGTCAGCAGCGCGCCGAGGTCGGTGCCCGCGGCCCGGGTGGCTGCCGCGACATGGTCGGCCACGGTGGCGTCGGAGGGCGGCTGTTGTGCAGGCGGCTGCGCGCAGCCCTGGACGAGCGCGACCACCGTGGCCAGCGCGGCGGTCTTCATGCGAAGTGGACGAACCATCGATGTCTCCATGCCGTCGTTGCGGCTTTTCTCGAAAACACCATTCTGCGTCAGGGGCGCTTGTCGCGATGTCGCGCCCGAGGCTTGCGCGATGCGTTTTTGCCCGGCGCATCGTCGATGGCCGAAAGCGCGCCAGCGCGCGTCTGCCGATAATGCCCGGATGGTCCGCCCCTCCCAGCTCATCCACCCGCCCCGCGAGCCCGCCCCCGTGCGGCCGGCTGCCACTGTCTTGTTGCTGCGCGATACGCCCGACGGCATCGAAGTGCTGATGACGCGGCGCTCCGCCCATGCCAGCTTTGCACCGAACGCCTACGTGTTCCCTGGCGGGCGCATCGACGAACACGACGCGCGCGCCCATGCCGTGGCCACGCGACGCGTCACCCAGAGCGATCTGCAGCTCACGCAGGCCATCGCCGCGCTGCGCGAAAGCTTCGAGGAGGTGGGTGTGCTGCTGGCCCACGACGCCGAAGGCCGACCCGTCACGCCCGAGATCATCGCCGCCATGGATCGCAGTACCGCCGAAGGCACGGCGCCCTTTGCCGACCAGTGCGCCGCACATGGCCTGCTGCTGGCCACAGCGCAGGTCTTCACCTTCGTGCACTGGGTCACCGACCGTGACCTGCCCAAGCGCTTCGACGTCCCGTTCCTGGTGGCGCGCATGCCCGAGGGTCAGACGCCCGCCGCTGACGAGACCGAGCAGTTCGAGCCGGTCTGGGTGCGGCCGGCCGCGGCGCTCGAACGCCACCGCGATGGCGCTTTCGCCATGCTGTTCCCGACCTGGCGCACGCTCGACCGGCTGGCCGCCTATGACAGCGTCGACGCGGTACTGCAGGCCTGTTCGCGGGAGACGCCGCTGTTCGTGAGCTGCCCCCGCGCGGGCTTGCTCGGCGGCAAGGAATCGCGCTACATGGAACACGACCTGCCCTACGGCGAGCTCGCACTGGTCTGCCCCGACGGCCAGATCGTGCATGCGCTCGACTGGCAGAGCGAGGCTCCGGTCGCACTGCTGAAAAACGTGCAGCGGCTGACCGCCCCCAACCCGGGCGTGATGACCGGGCCCGGCACCAACAGCTACCTGGTCGGCGATGCGGCCACCGGCTACCTCGTGATCGACCCGGGGCCGAACGACCCGGTCCACCTCCAACGCCTGTGGCAGGCCGCCGGTGGCGACATCCGCTGGATCGTCTGCACGCATTCGCACGCCGACCACGCCCCGGGTGCCGCGCCGCTGCAGGCGCTGTGCACCACGCCCCCGCCGATCCTCGGCCTGGCTTCGGCGCCGACGTCGCGCCCCGCCGCCCGCTTCACGCCCGACCGCGCGCTGGCCGATGGCGAACGCCTGCACCTGGGCACGTCCGCGTACGGCCACACGCTGCGCGTGATCCATACGCCCGGCCATGCGGCCAACCACCTGTGCCTGCTGCTGGAAGAAGATGGCCTGCTGTTCTCCGGCGACCACATCCTCAACGGCAGCACCACCGTGATCGACCCGCCCGACGGCAACATGAACGCCTACCTCGCCTCGCTCGACCGGCTCGATGCTGCCTGTGCCGAGTGGGAGGCCGAATTCATCCTGCCCGCGCATGGCCATGCCATCGCCTCCGCGCGCGACGCCATCGGCCGCCTGAAGCAGCACCGCCTGGCGCGCGAGGCGCGCATTGCCCAGGCCATGCGCGATTGCCCTGACGGCACGCCCGACGACTGGCTGCCGATCGCCTACGCCGATGTGCCGTCCCGAATGTGGCCCGTGGCCGCACGCTCGCTCGCGGCGCACGTCGAACGCATCCGCGAACAGGCCGCTGCGCCTGACGCACCTTGAAAGAACCGATGGAAGACCAAGAAGGCATACGCCTGGCCAAGCGCGTTGCCGCACAGGCCGGCTGCTCCCGCCGCGAGGCTGAACTGCTGATCGAGAACGGGGCTGTGCGCGTCGACGGCACGCGGGTCGAAGTGCCGCAGACGCGGGTGCACGCGCATCAGCAGGTCGAGATCGACAAGGCCGCCAGGCCCGAGCCGGTGCAGGTGGTCACGCTGCTGCTGCACAAGCCGCCAGGCATCGCCTTCGACGCACCGCCTGCCCGACTGCTCGTGCCCGGCCAGCGCTGCGAAGCCGACACCTCGCAGCGCCCGACGCTGCAGCGCCACTTCGCCAATCAGGAATGCCTGACGCCGCTGGAAACCGGCGCGAGCGGGTTGATCGTCTTCACGCAGGACCCGCGCATCGCCCGCAAGCTCATCGAGGACGCGGGCCTCATGGAATACGAGGTGATGGTCGACGTGAGCGGCCCGGTCGGCCCCGAGGCGTTGCACCGACTGAACCAGTCGCCCGTGATCGACGGGCGCGCCATGCTGCCCGCCAAGGTCAGCGTCAACCGCCAGAACGAGGGCGTGACGGGCCTGCGCTTTGCGATGAAGGGCGCCTGGCAGGGCCAGATCGCGCAGATGTGCGACAGCGTCGACCTGCGCATCCTCGCGATGAAGCGCATCCGCGTGGGCCGCGTGCCGCTCGCGGGCCTGCAGCCGGGCGAATGGCGCTACCTGCTGCCGCACGAAAAGTTCTGAGGCAGCCTACAGAAATCGCCCGGCACGGAACGGTGCCGGATCCACGGCGCACGGATCACCCGCCATCAGGCTGCCCAGCAGCGACGCCGTCCCCGGGCCGGTGCTGAAGCCGATGTGCTGGTGGCCGAACGCGAGCCACAGGCCGGGGCGTCCAGGGCATTCGTCGATGATCGGGCGGCTGTCCGGCAGTGTCGGCCGGCTGCCGAGCCACGCCTCGGTCTCCAGCCGGAGATCCAGTGGGAATGCCTGCCGGGCCGCCTGCTCGGCCAGGTCGAGCTGGGCCAGGTTCCTGGGCGCATCCCGCGCCGTCAGCTGCACGCCGGTCGACAGGCGCAGGCCCTGCGCCATCGGCGACAGCACGTAGCCCCCGCCGGTGTCGTAGACCGGCCGCGTCAGCGCAGCGCCATCGCGCGCGCCGTAGTGCATGTGGTAGCCGCGCTCGAACGCCATCGGCACCGAGAGGCCCAGCGCCTTGCTTGCGAATTCGCGGCTCCAGGGTCCGAGTGCGAGGACCACATGCGAAGCCTGGTGCGCCGCACCACTGGCCTCCGTGACGCACCAGCGGTCTGGCGCCCCGGATCGGGCGAGCCCTGCGATCTCGGCCTGGCGGATCGTTCCGCCGCGAGACGCGAACAGCGCGGCATAGGCCTGCACCACCTGGCCGGGGCTGTCGACCGACGAGGCATCCTGGATCCAGAGCGCGCGCGGGAAGATCGGTTTCAGGCCAGGCTCGAGCACCGCCAGCTCGCCTGCATCGAGCACCTGATGGGCCACGCCGAACCTGTGGAAGGTGTCACGCGACAGCCGGCTGCCTGCGTATGCGGCTTCGCTGCGGTAGAGAAAAATCCAGCCGTTGTCGCGCAACCGATGCGTGGCGCCGGCTTCGGCCAGCAGCCGCCGGTGCTCGCCCGCCGACAGACGGATCAAGGCGTCGAGCGCGGTCGCGGTGGCCTCGAAAGCACCGCGACGCGCCTTCGACAGGAAGGACAGCGCCCACGGCAGATTCTTCGCCATGAACGCCGGGTCGTAGCGAAAGCTGGCCGACTGGTTTTTCAAAAGCTTGGGTAACGCCCCCCAGAGCCCGGGATGGTTGAAGGGCATGAGCGAGCTGCGTGCGATGACACCGGCGTTGCCGTAGGAGGTCTCGCACCCCGGTGCCCGGCGGTCGAAAAGGGTCACATCGAAGCCGCGCCGCTGCAGTTCGAGCGCGCACGACACGCCGACCATGCCGGCGCCCAGAATGGCAACTTTTTGATTCATCGATGCGCAGTGTCGCGCGAAATCGAGGTGTCACGCGAAAACTGGTGTCTGTGCCGGTACCTGCGCGAGCGGCTGCGCCGGCGCAGCGGTCGGCGACGAGGCGCCCAGGCCGGCGTAGTAATGCCCGACGCGCGTGGCCAGGAACTTCTCGAGCGGCACCTGTTCCTGCCCGACGAAGCCCCGGGCAGGCAACTGGCCGCGTTGCAGCAGTTCGAACACACCCACCACCCCGGCGGCGGTCGTCAGTTCGATGGCCGTGCGCGCCTTGCCGCGCAGCGTCGCGCCGAAGACGCGGCACACGCGGGTCTCTTGCTCGAAGCGCCCGGCGCGCAAACCCGAAGCCGACGCAAACAGGATGACGACGTCTTCCCGGCTGTGCGGCACGGCATGTTCGAGCACCTGGCGCAGCAGATCGCGTCGCTCGATCAGCCGCAGGTCGTGCAGCAGGAAGTCCATCGCGTCGCGGTGGCCCGGGTAACGGATGGTCTTGTAGTCGAGGTTGCGGACCTTGCCCTTCAAGGTCTCGCACAGCGTGCCCAGGCCGCCCGAGGTGTTGAAGGCCTCGAAGGCTTCGGCGTCGAGCGTGAAGGTCTCGTGCCCTTCCATGGGCTGCACCGACACCATCTGACCCTGCACGATCGCTTCGCAAGGATTGCAATACTCGTTGATGACGCCGTCGATGCTCCACGTGAAGTTGTAGCGCAGGCCGTTGGTCGCGTTGCGCGTGAGCGCACCCACGCGCAGGCGCAGGTCGTAGAGTTCATCGAAGTGCCCTGCCAGATCGCCGCCGAGCATGCCGATCACACCCGGCGCCAGGCCGCTCTGCGGCATCAGGACCGAGGTCGCCTGTCCCGACATCGCGCGGATCGCCTTCGTCGCCGCCACGTCTTCGGTCAAATCGAAATAGTGCACGCTGCACGCGGCGGCGGCGGTTGCCACGTGCTGCGCGAGATAGAAAGGCAGGCAGTTGATCACCGCCGAGTGGGCCGACAGCGCCGCGCGCAGCGCCGCGTCGCTGTCGACGTTCAGCACGACGCGACGCACCAGGGGATCGTCGTCCGGGCTGTCGACGGCTTTCACATCGGCCAGCGTGACGGGAAGCTGGTGGTACTGCGCCAGCATGTCGGCGACCGTGCCGCCCACCTTGCCAGCACCCAAAACCAGCACCTTGTCGATCTTCACAGCGGTCATTTCGTTCCTCTTTGAGCATGTTGTTGTGCGATGAGGAAACTTTAGAAGCGAGTGCTGGCAGTTGATAGCGCCCAGAGCGTCAAGAAAACAGCACCCTTCGTCGAAACGACCGGCCGCTTCGTCGGCATGGCGCGCATGCACCAGTGTGAGGCGCACCGGTGCTGTCGCTTTCGCCGGTACCATTCCGCTCCTTGTTCATGAGGTTTTGGTTGCGACCCGCCCTCTCGGGACGGGCGCGTTGTCTGTCCTGTTCGTTCAATGGCCAGTTTCTTGCTTGGAGTGCCTGTGTTTACCAAACGATCTTTCTTCTGCGCCCTCGTGGCCGCCGCCAGCGTTCTGGCATCCGGTTTTGCCATGGCCCAGGACGCCGAGTCGTCCCTGGCCCGGGTGCAAAGAACCAAGGTGCTGCGTGTGGGCACTGTGGCGGGTGCCATTCCGTACTTCAACAAGGACCTTGCCTCCGGCAAATGGGAAGGTTTCGGCCCCGATTTCTCCGAGAGCCTGGCCAAATCACTGGGCGCGAAGGTCGAATACGTCGAAACGACCTGGGGCAATGCCGTGCTGGACCTCCAGGCCAACAAGATCGATGCGATGTTCGGCATGGCGCCGACGCCGGCACGCAAGGAGGTGGTGAATTTCTCGGACACGCTGTTCGACAACACCTACACCGTTGTGTGCAAGAAGGGCATTCCCCAGAAAACCTGGGAACAGCTCAACACGCCGGACACGAAGATCGTCGTGGACGTCGGCTCCAGCCACGATCAACTGGCCACCCGCGTGCTGCCCAAGGCCGACGTCACCCGGCTGGAGAACTCCGGCGCGGCCACGATGGCGTTGCAGGCGGGACGCTCAGATTGCCAGATCCTGGTGATCCTGCTGGCCCAGCCGCTGCTCGCCAAGCGCGCCTCCATCGGCACCATGTACATTCCGCAGCCTGTCTACACCGCCCCGGTGAGCATCGGTTTGCGCAAGGAAGCCGACCCCGGCATGCAGAAGGCCGTCAACACTTGGCTGGCCGACTATCGCGCCAAGGGCGAAGTGCGCACCGTGATCCTCAAGAACATGGAAAAGCTCGCGGGTGTTCCCGCCAGTGCGTTCCCGCCCGAAATCAAGTTCTGAGGATCCGTGCCCATGCGTCTTTCGGATTCGACGGCCGAGCCCCGCGGCCGCTCCCCCCTGGGCATCGCGCTGCTCGTGCTGCTCGCCGTGGCTGGCGCGTGGGCCGCGATCCGGCATTTCTCGGGCGGTGTGCCGGGTGCCGGCGCAGCGGGCTACGACTGGGACTTCGGCGCCCTGTGGAAATACCGCTGGCTGCTGTTGAGCGGACTGCTCTACACCCTGCTCTTCACCGTCATCTGCGTGGCCCTGGGTTTGTTGATCGGCCTGGTGACCGGGCTGGGCCGGCTGTCGAGCAACAAGTTCATCACGGCGCCGCTGCGGGCCTACATCGAGGTGTTTCGCTGCACGCCGGTGCTGGTGCAACTGGTCTGGTTCTACTACGCCTTGCCCGTGCTGACCGGCATCGAGATGACGGCGGTGACGGCCGCCACGGTCTGCCTGGCGCTGTACGGGGGTGCGTTCTATTCCGAGATCGTGCGCGGCGGCATCATTTCGATCGAAACCGGGCAGAGCGAGGCCGCCAAGGCCCTGGGCATGACGCGGCTGCAAATGCTGCGGCGGGTGATTCTCCCGCAAGCTTTCAAGAAGATGGTTCCGCCCCTGATGAACCAGTCGATCATGCAACTGAAGAACACCTCGCTGCTGTCGGTGCTGGCGGTGCCCGACCTGCTCTACCAGGGCCAGGTGATCGCCCATGACACCTACCGCCCCCTCGAGGTCTATACGTTCATTGCCGTGGCCTATTTCCTGGTGCTGCTGCCCATCACGGTGTGGGCCAAGCGCATGGAATACGGCACAGGTCCAAAAGAGGTTTGAATGTCTGAACGTCCCCTGATCGAGATCACCCGGCTCAAGAAGGCTTTTGGGCAGAACGTGGTCCTCAAGGACATCACGCTGCAGGTCCGCAAGGGCGAGGTGGTCGCGATGATCGGGCCCTCCGGCTCCGGCAAGTCGACGCTTCTGCGCTGCATCAACCTGCTGTCGGTCCCCAATGCCGGCTGCATCACCGTGGGCGAGCAGACCATCGAATTCAATGGCGCTCACACCACCCTGCCGAACGAGCGCCAACTGGCAAGGTTCCGGGCGTCCACCGGCATGGTGTTCCAGCACTTCAACCTGTTCCCGCACATGACGGCCCTGCAGAACGTCATGGAAGGACCGGTCACGGTCCTCAAGACGCCCAAGGCGCAGGCCCAGGCCGAGGCGCGCGCGTTGCTGGCCAAGGTCGGCCTGCTCGATCGCGCCGACTACTACCCCGACAAGCTCTCTGGCGGACAGAAGCAACGGGTGGCCATTGCCCGGGCACTCGCCATGAAGCCTGCCGTCATGCTGTTCGACGAGGCCACGTCTGCCCTCGACCCGGAGCTCGTCGGCGAGGTGCTGAACGTCATCAAGGGACTGGCCAAGGAAGGCATGACGATGATCCTGGTCACCCACGAGATCGCGTTCGCGCGCGAGGTGGCCGATCAGGTCATCTTCATGCGCGATGGCGTGGTCGCCGAGTACGGCCCGCCGAGCATCGTCATCGACCATCCACGCCAGGACGCCACGCGTGCCTTCCTCGGACGCTTCAAGGCGTCGGAAGCCGCCAGCGCAAGCGCCGCCGCCGCATGAACGGCTGCTGTCAGCGCGCCGCGGAGGACGCGGGCGGGCGTGACGGCATGGCGGTGGGGGGCCATGTCGCCGCGGCTTCGCCGATCAGCCAATCGCGAAAAGCGATGACCAGCGGATTTTCCGCGCCGGTGTCCGGCACGACCACGTAATAGGCGCGCTCGGTGGCCAAGGCCTGGCCGAACAGCACGACCAGGCGTTCCGACGCGAGCTCTTCCTCGATCAGGAACCTGGGGACCAACGCGACGCCCAGCCCGTTGGCTGCCGCCTGGGCGAGCATGGCAAAGTGCTCGAAGCGCGGGCCCTGCATGGCATGCGGCGCGCTCACCTTCTCCTGCTGGAACCATTCGGCCCATTGCACGGGGCGCGAGGACTGGTGAAGCAGCACCTGCTGCGCGAGGTCTTCGCGGGTGTGCAGCGACTGCCTTCGCCTGAACTCCGGGCTGCACACCGGGACCACGCTTTCGCTGAGCAGATAGTGGCACGAGGCGCCGGGCCAGAAATCGGTGCCGAAATGAATCGCCGCATCGAAGGGTTCACGGACGAAATCAAACGGCTCGGTGCGTGACGCGAAGTTGACCGTGACGTCCGGCTGCAGCGCAACGAAACGCCGCACGCGCGGAATCAACCACTGGGTGCCGAAGGTCGGCAGCACGGCCAGGTTCAGCACCTTGCCCATGGCACCCATCGTCATCACGTGCTGCGTGGCGTCGGACAGCGTCTGCAGGCCGGTGCGCAAGGCAGCCGCGTACGCGCGACCGGCATCCGTGAGGACGACGCGCTGACGCACGCGGTGGAACAACGCGGTGCCGATCTGCGCCTCGAACTGCTTGATCTGACGGGAAATGGCGCTCTGCGTGAGGTTCAGTTCGTCGGCCGCACGGGAAATGCTGGCATGCCGTGCTGCGCTTTCGAAAGCCATCAGCTGCCCCATGGAGGGCAGGAATTTTCTTGTGAACATGAGGATGAAAACGCATCAGTCGCGGATGCAATCCGAGTGGCACAACCGAAACTCTCTGGACTTGAGTCTATTGAAGCATGAAACCGTTTCAGCTTCCTGCCGGTACCCGGATCGACGCGACAATGACCTTATTTAGCCTCGAAGCCGACCATGGACCTGCGACTAGACGACGTCGACCGCCACCTGCTTGCCCTGCTTCAGGCCAATGCGCGCGAGCCCGCCGCCCACCTCGCGCGCAAGCTGAAACTCGCGCGCACGACCGTGGTTGCGCGCATCGCCCGTCTCGAACGCGAAGGGGTCGTTGCCGGCTACGGCGTGAGGCTGGGTCAGCGCCTGGAGCAGTCCGTCGTGCGTGCGTTCTGCGGACTGAGCGTGAATGCCAAGACCGCACCCGCCGTGATCAGGGCGCTCGAACGGATGCCTGAAATCGAGGAAGTCTGGGCTGTCAGCGGCCAGTTCGACTACATGGTTCTCATGCGCTGCGACACGCCGGAACAGCTGGACCAGCTGCTCGATCAACTCGGGCAGATCGATGGCATCCACCAGACGCAGTCCTCCATCGTGCTCAGCCGCAAGATCGACCGTCGCAGCACGGTGGCCCACAGTGCATGAACGTACGCCCGACATGACCACCCCTGCCTCCCAGTTTCTCGGCGTGCTCATGCTGGACACGCGGTTCCCACGCCCACCCGGCGACATTGGCAACGAGGAAACGTTTCGCCGCCACGGCATTCCGGTGCGCTACCAGGTGATCGAAGGCGCCTCACCCCGGCGCATCGTCCAGGATGCCGATCCGGCCCTGCTGCAGCCCTTTGTCGATGCGGCCCTGCGGCTTGTCGGCGAAGGCGCGGCGATGATCACCACGAGCTGCGGCTTCCTGGCGTCCTACCAGGAGGCGCTTTCGCGCGCCGTGCCGGTGCCCGTCGTCACCTCCAGCCTGCTGGCCTGCCGGAACTTTGCGCATCCGGGCATCGTGACCTTCGATGCGGCGTCTCTCGGCACGACGATTCTTCAGGCGGCCAGCGTGCCCGCGTCGACGCCGGTGCAGGGCCTGCAGCCAGGCTGCGAACTCCATCGGCGCATCCTGAACAACGAGGACCGACTCGATCTGGCCCAGGCGGGCCTCGATGTGGTGGATGCGGCTCAACGCCTGGTCCGCCTGTCTGCGTCCGTCGAAGACATCGTGCTCGAATGCACGAACATGCCGCCCTACCGTGATGCAGTCGCCCAGGCCACCGGACGCCGCGTGCACGACATCGAGACGCTGGTGGTGGCGCGATGGCGCCAGGGCGCAGGGATGAATAAAGTGTGAAGCTCGCCGATAAGCCGGATTCTGTGCACCGGCGCCGTCTTGCGACGATGCCGGCGTGACCGCCATTAATCTGGGCCGCCGGTTGCCCGGACGGCTCGATGCCACCTACCCGCCAGCTCAGCGGAACCACCTCAATACTGGCCTACTTGGTGTTGCTGCGCGCAGAGATTGCCCGTTTCACCCGGATCGGGGTTGCCCCTTCACCGACTCGTCTCTGTTGCTCTGATCCTCACCTCACGGTGGAGAGTCGTTAACTCCTGCGCTGTCCTGTGCAGTCCGGACGTTCCTCCAGTGCTCCCTTTCGGGAATTGCACCAGCGGCGGTCTGGCGTGCTTCACGAGCGCGATTATCTCGCGACAATGGTGCCTTCACCGCCCTGCCGACCTCAAGGAGACCAAATTCATGAAAGCCGACACCATCCTCGCCACCATCGGCTACACCCCGCACGTGCGCGTGCGCAAGCTGTTCGCCGACGTAGCCCGGCCGGGCCAGCAGGTGTGGATCAAGTCCGAGCGCTCGAACCCCGGCGGCTCGATCAAGGACCGCATCGCACTGGCGATGGTCGAAGACGCCGAACGCTCCGGCGCGCTGCCGCCTGGCGGCACCATCATCGAGCCGACCTCGGGCAACACCGGCGTGGGACTGGCCATGGTGGCCGCCGTCAAGGGCTACAGGCTGGTGCTGGTGATGCCCGACAGCATGTCGGTCGAGCGCCGCCGCCTGATGCTGGCCTACGGGGCGAGCTTCGACCTCACGCCGCGCGAGAAGGGCATGAAGGGCGCGATCGCGCGGGCAGAGGAACTGGTGGCCGGCACGCCGGGCGCATGGATGCCGCAGCAGTTCAACAACCCGGCCAACGTGGCGGTGCACGTGCGCACCACGGCCGAGGAAATCGCGGCCGATTTCCCCGAGGGGCTGGATGCGATCATTACCGGCGTGGGCACCGGCGGCCATCTGTCGGGTGTGGCGCAGGTGCTCAAGGCGCGCTGGCCAAAGCTGCGGGTGTTCGCGGTGGAGCCGGCAGCTTCGCCGGTGATCTCGGGTGGCACACCGGCACCGCATCCCATCCAGGGCATCGGTGCGGGTTTCGTGCCAAAGAACCTCGACACCACGTTGCTCGACGGCGTGATCCTCGTCGATGCCGAGCCGGCGCGCGAGATGGCACGGCGTTCGGCCCGCGAGGAAGGCATGCTCGTGGGCATTTCTTCCGGCGCCACGCTGGCCGCGATCGCCCAGAAGCTGCCCGAACTGGCCGACGACGCGGTGGTGCTCGGCTTCAACTACGACACCGGCGAGCGCTACCTCTCGGTCGAGGGTTTCCTGCCGGCCTGAACAGGAGGCCAGGAGGCCGCTGGCGCCCTGGCGGCGCCCGCTCAGTGTCACTGTTCAGTGCCGCAAGTTGAACGCCTGCCCGATGCTGCAACCGGCCGGGCAGTAGGTCGATGCCTCCCACTGCCGCATCCGCCGCTGTTGCGGCGTCTCCTGTGCGGCGACGGTGGCGCTGGCGCGCTGCGCACCCGCCGCATCGGCGTTGGCGGGGTCCACCACTGCGGGCCCGCCCAGCGCCAGCGCCGCCACTCCGCTGGCCATCGCGATCTTGGTGGCTATCAGCATGATCGTCTCCTAGAGCGACCGAAGTCGATGCACCCAAGATAGTCCTCGCGCCCCACGCTTTCATCGGGTCTTACCCAGGCGACTTTCGACCTACAGGGGCGCCAGCGTCGATAATGGCACCCCCCACAGCCCGCCACCTGCCCGAAGACCCCGGGCCGCACGCCATGCTTCGCCTTTCCGAAATCAAGCTTCCCCTGGATCCACCCGCCGATGCGCTGTCACGCGCCGTGCAGGGCCTGCTCGGCGTCGATGCCGACGCCGTCGTCCATATCCACGTGCACAAGCGCAGCTTCGATGCGCGCAAGGCCGATCTGCTGCAGGTCTACATCGTCGACGTGACGCTGGCCTCGCCGGCCATCGAAGCCGCGGCGCTGGCCCGGCTCGCGGGCAACCCGCGCGTGATGACGACGCCCGACATGCGCTACCGGCCCGTGGCGCAGGCACCGGCCGACCTGCCGCTGCGCCCGGTGGTGGTGGGCTTCGGCCCCTGCGGCATCTTCGCGGCGCTGATGCTCGCGCAGATGGGTTTCCGGCCGATCGTGCTCGAACGGGGCAAGACCGTGCGCCAACGCACCCAGGACACCTGGCGCCTATGGCGCAAGAGCGTGCTCGACCCCGAGTCGAACGTGCAGTTCGGCGAAGGCGGTGCCGGCACCTTCTCCGACGGCAAGCTCTACAGCCAGATCAAGGACCCCCGCTTTCTCGGCCGCAAGGTGATGGAAGAGTTCGTGAAGGCCGGCGCGCCGCCGGAAATCCTCTACGTCGCGCATCCGCACATCGGCACCTTCAAGCTGGTGAAGGTGGTGGAGAACATGCGCGCGCAGATCGTCGCGCTGGGCGGCGAGATCCGCTTCGAGCAGCGCGTGACCGACGTGCACATCGAGGACGGTCCGGCGGGCCGTCGCCTGCGCGGCCTGACGGTGCGCGACCAGGCCACTGGCGTGGACAGCGAACTGCGTTGCGACCAGGTGGTGCTGGCGCTGGGCCACAGCGCGCGGGACACCTTCGAGATGCTGCATGCGCGCGGCGTGCACATCGAAGCCAAGCCCTTCTCGATCGGCTTTCGCGTGGAGCATCCGCAAGGCCTGATCGACCGTGCGCGCTGGGGCCGCCATGCGGGCCATCCGCTGCTGGGGGCGGCCGACTACAAGCTGGTGCACCACGCGGCCAATGGCCGTGCGGTCTACAGTTTCTGCATGTGCCCGGGCGGCACGGTGGTCGCGGCCACGAGCGAGCCGGGGCGGGTCGTCACCAACGGCATGAGCCAGTATTCGCGCAACGAACGCAACGCCAATGCGGGCATCGTGGTGGGCATCGAGCCGAGCGACTTTCCTGGCTGGGACCACGCGGCGGCCAACGGCACCAGCGGCTCGCCGCTCGCCGGCATCGAACTGCAGCGCCAGCTCGAAGCCAACGCCTACGTGCTGGGCGGCAGCAACTACTGCGCGCCCGGTCAACTGGTGGGCGACTTCGTCGCCGGCAGGCCATCGACGTCACTGGGCAGTGTGGTGCCTTCGTACAAGCCCGGCGTGACGCCGACCGACCTGCATGCCGCGCTGCCCGCTTATGCGATCGAGGCGATGCGCGAGGCCTTTCCGGCCTTCGGCCGCAAGATCAAGGGCTTCGACCTGCACGACGCGGTGCTCACCGGCGTGGAAACACGCACCTCCTCGCCCATCCGAATGACGCGCGGCGAGGACTTCCAGAGCCTCAACACGCGCGGCCTCTTCCCGGCGGGCGAAGGGGCCAGCTACGCGGGCGGCATCCTGTCGGCCGGCGTGGACGGCATCAAGGTGGCGGAGGCCGTCGCGCGCAGCCTGATGGCCGGCGCAGTCTGAGCTTGCGGCCTGCTCAGTGCAGGCGACCGGCCGTCTCGCGCACGTCCTCGCGCACGGTGATGGCGGTGCGCAAGGCCAATCGCAGCGCCTCCACCTGCGCAGCCAGCGCCATGCTGGGCATGCCCGGTTGTGCGGCCGCCTGCTCGGGCAGCCCAGGCACATGGATGAAGCCGCCGCGCGTACCAGCCAGCGACGGCCAGCTCGCCAGGCGGTGCATCAGCGCATAGAAGACGTGGTTGCACACGAAAGTGCCCGCCGTGTTGGACACTGACGCCGGCAGCCCGGCACCGCGCAGGTCGCGCACCATCGCCTTCACTGGCAGCGTCGAGAAATAGGCGGCCGGTCCGCCCGCCACCACGGGGGTGTCGATGGGCTGCTGCCCCGCGTTGTCGGGAATGCGCGCGTCGTCGACGTTGAGCGCGGCACGCTCCACCGAAATATCGGCGCGACCACCGGCCAGCCCCAGGCATAGCACCAGTTGCGGGCGAAGTTCGACCAGCGACCGGTCGAGCCGCTCGGCCGCGCGGCCGAACACGCAGGGCAATTGCAGCGCATGCACCGTCGCGCCTTCGCACCGCCAGCCATCCAACGCACGCGCGACCTCCCATGAGGGATTGACGGTGTCACGGTCGAAGGGCTCGAAGCCCGTGAGCAGGATGCAGGGCGTCGTGTCGTAGGTCATGCGAAGATCCTGGAAAGAAAGGAAAAGCCTGGGCCGCCATTGGCATGGCCAGCATCACGCAGCATGCCGGGGAAATCTGCTACAACGCAAGCTCTCCATGCCTATGTCCAACGACTTTCACTTCTACGAGCCCGCCCAGGGCCACGGCCTGCCGCACGACCCCTTCAACGCGATGGTGGGACCCCGGCCGATCGGCTGGGTGTCCACGCAGGACGCGCAGGGCCGGCGCAACCTGGCGCCCTACAGCTTCTTCAACGCCTTCAACTACACGCCGCCCCTGGTCGGCTTTGCCAGCCTGGGCGAGAAAGACAGCCTGCGCAATATCCGCGAGACCGGCGAGTTCGGCTGGAACCTGGTGACCCGGCCGCTGGCCGAAGCCATGAACCAGAGTTGCGCGGCCGTGCCGCCGGAGGTCGATGAATTCACGCTCGCCGGGCTGACACCAGTCGCTTCGCGCTGCATCGCCGCGCCCCGCGTGGCCGAAAGCCCGGTGTCCTTCGAATGCCGGCTCACCCAGCTCATCCAGCTCGAAGGCGCCGACGGCAGCAAGCTGCCCACCTGGCTCGTGCTGGGCGAGGTGGTGGGCGTCCATATCGCGCGCCATCTGCTGAAGGACGGCATCTACGACACGGCCGCTGCAGAGCCCGTGCTGCGCGGCGGCGGACCGGCTGATTACTTCACGATACGCCCCGACAATCTCTTCAAAATGTTCCGGCCGCGCTGATAGCGGAAAATCGGCTCTTTTTCCTGCGACGGCCCTGGCCGCGCACCTTACGACGGACCTGCCTTCGCTGGCGTCCTCACACCGCATTCTCCGAAGCCATTCCGATGACCGAAGCCTCCCAAGACGCGCAGACGCCCGACACCGTGCCCCCCGCTGCCGACCCCGCCCGCAAACGCCGTGGCAGCCGTGGCGGACGCCGCGGCGGCAACAAGCAGGGCCGTCCCGTGGCTGCACCGGGCGACACGGCCGCGACCACCGATGCATCGGCCGCCGACGCCGTTGTCGCCGTGACCACGCCAGGTGCCACCTCGGCGCCACGCCAGGGCCACAAGGACAAGCGCACCCAGCCCCCGCAGGCGGCGCGCAAGGTCAACCCGATCCTCGAACGCCTGTTCGAGCTCTATCCCGCCCTGTTCGGCGCGCGCTTCGTGCCGCTCAAGCTGGGCGTGTTCGAAGACCTCGCCGCACGCCACCCCGACGTGCTGCCGCGCGAAGAACTCAAGGTGGCGATGGGCCTGCATGCGCGCTCGACGCGCTACCTGGAGAGCGTTGCAGCCGGACTGCCCCGCCACGATCTCGACGGCAATGTGGTCGAGCCAGTGGCCGCCGAGCACGTGCATCACGCCATCATGGAGGTGTTCCGTCGCCGCCAGACGCGCACCAAGGACGACCTGCGCCCGCAACTGCACAAGCGCATCATGGCCGCGATCGAGGCCTCGGGCCTCACGCGCGAGGCCTACGCCGAACGCGTGCGTGCCCGCGACGACGTGACCAATGCCGCCCTGGACGAAGCGCTGGCCGACCTCGCCAGCCAGGCCGCCAAGCGCGAAGCCCTGATGCGTGCGTTTCAGGCCAGCGGCAAGACCGAAGCCGAGTTCGCCGACATGTACGGCATGGACGTGAAGGAAGTGGCGCGCACGCTGCAGCGCGTGCGCAAGGATGAGGTGGCAGCGCAGGCCGCTGCAGCCCAGGCAGCAGCAGCGCAGCAAGCCGATCCGACGACCTGAAGAAAGGCGCAGCTGCAGCGCCCTGCGTCAGGCGTTGCGCTGCAGCGCGGCGATGCGCTCTTCGATCGGCGGATGGGTCGCGAAGAGCTTGCCCACCGCGCCCGTGATGCCCATGGCTTCGACCGCCTTGGGCAGTTCGCCAGCGGGCAGGCCGCCCAGGCGCGCCAGCGCGTTCATCATCGGCTGCTTGCGTCCCATGAGCTGCGCGGCACCCGCGTCGGCGCGGAATTCGCGCTGGCGCGAGAACCAGGCCACCACGATCGCAGCGGCAAAGCCCAGCACGATGTCCAGCACGATGGTGCTCACGTAATAGCCGATGCCGGGGCCCGAACTGCGGTCGTCGCCGCGGCGCAGGAAGCTGTCGACCGCGTAGCCGATCACGCGCGACAGGAACACCACGAAGGTGTTCATCACACCCTGGATCAGCGTCATCGTGACCATGTCGCCGTTGGCGATGTGCGCAACTTCGTGGCCGATGACGGCCTCGACCTCTTCGCGCGTCATGCCCTGCAGCAGGCCCGTCGACACCGCGACCAGCGACGAGTTCTTGAACGCGCCGGTCGCAAAGGCATTGGGCTCGCCCTCGAAGATCGCCACCTCGGGCATGCCGATACCGGCCTTGTCGGCAAACTTGCGCACGGTCGCGACGATCCAGGCCTCGTCGGCGTTCTGCGGGTTGTCGATCATGCGCAGGCCCGCGGTCCACTTGGCCATCGGCTTGCTGATGAGCAGCGAGATGATCGCGCCGCCAAAACCCATCACCAGCGCAAAGCCGAGCAGCGCGGTCAGGTTGAGACCGTTGGCCGTGAGGAAACGGTTGACGCCGAGCAGGCTGGCCACGATGCCGAGCACCGCCACCACCATCACGTTGGTCAGCACGAACAGAAGGATGCGTTTCAAGTTGATTCTCCGTGGGGAAACTGAGGGCCAGTTGGGGGTCCAAGGGGCCGATTCAAGCTTTGTCGTCGCCACACGGGCAGGATGTTGTGCTTGTTCTCACGCGGCGGGGGACGAAAAACCTGCCGGTCATCATAGAAGGAAAAGTTCTCGTTTTCGTTGCACCAGCCGGGTACACCGAGCACGGGAAGGGGAACGAAAGGCTTGGTGGCCAGCCAGTCCGGATCCAGCGCCGCCGCGAGCGCCGCGTCCGTCGCCGTGGCCGCGGCGGTGCCTGCGCCCACGGGCATCTCGACCACCAGCACGTGCGCCGTGGCGGGTTTGCGCGGCTGCACCAGCTTCTCCAGCAGCGCGTGGCCGAACAGATGAAGCCGAGCCTGTTGCCAGAGCGCGCGCTCGGCGACGAAGAGCCGGTGCCAGTCGCGCGCGAGCAGCGCATCCCACAGTGCGGGCGGTGCCTCAAGCACGGCGCCGTTCTCGTCGAACAGCGTGATCGCGTCGCGCAGCGCACCGCGCGTGGCGCCGATGCCGCTGCGTGCGATTTCAGCGGCCTGCAGCGCATTCAGGCGGCGCTTGGCCTGGGGGAACTGCCACCAGACCAGACCGTTGAAGAGGTCGTGAAGATTGCACCGTGTGGGCACGGTGCCGGTACGGCGGATGTGCGACTCGTAAGGTTCGTCCGCGGGGCAGGCCTGGGCCGCGGTGAAGCGCAGCGGCATGCCCACGGCGACCGGGTGCGAGGTCGCTGGCGTGGACGCGAAGGCGGGTGCGCACAGCGCGTCGGCCACCGTGGCGCCGCGTGCGAGCGCCTCAACGACCGGCGCGGCGCGCTCGGCAAAGGGCGACAGCCACGGCCGGGTGAAATCCAGCGCGGCGATCTCGCCGCGCCACGTCTGCGTCACGACAGGTCGAGGCCGACGTATTGCACCTTGCTCGGCTTGGCTGTCGGGCTCAACACAAACCAGTCGGGGTGCTTGCGGAACAGCTTGAGCGAACTCGCGCTCTTGCCGAGCAGCTTGCCCGCGCGAAGCCATTCGACCGCCTGGTTGAGCTCGATCTTGTCGCCCGTGCGGAATTCGGGCACGACATCAAGGATGTGCAGCACCTCTTCGGGCACCGGTGGTGGGGCCGGAGGCGCGATGGCGACGGCGTCGGTCTTCTTGCGACGCGGCGCGCGCTTGGTCGGCGCCTTGGGTTGAGGTTTGGCTTGAGTCTTGGCTTGGGCCTTGGGACTGCTCAGGGGAGACGCCTGTGGCTCGGCCTGGCTGTCAGGCGCCGCGGAAGGCCGCGCGCCATGGTGCAGCAGGTCGGTGAAAGCGTCGTAGACACCGCGCGTTTCCTCGCCGGTCTTGCCTTGCTGGCCGATGCCGCAGACACGACAACCCTTCTCACGCAGCCGGATCACGAGCGGGGCGAAGTCGGAGTCCGACGACACCAGATAAACCACCTGCGGTCGCTCGGCAATGACCAGGTCGATCGCGTCGACCGCCAGCGCGATGTCGGTGCTGTTCTTGCCGGCGGCCAGGTTGACCATCGGCCGTACGGACAGCCGTTTGAACAGTGCCTGGTGCTTGAGCGCCGCCTCGGGCGTGCAGTAGGCGCGGCGCACATGCAGCGCGCCATGCGCGGCGAGCACCTTGTGCACGGCCTGCTCGATGACGTCGGCCGACACGTTGTCGGCGTCGATCAGGAGCATGACCTTGGCCGTCGACGCCGTCATGCGAGCCGCCACGAGAGCGTTTCGCCACCGCGCAGCGGTTTGAGCGTGGCTTCGCCGTAGGGCACGGTCTCGGGCACGGTCCAGGTCTCGCGTTGGAGCGTGATGGTGTCGGTGTTGCGCGGCAGGCCGTAGAAATCGGCACCGTGGAAGCTCGCGAAGCCTTCGAGCCTGTCGAGCGCGCCAGCCTGGTCGAAGGCCTCGGCGTAGAGCTCGATGGCCGTCATGGCGGTGTAGCAGCCGGCACAGCCGAGCGCATGCTCCTTCAGGTGCGCGGCGTGCGGTGCGCTGTCGGTGCCCATGAAGAAGCGGTCGCTGCCGCTGGTGGCGGCCTCGACCAGCGCGACGCGGTGCGTCTCACGCTTGAGCACCGGCAGGCAGTAGTAGTGCGGGCGGATGCCGCCGGTGAAGATCGCGTTGCGGTTGTAGAGCAGATGGTGCGCGGTGATGGTGGCGGCGGTGAATGGGCCCGCATCGCGCACGTAGTGCGCGCCCTCCTTCGTGGTCAGGTGCTCGAAGACGATCTTGAGCTCGGGCATGTCGCGGCGCAGCGGGATCATCACGCGGTCGATGAAGACGGCCTCGCGGTCGAACAGGTCGATGGCCGGGTCGGTCACTTCGCCATGCACCAGCAGCAGCAGGCCGTGCTTTTGCATGGCTTCGAGCGTGGCGTAGGTCTTGCGGATGTCGGTCACGCCCGCGTCGCTGTTGGTGGTGGCGCCCGCGGGGTAAAGCTTGAGCGCGCGCACGCCGGCGTCGGCGGCGCGCGCGATCTCGTCGGCGGGCAGCTTGTCGGTGAGGTAGAGCGACATCACGGGCTCGAAGCCGCGTTCGGCCGGCATGGCGGCCAGGATGCGCTCGCGGTAGGCCAGCGCCTGCTCGGCGGTGGTCACGGGCGGGCGCAGGTTCGGCATGATCAGCGCACGGCCCACCTGGCGGGCGGAATGCGGCACGACGGCTTCGAGCGCGGCGCCGTCGCGCACGTGCAGGTGCCAGTCGTCGGGGCGGGTGAGGGTCAGGGTGTCGGCAGAACGTGTCATGGGTGGCGATTGTCGCCGTGTCCGTCAGCGCCCGTCGAGCGCCAAGGCACCGGCCCCTGTCATCAGGCGCAGGTTCTGCAGCGCCGCACCCGCGGCACCCTTGCCCAGGTTGTCGAGCACCGCGCTCAGCACAAGCTGGCCCGTGCGTTCGTTGCATGCCACGGCCAGGCTCATGTCGTTCGTTGCGTTGTGGACCTGCGGGTCCAGGTCGGCCGCACCCGAAGACATCGGCCGCACATGCACGTGCGCCGCGTTGCGGTACCGCTGCGTCAGGCATTCGTGAATGCGCGCGCCGGATGCCTCCGCGGGCAGCAGCCGCTGGTGCAGCCCGATGGTGAGCACGATGCCCTGCCGGTAGCTTGCGTAGGCGGGCAGGAAGATCGGCCGCACGGCCAGGCCGGCGTAGGCTTCGATCTCGGGCACGTGCTTGTGCGCGAGCGCCAGGCCGTAGACCGTCAGCGAATGCACATCCGGGCCGGCCTCGTGCGCCTCCGCGCCTGCCCTGCCTTGCCCGGAATAGCCCGATACGGCCTGGATGACGAGCGGATAGTCCGCAGGCAACAGGCCCGCATCCGTCAATGGCCGCAGCAGCGCGATCGCTGCGGTGGGATAGCAACCCGGGTTGGTCACCCGCGACGCTCGGGCGATGCGTTCGCCCTGCAAGGCATCGAGCTCCGGCAGGCCGTAGACCCAGCCGGGGCTGACGCGGTGCGCGGAGCTGGCATCGATGACACGCACCGACGGGTTCTCGATCATGGCCACCGCCTCGCGCGCTGCGGCATCCGGCAGGCACAGGATCGCGATGTCGCTCTCGTTGAGTGCGGCCCGCCGCGCCGCCGCGTCCTTGCGCAGGTGCGCCGGCAGGGTGCGGATGCGAAATTCCCCGCCCTGGAGCCGGTTCTGCAGGTCCAGGCCGGTGGTGCCCTGGTTGCCGTCGATGAAGATGTTGAGGTCCATGGAGCGCGATCGTAGGGAGATCGCGTCAATGGCTCCAGTTGAATATATCCAATGCAAGATTAAGAAAAGTTAAATTAGCGCGATGCGTGAACTCAACCTCGACCATCTGCGCACCCTGGTCGCCATTGCCGACCTGGGCTCGCTGGCCAATGCGGCGCGTGCCCTTCATCTCGCGGCCCCCACCGTCACGGTGCAGATCGCCGAACTGGAGTCGCGCCTGGGCGGCCAGTTGCTCGTTCGTGGACGCGGCCCGGCGCAGGCGACGGCCTTGGGTGAGCGGTTCATCGCGCGGGCCCGCAGGCTGCTGGCTGACGCGGACGACGCGGTGCAAGACGTTCGGCGCCAGCTCGCAGGCCAGACTGGCCGCGTGCGCGTGGGTGCCTCGACGGGCGTGATTGCGCACCTGCTGCCGCCCGCGCTCGAACGCCTGGCGCGCAACCACCCGGGTGTCGATGTCAATGTGCAGGTGCTGACATCCAACGAAAGCATGGCGCGGCTTGCGGCGGGCAGCCTGGACCTGGCCGTGGTCGCGCTGCCCCAGTCGCCCGTGCGCGGCGTGCATGTGACGCCGCTGCGACGCGAACCCGTGCTCGCGTACCTGCCGGCCAGCTGGAAGGCACCCCGGCGGTTGACGCCCCAGTGGCTGGCAGAACGGCCGCTGATCATGAACGACGCATCCACGCGCCTGTACCGGCTGACGGCCGAATGGTTTGCGGCAGCGGGCGTGCACTGCAGGCCGTGCATCGAGCTCAACTACAACGACGCCATTCGGACCCTGGTCGCGGCCGGCTACGGCGCAGCCCTGCTGCCCAAGGAATCGCAGCAACCGGCCCCGAACTCCGGCATCGTCGTGCGCCCGCTCGCGCCAGCGCTGTGGCGGCAGCTCGGCCTGGCCGTCGGCGACCCCAACGCGAGGGGCCCGGCACGCGTCGTCTTCGAAGCCCTGCTGCCCGGCATGGACAGCACGGCCTGAAGCGCGGCTTCGAGCGGCGTGGGGCGGGTGCGCCCCGGGCAGAGATTGCAAGAGGTGCGATTGATTGGCATGTCAATTGCTTTGAAAGCACACACCCGCAACTCACAGGTCAACCTCCCAATGAAGAAGCTCCGTTCGCTGCTGTCCCTGCCCATGCCACGCCTGGGCGCGCGCACCGGCGCCCTGCTGGTCGCAGGGCTCTCGCTGGCCAGCACCGCCGTGCTCGCGCAGGAGAAGGTGATGCGCATCGCCATGACCGCCGGGGACATTCCCCGCACCTCGGGCCAGCCCGACCAGGGCTATGAAGGCAACCGCTTCACCGGCATTCCGATGTACGACAGCCTGACGCAATGGGACCTGAGCTCGGCCACCAAGGCCAGTGTGGTGATTCCCGATCTGGCCGTGTCGTGGGCCGTCGACGCGAACGACCGCACCAAGTGGATCTTCAAGCTGCGTCCGGGCGTCAAGTTCCACGACGGATCGCCCTTCAACGCGGACGCGGTGGTCTGGAACGTCGACAAGGTGCTGCGCAAGGATGCGCCGCAATTCGATCCGGCCCAGATCGGCGTGACCGCCTCGCGCATGCCCACGCTGCGCACCGCGCGCAAGATCGACGACCTGACGGTCGAGCTCACCACGTCCGAACCCGATTCGTTCCTGCCGATCAACCTGACCAACCTGTTCATGGCGTCGCCCGTGCAGTGGGAGAAGAAGCTGGCCGCCGTGCCCGCGAGCGTGACCGACAAGGCCGAGCGCAGCAAGGCTGCCTGGACCGCATTCGCCGCCGACTACTCGGGAACCGGCCCGTTCAAGGCCTCGAAGTTCGTGCCGCGTGAGCGCCTGGAAATCGTCAAGAACCCCGACTACTGGGACGCCAAGCGCCGCCCCAAGATCGACCGCGTCGTGCTGCTGCCACTGCCCGAAGCCTCGTCGCGCACCGCCGCGCTGCTGTCGGGCCAGGTCGACTGGATCGAGGCGCCCTCGCCCGACGCGCTTGATGCGATCAAGGCACGTGGCTTCAAGCTCTACCAGAACCTGCAGCCGCATCTGTGGCCGTGGCAGTTCTCGATGCTGCCGGACTCGCCCTTCGCCGACAAGAAAGTCCGCTATGCCGCCAACCTGTGCCTGAACCGCACCGCGCTCAAGGAACTGCTGGGCGGCCTGATGGTCGAGGCGACCGGCGTGGCCGAACCCGGCAACCCGTGGCGCGGCAATCCCAAGTTCCAGATCAAGTACGACCCAACCGAAGCCAAGAAGCTGATGACCGAAGCCGGCTACTCGGCCGCCAAGCCGGTCAAGGTGAAGGTGCAGACCTCGGCGTCGGGCTCGGGCCAGATGCAGCCGCTGCCGATGAACGAGTTCATCCAGCAGAGCTTGAAGGAATGCTTCTTCGACGTGCAGTTCGACGTGGTCGAATGGAACACGCTGTTCTCCAGCTGGCGTCTGGGCGCGAAGGACCCGGGCGCCCATGGCGCGCATGCCACCAACGTGAGCGCGGCGACGATGGACCCGTTCTTCGCGATGGTCCGCTTCGTGAGCACCAAGGCCTTCCCGCCAGTGTCGAACAACTGGGGCTACTTCAGCAACCCGGAAGTCGATGCGCTCGTCGACAAGGCCCGCACCACCTTCGACGACAAGCAGCGCGACGCAGCCCTGGCCACGCTGCAGGCACGCATCATCGACGAGGCACCGTTCCTCTTCGTCGCCCACGACGTCGGCCCGCGCGCCCTGTCGCCGAAGATCAAGGGCGTCGTCCAACCGCAAAGCTGGTTCATCGACTTGGCAACCATGAGCATGGATTGAAGCTGCAACACGCTACGAAGCAGATGACCGGCCCATTCCAGAACCACCGCGGAACTGGCTTTGCCAGGCCGCCGGTGGTGCCCCCGGCAGGGGGTTGGCGTAGCGACACGCAGTGCGCGAAGACTGGGGGGGAGCAATGATTTATCTCCTGCGCCGCATCGGCTACGCGCTGCCCATCATGCTGGGCGTGTCCTTCCTGTGCTTCATGCTGGTGCATATCGCGCCGGGCGACCCGCTGGTGTCGATCCTGCCGGCCGATGCCTCGGTCGATCTGCAGCAGCAAATGATGAAGCTCTATGGCTTCGACCGGCCCTGGCCGGTGCAGTTCGCGCAGTGGATCTGGCGCGCGCTGCACGGCGACCTGGGCACCTCGATCGCCACGGCGCGGCCGGTGACGCAGGAAGTCTTCAAGGCCGTGGGCAACACCTTCATGCTGGCCGCGCTGGCCACGCTGATCGGCTTCGCCTTCGGCTCGCTCTTCGGTTTCGTCGCAGGGTACTTCCGTAACTCGTGGATGGACCGCGCGGCGTCGTTCATCTCGGTCATCGGTGTCAGCCTGCCGCACTACTGGCTCGGCATGGTGCTGGTCATCATCTTCTCGGCCAAGCTGATGTGGCTGCCCGCCACCGGCGCCGGGCCCGACGGCTCGGGCCTGTGGAAGTGGGACGTGGAACACGTCAAGTACCTGATCCTGCCCGCCGTCACCATGTCCTTCATCCCGATGGGCATCGTCGCGCGCACGGTACGCGCGCTGGTGGCCGACATCCTGTCGCAGGAGTTCGTGATCGGCCTGCGTGCGCGCGGCCTGGGCGACTTCGGTGTGTTCAGGCACGTGGTGAAGAACTGCGCGCCGACCGCGCTCGCGGTGATGGGTCTGCAACTGGGCTACCTGCTGGGAGGCTCGATCCTGATCGAGACCGTGTTCTCGTGGCCGGGTACCGGCTTCCTGCTGAACCAGGCGATCTTCCAACGCGACCTGCCGCTGCTGCAGGGGACGATCCTGGTGCTGGCGCTGTTCTTCGTCGGGCTGAACCTGATCGTCGACGTCTTGCAAACCCTGTTCGACCCCCGCATCGAAAGGGCCTGACCATGTCAACGACCACAGCCACCGCGCTCGCTGCCGGAACGCCGCCGTCGGCGCCCCTGCACGCCGTGCGCTCGCGCAGCCACGGCGCCAATGTGCTGCGCCGCCTGGTGCGCAACCCGGTCGCCATGACGGCCGCGGCCATCATCCTGCTGCTGATCCTCGTCGCGATCTTCGCGCCGTGGATCATGCCGGCCGACCCTTTTGCCACCTCGATGTTCAAGCGGCTGCGGCCGGTGGGCACGCCGGGCTTTCCGCTGGGCTCCGACGAGCTGGGCCGCGACCTGCTCTCGCGCCTGATGCTCGGCGGGCGGCTCTCGCTCTTCATGGGCATCGCACCGGTGATCATGGCTTTCGTGATCGGCAGCGCACTGGGCATCCTTGCGGGCTACGCGGGCGGCAAGGTCAACACCGTGATCATGCGCTGCATCGACGTGCTCTACGCCTTTCCATCGGTGCTGCTGGCCATCGCGCTGTCGGGCGCGCTGGGCGCGGGCATCACCAACGCGCTGATTTCGCTGACGGTGGTGTTCGTGCCGCAGATCGCGCGCATCGCCGAGAGCGTGACCACGCAGGTTCGGCGCAGCGACTACGTCGACGCGGCCCGCGCGTCGGGGGCGCCGGCACTGACCATCGTGCGGCGCCATGTCTTCGGCAACGTGATCGGGCCGATCTTCGTGTATTCGACCAGCCTGATCTCCGTGTCGATGATCCTGGCCTCGGGCCTGTCCTTCCTCGGCCTGGGCGTGAAACCGCCGCAGCCCGAGTGGGGCCTGATGCTCAATACGCTTCGCACCGCCATCTACAGCCAGCCGCTGATCGCCGCGCTGCCGGGCGTACTGATCTTCGTGACTTCGGTGTCGTTCAACATGCTGGCCGATGGCCTGCGCAACGCGATGGAGGTCAAGCAATGAATGCCATCACCACGAATGCATCCGTGCTCGAAGACCCGCGCGACGTCGGCGGCCCGCGCCAGCCGCTGATGCGCGTGCAGAACCTGAAGAAACACTTCCCGCTCAAGCGCGCGGGCCTGGGCTTCGGCCCGAAGTCGGCGGTGCGCGCCGTCGACGGCGTGAGCTTCGAGATCCGCAAGGGCGAGACGCTCGGCGTGGTCGGCGAATCGGGCTGCGGCAAGTCGACCACTGCGCGCCTCTTGATGCAGCTCATCGTGCAGGACAGCGGAGAGCTGGTGTTCGACGGCGCCACCGTCGGCGCGCGCGACCTGCCGCTGCGCGACTTCCGCCGCCAGACGCAGATGGTGTTCCAGGACAGTTATTCGTCGCTCAACCCACGCATGACGATCGAGGATTCGGTCGCCTTCGGCCCGACGGTGCACGGCGTGTCGTCGCGCGACGCGCTCAATCGCGCGCACGACCTGCTCGCGCGCGTCGGCCTGGAGCCCGCGCGTTTCGCGGGACGCTATCCGCATGAACTTTCGGGCGGCCAGCGCCAGCGCGTGAACATCGCACGCGCCCTGGCCCTCGAGCCACGGCTGGTGATCCTCGACGAGGCCGTATCGGCGCTCGACAAGTCGGTCGAGGCGCAGGTGCTCAACCTGCTCGAAGACTTGAAACGCGACTTCGGGCTGACCTACCTCTTCATCAGCCACGACCTGCACGTGGTGCGCTACATGTCGGACCGCGTGCTGGTGATGTACCTCGGCCAGGTGGTCGAGGTCGGCACGGCGGCGCAGGTGTTCGATGCACCGCGCCACCCCTACACGCGCGCGCTGCTGCGCTCGATGCCCAGCGGCGACCCGATGCAGCGCACCACCGAGGCACCGCTGTCGGGCGACCCGCCGAACCCGATCGACCCGCCACCCGGCTGCCGCTTCCATACGCGCTGCGCCTTCGCGCAACCGGTGTGCAGCCAGACGCAGCCGGACTTCATCGAGACGGCCGCCGGCCACGGCGCGGCCTGCCTGCGCTGGCAACCGGGCTCGGGTTACGTACCACCGCCGGACTTCCCCGACCTCGCCGACAGCCTCGCGGAGGTGGCCCATGCCTGAGTTCGCCGTCGAACTGAAGGACCTGCGCGTCAACTTCCTCGCGCCGGGCAAGCGCATCGAGGCCGTCAACGGCGTCGACCTGCAACTGCGCCAGGGCGAGGTGGTCGCGCTGATCGGCGAATCGGGCTCGGGCAAGAGCGTGACGCTGCGCACTGTGATGCGGCTGCACCCCGAGCGCAACACGCGCATCACCGGCAAGCTCGAAGTCAACGGCAAGGACGTGCTCGGCATGAACGCGCGCACGCTGGCGGACCTGCGCGGCAAAGAGGTCGCGATGATCTTCCAGGAGCCGCTGCTGGCGCTCGACCCGGTCTACACGGTCGGCGCGCAGATCGTCGAAGCCATCCGCCGCCACGAAGGCGTGAGTCACTCGGAAGCCAAGGGCCGCGCCCTGGCGCTGTTCGAGAAAGTGCGCATTCCCAGCCCCGAACGGCGCCTCGCCGCCTACCCGCACGAGATGTCCGGCGGCATGCGGCAGCGCGCGATGATCGCGCTGGCGCTGGCCTGCAACCCGAAGGTGCTGCTGGCCGACGAGCCCACCACCGCGCTCGACGCCACGGTGCAGATCCAGATTCTGCTGCTGCTGCGCGAGCTGCAGCGCGACCTCGGGCTGTCGGTGATCTTCGTGACGCACGACATCGGCGCGGCCGTCGAGGTGGCCGACCGCATCGCCGTGATGTACGCCGGGCGCATCGTCGAGGAAGGCACGGCCCGCGACCTGATCCTTTCGCCACGGCACCCGTACACCATCGCACTGCTCAAGAGCCGCGCGCACGGCGCGATGACGCGGGGGATGCGGCTGGAGACCATTGGCGGCTCGCCGCCCGACCTGTCAGCATTGCCGTCGGGTTGCGCCTTCGCCGCGCGCTGCACGCTCGCCGTCGACGCCTGCCGCGCGGCGCAACCGCCGGCGGTCGAGGTGTCACCGGGGCATCAGGCGCGCTGCATCCGTACGCAGGACGCTGCTGCGCTGGTGCCCCCACCCCATCCCGCGCATCCCCCACATGCCATCTCCCAGGCCGCCTGAGCGCACAGTCTGGCCCTCCGCTTCCGTCGACCCCCCCATGCACCTGCACGACCCCGCCCACGCCTTCGTCCCCTACCCCGACGTGCCCGTGAAGAGCGCCCCGACCGGCCTGCTGGCCGACCTGCACTTTGGCGTGAAGGACCTGTTCGACGTGGCCGGCTATCCGACCGGCGGGGGCAGCCCGATCGTGCTGGCGATGTCGGGCATCAAGACGCAGACGGCACCGACGGTGCAGAAGCTGCTTGACGCCGGCGCCCAGTTCTCGGGCAAGACCGTGACCGACGAGTTCGCCTTTTCCATGAACGGCAACAACGCGCACTTCGGCGCACCACTCAACGGCGCCGCGCCCGATCGCATCACGGGCGGCTCGTCGTCGGGCTCGGCCGCAGCCGTGTCGTGGGGCTTGTGCGACGTTGCGCTGGGCACCGACACCGGTGGCTCGGTGCGCGCGCCGGCCAACCACTGCGGGCTGTACGGCTTGCGGCCGACGCACGGCCGCGTCAGCCTCGAAGGCGCGCTCGACCTGGCGCCCAGCCTGGACACCTGCGGCTGGTTTGCGCGCGACATCGCCACTTTCGCGCGCGTGGCCGACGTGCTGCTCGACGCCGACCCTGCGCCGCTGCCCGACCGGGTGCGGCTGTTGTGGCCCAGCGACCTCTGGGCGATGCTCGACGCGCCGGTGGTCCAGGCCCTCGAGGGCGCCACGCGGCACGTGCAGGCGGTGCTGGGCGATGCAGCGCCAGTGGACACTGTCGCCCTCGAATCCTGGGACGCCATGTACTGGCACTTTCGCTACCTGCAAGGCCGCGAAGCCTGGTTGACCGACGGCCCGGTCATCGAGCGCTACGCGCCGCCGCTCGGGCCGGGCGTGGCCGAGCGCTTCGCGTGGTCGCGCACCGTCACCGACGCCCAGGTGATCGCAGCGCGCGCCTTCCGCCTCGCATTTCGGGCGCAGCTGGCAGCGCTTCTGGGCAGCGATGGCGTGCTGCTGATGCCGAGCATGCCCGACATCGCACCGCTGCGCAGCACGCCCGAAGCCAGCCTGGAGGACTACCGCAACCGCGCCATCCGCATGCTGTGCGTGGCAGGTCTTGCGGGCATGCCACAGCTGTCGATGCCGCTGGCTGCACGCGAAGGGGCACCGCTGGGGCTGTCGCTGCTGGGACCGGCCGGCTCGGACCGGTCATTGATCCGGTGCGCCGAGCGCATCGGCGTGATCGCCCAGGGCTGACGGACGCCGCCGAACTGCTCAACCGCGAGAGCGTTCCTGGGCTGTCTGGAGGCAGTAATCGATGAGCGCGTCGATTTCCGTCGACTTGTCGAACACCGCGTCGGCACCGGCGGCCGCGCAGCGCTTGCGCATCTCGGGCGTCGCGTAGTTGCTCAGCACGATGACTCTCTGCTTGGCGTCGCGCTGACGGCATGCCGTGAGCACGGCAAGTCCATTGCCGGTTTTCAGAAAGAGGTCAACGATCAGGATGGCCCACGCCTGCGGCTGGTGCACCAGCCAGTCGATCGCATCAGCCGCATTGTCCGCATGACCCACGAACTGCATGCCGACGAGTTCACCGAGCGTGTCGATGAGGTTCGCGCGAATGATCTGGTTGTCTTCGACGAGAAAGACAGGAATCGTCATCAAGGGTCCCGGAGCATGTTTGCTTGTCTCTTCGGGAAAGGCAGGTCATCTGCGGACCTGCGCCACCCGCAGCGCTTTCAATTGTTCGTCAGGGTAGTGAAGCTCCAAGACCGCGCCATGTCGGACAACAGGCCAATGCAGCCTGCGAACTGAAACTATTTTCCCGAAAAAAAGCGCCTCTCGGAAGAGGCGCTTTGTGGGTGGCAGGCCGCGTGCGCGGCCCGCTGCAGGAAGGGATGGGTCAGCCGCGGATTTCGAGCGCCCGGTTCACGCGCAAGGCGATCAGGGTGCACAGCGCGCCGGACAGCAAGTACCCACTCACAGCAATCAGCCCGAAGTGCGACGACAGGCCAAGGGCGACCAGCGGAGCGAACGCCGCGCCGATGAGCCAGGCGAGGTCGGACGTCAGGGCAGCGCCGGTGTAGCGGTACCGCGGTGCAAAATTCGAGCTGACCGCGCCGGCGGCCTGGCCATACGACAGACCCAGCAGTGCGAAGCCCACCAGAATGAAGATGTCCTGGCCAACGATCCCGCCGTCGAGCAGCAGCGGCGCACAGATGCTGAAAACAGCAATCGCCACCGCCACGCTCCCCAGGGTGCTGCGGCGGCCAATGCGGTCTGCGATGCGTCCGGAGGCCATCACGCCGAAGATGGCGATGGCGGCACCGATCATCTGCACCACCAGCACGTCATTCACCGGCTGGGTCGAATTCAGGGTGATCCACGAGAGCGGGAAGACGGTCACCACATGGAACAGCGCGTAGCTGGCGAGCGCCGCAAAAGCGCCGATCAACATGTTGCTGCCACTGCGCGAGCGGACCATTTCGCCGACAGGCGCCGGTTCGAGCTCACGCTGCTTGAGCAGGCGTTCGTATTCGTCGGTCACCACCAGGCGCAGGCGCGCGAACAGCGCCACCACATTGATCGCGAAGGCCACGTAGAAGGTGTAGCGCCAGCCCCAGTCGAGGAAGTCCGCCGTCGGCAGGTTGGCATGGAGGTAGAGGAAGAGGCCGCTGGCGATCATGAAGCCGATGGGCGCACCCAGCTGCGGGATCATGGCGTACCAGCCACGGCGCTTGGGCGGGGCGCTCAACGCCAGCAGCGACGGCAGGCCATCCCAGGAACCGCCCAGCGCGATCCCCTGGAAAAAACGGAGCACCGCGAGCAGGACGATGGACGTCTCGCCCAGGCTGGCATAGTTCGGTAAAAATGCCATGCCTGCGGTGGAGATGCCCAGCAGGAACAATGACATGGTCAGCTTGACCCCCCGCCCCCAACGCGTCTGGATGGCCATGAAGCTGATGGTGCCAATCGGTCGGGCGATGAAGGCCAGCGCGAAAATAGCGAAGGAATAGAGCGTGCCTTCCAGCCGTTCCGCGAAGGGGAAGAAGATGGCCGGAAAAACCAGCACCGACGCGATGCCGTAGACGAAGAAGTCGAAATACTCGGAGGCCCGGCCGATGATCACGCCGACGGCGATCTCGCTGGGGGCGATGGTCGCATCATCGGCCGATAGACGGCGCAGATCCTCTTCCATGCGGTCGGACGACGGTTCTGTGTGGGGGTGGGCGAGAGTTGACATAGGGCTTGCTCTTGGATGGATCCGGATCAGGGGTCAAACGTACATCGCAGGGTCACACGAGTGATGAAGCATCAGCATAGGACAAAACGCCCACTCGCCATCAGCGATCTTTCGTCATAGATTCAGTACCTTCCCTAACCCACGCTTCTTTTTCGTCCGGAATGCCAAACCTCAAGAACCTTCGCGGGCTGCTTCTGCTCCCAGCCATCGGGCTGCTGGCGGGCTGCAACGCAGTGCTGGTCAACCCTTCCGGCGACATCGCCACCCAGCAGCGTGACCTGATCTTCATCTCCACGGGCCTGATGCTGCTGATCATCGTGCCGGTGATCGCGCTGACGTTGCTGTTCGCGTGGCGCTATCGGCAGTCCAACGCCGACAACCGCACCGACTACGACCCCGACTGGGACCACTCCACGCAGCTGGAACTCGTGATCTGGGCCGCGCCCCTGCTGATCATCATCGCGCTGGGCGCGTTGACCTGGATCAGCACGCACACGCTCGATCCGTACCGCCCGCTTTCCCGCCTGGACGCCAACCGGCCGATTCCGGCCGAAACCAAGCCGCTGGTGATCGAGGTCGTGGCGCTGGACTGGAAGTGGCTGTTCTTCTACCCGGAACAGGGCATTGCGACGGTCAACGAGATCGCCGCGCCGGTCGATCGCCCGATCCTGTTCAAGATCACCTCTTCCTCGGTGATGAATTCCTTCTTCATCCCCGCGCTGGCCGGACAGATCTACGCCATGCCCGGCATGGAAACCAAGCTGAATGCGGTCATCAACAAGCCCGGTGAGTTCGAAGGCTTCTCGGCCAACTTCAGCGGCGCCGGCTTCTCTGGCATGCGCTTCAAGTTCCATGGCCTGAACAACGGCGACTTCGACAACTGGGTCCAGAAGACCAAGACCGGCGGCGAAACGCTCAGCCGTGACGCCTACCTGAAGCTCGAACAGCCCAGCGAGCGCGACCCGGTTCGCCGCTACGCGAACGTGGCACCCGGCCTGTACGACGCCATCCTCAACCGCTGCGTCGAGAACAACAAGATGTGCATGAAGGACATGATGGCCATCGACGCCACCGGCGGCCTGGGTGTGCCCGGCGCCTACAACGTGACCACGCTGGATGCGGCCACCCGCGCCCGGCTGGACCTGACCGAGCGTGCCGGCCGCAGCTACGTGGGCGCCATGTGCTCCGTGAACGATCCGGTCGACGCGTTCGTGCCACCGGCCGAGCGCCCGATGTAAAGCCACTCCGTATCCCTCACGCTGTTCTTCGAGGCGCCGCAGCACGCGCCACTTCATCTTTCTGCCATCCGGACCCACGATGTTCGAACATCTCGACCTGACGAAGCTCATCTTCGGCCGCCTCACATGGGAGGCGATACCGCTCCATGAACCCATCCTGCTGTTGACCTTTGCAATGGTCGCCATCGGCGGGCTGGCGGTCGTCGGCGCGTTGACCTACTTCAAGCTCTGGGGCTACCTGTGGCGCGAATGGTTCACCAGCATCGATCACAAGAAGATCGGCATCATGTATGTCATCCTGGGCCTGGTCATGCTGCTGCGCGGCTTTGCCGACGCCCTCATGATGCGGGCGCAGCAGGCCATCGCCTTCGGCGACAACGCCGGCTTCCTGCCGCCGCACCACTACGACCAGATCTTCACCGCCCACGGCGTGATCATGATCTTCTTCGTGGCAATGCCGCTGGTCACCGGCCTCATGAACTTCGTGGTGCCGCTGCAAATCGGCGCACGCGACGTGGCCTTCCCGTTCCTGAACAACTTCAGTTTCTGGATGACCGCCAGCGGGGCCGTGCTGGTGATGATGTCGCTGTTCGTGGGCGAGTTCGCACGCACGGGCTGGCTGGCGTACCCGCCGCTGTCGGGCATTCTCTACAGCCCTGACGTGGGGGTCGACTACTACATCTGGTCGCTGCAGATTGCGGGGGTGGGCACACTGCTGTCGGGCGTGAACCTGATCGCGACCATCGTCAAGATGCGCGCACCGGGCATGGGCCTGATGAAGATGCCCATCTTCACCTGGACCGCCCTGTGCACCAACGTGCTGATCGTCGCCGCCTTCCCGGTGCTGACCGCCGTGCTCGCCCTGCTGTCGCTCGACCGCTACGTCGGCACCAACTTCTTCACGAACGACTTCGGCGGCAACGCGATGATGTACGTGAACCTGATCTGGATCTGGGGCCACCCCGAGGTGTACATCCTGGTGCTGCCGGTGTTCGGCGTGTTCTCCGAGATCGTCTCGACCTTCTCGCGCAAGCGCCTGTTCGGCTACGCGTCGATGGTGTACGCCACTGTCGTGATCACCATCCTGTCGTACCTGGTGTGGCTGCACCACTTCTTCACGATGGGTTCCGGGGCGAGCGTGAACTCGTTCTTCGGCATCACGACCATGATCATCTCGATTCCGACCGGCGCGAAGATCTTCAACTGGCTGTTCACGATGTACCGCGGCCGCATCAAGTTCGAAGTGCCCATGCTCTGGACCATCGGCTTCATGGTCACCTTCGTGATCGGTGGCATGACCGGCGTGCTGCTGGCCGTGCCGCCCGCCGACTTCGTGCTGCACAACAGCCTGTTCCTGATCGCCCACTTCCACAACGTGATCATCGGCGGCGTGCTGTTCGGCCTCATGGCCGGCATCACCTACTGGTTCCCGAAGGCCTTCGGCTACAAACTCGACCCGTTCTGGGGCAAGTGCTCGTTCTGGTTCTGGCTGGTGGGCTTCTACCTGGCCTTCATGCCGCTGTACGTGCTGGGCATGATGGGCGTGACCCGCCGCATGAGCCACTTCACCGATCCTTCGCTGCAGATCTGGTTCCAGATCGCCGCCTTCGGTGCCGTGCTGATCGCGCTGGGCATCGGCTCGTTCCTGATCCAGCTGGTGGTGAGCTTCATTCGCCGCGAGTCGCTGCGCGACCACACCGGCGACCCATGGGGTGGCCGCACGCTGGAGTGGTCGACCTCGTCGCCACCACCGGCCTACAACTTCGCCTTCACGCCGCGCGTGCACGACAACGACGCCTGGTCGGACATGAAACGCCGCGGTTACGTGCGTCCGGTGGAAGGTTTCATCGCCATTCACATGCCCAAGAACACCTGGGCCGGCATCGTGCTGGCGGGCCTGAGCACTGCCGTCGGCTTCACGCTGATCTGGCAGATGTGGGTCCTGGCTGCCCTGTCCTTCGTGACGCTGGTGGCCGTGACGATCATCCACACCTTCAACTACAAGCGCGACTACCACATCTCCGCCGACGAGGTCGTCCGTACCGAAGCCGATCGCACCCGCCTCCTGGCGAGCCACGCCTGATAACGCCATGTCCCTCTCTACGCCCCATGTCGCGGTGAACGCGCCCGACAACCTGCGCTTCTACGAAACCACCGAGCACCATCCGGAGAACGGCACGCTGCTGGGCTTCTGGCTCTACCTGATGAGCGACTGCCTCATCTTCGCCTGCCTGTTCGCGGTGTATGCGGTGCTGGGCCGCAGCTATGCGGCCGGCCCTTCGGGTGCCGACCTGTTTGATCTGCCGCTGGTGGCCGTCAACACGTCCATGCTGCTGCTGTCGTCGATCACCTACGGCTTCGCGATCCTCGAAATGCAGAAGAAGCGCGTGCGTCCGGTGCTGATCTGGCTGGGTATCACCGGCCTGTTCGGCCTGGCCTTCATCGGCCTCGAACTCTACGAATTCCACCACCTGATCCACGAGGGCGCCGGCCCGCAGCGCAGCGCGTTCCTGTCGGCGTTCTTTGCGCTGGTCGGCACCCACGGCCTGCACGTGAGCTTCGGCATCATCTGGCTGGTCACGCTGATGGTCCAGGTCTCGCGCGGCGGCCTGATCGCCGCCAACCGCCGGCGCCTGATGTGCCTGTCGATGTTCTGGCACTTTCTGGACGTGGTCTGGATCGGCGTCTTCACTTTCGTCTATCTGATGGGATCGCTGTAAATGAGCGCACTGCACACCCCCTCCTCGAACGATGCGCATGGCGCGCACGGTCATGATGACCACGACGACCATGCCGATGGCGCCAGCCACAGCACTTTCAAGGGTTATGCGATCGGCTTCGTCCTGTCGGTCATCCTCACGGCCATCCCCTTCTGGCTGGTGATGGGCAAGGTCTTCGACAAGCCGGCCATGACCTCGATCGTCGTGCTGGCTTTCGCTGCGGTGCAGATCGTGGTCCACATGATCTATTTCCTGCACATGAACACCAAGTCCGAAGGCGGCTGGAACATGCTGGCGCTGATCTTCACCATCATGTTGGTGGTGATCACGCTGAGTGGCTCGCTGTGGGTGATGTACCACCTCAACCACAACATGATGCCCATGTCCCCGCACGAAATGAAGAACATGCCTTGACCATGGCAGCGGCTTCTTCCAAGGCCACTGGCCCGCGGCCCCGCTCAGCGGGCTCGCGGGCCTTTTTGATGGCGTGTGCCCTGCTGATGTTCACGGGCTTCCTGGCACTGGGCACCTGGCAGGTCGAACGCCGCGCCTGGAAGCTCGACCTGATCGCACGCGTCGACGCGCGGGTGCATGCGGCGCCAGTGCCCGCGCCTGCAGCGGCCCAGTGGTCACAACTCAACAGGGCCGACGACGAGTACCGCCGCGTGCAGGTCACAGGAACGCTCCTCAACGACAAGGAGACGCTGGTTCAGGCGGTGACCGAACTCGGCGCCGGCTTCTGGGTGCTGACGCCGCTGCGGCAGGCTGACGGCACCACGGTCATGATCAACCGCGGCTTCGTCGCACCGGAAGTGCGTGCACCTGGCGCGCGCGGCGAGGCCGCACCGGCCGGTCCCGTCACCGTCACAGGCCTGCTGCGCCTGAGCGAGCCAGGCGGCGGCTTCCTGCGCAAGAACGCGCCGGCCGAAGAGCGCTGGTATTCGCGCGACGTGCAGGCCATGGCCACGGTGCGCGGTGTCGGTCCGGTGGCGCCCTTCTTCATCGACGCACAGTCCGACCCCGGCCGGGCGGCACCCGCTGGCACGCAAACGTGGCCGGCACCCGGGCTCACCGTCATCACCTTCGCCAACAGCCACCTGGTCTATGCGATCACCTGGTATGCGCTGGCGCTGATGGTCGCGGGTGCGGCCTGGTACGCCTGGCGCGAAGGTCGCCACACCCGGACTTCGCGCATTGGAGACAATGGGGTCTGATGACCCCCGACCTCCAGCCTTCCCGAACACCCGACTCCGCCGCCGCCATGCAGCAGCGGCCGCCGGCCCCGCGCGCCATCGCGCGGCTCGACGATGCCACCGGGCGCAAGAACATGCAGCAGCTGATCCAGCTGCGCTGGCTCGCCGTGGTCGGTCAGATCGTGACCATCGAGGTGGTGCACTACGGATTCGGCATCCGTTTGCCGCTGGAACACATGCTGGGCGTGCTCGCATGCCTGGTGGTGTTCAACATCGCCAGCCTGCTGCGCTGGCGCAAGCGCCGGGAGATCACCAATGGCGAGCTGTTCCTCGCGCTGCTGGTCGACGTCGGCATGCTCACCGCGCAGCTGTATCTGAGTGGCGGCGCCACCAATCCCTTCGTCTTTCTCTATCTGCTGCAGGTCATCCTGGGTGCGATCCTGCTGCAGCCCGCCTCGACCCGCATCATGGTGGGCGTCACCACGCTGTGCTTTGCCGGCCTGGCGCTGGTCGGCCAGCCGCTGGCGCTGCCGCCGGACCACAACCGCGGCCTGTCGAGTCCCTACATCCAGGGCATGCTGATCTGCTTTGCGCTCAACGCGGCGCTGCTGGTGACCTTCATCAGCCGCATCAACCACAACCTGCGCGTGCGCGATGCACGCCTGGCCGATCTGCGCCAGCGCGCGGCCGAAGAGGAGCACATCGTGCGCATGGGTCTGCTGGCGTCGGGCGCTGCGCACGAGCTGGGCACGCCGCTGGCCACGCTGGCGGTGATCCTGGGCGACTGGCGGCACCTGCCTCACTTCAGCTCCGACCCGGAACTGCTGGAAGAAGTCGCAGAGATGCAAACGCAAGTGCAGCGTTGCAAGACCATCCTGAGCGGCATCCTGCTGTCGGCGGGCGAGGCGCGCGGCGAGTCATCGGAAAAGACCACGATCTGCACCTTCCTTGACGACCTGGTGGAAGAGTGGCGCCGCACACGGCCAGTGCGCACCTTCATCTACGAAAACCGCATCGTTGATGACCTGCCGATGGTGTCGGACTCCGCCCTCAAGCAGATGATCGGCAACGTGCTGGACAACGCGCTGGAGGCGTCGCCGCAATCGAGCCGCCTGGACGTGCACTGCAACGCCGACCATCTCGTGCTGCGCGTGAGCGACAACGGCCCGGGCTTCGCGCCTGCCATGCTCCAGGAGTTCGGTAAACCCTACCAGTCGAGCAAGGGACGCACCGGCGGCGGGCTGGGCCTGTTCCTGGTGGTCAACGTGGCGCGCACCGTCGGCGGCACGGTGAACGCCCACAACAACGCCGAGGGCGGCGCCACGGTCACCATCACGCTGCCGCTGGCGGCCATCACGCTCGAGGAAGAAGAGGAAGACGACGACGACGCGGCCGAGGAGGTCAACGAGATGAACGATGTGGACAACACCCTCCGAGCGCATGCAAAGGCAGTCCATGGAAGCTGAGCGCCTTCTGCTCATCGTCGAGGACGACGCCGCCTTCGCGCGCACGCTCGGCCGTTCCTTCGAGCGCCGCGACTACGAGGTGCTGCTGGCCGCGAGCCTGGAGGAGGTGCAGGCGCTGCTGCATTCGCAGTCGCCAGGCTACGCGGTGGTGGACCTCAAGCTCAACGGCGACGCCTCGGGCCTGGCCTGCGTCCAGGCGCTGCACGCGCATGATCCGGACATGCTGATCGTGGTGCTGACCGGCTTTGCGAGCATCGCCACCGCGGTCGAGGCCATCAAGCTGGGCGCCTGCCACTACCTGGCCAAGCCATCGAACACCGACGACATCGAGGCTGCCTTCGCGCGTGTCGAAGGCAGCACCGACGTCGCGCTGACCAACCGCTCAACCTCGATCAAGACGCTCGAGTGGGAGCGCATCCACGAGATCCTCGCGGAGACCGGCTTCAACATCTCGGAGACCGCCCGGCGCCTGGGCATGCACCGTCGCACGCTGGCACGCAAGCTCGAAAAGCAGCGCGTGAAGTAACCACGCGATCACCAGGCTCAGCCGGCGATGCCCGCCCGGTCGAGCATGGCGTGCAAGAGCACGTTCGCGCCGGCGGCCAGATGCTCGGGCTTGGCGTCCTCGATCTCGTTGTGCGAAATGCCGTCCTTGCAGGGGACGAAGATCATGGCCGCAGGCGCCACGCGCGCCACGTACACGGCGTCGTGCCCGGCGCCGCTCACGATGTCCTGGTGCGAGAGTCCGGCGCGCTGCGCACCCAGGCGCACCGCGTTGACCAGCGGCGCGGCAAAGCGCACCGGCGGAAAGTAGACCGTCTGCTCGATCGACACCGTCACGCCGCCTTTGGCCTGCAGCGAGGCGCAGGCGCCGCGGATGCGCGCATCCATGCGGCTCAGGCCATCGTCGTCGCCATGGCGCAGGTCGACCGTGAAGGTCACGCGGCCGGGGATCACGTTGCGCGAATTGGGATGCACCTGCACATAGCCGACGGTGCCGCGGCCGTTGGGCTGCTCGTCCATGGCGATCTTGCGCACCTCCTGCATCAGGCCGGTGGCGGCCTGCAGTGCGTCGCGGCGCAGCTTCATCGGCGTCGGGCCGGCATGCGCCTCCTGGCCAGTCACCACCACGTCGTACCAGCGCTGGCCCAGCGCACCGGTCACCACGCCCAGCGGCACATCGGCGTCCTCCAGCACCGGCCCCTGTTCGATGTGGGCCTCGAAGTAGGCGCCAAAGCGCGGCGCGCCGTCGTCGACGAAAGCCGGTGCCTTGCCGGCAAAACCGATGGCCTGCAGTGCGTCCTGCACGCTGACGCCTTCGCGATCGGTGGCTTGCAGCGCATGGTCGAGCGTGAAGGCACCCGCGTAGACGCCCGACCCCATCATCACCGGAACGAAGCGCGAGCCTTCCTCGTTGGTCCACACGCACACCTCCAGCGGCGCGCGGGTGCGCACGCCCGCATCGTTGAGTGTGCGCAACACCTCCAGGCCGGCGAGCACGCCGTAGTTGCCGTCGAACTTGCCGCCGGTGGGTTGCGTGTCGATGTGGCTGCCGGTGGCCACGGCCGGGAGGTCATCGTCCTGCCCGGGCCGGCGTGCGAACAGGTTGCCGATGGCGTCGACGCGCACCGTGCAGCCGGCCGCCTCGGCCCACCGGACGAAGAGTTCGCGGCCCTGCCGGTCCAGGTCGGTCAGCGCGAGCCGGCAGACACCACCCTTGTCGGTGGCACCGATCTCGGCGAGCGTCATGAGCGAATCCCACAGACGTTGCGGATCGATCGCAAGATCAGCGGCGGAAGCAGGAGCGTGAGGAGCGTGATCGTTCATGGAAAGAGGCCAGCAGAAACTGTGCCTGACCCCGATGATGCGCCCGGCCTAAGGTAAGCCCCGATGGAGGGATCGCTGCGGATGGCTACGATCGCCCGAGCTTTGCTCATCCGCGCTCCCGCTCCTGCCGCTTTCGCACCCCTCCCGATGTCCTCTCCCCTCGAATCCGGCCCTCTGCTGGACGCCACCAGCCCCCTTCCACCCGACCTCCCCGCCGCCGACGAACCCGTTCGGGTCCCGCTCGCCATCGAGGACTGGGCCACCGTCATCATCATGGGCCTGCTGGCCTGCATCACCTTCGCCAACGTGCTGGTGCGCTACTTCACCAGCAGTTCCTTCGCCTGGACCGAGGAGTTCTCGGTGGTGCTGATGATCCTGCTGGCGATGGTGGCGGGTTCGGCCGCCGTGGCGCGCGACCGGCACATCCGCATCGAGTACTTCTCCGAGAGCGGTTCGATGGCACGGCGCAGGCGGCTGTCACAGTTCGGCGCAGTGCTGGTGGCGGCGCTCTTCCTGCTGATCGCCGCGCTCAGCGTGCGCATGGTGTGGGACGACTACCGCTTCGAGGAAACCTCGCCGGGCATCGGCGTGCCAGCCTGGTGGTATTCGATCTGGCTGCCGATCGTGTCGACCGCGATTGCGCTGCGGGCCGTCGGCCTCTTCATCCGGCGCGGCCGCCGCGACGACCGGGGCGCCGAATGATCGCCACGCTGCTCTTCGTCGCCTTCGTGGTGCTGATGCTGGTCGGCGTGCCGATCGGCGCGGCGCTGGGCCTGGCCGGTGCGGCCTGCATCGCGCTCGCCAATGCGGATGCGCAATGGTTCGGCCTGCTGGCCGTGCCGCAGAACTTCTACGCCGGCCTGGGCAAGTACCCGCTGCTGGCAATCCCGATGTTCGTGCTGGTCGGCTCCATCTTCGACCGCTCGGGCGTCGCGCTGCGGCTGGTGAATTTCGCGGTGGCCATCGTCGGCCGCGGCCCGGGCATGCTGCCGATGGTCGCGATCCTGGTGGCGATGTTCCTCGGCGGCATCTCGGGTTCGGGCCCGGCGAATGCGGCCGCGGTGGGGGCCGTGATGATCGCGGCGATGTCGCGTGCCGGCTACCCGCCCGCCTTCTCGGCCAGCGTGGTCGGCGCGGCGGCGGCGACGGACATCCTGATTCCGCCCTCGGTGGCCTTCATCGTCTACTCGGTGCTGGTGCCCGGTGCGTCGGTGCCGGCACTGTTCGCCGCCGGCATGATCCCGGGCATCCTGGCCGGGTTGGCGCTGATCGTTCCTGCCGTGTGGATGGCGCGCAAGCACAAGATGGGCGCGCTCGAGGCCAGCATGCCGCGGCCCGAGTTCTGGAAGAGCTTCCGTGAAGCAACCTGGGGCCTGGCCGCGCCGGTGCTGATCCTCGGCGGCATGCGCGCGGGCTGGTTCACGCCGACCGAGGCGGCGGTGGTCGCGGTGTTCTACGGGCTGTTCGTCGGCATGGTGATCTACCGGACGATCCAGGTGCGCGACCTGTTCGTCATCCTGCGCGAGGCGGGCGAGTTGTCGGCGGTGATCCTGCTGGTGGTGTCGCTGGCCGGCATCTTCGCGTACTCGCTCTCGACGCTCGGCGTGATCGACCCAGTGGCCAAGGCCATCACCAACTCGGGCCTGGGCGAATACGGCGTGCTGGCGCTGCTGATCGTCATGCTCATCACGGTGGGCATGTTCCTCGACGGCGTGTCGATCTTCCTGATCTTCGTACCGCTGCTCTGGCCCATCGTGCAGTTCTACAAATGGGACCCGGTCTGGTTCGGCGTGATCCTCACGCTGAAGGTGGCGCTGGGCCAGTTCACGCCGCCGCTCGCGGTCAACCTGATGGTGTCGTGCCGCATCGCCAACGTGCGGATGGAAGAGACCGTGCGCTGGGTCGGGTGGATGCTGTTCGCGATGTTCCTGGTGATGGTGGCCGTGATCGCGTGGCCGCAGTTGGCGCTGTGGCTGCCGGCCAAGCTGGGGTATTGAGATGCGGCCAAGAAGACAGCGGCTGGGGCGGGCTCACGCCGACGACATTCAATCCGTAGTTCGTGTTCGAAAACAAATAGGAGACCTCCAATGAAATTCCGCCGCACCCTGCTCGGCCTCGCGCTCGTCGCCACGGCCATGGGCTTCGCCACCGGCGCGATGGCGCAGGCCGCCTACAAGCCCGAATACAAGATGTCCCTCGTGCTCGGCCCGCCGACACCGTGGGGCCAGGCCGGGAAGATATGGGCCGACCTGGTGAAGGAACGCACCCAGGGCCGCATCAACATCAAGCTCTACCCCGGCGTGTCGCTCATCCAGGGCGACCAGACCCGCGAGTTCAGCGCGCTGCGCCAGGGCGTGATCGACATGGCCGTGGGCTCGACCATCAACTGGTCGCCGCAGGTCAAGCAGCTCAACCTGTTCTCGATGCCCTTCCTGATGCCCGACTACGCGGCCATCGACGCGCTCACGCAAGGCGAAGTCGGCAAGGAACTGTTCAGCGTGATCGACAAGGCGGGCGTCCTGCCACTGGCCTGGGGCGAAAACGGCTACCGCGAAATCACCAATTCGAAGCGCCCCATCAAGTCGCCCGAAGACCTCAAGGGCATGAAGATCCGCGTGGTCGGCTCGCCGCTGTTCGCCGACCTCTTCACCGCCCTCGGCGCCAACCCGACGCAGATGAGTTGGGCCGACGCGCAGCCCGCCCTGGCCAGCGGGGCGGTCGACGGCCAGGAGAACCCGCTGTTCCTCTTCACCGTGCTGAAGATGCAGAACGTCGGCCAGAAGTTCGTGACCACCTGGGGCTACGTCGCCGACCCGCTGATCTTCGTGGTCAACAAGGAGATCTGGGCCTCGTGGACGCCCGCCGACCAGGCCATCGTGAAACAGGCCGCCATCGATGCGGGCAAGCAGGAGATCGCCATCGCGCGCAAGGGGCTGGTCGAGGCCGACAAGCCGGTGCTCAAGGACATTGCCGGCATGGGCGTGACCGTGACGCAGCTGTCGCCGGCCGAGCGCGAGGCCTTCGTCAAGGCGACCCGCTCGGTCTACGCCAAGTGGAAGCCGACGATCGGCAACGCGCTGGTGGAGAAGGCCGAGAAGGCGATCGCGGAGCGCAAGTAGCCCCTGCCGCCCGAAGGCGCATCGAGAAATCGATCTATAGCAGATGCTCGCCGCTGGCTTCCGGCTGGTAGGCGATGGCCGCGACCTGCAATTGCCCACCCGAGCCGTCGGGCGCCACCCAGTTCGCCATGTCGCCCACCCGCAGCCCGAGCAGCGCGGTGCCGACCGGCGACAGGACGGAGATGCAGCCGGTGGACGGGTCGGCGTCCAGGGGATAGCTCAGCGTCAGCGTGCGCCGCTCGCGGTCGCCCGTGGGCGCGACGACCTGCACCCGCGAGCGCATCGTGACGACGTCACCTGCGATCTCGCTGGGCGCGACGAGTTCGGCGTTGTCGAGCACGCTCTGGATGGCGCTGGCCGGCAGGCCATCGGCGTACTTGGTGAGCCGGGCGTGGTCGAGTTCGGTGAGGGTGCGTGTGGTGAGCACCGCGGTGGAATCTAGGGTCATGAGGAACGCTCCTGGAAAAGACGAACGCCGGGACAGCGGGTGCCCGGTGATCCAGTGGCGCGATGAAAAAGGGGGAAAGGGATCGCCGGGCTCAGAAGCGTGCAGCAGCACGTCGGCCCGGCATGCGGCGAAGCTCCGCGCGCTGGCGCACCGCAGACCGGCTTGCGAGAAGCCGCTCCGCGAGAACGCAGGCGAGGGAGGACGCGAAGGAGCGCATGGCGCCATCGTAGGCCTGTCTGGCGCGCGTGGCACGCATACACCTGCGGACCATGCGGGTTCGCGCTGCTGCGCTGTGGCTGCCTTCAGCGCGCCGCGGCGCGTACGGCGGCGCCGAGGCCCTCGATGAGCACGCCGTCGTAACGCAGCGCCTCGGCCATGCCGGCAAAGCCAGTGCCGGCGAGGATGCAGGTCGGTGCGCCGCGCCGCTGCAGGCCGTCGAGCACGACCTGCAGCAATCGCAGCGCGCGCTGCGGGTCGCGCGACATCGCCAGGCCGGTGCTGTCGAGCACGGTGATGCCGTCGAGCAGCGCCTCGGCGCTTTCGAGGCGCACGGTTTCGCGCAGCATGGCGTCCCAGGCGGCGCCGGCCGTGACGAGGTGGTAGGGCCGCCCCAGCGCGACGGCCTCTCGCAATGCGGACTCGGCCATGCCGATGATCGGCACGGCACCGACTTCGCGCAGCGCGGCCAGGCCAGGATCGCCGAAGCAGGCCAGGAGCACCGCATCGGCCCAGTCGTCCTGCGCACGCAGCGTTTGCAGCGCGGCCCATGCCCCGGTCACGAAGCTCGCGCGCGAGGCTATCACCTCGCAACCCGAGGCCGCAGTGACCCCGCGCACCGCCCAGTGCGCGGGCGCAAGCCGCCGCACCTCGGCCACCGCCTTGTCGGTCATCGCGACCGTCGTGTTGGGGTTGAGGACGAGCAGTTTCATGCCGTCTCGGCGTTGCTGTTCTGCGCGGCGGCCCAGGCGCGCGCGATCTCGGCCTCGGCATCGGGGACCGTGGCGCTGCCCACGCGCGGCCGCAGTCGGGTTTCGATGAGCGACAGGTGCACGTGCATGGCCCTGACCGCGCGCGCCGCGTCGCCTTGCTGCAGTGCCATGAGGATCTCGTCGTGCTCCTCGCAGGCGCACTCCGACGAGGCAGCGGGCTCGAAGAAAGCGACCAGCATCGAGGTGCGGCTGACCAGCTCCTGCAGCTCGCGCATCACGAAGGCGCTGTCGGTGAAGCCGGCCAGCAGCATGTGGAATTCGCCGGAGAGCCGGATCGACTGCGCCCGGTCGCCCGCATGCAGCGCCGCATGCTCGCGTTCGGCATGCGCGCGCAGGGCCGCGATCTGGTCGACGCCGATGCGCCCCGCCAGCCAGCCGACGATGCCGCCTTCGACGATGCGGCGTGCGTCGTAGATCTCGCGCGCCTGCGCGAGCGTCGGGTTGGAGACGAAGCAGCCGCGGTTCGGCACGACATCGAGCAGCCGCTCGTGGCCGAGCCGGTGCAGCACCTTGCGCACGCGCTCGCGCGTGACGCCGAACACGGCCGCCAATCGCGTCTCCACCAGCTGGGTGCCGGGCGCCAGTCGCCCGGCGAGCAGGGCCTGCGACAGCACGCGATGAATGGACTCTTCCTGCAGGATCATCCGCGCAATATAGTGCACCGCCAGGGCCGTCGCCGGGCCTCAGGCCCCGCCATGCACGGCCAGCCAGTGGCGGGCGATCTGCGCGCGCGTGGCGATCCACACCCCCTCCTTCGTGCGCAGGTGCTGCAGGATCTGCTCCAGCGCCTTCATGCGCGCCGGACGGCCGATCATGCGCAGGTGCAGTCCCACCGACAGCATGCGCGGCGCGTGCGCGCCCTCGCGCGCCAGCCAGTCGGCCGCATCGCACACGTACTCTGCGAAGCTCGCGGCCGTGTCGAAGCGCTGCGTGTGCTGGAACTGCATGTCGTTGGTGTCGAAGGCATAGGGCAGCACCAGATGGCGCCGGCCGTCCACCGGCACGACATACGGCGTGTCGTCGTTGTAGGCATCGCTGTCGTACAGGAAGCCATGCTTGACCAGCAGCGCGCGCGTGTTCGGCGTGCAGGCCGAGCGCGTGTGCCAGCCCACGGGGCGCTGGCCCGTCGCCTGTGTGATGGCCGCCAGGCTGGCGAGGATCAACGCCTCTTCTTCCTCCATGCCCATGTCCGCATGGCTCTGCCAGCGGTAGCCATGTGCCGACACTTCGTGCCCGCGTGCGACCGCGTCCTGCGCAAGCCATGGGCTGCGTTCGACGGCCCGGCCGCAGCTGCTGAGCGTGAAGGGCGCATCGAAGCGATCGAAGGTGTCGGCGATGCGCCACCAGGCGGTTCGCGTGCCGTACTCGAAGTGGCTGTCGATGCACGGGTCCCAACCGGCGCGCGGATCGATCACTTCGTACACGCCTTCATTGCGCACGTCGCCATCGGCCACGGAGAACTCCGCGCCCTCCTCGAAGTTCATGACGAAGGACACGGCAAGGCCCGCATTGCCGGGCCAACGAAAGGCAGGCAGGTCGCGGCCGTAGCCTTGAAAATCACGCATCGGTTCTGTCTCCTGATGGGCGGTCAGTCCGCCTTGATGTTTCGTTCCTTGACGACCTTGCCCCAGCGCACGAACTCGGCATCGAGGTAGTCGGACGACTGCTTGAGCGTCATGCTCGCGACCTCGCCGCCGGTGTCTTCGATGCGGGCCTTGAAGTCCGGCATCGTCACCATGCGGCGCAACTCGGCATTGACCTTCTCGAGCACTGGCTTCGGCGTCTTCGCTGGCGCCAGCAGCATGTACCAGGACACGAACTCGTAGCCGGGCACGCCGGCCTCGGCCACCGTGGGCACGTCGGGCAACTTGGGCGAACGCTTGCTGCCGGTGATGGCCAGCGGCACGAGCTTGCCGCTCTGCACCAGCGGGAGCGACGACGTGATGATGTCCACCGACAGCGCGACGCGGTCGCCCATCACGTCCTGCAGCGCCGGGGCCGCGCCCTTGTACGGCACGTGGATCATGTGGATGCCGGTCATCGATTCGATCAGCGCCGCGCCCACGTGGCTGGTGGTGCCCACGCCCGACGAGGCGTACTGCAACGACTCGGGCTTGGCCTTGGCCATGTCGATCACCTCCTTGAGCGTCTTGCCCTTGAAGGACGGGCTCGCGACCACGATGCTGGGCACCTGCGCCACCACGCCCACCGGCACCAGGTCGGCCTTGGTGTCGAAGGGCAGCTTGGCGTACATGTAGGGGTTCACCGCATGGCCGATGGTCACCATGAGAAAGGTGCTGCCGTCGGCCGGCGCCTTGGCTGCCGCGTCGGTGCCGATCACGCCGCCCGCGCCGGGCTTGTTGTCGATGACCACGGGCTGCCGGTTGCCCCAGGCGTCCGACAGCTTCTGGCCAACCATCCGAGCGAACATGTCCGCGGCGCCGCCGGGCGGGAAGGGGACGATGATCTTGACCGGCTTGTCGGGGTAGTTCGCCGCGTCCTGCGCGAAGGCCGCGCCAGCGGCCAACGCCAGCGGCAGGCACAGGCAGACAAGGGCGGCACGGCGGCCGGACGACAGGGCGAAGGAAACGAATGAGGCCACGCTGCTCTCCTTTGGACGATCCAAGGGTTGAAGAACGGCGCATGCCCGAAATTGGAACGGTCGATGCGCCATCAATGTGCACATTCATATATTGATTGTGCACAATTTGGAGTGGTTGCAGGATGCGTGCCATCGCCAGTTCGCCCTTTTTGCAGAAAGAAAAAAGCCCCGCAGTGCGGGGCTTTTTGTCGGGCGCATGAGCTTCAGTGCTGCAGGATCTTGTTCAGGAAATCCTTGGTGCGCGGCTGGCGGTTCTCCGGGTGGCTGAAGAACTCGTCCTTCGGGCAGTCTTCCAGGATGCGGCCACCGACGTCGATGAAGATCACGCGGCTCGCAACCTTGCGGGCGAAGGCCATCTCGTGCGTCACGACCATCATGGTCATGCCTTCCTTGGCCAGGCTCACCATGACATCGAGCACCTCGCCGACCATTTCCGGGTCGAGTGCCGAGGTGGGTTCGTCGAACAGCATCACGATCGGGTCCATCGACAGCGCACGCGCAATGGCCACGCGCTGCTGCTGACCGCCGGAGAGCTGGCCGGGAAACTTGTCCTTGTGCGCCATCAGACCCACGCGGTCGAGCATTTTCAGGCCGCGTACCTTGGCCTCGTCGGGCTTGCGGCCCAGCACCTTGATCTGCGCGATCGTGAGGTTCTCGGTCACCGACAGGTGCGGGAACAGTTCGAAGTGCTGGAACACCATACCGACCTTGGAGCGCAGCTTGGGCAAGTTGGTCTTGGGGTCGTGCAGCGGAATGCCGTTGACGGTGATCTCGCCCTTCTGGAAAGGCTCCAGCGCGTTCACGGTCTTGATCAGCGTCGACTTGCCCGAACCCGACGGGCCGCAGACCACGACCACGTCGCCCTTCTTGATACTCACCGAACATTCGTTGAGCACCTGAACCGGGCCGTACCACTTGGAAACGTTTTTGATTTCAATCATTTCAATCTCTCCACTCAACGGATGATGGCAATCTTCTTGTGCAGGCGCTTGACGCAGTACGACAGTGCATAGCACATGATGAAGTACACGACGGCGGCCAGCAGGTAGGCCTCGATCGGACGGCCGTAGTTCTTGCCGGCAGTCTCGAAGCCCTTGAGCATGTCGTAGGCGCCGATGGCGTAGACCAGCGAGGTGTCCTGGAACAGGATGATGGTCTGCGTGAGCAGCACCGGCAGCATGTTGCGGAAGGCCTGCGGCAGCACCACCAGCTTCATGTTCTGGCCGTAGGTCATGCCCACCGCCTGGCCCGCATTCACCTGGCCGCGCGGAATCGACTGGATGCCCGCGCGCATGATCTCGCTGAAGTAGGCCGCCTCGAAGGCGATGAAGGTCACGACCGCCGACACCTCGGCGCCGATCGGCCGCCCGATGGCGAAGGGCGCCAGCAGGAACACCCACAGGATCACCATCACCAGCGGGATGCTTCGCATGCCGTTGACGTAGATGGCCGCGGGCATGTCGAGCCACTTCTTGCCCGACAGGCGCATGAGCGCCAGCACGGTGCCGAACAGCACGCCGCCGATGGTGGCCACCACCGTCAGGATGATGCTGAAGTAGAAGCCCTTGAGGACGAACTTGCTGATGACGTCCCAGTTGTAGAACGAAAAGTCGAGTGCCATCATGTCAGTGACCTCCGCCGCCGCTGGCCGAGACGATGAAGCCCGGCACCCGCGTCTTTTTCTCGATGAAGGCCATGATCCGGTTGATTGCGAAGGCCGACACCACGTAGAGCCCGGTCACGGCCAGATAGACCTCGATGCCGCGCGACGTTTCTTCCTGCGCCTGCATGGCGAACATCGTGAGTTCGGTCACCGACACGGCGAACGCCACCGACGAGTTCTTGAAGATGTTCATCGTCTCGCTCGTGAGCGGCGGAATGATGATGCGGTACGCCATCGGCAGGATGACGTAGCGGTAATACTGCGGCGTGGTAAAGCCCACTGCCATGCCAGCGTAACGCTGGCCCTTGGGCAGCGCCTGGATGCCCGAGCGCACCTGCTCGGCAATCCGCGCCGACGTGAAGAAGCCCAGCGCAAGCACCACCAGCACGAAGCTCGAGACGTTCTTCATCGCAGGGATCAGTGCCGGAATGACGTGGTACCAGAGGAAGATCTGCACCAGCAGCGGAATGTTGCGAAACAGCTCCACCCAGGCATTGCCGAACCGGACCAGCCAGGGGCTGTCGGGCAGCGTGCGGATGATGCCGATGAGCGAGCCAATCACCAGCGCCACGATGAGCGCGAGCAGCGACACCGACAGCGTCCAGCCCCAGGCCGACAGCATCCATTCCAAGTAGGTCGGGTACTTCCCGCCCGGGTCTTGCATGAAGACCTGCCAATCCCAGTTTGATCCCATCGGGACTCTCCTTCTTCTCGATCGTTGTTATGAAACGCGCTGTCGAAAACAAACGCCCGCCAAGAGGGGGCGGGCGTTGCTCATTGACCGCCGTGAATTACTTCTTGACGGCGTACTCTTCCATGGGCTTGTCGTTCGGGTTCGCCCATGCATCCTTGGTCGCATCCGACAGGGCCAGGCCGATCTTCACGTTGGCCGGCGGGATCGGTTGCAGGAACCACTTGTCCCACAGCTTATTGAGCTCGCCCGACTTGATCTGCGCCTTGATGCTGTCGTCCACGGCCTTCTTGAAGGCCGGGTCGTCCTTGCGGATCATGATGGCGATCGGCTCGACGCTCAGCACCTCGCCGACGATCTTGTAGTCGGCCGGCGACTTCGACTTGGCGATGTTGGACGCGAGAATGGAACCGTCCATCACGAAGGCATCGGCGCGGCCCGATTCGAGCAGCAGGAAGCTGTCGGAGTGGTCCTTGCCGTACAGCTCCTTGAAGTCGATGCCGTTGGCGCGTTCGTTCTTGCGCAGCGTTTGCACCGAGGTGGTACCGGTGGTGGTGGCCACGGTCTTGCCGGCCAGGTCCTTGATGCCCGTGATGCCCGAGCTGGCCTTCACGGCCATGCGCACTTCTTCCACGTAGGTCGTCACGGCGAAGGCAACGTCCTTCTGGCGGGTCGCGTTGTTCGTGGTCGAGCCGCATTCGATGTCGACGGTGCCGTTCTGCACCAGCGGAATGCGGTTCTGCGAGGTCACCGGTTGGTACTTGGTTTCCAGCTTCTTGCCGGCAGCCTTTTCCAGGTCCTTGATGATGTTCGCGCAGATGTCGTAGTGGAAACCGGTGTACTGGCCGTTGCCCAGCGTGTACGAGAGACCCGAGGATTCGCGCACACCTTCGGTGATGACGCCCGATGCCTTGATCTTGGCCAGCGTGTCGTTGGCCTGCGCGAAGGCCGTGCCGACGGCCAGGGCGGAAATTGCCACTGCCAATACTTGCTTTTTCATACGAAAACTCCTGAATCTGGATGAAAGGGTTACAACGAAATTTTAGGCATTCACGTTTCAGGGAATACCCGAGCCAATCGGGTGCAGCATGCACCGGGACTCAGCGCCCCGAGTGTGCACGAGCCCAGAAGTGGTGCGGCCGAACACTTTCGCCTTGTTCAGCCCATTAGTTAGCAGTCTTTATGCCCGCGCCTTTACGTTTCCATACGGGTTCGGCACTGCTCCATGCAAACAATACATGGCATTCCCTCGCCCCTGCAGGTCATTGGCCGGTTCATGCCGCAGGTTGGGTTTTCACCAGATGCGTCCACAGCGCATCGACCGCGCGCTTGCCCTGCCCAACCTCGGCAGCGGCTTTGGGCGTGCGGGCAGGCGCCTTGCCGGTGGCCAACGGCACAGGCCGCTCGCGGTAGGCACGAATTTCCATGGCTGCTTCCAGGCTGTCGATCTCTGGCGGCAGCGCGCTCACCAGCCGGCGCGTCTTCACTTCCTGCCGTACCGCGCTTTGTGGCAGGAAGGCGATGCCATGGCCTTCGAGCGCCATCGCCTTGAGGCCTTCGGACATGTCGGTTTCGTAGACGCGGTCCAGGTGAATGGCCGTGCCGGACTCCTTGATCAGCTGGTCCACCACGCCGCTCAGGTAGGCGCCGGGCGCATAGCCGAGGTAGGGCAGCGGCTGGCCAGGACGCCCCGGCAGGCGGTAGCGCGGCGCGCCATCCGCGTCGGGCTTGACCCACGGCGCGACCACCTCGTGGCCCAGCAGCACCATCTCATAGCGATGGGTGTCGAGCTGCAGCGGTTGCGACGGGTGCTGGTAGGCGATCAGGATGTCGCAGCTGCCCTCCACGAGCCGCAGCACGGCGTCGTGCACGTTGAGCGCGATCAGCCGGCTCTTCAACGGCCCGAAGTGCTCGCGCAGCATGCTGGCCCAGGCCGGGAAGAAGGTGAAAGCGAGCGTGTGAGGTACGGCGAACTCGATCACGTCATGTGCGGCCGCCGAATGCCCGCGCAGCATGGCCCGCGTGCTCTGCAGGCCCTGAAGCATTTCGATGGCCTGCGCATAGAGCGTCTGGCCTGCGGCGGTCAGGCGCGTCGGATACGAGCTCCGGTCCACCAGATCCGTGCCGGCCCAGCCCTCGAGCGCCTGGATACGGCGCGAGAACGCGGGTTGGGTCACATGACGGAGTTGTGCCGAACGGCTGAAGCTGCGCGTTTCAGCCAGACTGACGAAGTCTTCGAGCCACTTGGTTTCCATGGCAGCGATTATCAGCGGGCGCCGGTGCCAGGCGCCGGGGGCTAGATCGGCGAAACCACGCCACGCCCGGCAAAGTGACCCGCGGCGTTGTCGAGAAAGCGCTGCACCGAGGCAGTGACAGCTTCGGGCGACCAGCCGGCCATGTGCGGCGTGAGCACGACGTTGTCCAGGCCAATGAGCGGCTCCGGTCGCATCGGCTCGCTCTCATACACGTCGAGCCCCGCGCCGCCGAGTCGCCCTTCGCGCAACGCGGCGGCCAGCGCGTCGGTATCGACCACACTGCCGCGCGCGATGTTGACCAGCACGCCCTGCGGCCCGAGCGCGTCGAGGATCTCGCGGTTGACCAGATGCCGCGTCCCTGCACCGCCCGGCGTGGCGATGACCAGGAAGTCGGCCCACTCCGCGAGCGCCAGCAGGCTGTCGAAGTAGCGATGCGCCACGCCCTCCCTGGGGCGTCGGTTGTGGTACCCGATGGTCATGTCGAAGCCGCTCGCGCGCTTGGCGATCTTCTGGCCGATGGTGCCCAGGCCGACGATGCCCAGCTTGCGGCCGGAGACGTTGGGCGGAAACGGGATCACGTCGCGCCACACCCCGTCACGGCATTGGCGGTCCAGGCGCACGATGCCGCGCACGGCCGCAATCAGCAGCCCGAAGGCATGGTCGGCCACGCAGTCGTCGTTGGTGCCCGCGCCGTTGCCCAACGCAATGCCGCGCAGGCGCGCCGCGTCGAGCGCGATGTTCTCGTAACCGGCACCCAAGGCACAGATCAGCTCGAGCTGGGGCATGACGTCGATCTCGGCAGCGCTGAAGCCGGTGCTGCCATTGGTCAGCACCGCGCGGTAGCGGGCGCCATGGGTTGCCACGGCGGCATCGCGCGCAGCCCGATCGGGCGCATAGGTCACGTCGAAGTGCTGTGCGAGAAGGGCGAGGTGTTCGTCGGTCTGCAGGCTCAACACCAGCAAGGGAATTTTCGCGGTCATTCGAATCGCTCCTGAGTGAGTTTCAAAAAAAGGGATGGCCAGGGATCACAGCAGCGGCACCGCCTCGCTCTTCTGCATGGCCCACATCTGCGCGTAGCGGCCCTGGCGCTCGAGCAGCGCGGCATGCGTGCCGCGCTCGACGATCACGCCGCTCTCGAGCACCAGAATCTCGTGCGCGTCGACCACGGTGGACAGCCGGTGCGCGATGACCAGCGTGGTCTTGTTCTGCGCCGCGTTCTTCAGCTCCGACTGGATGGCCCGTTCGTTGGCGGAATCGAGCGCCGAGGTCGCCTCGTCGAAGATCACGATGGGCGGATTCTTCAGCAGCGTGCGCGCAATGGCCACGCGCTGCTTCTCGCCGCCCGACAGCTTGAGGCCGCGCTCGCCGACCGGCGTGTCGTAACCGCGGGGCGTGGCGGCGATGAAGTCGTGGATGCGCGCGGCACGGGCCGCGGCCTCCACTTCGGCGCGGGTGGCCTGCGGGCGCCCATACGCGATGTTGTATTGCACCGTGTCGTTGAAGAGCACCGTGTCCTGCGGCACGATGCCGATGGCCTGCCGCACGCTGGCCTGGGTGACCGCGCGGATGTCCTGGCCCCCGATGGTGATGCGGCCTTCCTGCACGTCGTAGAAGCGGTAGAGCAGCCGCGCCAGCGTCGACTTGCCCGAACCCGAGGGGCCGACCACAGCCACCGTCTTGCCGGCGGGAATCTCGAAGCTGACGTGCTGGAGGATCGGGCGTGCAGGCTCGTAGGCGAAGCTCACGTCCTCGAAGCGGACAGTGGCATCGGCCTGGGCGTCAGGCGCGATGACCAGCGCACGCGCGCCCGGCCTGTCGCTGACTTCACGCTCCTTTTCCATCAGCACGAACATCTTGTCCAGGTCGGTCAGGCTCTGCTTGATCTCGCGGTAGATCACGCCCAGGAAGTTCAGCGGAATGTAGAGCTGGATCATGAATGCGTTGACCATGACCAGGTCGCCCAGCGTCATGCGCCCCTCGACCACGCCCGCCGTCGCGCGCCACAGCATCAGCACCAGGCTCACGGCGATCAGCATCTGCTGGCCGGCGTTGAGCATGCTGAGCGTGCGCTGACTCTTGATGGCCGCCTTGCGGTAGCGGTCGAGGCTCGCGTCGTAGCGCTTGGCCTCGAACTCCTCATTGTTGAAGTACTTGACGGTCTCGTAATTCAGCAGCGAATCGACGGCGCGGCTCTGTGCCACGGAGTCGAGTTCGTTCATGGTCTTGCGGAACTGCGTGCGCCATTCGGTCACCGTGACGGTGAAGCCGATGTACAGCACCAGCGCCACGCCGGTGATCCAGACGAAGAGCGAGTCGAACTTGACGCCCAGGATGGTCAACACCAGCGTGAGCTCGATCAGCGTCGGCACGATGCTGTAGAGCGACATCGAGATCAGCGAATGCACGCCGCGCGTGCCGCGTTCGATGTCGCGCGTCATGCCGCCGGTCTGCCGTTCCAGGTGAAAGCGAAGGCTCAGCGCATGCAGGTGGCGAAAGACCTCCAGCGAGATGCTGCGCGCCGCGCCCTCGGTCGCCTTGGCGAACACCAGTTCGCGCAGCTCATTGAAGAGCGAGGTCGAAAAGCGCAACAGACCGTAGGCCACCAGCAGCGCGGTCGGCACCACCAGCAGCGCCTGGGCCATGTCAGGCTTGGGCGTCATGGTGTCGACCAGGTTCTTCAGCAGCAGCGGCACTCCCACGTTCGCCACCTTGGCGCCCACCATGAACGTGAGCGCCGCCAGCACCCGCCATTTGTACTGCCACAGGTACGGAAACAGGCGACGCAGGGTCGCCCAGTCGGAGCGGTCGGCACGCGCGGGCTGGCCGGCGGCCGTCGATTCAGGAGGAGGATGGATTTCGCCGCTTCGGCGCATGGGGGACAATCAGGGTTGTTATTTTGCTCAGATTGTGCCCATGTCCGATTCTCCGCGTGCCCCTGCGGCCACCGTTCTCAAGAGCCTGCCCACCGACATGGAGCTGGTGCTCAAGGTCATTCCGATGCCGGGCGACTGCAATGCCAACGGCGACATCTTCGGCGGCTGGGTCATGGCGCAGTGCGATCTGGCTGGCTCGGTGATTCCGGCGCGCTACACGCGCGGGCGCATGGCCACCGTGGCCGTCAACGAGTTCGTCTTCAAGCAGCCCGTGCGCATCGGCGACATCCTGTCGTTCTACTCGAAGCTCGTGCGCACGGGCCGCACGTCGGTCACCGTGCTGGTGGAGGTGTTCGCCGAGCGCTTCCAGGCACAGGGCGAATACATCAAGGTGACGCAGGCCACGTTCACTTACGTCGCCATCGATGACAAGGGCCGGCCACGGCCCCTGCCTTCCGTCGCCGCCGCCCCCGTCTGATTCGCAGCGGGTTGCGCGTGCTCAGACCTTGCTGAAGTCCGGCTTGCGCTTCTCCATGAACGCCTGAAAGGCCTCGCGCGCCGCAGGCGAGCGCATGGCCTTGCCGAAACTTGCCCCTTCCACATCGAGGCGCTCGAGGGCCGCGCCCTGCTGCGACAGCTTGAGCAGCCGTTTGGTTTCCACCAGCGCCGACAGCGGCTTGGCGGCGAGCTTGCGCGCCTGCGATTGGGCGATGCCGTTGCACTCGGTCGGCGGCACCACCCGGTTCACCAGGCCGACTTCCATGGCGGCCTCGGCCATGAAAGGCTCACCCAGCATCAGCGCCTCGGCCGCGCGGTGGTAGCCGAACATCAGCGGTGCGAGCAGGCTGGAGCCGGCCTCGGGCACCAGCCCCAGGTTCACGAAGGGCATCGAGAACGCCGCGTTGTCGCCCGCGTACACCAGGTCGCAGTGGAACAGCAGCGTGGTGCCGATACCCACGGCCGGGCCGCACACCGCAGCGACCACCGGCTTGGGAAAGGCCGCAATGAGGCGCAGGAAGCGCATGGCCGGCGATTCGGGCAGCGGCTGGTCGGCCGGCGTTCCGGCGGCGGCCATGAAGTCGGCGATGTCGTTGCCGGCGCTGAAGACGGTCGGATCGCCCTGGATCAGCACGGCGCGCACGGCCGCGTCGTCCACCGCCGCGGCGAGCGCGTCCGACAGCGCGTCATACATCGCCCCCGTGATGGAATTCTTGCGGGCGAGGCGGTTGAAGGTGAGCGTCAGGACGCCAGCTTCGGTGTGGCTCAGGATATCGGTCATGGCTGTGGTCTTTCGGGAATGAGGGGTGGGCGCAAGGCTCAGGCCAGGTGCTCGCGCACGAAGTCGAGCCGGTCCTGGCCCCAGAACAGGGTGTCGCCGACGAACATTGTCGGGGCGCCGAACACGCCACGCGCCACGGCCTGCTCGGTGGCGGCCTTGAGCTGGTCCTTGACGTCCTGGCTGCTGGCAAGTGCAACCATCGCGGCCGCATCGAAGCCTGCGGCTTGCAGCACGGCGCCCACGATGGCAGGGTCGTTGAGGTTCTGCGGCGCCACCCACATGGCGTGGAACACGGCCTCGACATAGGCGGCAAAGCGCTCGGGCGACTTCATCTGCAGGCCGGTGGCGGCGCGCATGAGCAGCAGCGTGTTGACGGGAAAGTGCGGGTTCTGCGCAAAGGGCACGCCATAGCGCGCAGCGAAACGGCGCAGATCGGCCTGCATGTACGGCCCCTTGTGCAGCACCTGCGCGGGCGAATGGTTGCCCGTGGCCTGGAACACGCCACCCAACAGCATCGGCTTCCAGACCAGCGTGGCGCCAGCTTCGGTGCACAGCTGCGGCAATTGCGTGGCAGCCAGGTAGGCGGCCGGGCTGCCCAGGTCGAAATAGAACTCCACCGTCTTCGTCATGGTGACTCCTAGAATTTTTCCGACCAGGGCCGCAGGTCGAGCTCATGCGTCCACGCATCGCGCGGCTGGGCGTGCAGCATGGCATAGGCGTCGGCGATGTGCGCCGGATTCAGGATGCCGTCGTCGGCCTTGAGCGCATAGCGCTCGGGAAAGTTGCTGCGAATGAACTCGGTGTCGATGGCACCGTCGACTACCACGTGCGCGACGTGGATGCCCTGCGGCCCCAGCTCGCGCGCCATCGACTGGGCCAGCGCGCGTAGCGCCATCTTCGCGCCCGAGAAAGCGCCGAAGTGGGCGGCACCGCGCAGCGAGGCGGTCGCGCCGGTGAAGATCAGCGTGCCACGGTGGCCACTTGCAGGCATCGGCCGCGCGACCATGCGCCGGGCGACTTCGCGGCCGTTGAGAAAGCCAGAGAAGCAGGCCATCTCCCAGACCTTGAAGTACTTGCGCGCGCTTTCGGTGAGGATGCTCTCGGGCACGTTGGCGCCGATGTTGAACACCATCACCTCGATCGGCCCGATACGGGTCTCGATGTCCTCGACCAGCGCCACCACGTCGTCTTCCTTGCGCGCATCGCAGCCGAAGGCATGTGCAACGCCGCCCTCGGCCGTGATCTGCGCGACCAGCGGCTGCAGCTTGTCGAGACTGCGGCGCGTCACGCAGGTGGCGTAGCCCTCGCGTGCGAAGCGGCGCGCAATCGCGCCGCCCGTGGCATCGCCGGCGCCGACGATCAACGCAGCAGGCAGGGCCATGGTCATTCCTTGAAGTAGACGATCTGGTTGCTGGTGGCCAGCAGCGCCCCCGCCTCGCTCCACAGTTGCGCGGCCTGGTCGAAGAAGCCGTTGCAGAACTGCTGCGCGCTCGCGCGTCCCATCACGTAGCCCGTGCCCACCGCGCAGAGTTGCGCGGCATCGGCATGGAAGTAGGTCGTGATCGACACGGTGCCGGCCGGCACCACCGTAGCGCGCCGCAGCCAGACACGCGGAAAGAACATGTCGCTCATGGCGGTGAGCGCGGCGAAGTCGAGCGCGCGCGGCACCGCATCGCGCATCCACAGCCGCGTTTCGCTGTGCGTGCCGGTACCGTCCCACACAGACGGAACGGCCCCGTGGATCGGCCGCATCTCGTACTGGCCGACCCATGCCACGCCGCGCGGGCCAGCCTCCATGCGCGCCACCTCCGCAGGCGGCGATGCGGGTGGCATCGGCGTGTCGTTCTGGCTCCAGGTGTCGCGGCGCACGGCCGTGACGACGGTGGCGGTGGTGGTCACGCGCGGCGCGCCATCGGCGCCCGCCTGCGTCATCTGCACGGTCCAGTGTTGGGTCGAACGATTGGTGCGCACGGCGGTGGCCTGCAGGTCGAAGTTGCCGGCCTCGATGGCCGCGGCATAGTTCACCGTCAGGGCGATCGGCGCGCCAAGCAGGTCCGGATGCTGCAGCACCGACTGCAGCATCACGGCCGCGGTGGTGCCGCCAAAAGGCCCCACCATGTTCCAGTAGTCGGGGCTCGTCATGCCCGTGAAATGGCCCACGCGGATGTCGCTGTGCGCAAGCGCCAGCGCTTTGTCGAATACGTGTTTCGTCACTGTCGTCTCCTCATGCCCGATGGACTCTGTTCAGCGACATGCCGTGCGCGAGTGCCTGGAAGCCCCAAGGCCCCAAAACCCAAAGACGGCCTCAGACCCGCTCGAAGATCCCCGCTGCACCCTGCCCCATGCCCACGCACATCGTGACCATGCCGTACTTGAGATTCTTGCGCCGCAGCGCATGAATCACTGTCGCCGAACGGATAGCGCCGGTCGCGCCCAGCGGATGGCCCAGCGCGATCGCACCGCCCATCGGGTTGACCTTGCTCGGATCGAGCCCCAGCGTGTTCATGACCGCCAGCGACTGCGCGGCAAAGGCTTCGTTGAGTTCGAACCAGTCGATGTCCTCGTGCTTGAGCCCCGCGTAGCGCAGCGCGGCAGGAATCGCCTCGATCGGGCCGATGCCCATGATGTGCGGTGGCACGCCCTTGCTCGCGAAGCTGACGAAGCGCGCCAGCGGCGTCAGGCCGAACTGCCTGACCGCTTTCTCGCTCGCCAGGATCAACGCACCTGCGCCATCGGAGGTCTGCGAACTGTTGCCGGCCGTGACGCTGCCGCGCGCGGCGAACACGGTGCGCAGCTTGCCCAGGCCTTCCAGGCTGGTGTCGGGGCGCGCACCTTCGTCGAGGCTGACGATCCGCTTCCTTGCGATCGCCTCGCCGGTGGCCAGGTCCGGCGTGCGGTCGGTGACCTCGATGGGCGTGATCTCGTCGGCAAACTCACCGGCAGCCTGTGCAGCCAGGGCCTTCTGGTGCGAGGCGAGCGCGAACGCATCCTGCGCATCGCGGCTCACCTTCCACTGCTGGGCCACCTTCTCGGCGGTCAGGCCCATGCCGTAGGCGATGCCAACGTCGGCCTCGCGCTCGAAGATGGATGGCGACAGCGAGGGCGAATTGCCCATCATCGGCACCATGCTCATGCTCTCGACCCCGGCGGCGATCATCACATCGGCTTCGCCCACGCGGATGCGGTCGGCGGCCATCTGCACGGCCGACAGGCCGGAGGCGCAGAAGCGATTGACGGTGATGCCGCCCACGCTGGTCGGCAGGCCCGCGAGCACCGCGCCGATGCGCGCGATGTTCAGGCCCTGGCTGCCTTCGGGAATGGCGCAGCCGCAGATGATGTCCTCGATGGCCGCCGGATCGAGGCCCGGCACCGCCGCCAGCGCAGCCTTCAGCGTGGTGGCCAGCAGGTCGTCGGGCCGTTGGTTGCGAAAGAACCCGCGGTGCGACTTGCCGATGGGCGTGCGGGTGGCGGAGACGATGTAGGCGTCTTGAACTTGTTTCATGGACAGCTCCTGATGGGCTTTCTCTATTCGGGAAACACCGCGGAACCGGCTTTGCCGGGCCGCAGGTGTTGCCCCCTGCAAGGGGGTTGGCGTAGCGACACGAAGTGCGCGAAGACTGGGGGCTCAGTTCCTGACCGGCTTGCCGGTGCTCAGCATCCCCATGATCCGTTCCTGCGTCTTGGGATGCAGGATCAGCGAGCAGAATGCCTTGCGTTCGAGCGCCATCAGGTATTCCTCGGTCACGAGCGAGCCGGCATCGACGTCGCCGCCGGTGACCACTTCGGCGATCAGGCTGGCGATGTGGAAATCATGCGCGCTGATGAAGCCACCGTCGCGCATGTTGACCAGTTGGCCCTTGATGGTCGCAGCGCCGCTGCGGCCAGCCACGCGGAAGCTGCGGCGCAGCGGTGCGCGGTAACCGGCGTCGGCCATCGCCTTGGCCTGCTGCAGCGCGACGTGAAGGAGTTCGTCCTTGTGCGGCACAATCACGTCGCCATCGAGCAGGTAGCCGAGCTTCTTCGAGTCCAGCGCGCCTGTACCGACCTTGGCCATCGCGGCGGCGGTGAAGCCTTCGGTCAGGAAAGGCAGCAAATCGGTGCCGGTGGACGCCGCCGCGTTCTCGGCCGCACGGCGCGCAATGTAGGTCAGCCCGCCCGCGCCAGGCACGAGACCGACGCCGACTTCGACCAGGCCGATGTAGCTTTCCATCGCAGCCACGCGCCGGGCCGAATGCACGGCCAGTTCACAGCCGCCGCCCAACGCCATGCCACGCACGGCCGAGATCACCGGCACGCTCGCGTAGCGGATCTTGAGCATCACGTTCTGCAGTTCCGCTTCGGCCCCCTCGACCGCCCCGATGCCGGCCACCACGAAGGCCGGCAGCATCGCCTGCAGGTCGGCGCCGACCGAGAACACCTCGCTGGGCGACCAGATCACCAGGCCCTGGTATTCGGCCTCCGCCAGGTCGACCGCCGCACCGAGCGCCTCGGCCACGTCGGGGCTGATGGCGTTCATCTTGGAATGGATGCTGGCAATCAGCACGTCGCCGTCGAGCGTCCAGACGCGCACGTCGCCGTCATCGCTGATCAGGGTGCCGGCCTCGCGTGGATCGCGCGCGTTCGCGCCGAGCACGCTCTCCGGGAACAGTTGCCGCGCATGCACCGGCAGCTGGCGCTGGGCAATGAACCGGCTTTGCGACGCGCTCCACGAACCTTCCGGCGTGTGCACCCCACCCGCCTGCGCGACCGGGCCTTCGAACACCCATCGGGGCAGCGGCGCCGTGCTCAGCGCCTTGCCGGCATCGATGTCTTCCTGCACCCATTTCGCCACCTGTGCCCAGCCGGCTTCCTGCCAAAGCTCGAAGGGACCCTGCTTCATGCCAAAGCCCCAGCGCATGGCGAAGTCGATGTCGCGCGCGCTCTCGGCGATGGCCGCCAGGTGCACGGCCGCGTAATGGAAGCTGTCGCGCAGGATGGCCCAGAGGAACTGGCCCTGCGGGCCTTCGCTCTCGCGCAGCAGCTTCAGCCGCTCGCCAGCCGGCTTCTTGAGCATGCGGCCATAGACCTCGTCGGCCTTCTGGCCCGCCGGCACGTACTCGCCCTGGTCCAGGTCAAAGCGCAGGATGTCGCGACCGACCTTCTTGAAGAAGCCGGCCTTGGCCTTCTGGCCGAGGTGGCCGAGTTCGAGCAGCTTGGCGAGCACGGGCGGCGTGGCGAAGCTGCCGTAGAACGGGTCGGTCTCCAGGCTCAGGTTGTCCTGCAGCGTCTTCACCACATGCGCCATGGTGTCGAGGCCGACCACGTCGGCCGTGCGGAAAGTGCCAGAGCTCGCCCGGCCCAGCTTCTTGCCAGTGAGGTCGTCCACCACATCGGGCGTGAGACCGAACTTCTCGACTTCCTTGAGCGTGGCCAGCATGCCGGCGATGCCGATACGGTTGGCGATGAAGTTGGGCGTGTCGTGCGCACGCACCACGCCCTTGCCGAGCGTGCTCGTCACGAAGGTTTCGAGCTGGTCGAGCACCTGCGGCCCGGTGGTGGGCGTGTCGATCAGCTCGACCAGGAACATGTAGCGCGGCGGGTTGAAGAAGTGGATGCCGCAAAAGCGCGGCTTGAGCGCTTCGGGCAGTGCCTCGCTCAGTTGGGTGATCGACAGGCCCGACGTGTTGGACGCCAGGATGGCGTGTTTGGCGACGTGTGGCGCGATCTTCCGGTACAGGTCGAGCTTCCAGTCCATGCGCTCGGCAATGGCTTCGATGACGAGGTCGCAGTCGCCGAGCTTGGCCAGGTCGTCCTCGTAGTTGGCCACTTCGATCAGGCCGGCATCGGCCACATCGCCCAGCGGCGCAGGCTTCTGCTTCTTGAGGTTGTCGATGGCGCGGGTGACGATAGCGTTCTTGGGGCCCTCTTTGGCGGCCAGGTCGAACAGCACCACCGGCACGCGCACGTTGACCAGGTGCGCGGCAATCTGCGCACCCATCACGCCGGCGCCGAGCACGGCGACTTTCTTCACTTGGAATTTGGACATAAGTTGCTAGCTGGTTAATCGGGACGCATTGATCGCGAGAACACCGCGGAACTGGCCATGCCAGGCCGTCGGTGTTGCCCCCGGCGGGGGTGTTGGGGCGCGCATCAGTTCGCGCGAGTCCAGGTCTGGGTGCGCCAGAACGGGCCGAGGTAGCCACGCACTTCCAGCTTCTGCCCCCCGTCGATCGGTGTGAAGCTCGCGCGGTATTCCTTGCCGTTCTCGGGGTCGAGGATCCGGCCGCCTTCCCAGACGTCCTTGCCTTCGGCCTTCTTGCCGCCGCGGATGATGTCCAGGCCAACCATCGGCTTGCCCTTGCGGTCATCGGTGCATTCATCGCAGGTCGCGTCGGGCTTGCTGTCCTTGCCCAGCGTCTTCTCGATGCGTCCGGCGAGCGCCCCACCGCTGTCGGCGATGCGGATCTCGGCCTTGACCTCGCCGGTCTTGTCGTCGACGTTGCGCCAGAGGCCGACGGGCGACATCTGGGCCATGGCCGTGGAGGCGCCCAGGGCGAGCAGCAGGGTGGCGATGGCGGCCTTCATCATGCGAGCGCCGCGTCGGTGTCCATGAGCACCTTGCTGCCGGCGCGCGCGGTGCGCATCAGCGTTGCGGTCTCCGGGAACAGTTTGGCGAAATAGAAACGTGCGGTCTGCAGCTTGGCAAGGTAGAACGCATCCGTGTTGCCGGCGGCGATCTCGCGCAGCGCGACCTGGGCCATGCGCGCAAACAGATAGCCGAACACGAAGTGCCCTGCCACGCGCAGGTAGTCGACCGCCGCAGCGCCCACCTCGTCGGGGTTCTGGAAGCCCTTGAAGCCGATCTCGGTGGTGAACTTGGTGAGCTGTTCGCCCAGCACGGCGATGGGCGTGATGAACTCGCTCATCTTCTCGTTGACGCCCTCCTCGGCCACCAGCGCGCCGACGAGCTTGCCGAACTTCTTGAGCGTGGCGCCGTTGTTGCCCAGGATCTTGCGGCCCAGCAGGTCGAGCGACTGGATCGTGTTGGTGCCTTCATAGATCAGGTTGATGCGGTTGTCGCGCGTGAACTGCTCCATGCCCCATTCCTTGATGAAGCCGTGGCCGCCGAAGACCTGCATGCACGCGTTCGTCGACACATGGCCGTTGTCGGTGATGAAGGCCTTGACGATGGGCGTGAGCAGCGCGACCAGTTCGCCACTGTCCTTGCGCACCTTTTCGTCGGGATGGCTGTGTTCCTTGTCGAGCAGCAGCGTGCACCAGATCTGCAGCGCGCGGCCGCCTTCGGCGTACGCCTTGGCCGTGAGCAGCATCTTGCGCACGTCGGGGTGCACGATGATCGGGTCGGCATCCTTGTCCTTGGCCTTCGGGCCGGTCAGCGAACGCATCTGCGTGCGGTCCTTGGCGTAGGCCAGCGCGTTCTGGTAGGCCACTTCGGTCAGGCCCAGCGACTGGTTGCCCACGCCCAGGCGCGCGGCGTTCATCATCACGAACATCGCAGCCAGGCCCTTGTGTGGCTGGCCGACCAGCGTACCGACGGCGCCGTCGATCACGATCTGCGCCGTCGCGTTGCCGTGGATGCCCATCTTGTGCTCGAGGCCGCCGCAGTAGATCGGATTGCGGCTGCCCAGCGAACCATCGGCGTTCACGTTGAACTTGGGCACGGCGAACAGGCTGATGCCCTTGCTGCCCTTGGGCGCGTCCGGCAGGCGCGCCAGCACCAGGTGGATGATGTTGGCGGCCATGTCGTGCTCGCCGGCCGAGATGAAGATCTTGTTGCCGGTCAGCCGGTAGGTACCGTCGGCCTGCGGCTCGGCCTTGGTGCGCAGCAGCCCCAGGTCGGTGCCGCAATGCGGCTCGGTCAGGCACATGGTGCCGGTCCATTCGCCGCTCACCAGCTTGGGCAGGTAGGTGGTTTTCTGCGTGTCGGTGCCGTGTGCGGCCAGCGCTTCATAGGCGCCGTGCGAGAGGCCCGGGTACATCGTCCAGGCCTGGTTGGCCGAGTTGAGCATCTCGTAGATGCACTGGTTGACCACGAATGGAAGACCCTGGCCGCCGTACTGCGGATCGCACGACAGCGCCGCCCAGCCGCCTTCGACGTACTTCGCGTACGCATCCTTGAAGCCGGTCGGCGTCTTCACCTCGTGGGTGGTCTTGTCGAGCACACAGCCCTCTTCGTCGCCACTGATGTTGAGCGGGAAGATCACCTCGGCGGCGAACTTGCCGCCTTCCTCGATCACCGCGTTGATGGTGTCGACGTCGATGTCGGCATGCGCCGGCATCGCCTTGAGTTCGTCGGTGACGTGGAGGACTTCGTGCAGAACGAACTGCATGTCGCGCAGCGGTGGGGTGTAGGCGGGCATCGAAAAGGCTCCTGGATCGAGGAAGGGATGAGACGAAAAAAAGAAAACGGGGTACGGCTTCAGCGCACCGTGCGCAGGCGGCGCGCAGACGTTGACGCGGAGGGGGGCACAGGAGTCGGCGCGTCCGTTGCGCCGGGCGCACCCGGCACCGCGTTGCGCAAAAGAATGTTGTCGAAACCGACATGCGCACGCGCGATGGCACCAGGGACGCGCAGAAAGCGTGCCTCGTAATGCAGCGCGAGGATCAGGCCGTGGATCTCGAAGGCCACCTGGCGCTCGTCGGCTTCCTGCTGCACGTGGCCTTCGGCCTTGGCCAGCACGATGGCGCGCAGCACGGCGGCCTGCCAGATGCTGACCGACTCGACCAGCGCGTCGCGCACCGGCCCCGGGCGGTCGTCGAATTCGGAGGCCCCGCTGATGTAGATGCAACCCGAATCGATTTCGGTGGAGGTGCGCTTCATCCAGTTGGCGAACATCGCGCGAAGCCGGGGCAGGCCGCGGGCCGTCTGCAGCGCGGGGTAGAACACCTCCTGCTCGAAGCGCGCATGGTATTCACGCACGACCGAAATCTGCAGTTCCTCACGCGAGCCGAAGTGGGCGAACACGCCCGACTTGCTCATCTTCGTGAGTTCGGCAACCGCCCCGATGGACAGGCCCTCCAGCCCGATCTGCGCGGCCAGCGCCAGCGCCGCGTCGACAATGACGGCCTTGGTCTGCTGGCCCTTGGGGGCGGTGCGGGCCGATTTGGCGGGCGTGGCGGGAACGTACATGGACAACCTGGAATAAAACGAACGGTCGTTCTATTTTGCAGGAAATCCCGGCGCCCGGGAAATGCAAAGACCAAGCGGAGTTGCAGGTTATACCGACAGCACCCTCGCCCATTGCCACAACGCAAACGCTGCCAGCAGCAGTGCCGAGAGCCGGTTGATGCGCCGGCGCCACGTTGCGTCGAAACGGTGCCGCCACCGGGTCACCACGAGGGTCAGCCCTACCCACCATGCGGCGGAGCCGGCCAGCACGCCGAGCACCATCGGCACGGCCGACGCGGTGGTCATGGTGGCGCCGGCCATCGACGCGAACACCGCCAGGAAGGACAGGATGGTGGCCGGATTGGACAGGGTCAGCAAGAAGGTGCCGGCGAAGCAGCGTGCCAGATCGGCACGCGTGGGCAGCGCCGCAGCGTGTACGGCGGGTGGCTGCACGAAGGTGCGCGCGGCCATCCAGAGCAGCATCGCACCGCCGCCGAGGCCGAGCCAGGTACGCGCTCCGGCCAGCCAGGCGGTGACTTGCGTGACGCCGAAGGCGCCCAGGGCGCCATAGAGCGCATCGGCGAACGCCGCGCCCAGCCCGGTCGCCAGGCCAACGGCCAAGCCTCGGTCGAGCGTGCGCTGGATGGTCAGCAAGCCGATCGGCCCCACCGGTGCCGCAATCAGCAGTCCGACCAACGAGGCCTTGAAGAAGAGAGTCGACAGGTGTGCATCCATGGCATGGATGCTAGGCAGCCCCCCAGCGAAGAGGAAGACGAAATTTCAGGTCTGAGGTATTACAGGCCAGAAAAATGAAGGGAAAGAGGGCTTTCTACGAGAACGGTTCATCAGACCCGGCCAGAGACCCAACGCCATGACAAGGCGCGACGCCCGGCGCTGCGCTTCACTCGTACTGTTGCCCTGCCCGTATCAGCGCGGGCGTGCCGATCACCGCATTGAGTTCATCGAAGTCCAGCATCCGCTCGCGCCAAGGCTGCGTGGTGCGGTGCTGCTGCAGACTGCCGTAGTAGCCCTGCAGCGTGTGGACGACCGCGCGCGCGGTGCCGCCGGGAAAGATGGCAATGCGAAAGCCGTGGGCCTGCAGCGCGTCGGCGTCCTGAATGGGCGTCTTGCCGCCTTCGACCATGTTGGCCAGCAACGGCACGCGGTGCGCGAAGCGGGCGCAGGCCACATCCATCTGCGCGGGCGAACGCAGCGCTTCGATGAAGAGCGCGTCGACACCGGTCTCCAGGTAGGCCTCGGCCCGGTCGAGTGCCGCATCGATGCCTTCGATGGCCAGTGCATCGGTGCGCGCCAGGATCAGCGTATCGCTGGAAGTACGTGCGTCGAGCGCGGCGCGCAGCTTGCCGACCATCTCGCGCACCGGCACCACGCCCTTGCCGTCGAGATGGCCGCAGCGTTTGGGAAAGGTCTGGTCCTCGAGCTGGACCATCGCGGCGCCTGCACGCTCGAAGCCGCGAACGGTGCGCTGCGTATTGAGCGCGTTGCCAAAGCCGGTGTCGGCATCGACGATCACCGGCAGCGCCACACGCTCGGTGATGCGCGCGAGCGTGTCCTCGACTTCGGTGAATGTGGTCAACCCGATGTCGGAGCGGCCGAGCCTCGTGTAGGCAATGGAGGCACCCGAGAGGTACAGCGCCTCGAAGCCGGACTGCTCGGCCACCAGCGCACTCAGCGCGTCGTACACGCCGGGGGCAAGCACGATGTCGTTCGAGGCGAGACGGGTCTTGAGGGAAATCCTGGTCATGTCATGTCTTTCTGGCGCACCAGCGCCGCGGCGGTCGCGGCCGCCAGGTAAGCGCCGGCGACGGCGCTGAGCAGCCCGTTGCCCGAGAGATAGCCCCACACCGCGTCGCCTGAGACGCCACCGGCCGCGCCCCCCGCGGCCAGCAGGTTGGGCAACGCCGCGCCGTCTACGGCGCGCAGCACACGCATGTCGGTGCCGACATCGAGCCCGCCTTGCGTGTGGAACAGCGCACCGGTGACCTTGACGGCGAAGTAAGGCGCGTCGAGGCCTCTTGGAAAGCGTCGGCCGTCGGGCTGCGCGGCGGTGCTGCGCAGGCCTTCCAGCGTGGCCTGCAGCGTCGCCGGATCGCAGCCGATGCAGGCGGCCAGCGCCTGCGCCGTCTCGCAGCGACGCAGTGCACCGGCGGCTTCGGCATCGCAGAAATCCGGAAAGCTGCGCGCCAGCGCGAGCAACGGCGTGTCGAACACATTCCAGGCGACGCCTCCAGGCTGCGCCAGCACGCGAACGGCAGCCTCCGAATAGCCCAGCGTCTCGTCGTGGAAGCGCCGACCTTCGGCGTTGATCTGCACGCCGCCTTCCATCATCACGGCCCAGGACATCAACGCGCCCTGCGGGGTGACCCAGGAACCGTGGCCCTGGTAGCCGCCGAGATCGCGCAGCCGTGCACCGAGCGCTTCGCCCCAGAGGATGGCGCTGCCGTCGTTGCCCACATGGCCACCGAAAGTGGCCTCGGCCATCTCGGGCAGCCATGTGCGCACCATCGCTGGATTGCCGCCGAAGCCGTTGCAGGCGAGCACCAGCGCGCCGCAACCCAGCGTGGCCGTCACGCCATCGGGCCGCCGGTACGCCACACCGAGTGCGCGGTCATCATGGTCGAACCACAGTGTTTGCACCACGGCCTGCGTCAGCACCGGAATGCCCGCGGCTTCCACCGCCGCCTGCAGGCCCGCCATCAAGGCAGCGCCGGTCTTCTGCGCCATCGCATGCATGCGATGGCGGCTGTGACCGGGGTAGAGAAAGCCATCGAGCAGGACCCAGTCCATGCCGTGGCGCTGCGCAAGCGCATCGAGCGCCGGGCCGATGGCCTCGGCATAAGCCCGCACCAGCGCGGGCGCGGCACGGCCGTGCGCCTTGGCCTGAATGTCGGCCGCGAACCGCGCAGGACTGTCGTCGGTCACCCCGTGATCACGCTGCGTGCGCGTGCCGGGCGCAGGGATGAAACCCGAAGACAACGCGGTCGATCCGCTGGGCTGCGCATCGCGTTCGAGCAACACGCAGTCGATGCCCGCGTCGGCCAGCATCAGCGCCGTGGTCAGGCCACAGGCACCCGCGCCGACGATGACGACGTCGATGTGCGCTTCGGCTTCGATGCGCGCCGCGCGGCGCACCTGGCGCAGGGGCGCGCCGCCCGGCGAGCCGGTCTTCGCGCTCATGCCAGCGACGCGACGAAGGCCGCACAGTCGATGACCTCGGCCACATTGCGCAGATCGGCCAGCGAGGTCTGGTGGCGCGCTTCGCCGAAAGCCGCACACCCGTCGCCCAGCACCAGGGTGCGATAGTCGCGCATGTGCGCATCGCGCGCCGTGCTGGCCACGCCGCCGTTGGTCACGATGCCGCACACGGCGACCGTGTCGATGCCCGCGCGGCGCAGCACCCAGTCGAGTTGCGTGTTGAAGAAAGCCGAGTAGGCGACCTTGCTCACCGTGACATCGATCAGCCCGGCCAGCGCATCGACGTTGGCCTGACCCCAACTGCCCGGCGCAAAGTCGCCCTTGGCCAGGTAGGGCCGCAGCGTCCTGAGGTGCGGCGAAATCATCGGCTCGCCCTGCGCATCGGGCCACAGCGTGAACTGGCTCGCGACCACCATGCCGCCCGCGGCCTTGACCGCGCGTGCCACGCCAGCCACGCGTTCGGGCAGCGGCAAGGCGCTCGGGTTGGCGTCACCGCCGCGGGCATAGGCGCCGCGCGCATCGAGAAAGTCGTTCTGCAGGTCGACGACGACCAGCGCCGTCCGGGCACCTGCAGCTTGGAGGTCGGCACTCACGATGGCCGGACCAACAGGTTGCCGAAGCCGTCGACCTCGGCGTGGAAGCCGGGCTCGAGCCACACGGTGGTGTCGGCCTGCTCCAGGATGGCCGGACCGTCGATGCGTGCGCCCACCGGCAGGTCGAGCCGCGCATAACGCACGGCGTCGCGCCACTGGCCGTCATGGAACACGCGCTGCGTGCCGAGTGCGGCGGTGCTGCCTTCGCCGTCGGGGGCCAGCACCGCAAGATCGAACTTCGGCCGCACGCCGATGCGCGCATAGCGAAGGTTCATCACGCGGATGCCGATGCCGTCGAGCACGCGGCCGAACGCGGCGGCGTAGCTCGCCTCGAACGCGGACTGAACCGATCCGCGCGTGAGCGTGGTCGCGCTGCCTGCCGGCAGCAGCACCGGCAGCGTGTGCGTCTGCCCGGCATAGAGCATGTCGAGCGCGACGACCTCGCGCACCTCGTCGAAGCGAACACCCGACGAATCGAGCCGTGCCTGGCATGCCGCGGCCAGCACGGCGAGACGTTCGCGCAGATCGGCCACATCGAGCTCGGGCAGAGGCCGGTTGATGGTTTGCACCGCGTCGTGCCGCATGTCAGCGATCACGCAGCCCAGTGCCGAGGTGACGCCCGGGTAGCGCGGCACGATGCCCGTGGCCACGCCGACCTCTCGCATCATGGCGCACACATGCAGCGCGCCGCCACCGCCGAAGGGCATGTAGGCGAACTTGCGTGGATCGTGGCCGCGCTCGATCGACACCAGGCGAATGGCGCCAGCCATGCGTGCGTTGGCCACGGTGAGGATCGCCTCGGCCGCCTGGTGCACGTCCAGCCCCAGCGGCCGGGCCACGTGCGTGTCGATGGCCAGCCGCGAAGCTTCGGCGTCGAGCGCAGCCAACAGGCCACCGCCCAGCGGCCGGTCGGCGGCAATACGGCCGAGCAGCACGTTGGCATCGGTCACCGTCGGGCGCGTGTTGCCACGGCCGTAGCAGGCCGGGCCGGGAACGCTGCCCGCCGACTCGGGGCCAACCTGCAGCATGCCGCTCGCGTCCACCGAGGCGATCGAGCCCCCGCCCGCGCCGATGGTCTCGATCTGGATCATCGGCGAGCGGATCACCATGCCGAACTCGATGGCCGTCTGCGCGGCCAGTGCGGCCTCGCCGTTGGCGACCAGCGACACGTCGAACGACGTACCGCCCATGTCGCCGGTGATGGCATCCGGAAAGCCGGCTGCGCGCGCGATGGCCGCGCAGGCGATCACGCCGGCCGCGGGGCCGGAGAGCGCGGTGCGCACCGGCAAATCGCTTGCGGTCTGGCGCGACATCACGCCGCCGTTGCTCTGCACCACCAGCAGTTCGCCCTCGAAGCCCTGGCCGCGCAGGTCAGATTCGAGGCGCGCCAGGTAGCTGCCGACCACGGGCTGCAGCGCGGCATTGAGCGTGGCGGTCGAGCAGCGTTCGAATTCGCGGATCTCGGGCAGAACCTCGTGCGCCGACGTGACGTAGGCGTTGGGCCAGATCTCGCGAACCGCCGCCACCGCCTGCTGTTCGTTGGCTGGATTGGCATAGGTGTTGATGAAGAACACGCAAACCGCCTCGCAGCCTGCTTCGAGCAGCGCCCGCGCCTCGGCGCGCACCTGTCCCAGATCGACCGGGGTGTGCAGCGTGCCGTCGGCCAGCACGCGCTCGTCGACCTCGCGGCGCAGGTCACGCGGCACCACCGGCAGGAAGCTGCCGCGCAGGCCCCAGGTCTGCGGCCGGTCGCGCCGGCGCATCTCCAGCACGTCGCGAAAACCGCGTGTGGTGATGATGCCGGTGCGCGCCACCTTGCGCTCGAGCAGCGCATTGGTACCGACCGTGGTGCCATGCACGATGGTGGCGATGGCGACGGCCGAGTCGGCCACCCGCGCCACACCGTTCATGAAGCCTCGCGCCTCCTCGCCGCGCGTGGAGGGCACCTTGACGATGCGCGCCGTGCCCTGCGCTTCGTCGAGCACGAAGAGGTCGGTGAAGGTGCCGCCGACGTCGACACCGACCACCAGGCCCGCCTGCGGCGGTGTGTTGTTTGCTGCTGCTGTCATTGCGCTGCCTTCTTGTTCTGCGCGCCGTCCGCGCTCACGTAACCCATTGCCGCGTCGTTGGCACGTGCCGCGCTGCCGCGCTCTGCGAACGGCCCCCAGCCACCGCCGCCCGGCGTTTCCAGCCGCAGGCGTTCGCCTTGCGCGAGCCGGATGCCATGCATCTTCGAGACCATCGGCGGCGTCTGCCAGTGACCGTCGTTCTCGTAGCGAAACACGTTGACCGCGCCGTTGCCGCCGCCCGCGATGCCCTTGGGCGGCGAGGTGCCGCGCTCGCCGAAGACGTAGACCTCGGCGTCTTTCTCCAGCAGCTCGATCTCGTAGATGGCGCCCAACCCGCCGCGAAAGCGCCCCTCGCCGCCAGAGTCCGGTCGCAGTGACCATTCGGTGAAGCGCACCGGGTAGGCGGCCTCCAGGATTTCGAGCGGCGGAATGGTGGCCGTGGAAATGGGCGCGTTGGCATGCGACAGTCCGTCGCCCGCCGAATGGCCGCCGTGGCCGCCGCCGAAGAAGCTGAACATCACCCAGCGCTGGCCTTCGCGGCCGGCGTCGGTGCGATGCCCCGCAATCGACAGTGCGTTGATGGTGCCGTAGGCATGTGCCACGGCGCGTTGCGGATCGGCCTGCGCGGCGGCGCTGAAGATCACGTCGATCATGCGCAGGATGGTTTCCGTGTAGCCGCCGACCGGGCGCGGCCGCTCGGCCGTGATGACCAGCCGGTCGGGCAGCACGAAGTCGACCGCGTCGAGCACGCCGGCATTGGCCGGCACGTCGGGGAACAGGTGCTTGAGCGCCACGTAGCAGGCCGCCACCGAGGTCGCACGCGAGATGTTCACCGGCCCCGCGCATTGCGCCGAGGTGCGCGAGAAGTCGAGCGTGAGCCGGTCGCCGGCCACCGTCATGTCCAGCGCGATGGTCAGCGGCAGGTCGACGATGCCGTCGTTGTCGAGCACGTCCTCGAAGCTGTAGCGGCCGTCGGGCAGCGAGGCGATGTGCGAGCGCATGAGCTTGAGCGCGCGGCTGCGCAGCTCGCCCATGGCCTGCAGCACCAGCGCATCGCCATACTCGTCGAGCAGGCCGTCGAGCCGCCGGGCACCCAGCGCGAGTGCGGCCAGCTGGCCGTTGAGGTCGCCCCACAGGCTTTCGGGCAGGCGGGTGTTGGCGCGCAGGATGGCCAGCACGTCCGGGTCGAGCACACCGCCGCGCACGATACGCACGGGCGGGATCTGCACGGCCTCTTGCCAGCATTCGGTGGCCGCCGGGTTGTAGTTGCCCGGCACCGCACCGCCCACGTCGTGCCAGTGCGCGGCCGAGGCCATGTAGCAGTAGAGCGCACCGTTGCGAAAGAAAGGCCGTACCAGCTTGAAGTCGTTGGCGTGCGTGCCGCCGTCGTAGGCGTCGTTGCTGATCCAGATGTCGCCGTCCTGCATGCCGCCACGCGGCGCGGCCGCCCGCGCCGTGGCCCGCACCGCGAAGGCCATCGCACCGACGAACACCGGCAGGCCCGACTTGCCCTGCACCAGGGTGTCGCCGGTGGCTGCGTCATAGAGGCCATGGCAGGCATCGTGGGCCTCGGCAATGATGGGGTTGAACGCACTGCGGTAAAGCGTGGCGTCCATCTCGTCTGCGACCTGCTCCAGGCGCCCGCGCAGCACGGCGAGCGTGACGGGGTCCATCGGGTCCATCGGGGAAACCGTGACGGTCGGGGTGTCTTCATGCATGGGGAGCGTCCTTGCCAGCGCGCTGGCGCAGTTGATTCATCAGGCCGCCGGCGCGGACCATGTCCAGGAGAAAGCCGGGGATGGGCTCGCAGGGCAGGCGCCTGCCGTCCGCTGCAGTCACCGCAGGCGCTGCGCGGTCGATGCCGATGCGCTCGCCGTCCTGCAGCAGTTCGGCCTCTGCGCACGTCAGCAGCAGCAAGCCGAGGTTGAACGCATTGCGAAAGTAGAGCCCGCTGTACGAGGGCGCGATGACCGCAGCCACGCCCAGGTGCACCAGCGCCGCCACGGCCTGCTCGCGTGACGAACCGATGCCGAAGTTGGGGCCGGCCACGACCACGTCGCCCGACCGCACGTCGCGCGCGAATTCGGGCCGCACGGTTTCCAGGCAATGGGTGGCGATGATGTCGATGCCGTGCTTCATCGCATGGCCGGGCGCGAGCAGGTCGGTATCGATGTCGGCGCCCAGGCGCCAGACCTTGTGGAACGTGCTCACGCCAGCACCTCGCGCGGATCGGTGATGCACCCGCGCAACGCGGCGGCAGCCACGCTGTAGGGTGAGCCCAGGTACACCTGCGCACTGGCAGAGCCCATGCGGCCCTTGAAGTTGCGCGCGGTGGTCGACATCACGGTGACGTCGTCGCCCATCGGGTCACCGTAGCCGGCGCAAGCGCCGCAGGCGGTCGGAAACAGCTCGGCGCCGGCGGCCATCAGGGCCTGCAGCACACCCTCTTTGCGCGCCTGCTCCTGGTCCTGGATACTGGCAGGCGCGACGATCAGGCGGATGCCCGCCGCCACCTTGTGGCCGCGCAGCACCTGCGCAGCCGCGCGCAGGTCGTCGAGCTTGGCGCCGGTGCAGGCGCCGATGTAGGCCACGTCGATGGGCGTGCCCGCGCAGGCGCTCACACCGCGCGAATTGGCCGGGCTGTGCGGCGCGGCAACATGGGGTTCGAGCGCGGTCGCGTCGAAGCGGTGCACGGTGCGCGGCGCCTCGTCGTCGGTGAACCAGGCGGCGGTATCGATGGTCGGCGCGCCGGTCTCGGCCAGAAAGGCCGCCGTGGTCGCATCAGGCGCGATCAGGCCGGCTTGCGCGCCGAGCTCGGCGCTCATGTTCGACAGCGTCATGCGTTCCTGCATCGACAGCGCCTGCACCGCCGGGCCGGCGAATTCCACGGCCTGGTAGCGGCCGCCGTTCATGCCGAAGCGGCCGATCATGTGCAGCATCATGTCCTTGGCAGTCACACCTGGGGAAAGGCGGCCGTCCCACCACATCTGGATCGTCTCGGGCACGCGCAGCCAGATCTCGCCGGTGACCACCACGCCCAGCATTTCAGTGCTGCCGACGCCGAACATGTAGGCGCCGAAAGCACCACCCGTGGGCGAATGCGAATCGCCGCCCACGCACAGCATGCCCGGGCGGATGTGACCGTGCTGCGGCACCACCACGTGGCAGATGCCCTGGCTGTCGTACACGTGCGGCAGCTGCTGGTCACGTGCCCAGTCGCGGGCGATGTGCACGATGCGGCGCGAATCGTCGTCACGCTCGGGCACGTAGTGGTCCATCACCAGCACGACACGCGATTTGTCCCAGATCTGCGCGCCCAGTTCCTCCAGCATCGGCTTCAGGCGCCGCGGGCCAGAGGAATCGTGGAACATCGCCATGTCGACGGCACACGTCACGATCTCGCCGACCGCCACGCGCTCGCGGCCGCAGGCGCGTGCGATGAGTTTCTGCGCCAGCGTCTGCGCGCAGGGAGAGGCAAAAGCGTCCGTCATCATCCGGCTCACAGTCCGAGGTAGGCGCGGCGCAATGCGTCGCTGCCCAGCAGTTCCTGCGGCAGGCCGGAAAAGCGCACGCTGCCGTTCTCCAGCACGTAGGCCCGGTCGGCGATCTCCAGCGACTGACCCACGTTCTGCTCGACCAGCAGCACCGCGAGGCCCTCGTCGCGCAGGCGCCGGATGAGCGCGAACATCTCCTCGACCAGCAACGGCGACAGGCCGAGCGAAGGCTCGTCGAGGATCAGCAGCACCGGCTCGGCCATGAGCCCTCGGCCGATCGCCAGCATCTGCTGCTCGCCACCGCTCATGGTGCCGGCGTTCTGCGCCAGGCGTTCCTTCAGGCGCGGGAAGATACCGAACACCTTCTCCAGGTTCGACGTGCGGCGCTCGCGCGCCCGGGTGAAGGAGCCGAGCTCGAGGTTCTCCAGCACGCTGAGGTTCGGAAACACCTTGCGGCCTTCGGGCACCTGGATCAGGCCGGCCTGCACCACGGCGCGGTAGTGCGCACCGCTCAGGTCGTGGCCATCGAAGCGCACGCTACCGCCCCAGGCCGGCACCAGTCCGCACACCACCTTGTTGAGCGTGGACTTGCCGGCGCCGTTGCTGCCGAGCAGCGCCACCATCTCGGCGGCGTTCACCTGCAGGTCGACGCCGCGCAGCACCTCGACCCGGCCATAGCCGCCGCGCAGCCCGTTGATTTCCAGCAGCGCGCTCATGCGGCGGCTCCCGCAGCGGCCTTGCGCAAGCGCGCCGCCGTACCATGGCCGAGGTAGGCCTCGACCACGCGGTCGTCGGACGTGACCACCGACGGACTGCCCTCGGCGATCAGCTGGCCCTGCGCCAGCACCCAGACGTGTTCGGCCAGGTGCATCACGGCCTGCATGACGTGCTCGATCATGAGCACCGTCACGCCGCTGTCGGCGATGCCGCGCACCACCGGCATCATCTCGGCGATCTCCTGCGGATTGAGGCCGGCCAGCACTTCGTCGAGCAGCAGCAGGCGCGGCCGGGTGGCGAGCGCGCGCGCCAGTTCCAGGCGCTTGCGGCCGGCCACGGTCAGGTCCGACGCGGGTTTGTCGAGTTGCGGTGCCAGGCCGACCTGCGCGGCCACGGCCTCGGCACGCGCGAGGGCAGCGCCACGACGGCGCTCATGCAGGTGCACGCCCACGGCGATGTTCTCGCGCACCGTCTGCGCCGCAAAGGGCTTCACGATCTGGAAGGTGCGCGTCATGCCGCGCAGCGCATTGCGGTGCGGCTCGTGGCCGGTGATGTCCTCGCCCGCGAAACGCACGGTGCCGCTGTCGGGCTTGAGGAAGCCGGACATCAGCGCGAACATCGTGGTCTTGCCAGCGCCGTTGGGGCCGATCAGCGCACTCAGGCTACCTTCGCGCACCGACAGACTCACGTTCTGCACGGCCTTCAGGCCGCCGAAGGCACGCGACACGCCGCTCAGGGCGAGCAATGCGTCATTCATGGTTCTTTCCCTTCGTGCCCTGCGCCGACCAGAGCTGCCGCACCGACTGGCCGATGCCGGCAATGCCGCGCGGCAGGAAGATGACGATCAGCACCAGCACCACGCCGTAGATCACCATGTTGATGCCCGGCAGCTCGCCGAACAGGTTGCGCGTGAGGTCGGACAGCACATGCAGCACGACCGCGCCGAGCACCGGCCCCCACAGCGTGCCCATGCCGCCGACGATGGCCGCAACCAGCGCCTCGACCGAGGTGACCGAGCCATAGGCAATCGACGGGTCGATGTACTGGAACACCTGCACGTAGAACGCGCCCGCCGCGCCCATGAAGGCGGCCGACAGCCCGATGGCCGCGAGCTTGATGCGAAATGGATTCACGCCGACGGCGCGCGCCGCGTCCTCGTTGTCGCGCACCGCCTGCAGGTAAGCGCCGAAGCGTCCGTTGCGCAGCCACCAGGTCACGAGCAACGCCGCCACCACGAAAGCCAGCACCAGCCAGAGATAGCCGCCGCGCGACGCGAACTGCATGTTGGCCGCCGACTCGCGCAGCGGCACCATCAGGCCGACGCCGCCGCCGGTGAAGGACACCGAGACCGCCATGATCCTGAACACCTCGGCGAAGGCCAGCGTGACCAGCGCGAAGTACGAGCCCTTGAGGCCGTAGCGAAAGCTCAGCGCGCCCACGAACAGGCCCACCGCCGCCGCACCCGCGACCGCCAGCGGCAGCGCGACCCACGGATTGATGCCACCCTGCAATTGCGCGATCGCCTGGATGTACGCACCGGTACCAAAGAACAGCGCATGGCCGAAGGAGAACTGTCCGCCGAAGCCGCCCAGGATGTTCCACGCCTGCGCGATCAGCGTGGCGTACAGCGCCATCATGACGAAGTTCAGCGCCACGCCGGACGTGGTCACGAGCGGCACGCAGGCCACCGCCACCGCGAACAGCGCGATGCCCGCGAGCTGTCGCCCGCCGGAAGATGTCGTGGCGCTCATGCCTTGGCTCCGAACATGCCTTGCGGGCGGAACAGCACCACGGCAATGAAGATCACGAAGATGCCGATCTGCCCGAGCGATTCGCCCAGCACCAGGCCACCGATCGACTCGACCACGCCGACCAGGAAGCCGCCGACCAGCGCGCCGACGAAGCTGCCCATGCCGCCGAGCACGACGATGGTGAAGGCCACCAGCACGAAGCCGCCGCCCACCTGCGGGTTCACGTAATAGGCCGGCAGCAAAAAGCAGGCGGCAGCGCCCAGGCAGGCCAGGCCGATACCGAAGCTCATCGCATAGACGTGATCGACGTCGATGCCCATGAGCTTGGCGCCCTCTTTCTCCTTGGCCACCGCACGGATGGCGCGGCCCAGGTCGGTGCGCCCCATGATCCAGAACAACAGGCCCGACACCACCAGCGCACCCACGAAGGCCACCAGCTTGGGCACCGCAATCATCGCGGGGCCGATGGCGACCGTGCTCAGCGAATAGGCCGTGTCGATGCTGCGCGTGTCCGACTTGAAGAACAGCAGCGCCAGGTTCTCCAGCACGATCGAGATGCCCAGCGTGGCCAGCAGGATGTTCTCGTCCTTGCCGTGGCCCGCGCGGTTGATCACCACCCGCTGCAACCCGTAGCCGAAGGCGAACATCCCTGCCATCACCAGCGGCAGCGCCACGTACGGGTCGACGCCCAGGCGCTCCTTGAGGAAGTAGACCGCGTACAGCGCGGCCATCAGGCAGGCACCGTGCGCGAAGTTGATGATGTGCAGCACGCCGTAGATCAGCGTGAGGCCCAGCGCGATCAGCGCGTACACCGCACCGGTCGTCAGGCCGTTGAGCAGCGAGGGAAAGAGAATGCTGAAGTCGAACATCCGGCGTCGCGTTTGCGGCTCAGGCCTTCAGCGGGAAGAGCGGTTCCACTTCGCGGTAGTCGCGCGGAATGATGACCTTGATGTCGTTCTTCACCACCTGCGTCATCAGCGGCTGAGCGCCCTGGTTCTGGCCGGCGACGAACTTCGTCGGGCCGTACGGCATGATGTGATCGGCGAAGGTGCTCTTCTCCAGTGCATCGATGATGGCAGCGCGGTCGGTCGATTTCGCGCGCTCGATCGCATCGGCCAGCACCGTCATCGCGGTGTAGGTCATGAAGACCTCGTAGCTGAAGAACTGGCCCTTGGCCTCCACCCGCTTGCGCAGGTCCTGCGCACGCTTGTCCTTCGGGTTGAACCAATGGTTGCAATCGATGATGCCGTTGGCCGCATCCGGAAATTCCTTGACGAACTTGTAGCTCGACGCTGCGCCGCCGAGCACCGAGAAGATCGCCTTGGGCTGCACCTTCTGCTGCTGCATGGTGCGCACCAGCAGGGCGTACTCGTTGTAGTAGTTGGCCGGGATCACGATGTCGGGGTTGATCGACTTCATGCGCAGCACGATGTTGTTGAAGTCGCGCGTCGGGTTGGCGTGCTTGACGACTTCCTTCACATCGAAGCCGTAGCCCGGCAGCTCGCGCGACAGCAGCGCCGCGGTGCCTGCGCCGAAGAGCGACTCCTCGTGGATGATCATCACCGTCTTGGCCGGACTGCCCGCCGCCTTGTTGAGCACCAGCAGGTTGGCCATCGCGACCTCGGTCGACTTCTTGTAGCCCGGACCGAAGCGAAAGGTGTTCTTCAGCCCGCGCTCGACGATCTGGTCGGCCACGCCGACGTCCACCACGTGGGGCAGGTTGTACTTGGCCGCAGCCTGCGTGGTCGCCAGGCAGATGGCCGAAGCAAAGGCGCCGACGATGGCCGACACCCCGGCCTCGTTCATCTTCTCGACTTCCGCCGCGCCGGCCTGCGGCTGCGACTGCGCGTCGCCCAGCACCGCTTCGAGCTGCGCGCCACCGAGCGACTTGATGCCGCCGGCCTTGTTGATGTCCTCGATGGCCAGTTGCGCGCCGAGCCGGCATTGCTGGCCCGAATAGGCGAGCGCGCCCGTGACCGGATGCAACACCCCGACCTTCACCGTCTTGGGCTGTGCGCCCGAGACGAGCGGAAAGGCGATGGCCGAAGCGATGGCGGCGGATTGCGAAACGAAGCGGCGACGGTTTTGCATGGGACTTTCCTTTGCGAGCGGTGGGGCTGGGGCGCTAATTGAACTGGGCGGAGAGGTCGTCGCTGACCCACACCTTGGCGTCGATGCCGCCCACGCGGGACAGTTGCATCTCGTAGGTGTAGCGGTCGGGCCGGTAGAAGCCGTGCAGCCACTGCACCGGCCGATCGGCGTCGTCGTAGATGAGGCGGCGCACCGCAAGCAGCGCGGAACCCACCGAAATGTCGAGGTGCTCGGCCAGCACGTTGTCGGCCAGGCGTGCCGAAATGGTCTGGTGCGCGCGGCCGACCTTCACGCCCGACTCTTCCAGCAGCACCAGGATCGGCTTTTTCGCGAGTTCGCGGCGGCCGAAGCGGCGCGCGATCTCGGCGGGCACGTAGGTCGTGATGTGCGACAGCGGGCCTTCGCGCGTGGAACGCACGCGCACCGCCTTCTGCACCGGATCGCCCAGCTGCAACTGCAGCGCCTCGGCCACCTGCGTGCTGGCCGTGATGGTGGCCACGTCGATCACCTTGACCGACGTGTGCAGGCCCATCGTTACCAGGTTTTCCAGCAGGCCGCGCAGGTTGGCACGCGCCATGCCTTCACCGTTGGCGCTCCCGTTGCGCGCGTCGTTGGCCGCCATCGGCGGCACCGGCCGCGTGCGGCGCCCGGGCGTGCGCGAGATCAGGCCTTCGGCGGAAAGCCGCTCCAGCGCACGGCGCACGGTGACGCGGGCCACGCCGAACTGAGCCATCAGCGCGAGCTCGCCGGGCAACCCTTCGACGGCAAAGCGCCCTTCGTCGAGCTGCTCACGCAGCACCAGATAGATCTGGTGGTATTTGGGCAAAGGCATCTGCGACATGCGCTCGATGTTTTGCCACTTCTAATGTTCTGTCAATGAGACATTTGGTTTTGGTGCACCCCAGGCTTGCCACACTTCGTGTGGCCGCCAACCCCCTCGCCGGGGGCAACACCAGCGGCCCGGCAAAGCCGGTTCCGCGGTGTTCCTGCACCAAACCGGGGCCGACGGACGTCCCCGCGTCGCGCTCAGAGCTTGAAGGGAACCACTTCCTGGCGCTGGTCACCCAGGCCGTCGATGCCCAGCGTCATCACGTCGCCCTTCTTCAGGTACAGCGGTGGCTTCATGCCCAGGCCCACGCCGGGCGGCGTGCCGGTGGTGATCACGTCGCCGGGCATCAGCGTCATGAACTGGCTCACGTAGCTCACCAGCTTGGCCACGCTGAAGATCATGGTCTTGGTGCTGCCGGTCTGCACGCGCTTGCCGTTGAGGTCGAGCCACATGGCGAGCTTCTGCGGGTTGGGCACCTCGTCGCGCGTGACCAGCCAGGGGCCGATCGGGCCGAAGGTGTCGCAACCCTTGCCCTTGTCCCAGGTGCCGCCGCGCTCGGTCTGGTACTCGCGTTCGCTCACGTCATTGATCGTGCAGTAGCCGGCCACGAAATTCAGTGCGTCCTTCTGGGACACGTAGCGTGCGCGCGTACCGATGACCACGCCGAGCTCGACTTCCCAGTCGGTCTTGACCGAACCCTTGGGCAGCATCACCGGGTCGTTCGGGCCCTGGATGCAGCTCGTGGCCTTCATGAAGACGATCGGCTCCTTGGGGATCGGCGCACCCGACTCCGCGGCATGGTCGGCGTAGTTCAGGCCGATGGCAATGAACTTGCCGACGTTGGCCACCGGGCTGCCGTAGCGCGGCTTGCCGCGCACCAGCGGCAGCTTGTCGGTCTTCAGCTTGCGCAGCTTGGCGAGCGCGGCATCGCCGAGCTGCTCGGGGCCGATGTCCTTGAGCACGCCGCTCAGGTCACGCAGCTGGCCGTTGTCGTCGATGAGACCCGGCTTTTCCTTGCCGGGGTTGCCGTAGCGGACGAGTTTCATTGTTTCCTTTCAGTACACGTCTAACGAATGCAGAAGTCGGCAGGCTAACCGATGGCGCCGCAGCGGCTCAGATGGTGATGCCGCCGTCCACGGTAAAGGCCTGGCCGGTGGCAAAGACCGACTCGTCGCTGGCAAGAAACACCACCACCGGCGCGATCTCGGCCGCCTGCGCCAGCCGGCCCATGGGCTGGCGTGCGACGAAGGCGCGGCGTGCGGCCTCGGGGTCGGCATTCGCATTGATGCGATCGCCCAGCGAAGGCGTATCAACCGTACCCGGGCACACCGCATTGCAGCGGATGCCCTGCGCCACGTAGTCGGCCGCCACGCTCTTGGTCAAGCCCAGCACGGCAGCCTTGGTGGTCCCGTAGACGAAGCGGTTGGGCAGGCCCTTCATGCTCGAACACACGCTGGCCATGTTGATGATGCTGCCGCGGCCCGCAGCGAGCATGCCGGGCAGCACGCCACGGATCATCCAGAACTGCGCGCGCACGTTGAGGCGAAAGGCGAAATCAAGGTCGTCGTCGGTGGCATCGAGCACGGTGCCGTTGTGCACCACGCCCGCACAGTTGAACAGCACGTCGAAAGTCGGTGCCTGTTGCATGAAAGCGGCGATGGCAGCGGCATCGAGCACATCGAGCCGCGCGGCCTTGACGTTCGCCACGCCCTCGTAGCGCGCGAGCAGCGCTTCGTTGACGTCGGTCGCCCACACCTGCGCGCCCTCTGCCGCCAGCGCCAGCACGCTGGCATGCCCGATGCCCTGCCCCGCAGCGGTCACCAGCACGGTCTTGCCCTTGAGTCTCATCCTGCCTCCTCGTTGATGGATGCGCCGGCGTTTCGGGGCGGGACCCGATGGTTTCAGGGTTACGCCCGATGGTTGGTGCGCCGTGCTGGACGTATTCTGGATTGGTCTTACCACCTGTCCAATTCAGGACAACCCTTAACGCCCTTCACCCGATCCTCTGCGTCCCGCTGCCTGCGTCGTGCCCCTGCAAACCGTCGAACCCCAGCGCCTCTACCGGCAGATTGCCGGCCAGTTGCGCACCCTGATCGCCCAAGGCGAGTTCGCCGCTGGCGACCGCCTGCCGGCAGAACGCGACCTGGCCCAGCAGCTTGGCGTGAGCCGCCCGTCGGTGCGCGAGGCGCTGATCGCGATGGAAGTCGAGGGCTGGGTGGAGGTTCGCACCGGCTCGGGCGTGTATGTGCTGGGCCGACCGGCGCAGGCCAAGGCGTCGGCGAACGCGGCGCCTGCAGCGCCAGCAGCCCTCGATGCGGCCGAATGGGGACCGCTGGAACTCATCCGCGCGCGCCGCGTGATCGAAGGCGAAACCGCTGCGATCGCTGCGCTGCAAGGCAAGCGCCGCCATTTCGATGCCATGGCTGCAGCCATTGCAAGCATGCGCGAAATGGCAGACCGTGCGCTCATGCCGCTGGACGGCGACCGGGCCTTTCACGTCGCCATCGTCGAGGCCGGCGGCAACACCGTGCTGACCGAGACGGTCGAGCGGTTCTGGGATTCGCGGCGCGGTCCGGTGTTCACGCGCCTGGGCGGGTACTTCGAGACAGTGCCTTCGTGGCGCGCGGCCATCGCAGAGCACGAGGCGGTGTACGACGCGGTGGTCGCGCGCGATGCGTCGGCTGCCCGCCAGGCCATGCATGCCCATATGGAAAAGGCGCACCAGCGCTTCAGCGTGAGCTGGCGCCGCGCAAGGAAATGAACGCTACGTCCGCCTCAACAAAGCCACGATGATGAACCCCTTCATACGCCTCCATCCCGCCGATGACGTCGTCATCGCGCGCAGCCAACTCGTCGGCGGCACCCTGGTCGAACACGTCACCGTGCGCGGCCTGGTACCGGCGGGCCACAAGATCGCGATGCGCGCCATCGCCACGGGCGAGCCGGTGCGCCGCTACAACCAGATCATCGGCTTTGCGAGCCGGCCCATCGCGCCCGGCGAGCACGTGCACACGCAGAACCTCGACATGGGGACGGCCAAGGGCGACTTCGCACGCGACTACGCCTTCGGTGCCGACGTCAAGCCGGCGCCCGCACCGCGCGAAGCCAGCTTCATGGGCATCCGGCGCGCCGATGGCCGCGTGGCCACGCGCAACTACATCGGCGTGCTGACCAGCGTGAACTGCTCGGCCACTGCGGCACGCGCCATTGCCGATCACTTCTCCCGTCGCACCAACCCCGACGCCCTTGCCGCCTACCCGAACGTCGATGGCGTGGTCGCGCTCACGCACGGCACGGGCTGCGGCATGGACACCGACGGCATCGGCATGCAGATCCTCGCGCGCACGCTCACGGGCTACGCGACGCATGCCAATTTTGCCGCCGTGCTGGTGGTCGGCCTGGGCTGCGAGGTGAACCAGATCAACGCGTGGCTGGCGACCGGTCATCTGGCCGAAGGCGAGAACTTCCGCACCTTCAACATTCAGGACACCGGCGGTACGCGCAAGACAGTGGCCAAGGGCGTGGCGCTGATTGAAGAGATGCTGCCGCGTGCCAACGCCGTGACCCGCGAACCCTGCAGCGCAGCGCACCTTTGCATCGGCCTGCAGTGTGGCGGCTCCGACGGCTATTCAGGCATCAGCGCCAACCCGGCGCTGGGCGTGGCGGTCGACCTGCTGGTGGCGCACGGCGGCACGGCCATCCTGTCGGAAACGCCGGAGATCTACGGAGCGGAGCACCTGCTCACGCGCCGCGCAGTGCGCCGCGACGTGGGCGAGAAGCTGGTCGCACGCATCCACTGGTGGGAGCGCTACACGCAGATCAACGACGGCGAGATGAACAACAACCCGTCGCCCGGCAACAAGGCCGGCGGGCTCACGACCATCCTCGAAAAATCGCTGGGCGCGGTCGCCAAGGGCGGCACCAGCAACCTGGAGGCGGTGTACGAGTATGCCGAACCCGTGACCGCCCACGGCTTCGTTTTCATGGACACCCCCGGCTATGACCCGGTGAGCGCCACCGGCCAGGTCGCGGGTGGCGCGAACATGATCTGCTTTACCACCGGCCGCGGCTCGGCATATGGCTGTGCGCCTTCGCCGTCGCTCAAGCTGGCCACCAACTCGGCGCTCTGGCGGCGCCAGGAGGAAGACATGGACATCAATTGCGGCGAGATCGTCGATGGACAGTCGACGATCCAGGCCATGGGCGAGCGCATCTTCTACCTGATGCTGGCCACTGCCTCGGGCGCGCCCTCCAAGAGCGAACAGCATGGCTACGGCCAGAGCGAGTTCGTGCCCTGGCAGGTCGGCGCGGTGATGTAAGCCATGGCCGCAGAACCTTTCGGCACCCTGCCCGGCACCGGCTTCGAGCGCATCGATCCGCGTTTTTCATCCTGCATTCCCGGCCCCGAACGCGTCGAGCGCCTGTGGACGGGCGCGCGATGGTGCGAAGGCCCCGCCTGGTTTGCGGCCCACCGGACGCTGGTGTGGTCTGACATCCCGAACGACCGCATGCTGCGCCTGGATGAGCGCAACGGCACGGTCGGCGTGTTTCGGGAGCCGGCGCACAACACCAATGGCAACACGGTCGACCGCCAGGGCCGGCTCGTGAGCTGCGAGCACCTCACGCGGCGCGTGACGCGCACCGAGCACGATGGCACGGTCACCGTGCTGGCCTCGCACTGGCAGGGCCTGCGCCTGAATTCGCCCAACGACGTGGTGGTGCACAGCGACGGCGGCGTGTGGTTCACCGACCCGAGCTACGGCATCCTGTCGGACTACGAAGGCCTGCGCGCCGACAGCGAAATCGGCGCCTGCCACGTCTATCGCATCGACCCGGCCAGCGGTGCGGTCGAGCGTGTGGCCGACGACTTCGTCAAACCCAACGGGCTGGCCTTCTCGGTCGACGAATCGCAGCTGTACATCGCCGACACCGGCGCGAGCCATGCGCCCGACGGCCCCCGGCACATCCGGCGCTTCGAGGTCGCCGCGGACGGTCGCGGTCTGCAGGGTGAAGGCCCGGTGTTTGCCGAATGCACGAACGGCCTGTTCGACGGCTTCCGGCTCGACACCCAGGGCCGCCTGTGGACGAGCGCGCGCGACGGCGTGCATGCCTACGACCCGGATGGCACGCTGCTCGGCAAGATCCTCATTCCCGAGCGCGTGGCCAATGTCTGCTTCGGCGGCCCCAAGCGCAACCGCCTCTTCATCTGTGCGACGAGTTCGCTCTACGCCATCACCCTGAACGCCCAAGGAGTCTGACCATGTCCCTCACCCTCCCCGCCGATGCATTGCGCACGTCGGTTGCCCGCATTCTCGAAGCTGCGGGCAGCGCGTCGGCCGAAGCCGCGCAGGTGGCGGCCAACCTGGTGCTCGCCAACCTCAGCGGCCACGACTCGCACGGCGTGGGCATGGTCCCGCGCTACGTCGATGCGGTCACCGAGGGTGGCCTGCGCCCCAACACGTCGGTGCGCATCACCGCCGACATCGGCACGCTGCTCGCGCTCGACGGCCAGGGCGGCTACGGCCAGATCGTCGGCGTGCAGGCGATGGCGCTCGGCATTGCACGCGCCCAGGCCCATGGCAGCTGCATCTTCACGCTGGCGCACGCGCACCACCTGGGGCGCATCGGCCACTTCGCGGAGATGGCAACGGCCCAAGGGTTGGTGTCCATGCACTTCGTCAACGTGCTCTCGCGCCCGGTCGTGGCCGCATGGGGCGGCGGCGACGGGCGGTTTGGCACCAACCCGTGCTGCATTGGCGTGCCGCTGGCGGGCGCGGCGCCCTTCGTGCTCGACTTCGCGACCAGCCGCGTGGCGCAGGGCAAGATGCGCGTGGCCCACAACAAAGGCCAGCGCGTCGCGCCCGGCCACCTGATCGACGAACAGGGTCGCCCGACGGACGACCCGGGCGTGGTGGTGGTGCCCCAGCCCAATGGGCTGTTCGGCGCGCTGATGACCTTTGGCGAGCACAAGGGCTACGGCATGGCCGTGGCCTGCGAACTGCTCGGCGGTGCGCTCTCGGGTGGCGGCACCTGGCACCGGCAGGCAGACATGTCACGCTCGGTGTTCAACGGCATGCTGACCGTGCTGATCGACCCGGCCAAGCTGGGCACGCAGGCGAGCTTCGAAAAGGAAGCGGGCGAGTTCGTCGACTGGCTGCGCCAGAGCCCGCCGGGCGAAGGCTTCGATGCGGTACAGATCGCCGGCGAGCCCGAACGCGCGGCGCGCGTGGCTCGCGAGCGCGATGGCGTGGAGGTCGACGATGCGACCTGGGGCGAGATCGTCGAGGCGGGGCGCCGGGTGGGCGTGGCGGTCAGCCCGTAACCGTGATAACCGTGGGGCGGCGAGCGGTCGCCGCTGCCGGCCGCATCACAGCATCAGCGCGAGGCCGGCCTCCAGGTGCTCGGACGGCATGCGCCGGAAGCCCGAACGGGCGAACCGTTGCAGCCGCCCGGCGACAAACGCCGCCAGCACCGATGCACGCACCTGCGCATCGACCGTGGGCGTGGCCGAACCGCTGGCGTTCGCCGCATCGCGCAACGCCTGCCGCAGCATGGATTCGAGCTTGTCGAAGAACTGGTTCATGCGACCCTGCAGCCGCTCGTTCTCGAACACCAGCGCATCGCCGACCATCACCCGCGTCATGCCCGGGTTCTTTTCGGCGAACTGCATCAGCAGCCGCACGATGCGAGCGGCCTTCTCGTGCCCGGACCCCGGCAGGTCGAGCACCTGGTTGACCAGCGTGAACACGCTCTGCTCGATGAACTCGATGAGGCCTTCGAACATCTGCGCCTTGCTGGCGAAGTGCCGGTAGAGCGCCGCCTCGCTCACCTCCAGGCGCGCGGCCAGTGCTGCCGTGGTGACGCGCTCGCCGCCCGGGTGTTCCAGCATGGCGGCCAGTGTCTGCAGGATCTGCACACGCCGCTCACCCGGCCTGGGTCGCTTTCTGACGGGCGGTGACGCTGCGGCCAACGCACCCGCATGATCGGCCAGCGGGGCACTTGTCTCGTCATTCGACATAAGGCGTCAGGTCCGAGAGGGTGAAGGGATTCAGCGCGCGCGGATCATCGTGCCGTAGGCCTGATCGGTCAGGATTTCGAGCAGCATTGCATGCGGCACGCGGCCGTCGATGATGTGCACCGCATTCACGCCGCTCTTGGCCGCGTCGAGCGCGCCCTCGATCTTGGGCAGCATGCCCCCGGAAATGGTGCCGTCGGCAAAGAGCTCGTCGATCTCGCGCGCGCTCAGGTCGGTCAGCAGGTTGCCGGCCTTGTCGAGCACGCCAGGCGTGTTGGTCAGCAGCATCAGCTTCTCGGCCTTGAGCACGGTTGCCAGCTTGCCGGCGACCACGTCGGCGTTGATGTTGTAGCTCTCGTTGTTCTCGCCGAAGCCGATCGGGCTGACGACGGGAATGAAAGCGTCGTCCTGCAGCGCCTTGACCACGCTCGGGTCGATCGACACGATGTCGCCCACCTGGCCGACGTCGTGCTCCAGGCTCGGATCGGTGCGGTCGGCCAGCTTGAGCTTTTGCGCACGAATGAGACCGCCGTCGCGGCCCGTGAGGCCCACGGCCTTGCCGCCGGCCTGGTTGATCAGGCCCACGATGTCCTGCTGCACCTCGCCGGCCAGCACCCATTCGACCACCTCCATGGTCTCGGCATCGGTCACGCGCATCCCCTGGATGAAGCTGCCCTTCTTGCCCAGACGGTTGAGCGCCGCCTCGATCTGCGGCCCGCCGCCGTGCACGACCACCGGGTTCATGCCCACCAGCTTGAGCAGCACCACGTCCTCGGCGAAGTCGGCTTGCAAGGCGGGGTCGGTCATGGCGTTGCCGCCGTACTTGATGACGATGGTCTTGCCGTGGAACTTGCGGATGTAAGGCAAGGCCTGGGCCAGGATCTCGGCTTTGTCGCGGGGGGGGATGTGGAGGATGGGATCGGTCATGGCGTTTCGGTGCGCTGCGGGTCGATGGAGCCGAAATTGTGCCGCAATGCGGCCGACGCCACTTCGCGGCGAGATTCATGGAAGACCCAATGGTGCGCGGCCCATGCCAGCAGCGCCAGGTCGATGCCCACGCGCACCGTCCAGGCCAGTGCCGCGCCCGCAATGCCAAAGCGGCCGAGCGCCCACATCAGCATCGGAAAATAGAACACCGCCTCGAGCAGATGCAGCTTGGCCGTGATGTGCGCGTGCCCTGCGGCCTGCACGGCAGCGAAAGGGACGAAGGCCACGCCGTTGAGCAACAGGCCGATGGCCAGGATCGACACCACAGGCGCAGAGCGATCGGCAAAGGCCTCGCCCAGCCAGGCGGACAGCAAAGGGTGCGCAAAAAACCCCGCGACCAGGCACAGGGGCAGCATGGCCACGCCGACCGCCACCACGCAGCGGTGGTAAAGCGCCTGCGCCGCCGCACGATCGTTTGCCAGCAGGGCAGACAGCCGCGGAAACAGCACGCCCGTCAGCGCGCCGGGCAGGATGAGCAGACGCGCCATGACCTCCGAAGGCACGGTGTAGTAGGCCACGATGGCCGCGCCCAGGGTGGCGGAGATCACGAAGCGGTCGGCCGTCACCATCAGCGGGCTGACGACGCTGGAGACGGTCATCCACGCACCCACGGACAGCAGGGCCTGCACATGGGCGCGGCGCAGGGGCGCACGCCAGAAGTCGAGGCCGACCCTGCGCCGCACCAGTTGCCAGTGCCACAGCCCCAGGACCAGCCGGGCGACCGTCAGGCCGAACACGATGGCCACCAGCGACGGGCCCAAGCACCAGACGCTCAGGGCGGGCAAGCCGAAGTTCGTGACGCCCAGGAGCATGCGCAGGATATTGACGTCGCGGAAGTCCTCGTAGGCTTCGAGCACGCCGCGCAGCCCGACCGTTGCCGTGGTCACGGGAACACCCACGGCAGCCAGCAGCAGCGCGTGGAACACGGCCTCTCGCATCGGCGGCGACACCTTGAGCACATGGGTACCGAGTGGCCACGCAAAGACGGCCAGGACCACCCCGCCCAGCAGCCCGGTCGCGAGGGCGAGCAGCAGCCCGCTCTTGACCCGCCCTGGCAAGGCCCGGTGGTCACCCGTGGCGAGCTGCCAGGCCACCTGCTGCGTGAGCGCGCGGCCGAGGCCGAAATCGAAAAGGCTGAAGTAGCCGATCAACGCCCAGACCAGCGTGAGCACGCCGAATGCCTCCACCCCCATCGCGCGCAGCAGGTACGGAATGAGCAGGGCGCCCGCCACCAGCGGCACCCCCAGGCCCGCCAGATTCCACAACGCATTGCGCTGAAAGGACATCACACGGGGCGACGAAGCCTCATGTCGCGGTCAGGGCCGCAGCCAGCGCGGCACCTTGAAGCGCACGATCATCAGATAGGCGGTGACGTAGGTGGCAACGAACACGCCGCAGAAAATCATCAGCAGGATGGTGTTGTTCCAGAACAGCACGGCCGGCACGATCGACAGGGCCGCGAACATCCACAGGTAGGGCGACGTGCGGTTGTTGCGCGACAGCAGCTGGCGGGCCTCGTCATCGGAGAAGGCCACGCGCACGATGCGGCGGAAGATCAGCTGGTGGAAATGCAGCGCATCGGCAGTGCCGGGCGACTGGCCGCGGGCGACCTTGCGATAGATGGAAAACAGCGTCTCCCACACCGGGTAGATCAGCAGCAGCATCGGGAACCACGGCGATACGAGCGGATGGCGCTGCACCAGCGTGACGCAGGCCACGGCGATCACCAGCCCCCACACATAAGCGCCGCCGTCGCCCGCGAAGATCTTGCCGCTCGGGTAGTTCCACATCAGAAAGCCCAGCGTCGCGCCGATGAGGCAGACCATCATGGCTGCGAGTTGGCGGTCGCCCACCTGCAACGCGACATGGGAGATCGCGACGCACACCAGCACGGCCACGGTGGCGGCAAGGCCGTTGTAGCCATCGATGATGTTGAAGGCATGGGGCAGGCCGCCCATGGCCACCACGGCAAGCAGCACCGCGCCGTAGGGCACCCAATTGATCCCCTTGTCCACCAGGCCGATGCCGGTGCTGTAGACACCCAGCCTGAGCAGCCAGCACAGCAGCAGCGCCGAGCCCAGCGTGAGCCCGAGGCGATAGCGCACCGACACGCGCTGCGTCACGTCTTCCGTGATGCCGCCGATCACGGCAGGCGCGATGCACAGCAGCATGAGCGCCGACGACGATACCGGCCAGCCGACATTGAAGGGGTCACCGTACCAGCCTGCCGTCATCCACGCCGCCCCCATGCCCAGGAAAATGCCTGCGCCGCCCAGGCGCGGCACGTGCCCCTTGTGGAAGCGTTGCGGCATGTCGGCCCCATAGCGGCGTGCATGGCGACGCGCGCGGCGCATGAACACCATCACGGCAAAAGCGGCGACGAAAAAACTGAGGACGAGCAGCGAAATCATGACGAGGGTCGGGAACCTAGAATTCCGAAGCGAAATTAGACCATGCCGATGCCCTCCCCCTCCTCCCTGCGCAAGCCCATTACCGTTTCGATCGTGAGCCATGGGCAACTGGCCTTGATCCGGCCGCTGCTCGAACAGCTGGACCGCCACAGCCACGGCGTGGTGGATCGGGTGGTGCTGACCGTCAACATCCCCGAGCCGGACGTGCTGGAGGGCATGCACTGGCGCTTTCCGGTGACACGCATCGCCAACGACTCGCCCCAGGGTTTCGGCGCGAACCACAACCAGGCCTTCGCCCAGGCGTGCGACACGCCGTGGTTCCTGGTGCTGAATCCGGACATCCGCCTGGACGCCGACGTGCTGGCGCCGCTGCTCGCGCAGGCCGCGCCGCGCACCGGCCTGCTGACCCCGCGCATCCTGGAACCCGGCAAGACCGAACCCGAGCAGCACCGAGCGATCATCACGCCCCTGGAGATTCTGACGCGACGCCGTCCAGGCTATGCACGCCCGGCCGTACCGGCCTGGGTGCCGGGGCTGTTCATGCTGTTTCGCAGCCAGGTGTACGCGCAGATCAAGGGCTTCGACGAGAAGCGCTTCTTCATGTACGGAGAGGACTTCGACATCTGCGCGCGCACCCGGCTGGCGGGGTGGGAACTACAAGTGGGAGAGGACCTGCTGGCCCGGCATGATGCGCAGCGGGCGAGCCATGGGAGTCGCAAGCATTTGTATTGGCATGTTACGAGTTTGGTGAAGATCTGGGGTTCTAGGACATTCTGGCGTTACCGGCAGATGGCCCGTCGCTAAAATCCCGCCTCAGGCCCAGGCCGCGCGCGCCTACACGTGCTTTCGCGCGACATACCGGATACCCATAATGACAGGGGCCTTTTTCCACCTGACCCGATGAAATTTCCCCTTGCAACCAGCCTCCGGGCAAAGTCCGCCCGTTGCGCGGCTTTGCCTGCGCCAACCCAGCGACCCCTATGAGCCAAGTGCATTCCAACCTCCACCGTAGCGCGTGGGCCGACTGGTGGGAAGGTACCCGCCGTACCGACATCTGGTGGACGCTCGCCTGGTTCGACATCGTTCTTCGCTATCGCCGGTCCATGCTCGGCCCGCTGTGGATCACGCTGAGCATGGGCGCGATGATCGGCGGCATGGGCCCGCTGTACAGCTCGCTGTTCGGCACGGAGCTCTCCAAGTTCTTTCCGCATTTGGCACTGGGACTCATCTTCTGGAGCCTGTTCGCCGCCATGGTGACGGAAGCGTGCAACTCCTTCGTGGGTGCATCCAATTACCTCAAGCAGGGGTACTTCCCCATCAGTCTTTTCGTCTGGCGAAGCATGGCACGCAACGTGATCCAGTTCCTGCATCACATCGTGCTCTACATTCCCGTGGCGCTGTGGGCCGGAATTCACCTGTCGTGGTCGGCGCTGCTCATCATCCCCGCCTTCTTTTTGCTGCTCGTCAACGCGCATGCACTGGGGCTGGCCTTGGGACTGGTCTGCACGCGCTTCAGAGACGTGAGCCAGATCGTCACGAGCGTGATGCAAATGCTGATGTTCCTGACCCCGGTTTTCTGGATGCCTGAAAGCCTGCCCGGGCGTGCCAAGTACATCCTTTGGAATCCCTTGGCGCAGATGCTCGAACTGCTCCGGCATCCGCTCATGGGAGGTGTCGCTGATATGCACAACTGGATCGGCATTCTGGGCTGGACCGCACTGAGCGTCGTCATCTCGACGCTGCTGTTTGCCAAATACCGTCGTCGCGTCGTCTACTGGCTCTGAAACATGGCTCTCATCTCACTTAGAAATGCATCGGTCAGTTTTCCGATCTACGGGGCCGGTTCCGCCTCCCTGAAGAAGACCCTTGCCGCCTCCGTGACCGGCGGTCGCTTCGGCAAGGAAACCGGCGTCAATGTGGTCGAAGCGCTCAGCGGCATCAATCTCGAATTGAAGAACGGCGATCGCCTGGGCTTGATCGGGCACAACGGTGCGGGCAAGTCGACCCTCCTTCGTGCGCTGGCGGGCGTCTATGAACCCTCTTCCGGTGAGTTCGTCCGGGAGGGCACGGTGGCCAGCCTGATCGACCCATCGTTGGGCATTGAAGGAGATGCCACCGGCATCGAGAACATCATGCTGCGTGGTCTGGTGATGGGCATGAGCAAGAAGCAGGTCGAAGCGCTGACCCCGGATATCTGCGAATTCAGTGGTCTCGGCGAATACGTGAATATGCCGGTGAGAACCTATTCCACCGGGATGATGATGCGTCTGGCTTTTTCCATCTCGACGAGTGTCCAGGCGGACATCCTGCTCATGGACGAATGGCTGTCCGTGGGTGATGCCGAGTTCACGGAAAAAGCGGAAAAGCGCATGCGCGACGTGGTGGCGAAATCCGGCATTCTCGTGCTCGCCTCCCATTCCCCCGAATTGATCCGCAAGGAATGCACTCGCGTCATTCATCTTGAGCACGGGCGCATCATTGACGCTTACGCCATCGAACAGCCTTCCGAAGAAGGTCCATGAGCCCATTGATGGCCGTCGAGACTCCGGCATTGATGTCCACCTCCGTGGCGTTGTGCACCTACCAGGGTGAGCAATACCTGGCGCAGCAACTCGACAGCCTGCTGGCGCAACAACGTCTCCCCGACGAGATCGTGGCCTTCGACGATGCCTCGGCCGATGGCACGTGGGACTTGCTGCTTTCTTTCGCGGACGATGCGGCAGAACGCGGCATCCAGGTTCATCTTCACCGCAATTCATCGAACGTGGGCTATGTGGCGAACTTCACCCAGGCACTCCTGGCAACCCGTGGAGAACTGATCTTCCTGTGTGACCAGGACGACGTCTGGCATGTCGACAAACTCAGCCGCTTTGCCCAGGAGTTCGAGCGCCGCCCAGACCTGCTCATGCTGCACAGCGATGCCGAACTCGTCGACGACGCAGGCGGCAGCCTGAACTGCAAGCTCTTCGAAGCGTTCGAAGTCAGCCGCGAAGAACTGACGAGCGTCCATGGCAACGGGGCCTTCGAGGTGCTGGTCAAGCGCAACATCGTGACCGGCGCCACCATGGCCATCCGACGCAGTGTAATTGCCCAGGGTTTCGACGTACCCCACGGCTGGATCCACGACGAGTGGCTGGCCATGGTTGCAGCGACACAAGGACGGGTGGACTGCCTCGAAGCTGCAACGATCGACTACCGCCAGCATGGCAACAACCAAGTGGGTGCGCGCCCTCGGGGTTTTGTCGAACGCCTGACAGGGGGAACCATTTCACGCGCCGAGTTCATGGACCGCATGCTCGCACGCACGCAGTCGCTGATGACGCAGTCCGCCTCAGGCCAGCTGACGTTGAACGCGCCTCAGATGCACCTGCTGTCGGAACGCCTGCGCCACGCCCGGGTGCGCGCCCATCTGCCGCAGTCAGCCACGGCTCGTGCCGCCTTGGTGCTGCGCGAATACGCGAGTGGGCGCTACCATGAATTCGGCAACGGTTTGCGCTCGTTGCTCAGCGATCTCTTCAAGCTGCGCGGATGAGTCCAGCCACGCCGCCTCATCCTGCGCCGGACGTCTGTGCCGTCGTGATCACCTACCGGCCGCAGGTGGATCTTCTGCAGCAGGTCATCGAAGGTGTGCAGAGCCAAGTCGGGCGTCTTCTGGTGTTCGACAACGGCACGCAGGACGAAAAACTGGACGCATATTTTGTCCAGCTGCAGCGAACGTCGGAGGTGGTCATAGAGCGCTCTCCCGGCAACATCGGCTTGGCCGCGGCAATGAACCGCGCCGCCGAACATGCACGAATCCACGGGTTCAATCACCTCCTGCTGCTCGATCAGGACAGCCTGCCCGACCCCGACATGGTCGCAACGCTGAAAGCGGCGTTGGAACAGCTGCAGCGCAGTGGGCCGGTCGCAGCGGTCGGCCCGCAGTTCCGTGATCGGCGCACCGGTTACATTGCGCCCTTCATCAGGGTGGCCTTCCCCAGCAGCCAGAAACTGAACGGCGGTCCGGGCCAGCAGGTGCGGTGCGATTTCCTCATTTCATCAGGTAGCCTGATCCCGCTCGAATCCTTCGACCGGGTGGGACCCATGGACGAGGGCCTGTTCATTGACAACGTCGACCTTGAATGGTGCTTTCGCGCGCGGCATCGCGGCTTTTCGCTCTTTGGCATCTGCGATGCGCAGATGCGGCACAGCATTGGTGACGCCCTGCGTCCCTCGCGCATCGTGGCCGGTGGCATCAAGATTCACAGCCCGGTGAGGCTCTACTACATCACGCGCAACCGTGTCCTGCTATACGGTCGCAAGGAAACGCCGGCGGTGTGGATCGCGCAGGACATTCCCAGACTGATTTTGAAATTCTTCGGCACCCTGCTTTTTCTCAAGCCCAGGGCAGCGTATTTCCGAAGCATGGCCAGAGGCCTGCGCGATGCTTTGCGTGGCACGACCGGGCCGATGGGGCCGTCGTAGATCTCATTTCGTCCGCGGCTGCCTATATCTGCTGAATACGCGGTGGCCAGGCGAGGCCGAAGTCGTCCGCACCCAATGTCAGGTTCGGACTATAAGCCGGGTCCTGCTGCAGCAGCGTACCCCACCGCGAGGTCATGTAGTCCACCTCGCTGGCAAAGCGGGCCTTCTTCTCAGGCGCCTCGTCCAGGCCGCGCGTGGCAGATTCATGATGAATCAGTTCTGCGTATGGGGTCCACACATTGCGCAGACCCGCCTCTCGCAATCGAAGACAGAAATCGACATCGTTGTACGCCACTTTGAGATGGCGCTCATCGAGTCCACCTACCGCCTGATAGGACGCCTTGCGCACGACCAGGCATGCGGCAGTCACCGCAGAGAAGGACTGGATCAGTGAAGCGCGGCCGAAATAACCCTTGTGCTCTTTCAGCAGCGATTTATGGGAGTGACTACCGATGCCGCCCACACCGAGGATGACACCTCCGTGCTGCAGCGTACCGTCCGGATACCAGAGTCTGGCGCCTACCGCTCCCACCCCGGGCTGCAGTGCCAACGACACCATCTCCGACAGCCAGTCGGGCGACACCACTTCGATGTCGTTGTTGATCAACGCAACGAGCTCGCCTGTGGCCACGGCCACCGCCCGATTGTTGAGCGCAGAGTAGTTGAATTCATTGTCATCGCGCAGCAGCCGATAACCGGGGCGGAGCGCGAGCTCTGCGAAATAGGCCAGCGCAGCCGGGTCGTCCGACCCGTTGTCCACCAGAATGATCTCGTAGTTTCGGTACGTCGTAAGGGCCTCGATGCTGTCGACGCACTGCTTGACCAACGCGGCCGCATTTCGCGTGGGGATGATCAACGAGACACGCGGAAGCACTGCAGGCAAGTCATAGTGCGCGCGGTATCCATGTCCGACGTAGGCCACATGCCCACGGATTCCGCGTCGCTGAAAGTGTTCATTCAGTGCACGTTCGCCTGCAAGTTGGGCATAAGGCTTGGCATCGGTAGAGCCCGCGGTGCTCTCCGCATGGACGCGCCAGTGATAGAGGACGCGCGGAATATGAACGATCTGATCTGCTTGGATACGCTCAATGCAGCGCAGGACCAAGTCGTAATCCTGAGAGCCTTCCATGCCGAGTCGAAAGCCACCGACCTCCCTGAGCAATGCGGTTTGCAGCACACCCAGATGCGAGAACATGTTCTGGGAATAGAACAAGTCCACGTTCCAGTCTGGCTTGAAGTAAGCGTCAAAACGCCCCCCCTCTTCGTCAACCTTGTCCTCGTCCGAGTAGATCAAACGGGCTTGGGGATACGCATTGATGGCGTCGGCGACCCAGAACAGCGCTTGCTCGGGCAAGATGTCATCGTGGTCCAAAAGCGCCGACCATTCGCCGGTCGCCAGAGCCAAGGCACTGTTCGAAGCAGCCGAGATATGTCCGTTCTTTTGCCGGTAGCACACCTTGATGCGTGAATCCATCGCCTCGAATTTCCGCAGCACCTCTCGGCAAGCCTCGTTTGGCGAGGCATCGTCCGCAATACAAAGTTCCCAGTTTGGATAGATCTGCATGCGGACAGACTCGATCGCCTCACTAAGCCACTGGGCGTTCGGATTGTAGGTTGGCATCAGAACTGTGATGAGCGGCTGCCGAGACATCAGCGCCAGCCTCGCGCGCAAACCCGACCGCACGCCTTCATCTACCGTGTCGTAACGCGACACCCATTGTCGATATATCTGCGTCGGATCAGCAGCGGGGCTCAGGGCATCCACCAAGCCAGACCAGCCACCACGACGAAACAGTTCGGCAGCCCGCCGCGCCGCGCCAGCCATCCCACCATGGTGCTCTACAGCGGCCGAGAGTCGATCCGGAATGCCACTGACAAGCCTAACGCCCCGAGCGATGGCACGTAACGGACGGGTGATTCGCCAACTCGCAGTCGACATTGACTCGCTCATGATGTTGATTTAGGCGATCGGCATGAAAGAATATAAAGGCTCAAATGCCATCTCGACATTAGAGCATCCGGGCCAAGGTGTCTTGGAGCGTGGGAAGTACGATATTTGCCCCAGATTTACTCAACAAGGCATTCAGTTTGCCAGGGTCGCCGCAGAGGCTGCGAACTTCATTCTTCCGAACGAACGCAGGGTTGACTTCGACATTAATGGCATGGCCGGTGATCCTCTCAAAGCACGCGATCACCTCTCGCAAGCTATGCGGTCGACCCGAGCAAACATTATAGTTCTCGCCAGGCTGGCCGAATTCCATCAGGCAAAGATATGCGTCGCACACCGTTTGAACATCATTGAACTCTCTTTCCACATCCAAATTTCCAAGAGAAATGGAGGAAGCCTTTTCGGAAAAATGCTTGGCAATCTTTGGAATCACAAACTTGACATCTTGTCCGCGGCCCGTGTAATTAAAAGGGCGAGCAACAACAAGATTTAGTCGGCCAGCAAAAGATTTGGCCATGTACTCCATCGCAAGCTTGCTCGTTGCATAGTGGTTTACTGGCGCGGGAGGGTGAGCCTCTGTCAAGGGTGACTGCTCACTGTTGCCGTAAATATTCGCACTGCTCGCCAGCAATACACGATGGGGCGATGTCGGCAGCAGAAGTAACGCTTCTAGCAAATTTGTAGTTCCAACGACATTGACTGCGTAAAAAGAACTGCTGTCCGCATGACCAACAAAACTGATGGCAGCAAGATGGACGACAACCTCGGGCTGAACTGAGCGCACCTCATCAGCCAAAGCATCCCGATCCATCAGATCAGCTCTCATTGAGACGACTTCATGACCAGCAGCGCTAGCTCGGTCACTGAAGTAACGGCCGGTGAAGCCCTCGGCGCCGGTAAGAAATATCTTCAAAATGAGAAACCTTTCTTGTTTCTCTCAAGATCGGCCTCGACCATCATTTGGCACAACTGTTCTAGCGTGGTCTCCGGCTTCCAGCCGAGTTTTTCGAAGGCCTTGATTGGATTACCGATCAACAATTCAACTTCTGCCGGGCGATAAAACTTCGGATTCACGCGCATCAGTGTTCTACCAGTGGCCGCATCCACAGCAGACTCAGATTCACCGCTTCCTCTGAATTCGACTGCCATGCCAGCACCCTTAAAAGCCATACTTACGAAATCACGCACAGTCTCTGTTCGATTGGTCGCGAGCACATACGTGTCGGGTTCATCAGCCTGCAACATGCGCCACATACCTTCAACGTATTCTTTTGCAAAGCCCCAATCGCGTTTTGCATCAAGGTTGCCGAGCTCCAATACCTCAAGCTTTCCGAGCTTGATCTTCGCAACGCTATCGGTAATCTTACGGGTCACAAACTCACGTCCACGCAGTGGGCTCTCGTGATTAAACAAAATTCCGCTGCAGCCAAATATATTATAGCTCTCGCGATAGTTGATCGTTATCCAATGTGCATACAGTTTGGCAACGCCGTAGGGGCTACGCGGATAGAAAGGGGTATTCTCCATCTGCGGAATTTCTTGAACTTTACCGAACATCTCAGATGTAGATGCTTGGTAAAAGCGAATTCTGGTATCCGTCAGGCGAATCGCCTCAAGCAGGTTCAGCGCGCCTACGCCCGTGATCTGGGCAGTGGCGGCAGGCTGATTGAAGCTGACACCCACGAAGCTTTGGGCAGCCAAGTTATAGACCTCGTCTGGGGCGGTTTCACGAATCAAGGCCAACGAACTCCCCAAATCCGTTAACTCATATTCGATGAGATGGAGGTTTGGGTTATTTTGAATGCCAAGCTCCTCAATCCGCCAAAAGTTCACCGAGCTGGTGCGACGATAAGTGCCATAGACGACATAACCTTTATCTAGCAGAAGTTCTGCCAAATAGGCGCCGTCTTGGCCTGTGATTCCGGTGATGACTGCTCTTTTGTTCATAACTTTACTCTTCGCTAGAATTGGACGAGATGTTGGGGCGCAGCCGTTGGCATAGACACATTATTTCAGAAGTGTTGCTTAGCTTCGCGCAAAGTCAACCATGCACAGAATCCGACTGCGGATGGGATTGCTGCTCAAACGAGCTTGGGCCAGGATTGACTAGACTAGCCAGGAATATCCCGACAACGCCTAGAAAATAGTAGGCTTCTCGCCCAGCTACTTCCTTGAAGGCAGGTAAATTCTTGGCAATAATCAGAATTTTTTGGTGGACGGCCTCTATCAATGGAAGGACGAATCCTTGCCCCTCTGAGGCTGCGATCAAGCAGGTCAAGGCAGCATCAGTGCATTCAAGGTACTCATCGCTGATGCTTTCTAGCCCGAAAAATCTCTGGCATGTTCTGGAATGGCTAAGGAGTCGATTTGCGAGCTTGTCAACAAGCCAGCCTCGCCCACCTACGATGAGCAAGTTTACATCCAACCCAGGTGCCCATATTAATTCGAAGGTGTCAAGGGCCTGGGCATAGTCTTTGCTCTGCCACGCCGTTGGCCAAGCAAGCCGAGTGCGCACGAGAGCGGCGACTACGAGCGGCGCCACGATCACATCAAACGCCGAGGCACCACGGCGCGCATTACTCGCTAGTACATCGAGCGCAACTACAGACTTGGACACAGCCCTTGGGTCGTCTAGCGCACACACGTCAGGCTGGCCGCTTTCCGCAACCTGCGCACTCGTTTCGAACGTCCTATCGACATTCATGTGGCCCTACTTTTCCGATCTTGCTGCGTCATCAACCTGAGTTCTTGCCTGCGCTTTGTCAGCTGTTCCAAACCCTTTACGGGCGTCGCAACGTCCCTATTTCCTTGAGGCGCGCCGCAACGCGCCGGCCCGCCGCTTCCAGTGAGAGATTGGCTTCAGCGCTGATCTTTGCACGGGCACCGATTTCTCGCGCCCATGCTTGGTTCTCGAAAACTTGACGCATTAGCCTAGCGGCCTCTTCCACTGAAGGCTCCGCCCATTCCAAGCTGGCCTCGTAAGGCGGAATCGGTTTGCCGAGCTTCACGAGCTTGTACGGCACCAGTAAGCTGTTGTCGCTATCCATGAAGTCGACGTTGCCTGAGAAGTTGGTTGCAATCACCGGTTTGCCCATCAACATCGCCTCGGCCATCGTCAGGCCCAAGCCCTCGCTGCGATGTAGCGAAACATAGGCATCCGCCGCGTCCATCAGCGACAAAACCTCATCAGGACTGAACACCTTGTCGATGATCGTGATGTTGCTGCCGTGGGCAGCCTCGCGGAGCTCAGCCAGTTGCGCAGGATGCCGCTCGCCAAACGATGTCTTCAACACCAGCCGTACATCGTCCGCCGGCGAAAACACCGACTTGAACGCACGGATCAGGCCCAACGGATTCTTGCGTTCCATGATGCTCATCATGTGGAACGTAAACAGGAAAGTGAATTGCCCGTTTTTCAGGCCGAAATATTCCCGTTTCCTCGGTTTGTATTGGCCCAGCTTGACACCCGGGAACAGCGTCTTCACGGGAATAGAAAGCCGCTCTCGCAGGCCCTTGGCGATGAATTCAGTGGCAGTCCATACCTCGTCAATGGTGGCTGCATGCGCCAGCCAAAAATCAGGAATGGAATCGAACTCCCAGTACCAGTAAGCAATGCGGTAAGTACGCGGCTGGCGCTCGCTGACGTCAGATCGGGTGTATGCCTCGCTGAAGAACGGCTCCGGCTGGGTATGGATGATCGTCGTGTCGAAAATCTCGGGACCGTTGAACGACGCGTGATGCGGATCATCCCTCTGGTCCGTTCGAACGTCCCGCAAGGAGGTTTCGATGCCCACGCGCTGAAGACCGTCGACCAACGCCTCTGCCGAAACACGCAGGCCCGAGGGGTAGCAGAAATGCCCGATCACGTTCACGCCGGGGGCCATCAGACCGGCGATGGTCGTCGACTCGTCGAGCGCCTCGCACCAAGCTCGAATGTCGGGGCCTTGCATGCCCCCATCGGTACGCAGCCAACCAAGAAGGCTCCTCGCGCCTTGTTCCGAATGGAGGGCAGCGGGATTGCAGGACTGCCAATACTCCCTTGACTGGTAAGCCTGTCGAATCTGCTGCGCGGGCGTCAGTGTGATCGGCAGCCTCGACGGGTCAACCCACTCACCCGAAACACGGTACATGGCCGAGAACCACGCGGTGAAAGCGCCACGGCCGAAAATCGTCAATGCATCCGGATAATTTTTTTGCCACGTCGGGGTGAACAAATACGCATTAACCAATTCTCTGGACGGGTTTTCTCGCGCGCTCCAGAATAGCCACCAGATTTCTTCAAGCCGGAGCGATGATTGTTCTCTCCCATGCTGCATGAACCAACGAAACAATTCACGCGACCCCGGTGGGGTCAAACCATGCGGTGTCACAGCCCTGACGTCGGCCCGAAAAAGGAACAATTGGCGTGCAGCGGCACCGATATCTTCCAAGAAAAGCTCGCGTATCGCATCGACAGCCCGGCAAGGCAGACCAAACAAGCGAGGCCCCTCGGCACAAAGCCATTTGGGGAAAGCACCACTTGCACCGTCGGAAATCGCCTTTGGAAAACGCACGCGCAAATCCGCACGCCTGCGCAGCAGGTCGATGCACCAGCGCGCTGCCGACCATTTATCCACGATCTTGTGATGTTCCTGCGGTAGCCAGACGACTGACGTTCTGGGTAATCCAGCAGCGTCCAAACAGTCGCCGTCATCTGTCAGATCGAGGGATTCCGCGGCCCCCCGGAATGAGCCATAGGCGGCGATCTGCATGGCCAATTCCTCGCGGACATCCCGCGAACCCGTGGTACGCAGGGTCGGAATGGCAAAAGTGCCATCCATTTCGGGGTGGAGGTAATGATCCTCGTCGATTCCCAAGTCGCGAATGTCATCCGCGATACGCTGTATGTCCTCGGGCGGATTCGAATTGCCCCGCGTTGCGCCTTCGTGATGCACCAAGCAAGCATTCGGAGCATAGGCGACTCGGTAACCAGCGCGCCAAATCCTCAAGCACAGCGCAACGTCGCTCATTGCGACCAAATAAGAATCGTCGAACCCGCCAACCTGCTCGAATGCGTCGCGGCGCACCATCTGGCACGCACCCATGATCGCCAGCCAATTGCGCGGATACTCCGTCGAACCAAAAATACCCCATTCCCTTTCGGCTGCGCTGCGATACATCAGCGCGCAAAGATGGATTCCCACGCCAACGCCTGCGTGCTGCAACTCCCGGGAAGGATAAACAAGTTTGGTGCCGACGACTCCGACGCCGGGGCGAACTGCGAACCTGACCATTTCATCCAGCCAGTCGCTGGAAATTATCTCGATGTCATTGTTAAGAAAAAGGAATATCTCGCCGCGCGCGTATGAAGCACCGTAATTGCAAGCAGCGGAATAATTGAACTTCTTCTCGAAATTAACGATTTTTACCGAGGCTTCACCCGACAGCTCTTCGTAATATGCGCGCGTTGCATCTTCCGTAGAACCGGTATCCACAATGACAACTTCTTTATTGACGTAGTCAGTCCCGTGCAATACACCGTTCAAGCACATACGCAAAAGATCGACCTTGTCCTTGGTCGGAATTACGATTGATACCAGGGGAGCCTTGTCGAAAGGCCAGTCAACCCTTTGCGTTCCATTTTGTTGTGTGGTGGCAATTGCCTCGAAACCGTGGCTTTTCCAATAGCGCTCAATTACTCTTTCGCTATCGGCGGCCGCTGGCGTTTGAGGCGCAGGCCGCTCGCGTACCCCGCCGACCTTACGATGGCACAGGACCTTGGGTAACCGTTGAATCGACTGTGCTCGGTCACTGATTCGCAGGTTGAGTTCCCATTCCAGCGCGGCGTCACCAGCCAGACTTGGCAGATCGGCATCGAGCACGATAGAGCGACGCAGAAGAGTCAGCCGTCCAAAATAATTGAATGCATACAGGGTATCAGGCGACCACCCGGGCTTGAAATAAGGCAATGCCCGGGCATTCGCCGACGTTTGCTCGTCTTCGTCGCTGTAAAGAATGTCGACATTGCTCGACTTTTTAAACGAAGAATAAATTTCATTCAGCGCGTGCGGCGCCAATAAATCTCCGGAATCCAGAATTGCGATGTATTCACCACCGGCATTCTGGAGCGCCTCGCGCAAACATTCGCTCTTTGCTCCGAAAATCAACTTCGAAATCGAAAAACGAAAATCATCCAAAATGGATCTCTCGATATTCACCCGAAGCTCAGGTACTGCCTCAACTTGGCAGACAATGGCTTCCCACTTGCCGATGGATTGGGCACGAATCGATTCCATCGTTTTCAAAAAATTGGAGTGAGAGTCGACTCCAAAAATTAGAAAACTAACCATCGACGCCGGCTCGTTTACTGCAACCACAGCCGAGCGGGATTCGGTGGTTGCAATCCAGCTTTCATATTGCCCAGACACGGGCAAACCTGGCGATTCCGTTTCACTCCTAGATTGGAGAATTTTGTGCGAAACCGGTGCATTGCTATGCGCAGAACTGCTTCTATTTCGAATGAAACGCAATCGTTGCGGCATCTTCCAGGGCGTCAATGTCCACCAAGCCGCTTTCATGGCCCTGCGGATCTGGCGTTGCATCGACATCGGTGTTTTGGTGGCTAGGCTGCGTAACGGGCCGGTAGCGCGCCACCAAGTGGCGTTTTCAATGGCAAGGCGAGCCTGGATCGCCAGGGCTGTCTGTTGATTCGCTTCCTTTAGTTGAACCTCGTGCGCCAAAAGGGACGCGCGCAGCGCCGCCGCTTCGATCCCGGCACGCCGCCGAACGTCTCTTTCTTGCTTTTCGGCATTGGCTTGCTTTATTCGGGCGTCTTCGCTCTCGGCGCGGAAGCGAGCCAATTCCACCTGCACGTTCGCAAGTTCTTGCTGTGCATGCGCTCCGGCATCGGCACGCGTAGTTTGAAGGACAGTTTCCGCCGAGATGAAGTCGTCGAATACGTTGGGAGGAAACCTGAAGAACTCGCTAAGCTCCGAATGTTCATGCGCCACATAATAGCGATTCAGTCCATCCGAATAACAGTGTAAGTAGCCCGCCGCGAGCAGCAGGGGCTCCCAGTCTTGATGGCTTTCGATTTGCGAAAGCGGCTGCGTCGCCTCGACAACAACGACCCAAGGCCGGTTCGAATTCCAGTCGTTCCCGGCAATGACCGCTTTTTCAAATCCCTCGACGTCAATCTTCAGGAAATGCACCGACTGCGATTCAGGGACATGTTGCTTCCAAATGGCGTCCAGCGTAGTAATCGGGACTTCTGCGGTCAGCGCCGTCCACCCGGATGCCTGATGGGCTTTGGCGATCGTATCGTCGACCGTGGATAGGCCCGTTTCCTCGATAATGTTGATGGTTGTGGTGCCCGTCCGGTCGCCCACAGCAACGCAGAGATTGATCTCTGCTTTACGCCTTTTCATCAGTTGCGAATGAAAATGCGGATTCGGCTCGATGTTGATGCCGCTCCAGCCTCGCTCACTAAATGCTCTGGTCACAGAATCAATATCGGGCGACCACGCGCCGACATCGATGAAGAAGCCATTTTGGACATGACGGCCAAGCGCCCGCCAGAGCATCACGTCTTCGAAATTCTGCGAGTAGGAGATAAATTTCATTTCAATTGAATTTGTTCGGACATGGAGCACACACCGGCATATCAATGCGTTCGCGCTCGACTGTACCTTCGGAATTAGGTGAGGCTGTTAATTCCTCAAAAAACCGACACAAGTTGTCAACTCTATCCGACAACGGTGTGCGGCGCCGCCTGTCTCGTGTCAACAGTTGGAAAGAATGGATCGTCCGCAAAACCAAAAGGCCTGAGGTGAACACAAATCCCGAGAGCAGGCGATCTGGGAAAATGGCTTATGCCGATAGCTATTGAATCTAATTCGATCTGTCGGATTTTTTTATTCGAGCTGAACGAGCGACACAACCAATTCGGCACCAAGATATCGATTAATCGAAGAGTTCGGCGTCGACGAAACCCCTACCGGATTCATCCTTATAGGACAACTTCGGCGCCATCCCAATCTCCGGCCACGCAATCCCAATATCCGCGTCGTCCCAAAGAATCGACCGCTCATACTGCGGCGCGTAGTAATCGGTCGTCTTGTACAGGAAGTCCGCCGTCTCGCTGAGCACCACGAAGCCGTGCGCGAAGCCCGGCGGCACCCACAGTTGCTTGTGGTTGTCTTCATTGAGCTCCACGCCCACCCACTTGCCGAAGGTCGGCGACGATTTGCGGATATCCACCGCCACGTCGAACACCGCGCCGCGCGTCACCCGCACCAGCTTGCCCTGCGGCTGCTGGATCTGGTAGTGCAGCCCGCGCAGCACGCCCTTGCCGCTGCGGCTGTGGTTGTCCTGCACGAACTCCACATGCCGGCCCACCGCATCGTCGAAGGCCTTGCCGTTGAAGCTCTCGAAGAAGAAGCCGCGCGCGTCACCGAACACCTTCGGCTCGATCACGATCACCTCGGGGATCGCCGTGGGGGTGGCCTTCACTTGTGCACTCCTTCGGCCAGCAGGTGGTTCAGGTACTTGCCGTAGCCGTTCTTCTGCAGCGGTGCGGCCAGCTTCTGCAGCTGGGCGCTGTCGATGAAGCCCGCGCGCCAGGCGATCTCTTCGGGGCAGGCGATCTTCAGGCCCTGGCGGTGCTCCAGCGTGGCGATGAACTGCCCGGCTTCGAGCAGGCTGTCGTGCGTGCCGGTGTCCAGCCAGGCGTAGCCGCGCTGCATGATCTGCACGTTGAGCTGGCCCTGGTCCAGGTAGGCCTGGTTGACTGCCGTGATCTCCAGCTCGCCGCGCGGGCTGGGCTTGACGGCCTTGGCGATGTCCACGACCTGGTTGTCGTAGAAGTACAGGCCGGTGACGGCGTAGCTGCTCTTGGGCTGGACGGGCTTTTCTTCAATGCTGCTGGCCTTGCCCTGGGCGTCGAAGGCGACCACGCCGTAGCGCTCGGGGTCGTTCACGTGGTACGCGAAGACGGTGGCGCCGCTGGTCTTGGCGTCGGCGTCGCCCAGCAGGGTCTGGAAGTCGTGGCCGTAGAAGATGTTGTCGCCCAGCACCAGCGCGCTGGGGGCGCCGGCCAGGAAGTCTTCACCGATCAGGAAGGCCTGCGCCAGGCCGTCGGGGCTCGGCTGCACGGCGTATTGCAAGTTGATGCCCCACTGGCTGCCGTCGCCCAGGAGCTGCTGGAAGCGCGGAGTGTCCTGCGGGGTGCTGATGATCAGGATGTCGCGGATGCCGCCGAGCATGAGGGTGCTCAGGGGGTAGTAGATCATCGGCTTGTCGTACACGGGCAGCAGCTGCTTGCTCAGGGCCAGGGTGGCCGGGTGCAGCCGCGTGCCGGAGCCGCCGGCGAGGATGATGCCTTTGCGTTGGGTCATGACGGGTTCGGTTTGAAGTTTGGAATTCAGAGGGTTTCGCGCAGCATGCGGGCGACGCCGGCCTGCCAGTGCGGCAGCGTGAGGCCGAAGGTGTCTTGCAGCTTCTGGGTGTTCAGGCGCGAGTTCTGCGGGCGTTTCGCCGGCGTGGGGAAGGCGCTGGTGGGCACGGGGTCGACGGCTTCGGGGCCGGCCTTCAGTTCGACGCCAGCGGCCTTCGCCTGTTCGAGCACGAAGCGGGCATAGCCGTGCCAGGTGGTCTCGCCACCGGCGACCAGGTGGTACAGGCCGGCCTTGGCCGGGTCGGCCAGGGTGGCGCGAATGGCGTGGGCGGTGACGTCGGCCAGCAGTTCGGCGCCGGTGGGCGCGCCGAACTGGTCGTCGATGACGGTCAGGCGCTCGCGCTCCTTGGCCAGGCGCAGCATGGTCTTGGCGAAGTTGCCCCCGCGTGCGGCATAGACCCAGCTGGTGCGCAGGATCAGGTGCCGGGCGCAGTGCTGGGCGACCAGCTGCTCGCCTTCGAGCTTGGTGGCGCCGTACACGCTCAGCGGGCCGGTGGCGTCGTCTTCACGCCAGGGCGTGCTGCCGCTGCCGTCGAAGACGTAGTCGGTGGAGTAATGCACCATGAGCGCGCCGATCTGCTGGGCGGCCTGGGCGACGACGCCGGGCGAGGTGGCGTTGAGCTTGCGCGCGAACTCCACTTCGCTCTCGGCCTTGTCCACGGCGGTGTGGGCCGCGGCATTGACGATGACGTCCGGGCGGATCTTCAGGACGGTGTTGGCCAGTTGCTCGGGGCGGCTGAAGTCGGCGGCGTAGTCGGTGCTGTCGAAGTCGAGCGCAACCAGCTCACCCAGCGGGGCGAGGCTGCGTTGCAATTCCCAACCCACCTGCCCGCCCTTGCCAAGCAGGAGGAGTTTCATGCGGGGGCTTTCTCGGCCGAGGCGTCGTATTGCTTCTCGACCCATTCGCGGTACGCACCGCTTTGCACGTTGCTCACCCACTGGGCGTTGGCCAGGTACCACTCGACGGTCTTGCGGATGCCGCTGTCGAAGGTCTCCGCGGGCTTCCAGCCGAGCTCGCGCTCGAGCTTGCGCGCGTCGATGGCGTAGCGCCGGTCGTGGCCGGGGCGGTCGGTGACGTAGCTGATCTGCTCGCGGTAGCTCTTGCCGTCGGCCTTGGGGCGCAGCTCGTCGAGCAGCGCGCACACGGTGTTGACGATCTCGATGTTGGGCTTCTCGTTCCAGCCGCCCACGTTGTAGGTTTCGCCGAGCTTGCCGTCGGCGAGCACGCGGCGGATGGCGCTGCAGTGGTCCTTGACGTAGAGCCAGTCGCGCACCTGCATGCCGTCGCCGTACACGGGCAGGTTCTTGCCGGCCAGGGCGTTGACGATCATCAGCGGGATGAGCTTCTCGGGGAAGTGGTACGGGCCGTAGTTGTTCGAGCAGTTGGTGGTGACCACCGGCAGGCCGTAGGTGTGGTGCCAGGCGCGCACGAGGTGATCGCTGGCGGCCTTGCTGGCCGAGTACGGGCTGTTGGGCTCGTACTTGTTGTCTTCGGTGAAGGCGGGGTCGGTGGCCGACAGGCTGCCATACACCTCGTCGGTGGAGACGTGCAGGAAGCGAAAGGCGGCCTTCTCGTCGGCCGGCAGGGTGTTCCAGTAGCCGCGCACGGATTCGAGCAGGCGGAAGGTGCCCAGCACGTTGGTCTGCACGAAGTCCTCGGGGCCGTGGATGGAGCGGTCCACGTGCGATTCGGCGGCGAAGTTGACCACGGCGCGGGGCTTGTGCTCGGCCAACAGGCGCGAGACCAGGGCGCTGTCGCCGATGTCGCCCTGCACGAAGACGTGCGATGCGTTGCCCTGCAGCGAGGACAGCGTCTCCAGGTTGCCGGCGTAGGTGAGTTTGTCGAGGTTGACAACCGCCTCGGCAGAGCCTGCGGTGCCCTGGGCCAGCCAGTCGAGGACGAAATTGGCGCCGATAAAGCCGGCGCCTCCGGTGACGAGGATCATGGGTTAATTCTGCTATTCATTGTGGTGACACATTCGCCAGGCAGCGAGACAAGCATTATCCCACTGTGAGATTTTGTTACGGAGAGCAGTCCCCTCCATCAAACCCTCAAAGATGTGCTGTATTGGCGAAATGAAGATATGACCCCTTCTTTATCCTCGTTTTTTGATCTACGCTTGCTACAAGATGTAGCGAAAGCTGTTTCTTTTGCCCAGAAGGGCGCGCTACATTCTTGGAACAACGGACTTTCAGCAAAGCCCGCGCATTGCACGCTTCACTGACTGGCCTCCCTTTTCCAAATTAACCGGCGACACCGCTCGCAAGCACCATGACCACCTCATCCATTCATCCCGTCGTCCTGTGCGGCGGCAGTGGCACCCGTCTGTGGCCCCTGTCGCGCAAGGCCTTGCCCAAGCAGTTCGCCCCCCTGATCGACGGCAAGAGCCTGTTGCAGCTCACGCTCGAACGCCTGAGCGTGCTCAACAAGAACGTCACCTGCATCGCCTCGGAAGACCATCGCTTCCTCGTTCAGGAAACCGTCGAGGCCGCCAAGACCAGCGGCCGCCAGATCCTGGAGCCGGTCGCGCGCAACACCGCGGCCGCCATGGCCGCCGCTGCCCTGCTGGCCGACCCCGAAGA
>NZ_JAUSRO010000012.1 GCF_030811835.1 Variovorax ginsengisoli | reverse complement strand
GCCAACGGCGACGTGGTGGCCTGGCGTCGCGAGGACGGCGAGCGTGCGTGGCTGTCGGAGCGGCTGAAGAACCGCACGCTGACCGCGCCGCTGGCCGTGGGCCGCACGCTGGTCATCGGCGAAGGCAACGGCACGCTGCACTTCGTCTCGCGCGAAGACGGCGCGCTGCTCAACCGGATCACCCCGGACGGCTCGGCCATTGCCGCGGCCCCGGTGCTGGTGGGCAACACGGTGGTGGTGGTGACCCGCAATGGCGGCGTCTTCGGCTACCGCCCCGAGTAATTGCAAACGACAACACAAGCGAAAGAAGCCCGACCATGACATCCGTGACCCTGAAAGGCCTGCTGTGAAGCCGGTCATCGCCCTGGTCGGGCGGCCCAACGTCGGCAAGTCGACGCTGTTCAACCGGCTCACCCAGACCCGTGACGCCATCGTCGCCGACTTTGCGGGCCTGACGCGCGATCGCCACTATGGCAACGGCCGGCAGGGCAAGCACGAGTTCATCGTGATCGACACCGGCGGCTTCGAGCCGGACGCGGGCAGCGGCATTTTCAAGGAAATGGCCAAGCAGACACGCCAGGCCGTGGCCGAGGCCGACGTCGTGGTGTTTGTGGTCGATGCCCGCGAAGGCCTGTCGGCCCAGGATCACGAGATCGCCAAGGAACTGCGCCGGCTGGGCAAACCGACCGTGCTCGTCGCCAACAAAGCCGAAGGCATGAAGGATGGCACCCGGCTGGTCGACTTCTACGAACTGGGGCTGGGCGATGTGCACGGCGTGTCGGCCGCGCACGGGCAGGGCATCCGCGACCTGGTGGAGCTCGCGCTCGAACCGCTGAACTTGCCCGACCCGGACGATGAGCTCGAAGACGACGACGTCAACAAGCCGATCAAGCTGGCCGTGGCCGGCCGACCCAACGTCGGCAAATCGACGCTGATCAACACCTGGCTGGGTGAAGAGCGCCTGGTGGCCTTCGACATGCCGGGCACGACGCGCGATGCGATCACCGTGCCTTTCGAGCGCAACGGCCAGCACTTCGAACTGATCGACACGGCCGGGTTGCGCCGCAAAGGCAAGGTGTTTGAGGCGATCGAGAAATTTTCGGTGGTCAAGACCCTGCAGGCCATCGAGTCGGCGAACGTGGTGCTGCTGCTGCTCGACGCCACCCAGGGCGTCACCGACCAGGATGCGCACATTGCCGGCTACATTCTCGAATCGGGTCGCGCCGTGGTGATCGCTGTCAACAAGTGGGATGCGGTCGACAGCTATCAGCGCGAACAGGTGCAGCGCCAGATCGAAACGCGGCTGCCGTTTCTCAAGTTCGCGGCGATGCATTTCATCTCTGCCATCAAGCGCCAGGGCCTGGGCCCGGTGTGGCAGGCCATCGCGCAGGCCCACAAGTCCGCCACCCGCAAGATGTCCACGCCGGTGCTCACGCGTCTGCTGCTGGAGGCGGTGCAATTCCAGTCGCCGCAACGGGCAGGTATGTTCCGCCCGAAGATGCGTTATGCCCACCAGGGCGGCATGAATCCACCGGTGATCGTGATTCACGGCAATTCCCTTGAGCACGTGACCGACTCTTACAAGCGTTTTCTCGAAGGCCGATTTCGCAAGGAATTCGATCTGGTAGGGACACCGATGCGCATCGAATTCAAGACGTCGACCAATCCTTACGCCGACAAGGACAAGCATTGAGGCGTGGCGCGCCAAGTGCAAACGCGGGCTTCTGGCGGCAAGTTGCAGGTGGCTCCGAGCCGCGTCAGCGAACAAAGTTCCGTCATTGAAACGCCGTTATTTTCGGGAGGACTTTCTCATTGTTGCTGCAGCGCGGAAACGGTGTGTTAAGGTTCCCGGTCCAACAACTCTTCCTTGAACACGGAGAATATCGTGAGCAACAAAGGGCAACTTTTGCAAGACCCGTTCCTGAACACTTTGCGTCGGGAGCATGTGCCGGTTTCCATTTATTTGGTCAACGGCATCAAGCTTCAGGGTCAGATCGAATCCTTCGATCAATATGTCGTGCTGCTGCGTAACACTGTCACGCAGATGGTCTACAAGCATGCCATTTCCACCATCGTGCCTGGTCGCGCGGTCAACTTCTCGGCCTCCGAGAACGAAGACGCGTCGGCCTGACCTGCACGCGGCGCGACGGGGCGACCCGTCGCGCTTTTTTATTTCTTACCCCGTTTGTCCGAATCGATTCCCCGCCAGGAGGGCGCCGCTGTTCTTGTCGGCGTTGACTTCGGGTTACCCCATTTTGACAGCGAGCTCGAAGAGCTCGGTCTGCTCGCCCAAACCGCAGGTCTGACACCGGTTGCCCGCATCGTCTGCAAACGCAAGGCGCCCGACGCAGCCATGTTCGTGGGTACCGGCAAGGCCGACGAGATCCGTGAACTTGCCGAACTGCACCGCGCGAGCGAGGTCATCTTCGATCAGTCGATCAGCCCCGCGCAGCAACGCAACCTGGAGCGCCAGCTCGGTATTGCGGCCTACGATCGCACCTTTCTGATCCTTGAGATCTTTGCGCAGCGTGCCCGCTCTCACGAGGGCAAGCTGCAGGTCGAGCTCGCGCGTCTGCAATACCTCAGCACGCGTCTTGTGCGCCGATGGTCCCATCTGGAACGCCAGACGGGTGGTGCCGGTGTACGTGGTGGTCCCGGTGAGAAGCAGATCGAACTCGACCGCCGGATGATTGGCGAATCGATCAAGCGCACGCGCGAGCGATTGGCCAAGGTGCAGAAGCAGCGCGGCACGCAGCGCCGCCAGCGCGAGCGACGCGAGACGTTCAATATTTCGCTGGTCGGCTACACCAACGCCGGCAAGTCGTCGATCTTCAACGCCATGGTCAAGGCGCGCGCCTATGCCGCCGACCAGTTGTTCGCCACCCTGGACACCACGACCCGGCATCTGTATCTGGGCGATGCGCGTCGGCAGGTGTCGATTTCAGATACCGTCGGGTTCATCCGCGACTTGCCGCACGGGCTTGTCGATGCCTTCAAGGCGACGCTGCAGGAAGCAGTCGATGCGGACCTGCTTTTGCATGTGGTGGACGCCTCCAACCCGAATTTCCCTGAGCAGATGGCGGAAGTCCAGCGTGTGCTGGCCGACATCGGTGCAGGCGACGTGCCGCAATTGCTTGTGTTCAACAAGCTCGATGCCCTTGAATCTGGACAGTATCCGCTGCATCTGCAAGACGAGATGGAAGTCGATGGCGTTCAGGTCCCGCGCTTTTTCCTGAGCGCGAAGAGCGGCGAAGGCCTGCCAGCGCTGCGCACCGAGTTGGCGCGGCGATCGGGCTCCCTCACAGAAACCATGCCCTTCGATAGCGGGGCTGAATTGCACGATGATGCCCCCTGATTGGGCACAATCGCCCCACTGACGAGAGAAGCAAAACAGAATGAATGCAAAGCCAGTGTGGAGTCGCCTTCAGGGCATGTTCAACTTGAACGACGGACGTTGGGGGCGTGGCGACGAGCCGGCGTCCGGCAACGATCGTCCCACAGCGAACCGTCCCGACGCCGATTCACCCCCCCCTCCGCCGCCACCGCCTCCCCGCGACAACCGCCCCCGCGGCCAAGGCCCGAACCAGGGGCCGCCGGACCTCGACGAACTCTGGCGTGATTTCAACCGCAAGCTGGGCGGCCTGTTCGGCGGTGGACGCGGCGGCAACAACAATGGCCATCGTCCGCCCCCCACTGGCGGCAATGGAGGTGGTTTCCGACCCGACATGAAGAACGCCGGCTATGGCCTGGGCGTGGTGGCGCTGGTGGCCGTGCTGATCTGGCTGGGCACCGGTTTCTTCATCGTGAACGAAGGCCAGCAGGCCGTGATCACGCAGTTCGGCCGCTACAAGTCGACGGTGGGCGCAGGCTTCAATTGGCGTCTGCCGTATCCGATCCAGCGTCACGAGATGGTGGTGGTCACGCAGATACGATCGACGGACGTGGGCCGCGACAGCATCGTGCGCTCGACGGGTCTGCGCGAGTCGGCCATGCTGACCGAAGACGAGAACATTGTCGAAATCAAGTTCGCCGTGCAGTACCGCCTGAGCGATGCGCGAGCCTATCTTTTCGAGAGCAAGGCGCCTGCCGATACCGTCGTGCAGGTGGCTGAGACGGCTGTGCGTGAAGTCGTCGGCAAGATGAAGATGGATGCCGCGCTCGCCGAGGAGCGCGATCAGATCGCGCCGCGTGTGCGTGCGCTGATGCAGACCATCCTCGATCGCTACAAGGTGGGCGTGGAAATCGTGAACATCAACCTGCAGCAGGGTGGCGTGCGTCCGCCCGAGCAGGTGCAGGCGGCTTTCGACGACGTGCTCAAGGCAGGCCAGGAGCGCGAACGTGCCAAGAACGAGGCGCAGGCCTATGCCAACGACGTGGTGCCTCGTGCGACGGGTACCGCATCGCGCCTCAAGGAAGAGTCCGAAGCCTACAAGGCACGCATCGTGGCGCAGGCCCAGGGTGATGCCGGGCGTTTCGCTGCCGTGCTCACTGAATACCAGAAGGCGCCGCAAGTCACGCGTGACCGCATGTACACCGACGCGATGCAGCAGATTTACGCCAATACCACCAAGGTGCTGATCGATTCCCGCCAGGGCTCGAACCTGCTCTATCTGCCGCTCGACAAGATCATGCAGATGTCTGGTCAGGCCGCCGCCACGCCGACGCCAACGGATGCAGCCAGCCCGAATGTGGCGGGCACTGCACCCGCGCAATCGTCGGTGATCCCGGTAGCGCCTACCAGCAACGACGTGCGAGCCCGCGACGGCCGCTCGCGTGACCGCGACGCGCGTTGAGAAAGTCAGAACAATGAACAGAATCGGATTCATCGCATCCACGGTCCTGGTGGCGCTCGCGCTGCTGAGTTCCATGCTTTTCGTGGTCGATCAGCGCCAGTTCGGCGTTGTGTACGCACTGGGGCAGATCAAGCAGGTCATTACCGAGCCGGGTCTCAACTTCAAGTTGCCGCCACCGTTCCAGAACGTGTCGTACATCGACAAGCGCCTGCTGACGCTGTCCAGCCTGGAAACCGAGCCGATGCTCACGGCTGAAAAGCAGCGCGTGGTGATCGACTGGTACGTGCGCTGGCGCGTGACGAACCCGTCGGAGTACATCCGCAACGTGGGCCTCGATGAGAACGCAGGCGCCATGCAGCTCAACCGCGTGGTCCGCAACGCCTTCCAGGAAAACATCAACAAGCGCACCGTGCGTGACCTGATCTCGCTGCGTCGCCAGGATGTGATGGACGACGTCAAGCGCGAAGTGCTGACGGTGGTGCAGGGCGCCAAGCCCTGGGGCGTGGACATCGTCGACGTACGCATCACGCGTGTCGACTACGTCGAGGCCATCACTGAGTCGGTCTACCGCCGGATGGAGGCTGAGCGCAAGCGCGTGGCCAACGAACTGCGTTCGACCGGCTTTGCCGAAGGCGAGAAGATTCGCGCCGATGCCGATCGTCAGCGTGAAGTGACCGTGGCCAACGCGTACCGCGATGCCCAGAAGGTCAAGGGCGAGGGCGACGCGCAGGCTGCTGCGGCGTACAGCGAATCCTTTGGGCGTGACGCCCAGTTCGCCCAGTTCTATCGCAGCCTGGACGCCTACAAGCAGAGCTTCAACAAGAAGAGTGACGTGCTGGTGGTCGACCCGTCGTCTTCCGACTTCTTCCAGGCCCTGCGCGGCTCGGGAACCGGCACTGCCGCGGCACCTCGCCGCTGAGTGCGTGAGCGCCGAAGCCTTCTGGAGCGCGATTGCGCTCGTGCTGGTGATCGAGGGGATCCTTCCCTTCGTATCGCCTGGCGGATGGCGGCGCGGTTTCGGCCAGTTGATGCAACTGCGTGACGGTCAGCTGCGTTTCTTTGGCCTCTGCAGCATCCTGATCGGTTTGTTCGTGCTCTGGCTGGCGAGCTGAAAAGCCCGCTGCCACCGCTTCGGCGGACGACTTGCCGGACCTACGCCTGACAAGGCCAAATCCGCGCGGGCTCCGCGTCCCGGTAGAATTCCGGTTTAACCCCACCCCCGATCTCCATGTCCGCCTGGGTCCTTCCGGATCACATTGCCGATGTGCTGCCTTCCGAGGCACGCCACATCGAAGAACTCCGACGTCAATTGCTCGACACCGCCCGTGGCTATGGCTACGAGCTGGTGATGCCGCCGCTGCTCGAACACCTCGAGTCGCTGCTGTCGGGCACCGGCGAAGCCCTTGACCTGCAGACCTTCAAGCTGGTGGACCAGCTGTCGGGCCGCATGATGGGGCTGCGTGCCGATACGACGCCCCAGGTGGCGCGCATCGACGCGCACCTGCTCAACCGGGAGGGCGTGACGCGCCTGTGCTACTGCGGCCCCGTGCTGCACACACGCCCGGACCGGCCGCACGCCACACGCGAACCCTTGCAGTTCGGCTCCGAAATCTACGGCCACGCGGGCCTGGAAGCCGACACTGAAACGCTGTTGCTCGCGCTTGATTGCCTGCGCGCATCGGGCATCGCCGATGGCGCGATCGTCGATCTGGCAGACGCACGCATCGTGCGCGCGCTGTTCGACGGCGCACCGGGCGATGCGGCTGCGCTCGGACGGGTGCATGCGGCGCTGACGGCCAAGGATGCGAGCGAGTTGCGCGCGCTGACCCGCGACTTCCCGACCGCTTCGCGCGAAGGGCTGCTCGCGCTGGTCGGCTTGTACGGCGATGCATCGGTCCTGACCGAGGCGCAGCGCGCGCTGAAGGCCTGCGCAACGCCTGTCGTGGAGCAGGCGTTGGCTGAGCTGGCGCTGCTGGCTTCGCGCCTGGAGGGTGCCAAGGTGAGTTTTGATCTGGCCGACCTGCGCGGCTACGCGTATTACAGCGGCATGCGTTTCGGCATCTATGTCGAAGGCGCCGCAGACGCATTGGTGCGCGGCGGCCGCTATGACGAAGTCGGCGCCGTGTTCGGCCGCAACCGGCCGGCCGTGGGCTTCAGCCTCGACCTGCGCGAGTTGGTCGGTGTCTTGCCGGCCCGGCCCCAACGCACGGCCATCCGTGCACCCTGGAGCGATGCCACCGGCTTGCGTGCGGCCATTGCCGCGCTGCGCGCCAGCGGTAAAACCGTGGTCTGCGTGCTGCCGGGCCACGACAGTGAAATCGACGAGTTCAACTGCGACCGGGAGCTCGTCGAGCTTGCCGGCCAGTGGAATGTCCGAGCCATCTGAATCTTGAGAAGCGAAACATCATGAGCGTTACCACCGGAAGAAACGTGGTCGTCGTCGGTACCCAATGGGGCGACGAGGGCAAGGGCAAGCTGGTCGATTGGCTGACGGAAAGTGCGCAAGGCGTGGTCCGTTTCCAGGGCGGCCACAACGCGGGCCACACGCTGGTCATCAATGGCGTCAAGACTGCGCTGCACCTGATCCCGAGCGGCATCATGCGGCCCGGCGTCAAGTGCTACATCGGCAACGGCGTGGTGCTGTCGGCAGCCAAGCTCTTCGAGGAGATCGAAGGGCTGGAGAAGGCCGGCGTCGAAGTGCGCTCGCGCCTGCGCATCAGCGAGGCCTGCCCGCTGATCCTGCCGTTCCATGCCGCATTGGACATCGCGCGCGAGGCCTACCGCGAAAAGGGCGGCGTCGAGAAGATCGGTACCACGGGTCGCGGCATCGGACCGGCCTATGAAGACAAGATCGCGCGCCGCGCATTGCGCGTGCAGGATCTGAAGCACCCGGAGCGCTTCGGCGCCAAGCTCAAGGTGCTGCTCGACCTGCACAACCACGTGCTCACCCAGGTGCTCAACGCCCCGGCCGTCGACTATGACGAGGTCTTCAACGAAGCGATGAAGCACGCCGAGCTGCTCAAGCCCATGATGGCCGATGTGTCTCGGGAGCTCAACGATGCACACCGCAACGGCGCCAACCTGCTGTTCGAAGGCGCGCAGGGCACGCTGCTCGACGTGGACCACGGCACCTATCCGTACGTGACCTCCAGCAACTGCGTGGCTGGCAATGCGGCCGCCGGTTCGGGCGTGGGCCCGGGCATGCTGCATTACATCCTGGGCATCACCAAGGCCTACTGCACGCGCGTGGGTGGTGGTCCGTTCCCCACCGAACTCGAATGGGAAACGCCGGGCACGCCGGGCTATCACATGAGCACCGTGGGCGCCGAGAAGGGCGTGACGACCGGCCGCAGCCGTCGTTGCGGCTGGTTCGATGCCGCGCTGCTCAAGCGCTCGGCGCAGGTCAACGGCCTGTCGGGCCTGTGCATCACCAAGCTCGACGTGCTCGATGGCCTGGAAACGCTGGAGCTGTGCACCGGCTATGAGCTCGATGGCGAAGTGACGGACATCCTGCCGATGGGTGCCGACGAGATCGAGCGCTGCACGCCGATCTACGAAACCCTCGAAGGCTGGAGCGACAGCACCGTCGGCGTGACGCAATACGACAAGCTGCCCGTCAACGCGCGGCTGTACCTGCAGCGCATCGAGCAGGTCACCGGCGTGCCGATCCACATGGTGTCGACCAGCCCTGATCGCGATCACACGATCATGATGCGACACCCGTACCTCGCAGACTGAACAGGAACTTCATCATGTTGACCGAAGACGGCAAGCATCTCTACGTCAGCTACGACGAGTACCACAACCTGATCGAGAAACTCGCGATCAAGGTGTACCAGTCGGGCTGGCAGTTCGACACCATCCTGTGCCTCGCGCGGGGCGGCATGCGCCCGGGCGACGTGCTCTCGCGCATTTTCGAGAAGCCGCTCGCGATCATGTCGACGAGCTCCTACCGCGCCGACGCGGGCAAGGTGCAGGGGCACCTGGACATCGCGCGCTACATCACCACGCCCAAGGGCGAGATCGCCGGCCGCGTGCTGCTGGTCGACGATCTGGCCGATTCAGGCCATACCTTGCATGCGGTGATGGACATGCTGCGCAACAACTACGCGCCGATCACCGAACTGCGCAGCGCGGTGCTCTGGACCAAGGCGCTCTCGACCTTCACGCCCGACTATTCGGTCGAGTACCTGGCGACCAATCCGTGGATCCACCAGCCCTTCGAAGGCTACGACAACATGGGCGCCGAGAAACTCCTGCAGAAGTGGTCCGTCTGACTGCCTGAGCGCGGTGACCGCGGGCAGCATGGCCTGGTGATGCACTAGGATCGGTGACATGCGAAAGCCCATCACCGATCTCATTCACCATCCCTACCAGCCGCCGGCGCATTTCGCCGCACCGCAACCCGGAGTCCACCGGGCTTCCACGGTGTTCTTCGCCGACGTCGCCGCCATGCGCGGGCGCGACTGGAAGACCAAGGCCGGCTACACCTACGGCCTGCACGGCACGCCGACCACCTTCACGCTCGAAGAGCGCCTGGCCACACTCGAAGGCGGCACGGCCTGCTTGCTGGTGCCCAGCGGACTCACCGCGCTTGCACTGGTGGCCTTCGCCTTGCTGAAGACGGGCGACGAGGTGCTGATTCCGAACAACGCCTATGGGCCGAACAAGGCATTGGCCGCGGGCGAATTGGCGAACTTCGGCATCACGCACCGGCTCTACGATCCCATGGAGCCGGACGACCTGGTGGCCAAGCTGAACGCGCGCACCCGCCTGGTGTGGCTGGAAGCCGCAGGTTCGGTCACCATGGAGTTCCCCGACCTCCCCGCACTGACTGCGATCTGCCGCGCACATGGCGTGGTCAGCGCGCTCGACAACACCTGGGGGGCCGGCCTGGCCTTCAACCCCTTTGACTTCGATGGCAGTGGGCAGGGCGTCGACATTTCGGCCCATGCACTCACCAAGTACCCCAGTGGCGGGGGCGACGTGTTGATGGGCAGCGTGACCACGCGTGACGACCGGCTGCACAACGCACTCAAGCTCACCCACATGCGCATGGGCTTCGGTGTGGGTGCCAATGATGCCGAACTGCTGCTGCGCTCGCTGCCGAGCATTGCGCTGCGCTATGCGGCCCACGATCGCAGTGCGCGCACGCTGGCGCGTTGGTTCGCATCGCGCGACGAGATCGCGCAGGTGCTGCATCCGGCCATCGAGGGCTCCCCCGGCCACGCGCACTGGCGTCGGCTGTGCGCTGCGCCGTCCAGCGCCGCCGCGGGCGGCGAGGCCGGTGAGCAGGGGCTGGCCGCCGGCTTGTTCTCGGTGGTCTTCGACGAGCGCTTCAGTGCCGACGATGTCGACCGCTTCTGCGACAGCCTGAAACTGTTCCGGCTGGGCTATTCGTGGGGCGGTCCGGTCAGCCTGGTCGTGCCTTACGACGTTGGCCTGATGCGCGATGCCGCGGTGTCGCGCTGGCCGCATCGCGGTACGCTGGTTCGCTTCTCTGTAGGCCTGGAGGCGGTGGAAGACCTGCAGGACGACCTCGAACAGGCGCTCTCGGGGCTCTGAACGGCCCCCGTTATCGCTTACAGTCAGAGCACGCACAGTCATTCGGACTGTCCCGCACCAAGGAGAAGCAGTGGCAGCACCCAACTACGGCTATGAGAAGCGCCAGAAAGAATTGGCCAAGAAGAAAAAGAAGGAAGAGAAGCTGCGGGACAAAGCCCAACGCAAGCTCAGCCCGAGCAGCGATGGTCTCGCGCCGGGCGACCCGGAAACCGACGTGGCTTCGCTGGAAAACGAACCCCCGACCGTGCCTTCGCTGCCGACCAAGAACGGCTGAGTCTTCTGGACGATCACTTCAAACCGCTGCCTGTCATGCACAGGCAGCGGTTTTCTTTTTGCAGGTCCGCCAGCTCAGCGCAGCAGTTTTCGCAATTCGGGCCAGACGTTGTCCAGCATGCGTGGCTGCGCTGCGGCCACGGGATGGATGCGATCCGCCTGGAACAGCGTGGCGGCGTCGGGGCCGTCGGCCACGCCCCGGAGCAGGAAGGGCACCACTGCGGCCTGCGTGGCCTGCGCCACGTCGATGAACACCTTCTCGAAGCGTCGCAGGTAGTCGCTGCCGTAGTTGGGCGGTACCTGGATGCCGATGATCAATACCTTGGCACCGGCGGCCTGCGCGGCCCGCGTCATTTGGGTGAGGTTGTCCTGCGTGTTCTGGATCGGCAGGCCGCGCAGCGCGTCGTTCGCGCCGAGTTCGATCAGCACGTGCGAGGGTTTGTGCTGGGCCAGCAGGGCACCCAGGCGCGCGCGGCCGCCCGAACTGGTGTCGCCGCTGATGCTGGCATTGACGACCTTGGCATCCATCTTCTGCTGGACCAGGCGCTTTTCGAGCAGCGGTACCCAGCCGTCGCCGCGCTTGAGTCCGTATTCAGCCGACAGCGAGTCACCCACCACCAGAATCACCGGGCGCGGCGTGCTCGCCGGCTGTGCCCCGGCGGTGCCCGATACCCATGCGCCGCCGAACAGGCTTGCCGCCGCGATAAAGTGACGCCGATTCATCATTCAAAACCTTTCAATGTCGCAAACCCCATCCGCAGCCATTGTTGCCGTCGAGCATGTTTTCAAATCCGTGACGGACTCGGCCGGTACGCTGGACATTCTGCAGGACATCGATTTCACCCTGGGCGCGCGGGAGACTGCCGCCATCGTGGGGGCGTCGGGCTCAGGCAAGAGCACGCTGCTGTCGATCATTGCCGGCCTGGACACGCCCACGCGCGGTACAGTCAAGCTCGCCGGCCATGACCTCTTTGCCATCGACGAGGACGACCGCGCTGCCCTGCGTGCGCAAAAAGTCGGCTTTGTGTTTCAGAGCTTTCAGTTGTTGGCCAATCTGAGCGCACTCGAAAACGTGATGCTTCCGCTCGAGCTGGCCGATCGCAAGGATGCGCGCAAGGCCGCCACCGAAATGCTGGGCCGCGTGGGCCTGGGCCAGCGGCTGGGGCACTACCCCAAGGTGCTGTCGGGCGGCGAGCAGCAGCGCGTGGCCCTCGCCCGTGCCTTTGTCGTGCAGCCTGCGCTGCTTCTGGCCGATGAACCCACGGGCAGCCTCGACTTCGCGACCGGCGAGCAGGTCATGAAGCTGATGTTCGAGCTCAATCGCGAACTGGGTACGACGCTCGTGCTCGTCACGCACGATCGTGGCATTGCAGCGCAGTGCGAGCGGCGCATCACGATCGAGGCGGGGCGCGTGGGCCGCGACGAGCAAAGCGGTCGCTGAGCGGATCGCTGCCGGCGCCACGCCGGGGCTCGATAATGGCGCCATGTCTTCCCCCAAAGTAATTTTCGGCTTCCATGCCGTGGGCGTGCGCATCAAGACCGCGCCCCAATCGGTGATCGAGGTCATGTTCGACGCCAGCCGGCGCGATGCGCGCATGAAGCAATTCATGGCGCGCGCCCAGGACGCCGGCGTGCGGCTGGTCGAAGCCGATGGCGCGCGGCTGTCCAAGCTCAGTGGCAGCCACGGCCACCAGGGCGTGGCTGCGCGTGTCGAGCCCATCTCCCAGACCCACTCGCTCGACGAGCTCCTGGAGGGCCTGGAGGCCACGGACACCATGCCGCTGCTGCTGGTGCTCGACGGCGTGACCGATCCGCACAACCTGGGCGCCTGCCTGCGCGTGGCCGATGGTGCCGGCGCCCATGCGGTAATCGCGCCCAAGGACCATGCGGCCGGCATCAACGCCACCGTCGCCAAGGTCGCCAGCGGTGCGGCCGAGACCGTGCCGTATTTCATGGTGACCAACCTGGCGCGCACGCTCGGCGAGCTCAAGGAACGCGATATCTGGTGCGTGGGTACCAGCGACGATGCACCCGCGACGCTCTACCAGACCGACCTGAAGCGGCCGCTGGCGCTCGTGCTGGGGGCCGAAGGCGCCGGCATGCGACAGCTCACACGCAAGAGCTGTGATGAGCTGATCAGCATCCCGATGATGGGCGCAGTCGAGAGCCTCAACGTCTCGGTGGCCAGTGGCGTGTGTCTCTACGAGGCGATGCGCCAGCGCAGCTGAAATCAACGACCTGAATCGGTCGGCAGGGTGCCCGTCGTCTCAGGCGTCCAGCCAGGGTGAGCCTTCGCTGGCAGTGGCTGCCAGCATCTCGTCTTCCTTGGCGCCCAGCGCTTCGGCCAGCGCGCGGCGTACCAGTTCCGGCTGGTTGTTCTGTTCACTCAGGTGTGCCGCCACCACGTGGCGCAGGCCATCGTGCAGCACAGCGCGCGCGATGTCTGCGGCTGCAGCATTGGAGAGGTGGCCATAGTTGCCGGCCACGCGGTGCTTGAGAAAGGCCGGATAGGCCGAAGCAGCAAGCATGTCGCTGTCGTGGTTGAACTCCAGCAGCATGGCGTCGACGCCCGCCAGACGGGCCAGCACATGCGGCGTGGCATGGCCCAGGTCGGTCAGCACACCCAGGCTTCGGACCCCGTCCGTGCAGCGCAGCTGCAGTGGTTCCTTGGCATCGTGCGGCACGGTGAAAGGCTGGACCAGCAGGTCACCGACCGTGATGTCCAGGCCGTCGCGCGCCAGGTGCAGATGGCCTTCGAAATCCTTGCCACCGGTGGCCAGCCAGGTGCCCTCGCTCATCCATACCGGCACCCGATTGCGGCGTGCCAGCGAGTGGGCACATCCGATGTGGTCGCCGTGCTCGTGCGTGACGAAGACCGCGTCGAGGTCGCTGGCCGCGAGGCCGACGCGGGCAAGCCGCGCATCGAGCTGGCGAAGCGCGAAGCCGCAATCGATCAGTAGCCGCGAGGTGCGGCCGCCGCTCGACGCTTCGACCAGCGTGCCGTTGCCTGTGCTGCCGCTGCCCAGACTGCGAAAACGCAGCATCTGGCGCCGTTTACTTCAGATCGTCCGCAATGACCTTGACGATGCGCTGGGCGTTCTCGCCCACCACTGGCGCGCCTGCTTCGTTGAGCACCGACACCGTGCTCGTCTCGCCCTGGCTCTTGACCTGGATGCGGTATTTCAGCGGCGCATCATCGGTTTTCTTGCCAAAGTTCAGCAGCTTGGAGAACAGGCCCGGCTCCTTCTTGTCCGGATTGGGCGTCACATAGCGCACGAAGTAGACCCCCGCGCTGCGATCGCGGTCTTCCACCGTGAAGCCGGTGCGGTCCAGCGCCAGCCCCACACGGCGCCAGGCGCGCTCGAAGCCCTCGTTCATCTGCACGACCGGCTGACCATCGACGGTGCCGATGCGCGCGCTCTGCGTCGGTGTGGCCGTCGCGAGCAGTGCCTTGGACTGTTCCTGCGAGACGCCCAACTTGACCATCATGCGGCGCAGGAACTCGGCCTCGAGTTCCGGATCGCTCGGGCGTGGCTGCCAGACCGTCTGGTCCTTGGTGCTGTTGCTGTAGACCTCGGCCATGCCGCGGTGGCTCACGTAGATTTCGGTGGCACCGTTGGGCGCGCGCTCCAGGCGCGTGCGAAAACGGTCGAGCTCGCCGGTGGAGTAGATCGAGTCGACCAGCTTGCCCAGCGTGCTGCGGATGATGTCCTGCGGCAGCTTGGCGCGGTTCTCGGCCCAATCGGTTTCCATGATGCCCAGGTTGCGCTGGTCGGTGGTCAGCAGAAAGCCGTTCTCCTGCCAGAAGTCGCGCACCGGGTCCCAGAGCTGGTCGGCCGGGCGATTGACCACCAGCCAGCGTTGCGAGCCCGAGCGCTCCATGCGCACGTCGCCCATGCCGGAGACGGCTGTGGGCGCGTTGGGCGCACTGGTCAGGCCGGCCTGGTAGCCGTTGGCCGAGACCACGCTGCCAGGAATGGCGTAGCGGTTGTCCCGCGACAGCTGGGTCAGATCGGGGGGAACTTCGAGCGTCGGGGCCTTGCCGGCGCTCTTGTAGTCGACCTTGTCGCCTTCGAGCACCGAACATGCAGCCAGGCTGGCAACCAGGGCCAGCAGTGCGAATCGCGAATAATTCTTCAACGTCTCTTCCTTGGTGGAATGAATTCTGTGGGCGCCGTCGCCCGCTGTGTCGGAGCAGGCGCGCGACAAAAGGTTGCCGGAATTTAAGCGGTGAGAGATAAAAGTTCTACTCAGGCGCTCAGGAGGCCGGCGTCGCGCAGCGCGGTTTCGACCATCGGCTGAACGCCTTCGGACAATGTCGTCAATGGCAGGCGCAGCGCGCCGCCGCATCGACCCAGGCGGGCCAAGGCCCACTTGACCGGAATCGGGTTCGGTTCGACGAACAGGTGGCGGTGCAGCGGCATCAGTTCGAACTGGATGCGCATGGCAGTGGCCACGTCGCCCGCCAGCGCCGCGACGCACAGCTCGTGCATCTTGCGCGGCGCAACGTTGGCCGTCACGCTGATGTTGCCTTTGCCACCGCACAGCATGAGTGCGACAGCAGTCGGGTCGTCGCCCGAGTAAACGGCAAACTCAGGCGGCAGCTCGCGGATCAGCCACTGGGCGCGTTCGATGTTGCCCGTCGCTTCCTTGATGCCGATGATGCCGGGCACCTGTGCCAGGCGCAGCACGGTGTCGTGTGCCATGTCTGCGACCGTGCGCCCGGGCACGTTGTACAGCACGACCGGCAGGTCGCCGACCGCTTCTGCGATCGCCTTGAAGTGCTGGTACTGACCTTCCTGGGTCGGCTTGTTGTAGTAGGGCACCACCTGCAGCTGCGAATTGGCGCCCACGCCGCGGGCGTATTTGGCGAGCTCGATCGCTTCCTTGGTGGAATTGGCGCCGCAGCCAGCCATCACCGGCACCCGGCCCCGGGCCTGTTCGACGGCCACGCGGATGATCTCGCAATGCTCTTCGACGTCGACCGTGGGTGATTCGCCGGTCGTGCCGACCACGCCCAGGCAATCGGTGCCCTCGTCGATATGCCAGTCGATCAGCCGGCGCAGGGCCGGATAGTCGACGCTGCCGTCGTCGTGCATCGGGGTCACGAGCGCAACAATGCTGCCTGTCAGTTGCTCCAAGGGGAATCTCTTTGTCGGTTGGCCGAAAGCAGGCATTCTACTGACTGGACGGCGGTCTCAGAAGTGGGCGGTGCCCGGGTGGGTTTTCGGAACGCGCCGGCGGGCGGACCGCGGCGATGCGCTGCACGAAGCGCGCGGGCGCGTCGAGGTAGCCATCCTCGTAGGCCACCACGCGCAGGCCGGCGCTCGCGGCGAGCAGTTCGCCCGGCTGCAACAGGAAATCCGCACGCGATGGCTTGCCCACCGTCTCGTTGCCCGCGGCAAAGGTCTCGTAGAGCAGCACGCCACCGGGCGCCACGGCCGCGACGATGCCGGGCAGGCGCGCACGCCACAGGTAATTGGTGACCACGACCGCATCGAAATGCTGGCCTTCGAAAGGCCAGGGACCTTCCTCGATATCGGCCTGCAGCGTGCCGCCGAACGTGCGGGCCGCGCCCAGTGCCTCGTCCGAGCGGTCGACGCCCGTCACGCGATGGCCCTGCTCGGCGAACCAGCGCATGTGGCGGCCCGAGCCGCAGGCGACGTCGAGCACCGCACTCCCGGCAGGCACCAGATGCGACCAGCGCACGATCCAGTCGGACGGCGCCATCCCGGCGTGATGGGCAGCGGGCTTCAAAAGCATGACCAGACCTGGTCGACCAGCATCACGAGAAACCCCGGGCGGGTATAGAGCATGAAAACGCCCGCCAGCACGAGCGCGGCGAGCACCAGGCTGCCGGCCTGCAGCCACTGTGGGCGGGTGATCTTCGTCCACACGGTAGTCACGCCGGCTGCGGCACGGTGCGCACGATGGCGCGCTCCTTGACCGGGAGGTTGATGAGCGCCGCGCCCACGCCCAGCGCGATCGCGATGTACCAGACGATGTCGTAGCTGCCGTTGCGGTCGTACAGGTAGCCGCCGAGCCAGACCCCCAGGAACGATCCGACCTGATGCCCGAGGAAGATGAAGCCGCTGAGCATCGACAGGTGCGCCACGCCGAAGATCTGTGCCACGAGCGCATTGGTCACCGGCACCGTCGACAGCCACAGGAAGCCGATCACCGCCGCGAAAACGTAGACCGACAGTGGCGACAGCGGCACCAGCAGGAACAACGATATGGCCACCGCGCGCCCCAGGTAGATGGCCGCGAGGATCTTGCGCTTGGCCAGGCGCTGCCCGAGCGCGCCCGCGGTGTAGGTGCCGAACACATTGAACAGCCCGATCAGTGCAAGCGCATAGCTGGCGACTTCGGGCGACAGGCCCTTGTCGCGCAGGTAGCTCGGCATGTGCACGCCGATGAACACCACCTGGAAGCCACACACGAAATAGCCTGCCATCAGCAGGCCGAAGCTCGGGTATTTGAAGGCCTCGCCCAGCGCCTGCAGGATGGTCTGCTCGCGCCGCGCGCCCGCCGAGGCCTGACGCGGTTCCCGCAGGCCGAAGGCGAGCGGCACGATCAGCAGCACCAGCGCGGCCAGCGCCAGCAGCGCGGTGTGCCAGCCGAAGCGGGCAATCAGTTGTCCCTCGACCGGCACCATCAGGAACTGGCCGAAGGAGCCGGCGGCGGCCGCCACGCCCATGGCCCAGGAGCGCCGTTCGGCCGGAATCTGCCTGCCGATCACGCCGTAGACCACGGCATAGGTGGTGCCCGCCTGCGCCGCGCCGATCAGCACGCCGGCGGTCATGGCGAACATCAGCGGCGTGGGCGACAGCGCCATGCCGGCGAGCCCGGCCGCGTACAGTGCCGCGCCGATCAGCAGCACGCGGAACGCACCCAGCCGGTCGGCCAGCATGCCGGCGAACACGCCCATCACGCCCCACGACAGGTTCTGGATGGCAATGGCGAAGGAAAAGGTCTGCCGCGTCCACCCTTGTTCCTGCGTGATGGGCTGCAGCCAGAGGCCGAAGCCGTGGCGGATGCCCATGGAGAGCGTCACGATCAGCGCGCCGCAGAGCAGCACTTGCTTGATGGACAGTGAAGGGGCGGGGGAAGTCATCCTCCGACTGTAGCCAAAGCGCAAGGGATCTGTTGTCCGGACTGTCCCGCGCATCAGGTGCGCCGTGCAAAGCCATGCTGGTGGCCGCGCCAGGCGCCCCAGCCTGCGAATGCGAGCAACAGACATGGCGCCCACGGCAGGCTCTGCGCGCCGAAATCCGCCAGCAGCCAGCCACCGGCCAGGCCGCCCAGCGCCATCGCCAGGTTCCACGCCGTGACCAGCAACGACTGCGCCACGTCGGCCGAATCGGCGGGCCCGCCGTCCGCCGCGTTCGCCGCCGCAGTCTGGAAGAGGGTGGCGGTTCCGCCGAACGCCACGCCCCAGACGGCCATGCCAGCGATGATCGTCGGCGGGTGGTCGCTCGCCAGCGCGAGGACCAGCGCGGCGGCACCGAAGGCGCCGATGCCGGCCAGCGCCAGCGCGCGCAGCCAGCGGTCGATCAACAGCGCGGTGAGCCAGATGCCGACCAGCGACGCGCAGCCGAACACGAGCAGCAAGACGTCGATGCGCGCCGCCATGCCCGCCTGCGCGAGGAACGGCGCGATGTAGGTGTAGAGCAGGTTGTGCGCGAGCACGAACGCCAGCAGCACCCCCAGCACCGTGCACAGCCCGGGCAGGGCGAGCACCTGGCGCAGGCCGGTCTGTCGAGCGGCCGAGGCGCCCGGGAAATCGGGCACCGTTGCGCGCACCCAGCCGAGCAGCAGCACGCTGAGCACCGACAGGGCGCCGAAGGTGGCTTGCCAGCCCAGCCAACCACCCAGCCAGGTGCCCGCTGGAATGCCCAGCGACAGCGCAACCGGCGCTCCCAGCATGGCCACGGCGATGGCGCGTCCGCGCAACGCAGGCGCCACCATGCGGCTCGCCTGGCCGGCCAGCAACGCCCAGAGCAGGCCCGCGAACATGCCCGCAAGGAAACGGGCGGCCAGCGTCAGACCGTATTGCGTCGACAGTGCGGTGACAGTATTCACGAGCGCAAAGCCGCCGACGGCAGCCAGCAGCAAGGGCCGTCGCCGCCAGCCGCGCGTGGCCGCGACCAGCGGGATCGCAGCAAGCAGCGATCCCAGCGCGTAGACCGTCACCAACTGCCCAACCAGCGCTTGCGACACGTCCAGGCTCGCTGCCATCGAGGGCAGCAGGCCGGCGGGCAGTGCTTCGGTCAAGATGGTGAGGAAACCTGCGGCCGCCAGCGCCAGCAGGCCGCCCAAGGGCAGACTCGCGCGTTCCTGCGGAGCGACGGACTCGGGCATCGACGGGCACAGCGCTTCCTTCATGGCGTGCCTCCCATGCGACCCAGGCTGGCATACACCGCGTCGCGCAGCGCGTGCACGAAGTCGCCCGACATGCCTTCGTAGAGCGTGTTGGTGAACGCGACCACGCTGAGACGGCGTGGCGGGTCGACGAACCAGGAGTGCCCGTAGGCGCCGCCCCAGCGCCAGGTGCCCGGCGATTCGGGGGACGCCGCTGCCTGCGGGTCGTGCAAGACGGAAAAACCCAACCCGAAGCCTGTGCCGGGGGCGTCGGGCGGCCCCTTGTCGCCTGTCTGGTTGCGGCCCATCTCAGCCACCAGTGCGGGCGGAAATAGCGGACCACCGCCGGTGCGCAGCGTCTCGAGCAGCCGCAGGAAATCGCCGGCGCTGCCGACCATCCCCGCGCCGCCGGACGCAAAGGCAGTCGGGTCGAGCGCGCGCGCCGGGTCGAACTCGATGCCGACGGCACCTTCGAACGGCGTTACCGTTTCTCCCGACCGCAGCCGGTGCGGTGCCGGATCGTCGTTCACGTAGGCGGTGGCCAGCCGCTGCGCATCGCTGGTGTGGAAACCGGTGTCGTGCAGGCCGAGCGGCTGTGTCACGAGTGCCCGCACCGCGTTGGGCAGCGCCTGGCCGGTGACGCTCTCGATCACGCCGCCCAGCACGTCGATGGCCAGCGAGTAGCCCCAGGCCGTGCCTGGCGCGTAGAGCAACGGTACGCCGGCAATGCGGCGAAGGTTCTCGGCCAGCGTGAGGCGGGCGCCGTCCAGGCCGTCCGATACGCCGGCACGTGCAAGGGGTCCCGTGCGGTCGGTTTCGAGAAAGCGGTAGCCGAGTCCGGCCGTGTGCGTGAGCAACTGCCGCACCGTCAGCCGCGCGGGCGTCTGGCCGGGCAGGGCAGGCCGAAACTGAGGCAACCAGCGGTCGACCGGATCGTCGAGGTCCAACCTGCCCTGGCCGACCAGCACCAGCGCGGCAGCCGAGACGATGGGTTTGGAGACCGAAGCGAGGCGAAACAACGTGTCTTCGGTCATCGGCCGGCCGGCTTCACGATCGGCCAGCCCGGCAGCGCGCCGATAGACAGTCTGGCCGTTGCAGGCGACCAGAAGCATGGCACCGACCAGGCGCTGGCGCTGCAGTGCGCGGTCGACCACTGCGTCGATGGCGGAGGTGGCGACGGGTGGCGGAGTGGCCGAAGCGGCCGGTGAGATCGAGATGTGCATCGGAGTTCCTGAAAAGGGATGAAGGCGATCCAGAAACGATAGGGATGCCAAGACTCTGGAAAAAGAGGGATAGAGTTCCGTTGTCTGCGGACATTTATGTCCGCAATCGGGCAACTGGCACTCTTTCCAACTCGCACTCCTTCTCCATGGACAGCCTGACCGGCTTCATCGTTTTCGTTCAGGTGGCTGAGACCCGCAGCTTCGTGGCTGCGGGTCGGTTGCTCGGCGTGTCCGCATCGGCAGTGGGCAAGCGTGTCGCGCGGCTCGAAGAGCGGCTGGGCGTGCGCCTGTTCCACCGCAGCACACGCAGCATCACGCTCACTGCGGAGGGCAGCCTGTTTCTCGAACGCAGCCGGCGCGTTCTGGCCGAGATCGAGGCGGCAGAGATGGAGCTTTGCAGCGCGACCGACGTGCCACGTGGCCGGCTGCGGGTGAGCCTGCCGCAGATCAGCGCGCTCATGTTGCCGCTGCTTGGGGCTTTCATGCGGGCCCACCCGGCCATCGAACTGGACCTCGACTTCACGGATCGCATGGTCGACGTGATCGACGAAGGCTTCGACGCCGTGGTGCGCACCGGCGAACCGGTCGATTCCCGCCTGTCCGCACGACGGCTCGGGTCCTTTGCGTCGGTGCTGGTGGCATCGCCCGACTACCTCGCCCGTTGCGGCGAGCCACAGCGGGCGGCCGATCTGGCGCAGCACGCCTGCCTGCACTACCGCTATCCGAATACCGGCAAGCTGGAGGTCTGGCCGTTGCAGCCCGATGCCGAAGGTGCCGATCTGCGGCTGCCGACTTCCATGGTCTGCAACAACATCGAGACGCGGCTGTGCTTTGCCTTGCGCGGTCTGGGCATCGCCTACCTGCCTGAATTCGCCGCGCGCGACGACCTGGCGACGGGGCGCCTGCGCAGCGTGCTGGCGGCGCAACTGCGCCCGCGGATGGTCGACTTCCAGGTGCTGTGGCCGTCCGGGCGCCACCTGACGCCAAGGCTGCGTGTATTCATCGATTTCCTCACGGCACGCACCTCCGGCTTACCAGGTTCCCCCATGACGGACTGAACTTCACAGCGGGTTTTGCTGCTACGAACTGTATGAGCATCCAGTTCTTCCTTCCGGCCTCACTACAATCCGCCCCATGGCGACTCCTCCCAAGATTCCTTCCGCTCTCCCCGCGTATTCCGAAGGCTCCATCCGCGTGCTCAAGGGCCTCGAGCCCGTCAAGCAGCGTCCGGGCATGTACACGCGCACCGACAACCCGCTGCACATCATCCAGGAGGTGCTGGACAACGCGGCCGACGAGGCGCTGGCTGGCTACGGCAAGAAGATCAAGGTCGTGCTGCACGCCGACGGTTCGGTGAGCGTGGAAGACGACGGCCGCGGTATTCCCTTCGGCTTGCATCCCGAAGAAAAAGCCCCGGTGGTCGAGCTGGTGTTCACGCGCCTTCACGCGGGTGGCAAGTTCGACAAGGGCTCGGGCGGCGCCTACAGCTTTTCAGGTGGCCTGCATGGCGTGGGCGTGAGCGTGACCAACGCACTGTCCACGCGCCTCGAAGTCACGTCCTACCGAGAGAACGCCGTGGCACAGCTGGCGTTTTCCGCCGGCGACGTGATCGAGCCGTTGAAGATCCGTCCGCAGGAAAGCGCCGCGAACAGCGCCGACGGCACGCGCGACCGCAAGCAAGGCACCACGGTGCGCGCCTGGCCCGACCCGAAGTACTTCGAGTCGGCCGCGCTGCCGATCCACGAACTGACGCATCTGCTGCGCAGCAAGGCCGTGCTGATGCCCGGCGTCACAGTGACGCTGGTCAACGAGAAAACCAAGGACACGCAGCAGTGGCTTTACAAGGGTGGCCTGCGCGACTACCTGATGCAGACGCTCCATGGCGAGCCGGTCATCCCCCTGTTCGAAGGCGCCGGCCATGCCGACCGGAACGCCGACAACTTCGCCGAAGGCGAGGGCGCCGACTGGTGCGTGGCCTTCACCGAAGACGGCCAGCCGGTGCGTGAGAGCTACGTCAACCTGATTCCGACCAGCGCCGGCGGCACGCATGAGAGCGGCCTGCGCGACGGCCTGTTCACCGCGGTCAAGAGCTTCATCGAGTTGCATTCGCTGCTGCCCAAGGGCGTGAAACTGCTGCCGGAGGACGTGTTCGCGCGCGCTTCGTACGTGCTGAGCGCCAAGGTGCTCGACCCGCAGTTTCAGGGCCAGATCAAGGAACGCCTCAACTCCCGCGATGCGGTGCGGCTGGTGTCGAGCTTCGTGCGCCCGGCGCTGGAGCTCTGGCTCAACCAGCACGTCGACTACGGCAGGAAGCTGGCTGAGTTGGCCATCAAGGCGGCGCAGACGCGTCAGAAGGCCGGCCAGAAGGTCGAAAAACGCAAGGGCTCCGGCGTGGCCGTGCTGCCGGGCAAGCTGACCGATTGCGAGAGCCGTGACATCAGCCACAACGAGGTCTTCCTGGTCGAGGGCGACTCGGCTGGCGGCAGCGCCAAGATGGGCCGCGACAAGGAGTCGCAGGCGGTGCTGCCGCTGCGTGGCAAGGTGCTCAACACCTGGGAGGTCGAGCGCGACCGGCTCTTCGCCAACACCGAAATCCATGACATCTCGGTGGCGATCGGCGTCGATCCGCACGGCCCCAACGACACGCCCGACATGAGCGGCCTGCGCTACGGCAAAGTCTGCATCCTGTCGGATGCCGACGTCGACGGCTCACACATCCAGGTGCTGCTGCTCACGCTGTTCTTCCGTCATTTTCCGAAGCTCATCGAGACCGGGCACGTCTACGTGGCCAAGCCGCCGCTGTACCGGGTCGATGCGCCCGCACGGGGCAAGAAGCCGGCATCGAAGGTGTATGCCCTCGACGAGGGCGAACTGGTCGCCACGCTCGACAAGCTGCGCAAGGATGGCGTGAAAGAAGGCGCCTGGAGCATCAGCCGCTTCAAGGGCCTGGGGGAAATGAACGCGGAACAATTGTGGGAAACCACGCTCAATCCGGATACGCGTCGCCTGATGCAGGTCGGCCTCGGCCGGTTGGCCTTCGGCGCGACCGAAGTCGAGATCACCAAGCTCATGGGCAAGGGCGAGGCCGCTGCGCGCCGTGAGCTGATGGAGATCCGGGCCGACGACATCGAGATCGACGTCTGACGGCGCTCATCGACCCATCCACCTAACGAACGAACCCTTGATGTCCGCGTCACGCTTTCGAACCCTGCTGGCGAGCCTCCTGCTGATCGCCGTGCCGGTGTTCGCGCGTGCCGCCGACATCTACGGCTACGTCGATGCGCAAGGCGTAGCGCACTTCGCCGCCGAAAAGCTCGACGAGCGCTATCAGCTCTTCTTCAAGGGCGGGCAGCAGTTCGACACGGCCGACGGCATCGCCCCATTGGGCATCACGCGCGGGGCGAAGGGCGCTGGCGATGGCAGCGTGCCACCGGCCGCGCAGACGCTGCTGGCGCTGTTCGAGGCCTCGCCCAACTACAAGACGGCCAAGGCCGCATTGCATGACGCCGCGCGCACGCATTCGATCGATTACGAACTGCTGCAGGCGCTGGTCGCCACCGAGTCGGGCTTCGATGCCCAGGCCGTGTCGCCCAAGGGGGCGCTCGGCCTGATGCAGCTGATGCCCGACACGGCCGAACGCTATGGCGTGCGCGGCGACAAGCGTCGGACACAGCAGAACAAGCTGTTCGATCCGCGCATCAACATCACGGCCGGTGCCCGCTACCTGGATGACCTGATCGACCTGTTCGAAGGCCAGGTCGAGCTGGCGCTGGCCGCCTACAACGCCGGCGAGGGCGCCGTGCAGCGTGCCGGCAACAAGATCCCGAACTACCGCGAGACGCAGAACTATGTGAAGACCGTGCTGCAGCTCTACGCCTACCTCAAGCCCGGCACGACCACCGGCCGCGGCAAGGCGCCGGGCCGGGTGCGCATGGAAATTGCCGGGCCGCGTGCCGCCGCTGCCGAGCGTGGCGCCGACACGGCCCCGCAGGCCACCGAATAGAACCGACAGACAGAGTCAGAAAAGCAAGCAAGACATGGACGACCAACCCACGCTCGACCTCCCGAGCCCCGAAGACCCCAACGCGCTGACGCTGGCCGACTACGCACAGACCGCCTACCTCGAATACGCGCTCAGCGTGGTCAAGGGCCGCGCACTGCCCGACGTGAGCGACGGCCAGAAGCCGGTGCAGCGCCGCATCCTGTATTCGATGTCCCGCATGGGCCTGGGCTTCGGCGGCACCAACGGCACGGTCGGCGCCAAGCCGGTGAAGAGCGCGCGCGTCGTCGGCGACGTGCTCGGCCGCTTCCATCCGCACAGCGACCAGGCGGCCTACGACGCGCTCGTGCGCATGGCACAGGACTTTTCGCAGCGCTACCCGCTGGTCGACGGCCAGGGCAACTTCGGCAGCCGCGACGGCGACGGCGCAGCGGCCATGCGCTACACCGAGGCGCGGCTTGCGCGCATCACCAGCCTGCTGCTCGACGAGATCGACGAAGGCACGGTCGATTTCATTCCCAACTACGACGGCAGCACCGAGGAGCCGCGCCTGCTGCCCGCGCGCCTGCCCTTCGTGCTGCTCAATGGCGCCAGTGGCATTGCCGTCGGCCTGGCCACCGAGATCCCGAGCCACAACCTGCGCGAAATCGCCGATGCCTGCGTGGCGCTCATCAAGTCGAACGGCAAGCTGAGCGAGGAAGAACTGCTGCAGATCGTGCCCGGCCCGGACTACCCCGGTGGCGCCCAGATCATCAGCAGCGCCAGTGACATCGCAGACGCGTACCGTACCGGCCGCGGCTCGCTCAAGGTGCGCGCGCGCTGGAAGATCGAGGAACTGGCGCGTGGCCAGTGGCAATTGGTCGTCAACGAGCTGCCGCCGGGCGTCAGCACGCAGAAGGTGCTCGAGGAGATCGAGGAGATCACCAACCCGAAGATCAAGACGGGCAAGAAAGCGCTGTCGACCGAGCAGACCAACATGAAGGCCGCGCTGCTGTCGGTGCTGGACGCGGTGCGCGACGAGTCGAGCAAGGACGCGGCGGTGCGTCTGGTGTTCGAACCCAAGACCTCGCGCATCAGCCAGGAGGAGTTCATCACCACGCTGCTCGCGCAGACCTCACTGGAGAGCTCGTCGTCGATCAACATGACGATGGTGGGCATCGACGGCAAGCCGGTGCAGAAGTCGCTGCGGCAGATGCTCAACGAGTGGATCGCCTTCCGCGAGATCACCGTGGAGAAGCGCTCCAAGCACCGCCTGGGCAAGGTGCTGGACCGCATCCACATCCTCGAAGGCCGTCAGCTGGTGCTGCTGAACATCGACGAGGTGATTGCGATCATCCGCGCCGCGGACGACCCGAAGGCCGCGCTCATCGCACGCTTCCACCTGAGCGAACGCCAGGCCGAGGACATCCTCGAGATCCGGCTGCGCCAACTGGCGCGGCTGGAAGCCATCAAGATCGAGCAGGAACTCAAGGGCCTGCGCGAAGAGCAGAAGAAGCTTGAGGACATCCTGGGCAACCCCGCTGCGCTGCGCCGCCTGCTCGTCAAGGAAATCGAAGCGGACGCCAAGACCTTCGAAGACCCACGCCGCACCCTGATCCAGGCCGAAAAGCGCGCCGTGGCCGAGGTTCGGGTGGTAGACGAGCCGGTCACTGTGATCGTCTCGCAGAAGGGCTGGGTCCGCACCCAGAAAGGCTGGGTCAGCGAGCGCGCGAACGGCGCGGCGCCTGAATACAGCTTCAAGTCGGGCGATGCGCTCTATGCGGCGTTCGAGTGCCGTTCGGTCGACACGCTGCTCGTCTTCGGCACGGCCAAGGACAAGGGGGTGCGCATCTACACCGTGGCCGTGGCCGCGCTGCCGGGCGGACGTGGGGATGGACAGCCCGTCACCACGCTGATCGACCTCGACAGTGGCACGCAGGTGGCGCACTATTTCGCCGGTCCGGCCCAGGCCAGGCTGTTGATCGCCAGCAGCGGCGGGTACGGCTTCATTGCCTCGGTCGAAAACATGATGTCGCGCCAGCGGGGCGGCAAGGCCTTCATCGACGTGGGCGAGGGCGAGCAGCTCTGCCGGCCCTCGCTGGTGGGCGGCGCTGGCGGCGCCGAGCCGATGCCAGCGGCCACGCATGTGGCCTGCGCCTCGATGGATGGCCGCATCCTGACCTTCGAGATCGCGGAGCTCAAGGTATTGCCCAAGGGCGGTCGAGGACTCACGCTGATGGACCTGGAACCCAAGGACACGCTTGCCGGCGCTGCGGCGTACACGCGCAGCGTGCGTATCGAAGGCATCGGCCGCGGGGGCAAGGAACGCGATGAGACCCTGGAGATCCGCACGCTCAACAACGCGCGTGGCACACGCGCACGCAAGGGTTCGGACGGCAAGTTCGGGTTCAAGCTGACCGGCGTTTCACGGGTGCAATGAACATGGGCGGACTCGACCTCAGCGCCATTGGCATCGTTCTGGCCGGCCTCACTGGCATCGGCAGCTACTTCCTGGGCCGCTACCTGCGGCAGCGTCGCGTCGCCAAGCGCCAGGCCCAGCTTCAGGCCGTGGCGCAAGCCGCGCAAAGCCGTCAGGTGCGCCGGGCACGCGAGCGCGGCGCACGCAAGTGAGTAATTCTGCCCAGTCTGCCGATAAGTCTTGCAGCCTTGAATTTAGGGCAATGATCTGACGCAGTCATGCCACAGCGCGTGGCGATAATTGCGAAAAACAGCAGCCCAGGAGCAATGATGGAATCCGAAGACAACAAGCTCGATGCCGCGACCAAGCTGGCGCTCGACGTGAATCTTGCGCTGTACCTTGACCTCGTGGCCGTGCTCGAGAACGCCGGCGTGGTGACCTACCGGCAGATGGCCGCGCGGGTGCTGAACATCAGCATGGACGCGCATGACGATGGCGACACGGCGTTGTCGCAGGCCCTCGAGGGCGTGGCCAAGGGTTTTTCGGGCCAGGGCGACGGTTTGTCGATCGGCCTGTTGAAAGCCGCACGCGACCTGCGCCACGACGAAGCCATGGGCGACGTGCCTGGCAATCCCGACCACCGCTGAACCACGGACTCGCTGGCTGCGCGGGGCACCTCGGTTCAACGTCGACAATCGCTGCCTGGCGATGAAAATCGCTGCATCGCGCAACGCGACAACATCAAGGACTACCCAGCATGGGCGCACAGTGGAAAGCAAAACACAAGGACCTCGCGGCGAATGCCAAGGGGCGGCTTTTTGGCAAGTTGGCCAAGGAAATCATGGTCGCTGCGCGCGGGGGCGCCGACCCCGCGTCGAATGCCCGGTTGCGCCTGGTCGTCGAACAGGCCCGCAAGGTGTCGATGCCCAAGGAAACGCTGGACCGTGCCATCAAGAAGGGCGCTGGGCTCACCGGAGAATCCGTTCACTTCGAGCATGTGATCTATGAAGGCTTTGCGCCGCACCGCGTGCCGTTGATGGTCGAATGCCTGACCGACAACGTGAATCGCACGGCACCGGAGATGCGGGTGCTCTTCCGCAAGGGCCAATTGGGCACGTCCGGTTCGGTGGCCTGGGACTTCGACCACCTGGGCATGATCGAGGCCGAACCCACCGCCGCAGGCGCCGACCCTGAACTGGCGGCCATCGAAGCGGGTGCGCAGGACTTCGAGCCCGGTGAGGGCGAGGGCGTGACGATGTTCCTGACCGAACCGGCCGACCTCGACCTGGTCAGCCGCGCGTTGCCTGCGCAGGGGTTCACGGTACTCTCGGCCAAGCTCGGCTACAAGGCCAGGAATCCGGTCGATCCGGCCAGCCTGAGCGCCGAAGCGCTGGAAGAGGTCGAAACCTTCCTGGCCGCCATCGATGCCAACGACGACGTGCAGAACGTGTTCGTGGGCCTGTCCGGCTGAGTCGGGCGCTTGTGCTTTTGCGCTTCAGCTCCGCCGCTGTTTCCTGTGCGGCTTGACCGTACGGGGCTGCGTGAGACCCAGGGCCGCCCGCGCGAGCGCGTCCGCTTCCTGGTTGCGATGCTGTGGAATCCACAGAACGCAAGCGCGCTCGAAACCGGCCAGCAGCCCGCGTGCCTCGTCAAACAGCGCGGCCAGGCGTGCGATGGGCGGCGCTGACGCAGCTCCGAGCTGCGTGACGACCACGCTGCTGTCGCAGCACACCCGCACGGCCTGAACGCCCCTGGCTTTGAGCGCCTGCAGCGCGGCCATCAGTGCGCGCACCTCCGCCTCGTTGTTGCAGCCGGTGCCGTGCGCGGCCTCCGACAGGGTGTGACGCGTGCCGTCTGGCGCCACCAGCACAGCGCCCAGGCCCATCCGACCCGGATTGGGCATCGCGCTGCCGTCGCTGTGCACCGACCATTCGTCCGCACGGCATGGGAGGGATGGGGCGTTGGAGGGCGAGGCCATGGGCTCCGAGCTTACCGCGCGCGATGGTTGTCGAAAAATGCCTCGAATTGGTGCATTCAGCATTTCTTCATTGCAGCGCAAGCAGTTCACGTGATCAGGGAAATCCCTGATGCAGGTATGAAACCGGTTTCATACACTTCCCTCCATTGCATCGATGCCCCGCTTTGGGTGGGCCCAACCCGTGAACTACCAATTTCAGTTCGACGCCGTTTTTGCCGCTTGGCCGCTGCTGCTCAAGGGCACCTGGATCACCATCCAGTTGTCGTTGATCGCCACCGTGCTCGGGCTGGTGGTGGCCATCGTGTGCGCCTGGGGCAAGACCTCGGGGCCGTGGTGGGTGCGCTTTCTCGTGAACGCGTACATCGAGGTCATCCGCAATACGCCCTTTCTGGTCCAGCTGTTCTTCTTTTTCTTCGCGCTGCCGGCCATTGGCGTGCGCTGGTCGCCGTACACGGCTGCACTCACGGCCATGGTGGTGAACCTGGGCGCGTATGCAGCCGAAATCGTTCGCGCAGGCATCGAGTCGATTCCCAAGGGACAGATCGAGGCGGGCAGGGCACTCAACCTGAAGCCGTGGGAAATCTTCCGCTTCGTGATCATCAAGCCCGCGCTCAAGGCCATTTACCCGGCGCTCACCAGCCAGTTCATCCTGCTCATGCTGAGCTCGGCCGTGGTGTCGGTGATCTCGGCGGACGACCTGACCTCGGTGGCGGCCAACCTGCAGTCGCAGACCTTCCGCAGCTTCGAGATCTACATCGTGGTCGCTGCGATCTACCTGGCGCTGGCGCTCGCGTTTTCGGGGCTCTTCAAGCTCATCTACAAGCGCGCGCTCAATTACCCGGATCGGCGCTGAATGATGGCTTTTCCCCAGTCTTCGCGCACTTCGTGTCGCTTCGCCAAGCCCCTTGCGGGGGCAACACCTGCGGCCCGGCAAAGCCGGTTCCGCGGTGTTCTCGATCAAGCCTGTGTCGGATTGCCGTTCAAGGCCGAAAGCTGAGACCATCATGCGTACCTTCGGTTTCCCCGAATTCCTCTTCATCCTCGAGGCCGCCCAGTGGACGCTGGCGCTGTCGGCCATCGCCTTCGTCGGCGGTGCCATCCTTGGGCTCGTCATCGCGCTGGCGCGCACTTCCGAGAGCACGGCGGCTCGCGGTGCAGCCATTGCTTTCATCCAGGTGTTCCAGGGCACGCCGCTGCTGCTGCAGCTGTTCCTGATCTTCTTCGGCGCGCCCGTGCTCGGGCTGGACATCAATCCTTGGATCGCTGCGGGCGTGGCGTTGATCCTCAACAGCGCAGCCTTTCTCGGAGAGATCTGGCGCGGTTGCATCGAAGCGATCCCACGCGGTCAGGTCGAGGCCGCGCAGGCGCTCAACCTCAAGTACGGCGCCCGCATGCGCGACGTGATCCTGCCGCAGGCCTTCAAGATCGCGCTGCCGCCCACGGTGGGTTACGTGGTGCAGATCATCAAGGGCACCTCGCTGGCTGCGATCATCGGTTTCACCGAAATCACGCGCGCCGGCCAGATCATCAACAACGCGACCTTCCAGCCGCTGGAAGTATTCAGCACGGTCGCGGTGCTCTATTTCGTCATCTGCTGGCCGCTGTCGCTGCTGGCCGCGCACATGGAGCGCAAGCGCGCCCGTGCGCTCGCGCGCTGACCACGCCGGCCGTGCGTTCCTGTTTCCCCTTTCTTTCAATCCGTTCCCGTTCCCAAACCAGGAGACTTCGAATGATTCGTTCCACCACCCGCCGCACCGCCACCGCCGCACTGGCCGTCCTCGGCCTCGGCGCTGCGCTGACCGCCTTCACCCCCTTCGCATCGGCACAGTCGGTGGCTGACATCAAGAAGAAGGGCGAGATCACCATCGGCATGCTGGTCGACTTTCCGCCCTACGGCACGACCAACGTGAAGAACGAGCCCGATGGCTATGACGCCGACGTCGCCAAGCTGCTGGCCAAGGACCTGGGCGTGAAGGCCAACATCGTGCCGGTCACCGGCCCGAACCGCATCCCGTTCCTGCTGACCAACAAGGTCGACGTGCTGGTCGCCTCGCTGGCCATCACGCCCGAGCGTGCCAAGCAGGTGAGCTTCTCGCAGCCCTACGCGGCCGCGACCATCGTGCTGTATGGCAAGACCGCGAGCAACATCAAGGCACCCGCCGACATGAAGGGCCTGCGCATCGGCGTGGCACGTGCGTCGACGCAGGACGTCGCCGTGACCAAGGCGGCACCGGAAGGCACCGAGATCCGTCGCTTCGACGACGACGCCTCGGCCATGCAGGCGCTGATCTCCGGCCAGGTCGACGCGATCGGCTGCTCGGTCACCGTCGCTGCGCAGATCGCCAAGCGCGTGCCGGCCAACACCTTCGAGAACAAGTTCAACCTGGTGCAGCAGGCCATGGGCATCGCCCTGCGTCCGGGTACCGACGAGCTGACCAAGACGGTCAACGACTTCGTGGCGAAGAACACGGCCAATGGCGAGCTGAACAAGCTGTATCAGAAGTGGCTGGGCGCCGACCTCCCCAAACTGAACTGACCCCCAGGATTCGCGCACTTCGTGTCGCTACTCCCACCCCTGTCAGGGGACAACACCAGCGGCCCGGCAGAGCCGGTTCCGCGGTGTTCCACGAAAAGTGCTTGTGCGTTCGATGACGAACCTTTGGAACAGAAAAGTATGACCGACGCAGTGACGACCGACGGCGCCCAACCCATCATCCGCATGGAAGCGGTGAACAAGTGGTACGGCGAATTCCAGGTGCTGACCGGCATCGACCTGAGCGTGCGCACGGGTGAGCGCATCGTGATCTGCGGCCCGTCGGGTTCGGGCAAGTCGACGCTCATCCGTTGCATCAACCGGCTGGAGACGGTGCAGCAGGGCCGTATCGTGGTCGATGGCATCGACCTGACCGCGGGCGGCAAGAACGTCGATGCGGTACGCGCCGAGGTCGGCATGGTGTTCCAGCAGTTCAACCTGTTTCCGCACCTGACCATCCTGGAGAACTGCACGCTGGCGCCGATGCGTTCGCGTGGCATGAACCAGGCGCAGGCCGAAGAGGTGGCCATGAAGTACCTCACGCGCGTGCGCATCCCCGAACAGGCAAAAAAGTATCCGAGCCAGCTGTCCGGCGGCCAGCAGCAGCGCGTGGCCATTGCGCGTGCGTTGTGCATGACGCCCAAGATCATGTTGTTCGATGAGCCGACTTCGGCGCTCGACCCCGAGATGGTCAAGGAAGTGCTCGACACCATGATCGGCCTGGCCGAGGACGGGATGACCATGCTGTGTGTGACGCACGAGATGGGCTTTGCCCGCCAGGTGGCCGACCGCGTGATCTTCATGGCCGAGGGCAAGATCGTCGAGCAGGCGCCGCCAGCCGAATTCTTCGGCAACCCGCAGAACGACAAGACCCGCCAGTTCCTGGGTCAGATCCTGTCTTCGAACCATTAGCATCGGCCTCCCGCCCGCCGGTTGGTCACGAAGCTCGGCACGGCATTTCCGGCATTGAAGACCCATGAACGTTCTGATTTCCCTTTCCTCCTTCGGCGCGGCCGAGATCGGCCGCCACGGCCAGCTGTGGTGCGCGCAGTTGGCACGCGCGGCGGGTGCCGATTCGGTCGAGGTGCGCGGCGAGCTGCTGCGCGACCCAGCCGCGGAACTGCCTGCGCTCGCCGGGCAGGCTGCCGTCTACTCCAGTCCCGAAGGTCTGTGGGCCGAGGGCGGCTGGCTCGACAGCGCAGCACTCGCGCGCGGCATTGCCGCGGCGACCACGCTGGGCGCCAAGCGTCTGAAGATGTCGATCGGCGGGTTTTCTGCAGCCTCGCACGGTTCGCTCTGGGGCCTGAAGGTGCAGTTGTCCGAAACGCGCATCGAGCTGCTCATCGAGAACGACCAGACCGTGCGCGCCGGCACGCTGCCCGCGCTCGTGGCCTTCTTCGAAGCCGCCGACCGGGCCGGCGTGTCGCTGGGCATGACCTTCGACATGGGCAACTGGCATTGGGTGGGTGAATGCCCGCTCGAAGCTGCCAAGGTGCTCGGCCATCGGGTGCGCTACGTGCATTGCAAGGGCGCGCAGCGCCTGCCGGCCAAGTGGGTGGCGGTGCCGCTCCATGAATCGGTCGCGCCCTGGCGTGCCGTGCTGCGCGCATTGCCGGCCGACGTGCCGCACGCCATCGAATACCCGCTCGTTGGCGACGACCTGCTGGGCGTCACGCGCGATCAGGTCGCCTTGATCCGCGCTTCACGGGCCGTCTGATGACATCCACTGCCATCCCTGCCACCACCTTCGATGTCGCCCTGTTCGGCGAAGCCATGCTGCTGCTGGTGGCCGATCGGCCGGGGCCGATCGAAGACGCGCAGTCCTTCCACAAGCGCACGGCGGGCGCAGAGACCAACGTGGCCATTGGCTTGGCCCGGCTGGGCCTGAAGGTCGGCTGGGCCAGCCGGCTTGGCACGGATTCGATGGGCCGCTACCTGATTGCCGCAATGAAGGCCGAGGGCATCGACTGCTCGCACGTCATCTGCGACGCCACGCAGAAGACCGGCTTCCAGTTCAAGGGCCGTGTCACCGACGGCAGCGATCCACCGGTCGAATACCACCGCAAGGGCTCGGCCGCGAGCCAGATGACCGCTGACGACATCGACGTCGACTGGCTCATTTCGGCGCGCCACCTGCATGCGACCGGCGTGTTTGCCGCGATCTCGGAAACCACCTTGCCCGCCGCCCGCAAGTCGATGGACGCCATGCGTGCGGCAGGCCGCACCATCTCCTTCGACCCCAACCTGCGCCCCACGCTGTGGCCTTCGACCGAGGCGATGCGCAGCGCGATCAACGACTTGGCCTCGCGTGCCGACTGGGTGCTGCCGGGCATGGAAGAGGGCTTGGTCCTCACTGGCCATGACACGCCCGAGGCGGTGGCCGCGTTCTACCGTGCGCGCGGTGCGAAGCTGGTCGTGGTCAAGCTGGGTGCCGAGGGCGCTTACTACGACAGCGACGTGGCCGGGACAGGCCACGTGGCGGGCTTCCCCGTGGCAGAAGTGATCGACACCGTGGGGGCGGGCGATGGCTTTGCGGCCGGCGTCGTCAGCGCGTTGCTCGAAGGCCGCACGGTGCCCGACGCCGTACGCCGCGGTGCCTGGATCGGCGCGCGCGCCGTGCAGGTGCTCGGCGACACCGAAGGACTGCCCACCCGGGCCCAGTTGGAAGAAGCCGCACCATGACCGCACGCAAGAAGGTTCTCGTTTTTCGCGAGCTGCCGGACGACCAACTCGCCCGGCTCGAAGCCGCGCACGACGTGAAGGTCGCCAACCCCAAGCTGCCGACGCAGCGCGATGCTTTTCATGCCGCGCTGGCCGAAGTGCAGGGAATGATCGGTTCGAGCTACCCCGTCGATGCCGCGCTGCTGGTGGCGGCGCCGAAGCTGGAGGTCATCTCCAGCGTGTCGGTGGGCGTCGACAACTACGCGCTCGACGCATTGCAGGCGCGCGGCATCATGCTGTGCCACACACCCGGCGTGCTCGACGAGACGGTGGCCGATACCGTTTTCGCGCTGCTGATGGCCACCAGCCGCCGCGTGGTCGAACTGGCCAACCTCGTGCGGGAAGGTCGCTGGGACAAGAACATCGGCGAAGACCTGTTCGGCTTCGACGTGCATGGCAAGACGCTCGGCCTGCTGGGTTTCGGCCGCATCGGCCAGGCCATCGCGCGCCGCGCGGCGCTCGGCTTCGGCATGCCGGTGCGCTACCACGCGCGCAGACCGGTCGATCTCGCCACACAGGCGCCCGAACTGCAGGGCAAGGCGCTGCACACAGCGCTCGACGCCATGCTCGCCGAGTCCGACTTCGTCGTGGCGATGCTGCCGCTGTCGGCCAGCACGCGAGGCATGATCGACGCCGACCTGTTTGCGCAGATGAAGCCGGGCGCGATCTTCATCAACGGCGGCCGCGGCGCGACCGTCAATGAAGACGATCTGCTGGCGGCGCTCGACAGCGGCCAGTTGCTGGCGGCCGGCCTCGACGTGTTCGCCAAGGAGCCGTTGCCGATGGCCTCGGCCTTGCGCACGCACCCGCGCGTCACGCCGCTGCCGCACATCGGTTCGGCCACCCACGAGACGCGCCATGCGATGGCTGAATTGGCGACCACCAACCTGCTGCGGGCGCTGGCGGGTGAAAGGCCTGCCGCCGTTTACGACACGGCGGCCGTGTGAACGCCCGCGCGCCGCGCCAGAAGCCCGCCAGCCAGCGGGCGACCATCGCCGACGTGGCGGCGGCTGCGGGTGTGTCGAAGGCCACGGTGTCGCGTTTCTTCAACCACCGCGAGCGCCTGCTGAGCCCCGACATCGCCGCCCGTGTGGAGGCCGCCATCGCAACGCTCGGCTACTCGCCCAGCCCGATGGCACAGGCCTTGAGCCGCGGCAAGTCGCGGCTCATCGGCCTGATCGTGGCCGACATCACCAACCCTTATTCGGTGGCCGTGCTGCGCGGCGCCGAGAAGGCCTGCCAGGACGCTGGTTACCTGGTGATGCTGTTCAACCTGGGCAACGATTTCGAGCGCGGTCGTGAGGCCATCGATGCCTTGGCCGGCTACCAGGTCGACGGCTTCATCCTCAATACGCTGGGCCGCGGCGCTGGCGTTGTGGACGCCGTGGCGCGGCATGGCAAGCCGGTGGTGCTCGTCGATCGCCGGCATGACGGCATGGAGGCCGACTTCGTCTCGCTGGACAATGCGGGCGCCATGGCGCTGGCCTGCGAACACCTGCGCGATGGCGGCGCGCGCGAATTCCTCTACCTCACCGAACCGCAGCACGACGTGAGCACGCGCCACGAGCGTGCGGCCGCCTTCGGCGACTGCATGAAGGTCCATGCAGGCGTGTTGCACGGGAGGGTGGTCGAGAGCAGGGAGGATGCCAACGACGCGCTGGATCAGGCCCTGTGCGCACTGGTGGGGCGTGCGTCGCCAGGACATCGGCCGGCGGTCATTGCCGGCAATGCCGTCGTGACATTGCGCATCGCGACGGCAATGACGCGTCTGGGTTGGCGTTTTGGCGATGCGTTGAGCTTCGTGGGTTTCGACGACACCGAATGGGCGCCGTTGGTCGGCCCGGGTCTGAGCACCATCGCGCAGCCGACGGACGCCATTGGGCGTACGGCGGCGACCTGTCTGATCGAACGCTTGGGCGGACTCGAAGGCCCTGCGCGCCAGCTGTTGTTGCCTGGGCAACTGGTGCTGCGCGGGTCGTCGCTGAGCCCCTAAGGCCTGCGGGCATCGGCGCCATCGCGTGCGTGCGACGGTGCCCGTGGCCGTTGCAACTGTGGCCTGGCGATCAGCCGATTTCAGCGATCAGCTCGATTTCAACGCAGCAACCCATCGGGATCTGCGCCACGCCAAAGGCACTGCGTGCATGCGCGCCTTTTTCCGGGCCGAAGACTTCGGCGAACAGTTCGCTCGCTCCATTGGTCACCAGATGCTGTTCGGTGAAGGTCGAGGTCGAATTGACGAGGCTCATGACCTTGACGATGCGGGTGATCTTGTTCAGGTCGCCCGTGGCGGCGTGCAACGTGCCGAGCAGATCGATGGCGATGGCGCGAGCGGCCTGCTTGCCTTCGTCGGTGGCGATGCTGGCGCCGAGTTGGCCGACCCAGGGCTTGCCGTCCTTCTTGGCCACGTGGCCGGACAGGAAGACCAGGTTGCCGGTCTTCACGAACGGCACGTAGGCGGCCGCAGGCACGGCGACGGGCGGCAGCGAGATACCGAGCTGGGTGAGTTTGTCGTAAACGCTCATGGAAAAAGGTCCTGTTTGAAAGATGAAGCGCACCCGCTCAGTACTGGTACGGAGGCTGGGGTGCGAATTGGGATTGCGACTGCATTTGTGACTGCGACTGTGACTGCGAGGACGCCGGCGGCGCAGGCTGCACCGGCGACGGCGCGCCTTGCGGCAATTCCGTCGCGCAGCCTGTCAGCGCATCGAGGGGCTGCACGGTGACGCCCACGTCCAGCGTGTGGCGTGCGCCACCATGCAGCACGCCGCGCATCGGCGACACGTCGGAGTAGTCGCGCCCGATGGCCAGCGTCACGTAATCCTCGCCGGGCTGACGACCATTGGTTGGATCGAAGTCCACCCAGTCGCCGGGGCCGTCGGCACCCGGCAGGTACACCGAGACCCAGGCATGCGACGCATCGGCCCCCACCAGCCGTGGCTGACCCGGTGGTGGTTGCGTGAGAAGGTAGCCGCTGACATACCGGGCCGGAAGCCCGAGTGTGCGCAGGCAGGCGATCATGATGTGCGCGAAGTCCTGGCACACGCCCTTGCGCTGGGCCAGCGCGTCCACCGCAGGGGTGTTGATCTCCGTGCTGTTGGCGTCGTACTCGAAGTCGCGGTAGATGCGCAAGGTGAGGTCCATGGCGGCGTCGAACGTCGGGCGAGCCGCCACGAAGCTGGCACGCGCATATGCCGCAAAATTGTCATGCCGTGGCACGTAAGGCGATGGAAAAACGAAGTCCGACGCCGGATCGAAGCGCGAGCCCTTGCTGAAGCGAAAGCGCTCGCGGACCTCCTCCCAGGGCATGGCGCGTGCAATGCTTGGCGACATGACCGGTACTGAGGTCTCGACCACGCTCTGCGCGGTGACCACGAGTTCTTCGTGCGTCGATTCGAGCGCGAAGAAGGCACGGGCATTGCCGTACAAATCGGCCGCTTCGCTGTGCTGGGCGGGTGTCGGGGTGATCGTCAACGCATGGCTCACCAGGCGCTGCGACGCGGTGGTACGCGGCTTGAGGTGGGCCAGATGCTGCGCTGTCTCGACCGGAGGCGTGTAGTCGTAGCGTGTTTCGTGGGTGACTTGGAGCAGCATGGCTAGGCACCGACCGAGCGCAGGGACTCGGAGGTCAGCGTGAAGTAGCGTGTGCCGATGGCATCGGACACATGGTAGGCCGCCGTTTCGCTGGTGGCAAACAGGGCGATGAGGGCCGGATAGTTGCCTTCGGGGCCCGGATCGCACAGGTTCTCGAGCGTCCAGCTTGCCGGGTCGGGAAGTTCATAGGACAGCGCCGTCAGCTTGCCGGGTGCACTGCCGGCGAGCTTCGCAATGCGCCCGCGCAGGGTTTGCGTCACCCAGGCCAGTGAACGCGGGTTGTCGCCGTCGAGCACCAGCAGGTCGACCAGCGTGGCCACGTCGCGTCGCTGCTGGTAGCGGGCATGGAAGGTGATGGTGCTGTCGAACAGGCCGACCACCGCCTCGAAGCCGCTCACCTCGTGCACGGCACCGGTCCTGAAGCCGGCCGCCAGGGCGCTCGACAGGAAGGCCAGCCGTTCGATATGCCGGCCGATCGACAGCAGGCGCCACGCGTCGTCGCGGGTCATGCGGTCCGTCTGGGCGCCGGTCATGGCCGCGAGGGCGGCGCTGGCGGCTTCGAGCGAGCGCAGCGCGGCACTTGCGGCGTAGCTGCCTTCGTGGGTCTCGCCGACCTGTTCGGCGGTTCGGCGGAGGAATTCGGCCTCTGCGCGAACGATCTGGTTCCAGTGGTCCTGCGAGAGCCGCTCACGCACGGCGGCGGCGGCGTGCCGCACGCTGCTGAGGTTGTATCCCACGCTGCCGCCACTTTTCACGTTGCCCAGTTCGGCGATCAGCGCCCGCTCGAACACGCGGCGCGACTTGGTGCCCACGGGCACGGCCGGCGGAATCAGCGCGTTGCGCTGCGCCTCGTGGTGCAGCCAGGTCAGGAGCGCGCGCGAGGACTGGTCTTCCCCGCCCAGCAGGTCCAGGGTCAGTCGTGCCAGACGCACGGCGTTCTCTGCGCGCTCGGTATAGCGGCCCAGCCAGAACATGTTCTCGGCGGCGCGGCTGGTCACCGGCGCACGGTGGCGCGCCAGCGACGCGGGCGTGGCGTGCGGCTGCAGCAGCGTCGTGCGGTCGACTTCGCCGTGTGTCTGCACCCAGACGTCCGCGCTGCTGCCACCGCGCTGCATCGACGCGATCTGTGCATTGGAGCCAGCCAGCCGCGCGAGGCCGCCGGGCAGCACGCGCCAGGACTGCGCACCGTCGCTCACCGCGAACACCCGCAGCAGCATCGCGCGTGGCGCGATCCGCCCGGTGCCCTGCGCGTCCTGTGCCCAGGTGGGCATCTGCGAGAGCGGCAGGTAGCTCTGCAGCGTGTGTTCGTCGCCTTGCCGCACGATGCGCCCGGCCCATTCGTCGAGTTCGCGCCGGCCCATCTGGCTGCCCAGCACGGCCTCGAAGCTCGCACGGGCGTCGTAGCCGGGGTAGGTCGGCTTGATCGCGGCCTCGCTCAGTTGTGGCAGGGCCGATTCGAGCGCGGCCCTTTCGCCGCACCACCAGGTGGGCAGGGCGGGCAACTGCAATTTTTCGCCGATGAGGCGCCGCGCCAGCGCCGGCAGGAAGCCGAGCAGCGCGGGCGATTCGAGAAAAGCCGAACCCGGCATGTTGGCCACCAGCACGTTGCCGGCGCGAATGGCCTGCAGCAGGCCGGGCACGCCCAGCGTGGAGTCGGGACGCAGTTCCAGCGGATCGAGGTACTGGTCGTCCAGCCGCTTGATGAGCCCGTGGACAGGGCGCAGGCCTTGCAGGGTCTTCAGGTACAGGCGCTGGTCGCGCACCGTGAGATCGCTGCCCTCGACCAGGGTGACGCCCAGGTAGCGCGCCAGGTAGGCATGCTCGAAGTAGGTTTCGTTGTACGGCCCGGGGGTGAGCAGGGCGATGTGCGGTGGCTGTCCGGCCGGACACATGCGCTGCAGGCCTTCCATCATCGCGCTGTAGGTGGCAGCCAGGCGCTGCACCTGCAGTTCTTCGAAGGCCTGCGGGAACTGGCGCGAGATCGCCAGCCGGTTCTCCAGCAGGTAGCCCAGGCCGGACGGCGCCTGCGTGCGCTGCGAGACCACCCACCAGTTGCCGTCGGGCCCGCGGGCCAGGTCGAAGGCCGTGATGTGCAGCCAGGTATCGCCCGGCGGTTTGACGCCATGCAGGGGGCGCAGGTAACCCGGATGTCCGCGGACCAGTGCGGGAGGAAGAAGGCCCTCGGCAAGCAATTGCTGCGGACCATAGACGTCCGCCATCACGCGGTCGAGGACCCGCACGCGCTGAAGCACGCCGGCTTCGATCTGCTTCCAGCTTTCGGGCGAGATGATCAGCGGGAACAGGTCGAGCGACCAGGGTCGCTGCGGCCCGTCGGCGTCGGCGTAAACGTTGTAGGTGACACCGTTGTCGCGGATCTGTCGTTCCAGGCTGAGTGCGCGGCGCGGCAGGTCGCTGAAGCCGCCCGCGCCCAGGTGCTCGAAAAAGCGTGACCAGGAAGGCGTCAGCGGTGGCTTGTCGGTGGACGTCGGCGCTGGGGACGCCTGGTTTGCAGGCGGTGATGCGCCGGTGCCGGCAGTGGCGTCAGGCGGCGGCGCAGCGGGCGGCAGCGCGGCATCGTGCAGCAGCGCACCAGTGGCCGTGCCCATGCTCGGCGCAGGGGCCGTCGGGCGCGTTGCGGGCACCGCGCGGGCGGCACCGCGCAATTCGTCGAAGTGCCCCGGTTGCGCGGCGGGCGCGAGCGCTGACGCCAGCGAGGCTGGAGTTTCCATCGCCTGCGAGCCAAAGAGAGAGTCGTTCAACGGTTCCACAGTGGGGGCATTTTTACATCGCCCGCCACTCAGCCATGCCATCCATCCGGAAATGGTTGGCAATGGCGGAAAAAGTCGTTGAAAACAGGCTCACTCACCGCCGCAGGTCGAGGGTGAACGGGAATTCGCGGCTGCCCGCCAACTCGATCGTGGCCGGCGGCGTGCGCATGAGGCCCGGGGTGTGCCCCATGCGGGTGAAGCGCGACATGCGACGGCTCTCGGCTTCGTAGGCGTTGACCGGGAAGGTCTCGTAGTTGCGACCGCCCGGGTGCGCGACGAAGTACTGGCAGCCGCCGAGGGAGCGTTTCATCCAGGTGTCGACCAGATCGAAGGTCAGCGGCGCGTGTGCGCCGATGCTCGGGTGCAGTGCCGACGGTGGGTTCCAGGCCTTGTAGCGTACGCCAGCGACGAATTCGCCCGTGGTACCGGTGGGCTGCAGCGGCAGCACGGCACCATTGACGGTCACGACGTGGCGGCTCTCGTTGAGTCCTGTCACGCGCACTTCGATGCGTTCGAGCGAAGAGTCGACGTAGCGCACGGTGCCGCCGGCCGAGCCTTCTTCGCCCATCACGTGCCAGGGCTCAAGCGCGTTGCGCAGCGACAGCTCCACGCCCATCGCCTGCACCTGACCGACCAGCGGGAAGCGGAATTCCAGGTGCGGTGCGAACCAGTTGGCATCGAAAGCGAAGCCAGCCTGGCGCATTTCGGTGATGACGTCGTCGAAGTCCATCTTGACGAAGGTCGGAAGCAGGAAGCGGTCGTGCAGCTCGGTGCCCCAGCGGGTAGCGGGCGCCTGGTAGGGCTCGTCCCAGAAGCGTGCCACCAAGGCCCGGATGAGCAACTGCTGCACGATGCTCATGCGTGCGTGCGGCGGCATTTCGAAGGCGCGCAACTCGAGCAGGCCCAGCCGGCCCATGGACGAGTCGGGCGAGTACAGCTTGTCGATGCAGAACTCGCTGCGGTGCGTGTTGCCCGTCACGTCCACCAGGATGTTGCGCAGCGTGCGGTCGACCAGCCATGCCGGCATGTTCGCGCCGTAGATTTCGCGGTTCTTGGCGATTTCCTTGAGGGCGATTTCCAGCTCGTAGACCTGGTCGTTGCGGGCCTCGTCGACGCGCGGCGCCTGGCTGGTCGGGCCGATGAACATGCCCGAGAACAGGTAGCTCAGTGACGGGTGGTTGTGCCAGTACAGCAACAGGCTGGCCAGCAGTTCGGGCCGGCGCAGGAAGGGACTGTCGGCCGGCGTGGCGCCGCCCATGACGAAGTGGTTGCCGCCGCCGGTGCCGGTGTGGCGGCCATCGGTCATGAACTTTTCTGCCGACAGGCGCGTCTCGAATGCGGCGTTGTAGAGGAACTCCGTGTGGGCGACCAGTTCCTTCCAGTTGCTGGCCGGATGGATGTTGACTTCGATCACGCCCGGATCGGGCGTGACGGCCAGCATCTTCAGGCGCGGATCGCGCGGGGGCGGGTAGCCTTCCATCACGATCTTCAGGCCCAGCTGCTCGGACGTGGCTTCGACGGCCGCGACGAGGTCGAGATAGTCTTCCAGGCGCGCGAGCGGGGGCATGAACACATAGAGCACCCCCGAGGCGCTGCCGACCTTCTCAGCGGCCGGGCCGTTGGCGCGGCGCGGGTCGCGCACTTCCACGCACAGCGCGGTGCGCGTCACCCAATGGGCCGACTCGCCACGGCGTGGAAAGCGTGTGTTCGCGGCACTGGTGGCGCTGTTGGCTTCATCATCGGCCGGCCCGGTGCCGGTACCGGCGGCGGGCGTTGCGCCCGCACCGGCACCCGGCGTGTAGCTGGTGGAGGCGCCTGCCGCTTGCATGCGCAGGCTGGCGGTCGAGGTGGTTGGCAGGCCGAAGGCATAGGGCACGCCGGCCGTGCCGGTGGCCTGGGACCCTGGCGCCGAGACGTAGCGTGCCCGGTAGTCGGCGGCGCTGGGCAGGGCGTCGCGCGGAGCCGTCGGGTCGCGGTCGATCATGTACGGATAGTCGCCCTTGCTCGCCCAAGGTTGGGAGTCGAGCGGCAGGCGATACCCCATCGGCGAGTCGCCGGGGATCAGGAACAGGCGGTCGTCGCGCAGGAACCACGGGCCAGTGGTCCAGCCCGGGCCTTCGAGCGCGGGGGCATCGCGGTCGGCGCTGGTCGGCTCGATAGGCAGCATGTAGCCGATGACGGCGTCGAGCTTCTGCGTGAAGACGCGGCGCAGGCGCACGCGCTCCATCTCGTCGTCGAGCTTCGAGTCGAAGGGATCGACGTTGACCGGCAGGCGGCGTTCGCGCCAGAGGTAGTAGTAGGTGTCTTCGTAGCCCGGCTGGATGTAGCGCTCGGTCAGGCCGAGGCGGTGCGCCAGCACGGTGGTGAAGCGGCGCGCGTCTTCGCTCGTGTAGTGCGTCGGCACCCGCTCGTCGGCGAAGAGTTCCGGGTTGTGCCAGATCGTCTGGCCGTCGGCGCGCCAGAAGATCGACAGCGCCCAGCGCGGCAGTTGCTCGCCGGGATACCACTTGCCCTGGCCGAAGTGCAGGAAGCCGCCGTCGCCGTATTCGGCACGCAGCTTCTGCACGAGTTCGGTTGCGTAGCCGCGCTTGGTCGGGCCGAGCGCGTCGGTGTTCCATTCGGCGGCGTCACGGTCGCTGGTGGCCACGTAGGTCGGTTCGCCACCCATGGTCAGGCGAACGTCGCCGGCCTCCAGGCGCGTGTCCACCTTGGCACCCAGCGCCAGCACCTCGGCCCATTGTTCCTCGGTGTAGGGCTTGGTCACGCGTGGTGATTCGTACACGCGCGTGACCACCATGTCGTGGCCGAATTCGACCTCGGCGTCGTCCACCACGCCTTCGATCGGCGCAGCGCTCGATGGTGTCGGCGTGCAGGCGAGCGGAATGTGACCTTCGCCAGCGAGCAGGCCGGAGGTGGCGTCCAGGCCGATCCAGCCGGCGCCGGGCAGGAACACTTCGCACCACGCGTGCAGGTCGGTGAAGTCGACGGTGGTCCCGCTCGGGCCATCGAGCGCCTTGACGTCGGGTGTGAGCTGGATCAGGTAACCCGAGACGAAGCGCGCGGCCAGGCCGCAATGGCGCAGCAGTTGCACCAGCAGCCAGCCCGAGTCCCGGCAGGAGCCGCTGCCGTTGGCCAGCGTTTCTTCAGGCGTCTGCACGCCAGGCTCCATGCGGATCAGGTAGTTGACGTCCTGCTGCACCTGCTGGTTGATACCCACCAGGAAGTCGATGGTGCGCTGTTCCTTGCGCTCGATCTTGTCGAGGTAGGCCTGCAGCAGCGGCGTGGGCGTCTCGGTGACCAGATAGGGCGCGAGCTCTTCGGCCTGGGACGCCGTGTACTTGAACGGAAAGTTCTCAGCCTGCGGCTCCAGGAAGAAGTCGAAGGGGTTGTAGACCGCCATCTCGACCACGAGATCGACCGTGACCTTGAATTCGGTTGTCTTCTCAGGAAACACCAGCCGCGCCTGGTAGTTGGCGAACGGGTCCTGCATCCAATTGACGAAATGCTGCTCGGGCTCGATGCGCAGGGAGTAGGAAATGACGTTGCTGCGGCAGTGCGGCGCCGGACGCAGGCGGACGACCTGCGGTCCCAATTGCACCGGACGGTCGTACTTGTAATGGGTGACGTGATGGAGCGCGGCGTGAATGGACATGTTATTTCTATGCTTCGAGGTGCCTCGGAGGAGAACGCATACTAGCCCACTGGCATAGCAATTAGCGCGCCACAGAGCGTGTTTTTGAAGGGGGTATGACCATGAGAGTCCATTCGTGACGACGGGCCGCGAAGCGCGGGCGTTATTGCCATTTACCGCCATGGCGGGGTCGGTGTTGGGCGTGGCGCTGCAATTGCAGCAGGCCATGCTTTGGAATTGGCGATGCTACGCGGCCATCGTGACAGGAGGATGCATCCTGGCGGGGCTGTCGGCTTGGGGTGTGCGCCGACGGGTGCGCGTGGCCGGTGTGTGGGGCTTGTCTGTGAGCGTCGCGCTGCTGGTGGGCGCATGCCTGGGCGTCGGCTTGACCGGCCTGCGTGCCGTGGCCTATGCGGGCCAGACGCTCGACTCGCGCGTCGAAGGCCGCGATGTGGAGGTGACCGGTGTGATCGCCCAGATGCCGCAGCACGGCGAAGGCGGCGTTCGTTTCCGGCTGAATGTGCAGTCGGCCCGCGAGGTCGCGCCAGCGGGCCGCGGCGCGCCGGTGGCACTGCCTTCCACGCTGGCGCTCGCCTGGTATGCGACCCGAAGCGGTGGGTGGGGCCGCGCGGGTGAGGCCGCCGCGCAAATCGACCCGATGGACGATGCGCCCGCGACCCTGCACGCGGGCGAACGCTGGCGCTTCACGGTGCGCCTGAAGGCGCCGCACGGCGCGCTCAATCCGCATGGTTTCGACCATGAGCTCTCGATGTGGGAGCAGGGCGTCCAGGCCATGGGATCGGTGCGCACCGGCGCGCGCGATGCGCCACCCGAGCGGCTGGGGGCCACGTGGCGCCATCCCGTCGAGCGCGTGCGCGAAACGGTCCGCGACGCGGTGTTCGCGCAGGTGGCCGACCGCCGGATGGCGGGCGTGATCGCCGCGCTCGTGACCGGCGATCAGGGTGCCATCGAACGCAACGACTGGGACGTCTTCCGCGCGACCGGCGTTGCCCATCTGATGTCGATCTCCGGGTTGCATGTGACCATGTTTGCCTGGCTCGCCAGCGCCGTGGTGGGCATGCTGTGGCGACGCAGTTCACGGCTGATGCTGGCCTGGCCGGCGCCCCATGCCGCCGTTGTCGGCGGTGTGTTGTTGGCCGCGCTCTATGCGCTTTTCAGTGGCTGGGGTATTCCGTCGCAGCGCACGGTGTGGATGCTGCTGGTGGTCGGCCTGCTGCGGCTTTCGGGCCGGCGCTGGCCCTGGCCTTTCGTGTGGCTGGCGGCCTGCTGGACCGTGGTGGTGGCTGACCCCTGGGCGCTGATGCAGCCGGGCTTCTGGCTGAGTTTCGTTGCCGTCGGCGCACTGTTCGCCACCGATGCGGGTGCTGCGCCCATCGGGGGCGGCACCGCGGCGTCGCGCGCGCGGCACATGTTGCGCGAACAGTGGGTCGTGACGCTGGCGCTCACGCCGCTGACCTTGTTGCTGTTCCAGCAGATATCGGCTGTCGGCTTGCTCGCCAATGCGGTGGCCATTCCCTGGATCACGCTGGTGGTGACGCCGCTGGCCATGCTCGGCGCGGTCGTTCCAGCCCTTTGGACCCTGGCGGGCTGGGCGGTTCAGGCCCTGAGCCTGGTGCTTGGCTGGCTCGCCAGTTGGCCTTTCGCTACCCTCTCGATGCCCGCGCCGCCGCTTTGGGCTGCGGTGGCCGGTATCGCGGGCGGCGTGTGGATGACCATGCGGCTGCCGGCCGCGCTGCGCCTGCTCGGGTTGCCGCTGTTGCTGCCCGTGTTGCTCTGGCAGGTGCCCCGGCCTGCCGAAGGCAGCTTCGACCTGCTGGCCGCAGACGTGGGGCAGGGCAATGCCGTGCTGGTGCGGACGGCACACCACAGCCTGCTGTATGACGCGGGCCCGCGCTACGGTCTGGAGAGCGACGCGGGCAACCGCGTGCTCGTGCCGCTGCTCGCCGCGCTCGGAGAGCGCCTGGACATGCTCGTCCTCAGCCATCGCGACGTCGACCACATCGGCGGCGCCGAGGCCGTGCTGGCGACCCAGCCACAGGCGGCGCTGCTCAGTTCGATCGAAGCCTCGCATCCGCTGCAGGCCCTGCGCCCGGCCCAGCCCTGTGTCGCCGGGCAGCAATGGCGGTGGGACGGGGTCACCTTCGAAGTGCTCCATCCCCGTGCCGACGACATCGCGTTTCTGAGCAAGCCCAATACGCTGTCCTGCGTGCTGCGCATCCACGCCGGCACGAACGCGGTGCTGCTGGCAGGCGACATCGAGCGTCTCCAGGAACTGGCGCTGGTGACGCGCACATCCGCTCTGGGCGCCGATCTGCTGCTGGTGCCTCATCACGGCAGCAAGACGTCGTCTAGCGATGCGCTGCTTGATGCGGTCGCACCGCGCATCGCGCTGGTTCAGGCGGGCTACCGCAACCGCTTCGGGCACCCCGCGCCCGAGGTGGTCGATCGCTATCGCCTGCGCGACATCGCGCTGGTCGAATCGACCCGCTGTGGCGCAGCATTCTGGACAAGCATGCGGCCCGGCGACCTGCAATGTCATCGCCAGCAGGCCCGGCGCTACTGGCATCACGCCGTGCCGCCCATGGACGCGGACTGAATTATTTGCGTCAAAGGGAACACAGATATGGCCTCGAACTTGCTAAGCTATGCCGAAGGAGATCGGTCGTTCCATGCACAAATTTGACGAAATGTACGAGCAGCTGCCTTACAGCGATGCTGCGATCCGGAGCCATTACAAGCGCTACGACCAATGGCTGTCACGACAGCCCGGTGAGCTGATGCGATCGAGGCGCGAAGAGGCCGAGATGATCTTCCGCCGTGTCGGCATCACCTTCGCGGTCTACGGCGCCAAGGACGAGGACGGCTCCGGCACCGAACGCCTGATTCCGTTCGATCTGTTGCCGCGCATCATTCCTTCCCACGAATGGGAAAGCATGGAAAAAGGACTGGTGCAGCGCGTCACTGCGCTCAACCGTTTTCTCCACGACGTCTACCATGACCAGGAAATCATCAAGGCCGGCATCATTCCGGCCGAGCAGATCCTGAACAACGCGCAGTTCCGCCCCGAGATGATGGGCGTGACGGTGCCCAACAACGTCTACTCCAACATCTCGGGCATCGACATCGTCCGTGCGCCCGACGCCGACGGCAATGGCGAGTACTACGTGCTCGAGGACAACCTGCGCGTGCCCAGCGGGGTGAGCTACATGCTCGAGAACCGCAAGATGATGATGCGGCTGTTCCCCGACCTGTTCAGCCAGAATCGCATTGCGCCGGTCGCCCATTACCCCGACCTGCTGCTGGAGACGCTGCGTGCGAGCGCGCCTGCCGCCACGGCCGAGCCGACGGTGGTCGTGCTCACGCCGGGCATGTACAACAGCGCTTACTTCGAGCACGCCTTCCTCGCCCAGCAGATGGGCATCGAGCTGGTCGAAGGACAGGACCTGTTCGTCAAGGACAACTTCGTCTACATGCGCACCACGCGTGGACCCAAGCGCGTCGACGTGATCTACCGCCGTGTCGACGACGACTTCCTCGACCCCGAGGTGTTCCGCCCCAGCTCCACGCTCGGCTGTGCGGGCCTCATGCGCGCCTACCGCGAAGGCAACGTCGTGATCTGCAACGGCGTGGGCACCGGCGTGGCCGACGACAAGTCGATCTACCCCTACGTGCCGAAGATGATCGAGTTCTATCTCGGCGAGAAGCCGATCCTGAAGAACGTGCCGACCTACATGTGCCGCAACAAGGACGAGCTGCAGTACACGCTCGACAACATGAAGGACCTGGTCGTCAAGGAAGTCCACGGCGCGGGGGGCTACGGCATGCTCATCGGCCCGGCCGCCACGCAGGCCGAGATCGACGACTTCAAGAAGGCCGTGCTCGCCAAGCCCGATGGTTACATCGCGCAGCCCACGCTGAGCCTGTCGACCTCGCCCACGTTCGTCGACGCCGGCATTGCGCCGCGCCACATCGACCTGCGCCCCTTCGTGCTGTCGGCCAAGGAGGTGCAGATGGTGCCCGGCGGCCTCACCCGCGTGGCGCTGAAGGAGGGTTCGCTGGTGGTCAACTCGTCGCAGGGCGGCGGCACCAAGGACACCTGGATTCTCGAAGCCGATCGCCGCAGTGCTGCCAAGACGGCCGCGCCTGCCGCCACGCAATCCCAAACCCAAACCCAGTCGGCCTGAAGCACCAAGAGGAAAGCACAGACATGCTGTCACGCACCGCCGACCACCTCTACTGGATGTCGCGATACACCGAGCGGGCCGAGAACACGGCCCGCATGCTCGACGTCAACTACCAGACCTCGCTGCTGCCGCAGTCGGCCGAAGTCGCCAAGTTCGGCTGGCAGGGCCTGCTGTCGATCAGCGAGCTGCTGCCCGCCTATGACAAGAAGTACGACCAGATCGTGCCGAACGACGTCATGGAATTCATGGTCAAGGACGAGGAAAACCCGTCGTCGATCGTCTCGTGCCTGAAGGCCGCGCGCGAAAACGCGCGGGCCGTGCGCGGCGCGCTGACCACCGAGGCCTGGGAGACCCAGAACACCACCTGGCTCGACGTCAACCGCATGCTGCGCGCTGGCGAATTCGAACGCGACCCGGCCCAGTTCTTCGAATGGGTCAAGTTCCGTTCGCACCTCTCCCGCGGTGTGACGCTGGGCACGATGCTGCAGGACGAGGCCTTCTACTTCTCGCGCCTGGGCACCTTCCTCGAGCGCGCCGACAACACGGCACGCCTGGTTGATGTGAAGTTCCATGCGCTCAACAGCGAATTCTTCGGCACCGCGACCGAAGAAGACCAAGAGTACGACTTCTATCACTGGAGCGCGATCCTGCGCAGCGTCTCTGCCTTCGAGGTCTACCGCAAGGTGTACCGCGACGTGATCAAGCCCGAGCGTGTGGCCGAACTGCTGATCCTGCGCGCCGACATGCCGCGCTCGCTGCATGCCAGCCTGGCGGAGGTCGTGGCCAACCTGGCGAAGGTGCAGAACGACCAGAGTGCCGAGACGCAGCGCCGTGCCGGCAAGCTGTTGGCCGACCTGCAGTTCGCGCGGGTCGACGAAATCCTTGCGACCGGCCTGCACGCCTACCTCACGCAGTTCCTCGACCGCGTGAACGAGCTGGGATGGCGCATCAGCCAGGATTTCCTGGTTCCGGCTAAATAGGGCTCGCCCCCAGGCTGCGCGGCACTTCGTGTCCGCTGCGCCTACCCCCTACCGGGGGCAACACCTGCGGCCGGGCGGAGCCCGTTCCGCGGTGTTTCTGGTGGGGGCCTACCGAAGACAAGGCCGGGCATAGCCCGGCTTTGTCTTCGGTGGCCGGCACCGTCCGCGCCAGCGTGGTTGTTGCAGGTCAGCGAGCAGTACGGATGGCGGATTTCGGCCGAAAGGCCTTGCAAACCGCATCGTCGGTTTCCAGGTACGGGCCGCCGATCAGGTCGATGCAGTAGGGCACTGCGGCGAAGATGCCGGGCACGGCTTGCGAGCCGTCGGCATTCTTCAGGCCTTCGAGCGTTTCCGCGATGGCCTTGGGTTGGCCGGGCAGATTCATGATCAAGCTCTGGCCGCGGATCACTGCGACCTGGCGCGACAGGATGGCGGTGGGCACGAAGCGCAGGCTGATCTGGCGCATCTGCTCGCCGAAGCCGGGCATTTCCTTGTGAGCCACCGCCAGCGTAGCCTCTGGCGTCACGTCGCGCAGTGCGGGTCCGGTGCCGCCCGTGGTCAGGACCAACGCACAGCCAGCCACGTCGACCAGTTCGATCAGGGCCGCGCTGATGCCGGCCTGCTCGTCGGGGATCAGGCGTTCCTCGAAATGGACTGGATTGCGCAGCGCGCGCACGAGCCATTCCTTGAGCGCGGGCAGGCCCTTGTCTTCGTACACGCCCGCCGATGCGCGGTCGCTGACGGAGACCAGGCCGATCTTCACCGGGTCGGCGTCGAGCAGGAGGCTCATGCGTCCTGCTCGCGCGACTGCTCGCCCGCCTCGGCGGCACGATCGGCGGCGCCGTGCGCAGCCAGTTGGGCGCGCACGAGCTGGAACACCTCGCGGTAGGCCTTGCCCTGGCGGGGCGCTTCACCGGGCAGGCCGGCCTTGATGTCCTTGCGCGCCTGGCGCAGCAGGGCGCGCAACTGCTGGATGTCGGTGGCCGGATGCGTTTCGATCCAGCCGCCGAGCGCGTCGTCGTCCGCAATCAGCAGGTCGCGCCAGCGTTCGGCCTCGTGCAGCACCGCCGTCTCCTCGGCCGGCGCGCGGTGCTGCTCGTCGAGTGCGGCGCGCACCGTGTCGAGCACGGCCGGGTCGAGGCCGCGCATCAGCTTGCCGATGAATTGCATCTGCCGGCGCTTGCCCTCGAAGTTGGTAATGCGGCGGGCTTCGACGATGGCATCGACCAGTTTTTCGCCGAGCTCCAGTTTGTCGAACAGGCCAGCGCGCAGGGTGAGGAGATCCTCGCCGAGCTTCTGCAGCTCGGCGCTTTCGCGTTTGAGGTCGGTCTTGCTGGATTCGTCAGTGCCCTTGAGCTCGCGCTTGAGCTCCAGGTCGAGTTCGCTGCCTTCTGCAACGAACTGTCCACGGACGAAGTAGCCTTTTTTGGGTTTGCGGGACATGAGAGAGGGGAAATCTGTAGGCTTGCCACGGGAAGCCGGGGGCCGCAAGTATCATAGCCAACACATGAAGACATCCTCTGCGCGCGTTGAATCCGGCTTTGCCTACAGCCGTTCCTTCTTTGAAAACCTGGTCGATTCGGCCCTGGCGCATGCCAAGAAGCTCGGTGCCACCGATGCGGGCGCCGAGGCCTCCGAAGGCTGCGGCCTGAGCGTCTCCGTGCGCAAGGGCGAACTTGAAAACGTCGAGCGCAACCGCGACAAGTCGCTGGGCATCACGGTGTACGTCGGCCACCGCCGCGGCAATGCGAGCACCTCCGACTTTTCCGATGCCGCGATTGCGCAGACGGTGCAGGCGGCCTACGACATCGCGCGCTTCACGGCCGAAGACCCGGTCGGGGGCCTGCCCGACGAAGCCGACATCACCAAGTCGCAACCCGAACTCGATCTCTTCCATCCCTGGGACGTCACCAGCGAGCAGGCCGCTGCACTGGCGCTCGAATGCGAGGAAGCCGCGCTCTCCACCGACCGGCGCATCACCAACAGCGAAGGCGCGGGTGTCTCGGCGCAGCAGAGTCATTTCTTCAGCGCCCACACCCACGGCTTTCGTGGTGGCTATGCGAGTTCGCGCCATTCGATCTCGGTCGCGCCCATTGCAGGCAAGGGCAACGACATGCAGCGCGATTCCTGGTACAGCTCGATGCGTTCGGCCGATGAACTGGCCAGTGCCAAGGCCGTGGGTCGCTATGCCGCCGAACGTGCGCTGTCGCGGCTGAAGTCGCGCAAGATCAAGACGACGCAGTGTCCGGTGCTGTTCGAGTCGCCGCTGGCGGCGGGTCTGCTGGGCGGGCTGGTGCAGGCGACCAGCGGTGGCGCGCTCTACCGCAAGAGCACCTTCCTGCTCGACTCGCTGGGCAAGCCGGTGCTGCCTCCGCACATCGACGTGGCCGAAGACCCGCACATCCTGCGCGGCAAGGGCAGTGCGCCTTTCGACGATGAAGGCGTGACCACCAAGGCGCGCAAGATCGTGGACGCGGGCCGGCTCGAAGGCTATTTCCTGAGCACCTATTCCGCGCGCAAGCTGGGCATGAAAACCACCGGCAATGCCGGCGGCTCGCACAACCTGACGCTCACCTCGCGCCTGACTCACGCGGGCGACGACCTCGACGAAATGCTGCGCAAGCTCGGCACCGGCCTGTTCGTGACCGAACTGATGGGCCAGGGCGTGAACTACGTAACGGGCGACTACTCGCGCGGCGCGAGCGGCTTCTGGGTAGAGAAGGGCCGTATCGCCTTCCCGGTCGAAGAGATCACCATTGCTGGCAATCTCAAGGACATGCTGATGGGCATCCAGGCCGTCGGCGCCGATGCCTACAACTACGGCGCCAAGACCACCGGGTCGCTGCTGATCAATCGGATGAAGGTCGCGGGCTCCTGAGCGCCGCGACGGCCGCCTGGGCCGTCAGCCTGCCGGCGCTGCGATCAGTGCCTGCAGCAGGCCCTGCGCGTGCAGTGACAGGTCGGCCGCCTGCTGCGGCATGCAGGCCAGCAGCGTGCGCGCAGCCCAGGGCTCGTCGAGCGACGCACGGCGCAATTGCATGGTGCGCGCGCAGCGGCGTGCCGCGGTCTGCGGCACGATGCCCACGCCGATGCCCTGTTCCACCATCCCGCAGACCGCCTCGAAGCTGCCCACGCGAACGCGGTAGGCCAGTCTCTGGCCCTGGCGCCTGGCATGCAGGGCAATGTGGCGCTCGAACGGGCTGTCTTCGGCCAGGCCGACCACGGCCTGCTGTGTCAGCTCGGCCAGTCGTACCCGGCGCCGGCGCGCCAGTGCGTGGCCCGCTGGCATCACGAGCATCAGGTCGTCGCGACGAAAGGCCATGCGCGCGAGACCCTCGGTATCGACCGCATCCGAGACGATGCCGATGTCGCACAGGCCCGCGCGCAATGCGTCGACGATGGCATCGCTTGCACGCTCTTCCAGGGCGACGGACACCTGCGGATGGGTCGCGAGGAAGCGGCCCAGCGGCTCAGGCAGGTGCTCCGTCATGGCCGACGTGTTGCAGAGCAGCCGCACATGGCCCTGCAGCCCGGCGCCATAAGCGCCCAGCTCGCCGCGCAGGCGTTCCATCTGCGCCAGCACCGTTCGTGCGTGATGCAGCAGCGTGCGGCCGGCCTCGGTGGGGCGAACACCTTGGGCATGGCGCTGCAGCAGCGGGTGGCCCAGCAGGTCTTCCATGGCGCGCACCCGCTGGCTGGCGGAGGCCAGGGTCATGTGGGCGCGTTGCGCGCCGGCCGTGAGGCTGCCGGCCTCCACGACACAGAGGAACACACGCAGGTCGGTGAGATCGAATCGCATGACGCAAGGTAGCACGCGGCGCGGGGAAGGCCTCAGCCTGTGCCTGAGGCTGGCTGCGCCAGATCCGCATTGGCCGCGGCGTGCACATTGCACAGACTGCGGGCATGCCTTCTCTTCAACTCATCGTTCTGGCCTCCGCCGTTTTCCTCCTCGCGGGCATCATCAAGGGGGTGGTCGGCCTGGGCCTGCCGACGCTGTCGATGGCGCTGCTCGCGCTCTGGATGCCGCCGGTGGAGGCGGCGGCACTGTTGATCCTGCCATCCTTCGTCACCAATGTCTGGCAGCTGCGGCCATGGTCGGCACTCGGGCCGGTGCTGCGCCGTGTCGCAGGTCTGCAGGTGGGCATTGCCTTGGGCACGCTGGGTGGCGCCTGGTTTTTCGGCGCACCCGCGGGTGCCGCCGGGGCACGCACCCTGCTGGGTGCGGCGCTGCTCGGCTACGCGGTCTGGGGCCTCGCCGGGCGTTCGTTCGGTGCCTTCATGCTGGGGCCGCAGCGGGCTCGCTGGTTGGGGCCGTGCGCGGGCCTCTGCACGGGCGTGGTGACGGCGCTGACCGGCGTGTTCGTCGTACCGGCGGTGCCCTATCTCCACGCGCTGGGCCTGCAGCGCGATGCCTTCGTCCAGGCGATGGGCGTGTCGTTCACGACGGCGACGGTGGCACTTGCTGCGGGGCTGGCCGGCACCGGCAACTATCAAGCTGCCGATGTGCCATTGTCCCTGGTACTCTTGTTGCCGGCGTTGGCCGGCATGGCCCTGGGGCAGCGCCTGCGCGAGCGTTTGCCGCTGGCCGTGTTTCGACGCTGTTTTTTCGGGGGACTGGGGCTGTTGGGCGCGTACCTGATGCTCGGCCTCGGCCCTTGAGCCTCAGGTGTTCAGGTGCGCGCGCAATCGCTCGATCGCCAGCCGGTAAGGCATTGCAAAGCCGTCGATGGGTTCGGTGGGTGTGAGCCAGCGGAACTCGAACACCAGGCCGTCTTCTTCCGGGCTGCCGCTGGCAACGTGCGAGAAGGTTTCGGGCCAGTCGCGGTCGGTGTGCATGGCGTACAGATGCCACAGTTGGGCGTGTCGATGCACGTTGCCCTCGACGCCGGCTTCGCATTCACGGTCGAGGGTGCCGAGCGGCACCAACGGGCCCTCGAAGCGGATGCCGGACTCTTCCAGCAGTTCGCGCCGCACCGCATCTTCGGGCGTTTCGCCAGGCTCGACCGTGCCCTTGGGCAGCTGCATGCCACCGTCCTGGGGATGATCGAAAACCAGCAGGCGGCCGCGCCGGTCCACCAGACAGGCGCACGCTTTGGGGATCGGACCGCTGCCGGTCGGCGGCAAAAGCTCAGGCACCTGAGAGGGCTGCCTTCACGGCAGCGCTGACCTGACCCATGTCGGCCTTGCCGGCCAGGCGCGTCTTGACGGCGCCCATGACCTTGCCCATGTCGCCGGGGCCCGAGGCACCCAGTTCCGCCACGATGGCCTTGACTTCGGCAGTGACTTCATCGGCGCTCATGCGCTGTGGCAGATAGGCTTCGAGGACCTTGATCTCGGCGGCTTCCTTGTCGGCCAGATCGACCCGCCCGCCTTGCGTGAACGCGGCGATCGAGTCCTTGCGCTGCTTGACCATCTTGTCGACGATGGCGATCACCGCCGCATCGTCGAGCACCACGCGTTCGTCGACTTCCTTTTGCTTGAGCGCTGCCAGCAGCAGGCGGATGGTGCCCAGGCGTTCGGCGTCCTTGGCGCGCATGGCAGTCTTCATGTCTTCGGTGATGGTGTCCTTGAGGCTCATGGCGTCTTCCTTCTGGCGGGTCTTGCGCAAACTTGCGGGATCGAAATTGCGGGGATCGAAAAAACAAAAGCCGCGGCAGGGTGACCTGGCGCGGCTCGTTGCAGTGGTGGGCTGTCTCAGCGTGGCTGGACAACCCGACCGATGCAAATGCTCAGTACAGCTTCTTGGGCAGCTGCATGCTGCGCACGCGCTTGTAGTGGCGCTTGACGGCCGCAGCCTTCTTGCGCTTGCGCTCGGCGGTCGGCTTTTCGTAGAACTCGCGGGCACGCAGGTCGGTCAGCAGGCCGAGCTTTTCGATGGTGCGCTTGAAGCGACGCAGAGCGACGTCGAAGGGCTCGTTTTCTTTAACGCGGATGGTGGTCATTGATGAATCGTTGAACTGAATTTGGCCAGGGGAGATCGAGGCCCCGGGCCGGGGTTCCTCAACTGAAAAATTTTGAGGCCGTTGAGGGAAGGCCAAAGTTAGCCGGAGATTATAGCACTGAAGCCGGTCGCAGCGCCATCGCGCAGGCGTGCGCGCTGGCCCAGGCCCATTGGAAGTTGTAGCCGCCCAGCCAACCGGTCACGTCGACCACCTCGCCGATGAAATAAAGCCCGGGCTGTTTGGACTCTAGCGTCTGTGACGACAGGTCGCGCGTGTCCACGCCGCCGGCGGTGACCTCCGCCTTCTTGTAGCCCTCGGTGCCATCGGGTGTGATCTGCCAGCGAGCGATGCGCTCGGCCAGTTGCGTGAGCGCGCGGTCGGTGGCCTCGTTGATCGGGCGCTGAAGGGCAGGGTCTTCGCCCACCCACGCGTCAGCCAGGCGCGACGGTACCAGCATGGCGAGTTCGTTGGCAATGCGCTTGCGCGAGCGTGCCTTGGCCGCGCTCAACGCCTCGCTGACTTCGACGCCCGGCGCGAAGTCGATGGTCAGCGGCGTGCCTTCCTGCCAGTAGCTGGAGATCTGCAGCACGGCGGGGCCCGACAGGCCTCGGTGCGTGAACAGCAGGTCTTCCATGAAGTGCATGCGCGTTTTCTTGCTGCCGGTTTCGATCTGCACTGGCAACGCCAGCCCCGCCAGCGAGGCGTAGGGTGCCCATGCTTGCCCCGCGAAGGTCAGCGGCACCAGGGCCGGCCGCGGCGCGACCAGGCGCAGGCCGAACTGTTGCGCAACGCGGTAGCCGAAGTCGCTGGCACCAAGTTGGGGAATGGACAGGCCACCGGTGGCAACGACCACCTGCGCCGCATCGACCGTGCCACGGTCGGTTTCCAGTCGATAGCAGCCTGCCTGCGTGTCGTTTCCTGCCTCGAAGGCGAGCCGTTTCACGCCGCAGGGCTGCCAGCGTTCGACATTGCCGGCATGGCATTCGGCCAGCAGCATGTCGATGATCTGCTGCGAAGGTCCATCGCAAAAAAGCTGGCCCTTGTGCTTTTCGTGGTGGGCAATGCCATGCCGGTCCATCAGTTCGATGAACTGCTGTGGCGTGTAGCGCGACAGGGCCGAGCGGCAGAAGTTCGGGTTCTCGCTGACGAAATGCTTCTGCGGCGCACGCACGTCGAGATCGCGGTTGGTGAAATTGCAGCGGCCACCGCCCGAAATGCGAATTTTCTCGGCCACACGGTCGCTGTGGTCGATGAGCAGCACCCGCAGGCCGCGCTGGCCTGCCTGCGCCGCGCAGAAAAGCCCGGCAGCCCCGGCACCGATGACGACGACGTCGAAGTTCAAGCGCTCAACCCTTCCACACGAACGGAAACTTCAACTGCTTGAAGAAGCCGTTCGGCACGTAATCGCCCAGCACGCCGTATTGTTCCGGCCAGAGTTTGGTGCTCTTGACGGCGGTGCCGAAGAGGTAGTCGAGGAAGGCGTAGTGTGCCGCGTAGTTGCGGTCGAGCGCTTCCTGGTCCTGCGCATGGTGCCAGTGGTGGAAGTTCGGTGTCACGATGAGGTAGCGCAGCGGACCAAGCCGCACGTTGACGTTGCAGTGGTTGAACACCGCCTGGAAGCCGACCACCACGATGTACGCGTCGATCACTTCCTTGCTGAAACCCAGCACGTAGATCGGTGCGAGCACCAGCGTGCGCGTGATCAGCAGTTCCAGGATGTGCTGGCGCGAGCCGGCCATCCAGTCCATGCTCTTGACGCTGTGGTGCACGGCATGCAGGCGCCAGAGCACCGGCACCTCGTGGTAGGCGCGGTGCGTCCAGTACTGCACCAGGTCGGCGACCAGAATGATCAGCAGCACACCGGCCCAGAATGGCAGGCCAGCGATCCAGCCACGGATGCCGTCGTTGGCGGCCCAGCCGAAGAACTTGTGCACCATCAGGTTGGTCGCGAGCAGCACGAAGCCGACGATCATGTGATTGACCACGAAGTGGTGGAAGTCGGTCTGCCACTCGGCCCGGAAAATTGGCTGGTCCTTGCGGTGCGCGAACAGTTTCTCGATGAAGATGAAGATCAGTGCCGAGCCCAGCAGGTCGAGGATGAACCAGTCCAGTCCGATGTAGGGTGTGTTGTCCGCGAAGTCGTGGACCGGCACCTTGTGGCCGCCGAGCAGCGCTGCCGCCACCACGAACAGGAACGCTGCCGACGACAGCCAGCGCGAGCGGTTGAACACGATGTTGACCAGGGCCAGCCCGCCCGCCACGACCATCGCCACCAGCAGGATGGTGCGCATGATGTCCACGTTGTAGCTGCGACGCAATTCGGGCGTGGTCAGGTACTGCGGGAAGTGGAAGGCCAGCACACCGAGGAAGCACAGGATGCCCAGGCTCAGCGCGATGGTGCCGGTGACCAGACCCTTGCCGCGCTGCAACTCGCCATGGCTGGCGGTGAATTCGTTGAGTTTGTCCAGTTCCAGCATGCGTCTCCCCGCTTTCTATTCATAGAGTCCGCCGGGATTCTAGGCCGCAGCAACAAGCCGGCGAGAGCGCCTGGCCGCACCCTCGCTTGCTGCTGAGCGACGCCCGCAGCCCGTACCGCAGCGTGCCCTGGGGTTGAGCGCAATCGCGTTGGGCCGCCTTCAGGTGCCGAAGCGTGTGGACTGACCGACGGCGGCAGCCATGCCGCGCAGCACATCGCCGACCACGATCACCGAAGGGCTGCCCAGGCCGTTGTCTGCCAGATCGTTGGCCAGGCGGCCCAGCGTCGTCAGGATATGGCGCTGTTGCGGCAGGCTGGCGTGCTGGATCACAGCCACCGGCGTCTGCTCGGCCATGCCGTGCAGCAGTTCGCGCTGGATGTGGGCAGCGCCAGCCACGCCCATGTAGATCACGAGCGTGAGCCGGGCGTTGTGCGCGGTGGCCGCGAGCGCGCGCCAGTCGGTCGGGTCTTCGGCGGCGCCCGTACCCGTCTTGGCGTGGCCGGTCACGAACATCACGCCCTGGGCATGGTCGCGGTGTGTCAGGGGCACGCCCAGCGAAGTCACGGCCGCCAGCCCGGCGGTGATGCCGTTGACCACACGGACCTCGATGCCGGCTTCGCGCAGGTGCTCGACCTCTTCGCCGCCGCGGCCGAAGATGAACGGGTCGCCGCCCTTGAGGCGCACCACCGTCTCGCCTTCGCCGACCGCCGTGATCATCAGCTTCTCGATGAAGGCCTGCGGCGTGCTCTTGCAGCCGCCGCGCTTGCCGACGTAGACGATGCGCGCCTGCGGTCGCGCATAGCCGAGCACCGCTTCATTGACCAGGTCGTCGACGAACAGCACCGTGGCTGCCTGGATGGCCTTGACGGCCTTGAGCGTCAGCAGCTCGGGGTCGCCCGGGCCGGCGCCGACGAGCGTGCAGCTGCCGCGCAGAAAGGAGGGGTGGAGTTCGTTCATGCTGGACCTGCGATTGCTGCGATTTTTCGGATCTGTTCGACCTGCCGCGCGATGGCGTCGGGCAGCGGCGCCTCGCCCGCGAGCACGCGGCGCGTGTAGTCGACCGTGGTGGCCAGATCGATGGCTTGGGGAAGTCCGGGCACTTCGGCCAGGGTGCCGGGTTGCTGCACCTGCAGCGAGAGGCGTTCGCCACGCACGAAGCCGTCGACCTGCGCGGTGCGGCGCGGGTCGCTGACGACCTCGCCCTCCATGCCGCGCGAGAGCAGGGCGGTGGTGCGCGTCAGCTCGAAGGTCTGCGCCATCGACTGGGCGTATTCGGGATGCGTGTAGCTCGCCACGATCACGCAGGGCCCGAGCGCCGGCTGCATCAGCTTGACGACGCTGTGCGCGGGGTTGCGCAGGCCGACGACGCGGCGCACATCGAGCAGGCGCTTGAGGCCGGCGTTGAGCAGTTCGGTGGGGGCGAAGGCGACTTCACCTGCGGCGATGGGCCGCACGGTGTCGAGTGCCGGCACGTCCATGGCGGCCAGCACGCTGGAGGCGAGCACCCGGCTCGATTCGGTGGCCGCGCCGTGCATCAGCACCGGCAGGCCTTCACGTGCCAGCAACAAGGCGAGCAGCGGGGTGAGCACCGGCAGCTTGCGTGCGCCGTTGTAGCTGGGCAGCACGATCAGCGGCTGGCCTGTAGAGGGAAAACGCACCAGCCGGGCGTGGGTGGCGTCGAGAAAACCCGCCATCTCTTCGGGCGTCTCGCCCTTGATGCGCATGGCTAGGCAGAAAGCGCCGACTTCCAGGTCGGTGACGCTGCCGTCGAGCACCTGGCCGAACAGGTCGGTCGCCTGTTCGCGCGTGAGCGGACGGGCGCCTCGCGCACCGCGGCCGATTTCCTTGATGTAGTGACTGATTCCCATGGGTATGCCGATTGTCCTGCAAGCCTTATGCCGAAATCCGGAACGGCTTATGCCGTTGCCGCCACCGGGACGGGCGTGGATGCGATCTCCGAAGCGGTCATGCGCACCATGCGTTTGAGCTCGGGCACGCAGGAGCCGCAGTTGGTGCCGCATCGCAGGCCGGCCTGCAGGCTGGCCAGGCGTTCGCTCTCGCTGCCTGTGCCACTGCGCAGGGTCGTCGCGATGGCCGTTTCGGTCACGCCGAAGCAGCTGCACACGACCTTGCCGCGCGCGGCCACGCCGGCCGGCGCGGTTGCACCGGGGCGCAGCAACTGACGGCCAAAGGACTGGGCGGGCAATTGGTCGAGCAGCAGTGTCTTGATCCATGCCTCGGCGCGGGTGTCACCCGCCAGCAGGAAGCCTTCGAGCTGTGCTTCCTGGGCGTTGGAGGCGTTGCGTACCAGCCGCATGGCGCGCCGCTGGCCGCGGCGCACATCCGCATAGCGCAGCGTTTCATCACTCGCGAGCCCGAGCAGCGCCTCGATTTCCATCAGAAGTGCGGCAGGCGGTGCTTCGTAGGCGGCTGCGCGAAACAGCACGCCGCTGCGCTCGGCCGCACCGCCCTGCAGCGCACCGCCTGCGCCGAAAGGCACGCAACTCGCAAACGCAAACCTGGCCATCAGCGCACGCAGCGCTTCGCGCGTGGCCTGGAGCCGGTCGGCAGGCAGCCAGGCGGCGGCCAGCAGCGACCAGGGCAGTTCGGCCTTCAGGATGCGGACGGCTGCATGCTTGAGTTCGGGCTGCTTGGAATCGGGGCAAAAGACCGGCAGGGTCAGCGCATTGACGCCGGCGATGCGCTCGCCGCTGCTCGATTGGCCGCTGAGGTATTCCTCGCCCCAGTGCATGGCAATAAAGGACTGGTGCGGGCCAACCTCGGTGCTGGCGCGCACGGGCAGCACCAGCGCGCCCCGCCGCGAGGACACCTGCACCAGGTCGCCGTCGCCCAACTGCAGGCGCGCCATGTCCTGGCCGTTCATCTGCACCAGCGGCTCGGGCACATGGCCGAACAGACGGCCCAGCGTGCCGGTGCGACTCATGCCGTGCCATTGGTCGCGCAGCCGACCGGTGTTCAGCGAAAAGGGAAAACGCTCGTCGCGCGCCTCGGCCACGGGCTGATAGGCGGCGTTGTGGAAGCGGGCCCGGCCATCGGGCGTGGCGAACACACCATCCTCATACAGGCGCGCCTTGCCAAGGCTGCGCCCGGTGGCCGGACCCGTGGCGGGACCTGTAGCCTGGTCTTCAGGACACGGCCATTGCTGCGGTCCTGCGGTGTCGAGCAAGGCCCAGCTCAGGCCCGTGATGTCGAGGTCGCGTCCGCGCGTGGTTTCGCGGTGTTCGTTCCAGATCGCTTGGGCGCCGGCCGGGTCGTCGAGCGTATAGGGGAAGAGGGTGCCCGGCGCGCGCCGGGGCAGCCGCGCTTCAAGCCGGGTGGCGAAATCGGCGACGGCCGACCAGTCGTGCCGCGCGGCGCCCGGCGCGGGCACGGCCGGGCGCACCCGCGAGATGCGGCGCTCGCTGTTGGTCACCGTGCCCACTTTCTCGCCCCAGGTGGTGGCCGGCAGCAGCAGATCGGCATAGGCGCAGGTGGCGGTGGTGGCAAAGGCTTCCTGCACCACCACGAATTCGCAGCGTTCCAGCGCGCGCCGCACGGTGGCCTGGTCCGGCATGGACTGGGCGGGGTTGGTGCAGGAAATCCACAGCGCGCGAATCTCGCCGTCGGCTGCGGCCTGGAACATCTCGATGGCGGTCTTGCCCGGTGCGGCGGGCACGTCGGCCACGCCCCAGAGCGCGGCCACTTCGGCACGGTGGCCTGCGTTGGCAAGGTCGCGGTGCGCGCTCAGCAGGTTGGCCATGCCGCCGACTTCACGCCCGCCCATCGCGTTGGGCTGACCGGTCAGCGAGAAGGGGCCGGCGCCGGGCTTGCCGATCTGCGCGGTCGCCAGATGCAGGTTGATCAGCGCCGCGTTCTTGGCCGTGCCCGACGACGACTGGTTCATGCCCATGCAGTAGAGGCTCAGCGTGCTGGGCGAGTTGGCGAACAGCCGCGTCGCTTCGATGAGTGCCGAAGGTTCGATGCCGCAGACCTTCGCGACCTGGTCGGGTGTGCAGTCGCGTACCGTGCGCTCGAGCGCATCGAAGCCGCTGGTGTGGCGGGCAATGTAGGCGGGCTGTGTCCAGCCTTCTCGCAGCATCAGGTGCAGCATGCCGTGGAACAGCATGACGTCGGTGCCGGGCTGGATGGCCAGGTGCAGGTCGGCGATTTCGCAGGTGTCGGTGCGCCGCGGATCGATCACGACGATCTTCATCGCCGGGTTGGCGCGCCGGGCGTCCTCGATGCGGCGGAACAGGATCGGGTGCGCCCAGGCCGTGTTGCTGCCGACGATGAAAAGGCACTGCGCGTCCTTGAAGTCGTCGTAGCAGGATGGTGGGGCGTCCGAGCCCAGGGTCTTTTTGTAGCCCGCCACGGCGCTGCTCATGCACAGGCGCGAGTTGGTGTCCAGGTTGTTGGTGCCGATGAGGCCCTTGGCCAGCTTGTTGAAAACGTAGTAGTCCTCGGTGAGCAGCTGGCCCGAGACGTAGAAGCCGACCGCATCGGGGCCGTGGTCGGCGATGATCCGCGCGAACCTGTCGGCTGCAACGTCGAGCGCCTGCGCCCACGGCACGGATGCTGCGGCGCTGCCGCGTTGCAGGCGCTGCATGGGCTGCAGCAGCCGCGTCTGCATCGTCACGGCGGCACTGGCCGTCAGGTGCAGGGTGGAGCCCTTGGTGCACAGGCGGCCGAAGTTGGCCGGATGCTCAGGGTCGCCGCGCACGCCGGTGATCTGGGCGCCCTCGGACTCGATGATCACGCCGCAGCCGACGCCGCAGTAGGGACAGGTGGAACGGGTATCGGTCATCGTGGGAAGGGGTTGGCGCACGGTGGGCTCAGGCATGCGGTTGACCGGCATCGTGCGGGATCGATTCGCCGAACATCAGCTGGTCGCGGATCTGCGCCACGCTGAGGCCTTCGCGCAGCAGCCGGAAGTACCAGCTGCCGTCGACCGTGTCGCCGTACAGGCAGGCGCCGACGAGCTTGTCGTCCTTGATCACCAGCTTCTTGTAGACGCCGCCGAAAGGATCGTTCATGACGATCTCCTCGCAGCCCTCGCCACCCATGAAGTCGCCCGCGGAGAACAGGTCGATGCCGGTGACCTTGAGCTTGGTCGAGGTGAGCGAGCCTACGTAGCGGCCATAGCCCATTTCTGCCAGGTGATTGGCGGCCACCTTGGCCTGCTCGAACAGCGGTGCGACCAGGCCGTAGGCAATGCCGCGATGCGCCGCGCATTCGCCCACTGCGTAGATGCGCGCGTCGGTCACGGTCTGCAGGGTGTCGGTGACCACGATGCCGCGGTCGCAGTGCAGGCGCATCGATTCGGCCAGCCCGACGTTGGGCCGGATGCCCACGGCCATGACCACCAGGTCGGCCATTTCCTCGCTGCCGTCCTTGAAACGGATGGCCTTGACGCGGCCGTCTTCGTTGCCGACCAGTTCCTGTGTGTGGGCGCCCAGGCGGAACTTCAGGCCGCGTTCTTCCAGCGACTTGCGCAGCAGGTCGCCGGCCACGCGGTCGAGCTGGCGGTCCATCAGCCAGGCGTTGACGTGCACCACGGTCACCGTCATGCCGCGCAGCATCAGGCCGTTGGCCGCTTCCAGGCCGAGCAGGCCGCCACCGATGACCACCGCATGCCGGTGCGTGCGGGCCGTGTCGATCATGGTGAGCGTGTCGGCGATGTCGCGGTATGCGATCACGCCCGCCAGGTCCTTGCCCGGCACCGGCAGCATGAAGGGCGAGGAGCCCGTGCACAGCAACAGGCGGTCGTAGGGCGCCTCGACGACGTCGCCCTGCGCGTCCACCGCACGCACGATGCGCTTGACGCGATCGACCTCGACCACCTTGCGACCTGCATGCACGGTAATGTGGTTGTCTTCGTACCACGACCAGGGGTTGAGCACGATCTCGTCAAGGGTCTGCTCGCCCGCCAGCACGGGCGACAGCATGATGCGGTTGTAGTTGGGATGCGGCTCGGCACCGAAGACCGTGATGTCGTACAGCGTGGCGTCGATCTTCAGCAGTTCCTCGAGCGTGCGGACGCCGGCCATGCCGTTGCCGACGAGCACGAGCTTCTGTTTGTTCACACGCATGTCCATCCCCTTCGTGGGCTGCACCAAAAACAAAAAAGGCGTCCGCATGGGCATGCACCAGCTAAGCCGATGCATCCATGCGGACGCCTTTGTCCTGAGAACTGCTGCAACGCCTTTGCCGCAGCAGTCCGTGCGTTCAGGCATGCAAGCCCTGTGCCAGCATTAGCTGGCGGGCACGCACACGATTGGGGCGCCTCCTATTTCGACGCGGGCAGCGCGTAGGCGATCACATAGTCGCCGCGATCGGGCGACTGGCGCGCACCGCCAGCGGTGATGACCACGTACTGCCGGCCGGTGGCGGGCGACACGTAGGTCATCGGACCGCCCTGGCTGCCCACGGGCAGGCGGGCTTTCCACACCTCCTTGCCGCTGGCGCTGTCGAAGGCGCGCAGGTAGAAGTCTTGCGTTCCGGCGAAGAACACCAGGCCCGACTGGGTAGCCAGCGAAGGGCCGAGGGTCGGCATGCCGATCGGGATCGGCAGGTGCATCTTGATGCCCAGCGGACCGGTGTCGCGCACCGTGCCCACCGGCACCTGCCAGGCGATCTTGCGCGTCTTCAGGTCGATGGCGGTCATGGTGCCGAAAGGCGGCGCCTGGCACGGAATGCCCAGTTGTGACAGGAAGCGCTGGCGCATCGCACCGAATGGCGTGCCTTCCTGCGGCACGGCACCCATCTCGATGCCGCTGGCGTTCTTAGGCATCTTGTCGCGCGGGATCATGTAGTTGGCCAAGCCCAGGCGCATGTCGTTGACGAACATGGTGGCGGTGGTCGGGTCGACCGACACGCTGCCCCAATTCATGCCGCCGAGCGAGCCGGGCATCTGCAGTGCATGGTCCAGGCCCGGTGGCGTGTAGACCCCTTCGCTGCGCATGCCCTTGAAGCTGATGCGGCAGAGCAGGGCGTCGAAAGGCGTGGCACCCCACATGTCGGACTCGGTCAGCGTCGTGTTGCCGATCGAGGGCATGCCCACCGAGAAGGGCTGCGTGGGCGAGTAGCGCTCACCCGGAATGCTGCCCTGTGGCACCGGCTTTTCCTGGACCTCCGCGATCGGCACGCCGGTCTCGCGGTTGAACATGAAGATCTCGCCCTGCTTGGTCGTCTGGATCAGCGCCGGCTGCGTGCCGCCCTGGCCATTGGGCACGTCGTAGAGCAGCGGCTGGGCCGGCAGGTCGAAGTCCCACAGATCGTGGTGGGTGGTCTGGAAATGCCAGCGCACCTTGCCGGTCCTGCCTTCGAGCGCGACGATGGACGAGCTGTACTTGTCTTCCTCCGCCGTGCGATGGCCGCCGAAGAAGTCGGGCGTGGCATTGCCCGTGGGCAGGTAGACCAGGTCGAGCTTCGGGTCGTAGGACATCGCGGCCCAGACGTTGGGCGCGCCGCGCGTGTAGGTCTTGCCGTCTGCCGGCAGACGGGTGACGGCCGGGTTGCCCGAGTCCCAGGCCCAGACGAGCTCGCCACTGACGACGTCGAAAGCGCGCACCACGCCTGGTGGCTCATCGACCGACCAGTTGTCGGCAACGCGGCCGCCAACGATGACCAGTCCGCCTGCGATCAGGGGGGTCGAGGTCTGCTGGTAGTAGCCGAACTTGATTTCGCCCATGCCCACCGACAGGTCGACTGTCCCCTTGTTGCCGAAGGCTGCGCAAGGCTGGCCGCTGGTGGCGTCCAGCGCGATCAGGCGTGCGTCGAGCGTCGGCAGCAGCAGGCGCTTGCGGCAATCGCCGGCCACGCTGTTGCCCGCCGCTGCGGCCGGTGGGGTGCCGCCAGTCGGCACGGCGGTCGCAGCCAGCGGGGCGTCCTGGTCGAAGTAGCCCAGGCCGCGGCAGCGTTGCCAGTTCGGCCCTTTGGCCTGCGGATCGAATTTCCAGAGCTGCGCGCCGGTGTCGGCGTTGAGTGCGAGCACCTTGCCATAGGCCGTGCACACGTAGACGGTGTCACCGATCTGCAGCGGCGTGTTCTGGTCTTCAGCGCCAGACCCCGTGCTCACGGGGATGTCGCCGGTGTGCGCGGTCCAGGCCACTTCGAGCTGGTTCACGTTCGACTTTGTGATCTGGTCCAGCGCCGCGAAGCGGTCGCCCGCCGTGGTGTTGCCCCAGTGCTGCCAGTTCTTCTGCGCCGTCTGGGGCGTGACGGGCACGGGCGTGGGTGCGGTGCCCTGTGCGGCAATCACGGGCGTCGGCACGAAGGCGTAGCCCCCGGTGGCGATCAGTGCGACCGCCAGCAATGCGGCCAGCGCGTGGGCGCCGCGACCGGCCGTGCGGCCGGAGGCGCGCGCAAGCGTCGGATAGGCCAGCGCAATCAGCAGGCCGAGCACGGCCAAGGCCACCAGGCGCGACACCAGGGGCCAGAAGTGCAAGCCGGCATCGGCCACCGCCCAGATCGCCGTGGCGACCAGCGTGAGGGCGAATAGCAGGGCGCCCGAGGGGTTGCCGCGTGCGATCAGCAGGCCGGACACCAGCAGCGCCACGCCGGCGAGCACGAAATACAAGCTGCCGCCGAGGACCGCCAGATAGGCGCCTCCCACGGCGAGGAACAAGCCCATCAGGATCGTGAGCGCGCCCAGTGCACGCAGGATCCAGAGGCCACCAACGGGTGAACCCAGGTTATTTTTCATCGAAAGAATTCCATTCCTTGCCAACACGGACGGCGGATGACCGTCCAGAAGGAAAGGATTCTCTGCGATCTAGATGAAAACCCTTATTGCATTGTTTGGTTTCACGACGTTGATGTAGTGGCCGGGGCTTGCCGCACCGAGAGAAAAACGCGCCGAGGCGCGTGGGCGCATGAGCGCTGTGATGACTGGCTCAGGCCGCTTTTTCGACGTGCCCCTGCCGCGTGTAGAGGAAGTCGATGACCGCCTTGCGGTAATGCACGTAGGCCGGGTCTTCAGCCAGTTCGACGCGGTTGCGCGGGCGTGCGAGTTCGACGCTGAGCACCTCGCCGATGGTCGCCGACGGTCCGTTGGTCATCATCACGATCTTGTCGGACAGCAGCACGGCCTCGTCCACATCGTGCGTCACCATGACGACCGTGCTCTGCGTCTTTTGCACGATGGCGAGCAGTTCGTCCTGCAGGCGCGCGCGGGTCAGGGCGTCGAGCGCGCCGAAGGGCTCGTCCATGAGCAGCACCTTGGGTTCCATGGCCAGCGCCCGGGCGATGCCCACGCGCTGCTTCATGCCGCCGGAGATTTCACCCGGGCGCTTGTGCGTGGCGGGCGTCAGGCCGACCAGCGCGAGTGCCGCCTCGGTGCGCGCCTTGAGCTGCGCCTTGTTCTCGGTCGGACCGAACACGCGTTCCACGCCCAGGTACACGTTTTCGTAGCAGGTCAGCCAGGGCAGCAGCGAATGGTTCTGGAACACCACGGCGCGTTCCGGCCCGGGCCCGCCGATTTCCTTGTTCGCGCACAGCAGCGTGCCTTGCGTGGGCATGGTCAGGCCCGCAATCAGGCTCAGCAGCGTCGACTTGCCGCAGCCCGAGTGGCCGATGAGCGCGACGAATTCGCCCTTGGCGACTGTCAGGTTGATGTCGCGCAGTGCCTGGAATGGGCCTTTGGCCGTCTTGAAGGTCTGTTCGACGTTCTGGATGTCGATGAATTTGCGGTTCTGGAGGTCGAGCGTTGCGTTCATGATTTCACCTCTTCGAACGTGAAGGCCGTGGCGATCTTGATGAGCGCGAACTCGAGGATCAGCCCGACGATGCCGATGACGAAGATCGCGATGATGATGTTGGCGACGTTGAGGTTGTTCCACTCGTCCCACACCCAGAAGCCGATGCCCACGCCGCCGGTCAGCATTTCGGCCGCGACGATCACCAGCCATGCGGTGCCCACGGCCAGCCGCACGCCGGTCAGCATGTAGGGCAACACGGCCGGGAACAGGATCTTGGTGAGGATCTTCCACTCGCTGAGGTTCAGCACCCTGGCCACGTTCATGTAGTCGCTCGGCACGCGTTGCACGCCGACGGCCGTGTTGATGATCATCGGCCAGATCGAGCAGATGAAGATGGTCCAGATGGCCGCCGGGTTGGCGCCCTTGAACACCAGCAGCCCGATCGGCAGCCAGGCCAGCGGTGACACCGGACGCAGCAGGCTGATCAATGGATTGAACATGCGTGCCAGGAACTCGAAGCGCCCGATGGCAAAGCCCGCCGGAATGCCCACCAGCGCCGCCAGGCCGAAGCCCAGGGCCACGCGCTGCAGCGACGACAGCACGTTCCAGCCAACGCCCTGGTCGTTCGGGCCGTTGCTGTAGAACGGATCGCTGAACACCTTGACGGCCTGCAGCCAGGTCTCGTAGGGCGCCGGGAAGCCGCCGCCGCTGCGCATGGCGATCAGTTCCCATACCAGCACCAGCAGGCCGAAGCCTGCCAGCGGTGGCAGCACGCGCATCCAGAAGCGTGCAAGGTTGATCGGCCTGCGTGGCGCAGGTTCAGGCGCCTTGTGCACCGAGGCGGGCGCAGCGGCCGACTTGGGTGCCGAAGCCGTATCAACGGCCTCCAGCGGCGAATGGAAAACAGCGCTGACCATGTTGACCGCTCCTTATGCCTTGATCTTGAAGCCGTCGGCGTAGGCCTTCGGGTTCTTGCCGTCCCACACGACGCCGTCCATCAGCTTGCTGGTGCGCATCGTGTCCTTGGGTACGGGCGTCTTGCTGGCCGCGGCAGCCTGCTTGTAGAGGTCGATCTGGTTGATCTCGGTGGCCACCTTCAGGTAGTCCGGATGCTCCTTCAGGATGCCCCAGCGCTTGTGCTGGGTCAGGAACCACATGCCATCCGACAGGTACGGAAAGTTGGTGGCACCGTCGTTGTAGAACTTCATGAAGTTCGGGTCGTCCCAGTTCTTGCCCAGGCCGTTGGTGTAGCGGCCCAGGATGCGCTGGTTGATCGCGTCCACACTGGTGTTGACGTAGCTCTTCTCCGCGATCGTCTCGGCCATCTTGTTCTTGTTCTGCAGGCCGGTGTCGATCCAGCGGCCGGCTTCCAGGATCGCTGCGGTCACGGCACGCGCCGTGTTCGGGTACTTCTTGGTGAATTCGGCCGTGGTGCCCAGCACCTTTTCCGGATGGTCCTTCCAGATGTCCTGCGTGGTGGTGGCGGTGATGCCGATGCCGTCCATGATCGCGCGCTGGTTCCAGGGTTCGCCCACGCAGAAGCCGTCCATGTTGCCGATGCGCATGTTCGCCACCATCTGCGGTGGCGGTACCACGATCGACTTCACGTCCTTGACCGGGCTGATGCCGTTGGCCGCCAGCCAGTAGTTGAGCCACATGGCATGGGTGCCGGTCGGAAAGGTCTGGGCGAAGGTGTATTCGCGCTTGTCGGCGGCGATGGTTTTGGCGAGCGACGGGCCGTCGACCGCGCCTTTTTCAGCCAGCTTCTTGCTCAGCGTGATGGCCTGCCCGTTGTTGTTCAGGTTCATGAGCACGGCCATGTCCTTCTTCGGGCCACCCACGCCCAGATGCACACCGTAGACCAGGCCGTAAAGCACGTGGGCGAAGTCGAGGTCGCCGTTGACCAGCTTGTCGCGCACGCCGGCCCAGCTGGCCTCCTTGCTCGGCACGATCTTCACGCCGTATTTCTTGTCGATACCCAGCACGGAAGCCATCACCACGCTGGCGCAGTCGGTCAGCGGAATGAAGCCGATCTTGACCTCTTCCTTTTCCGGCTTGTCGGAGCCCTGCGCGTAGGCCAACGCACGCAGCGCCGGGTCGATGCCCACCGCGCTGGCGGCAGTGACCTGCAGCACGCGGCGGCGACTGAGCTTGGTTTTCAACAACAGATCGGACATGGGGCGAACTCCAGAAGAAAGAGGCGAAGCAAAAACAAAAAAGGCGTCCGCACCCCGCAAGGGTTGTGCTCGATCACGAGCACCTTGCGGGTGCGGACGCCTTTGTCCGGTACGGCCGGTGGCACCCGTCGTTGGATGCCGCCTGCCTGAAGACCTCTTCGGTCTATGGCTTCCTCTCAAGCAAACTGCATGCCAATGTCGATGTGCCGTGATTTGCTATTGAAAGAGGAGCAATGGCGCCTTGAGCGGCAAGCTGAAAGGAGGGAATTGGGCGCGGCCCGAAGGCGGGCACGGTTGTTGTGCGCCGCACCATTGCCGCTCATCGTGCGCTCAGTTCTGCTTGCCGATGGGGAGGTATTCGGCCATCGAGAGCACCGATTCGGCCACATCGACCACACGGCGGTTCTGGCTCATGGCCGTCTGGCGCAGCATCTTGTGCGCTTCTTCCTCGCTCAGGCGGCGGTGCGCCATCAGAAGCCCCTTGGCGCGCTCGACCAGTTTGCGCTCGTTGAGCGTGGCGCGCACGGTGTCGAGCTCGTCGCTCATGGCCTGCAGGCGCTGCGATTGTTCCTGCACCATTTCGAGGATCGAACGCTCGAGCTGCCTTCCGTAAGGCGAGCCGGTGCCGAGCGCCGTTGGCGAGGTTGTGGCGCTGTCAGGCGGGATGACATCGAAGAAGGCTGTGGATTCGCTGCCTCCTTCCTGTTGCAGTTGCGCCAACAGGTCTTCATGGCCTTGCAACTCGGCACGCGCGTGTGCGGTCTTGGTGTCGCAGCGCTCGCGCAGCTCGGCCGCCAGGCTTTCCTCCACGGTCTTCATGCTGTCGATCCGGTGCGTGCAGCAGTCGAACCAGGTTCGGCTGAGTTCCGGGTCGAGGGCTACGCCTGCCGGCGCGGCGCAGGCGATCCGGCGCAGGCGTTCGAGCTCTGCCAGACGTGCCGCGGGCTGGCTGGCGAGCCATCGCGCACCGAGCTCGGCGCTCGAGAAATCCACGAAAACCTGAAAGCAACGCTCCTGCGATTCGATCAGGTGCAGCCATTGCTGCTGGCGCGCGCTGTCGTTGCGGCCTGACGTGAAGGCGGCCGCACCGCAGGCGCGTTCCTGGCCGGCGAATTCCTTGCCCTGCATGAAATTGAACATGGCGACCAGCAGGCGTGAGATTTCCGGATCCGTGGCGCCATCGGCTGCCTCGAACACCACCGCCAGCAGACCGGCCACGAGCTTGACGAACGCGTTGGTGGCATCGGCCGGTGGCACGCCGAGGGCGCCGATGCGCTGGCGCAGGTCGGGCAGAGCGTCCAGCCCGGGCAGCACCCAGGCGATGCGGCTGAAGAGCCGGGTGCCGTTTCCCACGCGGCTGGCGTCGGCCTCCAGTTGATCGAAGCCCTGGCGCACGGCCTCTTCAAGTTCGAGGCAGACGGCGATCTGGGCCTGTCGTTCTGCGGCAAAGCGGGTGCCGCCCGACGCCAAGAGCACATTGGTCAGGCCCCGCTCGCGCTGCAGCGCATGCACCAGCCGGCCGATCGTGCCGACCAGTTCACTGGTGCGCGCCAACTGCTCGAGCTCGTTGATTTCGCAACGAAGCGCTGCAATCAGAAAGCTCAATCCGGATTTCATCTGTCGTGGGTCCATTCAAGGGGCGTTCCCGAAGGTCATGCAGCAACATCCATGCCCCGGGCGCGGGCGCATCCTACACTCGGCGCATGCTCGTACTGGGAATCGAATCATCTTGCGACGAAACCGGCGTTGCGCTGGTGGAAACCGCCGCCACCGGACTGCCGCGCCTGGCCGCGCATGCACTGCACAGCCAGATCGCCATGCACCAGGCGTACGGCGGCGTCGTGCCTGAACTTGCCAGCCGCGACCACATCCGGCGCGTGCTGCCTTTGGCCCAGGCCGTGTTCGACGAAGCCGGCAAGCGGCTGGCCGACGTCGACGTCGTGGCGTATACGCGCGGTCCCGGCCTGGCCGGCGCTCTGCTGGTGGGGGCCGGTGTGGCCTGTGCGCTCGGCGCGGCGCTGGGCAAGCCGGTGCTCGGCGTGCACCATCTTGAAGGCCACCTGCTGTCGCCTTTTCTCAGCGCCGACGCACCCGAATTCCCTTTTGTCGCGTTGCTGGTGTCGGGCGGCCATACGCAGCTCATGCGCGTCGATGGCGTGGGGCGCTACGAGATCCTCGGAGAGACCATCGACGACGCGGCCGGTGAAGCCTTCGACAAGTCCGCCAAGCTCATGGGCCTGCCGTACCCTGGCGGCCCTTGGCTGGCCCAGTTGGCCGAGCAGGGCGACCCGACGGCCTTCAAGCTGCCACGTCCGCTGCTGCACAGCGGTGACCTGGACTTTTCATTCGCCGGTCTCAAGACCGCGGTGCTCACCCAGGCCCGCAAGCTGGGCGACGACCTGCAGGCGCGCAAGGCCGACCTGGCAGCGTCAACCCAGGCGGCGATCATCGAAGTGCTGCTCAAGAAGAGCCTTGCGGCGCTCGAGCGGACCGGGCTCCAACGCCTGGTGGTGGCCGGCGGCGTGGGTGCCAATCGTGTGCTGCGTACGCAGTTGAACGCGGCGTGTGCTCGGCGCAAGGTGCGCGTGCATTACCCGGAGCTGCACCTGTGTACCGACAACGGCGCCATGATCGCCATGGCGGCGGCGATGCGCCTTCAGGCGGGCATGCAGCAGCCGACCGAGGTCTACGCCTTCGACGTCAAGCCACGCTGGCCACTGGACATGCTCGACACGCTGGGCGCCGTGGCGGCCTGAACGTCGTAGACGCGCGGGCGTTGACGCGCGCCTTCAGTTCGCCGGCTCCGCCAGCGGCGTTCCGTCGCGCTCGAATTGCATGCCGGGGCGGTAGGGGAGCGACTCCTGCTGCAGTCGCTGGAACTCGCGCGCATAGGTGTCGGCCATGGCTGGCCAGCGCCGAAAGAGGTTGAAGTTGTCCGCGTTCTGCTGCGCGCCAGCCCGCGTGAAGTTCATCGAGCCCAAGCCGACCGTGTCGGCATCGACCACCACGAACTTGTGATGCATCAGTGGATATCGGGCGTTGATCCACAGCGGGATTTTCTGGTTGTGGAAGTAGGTGGCGCTGGAATACTTGAGCGTGGCCTGGGAGCGATCGAGCACCACCCGCACGTCGATCTTGCGCCGGTGGGCCTGGTCAATGGCCTTGGCGATCACCGTCGAGGTGAAGTAATAGCCGGCGACCCAGACGCGCTGTCGCGCCGCACCGATGACATCGGCGATCGCCTGATCGGCGCGCCCATCGGGCGAGAAAAAGACCTCCGCCGTGGCGCGCGCGCTGGCCGGTGGCAGCGCAACGGCCTGGCCTGCGGCCGCCTGGCCCACGTGGGTTCCCAGGCCAAGGGAGAGCCCGGCGAGCCACAGGACCCGGGCGCGGCAGTCGAACGCGAGGTGGGGGCGAGCGGAAGAAGCAGGGTCCTGCTTCGCAGAGCGCAGTGCGGCTGAAATCAAACGGGTCCTCCTGATTTTTTAAGTGTGCGGGCCAGGCCGCCGCCGCCGATTGTCGTCGGGCAAACGACCGGGCTGCGGGAGCACGCCGCGTGTCAGGCTGCGACCGGCAGCGCATGCTGGCCTGCCAGCAAAGGCAGCGGCAGCACGTCGAGCATGCGGCGCCATAGTTTGGACCACTGCGGCCAGTCGTGGCCGCCTTCGGTGGTGAACACGCGTTCTTCAGGCAGGGCCTCTGCCAGCAGCCGGTGATTCGATGCAAAACGGTCGCTCAGGCCATAGCCCAGATACAGCGGCGGCAGCGCTGCGGATCGCGGCGCGTCCGCATACTGCTGCAGCCAAGGCCACAGCTTGCGGTCGACCTCGTCGTCGGGCGGCGGTCCTTCGGGTGCCTTCCATGTGCGCAGGCCACCGGCCTTGGTGATCTCGGCGCCCACCGGCCGGCGGCCCAGGTAGGGCGCGAGCGCGACGATGCCGGCGACGAGTCCTGGGCGCTTGAGCTCATGGGTGAGGGCGCCGAAGCCGCCGATCGAGATGCCGACCAGCCAGATCGACCGGTAACCGCCGCGTTGCGCCGGTGCCAGCACGTCGGTATGCAGTCGCTCGATGAAGGTCTGGTCGTAGTAGTACGACACATTCGCGTCGACCAGCATCACGTCGGCGGCTAGTTCGCGCTCGCGCACGGCGCGCACGAAGCCTTCGCGCTCGAACTCTTCAGGCTTCAGAAAAGCGCCGGGAAGAAAGACCAGGAGGGTGTCCGCGCGTTGGGTCGCGCAGGCCATTTGAAGATGCGTATCCATCGGATTCCCCAGATGTCCGAAACCCGCTGCACGAGGGGGCCCAGCGAATCCGCGGACTGACAGAACAGAAACTGGCAACTTCTGAAAATAATGCTTTTTGACGTGTGTCCGTGGGATTTACTCCGGTTTTGAATAAAAAAAGAGCCTGAGGCATATGCCGCAGGCTCTTTTTCAGGAGACTGGGCTCCTGGATTCGTCAGTTGATCGTCAACGGCGAGACGTTGCTGACCGGTGCGAGCTTGGCGAGCTTCATGGTCAGAACACCATGCTCGAGCTTGGCCTCGCTGGCGCTCGCATCGATCGGTTGCGGCAGTTCATAGGCGGCCTTCACCTGGCGCTTGGCCTCTGGCTTGCTTTCGATGCGCACGACAGCGCCTTCGATGCCAATGGACAGATCGTCACGCGACAGGCCGGGCACGTCGAGCGACAGCGTCCACGCTGCCTCGTCCTGTGCGACGTGGACGGGGCGCTGGGTGCTGGCGAGCAATGCATCGTTGACGAAGCGCTCGAAGCCGCGGTCGTGGGCGCGAGGCGCAAAGCGGGCGGTGCGGACGGTGGGTGCGAAGAACATGAGGAAACTCCGGGATTGAACACAATGGGGACAAGAAAGGTGTGTCCCTTACACTGCGCGGCCTTTCAACATGAGTGCCGCTTGCCACCCCATCTAGGCATGGCGACACGCGTTTCAAGACAATGACGCAGAGCTTTATTTGGCGCCGCAAGGCCTTGAAAATCGGCGCTTCGGCGCTAGCGACGCTGGCGCTTCCGCCGGTGTTGGCACAGTCCGCGGCCCCGGTGCGGCTGGCGCTGATCGAGAGCATGAGCGGTCCTTTTGCCAACACGGGCGAGGCCGTGTTCCGGAACCTGCTCTGGGCCGTGGAGCGGGTCAATGCGCGCGGCGGCGTCAAGCTGCCCGGCGGTGCCCGGATGCTCCAGCTCGACCGTTACGACAGCAAGGGCCAGAACGAAGAAGCGCTGTCGGCATTGCGCGCGGCCATGGACGACGGCGCGCGCATCGTGCTGCAAGGAAATTCCTCTGCCACGGCGGCGGCGCTGCTCGATGCCATCGACAAGAACAACGAGCGCGATCCGGCGCGACGCGTGCTCTTCCTGAACTACGCGGCCGTGGACCCGGCATTGACCAACGAGCGTTGCAGCTTCTGGCACTTCCGGTTCGATGCACATGCCGACATGCGCGTGACGGCACTGATGGATGTGGTGCGCAACGACGCCGCGCTGCAGCGCGTCTACCTCATCGGGCAGGATTACAGCTTCGGCCAGTCGGTGCTGCGCGAGTCGCGCCGCCAGCTCGCGGCACTGCGCCCCGACGTGAAGATCGTGGGCGACGAACTGCATCCCATGGGGCGCGTGAAGGACTTCTCGCCCTATGCCAGCAAGCTCATGGCCAGTGGCGCGCAGGCGGTGATCACGGGCAACTGGGGCAACGACCTCACGTTGCTCGTGAAGGCGGCGCGCGAGGCGGGCTTCAACGGCACTTTCTACACCTTCTACGGGAATGCGCTGGGAGCGCCTGCGGCCATTGGCGAGGCGGGCATCGGCCGCGTGATCGCCGTGGCCGACTGGCTGCCGAACGTGCAAACGCCCCAGTCGGCAGCGTTCTACAAGGACTTCCGCACGCGCTTTCCCAAGCCTGCCGACGACTACGTGCACATGCGGATGCAACTGCTGATCGAGGCGCTGGCGCAGTCGATCGAGCGCGCGCGCAGCGTGGACGCCGTGGCGGTGGCGCGTGCGATGGAGCACGCTGACGTCAGCCTTGCGGGCCAGCGTGGACGCATGCGGGCAGCCGACCATCAGTTCCAGCAGCAACTGGTCGTGGGCGTGATGGACCGTCAAGGCACGCCGGGCGTGCAGTTCGACGTCGAAGGCTCGGGCTACGGCTTTCGTGTGCTCAGAACCATCGCAGCCGAACGCGCGGAAATGCCGACGACCTGCAAGATGCAGCGCCCCTGATCGCGCGAGAATCCACCTATGCGTCAAGCCATTCACAACCTCGAAGCCTCCAAGATCCGCGAAGTCGCCAATGCCGGCCTGGGCCGTGCCGACGTGCTCGCCTTCTGGTTCGGCGAAAGTGACGAAGTCACGCCCGAAGTCATCCGCCAGGCGGCCATCGATTCGCTGCAGCGGGGGGAAACCTTCTATGCCCACAACCTGGGCCTGCCCGCGCTGCGGGAGGCGGTGGCGCGCTACACCAGCCGCCTGCATCCGGCGGTCGACGCGTCGCGCATCGCCATCACCTCGGGCGGCGTCAATGCACTGATGCTGGCGGTGCAGGCCCTGGTGGAGGCGGGAGACGACGTCGTGGCCATCACCCCGGTCTGGCCCAACCTGACGGCGCAACCCGCGATCATGGGCGCGCGGGTGCGCACCGTGGCGCTGCAGCCGGTCGAGGGCGAATGGACGCTGGACATGGCCGCGCTGCGCGCCGCCGTGACCACCGGCACCCGGCTGCTCATCGTCAATGCGCCCAACAACCCCACCGGCTGGACGCTCACGCGCGACGAGCAGCAGCAGATCCTTGACCATTGCCGCGACACCGGCACCTGGATCCTGGCCGATGAGGTGTACGAGCGGCTGTATTACGAACCCACGGCCAACCGGTGCGCGCCGAGCTTTCTCGACGTGGCCAGCGCCGACGACCGCCTGGTCGTCGCCCACAGCTTCTCCAAGAGCTTCCTGATGACGGGCTGGCGGCTGGGCTGGCTGGTGTTGCCGCCCGCGCTGATGGACGGCATGGGCAAGCTCATCGAGTTCAACACCTCCTGCGCGAGCGTCTTCACGCAGCGCGCAGCCATTGCTGCACTCGAGCACACCGAGGACATCACGCCTCGCGTGGTCGCTCACCTCAAGGCCTGCCGCGACACGCTGCTCCCGCTGCTGGCGCAGGTGCCTGGCGTCAAGGTCGCTCCCGCTCAGGGCGGCATGTACGCGTTCTTCCAGATCGACGGCCACACCGATTCCCTGGCCACTGCCAAGCGTCTGGTCGTCGAGGCCGGCCTGGGTCTGGCCCCCGGCGAAGCCTTCGCGCCCGAAGCCCAGGGTTGGTTGCGCTGGTGCTTTGCCTCCAAGGATCCCCAGCGCCTCGTCGAAGGTGTCAGTCGCCTGAAAATCTGGCTCGCCGCCAACCCCCAAGCGAAGCCATAAGGCGAGCCGCATGCCGCCGCGAAGCCGGCGGCCCTGCGTGGAACGCCGCGGAACCGGCCCCGCCGGACCGCCGGTGTTGCCCCCGGCAGGGGGTAGGCGACGCTACACGAAGTGCGCGCAGCCTGGGGGCGAGCTATAATCCGCGGTTCATGCCGAAAGGCGCACGGTGCATGCAGTTCCAGCGCACACCGCAAGTCAAACTATTTGGAACGAAGGAAATCATCATGATCGCAGCCTCCATCAAGGCCGAAGTCGTCAAGGACAACGCACGCGCAGCCAACGACACGGGCAGTCCCGAAGTGCAAGTCGCACTGCTGACCGCCCGCATCAACGAACTCACGCCTCACTTCAAGACGCACGCCAAGGACCATCATGGTCGTCGCGGCCTGCTGCGCATGGTGAGCCGTCGTCGCAAGCTCCTGGACTACCTCAAGGCCAAGGATGCCGACCGTTACACCGCGCTGATCGCCAAGCTGGGTCTGCGCAAGTAAATTGAATCGCAGATAAAAACGCCTGGGTTAGTCCGCTAGCTCAGGCGTTTTTTACTTCGCGAACAAGTTTTCGGAGTGCCGCACGGAGCGAAGCTGTGTCATTCCATCGGAGTTCGGGTTGAGCTTCGCTGGAATGGCATCGTGTTCTGAAACGTGCTCCGACACCCGCGGGTGCCGCCAGTCTGGCGCTGCCCGCTCTTACATCAGGAGCTAAAACATGAGCCTCTTCAACAAAGTCACCAAGTCGTTCCAGTGGGGCGACAAGACCGTCGTCCTGGAAACCGGTGAAATCGCGCGCCAGTCCGGCGGCGCCGTGATCGTGGACATCGAGGGCACCGTGGTGCTCGCCACCGTGGTGGCATCCAAGTCGGCCAAGCCCGGCCAGGACTTCTTCCCGCTGACCGTCGACTACATCGAGAAGACCTACGCTGCGGGCAAGATCCCCGGTAGCTTCTTCAAGCGCGAAGCCAAGCCCAGCGAACACGAAACCCTGACCAGCCGCCTGATCGATCGCCCGATCCGCCCGCTGTTCCCCGAAGGCTTCCTGAACGAAGTGCACGTGGTCATCCACACGCTGTCGCTCAACCCTGAAGTCGATGCCGACATCGCCGCCATGATCGGCGTGTCTGCCGCGCTGTCGGTCTCTGGCATCCCGTTCAGTGGCCCGATCGGTGCTGCCCGCGTGGGTTACATCAACGGCCAGTACGTGCTGAACCCGGGCCAGACCGCCCGCAAGGATTCGCAGATGGACCTGGTCGTCGCCGGCACCGAAGCTGCCGTGCTGATGGTCGAGTCCGAAGCCCAGCAACTGAGCGAAGAAATCATGCTCGGCGGCGTGGTGTTCGGTCATGAGCAGGCCAACGTCGCCATCAACGCGATCCACGAACTCGTGCGCGACGCCGGCAAGCCGGTGTGGGACTGGCAGCCGGCCGCCAAGGACGAGGCTTTCATCGCCAAGGTCAAGGGCCTGGCTGAAGAAAAGTTGCGTGCGGTCTACCAGATCCGCAGCAAGCAAGCCCGTACGCAAGCCCTGCGCGAAGCCAATGCCAGCGTGATGGAAGCGCTCAAGGCGAGCGGCGAGCCCTTCGAGGCCGGCAAGGTCAACGACCTGCTGTTCGAGATCGAAGCCAAGATCGTCCGCAGCCAGATCCTCGAAGGCGAGCCGCGCATCGACGGCCGCGACACGCGCACCGTGCGCCCGATCGAGATCCGCAATTCCGTGCTGCCGCGCACCCACGGTTCGGCGCTGTTCACCCGCGGCGAAACGCAGGCGCTCGTCATCACCACGCTTGGTACCGAACGCGACGCACAGCGCATCGACGCGCTGGCCGGCGAGTACGAAGACCGCTTCCTGTTCCACTACAACATGCCTCCCTTCGCCACCGGCGAAGTCGGCCGCATGGGCTCGACCAAGCGCCGTGAAATCGGCCACGGCCGCCTGGCCAAGCGCGCGCTCGTCGCCGTGCTGCCGTCGAAGGAGGAATTCCCGTACACGGTGCGCGTCGTCTCGGAAATCACCGAATCGAACGGCTCGTCGTCGATGGCTTCGGTCTGCGGCGGTTGCCTGTCGATGATGGACGCCGGCGTGCCGATGAAGGCCCACGTGGCGGGCATCGCCATGGGTCTGATCAAGGAAGGCAACCGCTTCGCGGTGCTGACCGACATCCTTGGCGACGAAGATCACCTGGGTGACATGGACTTCAAGGTGGCCGGCACGACCGCCGGTATCACCGCCCTGCAGATGGACATCAAGATCCAGGGCATCACCAAGGAAATCATGCAGGTCGCCCTGGCGCAAGCCAAGGAAGCGCGCATGCACATCCTGGGCAAGATGCAGGAGGCCATGGGCGAGGCCAAGACCGAAGTGTCGAACTTCGCGCCGCGTCTGTTCACGATGAAGATCAACCCCGAGAAGATCCGAGACGTGATCGGCAAGGGCGGTTCCGTGATCCGTGCGCTGACCGAAGAGACCGGCTGCCAGATCAACATCGACGAAGACGGCACGATCACCATCGCGTCGACCGACCCGGAAAAGGCCGAGGCGGCCAAGCAGCGCATCGCGCAGATCACCGCGGAAGTGGAAATCGGCAAGGTCTACGAAGGCCCGGTCACCAAGATCCTCGACTTCGGCGCACTGATCAACCTGCTGCCTGGCAAGGACGGTCTGCTGCACATCAGCCAGATCGCCCATGAGCGCGTCGAAAAGGTCACCGACTACCTGAGCGAAGGCCAGATCGTCAAGGTCAAGGTTCTGGAGACCGACGAAAAGGGTCGCGTCAAGCTGTCGATGAAGGCCCTGACCGAGCGTCCGGCCGGCATGGAGTTCCAGGAACGTGCGCCTCGCGAAGACCGCGGTGACCGTGGTGGCGAGCGCCGTGAGCGTTCGGACCGCGGCGACCGTCCACAGCGCAGCGAACGTGCACCGCGCTTCGACAACAACAACAACGGCGGCAACGAGCGAGGTGGCGAGCCGCAGCAGCAGTTCGACCAGCGCCCGGTCGAGTCGCAGCCGTCGCAGGATTCGGGTCGCGGCGACCCGCAGTCCTGAAGTGAAGGGCGCTTGCGCCCTTTGCGCCATCCCTCAGCCAAGTCCGCCCTTCGGGGCGGACATTTGTCGTCAGGAAGACCATGAAAGCCATTGAGATCACGTCGTACGGTGCCCCTGAGGTGCTACGCGTGGCAGAACGCCCCGAGCCGACACCCGGCGTGGGCGAGCTGCTGATCCGTGTCGCGGCCAGCGGCGTCAACCGGCCCGATGTGCTGCAGCGGGGCGGCCACTATCCGGTGCCGCCGGGTGCATCGGACCTGCCGGGCCTCGAAGTGGCCGGCGAGATCGTGGCGGGCGATGTCGAGGCGTTGGCCGAGGCGGGTTTCGCCATTGGGCATCACGTCTGCGCACTGGTTGCCGGTGGCGGTTATGCCGAGTTCTGCGTGGCCCCGGTCGCGCAGTGCCTGCCGGTGCCCAAGGGCTGGAGCGACGTCGATGCAGCCACGCTGCCGGAAACCTTCTTCACGGTTTGGAGCAATGTGTTCGAACGCGGCGGCCTGAAGAGGGGTGAAACCCTGCTCATCCAGGGCGGTTCGAGCGGCATCGGCGTCACGGCCATCCAGCTGGGCAAGGCGCTGGGCGCGACGGTGATCGTCACGGCGGGCAGCGACGACAAGTGCGCAGCCTGCGTCCAGCTCGGCGCCGACCATGCAATCAATTACCGCACGGCCGACTTCGTCGAAGAGGTCAAGAAGCTCACGCAAGGCAAGGGTGTCGACGTGGTGCTGGACATGGTGGCCGGCAGCTATGTGGCACGCGAGATCGACTGCCTGGCCGAAGACGGTCGGCTGGTGATCATCGCGGTGCAAGGTGGCGTCAAGAGCGAGATCAATGCCGGGCTGGTGCTGCGCCGCCGGCTCACGGTCACGGGCTCGACGCTGCGTCCGCGTTCGGTTGCGTTCAAGGGTGCGATCGCCAAGGCGCTGCGCGAGCAGGTCTGGCCGCTGCTCGAGAGCGGGGCGATCAAGCCGGTTGTCCACAGCACCTTTGCGGCGGTGGGCGAGCCCAGCGGCGCAGCGCAGGCCCATACCCTGATGGAATCCAATGCGCACATCGGCAAGATCGTGCTGACCTGGTGAATGGAACGTTGTTGAAAATGACCTCACGCAAATTGATCGCAGGCAACTGGAAGATGAATGGCGGCCTGGCTGCCAATGAAGCGCTCGTGCAGGCGCTGCTGCAAGGCATTGCGACGCCATCGTGCGACGTGGCCGTGTGCGTGCCCGCGCCGTACCTGGCACAGGTCCAGGCGCTGCTGTCGGGCTCGCCGATAGCGCTGGGTGCGCAGGACGTCTCGGCGCATCCGCAGGGTGCCTTCACTGGCGAACAGTCGGCAGCGATGCTCGGCGAGTTCGGCGTGCGCTATGCGATCGTCGGCCACTCCGAACGCCGCCAATACCACGGCGAAACCGATGAGACTGTGGCCGCGAAGGCGGCTGCGGCACTGGCAAAGGGCATCACGCCGATCGTCTGCGTGGGTGAAACGCTGGCAGAACGCGAAGCAGGGCGCACGGAAGAAGTGGTCAAGCGCCAACTCGCCGCGGTGATCCATGTCAATGGCCACTGCATCAGCGAGATCGTCGTAGCGTATGAGCCGGTGTGGGCCATTGGTACCGGCGTGACGGCGTCCCCTGAGCAGGCACAGGCGGTGCATGCCGTGTTGCGCGCGCAACTGCATCACGCCGCCAGCGAGCATGCTGCCGGCATCCAGATCCTGTACGGTGGCAGCATGAATGCCACCAACGCCGCAACGCTGCTGGCGCAAGCCGACATCGATGGCGGCCTGATCGGTGGCGCTTCGTTGAAAGCGCCCGATTTTCTGCAAATCATCGCTGCCGCGCGTTGAGCGCGAGCGGCAGTCCAATTAGGAGTAAGAACGAATGAATGTGGTCCTCAATATCCTCGTGGGCGTGCAAATGCTCACCGCCCTGACGATGATCGGGCTGATCCTCATCCAGCACGGCAAGGGCGCCGACATGGGTGCTGCTTTCGGTAGCGGCAGTGCGGGTAGCCTGTTCGGCGCGAGCGGCAGTGCCAACTTCCTGTCGCGAACCACGGCGGTGCTTGCCGCTGTGTTCTTCGTGTGCACATTGCTGCTGGCCTACTTCAGTCATGCCCGCCCCGCCGGCGGTGGCAGCTTGCTCGAGCGTGCAGCAGTGGGTGTGCCCGCTGCACCGGCTTCGGCGCCTGCGTCGCAGATTCCTTCGGGTGCGGCACCGACTGCCCCAGCAGCTTCAGCGCCTGCTGTGCCTGCCTCTGGCGCCTCGCAGATTCCAGGTAAATAAACCGTAAGTTTCGATGCGAGTGCAACAGGAAAGTGGTCGTATCGAGGGTATACTCTAAAGCTGCACCGGAAAGCCAAAACCCTCTGGGTTCCTCATGCCATCCGGGCAGCACAAAACCGCGGTCGTGGTGAAATTGGTAGACACGCTATCTTGAGGGGGTAGTGGCGAAAGCTGTGCGAGTTCGAGTCTCGCCGACCGCACCAAATCTCGTCGGCAGAGATCAACGCCGAAGTTGATCTCTGCTGGCGGCAAGCGGTGATTGAACCAGATGAACCTCGACTCTTACCTTCCCGTCCTTTTGTTTATTCTGGTCGGCATCGGTGTGGGGGTCGCACCACAGGTCATCGGTTTCATCCTCGGCCCCAATCGTCCTGATGCGGCCAAAAATTCCCCTTATGAGTGCGGCTTCGAGGCTTTTGAGAATGCCCGCATGCAGTTCGATGTCCGCTACTACCTGGTGGCCATCCTTTTCATTCTTTTCGACCTCGAGATCGCGTTCCTGTTTCCCTGGGCGGTGGCGCTCAAGGACGTCGGTGCCACCGGCTTCTGGGCGGTTGTGATCTTCCTGGCGATTCTGGTCGTGGGCTTTGCCTACGAGTGGAAAAAGGGTGCTCTTGACTGGGAATAGCCGTACGTCGGCAACAAGGTAAGCCATGGCTATTGAAGGCGTTTTTAAAGAAGGCTTCGTCACCACGTCCTACGACTCGGTGGTGAACTGGGCCAAGACCGGCTCGCTCTGGCCCATGACCTTCGGTCTGGCCTGTTGTGCGGTCGAGATGATGCATGCTGCTGCAGCGCGCTACGACATCGGGCGTTTCGGCGCCGAGGTGTTCCGTGCGAGCCCGCGGCAATCCGATCTGATGATCGTGGCGGGCACGCTTTGCAACAAGATGGCGCCTGCGTTGCGCAAGGTCTATGACCAGATGGCTGAGCCGCGCTGGGTGTTGTCGATGGGCTCGTGTGCCAATGGCGGTGGCTATTACCACTACAGTTATTCGGTGGTACGTGGCTGCGACCGCATCGTGCCGGTCGATGTTTACGTGCCGGGTTGCCCGCCCACGGCCGAAGCCTTGATCTACGGGATCATCCAGCTGCAACAGAAGGTGCGTCGCACCAATACCATCGCGCGTGCCTGAGTCGGACCATTCATGACATCTTTTGCGATTGATCCCGAAGTCCTGAAGGACACGCTTGCGCTTGCGCTGGGCGACAAGGTGAAGAGCCTGGTTGTGGCCCTGGGTGAGGTCACGCTGACCGTGACGGCGGCGAACTACCTCGAGGCCATGCAGGTGCTGCGCCATGCACCGGGCTGCAAGTTCGAGCAGCTGATCGACATCTGCGGTGTCGACTATTCGACCTACCGTGACCGCGAGTGGGATGGCCTGCGCTATTGTGTGGTGGCGCACCTGCTTTCGGTGAGCTTGAACCAGCGCGTGCGTGTGAAGGTGTTCTGTGCGGACGACGATTTCCCGATGCTGCCATCGGTGATGCAGATCTGGAATTCGGCCAATTGGTTCGAGCGCGAAGCCTTCGACCTGTTCGGCATCGTTTTCGAAGGTCATGAAGACCTGCGTCGCATCCTCACGGACTACGGTTTCATCGGCCACCCGTTCCGCAAGGACTTTCCGTTGTCCGGGCATGTCGAGATGCGTTACGACGAAGAACTCAAGCGGGTGGTCTACCAGCCCGTGACCATCGAGCCGCGTGAAGTCACGCCGCGCATCATCCGCGAAGAAAACTATGGAGGCCTGCACTGAAGGTCTCGCGACCTCTGGTGATCGAACATGGCTGAAATCAAGAACTACACGCTCAACTTCGGGCCGCAGCATCCTGCGGCGCATGGTGTGCTGCGCCTCGTGCTCGAACTCGACGGTGAAGTCGTCCAGCGCGCCGACCCGCATATCGGCCTGCTGCACCGCGCGACTGAAAAACTGGCCGAAGGCAAGACCTTCATCCAGTCGCTCCCGTACATGGATCGTCTCGACTATGTGTCGATGATGAGCAACGAGCACGCCTACTGCCTGGCGATCGAGAAGCTGCTGGGCCTCGAGGTGCCGATTCGTGCGCAATACATCCGCGTGATGTTTGCTGAAATCACGCGCCTCCTGAACCACCTGATGTGGCTCGGTTCGCACGGCAATGACTGCGGCAGTTCGACCATCCTGATCTACGCGTTCCGCGAACGTGAGGACCTGTTCGATCTGTACGAAGCCGTCTCCGGCGCGCGCATGCACGCGGCCTACTTCCGGCCGGGTGGCGTCTACCGCGACCTGCCGGACACGATGCCGCAGTACAAGGTGAGCAAGATCAAGAACGCCAAGGCCCTCGCTCGCATGAACGAGAACCGCCAGGGTTCGATGCTCGACTTCATCGACGACTTCACGAAGCGTTTCGTCAAGCACATGGAGGAGTACCACACCCTCCTGACCGACAACCGCATCTGGAAGCAGCGCACGGTGGGCATCGGTGTCATGGACGCCGATCGCGCGCTCAATCTCGGGTTGACCGGTCCGATGCTGCGTGGCTCGGGCGTGGCCTGGGACCTGCGCAAGACGCAGCCCTACGATGTGTACGACCGCATGGATTTCGACATCCCCGTGGGCAAGACCGGCGACTGCTACGACCGCTATCTGGTGCGCATGGAAGAAATGGCGCAGTCCAACCGCATCATCAAGCAATGCGTGGACTGGCTGCGCGTGAATCCTGGCCCGGTGATCACCGACAACCACAAGGTGGCGGCACCGGAGCGGGAGGCCATGAAGGCCAACATGGAAGAGCTGATCCACCACTTCAAGCTCTTTACCGAAGGTTTCCACGTGCCCGAAGGCGAAGCATATGCCGCCGTCGAGCACCCGAAGGGCGAGTTCGGCATCTACCTGGTGAGCGATGGCGCGAACAAGCCGTACCGCCTGAAGATCCGCGCGCCGGGCTTCGTGCATCTTTCCGCGCTCGACGAAATGGCGCGCGGCCACATGATCGCGGACACCGTTGCCGTGATCGGGACCCTGGACATCGTGTTCGGAGAAATCGACCGATGAGCAACGCTCACATTCCCGAAGGCAACGCGACGATTTCCGCCGCCACGATCGAGCGCTTCGCGCGCGAGGTTGCCAAGTACCCGGCCGATCAGGCGCAGTCCGCCGTGATGGCCTGCCTGGCCATCGTCCAGCAGGAGTTGGGCCACGTGAGCCTCGCCAGCGAGAAGGTCATCGCCGACTACCTGGGCATGGCGCCGATCGCTGTGCATGAAGTCACGACCTTCTACAACATGTACAACCAGCATCCGACGGGTCGGTTCAAGCTCAACGTCTGCACCAACCTGCCGTGCCAGTTGCGCGATGGTGTGACGGCGCTCGTGCATCTCGAGAAGAAGCTGGGCATCCGCATGGGTGAGACGACCGCCGACGGCCTGTTCACATTGCAGCAGAGCGAATGTCTGGGCGCATGCGCCGATTCGCCCGTCATGCTGGTCAACGACCGCACGATGTGCAGCTTCATGAGCAACGAAAAGCTCGACCAGTTGATCGACGGGCTGCGTGCCTCGTCGACCGAGGGAGCGAAATGATGTCGCCCGAACAAGTTCTGTCTCAGTTTCAGGCCACCGGCGTTCAAACCTGCTTTCATGGCCGGCACATCGGCGCGCAGATTTATGACGGTCTGGACGGCACCAACTGGCGCCTGGCCGACTATGAGTCGCGTGGCGGCTACCAGGCATTGCGCAAGATCCTGACCGAGGGCTTGACGCCCGACCAGGTGATCGCCGAGGTCAAGGCTTCCGGCCTGCGCGGCCGCGGCGGCGCAGGCTTTCCGACGGGCCTGAAGTGGAGCTTCATGCCCCGCCAGTTCCCGGGCCAGAAGTACCTTGTCTGCAACTCGGACGAAGGCGAGCCGGGTACATGCAAGGACCGCGACATCCTGCAGTTCAACCCGCACATCGTGATCGAGGGCATGGCCATCGCAGCGTATGCGATGGGCATCAGCGTGGGCTACAACTACATCCACGGCGAAATCTTCCAGAGCTACGACCGCTTCGAAGAGGCGCTGGAAGAAGCTCGTGCGGCCGGCTATCTGGGCGATGCCATCATGGGCAGCACCTATAACTTCCAGCTGCACGCAGCCCACGGCTTTGGCGCGTACATCTGTGGCGAAGAAACCGCGCTGCTCGAATCGCTCGAGGGCAAGAAGGGCCAGCCGCGCTTCAAGCCGCCGTTCCCGGCGAGCTTCGGCCTGTACGGCAAGCCGACGACCATCAACAACACCGAGACCTTCGCGGCGGTGCCCTGGATCATTCGCAATGGCGGTCCGGCCTACCTCGAGTGCGGCAAGCCGAACAATGGCGGCACCAAGATCTATTCGGTCAGCGGCGACGTCGAGTTGCCTGGCAACTACGAAGTGCCGATGGGGACGCCGTTCGCCAAGCTGCTCGAGCTCGCCGGTGGCGTGCGCAAGGGTCGCCAGCTCAAGGCCGTGATCCCGGGTGGATCATCGTCGCCGGTGCTGCCGGCCGACATCATGATGGCCTGCACCATGGACTACGACTCCATCTCCAAAGCCGGCTCCATGCTGGGCTCGGGCGCAGTCATCGTGATGGACGACAGCCGCTCGATGGTCGAGTCGCTCAAGCGCCTCTCGTATTTCTACATGCATGAATCCTGCGGCCAGTGCACGCCGTGCCGTGAAGGCACGGGTTGGCTGTGGCGCGTGGTCGACCGCATCCACAATGGGCAAGGCCGCCAGAACGACATGGACCTGCTCAATTCGGTGGCGGACAACATTCAGGGCCGCACGATCTGTGCACTCGGCGACGCTGCGGCGATGCCGGTGCGCGCGATGATCAAGCACTTCCGCCACGAGTTCGAGGCGCTGATTCCGGGCTACGTCCCCACCACGGCCGCCAAGGCCTGAGGGACTGGAAAAGACATATGGTTGAAATCGAACTCGACGGCAAGAAGGTCGACGTGACCGAAGGCAGCATGATCATGCATGCGGCCGACAAGGCGGGCACGTACATCCCGCACTTCTGCTATCACAAGAAGCTCAGCATTGCGGCGAACTGCCGCATGTGCCTGGTGGACGTCGAAAAGGCGCCCAAGCCGATGCCTGCCTGCGCCACCCCGGTGACGCAGGGCATGATCGTTCGGACCAAGAGCGAGAAGGCGATCAAGGCACAGCAGTCGGTCATGGAGTTTCTCCTGATCAACCATCCGCTGGATTGCCCGATCTGCGACCAGGGCGGCGAATGCCAGCTGCAGGATCTGGCCGTGGGCTACGGTGCAGGCTCCTCGCGCTACGAGGAAGAAAAGCGCGTTGTCTTCCACAAGGACGTAGGCCCGCTGATCAGCATGGAGGAAATGAGCCGTTGCATCCATTGCACCCGCTGCGTGCGATTCGGCCAGGAAGTCGCCGGCGTGATGGAACTGGGCATGATCCATCGCGGCGAGCATTCCGAAATCACGACCGTGCTCGGCGAAACCGTCGACTCGGAACTGTCGGGCAACATGATCGACATCTGCCCGGTCGGTGCGCTCACGAGCAAGCCGTTCCGCTACAGCGCCCGCACCTGGGAACTGTCGCGCCGCAAGTCGGTGAGCCCGCATGATTCGACTGGCGCCAATTTGATCGTCCAGGTCAAGAACAACAAGGTGATGCGCGTCGTCCCGCTCGAGAACGAAGACGTCAACGAATGCTGGATCGCCGACCGCGATCGCTTCTCCTACGAGGCCGTCAACAGCGACGAGCGCCTGACCCAGCCCATGCTCAAGCAGGGCGGTCAATGGCAAGCCGTGGACTGGCAGACTGCGCTCGAATACGTGGCCAACGGCCTGCGCCAGATCAAGACCGACCATGGCGCTGCGGCCATTGGTGCACTGGTGAGTCCGCACAGCACCGTCGAGGAACTGGCGCTGGCCACGGCCCTGGTGCGTGGTCTGGGCAGTGAAAACGTCGACTACCGTTTGCGCAATGCCGACTTCACGCCGTCCAGCGGCATCCGCTGGCTCGGTACCTCCATCGCCTCGCTCAGCCAGTTGCAGCGCGTGCTGGTGATCGGCTCCAACCTGCGCAAGGATCATCCCTTGTTTGCGCAGCGCATCCGCCAAGCGAGCCGCAAGGGCGCCGCGGTCAGCGTCATCGGGTCGACCCGTGAAATTGCCCATCGCGACGCATGGGCCATGACGCTTGCCGGTGTGCACACCGTCGCTGCCGGCGAATGGTTGCAGGCGCTGGCCGACGTGGCCACTGCCATTGGCGCTGAAACTGGCGTTGCCGCGCCGTCGAACGGTACCGCGACCGACGCCGCGAAGGCCATGGCGGCCTCGCTGCTCGGCGGCGAGCGCAAGGCGATCCTGCTGGGCAATGCCGCCGCGCATCACGCACAGGCATCGCAGCTGCTGGCCGTCGCGCAATGGATCGGTGCACAAACCGGCGCCAGCGTCGGTTACCTGACCGAAGCCGCCAACACGGTGGGCGCCCAATGGGTCAACGCACTGCCGGGAGCCGAAGGTTTGAATGCCGGTCAGATGCTGGCAGGTGGCCTCAAGGCCTTGCTGCTGCTCAACAACGAGCCCGAGTTCGACTCGGCCGCCGGTGCCCGTGCGCCGGCGGGTCTGGAGCATGCGCAGATGGTGGTGACCTTGAGCCCGTTCAAGACCAACCTCGCATTCAGCGATGTGCTGCTGCCGATCGCACCGTTCACTGAAACGCCAGGCACTTTCGTCAATGCGGAAGGTCGCCTGCAAAGCTTTCATGCGGTGGTCAAGCCACGCGCCGAAGCGCGTCCGGCCTGGAAGGTGCTGCGTGTGCTGGCCAACCTGCTGGGGCTGCAGGGCTTCGATTTCGAATCGTCGCAGGACGTGTTGGCTTATGTGCGCCAAGGTCGGGGTGCCGATGCGACGCACGTCGCTGCGGACCTGCTCGACAACGCGGCCCCCGCTGGCGTCGACCTGCATGCTGCGGCTCCGGCCGCCGCGGGCGAGCCTGTCGTGGCCTCGATTTATCAACTGGACGGCCTCGTACGCCGCGCCACGTCGCTGCAATTGACCGCCGATGCGCGCGGTGAGGGCAGGGCGTTGACGGGTACGCAGCCAGCACTCGACGAGGTGACGGCATGATCGATTCCATCTACGGCTTCGGCCGCGGGTTGATCGCCGCCAATTGGTGGGTGGCGGGCGGCTGGCCGGTCATCTGGAGCCTGATCAAGATCATCTGCGTGCTGCTCCCGTTGTTGGGCGCAGTGGCCTACGCCACGCTGTGGGAACGCAAACTGCTGGGCTTCATCCAGGTACGTCACGGCCCCAACCGTGTGGGCCCCTTTGGCTTGCTGCAGCCCATCGCCGATGCGCTGAAGCTTCTGACCAAGGAAATGATCAACCCAACGGCGGCGAGCACCGGCCTGTTCCGGTTGGGCCCTGTGATGGCGATCATGCCGGCGCTGGCTGCCTGGGTGGCCGTTCCGTTCGGACCCGAAGCCATTCTTGCCAATGTCAACGCAGGTCTGCTGCTGATCATGGCGATCACCTCGATCGAGGTGTATGGGGTGATCATCGCGGGCTGGGCCTCCAATTCGAAGTACGCGTTCCTGGGTGCCTTGCGGGCCTCGGCCCAGATGGTCAGCTACGAAATCGCCATGGGCTTCTGCCTGGTGATCGTGATCATGGTGACCGGCAGCCTGCACCTGGGCGACGTGGTCGCGTCGCAGGCCAAGGGCATGGGCGCCAACATGGGTCTGGGTTTCCTGTCGTGGAACTGGCTGCCGCTGTTGCCTATCTTCGTGGTGTACGTGATCTCTGGCGTGGCCGAAACCAATCGCCATCCCTTCGACGTGGTCGAAGGCGAAGCTGAAATCGTGGCTGGGCACATGGTCGAGTACTCGGGCATGGGTTTCGCGATCTTCTTCCTGGCCGAATACGCCAGCATGTGGCTCATATCGATCCTGGCTGCGCTGATGTTCCTGGGCGGCTGGCTGTCGCCGATCGGGTTCCTCGACTTCATTCCAGGTTGGATCTGGTTGGGCTTGAAGACCTTCCTGGTGCTCTCGCTCTTCATCTGGATTCGCGGTACCTTCCCGCGCTTCCGTTACGACCAGATCATGCGTCTGGGCTGGAAGATCTTCATTCCGGTCACCCTGGTGTGGCTGCTGGTGGTCGGGGGCTGGATGCAGACGCCCTGGAACATCTGGAAATAAGCGAGAAAATACGATGACGGCTGTTGCTGCCACCCCCTTTTCGGTCAAGGACTTCCTCAAGAGCTTCATGCTCACCGAGTTGTTCAAGGGCATGGTCCTGACCGGACGTTACGCTTTCCGGCGAAAGATCACCGTCCAGTTTCCGGAAGAGAAGACACCCCTGTCGCCGCGTTTTCGCGGCCTGCATGCGCTGCGTCGCTACGAGAACGGCGAAGAGCGTTGCATCGCGTGCAAGCTCTGCGAGGCCGTGTGCCCCGCCGTGGCGATCACGATCGAATCCGAAGTGCGTGACGACGGTTCGCGCCGCACCTCGCGCTACGACATCGACCTGACCAAGTGCATCTTCTGCGGTTTCTGCGAAGAAAGCTGCCCGGTCGATTCCATCGTGGAAACGCACATCCTCGAATACCACGGTGAAAAGCGGGGCGACCTGTATTTCACCAAGGAAATGCTCCTGGCCGTGGGCGACCGCTACGAGCCCGAGATCGCCGCCGCCAAGGCAGCGGACGCGAAATACCGTTAACGGCAGACGCCCGCAAAGAAAAATCCATGGACGTCAAGACCGGCTTCTTCTATCTGTTCTCGTTGGTGCTGCTGTTCGCAGCCTTCCGGGTGATCACCGCGCGCAATCCTGTGCATGCGGTTCTGTATCTCATGCTTGCGTTCTCGCAGGCTTCGGCCGTCTGGCTGCTGCTGCAGGCCGAGTTCCTGGCCATCGTGCTGGTGCTGGTGTACCTCGGTGCCGTGATGGTGCTGTTTCTCTTTGTCGTGATGATGCTGGACCTGAACATGGACAGCCTGCGACAGGGGTTCTGGAAACACTTTCCCCTGGCGGCTCTGGTTGGTGTGGTCATTGCGCTGGAGATGGCGTATGTGCTGATGGGTGGCTTCCGAGAGATGCCCGTGGCGAGCATGTCAGCGGCCGTCGCTCAGGTGTCCAACACCAAGGCGCTGGGCATCCTGCTCTACACCGAATACCTGTATCCCGTTCAGATCGCTGCCGTGATCCTGGTGGTGGCCATGATTGCCGCCATTGCCCTGACGCTGCGTGCGCGCAAGGACACCAAGTTCGTGGCGGTGAGCGACCAGATCCACGTGAAGGCCGGCGACCGCATGAAGCTGGTCAAGGTCGACGCGACCCAACCCGCTCCGCCGCCTGCACCGCCCGCCGCTTCCGAAGCCGCACCTGTCGCCCCTGGGGAGAAGAAGGCATGACACTGACCCTTCCACATTTTCTTTCGCTCGGCGCCATGCTGTTCGCGATGTCGGTGATCGGCATCTTCCTGAACCGCAAGAACCTCATCGTGCTGCTGATGTGCATCGAACTGATGCTGCTGGCGGTCAACATGAACTTTGTTGCGTTCTCCCATTACCTGGGTGACATGCACGGGCAGATCTTCGTGTTCTTCATCCTGACCGTGGCCGCGGCCGAGTCCGCCATCGGTCTTGCGCTGCTCGTGCTGCTGTTCCGCAACAAGTCGAGCATCAACGTCGACGAGCTGAATTCGCTCAAGGGATAAACAGAGTCCACCATGAGCGCAACGCTTTCTGCATCCACCCTGCTGGCGGTTCCGCTGGCCCCTCTGGTCGGCGCCGCCCTGGCAGGCGTCTTCGGCACACAGTTTGCCGGCAACCGCATCGGTCGCAAGGTCACGCATTCGCTGACCATCCTGGGCGTGCTGGTCGCCTTCATCATTTCCGCTTTCACGCTGCGCAGCGTGATCGTCGACGGTGCGCGTTTCAATGCGACGCTCTACGAATGGATGATCGTGGGTGGCCTGAAGATGGAGGTCGGCTTCCTGGTCGACGGCCTGACCGCCATGATGATGTGCGTGGTGACCTTCGTGTCGCTGATGGTGCACATCTACACCATCGGCTATATGGAAGAAGACGAGGGCTACAACCGCTTCTTCGCGTACATCTCGCTGTTCACCTTCTCGATGTTGATGCTCGTGATGAGCAACAACATGCTCCAGCTGTTTTTCGGCTGGGAGGCAGTGGGTCTGGTGTCGTACCTGTTGATCGGCTTCTGGTTCAACAAGCCGACGGCGGTGTTCGCGAACATGAAAGCCTTTTTGGTCAACCGCGTGGGTGACTTCGGCTTCATTCTCGGCATTGGCCTCATCGCAGCCTATGCCGGTACGCTGAATTACGGTGAAGCCTTTGCCAAGGCCGGCACGCTGGCGGCCATCACCTTCCCCGGCACCGAGTGGATGCTGGTCACGGTGATCTGTATCTGCCTGTTCATCGGCGCCATGGGCAAGAGCGCGCAGTTCCCGCTGCACGTCTGGCTGCCGGATTCGATGGAAGGTCCGACACCCATCTCGGCACTGATCCACGCGGCGACCATGGTGACGGCGGGCATCTTCATGGTGGCGCGCATGTCGCCGCTGTTCGAGTTGAGCGATACCGCATTGAGCTTCATTCTCGTGATCGGCGCCATCACGGCACTGTTCATGGGCTTCCTGGGCATCATCCAGAACGACATCAAACGCGTCATTGCCTACTCCACGCTCTCGCAGCTGGGCTACATGACTGTGGCGCTCGGTGCGTCGGCCTATTCCGTGGCGGTGTTCCACCTGATGACGCACGCGTTCTTCAAGGCGTTGCTGTTCCTCGGTGCTGGCTCGGTCATCATCGGCATGCACCACAATCAGGACATCCGGTGGATGGGCGGCGTGCGCAAGTACATGCCGATCACCTGGATCACCTTCGTGATCGGTTCGCTGGCGCTGATCGGCACGCCGCTGTTCTCCGGGTTTTACTCGAAGGACAGCATCATCGAAGCGGTGCACGAAAGTCACCTCTGGGGCGCCAACTTTGCGTACTTCGCTGTGCTCGCTGGCGTGTTCGTGACCGCGTTTTATTCGTTCCGCCTGTACTTCCTCGTCTTTCACGGCAAGGAACGCTACGACCAGAACCCGGATGCGCACCACGACGACGGGCACGGGCACGGCCATGACGATCATGGTCACGGGCACGACGCGCACAAGCCTCACGAGTCACCGCTGGTGGTCTGGCTGCCGCTGGTGCTGCTCGCGATTCCTTCGGTGGTCATCGGTTTCATCACCATCGATCCGATGCTCTATGGTGGGTTCTTCAAGGACGCGATCTTCATCAATGGCGACAAGCACCATGCAATGAAGGAGTTGGCCGAGACATTCCACGGCCCGGTGGCGATGGCCTTGCACGGTCTGAGCACGCCACCGTTCTGGCTGGCGTTGGCAGGGGTGGTGCTGTCCTACTACATGTACATGATCAACCCGGCGTTGCCGGCGGCGATCAAGCGCGCCTTTGCGCCGGTGTACACGCTGCTCGAAAACAAGTACTACCTCGACTGGATCAACGAGAACATCCTGGCCCGTGGCGCTCGCGCACTGGGCACGGCGTTCTGGAAGGGGGGCGACCAGGCGGTCATCGACGGCGCGATCGTCAATGGTTCCTGGAAGCTGGTGGCCCGCCTTGCCGGGGCAGTGCGCTGGCTGCAGACCGGCTTCATCTATCACTACGCGTTCGCGATGCTGCTGGGCATCTTCGTTCTCATGACGTACTTCGTCTGGTTCAACAAGTAAGCGCTCTCGCTGGAGAAAAAGAAAAATGGGTTTGTTGAGCCTTGCCATATGGATGCCGATCGCCTTCGGCGTTCTGCTGTTGGCCTTCGGTCGGGATGAAAACGCCAGGGCGGTGCGATGGATCGCGCTGGTCGGCTCCATCCTGAGCTTTCTGGTCACACTGCCGCTGTTCACGCGCTTCCAGAACGGAAGCGCCGCCATGCAGTTCGTCGAGAAGACGAGCTGGATTGAGCGCTTCCATGTCAATTACCACCTGGGCATCGACGGCATCTCGCTGTGGCTGGTGCTGCTGACCGCCTTCATCACCGTGATCGTGGTGATCTCGGCCTGGGAGGTCATCACTGAACGCGTGAATCAGTACATGGGCGCGTTCCTGATCCTCTCCGGACTGATGATCGGTGTTTTCGCCGCACTGGACGGTTTGCTGTTCTACGTGTTCTTCGAAGCCACGCTGATCCCGATGTACCTGATCATCGGCATCTGGGGTGGACCCAACAAGATCTACGCAGCCTTCAAGTTCTTCCTGTACACGCTGCTTGGCTCCCTGCTGATGCTGGTGGCTCTGATCTACCTGTACAACAAGTCGGGAAGCAGTTTCGACATCCTGACCTGGCACAAGCTGCCGCTGGCTGGCAGTGCGCAGACCTTCCTGTTCTTTGCATTCTTTGCTGCCTTTGCTGTGAAGGTGCCGATGTGGCCAGTCCACACCTGGCTGCCCGACGTGCACGTCGAGGCCCCCACGGGTGGCTCCGCCGTTCTGGCCGCGATCATGCTCAAGCTGGGCGCCTACGGTTTCCTGCGCTTCTCGATGCCGATCGCGCCCGATGCATCGCGTGAATGGGCCTGGCTCATGATCGCGCTGTCGCTGGTCGCCGTGATCTATGTCGGCCTGGTGGCGTTGGTGCAAAAGGACATGAAGAAGCTGGTGGCCTACTCGTCGGTCGCGCACATGGGCTTCGTCACGCTGGGCTTCTTCCTGTTCAACGAACTGGGTGTGGCCGGGGGCATCGTGCAGATGATCGCGCACGGTTTCGTGTCGGCCGCCATGTTCCTGGGCATCGGTGTGCTGTACGACCGCGTGCACTCGCGTCAGATCGCCGACTACGGCGGCGTGGTCAACACCATGCCGAAGTTCGCGGCGTTCGCGTTGCTGTTCGCCATGGCCAATTGCGGCCTGCCGGGCACCGCTGGTTTCGTCGGCGAATGGATGGTGATCCTGGGCGCCGTCAAGGCGAACTTCTGGATCGGCCTGGGCGCTGCGACGGCACTGATCTTTGGCGCGGCCTACACGCTGTGGATGTACAAGCGGGTCTACCTTGGCCCGGTCGGCAACGACCATGTCAAGGAACTCAAGGACATCGGTGGCCGTGAATTCCTGATGCTGTCGCTCCTTGCGATCGCCGTGCTGTGGATGGGCCTTTATCCGAAACCATTCACCGATTCCATGAACGCGTCCGTGGTTGAACTGCTGCGCCACGTGGCCCTGTCGAAGTTGCCAGGCTGAACAAGAGAACGAGATGATTGACAAACTCAGCTGGATCACGATCTATCCGGAAATAGTGCTGCTGGTCATGGCCTGCATCATTGCGCTGGTCGACCTGTCGACCACCGATGCGCGCCGTACGCGCACCTATGTGCTGACCCTGCTCACACTGGCGGTCGTGGCGGTGCTGACGGGCATGTCGGCCGCGGCCGGCAAGACCATCTACGGCTTCGGCAACATGGTCGTCAGCGACCCGATGGGCAACTGGCTCAAGTGCTTCGCTTCGGTGGCGCTGATGGTCACGCTGGTCTATGGCCGTCCCTACGCGGCCGACCGTGACATGCTGCGTGGCGGCGAAATGTTCACCATCAGCATGTTCGCGCTGTTGGGTATCTTCGTGATGATCTCGGGCAGCAATTTCCTGCTGATCTACCTGGGCCTGGAGCTGCTGACCCTCTCGAGCTACGCCCTGGTGGCACTGCGCCGAGACAACGCCGTGGCCAGCGAAGCCGCAATGAAGTATTTCGTGCTTGGCGCGATGGCCAGTGGCTTCCTGCTCTATGGCATGTCGATGATGTACGGCGCGACAGGTTCTCTCGACATCAATGAAGTGTTCCGTGCGATTGCGAGTCGCAAGGTGAATCATCAGGTGCTGGTGTTCGGCCTGGTGTTCATCGTTGCCGGCCTGGCCTTCAAGGTCGGTGCAGCGCCGTTCCACATGTGGGTGCCCGATGTGTACCAAGGCGCTCCGACGGCCGTCACGTTGCTCATCGGCGCTGCGCCTGAGCTCGCGGCGTTCGCCATCATCATCCGCATCCTGGTCGAAGGGCTGCTGCCGCTGGCGATCGATTGGCAGCAGATGCTCGCGGTGCTCGCCATCGCCTCACTGCTCGTGGGCAATCTGGCGGCCATTGCGCAGACCAACCTCAAGCGCATGCTGGCTTATTCGACCATCGCGCAGATGGGCTTCATGCTGCTCGGCCTGGTGGCTGGCGTGGCCAACGGCAACACCTACAACGCCCAATTCGCCTACAGCGCGTCGATGTTCTACATCGTGACCTATGTGCTGACGACGCTGGCGAGCTTCGGCATCATCCTGTTGCTGGCGCGCGAGGGCTTCGAAAGCGAAGAGATCGTCGACCTGGCTGGCCTGAATCAGCGCAGCCCGTTGTACGCTGGCGTGATGGCGATCGCCATGTTCTCGCTGGCTGGTCTGCCGCCTCTGGTTGGTTTCTATGCAAAGCTCGCTGTGCTGCAAGCCCTGATCGCGTCGGGCCAGGCGCTGTACATCGGTCTGGCCGTGTTCGCCGTGATCATGTCGCTGATTGGCGCGTTCTACTACCTGCGCATCGTCAAGGTCATGTACTTCGACGCGCCGGTGACGGCCACCACGGTGTCGGCACCTGGTGACGTGCGCACCGTGCTCACGGTCAATGGTGCACTGATCCTCATCCTGGGCATCGTTCCCGGCGGGCTCATGACGCTGTGCGCCAAGGCGATTGTCGCCACGCTGGCCAACTGACCGGACGCGTGTCGCAAACGGCTTCGGTCTGGCTTGTGCTGTTCGTCGCCCTCGTGGCGGCGAACCTGCCGTTTGTCAATGAGCGCCTGTTGGCGCTCTTTGCATTTCGATCAGGGCATGGCAAGACGTTGGCCGTCCGGCTTGCGGAACTGGTTTTGCTTTACTTCGTGGCAGGCGGCATCGGTCTTCTTTTCGAGCGCCGCGTCGGCCAGATTGCGCCGCAGGGCTGGGAGTTCTACGCCGTGACCGGCGCACTCTTCATCGTGCTGGCATTTCCAGGCTTCATCTGGCGCTACCTGCTCAAACACCGGAAGTAGAAATCCATGACCGATTCGCATCTGAAAGAAGTGGGCATCGGCAGCGAATTGCTTTTCAAGGGCAAATTCCTGCATGCCAAGTGCGACACCGTGCGTCTGCCGGATGGCAAGACGGCCACGCGCGAGTATGTGATCCACCCGGGTGCCGTGGTTGTGATTCCGTTGCTCGACGATGGTCAGGTGGTGCTCGAACGCCAATACCGCTACCCGGTGGCCCAGGTCATCACCGAATTTCCCGCCGGTAAGCTGGACGCGGGTGAAGAGCCGCTGGTGTGCGGCCAGCGCGAGTTGCTCGAAGAAACCGGCTACACCGCTGCCGAATGGGGCTACGCCGGCAAGATGCATCTGGCAGTGGCTTATTCGACCGAGGTCATTCATGTGTATTTCGCCCGCGGCCTGTCGCTGGGTGAGCGCCAGCTCGATCAAGGCGAATTCCTGGACGTGTTCACCGCCACGGTCGACGACCTCATGGGGTGGTGCCGCGACGGAACCGTCACCGATGCCAAGACGCTTGCCTGCACGCTGTGGCTGCAGAACGTCCTGTCGGGCGCCTGGTCACTCGACTGGCAACGCGCCGGGGATGTGAGCAGCACCTGATAATGCGCACATGAAGGTTCTCAACCTGCAATGTGCCCATGGCCACGGCTTCGAGGGCTGGTTCGCATCCAATGAAGCCTTCGAGCTGCAGTTGGCGAATGGCCTGGTCGAATGCCCGGTGTGCAGTGACACTGCGATCGTGAAAATGCTGAGTGCGCCGCGTTTGAACCTCGGTAACAGCAGGCCGCCCACCCCATCAGAAGTGCGCGAGGTCCCCGCTTCGGCCGACGCAATGACGCCTGAGGCGCGCTGGATGCGCGCCGTGCGTGAAGTCATGGCCAAAACAGAGGATGTGGGCGAGCGCTTTGCCGACGAGGCCCGCAAGATGCATTACGGCGAAACCAGGGAGCGCGGCATCCGTGGCCAAGCCACCCGCGAACAGGCCGAGCAACTCGTCGACGAAGGCATCGCGGTGATGCCATTGCCCCTGCCGGCGGCGCTCAAGGAGCCGCTGCACTAGCCCTTGGCGTGCCCGTGAACTGCAACGCCGCCAGTCGGGCATACGCGCCGCCTTGCGCCACCAGCGACGCATGCGTGCCTTGCTCCACGATATTGCCTTGGTCGAGAACGATGATCCGGTCGGCTTTCTGCACGGTCGCCAGCCGGTGCGCAATGACCAGCGTCGTGCGGCCGGTCATCGCCGATTCCAGCGCCGCCTGAACCATGCGCTCGCTCTCGGCGTCGAGCGCACTGGTCGCCTCGTCGAGCAGCAGCAGCGGCGGGTTCTTGAGCATCGCGCGCGCGATCGCAATGCGCTGGCGCTGACCACCTGACAGACGCACGCCGCGCTCACCGAGGAAGGTGTCGTAGCCCTCGGGCAGGGCCTTGAGGAAGTCGTCGGCGTAGGCTGCTCGGGCGGCAGCGAACACCTCGTCGGGGCTCGCCTCCGGTCGGCCGTAGCGGATGTTCTCGAAGGCGCTGGCCGAGAAGATCACCGCATCCTGTGGCACCAGGCCGATGCGGTGGCGCAGGTCTTCAAGCGCGAGCGCGTCGAGCGGCACGCCATCGAGCGCAATGCGGCCGGTACCGGGGTCGTAGTAGCGCAGCAGCAGCTGGAACACCGTGCTCTTGCCGGCGCCACTCGCGCCGACCAAGGCGACGGTCTCGCCAGGGGCGATTGCCAGGCTGAAGTCGCGAAGTGCCGGCGTCAGGGGCCGCGAGGGGTAGTGGAAGGTCACGGCATCGAAGGCGACGCTGCTGCCGGCCGTCGGCACCGGAGCCGCGACCGGACGCGCAGGCGACGCGATGGCTGAGCGGGCATGCAGCAGTTCCATCAGCCGCTCGGTGGCGCCAGCGGCGCGCAGCAGGTCGCCGTAGACCTCGCCGAGCACGGCGGCGGCCCCGGCCAGGATGATCACGTACACGACCGTTTCGCCCAGGTGGCCCGCAGTGATCGTGCCCTGCAACACTGCCTGCGTGCCCTGGTACAGGCCCCACAGCAGCGCAGCCGAGGTCGCGATGATGATGAAGGCGACCAGCACCGAGCGCGCCTTGGCGCGGCGCACGGCGGTGCGGAAGGCGTTGTCGGTCGACGCATCGAAGCGGGCCGCCTCGCGCGCTTCCGCCGTGTAGCTCTGCACCACGGGGATCGCGTTCAGAACCTCGGCCGCGATTGCGCTCGAATCGGCCACGCGGTCCTGGCTGGCCCGCGACAGCTTGCGCACGCGGCGGCCGAACCACATGCTCGGCAGCACCACGAGCACCAGCACGCCGAGCACCTGGCCCATGACGTAAGGGTTGGTCCACACCAGCATGCCGAGTGCGCCGATGCCCATCACCGCGTTGCGCAGGCCCATGCTCAGCGACGAGCCGACCACCGTCTGCACCAGCGTCGTGTCGGCCGTCAGGCGCGACAGCACCTCGCCGGTCTGCGTCGTCTCGAAGAACTGGGGGCTCTGGCGCAGCACGTGCGCATACACCGCATTGCGCAGGTTGGCCGTGATGCGTTCGCCCAGCCAGCTCACGGTGTAGAAGCGTGCCGCCGAGAACAGGCCGAGCGCGACGGCCACGCCGAACAGGGCGAAAAAGTGGTCGCGCAGCGCCATGGTCTGCGCGCCCCGGTCGGTGGTCACCAGGCCGCCGTCGATCAGGCGGCGCAAGGCCAGCGGGAAAACCAATGTGGCACCCGCCGCCGCAACCAGGAAGACGGCCGCGAGCGCGATCTGCCAACGGTACGGCCTGAGGAAGGGGAGCAGGCCCGACAGGGATTTCGGGGAGCCTTTTGCGGGCGTGCTGGATGCGGAGACTGCCATGGACGCCGATTCTACTGACCGATTGCCATTGCAAAAGCAGCCTTGACAGTAATTGCCTAAGCAACTAATATCCTGTCCCCATGAAGGAACCCATTCGTCCCGAGAATTCCGACGCGTGCGCAGCGCCACTGGACGTGCCGAACTTCTACTCGGCAGCGACTTACAGGTCCGAGGAAAGCGTCGGCTACCTGATGCGGCGCATCATGACCGCAGTCGGGCAGGCGGTGGATGGCCAGATTTCCGACCCCGACGGCCCGACCTATCCGCAATGGATTCCATTGCACAAGCTGGAGGTGGGCGCCGCGACCACCGTGGCCGAACTCGCGCGCGAATGCCTGCTGGACGCCGGCGCCATGACCCGGCTGCTTGATCGGCTCGAGGCCAAGGGTCTGTGCCGCCGCGTACGTTCGGTGGAAGACCGTCGCGTCGTCAACATCGAGCTCACTGACGAGGGCAGGGCGGCGGCGCTGCAGGTCCCCGAGATTCTGAGCCGGGTGCAGAACGAGCACCTGGCTGGATTCAGCGAAGCCGAATGGGAGCAACTCAAGAGCTTCCTGCGCCGCATCCTCGACAACGCACAGACCCTCTCGGCCCGTGGAGAAAAGAAATGATCCGTCCCCTTTCCCTGTTGCGCCGCGGCGCGGCGCTTCCGGTCGCAGCGGCCGTTCTTGCACTGCTCGCCGGTTGCGCGGACATGTCGGGCATCGCACCGCAAGCCAAGCTGCGCGATGCCGATTCGCTGGGCCTGAAGGCCGCGCCGTTCAGCACCGGCATCAGCGCGGTCGATGCGCGCTGGTGGACCGGCTTCGGCGATGCGCAGCTCGATGCGCTGGTCGACGAGGCGCTCGCCGGCAGCCCGAACATTGCGGTGGCGCGTGCGCGGCTGTCGCGCGCGCAGGCAACCATCGCCACGGCCGAATCGGCCGATCGGCCGCAGATCAACGCGTCGCTCGATGCCACGCGCCAGAAGTTCAGCGCCAACTACATCTATCCGTCGCCGCTCGGTGGTTCGATCCAGGAGGTGGGATTGCTGCAGCTTAGCGGCAGTTGGGAAATCGACTTCTTCGGCAAGAACCGGGCGGCGCTCGACAGCGCGCTGGGCTCGTCCAACGCGGCGGCGGCCGAAGTCGATGCCGCGCGCATCCTGCTGGCCAGCAACGTCGCACGCGGCTACATCCAGTGGGCACGCCTGAATGATCAACTCGTTGTGGCGAAACGCACGCTGGCGCAGCGCGACGAGACTTTGCGCCTGGTGCATGACCGGGTGTCCGCCGGCCTCGACACCCGGCTCGAACTGCGCCAGAGCGAAGGCGGCCTGCCCGAGGCGCGCCAACAGATCGAGGCGCTCGACGAGCAGATCGCGATCGCACGGCACGCGCTCGATGCGCTGGTGGCCCGCCCCGATGCCACCCAGTCGCTGACGCCGCCCACCCTGGCGTCGCTGCATGCCGTGGCGCTGCAGCCGAACATCCCGGCCGACCTGCTGGGGCGGCGTGCCGACATCGCCGCGGCACGCTGGCGCGTCGAGGCCGCCACGGGCGACGTGGCAGGTGCGAAGACGCTGTTCTATCCGAACGTCAGCCTCACTGCCTTCGTCGGCGTGCAGAGCCTGGGTTTCGACAATCTCTTGAAGTCCGACAGTGTGTTGGGAGGCGTCGGCCCGGCCATCCGCCTGCCGATCTTCGAAGGGGGCCGGCTGCGCGCCAATCTGCGCGGCAAGGCGGCCGACCTCGATGCCGCAATCGAGAGCTACAACGCCAGTGTGCTCGACGCGGTGCGCGATGCCGCCGACCAAGTCAGCAGCGCCCAGTCGGTGGCGCGCCAGCAGGCCCAACAGCGTGAGGCACAGGCCGCTGCCGAAGGCGCCTACGAAATCGCCAGGCAGCGCTACCGCGCCGGCCTCGGCAATTACCTCAACGTGCTGACTGCCGAATCCACCGTGCTGGCGCAACGCCGGCAGGCGGTCGACCTCGCGGCCCGTGCGCTCGAAACCCAGGTCGGCCTGGCGCGTGCGCTGGGTGGCGGATGGCAGCCACCGGTTGCTGTTGCCGCCACCGCCAAGACCGTCGTCACGCACTGAACACATCCGACGCGCGATGGCCGCGCGTCACCCAACGCCCGAAATCGAAGGACACTGACATGGACAACAACACAGCAGTCGCCGCCTCTGCAGACTCGGCTCCGGTCGAGAAGGCCGGCAATCCCAAGCGCCGCCGCGCACTCACCGCGCTGGCTGCAGTCGTCATCGTTGCAGGCGGAGGCTGGGGTCTCTACGAATGGCTGGTGGCCAGCCACTACGAGGACACCGACAACGCGTACGTCCAGGGCAACGTGATCCAGATCACGCCGCAGGTCACCGGCACGGTGCTGTCGATCATGGCGGACGACACCGACTTCGTGAAGGCCGGGCAGCCACTGGTGCAGCTCGACCCGGCCGATGCGAAGCTCGCGCTCGCGCAGTCCGAAGCGGCGCTCGGCCAGGCCGTCCGGCAGGTGCGCACGCTCTATGCCAACAACGGCTCGCTGGCTGCGCAGGTCACCCTCAAGCAGGCCGACATCGCGAAGGCACAAAGCGACATTGCCCGTGCGCAGGACGACCTGAATCGCCGCCAGGCCCTCACCGGCAACGGGGCAGTGTCCAAGGAAGAGCTCAACCATTCCGAGACGGCGCTGGCCAATGCGAAGAGCGCGCTCGCCGCTGCCCAAGCCGGCGTCGCGTCGGCCCGCGAACAGCTCGCCAGCAACCAGTCGCTGACCGAAGGCACCAGCGTCGAGCAGCATCCCAATGTGCTGGCCGCCGCGGCCAAGGTGCGCGAGTCGTGGCTCGCGGTGCAGCGCGTCGCGCTGCCAGCGCCGGTCGACGGCTACGTGGCCAAGCGCACGGTGCAACTCGGCCAACGCGTGGCCGCGGGCACGCCGATGATGTCGATCGTGCCGCTCAACCAACTGTGGGTCGATGCCAACTTCAAGGAAGTGCAGCTGCGCAACATCCGGATCGGCCAGCCCGTGAAGCTCACGGCCGACCTGTACGGCAAGAAGGTTGCGTACGACGGCAAGGTGGCCGGCCTGGGGATGGGCACCGGCGCCGCCTTTGCGCTGCTGCCGGCGCAGAACGCCACCGGCAACTGGATCAAGGTGGTGCAGCGCGTGCCGGTGCGCATCGCCCTCGATCCCGAACAGCTCAAAGCCAATCCGCTGCGCGTCGGTCTGTCGATGGACGCCGAGGTCGACGTGACCGACAGGGGCGGCAAGGCGCTGGCCGATGCCCCCCGCAGCACGCCTTTCGCGCAGACGCAGGTGTATGCCGACGCCGACCATGATGCGAGCGCCGATGCAGATGTCGCCGGCATCATCGCGGCCAACCTCGGCCGCCCGGTGCCCCCGAAGGGCGCCAGCGCAACGCCGAGCGAGGCCAAGCCATCGTCGAGCCTGCACCCCGCTGCGCAGAACGGGCGCGGCGCCACGCTGGCCATGCACCAGGCCGCGCGCGGCTGATCGGCCGCCGCGATGGCCACCACTGCCGCACCCGCCGCCCATCCACCACTGGAGGGGTCCGCGCGCATCCTCGGGACGATCGCGCTGTCTGCCGCGACCTTCATGAACGTGCTCGACTCGTCGATCGCCAACGTGTCGTTGCCCGCGATTTCCGGCGACCTCGGCGTGAGCTCGACGCAGGGCACCTGGGTCATCACCAGCTTCGCCGTCGCCAACGCGATCGCCGTGCCGCTCACCGGCTGGCTCACGCAGCGCTTCGGGCAGGTGCGCCTGTTCATGCTGAGCATCCTGCTGTTCGTGGTCAGCTCCTGGCTGTGCGGCCTGGCGCCGAACATGACCACGCTGATCCTGTTTCGCGCGATCCAGGGCTTCGTCGCAGGGCCGATGATCCCGCTGTCGCAGACGCTGCTGCTGGCGAGCTATCCGCGTGCGATGGCCGGGGTCGCGATGGCGATGTGGGCGATGACCACGCTGGTCGCGCCGGTGATGGGGCCGCTGCTGGGCGGCTGGATCACCGACAACATCTCGTGGCCGTGGATCTTCTACATCAACATCCCCGTCGGCGTCCTGGCGGCGAGCATCACATGGTCGATCTACCGCAAGCGCGATACCGAGATCAAGCGCCTGCCGATCGATTCGATCGGGCTGGCACTGCTGGTGCTGTGGGTCGGCGCGATGCAGCTCATGCTCGACAAGGGCAAGGAGCTCGACTGGTTCCATTCGCCGCAGATCGTTGCCATGGCGGTCGTGGCGGTGGTGGGCTTCGCCTTCTTCATCATCTGGGAGCTGACCGACAAGCATCCGGTGGTCGACCTGTCGCTCTTCAAGCGGCGCAACTTCTGGTCGGGTGCCGTCGCCACGGCCGTCGCCTACGGTCTGTTCTTCGGCAACGTCGTGCTGCTGCCGCTCTGGCTGCAGCAGTACATGGGCTACACCGCCACGCAGGCCGGCATGGTGCTCGCGCCGGTCGGCGCCTTCGCGATCGTGCTGTCGCCGCTGGTTGGCATGACCGTGGCCAAGGTCGACCCGCGCCGCTACGCGACGTTCTCGTTCGCGGTGTTCGCACTGGTGCTGTGGATGCGCTCGAACTTCAACACGCAGGCCGACTTCGGCACCATCATGGTCCCGACCATCATCCAGGGTGTGGCGATGGCGTTCTTCTTCATCCCGCTGGTGACGCTCACGCTGTCGGGTCTGACGCCCGATCGCATCCCGGCGGCGTCCGGGCTGTCGAACTTCCTGCGCATCACGGCCGGTGCCATCGGTACGTCGGTGGTGACAACCTTGTGGGACAACCGCGCGACCTTGCATCACGCGCAGCTCGCAGAGTCGATCAACCCCGGCAATGCGACGGCGATGGCGACGATGAACAGCCTGAGCAGCAGCGGTCTCAGTACCGATCAGGTGCTCGGGCAGATCAACCGGCTCATCGATCAGCAGGCATTCATGCTTGCGTCGAACGACATCTTCTATGCATCGGCCGTGCTGTTCATCTTCCTGATCCCATTGGTCTGGCTCGCGCGGCCGCAGATGGGTGGCGCTGGCGCCGACGCAGCGGCCGGGGCGCATTGATGCTGCGCTGACACCGGGCTGACAACCGCGCGCCTACAACGCGCGTAGGTTGCAGTGCAGCATAGGCATTTGCCCCAGTAGGCAGGGGGGAGGGGGTCGCCAACAATGCAGTCGCGCTCAAGTGGGCGCGAACTGATGCATTGCATGACTGACTTTTCCTTCCAGCCTCCGGGCCACCGCGCGACATGAGCGACATCATTCTCGAAACGCGCCAGCTCACCAAGGAATTCAAGGGCTTCACCGCGGTCAGCAAGGTCGACCTCAATGTGGTGCGCGGGTCGATCCACGCACTCATCGGCCCCAATGGCGCTGGCAAGACCACCTGCTTCAACCTGCTGACGAAATTCCTGGAGCCTACCTCCGGCGCGATCCTTTTCAACGGACAGGACATCACGGGCGAACGCCCGGCGCAGATCGCACGGCGAGGCATCATCCGGTCGTTCCAGATCTCGGCGGTCTTCCCGCATCTCACGCTGCTCGAGAACGTGCGGCTCGGCCTGCAGCGCAAGCTCGGCACCTCGTACCACTTCTGGAAGAGCGAACGGTCGCTCAAGCCCCTCGACAGCCGCGCCCGTGCATTGCTGGCCGAGGTCGGGCTGGACGACCTCGCCGACGAACTGACCGTGAACCTGCCTTACGGCCGCAAGCGCGCCCTCGAGATCGCGACCACGCTCGCGATGGAGCCCGAGCTGATGCTGCTGGACGAGCCCACGCAGGGCATGGGCCATGAAGATGTGCATCGGGTGGCCGAACTCATCAAGCGCGTGTCGGCGGGGCGCACGATCCTCATGGTGGAGCACAACATGAGCGTGGTGTCGACCATCGCCGACACCATCACCGTGCTGCAGCGCGGTGCCGTGCTGGCCGAAGGGCCGTACGCCGAAGTCTCCCGCAACCCGCAGGTGATGGAGGCTTACATGGGCACCACCGACGGCCAACTGCAGGGAGCGCACTGATGGTCGCTCCAGCATTGCAGATCCAGGGCCTCCAGGCCTGGTACGGCGAATCGCACGTGCTGCATGGCGTCGATATGGTCGTGCAGCCCGGCGAAGTCGTCACGCTGCTGGGCCGCAACGGCGCCGGCCGCACGACCACCATGCGCGCCATCATGGGCCTCGTGGGCGCACGCAAGGGCAGCATCCAGATCAACGGCGTCGAGACCATCGGCATGGCGACGCACCGCATCGCCCACCTCGGCGTGGGCTACTGCCCTGAAGAACGAGGCATCTTCGCGAGCCTGTCGGCCGAGGAGAACCTGCTGCTGCCGCCGGTGCTCAAGGGCATGGGGCCGGGCATGTCGATCGACGAGATCTACGAGATGTTCCCCAACTTGGCCGAACGCCGCCACAGCCAGGGCACGCGCCTGTCGGGCGGCGAGCAGCAGATGCTGGCGGTCGCGCGCATCCTGCGCACCGGCGCCAAGCTGCTGCTGCTCGATGAGATTTCCGAAGGGCTTGCGCCCGTCATCGTGCAGGCGCTCGCTCGAATGATCCACATGCTGCGCGGCAAGGGCTACACGGTGGTGATGGTCGAGCAGAACTTCCGCTTTGCCGCGCCGCTGGCCGACCGCTTCTACGTGATGGAGCACGGGCGCATTGTCGAGACCTTCGGCGCGTCGGAGCTCGACGCAAAGATGCCGGTGCTCAACGAGCTGCTCGGCGTCTGATTTTTACCCCCACAACAACACAGAGACAACACCATGAACAAGCAACTCAACGCGATCGGCCTGGCAACTGCAGCACTGCTCCTGGGCGTGACAGGTGTGCACGCTCAGGAGAAGGTGAAGATCGGCTTCGTGACCGACATGTCGAGCCTCTACGCCGACGTCGAAGGCAAGAACGGCGCGGTGGCAATCCAGATGGCGATCGACGACTTCGGCGGCAAGGTGCTCGGCCAGCCGGTGGAACTGCTCACGGCCGACCACCAGAACAAGGCTGACATCGCCGCATCGAAGGCGCGCGAGTGGATCGACACCGCCGGCGTCACGATGGTCTTCGGTGGCACCAACTCGGGCACGGCCCTGGCCACCGCCAAGGTCGCGCAGGAGAAGAAGCGCGTCTACTTCAACAACGGCGCCGGCACCTCGGCGCTGACCAACGAGCAGTGCAGCCCGTACACCGTGCACTACGCCTACGACACGGTCGCGCTGGCCAAGGGCACCGGCGGCGCGGTGGTCGACAAAGGCGGCAAGAGCTGGTTCTTCCTGACCGCCGACTATGCCTTCGGCCACGCACTCGAAGCCGACACCACCACGGTGGTGAAGGCCAAGGGCGGCACGGTCGTCGGCGCGGTGCGTCATCCGCTGAACGCGTCGGACTTCTCGTCCTTCCTGCTGCAGGCGCAGAACTCCAAGGCGCAGATCCTCGGGCTGGCGAACGCCGGCGGCGACACGGTCAATTCGATCAAGGCAGCGCGCGAGTTCGGCATCAACAAGACGATGAAGACGGCCGGCCTGCTGGTCTTCCTGAGCGACATCCACAGCCTGGGCCTGAAGAACACCGAAGGCCTGCTGCACACCACCAGCTGGTACTGGGACCTGAACGACGACACGCGCAAGTTCGCCGCCCGCTTCTTCGAGAAGACCAAGCGCATGCCGACCGACGTGCAGGCGGCCGACTACTCGGCCACCACGACCTACCTGAAGGCTGTCGCCGCGGCCAAGACGACCGATGCGGACAAGGTGATGGCGCAGCTCAAGAGCATGAAGATCGACGACTTCTACGGCAAGGGCCAGATCCGCGCCGATGGCAGCTTCATCCACGAGATGTACCTGGTCGAGGCCAAGTCGCCCGCCGAGTCTAAGAAGCCCTGGGAGTACCTGAAGGTGATCGCCAAGCTGCCGGGCGAACAGGTCTTCACGACCAAGGCCGAAACCAAGTGCGCGCTCTGGAAGTGATCCTTCCGTCGCCTTCCTCCATCCCACCTTCCATGGACGTGATCATGAAAAAAAACCTCGCACTCTCCGCCATTTCGCTGGCCGTTGCCTTCGCGACCGGCGCAGCCCACGCCCAGGCGACCGACAAGGTCAAGATCGGCTTCATCACCGACATGTCGAGCCTGTACGCCGACGTGGAAGGCAAGAACGGCGCGCTGGCCATCCAGATGGCCATCGACGACTTCGGCGGCAAGGTCAACGGCATGCCGATCGAACTGCTGACGGCCGACCACCAGAACAAAGCGGACATCGCCGCGTCGAAGGCGCGCGAGTGGATCGACACGCAGGGCCTGACGATGCTCTTCGGCGGCACCAGCTCCGGCACCGGCCTGGCCATGGCCAAGGTGGCGCAGGAGAAGAAGCGCGTCTTCATGGTCAACGGTGCCGGCAGTTCAGCGCTCACCAACGAGCAATGCACGCCGTACACGGTGCACTATGCCTACGACACCGTCGCGCTCGCCAAGGGCACCGGCGCTGCGGTGATCGCACGTGGCGACAAGAACTGGTTCTTCCTGACGGCCGACTACGCCTTCGGCCACGCGCTCGAAGCCGATGCGAGCAAGGTGGTCAAGGAGAAGGGCGGTACGGTGGTGGGCGCCGTGCGCACGCCGCTCAACACCTCGGACTTCTCTTCCTTCCTGCTGCAGGCGCAGAACTCGAAGGCGCAGGTGCTGGCCTTGGCCAACGCTGGCGGCGACACCATCAACTCGATCAAGTCGGCACGCGAGTTCGGCATCACCAAGTCAATGAAGATGGTCGGCCTGCTCGTGTTCGTCACCGACATCCACAGCCTGGGCCTGAAGAACACCGAAGGCCTGCTGCTGACCACCAGCTGGGACTGGAACCTCGACGACAAGACCCGCGAATTCGGCAAGAAGTTCTTCGAAAAGACCAAGCGCATGCCGACGGACATCCAGGCGGCGGACTACTCGGCGACGATGACGTACCTCAAGGCACTGCAGGCCACCAAGACGACCGACGCCGACAAGGTGATGGAGTACATCAAGAAGACGCCGATCGACGACTTCTACGCCAAGGGCTACGTGCGCGCCGACGGCCGCTTCGTGCACGACATGTACCTGATGCAGGTCAAGTCGCCGGCCGAGTCGAAGCAGCCGTGGGACTACTACAAGGTGGTGCAAAAGCTCAAGGGTGAGGACGTCTACACCACCAAGGCCGAGTCGCGTTGCTCACTCTGGAAGTAGCCATCGACCCCATCAAGCGCGGACCGGCCGGCCGGCCGCCGCTGAATCAGAAACTCGATCGTTGTTGAAGCGTCTTCCATGAATATCTCCATGCCGGCCTTGTTGAGCCAGCTCCTCCTGGGGCTGGTCAACGGCTCGTTCTACGCGATCCTGAGCCTCGGCCTGGCCGTGATCTTCGGCTTGCTCAACGTGATCAACTTCGCCCATGGGGCGCTGTTCATGCTGGGGGCGGTGCTCAGCTGGATGGCGATGGAATACTTCGGCATCAACTACTGGGTGATGCTGCTGGCCGCACCGATCATCGTCGGCCTGTTCGGCGTGCTGATCGAGCGGCTGCTGCTGCGCTGGATCTACAAGCTCGACCATCTCTATGGCCTGCTGCTCACGCTCGGCCTCACGCTGCTGATCGAGGGCGTGTTCCGTTCCGTCTACGGCGTGTCGGGCCTGGGCTACGACGCGCCCGAAGCGCTCTCCAGCGCCACCGACCTCGGCTTCATGGTGCTGCCCAACTACCGCGCCTGGGTGGTCGTCGCGTCGCTGGTGATCTGCTTTGCCACCTGGTACGTCATCGAGAAGACCCGCCTGGGCGCCTACCTTCGGGCGGGCACAGAGAACCCGCGGCTGGTCGAAGCCTTCGGCGTCAACGTGCCGCTGATGATCACGCTGACCTACGCTTTCGGTTGCGCGCTCGCCGCCTTCGCTGGCGTGCTGGCGGCGCCTGTCATGCAGGTGTCGCCGCTGATGGGGCAGAACCTCATCATCGTGGTCTTTGCGGTGGTCGTGATCGGCGGCATGGGCTCGATCATGGGCGCCATCCTCACCGGCCTGGGCCTGGGCGTCATCGAAGGCCTCACCAAGGTGTTCTACCCGGAGGCCTCCTCCACCGTCGTGTTCGTGATCATGGTCATCGTGCTGCTCATCCGCCCGGCCGGCCTGTTCGGCAAAGAGAAGTGAGAAGCCGCATGAAGAAGATTTCCAACGCCATCTACCTGCTGCTGCTCGTCGGCCTGCTGCTCGCACCGTTCTTCGGTGCCTACCCGGTGTTCGTGATGAAGCTGATGTGCTTCGCGCTGTTCGCCTCGGCCTTCAACCTGCTGCTGGGCTACACCGGGCTGCTGTCCTTCGGCCACGCGGCTTTCCTGGGTGGCTCGGCCTACGTGGCAGGCCATGCCATCAAGGTCTGGGGCCTGACACCTGAACTCGGCCTGCTCGCCGGCACGCTGGCGGGCGCGCTCATGGGCTGGCTCTTCGGCCTGCTCGCCATTCGCCGGCAGGGCATCTATTTCGCCATGATCACGCTGGCGCTGGCGCAGATGATGTTCTTCGTCGCGTTGCAGGCGAAGTTCACCGGCGGCGAGGACGGCCTGCAGGGCGTGCCGCGCGGCAAGCTGTTCGGCGTGATCGACCTGTCGAACGACCTCACGATGTACTACGTCGCGCTGGTGATCGTGGTCGCCGCCTTCCTGCTCATCGTGCGCACCATCCACTCGCCCTTCGGCCAAGTGCTCAAGGGCATCAAGGAGAACGAGCCGCGCGCGCTGTCGCTGGGCTACGACGTGAGCCGCTTCAAGCTGCTGGCCTTCGTGATCTCGGCCGCGCTGTCGGGCCTGGCGGGCTCGCTCAAGACGCTGGTGCTGGGCTTCGCCACGCTCTCGGACGTGCATTGGACGGCGTCCGGCCAGGTCATCCTGATGACCCTGGTGGGCGGGCTGGGCACGCTGTCGGGCCCGATTGTCGGTTCGGCGGTCGTGGTGCTGCTGGAGAACAAGATCGGCGAACTGGGCAACTTCCTGGCGCGCGTCACCACGGTCGACTGGTTCAACACGCTGGGCGAGTCGGTGACCATGGTCACGGGCCTGATCTTCGTGGTCTGCGTGCTCGCCTTCCGCAAGGGCATCATGGGCGAGATCATCGCCTTCATCGAGCGGCGCAAGGCGAAAGCGCGCCCCCGCGGCTGAGCGTCCTCAGTTGAAGGGCGCGGCCAGGAAGGCGTCCAGGCCTTCCGCGGCCAGCGAATGCCGGGCCGTGGCGGGATGCGCGTGTGGGTCGACCTCGCCCGGCAGCAGTTCCTGCGTGAAGCGCCATGCGATGGCGGCCGTCACGCCGGCCTGCGTGATCGTCGAGGCTGCCACCGGCAGCGGCTGAGCGGTCAGTTCAGTCTCGAGTTCCAGCCAGGCCGCAGCCAGCTGTGCCTGCACCCGCGCCATCCAGGGCGCATGCAACTTCTCCGGTGGACGCAGCTGACGCTCGTAGACGATCTGCACCGCCTTCTCGCAGGCCGCGAGGCCGAGCCCGACGATGCGCAGCGCACGCTGGCGCTCAACGCGGTCGACCGGCATCAGGCTGCGTCCGGCAACGGTTTCGATGTGATCGATGATCAGCGTCGAGTCCATCAGCGTTGCACCATCGTCGCAGACCAGCGTGGGCGCCTTCACGACCGGATTGATCGCGTAGAACTGGTCGAAGGTGCTGAAGACCGAGATCGGTCGGTGAACGAAAGGCAGCTGCAGCAATTGAAGTGTGACCGCCACGCGCCGCACATAGGGTGAGTCGAGCATGCCGATGAGTTCCATGAGGTTCCTCCTTGATGGGCCTCGCGCCAGGTGGCGAGGCAGGCTTGACGATAGAGAATCGGTGCTGCGCATTCCAGCGCAAGCCATCGGAAATCGGCGTGCCGGACCGATGGATCATCGGCATCGACCGGGTAGAACCCTCCATCATGAAGCTGGACAAGAAAGACCGTCTGATTCTCGAAGCGCTGCAGCGTGATGCGCGCCAGAGCCTGGCTGCGATCGGCAAGCGCATCGGCCTGTCGCAGCCTGCGATGAGCGAGCGCGTGCGCAAGCTGGAAGACGCGGGTGTGATCGAAGGCTACGGCGCACGCGTCAACCTGCGTGCAATCGGCATCGGCCTGCAGGCCATCATCCGCATCCAGACCACGCACGCGGGCATTCGCAAGTACGTCAAGCTGTTCGAGGAGATGCCCGAGGTGCTGGAGGCAGATCGCGTGACGGGCGAGGACTGCTTCATCGTGCGCTGCGCCATTGCCGAGCCACACGACCTCGAGCGCGTGGTCGATGCGCTGGCACTGCATGGCGGCGTCACGACGTCGCTGGTGCTGTCGAGCCCGGTGCGCAAGATGGCCACCGTGTTGGCGGCCGAGCGCTCTGGTGCATAGAGTCTAGAGTCGCAGCCGCGCGGCGTATCCGGTCATCTCGAGGTAGCCGCGCCCCACGCGTCGGCCTTGTGCATCGCGCAGTTCGCTCAGGCCTTCCCAGTAGATGGCGCCGGTCGACCCGCTGCTGTCGAGTTCCTGGTCGTCGAGCAGTGCGTGCACCTCGAAGTCACCAGACGGCGTCTGCACGCGCCACTGCGTGGGGTAGGTCGCCCGGGTGCGCGGGCTGGTCCATGCGTGCAGGCGGGTGAAGCGCACCTCGTCGTTTCGAAAGAAACGCAACACGCCGTCGCGTGTACGAAAGGATCCACCGCCCCACAGCGCGCTGCCATCCTCGCGGCGCAGGTGGAAGGCTGTCAGCGCGCTGCCGTCGTCGAGGTTCATGCCGATCCAGTCCCAGCCCACGGCCTCGGGATGCATCAGCGCCTCGCTCCATTCGTGGTCCAGCCACGCGGTGCCTTCGACCTCGAAAGCCTCGCCCTTGAGCGTGAGGCTGCCTTGCGTCTTCAACTGCGGCTCGCTGTAGTAGTAGCTCGCCTGCGCCGCGTCGGGGCCCTTGCGTGAGAGGCCATCGGTGCCTTGCAGCAGAACCGGTTGCGACGGCGTGAAGCGCAGTGCGAGTGCGAATTCGCCTGCCGGAATGCGCGCGGCATAGCTGCCGTCGCGGCGCGCCAGCGACCAGTCACGCAGGCGCACGCCGGTGTCGGTCTCGCTCGCCTCGGCGATGCCGAAGCCGGCGCGTGCGATGCGCTGGTCGTGCAGCAGCAGGCGGCCTTCCAGGTCGGTCACGGCCGCGTGAGCGAACAGCAACTGCTTGGCCGCAAAGGCCGAGCGCATTGGTTGCGCAGCATCGACGCGCGACCGGAAGAAGGTCACCTGGAAGCCGAACTCGCGGCCTTTGGCTGTCCGGGCATGGCCGGTGATGTACCACCACTCGGTCGTCAGTTCGGGATGGCTGCCGAAGTCGCGCGGAAACTGCAGCGTGCGCGTGGGCAAAGCCCATGCTGTGGCGGCTGCACTCAGCGAAGCCAGCAGCAGGCTGCGCCGGGAAAGCCGCCATGCCGCTGCCGACGGTGTCATGCGGTGATCCGTTCGTGGATACGCTGCATTGCAGGGCCGATATCGCCGAAGTTCTGACGGACCCAGTCCGCGTCGTGGTAGCTCGGCAGGTAACGCTCACCGGCATCGCACAGCAGCGACAGGACCGAGCCCTGCCGGCCGCTTTCACGCATCTCGTGCGCCACGGCCAGCATGCCGATGAAATTGGTGCCGGTCGATGGGCCGACCTTGCGGCCGAGCAGTGCCGACAACATATGCATCGCAGCCACCGAGTCGAGGTTGGGCACCTCGATCATCCGGTCGACCAGCGTGCGCACGAAACTCGGCTCGACGCGCGGGCGCCCGATGCCCTCGATGCGTGAACCCGGTGCGGTGAGCGATGCGTCGCCCGTGCGGTGGTAGGCCGAGAACACCGAGCCTTCGGGGTCCGGCACGCACACCTGGGTGTCGTGGCAGCGAAAGCGCACGTAGCGCCCGATGGTGGCGCTGGTGCCGCCCGTCCCGGCACCCACCACGATCCACGCGGGCACGGGATGCCGCTCGTGCGTCATCTGCTGGAACATGCTTTCGGCGATGTTGTTGTTGCCGCGCCAGTCCGTCGCGCGCTCGGCGTAGGTGAACTGGTCCATGTAGTGGCCGCCACTGTGCTCGGCCAAAGTGCGTGCCTCTTCGTAGACCTGCGCTGCATGGTCGACGAAGTGGCAGCGTGCCCCGTAGAACGCAATCTGCGCGACTTTCTCGGGTGAGGTGTTGCGTGGCATCACGGCGATGAAGGGCAGACCGAGCAGGCGCGCGAAATAGGCCTCGCTGACGGCCGTCGAACCGCTCGATGCCTCGACGATGGTCGTGCCCTCGCGCACCCACCCGTTGCACAGCGCATACAGGAAGAGCGAGCGCGCCAGCCGGTGCTTGAGACTGCCGGTCGGGTGCGTCGATTCGTCCTTCAGGTACAGGTCGATGCCGTGCGCGGCGAGCGCGGGCAGTGGCAGCGGGATCAGGTGCGTGTCGGCACTGCGCTGGTAGTCGGCCTCAATGCGGCGGACGGCGGTGTCGAGCCATGCGTTGCACGAGGAGGCTGGCGAGGAAAGTGGCGAGGATGAAGCGGGTGAGGATTGCGGCATATCGGGCGCCAGTCTACAAGCCATGTAGCGCAGCCACGTCCCGGAGCCATGGGCCGCCGGGGGCACGGTCACCAGTCTTCCTTGACTGCGAGTACCGCATCGCTGCCTGCAGCCGCACGGCCTGCCATCCAGGCCGTCGCGGTGCCTGCAGCCACCACCGCCGCGCACAGCAGCAGCAGGCGAAGCCACGGCACGAACAGGTCCATGGTCCAGTGGAAGCTCTGCGGATTGACCACCTTCACGAGCACCACCGACACCGCCAGGCCCAGCGCCAGGCCCGCGACGGCACCGATGGCCGTCCATGCAGCACCTTCGCCGGCAACCACGGCGAGCACCTGGGCGCGCGTGAAACCCAGGTGCGCGAGCAGGCCGAACTCCTTGCGCCGCGCGAGCACCTGTGCGCTGAAGCTCGCAGCGATGCCGAAAAGGCCTATGGCGATCGCGACGCCCTGCAGCCAGTAAGTCACGGCGAAGCTGCGGTCGAAGATGCGCAGCGAGTTGGCGCGGATCTGGCCGACCGAAGACAGCTCGATCGGCAGGGCGTCGCCCAGCACCTGTGCGGCGAGCGCACGCACTGCTGTCTGAACCTGCGGCTCAGGTGTGCCGGGTGCCAGCCACAGCGCAATGCTGCTCACGCTGCGATCGGCAGTCAGGCGCTCGAAGTCGGCGGATGCGATGGTGATCGCGCCGAACTGCCGCACGTAGTCGCGCCATACGCCGGCCACGAAGAAGACGGGTGGGGCTGCGCCTTCCGCAACCGGGCCCCAGGCGTGCGCCAGCGGTGCGAACACCTTGCCGGGCGCCGCGCCATAGAGGTCGACCATGGCCTCGCTGACGTAGATGCCAATTTGCCCAGCAGGGACCTTCAGCGCGTCGTCGAGCAGTGGCAGCGTGCGCGCAGCGTCCTCGTCCAGGCTGCGCGCGATGAGGGTCACGGCAGGCCGGGTCGTGTCGAGCGTCAGCGCGCGCAGCCGCAGCGTGCCGGTGCGCGCCACGCCGGGCAACTGTGCGACCGACTGCACGAAGGCGGGCGTGAAGATGGCGGCATCGTTGCTGGTGCCACTGCTGCCTGCCGATTGCACGTAGAGATCGGCCGGCAGCACGACGTCCAGCCAGCGCGTGACCGAGTCGCGAAAGCTCGCCACCATCACCGTCAGCGCCACCGCCAGGCTGAGACTGGCGACCACGCCACTGACGGCGACCGCCGCCGTGCCGCGCATGCGCCGCGCACGCTCGATCGCCAGCAGTGGCAGCACGCGCGCGGCGAACAGCGGCGCGAGCCGGTCGTAGAGGAGGGCGATCAGCCACGGCAGCGCCGTGATGCCGCCGACCAGCAGGAAACCGACGGAAAGGTAGGCGGCAACCGGAATGCCCGCCACCGGCGGCACCATGGCCAGCCCGCCGCCCACCATCAGGAGCAGCACCGGCAGGCTCCACGCGCCGCGCTGCGGCGTGGCAGCGCCCAGTCCCTTGAGCGTTTGCGCTTCGGGCAGTGCCTGCGCCGCACGTGCGGGCCACCAGCCGCCTACCAGCGCCGCCGCCACGCCGAGCGTGCCGTACAGCAATGCGGCCGGCGTGCTCCATTGCAGCGCGGGCGCTACCCCCGCGAAATAGCCACCGCCCAGGTCACCGCCCAGCACGCGAAGCGCCAGGGCCGCCAGCGCCGTTCCCAATGCGATGCCCGCCACGCTGCCAAGGACCCCCAGCACCAGAGACTCCACCAGCACCAGCCGCAGCCGGCCGCGCGGCGTCAGGCCCAGCACGCCGAGCAGCGCGAATTGCTGCGCGCGCTTGGCCACGCTGAGCGCCAGCACCGAGAACACGAGAAAGGCGCCGGTGAAGAGCGCCACCAGCGCCAGCACGGTGAGGTTCACACGGTAGGCGCGCGACAGGTTGCTCACGCGCTCGGCCGCGTCGCCGGGTTCGGCGATTTGTACATTCACGGGCCAGCCCGCCGAGCCTTCGAGCGTGCGGATGAAGGCGGCGCGGTCGGTGCCCGGCGTCAGACGCAGGTCGATGCGGGTGAGCCGGCCGCCCAGGCCCAGCAGATCTTGGGCGGCGCCGATGTCCATCACGGCCAGCGCCGTGCCGCCTGCGGCCACGGTACCGGCCACCTGCAGCGTGGCGCGCTGTGCGCCGAGCTGCAGCGTCAGTTCCTCGGTTTTGGCGCTGGTGGCGGTGCCGGTATTCATGGCCGCGCGTGCCGCAGCGTTGACGAAGACCTGGCCCGGCAGGAACAGCGCCCAGCGCGTCGCATCCTTCGCAGGAACCGGCATCAGCGCCGGCGCGATGGCGGGCAGCACCAGCGCATCGACACCGATCAGGCGCAGCGGTAGGCGTTGACCATTGACCAGTGCAACGGCCTGCATCTCGACGACGGGGCTGGCCAGTGCGACCTGGGCGTTCTGTGCCACGCGCGCGAACAATGCCTCGTCGAAGTCGCCCTGCGCCGCGCGCAGTTCGAGGTCGGGCTGGCCATTGACCGAACGCACCGCGCTGGAGAACTCGTCGAGCGCCGACGCGTTGATCAAATGGACCGAGAAGGCGAGCGCCACGCCCAGCATCACGGCCACCACAGCGGCGGCGTTGCGCCAGGGGTGATGGCGCAGTTCCTGCCATGAGAAGGTGGAGAGCAGGGCACGCATGCCCGCATTGTGCCGGTGCGGGCCTGTCCTTCGCCGCCCAGCGTGCGTCTGCACGTGTCACGTTCTATGCTTGGGCCATGCAAGACCTACCGACCTACGACGATGTCGTCGCCGCTGCCGCCCGGCTCGACGGCCATGCCCACCGTACCCCCGTGCTGCGCTCCGCCACCGCCGATGCGCGGTGGGGCGCGCAGTTCTTCTTCAAGTGCGAGAACTTCCAGCGCATGGGCGCCTTCAAGTTTCGCGGTGCGTTCAACGCACTGTCGAAGTTCGACGCCCCGCAGCGCGAGCGCGGCGCCATTGCCTTTTCATCGGGCAACCATGCGCAGGCCGTGGCGCTGTCCGCACGCCTGCTGGGCATGCCCGCGCTCATCGTCATGCCGCTGGATGCGCCTGCGGCCAAGCTGGCAGCCACACGCGGTTACGGCGCCGAAGTGGTGCAGTACGACCGTTTCACCGAAGACCGCGAGGCGCTGACGCAGCGGCTGGCGCGCGAGCGCGGCATGACGCTGATTCCACCCTACGACCATCCGGACGTGATCGCCGGGCAGGGCACGGCGGCCAAGGAGTTGTTCGAGGAGGCCGGCCCCCTCGACCGGCTCTACGTCTGCCTGGGTGGCGGCGGTCTCACCGCCGGCTCTGCCTTGTCGGCGCGTGCGCTGTCGCCGTCCTGCGAGGTGGTCGGCGTCGAGCCCGAGGCCGGCAACGACGGCCAGCAGTCGCTGCGCGCGGGCCACATCGTGCACATCGACACGCCGGTCACGCTGGCCGACGGAGCGCAGACGCAGCATCTGGGCACGTACACCTTCGGTGTCATTCGACGCCACGTCGACGGCATCGATACGGTGAGCGATGCGCAACTGGTGGCGGCGATGCGCTTTTTTGCCGAGCGCATGAAGATGGTGGTGGAGCCGACCGGCTGCCTGGCCTTTGCCGCTGCGTGCGCGGCAGCTGAAAGCGGCGCACTGCAGGGCCAGCGCGTGGGCGTGATCGTCAGCGGCGGCAATGTGGATCTGGCGCGGTTCGCGGCGTTGCTGGCGGGCTGAACCTCGCGCCGGAGACCCGGCCCTGTACCGGGAGCCGGGCGCGGGGTTTTCAGCGCGCCTGCGCCATCGCCACCATCCCATCCGCGCGCAAGTGCAGCACCCGGTCGGCGCGCGCCGCCGCGGCCTCCGAATGCGTCACCAGCACCAGGGATGCACCGTGCTCGCGGGTCTGAGCAAGCAGGACGTCCATGACCTTCGCGGCCGTGGTGGGGTCGAGGTTGCCAGTGGGTTCGTCGGCCAGCAGCAGCGCCGGGCGATGCACCAGCGCCCGCGCGATCGCCACGCGCTGCAACTGGCCGCCGCTGAGTTGCTGGGGCAGCCGTGCACCCATGCCGGCGAGGCCGACCACCTCGAGCATCTGTGCCACGCGCACCTTGTCTGGTACGCCGTGGCGGCCCAGCAGCATCAGCGGCAGGCCGACGTTCTGCGCCACGTCGAGGTGTGGCAGCACGTGGAACGCCTGGAACACGAAGCCGACATGGCTGCGGCGCCACAGGGCGCGTGCCTCGGCGTCGAGCGTTCCGATGTCGAGGCCGCCATGGGCGATCGTGCCGGCGTCCCAGCTGTCCAGACCCGCCATGCAGTTCAGCAGGGTCGACTTGCCGACGCCGGACTCACCGACGATGGCGACGAATTCGCCCTTGGCGACTTCGAGCGACACGTTCGCAAAGACGGCGCTGTCGCCGTAGTGCTTGGCCAGCCGGTCGAGGACGAGGCTCATGGCAGCGCCTCTCCATGCGTCTGTCCGTGCGTTTGCAGACGCGCCACGACCTGCGCGACCGCGTCGGGCGCCTCGGCCGCGATGACCTCGCGCTGCGGCATGCTGCGCAGCCAGGTCATCTGGCGCTTGGCGAGCTGGCGCGTGGCGGCGATGCCGCGCTCGCGCAGGTCGGCCATCGGCCACCGGCCGTCGAGCGCCTCCCAGGCCTGGCGGTAGCCGACGCAGCGCATCGCCGGCAGATCGGCGTCGAGGTCGCCGCGCGCGCGCAGGGCTTGTACCTCGGCGATGAAGCCGGCTGCGAGCATGGCGTCGAAGCGCTCTGTGATGCGTGCATGCAGCCAGGTTCGCTCGGTCGGCTCCAAGGAAACGAAGACGGCTGGCGCCAGTCCGCCGGGCCGTTCGCGCTGCGCTGCATGAAAGTGCGACAGCGGTTTTCCGCTGGCATGCCACACCTCGAGTGCGCGCTGGATGCGTTGGCTGTCGTTGGGTGCGAGGCGGGCCGCCGTCAGGGGATCGACCTCGGCGAGCCGTACGTGCAGCGCGGGCCAGCCTTCGGCTGCGGCCTGCGCTTCCAGGCGATCTCGCACGGCCGGATCGGCGGCGGGCATGTCGTCGATGCCATCGAACAGGGCCTTGAAATAGAGCATGGTGCCGCCCACGAGCAGCGGCAGCCTGCCGCGCGCGGCGATTTCGTCGATCAGGCGCGTGGCATCCGCCACGAAGGCCGCCGCGCTGTAAGGATCGCGCGGGTCGCGAATGTCGATCAGATGATGCGGCACTTCGGCCAGTTCGGCCGGCGTGGGCTTGGCCGTGCCGATGTCCATGCCGCGGTAGACCAGCGCAGAGTCCACGCTGACGATCTCTACAGGCCGCACCCGTGCCACGGCGAGCGCGGCAGCCGTCTTGCCCGAGGCCGTGGGCCCGGCGAGGGCGACGTAGTGCCGCTCAGCCGGCATGGCGGGCGCGCGTAATCAGGAACAAACGATGCAGAAGGACAACCGGGGCATGGCGCATGCGCCCGAGGTTAACAAATGCGCGCCGTCAGCTCGACGGTGTCGCCGCCGCGGAAGTCGTCGCTGTGGCGGCTGTGGTCGCGGGCTTCATGCGAAACAGCTGCGAAAGCGCCGAGCGGTATTGCGCCTCGCCCACGGAATTCGCGTTGTAGTGCGAGCCGCCCTCGACCAGCACGAACATCTTGGGCACGGTGGCCGCCTCGTAGAGCTTGCGGCCCAGCGTTGGATTGATCAGGCTGTCGGCCGCGCCATGCACCACCAGCAGGGGCGAGCCGACGTTCTTGACCTTGTTGATCGCCTCGAAACGCTGGGTGATGAACGGGCCGAAGGGCAGCCAACCCCACTTGAAGCTGCTGGCCACATCGTTGATCGAGGTGAAGGTGCTCTCGACGATGATGCCGCTTTCGTCCTTGACGTTGGCCGCCAGGTCGATGCCGATGGCGCCGCCCAGGGAATGACCGAAGATGTAACGATGCTGTTGCGGATGGCGTGCGGCCAGCCAGGTCCAGGCGGCGCGGGCGTCTTCACGCGCGGTCTCCTCGGAGGGCAGTCCACTCGAACTCTTGCCGAAACCACGGTAGTCGATGGCCAGCACCGAAAAACCGAGCTCGTGCATGCGGCGCATGCGCGGGGCGGAATTGGCGACATTGAAGCGTGCGCCGTGCAGATACAGCATGACGGGGGTGTCGGCCGACTCGGGCTCGCCACCCAGCCACAGCGCATGCAGGCGTGCATGTTCGCCCGTCACCGCGGATTCGAAGTCGATCCACACGTGTTCCATGCCCTCGGTCATGCGTGCGCTGTCGCCCCAGCTGCGGTCGCTGGGCTGAAAAATCCACTGGCGCTGTTGTTCGTCCAGCGTCGCGCATCCGCCCGCCAGGACGGCGACGAAGGCGGAGGTTGCTGCAAGCAAGGCCCAACGTTTCATGTGGCAGACAGACAGGCGCAGGACGCCAAAGTTCAATTCAGGATACACATGCAACGTGCGTGCCTGCCTTCGCGACGACTATCGCAAACCCTTGGTTTCATGGCTGCACGGCCTGTAACAGGGCGCGTTGTGCAGCGCCCACAGATCACCGGCCGCGCAGAAACAGGCCGTCGAGTTCGCGGATCGAGAGCTGGCGCCATGTGGGGCGACCATGGTTGCACTGGTCGGAACGCTCGGTGGCCTCCATCTGGCGCAGAAGTGCGTTCATTTCGTCCACGGTGAGCTTGCGATTGGCGCGCACCGCACCGTGGCAGGCCATGGTGGACAGCAATTCGTTCTGGGCGCGCTGCACCACGGTACTGGCGTCATGGTGGGCCAGTTCGGCGAGCACGCTGCGCGCGAGCTCCACCGGATCGCCGTCGGCCAGCGTGCCGGGCACGGCGCGCACCGCCAGGGTGCGTGGCGAGAAGGGGGTGATCTCCAGGCCCAGCGATGGCAGCACCGCTGCACAGGCTTCCGCCGTGGCGACTTCCTGAGGCGTGGCGGCAAAGGTTGCGGGGATCAGCAATGGCTGGCTGGTGATGGCCGCGCCTTCGAGCTGCACCTTGAGCCGTTCGTAGACGATGCGCTCGTGGGCGGCATGCATGTCCACGATGATCAGGCCCTGGCTGTTCTCGGCCAGGATGTACACGCCCTGCAATTGCGCCAGGGCGCGGCCCAGTGGCCAGACTGCGTCGTCGCGCACGGCGTCGGCAGAAGGGAGGGGGGCCGGTTGGCGAGCGTAAACTGCGCCGGCGGGCATGGCTTCGCGCGCCGAGCTCACGGTGGCGTTTTCGGCGCCGTCGGCCGGCGCATCGCGCAAAGCAGCTGTGGGCGCCGGGCGGGTCGGCCACATCGCTGCGGCGTCGCCGGTGCCGCGTTCGGCACCGAACTGCATCGATGGCTGCGACCAGCGTGGCATTCCGGCGGGACTGCCCGCTGTACCCGCAGGCGCTTGCAGCTTGAAGAAGGGCGTGCCGGCTGGCAAGGCCGCCTCGCCAGCGCGCGGTGCGGCCAGCGCGTCCTCGATCGCATGGCGCACGGCCTGATGGACTTCGCGGCCGTCGCGAAAGCGCACCTCGATCTTGGTCGGGTGCACGTTGACGTCGACGCGCGCCGGGTCGATTTCCAGATAAAGCGCATAGACGGGCTGGCGCTGGCCGTGCAGCACATCCTCATAGGCACTGCGCACCGCATGCGACAGCACCTTGTCGCGCACGAAGCGGCCGTTGACATAGAAGAACTGCTGGTCACCGCGCGAGCGCGCTGCATCGGGAATGCCCGCGCGGCCGACCACGCGCACCGCGCCGCCGACGTGCGATACCGCCACGCTCTGCGCAACGAATTCGTTGCTCAGCGCGTCGGCCAGGCGCTGGTCGCGGTCGGCCGCGGCGCGCCACTGCTCGACCAGCTTGCCCTCGTGCCACACCGCAAAGCCGACGTCGGGCCGCGCCAGCGCATGGCGGCGGGTGGCCTCGATGCAATGGGCCAGTTCGGTGGCGTCGGTCTTCAGGAACTTGCGGCGGGCCGGCGTGGCGTAGAACAGCTCGCGCACCTCGACCGTGGTGCCGGTATTGCGTGCCACCTGCCGCAGTTCGCCGGTCCGGCCGTCCAGCGCATGGGCGGCATCGGCGCCGGTGGCCCGCGACACCAGCGTGAGCTCGGCGATGGCGTTGATGGCGGCCAGCGCCTCGCCGCGAAAGCCCATGGTGCCGACAGTCTCCAACTCGCTCAGGCTGGCGATCTTGCTGGTGGCGTGGCGACGCAGCGCCACGGAGAGTTCTTCGCGCGGAATGCCCAGGCCGTCGTCTTCGATCGAAATCAGCCGCACGCCGCCGGCGGACAGGCGTACGGTGATCTGGCGCGCGCCTGCATCGAGCGCGTTGTCGAGCAGTTCGCGTACCACCGAGGCGGGCCGTTCGACCACTTCCCCGGCAGCGATCTGGCTGATGAGCTCGTCAGGGAGTTCGCGGATGGGGCGGCGTGGGCCGGCGGCTGCCGGCGGCTGCGGTGCGGTGGGAGGGGAAAGGGGTGCGCTCACCGGCCCATTTTAGGAGGCTGGCCTCGCAGCGTCTGCGAGGGGGATTCGCCGAAGCGCCGTCGGTAGTCGGTCGAAAAACGGCCTGCATGCATGAAGCCGTAGCGCGCGGCCAGTGACGCCACCTGCAGCGGTTCGCCCTGGCATGCGGCGGCACGCAGCTCGCTGCGTACGCGTTCCAGGCGTGCGTGGCGCAGGAACTCCATCGGACTCTCGCCGCAATGCGCGCGAAAGGCGGTCTGCAGGGCTCGGGCGCTCACGCCGACATGCGCGCACAGCTCGGCCAGCGTCACCGGCAGGTCGAGCCGATCGGTCAGCCAGGCCTTGGCGCGGCGCACGGTGCGTGGCACCACGTCGCGCCGAGGGCCGTCGTGCAACATGTCGGCATGGTTGTGCGGCAGGCACAGCAGCAGGCTGGCCATGAGGTAGCCCTCGGCCTGCATGGCCAGCGGGCTGCCGGCAAATGCATGGCCGGTGTCCAGCGAGTCGCGCAGGCAGCGGATGAAGCTGTGGACCGGCACGAGCGCTGGCGTGTCCAGCGGCACCGCCAGGTCGAAGACCAGCGGGCGGCTGGCCGGCCGCTGCGCCAACTGCTCGAGCTGCTGCTGCATGGCCGTGCGCGACAGCTTGAGGATGAGGTGCGGACTGTCGTCGTGCCAGCGCATGCCGAGCGGCTCGGTGGGGGACGCGAGGGAAGCGGTGCGCGGGTCGGCCTGCATGTGTTGCGGCCCGCAGCGCACATCGGCGCCTCCACGCAGCGGAATCTGCAGCAGGAAGAAGTCGCGCAGGCAACCCGGGTGGATGTCCACACCCGGGCCGTACTGCACGTAGTTCAGGCTCGCGTCCCGATGCAGCAATGCACTGTGGTGGCAGGCGTCCAGGCGTTGCCGAGGCCGCGTGGTGGCCAGCTCGTGCGGGCAGAACACGCGTGAGACGAAGTCGCGGGTCTCTTCCAGGTCCTGGCTGTCGAACAGTCGGTAGGGCGCAAGCGGCAATGCGGCGGGGCGACGAAGAGCGATGTCCATGGTGTGGAGCCTCGGGGACGGTGGGCTGCCTGCAACCAAGCAAGCGGCGGGCCGGCATGACCGTGCCGCACGCATCACCCATAGAAAGAACTGCGTTTGCTGCACAGGCCCGTCGTTTCGCGGACAGTGCCGGCCCGTCTGGCTTTCTATCCTGCATTTCTCCATGCAACAAGAGGACAGACCATGTTCAACGGATTCGAAGACCTGCAGGGCAAGAGTGCCATCGTCACGGGCGGTGCCACGCTCATCGGCGCTGCCGTGGTGCGCGCGCTGCACCAGGCCGGTGTGAAGGTGATGGTGGCCGACATCGACGCGGCCGGTGGCCAGGCATTGGCCGACGCGCTGGGCGAGGGAGTGCGCTTTCGCGCGACCGACATCACCGACGACGCCCAGGTCGGCGCCTGCGTGGCCGAGGCCGCCGCGCAGCATGGGGGCGTGCACATCCTCGTCAATCTGGCTTGCTCCTACCTGGACAACGGCATCGAATCGCCGCGTGCCGACTGGCTAGCGGCGCTGGACGTCAACCTGGTCAGTGCCGTGGCGATGCTGCAGGCGGTGCGACCGCACTTTCGCGAGGCTGGCGGTGGCGCAGTCGTCAACTTCACGAGCATTTCCTCGGGCGTTGCACAAACGGGCCGCTGGCTTTACCCGGTGAGCAAGGCGGCGATGGTGCAGCTCACACGCAGCATGGCGATGGACTTGGCGGGCGAGGGCGTTCGTGTGAACAGCGTGTCGCCGGGCTGGACCTGGTCGGCCATCATGAACCAGCTGACCGAGGGCGATCGTGCGAAGACCGACCGCGTGGCGGCGCCCTTTCACATGCTGCGCCGTGTTGGCGATCCGCAGGAGGTAGCCAACGTGGTGCTGTTCCTCTGCTCGGGCCTGGCGAGCTTCGTGACGGGTGCCGACTACGCCTGCGACGGTGGCTACTCTGCCATGGGGCCGGAGTCGCACGAGCCGGCGATCCCGAAGCTCATGGCATGAGGGCGGCCACCATGATCAAGACCGTGGGCATCGTGGGTGCCGGCTTCGCGGGGCTGAGCACCGCCAAGATACTGAAGGCGCTGGGCTTCCAGGTGCAGGTGTTCGAAAAGGAGGCGGAGGTCGGCGGTGTGTGGGCTGCATCGCGCCGCTATCCGGGCCTGACCACCCAGAACGTGCGCAGCACCTATGCGCTGTCGGACTATCCGATGCCGGCAAGCTATCCGGAGTGGCCCTCGGGCGAACAGGTGCAGGCCTACATGCAAGGCTATGTCGATCACTTCGGGCTGGCGCAGCACATCGCCTTGAACACCGAGGTGGTGAGCGCCGTGTTCGACGAGCAGGCATTGCAGTGGACGGTGGCGGTGCGCGACATCGAGCGCGGTGAACGGCGCCAGTTCCGCTTCGACCAGCTCATCGTCTGCAACGGCATCTTCAGCGAACCGGCCGTGCCGACCTATGCGGGGCAGGAAGCCTTCGTGGCAGCGGGCGGTCGCATTTGCCACACGAGCCAGTTCAACCAGGAGAGCGACGCCAAGGACAGGCATGTGCTGGTGGTTGGCTACGGCAAGTCGTCTTGCGATGTGGCCAATGCCATTGCCCAGACCAGCGCCAGCACGACAGTGCTGGCACGCACGCTCATCTGGAAGATTCCGAAGAAGTTCATGAACGTGCTGAACTACAAGTTCCTCCTCCTCACGCGGATGGGCGAGGCGTTGTTTCGCTACATCGAACTCAAGGGCTTCGAGAAATTCCTGCATGGGCCGGGCAAGCCGGTGCGCGACGCGATGCTCGGCAGCGTGGAATCGGTGGTCACGCGCCAGCTCAAGCTGCGCGAGATCGGGTTGCATCCCGGCACGCCGCTGGAGACCATCGCGCGCAGCACGGTGAGCCTGGTGACCGATGGCTTCTATGAGAAGGTGGCCGCCGGCCGGTTGAAGGTCACGCAGGCGAGCATCCAGGCACTGCAGCCCGGCCGAGCCACGCTGTCGAACGGCGATACCGTACCGGCCGAGATCGTGGTGTGCGGCACCGGCTGGCAGCAGCAGGTGCCGTTTCTCGACGCGGCCACGATGGCGCGTGTCACCGACGCTGCGGGTAACTTCCGCCTTTACCGCTCGATGCTGCCGACCGACGTGCCGCGGCTCGCGTTCAATGGCTACAACTCGTCCTTCTTCAGCCAGCTCAATTGCGAGATCGGGGCGCTGTGGCTCGGCGATTGGCTTCGCGGCGGCTTGCAACTGCCGCCCCGTGCCCAACAGGAAGCGTGGATCGACCGCCGTCTGGCCTGGATGGAAGAGCGTACCGACGGCAAGCATTCCAAGGGAACCAACATCATCCCGTTCTCGGTGCACAACATCGACGAACTGCTGCAGGACATGAATCTGCAGTTGGGCGCCCTCACGCGCTTCAGGCAGTGGCTGGGGCCGATCGACCCGCGCGACTACCAGGTGGCGACGCGCAGGCTGCTGCAACGGCACGCCGCCGGCTGACCGCGCTGGCACGCGGCAACGACAAAGGCCCGCGTTGCGGGCCTTTGTCATGGGTGACTGCGAGCTACTTTTTCATCAGCTCATTCGAGGGCAACGTTTCGTCGAGCAGCTTGCGCGCCGTCTCGATGCCTGCGATGGGCAGCAGCTTCGGGTCGAGCAGGCCGACCTGTACCAGCACACTGGCCTGGTCCCAGTAGATGTGCTCGTGGTAGAGCTTGTCGCCGCGGAAGTTGACGACGGCCAGCAGCGGTACTTCCACGCGCTTGCCCGTGGGCGCCACGCCCGGCAGCATCCACGGGATCTCGGTCGTGTGGGTGAAGCTGAACAGCATTTCGTCGACCACCTGGGTCGCACCGACCGTGCGTGAGATCGGCACCAGCGCCGTGTCGGGCGGATTGCTGTTGACGAAATGGTTCGTGTAGAACGCGTGCAGGTTCTTGTAGCCCACGCCGCCGGTCATGGTCGGGATGTGGTTGACGTAGGGCTCGGCCACCATGGTCGACATGGTGTCGTCGACGTTGCGCGTGCCGAACTCGTACTCGCAGTGCTTATCCCACAGCGCCGAGAGGTCGAAGTGCGGGCCCATGGCATCCTTGAGCGCCGCGATGGTGCGTTCGTGCGCCATCAGCGCCGACGGGCGGTGGTAGTGCTCGCCGCCCACGCGGGCAAAGGCATGGTCCTGACCGGCGTACACGTGCAGCGTGACTTGGGCGTGGTCTTTCAACGCATCGACGATGTGGTTGCGCGCCTCCGGCGGGCAGAACTTGTCGAGTTCGGCGATGTGCAGCACCAGCGGCGCCTTGATCCGGTCGGCTTCGCCGAGTGCCGCGTCGATGCCCACGCCGTAGTAGCCGACCGACACGTCGGCGTCAGTGCGGCAGGCCGCCAGGTAGGCCAGCTTGCCACCCAGGCAGAAGCCCAGCACGCCGACCTTGCCGTTGCCGACCTCGGTGCGCGCGCGCAGCGTGTCGATGGCCGTCTGGATGTCCTCCATGCCCTTGGCTTCGTCGAAGCCCTGGAAGAAGCCGAAGGCCCGCTGCCAGTCGGCTTCGGTGTAGCCGAGCTCGACGTTGGGTTCCTGGCGCCAGAAGATGTCGGGCACCAGCACCACGTAGCCTTCTTCGGCGTAGTAGTCGGCCACGTCGCGCATGGTGCTGTTCACGCCGAAGATCTCCTGCGCGAGCACGAGGCCGGGGCCCTTGCCCGAGGCCGGTGTTGCAAGGTAGCCGCGAAAGCTGCCGCTGCCGTCCGCAGCCTTCATGTCGATGTACTGACCTGCCATGTGAATTGCTCCAGAAAGGTGGGGTGCGTGTTGAATGCGGGGCGCAGACGCGCCGTCGTGCCCCGTCGTGGGGATGTTGGATGTCAACGTCGCAGAGCGTGCCACAACAGGCGCCGCAGTGCAGCATCGAATGAAACTTTACGCTCCGAATGTTTAGGCGTAAAGTAGTTTTTGCTGGCGCGAAAGCTGCTTGCAGTGGTTCATTGCCCATTGACCCCAGAGCTTTGTAATCGACATGAAAAGCACGACACAACGCGGCATTCCCAGCCTTCGCGGGCAGGACCACATCGGCATCACCGTGCCAGACCTGCAGGCGGCCATCGACTTCTTCGTCGACGTGGTGGGCTGCGAGCTCGCCACCACCTTCGGACCCTTTCGCGACGATACCGGCAGCTTCATGGCCGACACGCTCAACGTGCATCCGCGCGCGGTGGTCGAGCAGATCGCGCTGCTGCGTTGCGGCATGGGGTCGAACATCGAGCTCTTCCAGTACAGCGCACCCGACCAGCGTCAGGCGGTACCCAGTAACAGCGACATTGGCGGACACCACCTGGCGTTCTACGTCGATGACATCGATGCCGCCGTGGCGTACCTGAAGGCGCGCGGTGTGACCGTGCTGGCCGGGCCTTTGCCTGTGACCGAAGGGCCGGCCGCAGGCCAGGTCATCAACTACTTTCTCGCGCCGTGGGGCCTGCAGCTGGAACTCATCAGCTATCCGCGCGGCATGGCGTACGAAGCCGCGTCGCCCACGGTGCTGTGGACGCCCAAGGCACCCGACCAATAGCACCCCGGGCGCACGGCGCACCGACGGCTCCATCTGTGCCCTTGCCTGCATCTTCGATTCATTCTTCCAGAAAGCTCCCATGTCCGAATTCGATCGCCGTCGTTTCATCCAGGCCACTGGCGGAGCCGCGCTCGTCGGCGGCCCGCTCGCGGGGTTGCTGCTCGCGCCAGCCAGTGCACAGCAGGCCGACACGCTCACCATTGCCTACAACGTGGGCTTGCCCAGCTGGGATCCGACCACCGGCCCGTCGGCCGTCAATCCGTCGATCCAGGGCATATGGAAGGCGGTGTTCGATACCTACATCGACCAGGCCGCGGACCTTTCCTTCCAGCCGGGCCTGTTGAGCAAGTGGGGCTGGAATGCCGACAAGACGAAGATCGAGATCGAGTTGCGCGCCGGCGCACTCTGGCATGACGGCACGCCGGTGACGGCGGCCGACGTGGTGTGGAACCTCAAGCGCGCGGGCGACCCGAAGTCGGGCAACCCGGTGGCCGGCATCATCTGGTCGAGCGTGGACAACTTCCAGATCCAGGGCGACCGCATCACGGCCGACGTCAAGCAGTACGTGGCCGACTATTTCAAGTGGATGGCCTTCCTCACCGGCTTCATGATTCCGCAGGCCTATTACGAGAAGGTCGGTGCAGCCGGCTTCGAGAAAAAGCCCATCGGCTCGGGTCCCTACATGATCGACGAGTTCGTGCAGGGCTCTTACCTCCGGCTCAAGGCCTTCGACAAATACTGGGGACCGAAGCCGGCTTTCCGGAACGTGACCATCAAGTTCGTGACGGATCCAAGTGCGCGCGTGGCCGAGATCGAGAGCGGCAAGTCCGATGTCACGCTGGGCGTGCCCTTCGAGGAGTTCGACCGCCTGAAGGCGCTGCCGCACCTGAGCGGCGTGAGTTCGCCGATCACCGATATCGCCATGATCTTCATCACCGACGTGGCGCCGATGCTCGACGACAACGTGCGCAAGGCGGCGGTGCATGCGGTCGACAAGCAGGCGATCGTCAAGCGGCTGCTGCGCGGCTACGGCGTGGCCATCGACACCCTGCAGGCGCCGCAGTACGCGGCTTTCGATGCGGGCATCCAGGTCAAGTACGACCCGGAACTGGCCAAGGCGCTGCTGGCCAAGTCGGGTTTCAGCGTGGCCAAGCCGGTGAAGTTCAAGATCCAGACGACGCGCGGCTATCTGCCCAAGGACTACGAGACGGTGCAGGCCATCGTGGGCATGTGGCGCAAGGTCGGCATCGAGGCCGAGATCGAGGTCTACGAGATCGCCAAGCACTTCGAGCTGCGCCTGGGCCACAAGCTCGCGCCGATGGCTTTCTACAACTGGGGCAACGCCATCGGCGACCCCAACGATTCCACCGGCTTCGCCATGTTCGGCCCGAGCCCGCATTCGGGATGGAAGTCCAAGGAACTCGACGCAATGATCGGGCCGCTCTGGGGCGAGAAGGACGAAGCCAAGCGCCTGGCCGGCTGGAAGAAGGTCGACAGATACGTTGCCGACAACGCGCTGGTGCTGCCGCTCTATCAGCAGGTGCAGACGCTGCTGTTCAAGAAAACGCTGGCGCTCAAGCCGCACATGGCCGGCTACCTGCTCGCGCAGTCCGTTGGCAAGGCCGCTGCCAAGTCCTGAGCACGCGTTCGCATGCCGCTCAAGCGTCTGATGTGGGCACTGCCGACGCTGTTCGGGGTGCTGGTGGTGGTGTTCGTGCTGCTGCGGCTCGCACCCGGCGACCCGATCGCGATGATGATCGGCCCGGGTGCGACGCCCGATGACATTCGCGCGCTGCGCACGCTCTACGGTTTCGACCGCAGCGTGCCCGAACAGTTCGTCATCTACCTGGGCCAGGCCGCGACCGGGCAGTTCGGCCAGTCGATCACGCTCAAGCGCGACGTGCTCGAACTGGTGTTCGCACACCTGCCGCTTACGCTCGAGCTTTCGCTGCTGGCGCTGGGCCTGGCCATCCTGATCGGCGGCAGCGCCGCGCTCACGGCCGTGGCGTGGCGCGGCACGGCCGTCGAGCGGGCCATCGACCTGGTCACTGGTTTCGTCACGGCCATCCCCGACTTTCTCTGGGGTCTGGCCGGGGTGCTGTTCCTGGGGGTGCTGCTGCCGGTGCTGCCGGTCTTCGGCCTGCTCGATCCGGCGTTGCGCTTCGATCCTGCATCAGGCTTCATGCTCGGCGAGAGCCTGCTGCGTGGGCGTCTGGACGTGTTCGGGTCGGCGCTTTATCACATGCTGTGGCCGGCGTTGTCGCTTTCGCTGCCGCTGGCCGCGATGATCTCGCGCGTGCTCAAGGCATCGCTGCTGGAGGTGCTGGCGCAGGACTACATCCTGATCGCGCGGGTCAAGGGGTTCAGTCCGTGGCAGGTGCTGTGGCGCGAGGCGCTGCGCAATGCGCTGGGGCCGGCGCTCACGCTGACCGGCGTGCAGTTCACCTTTCTCATCGGCGGCACGGTGCTCATAGAGCGCCTGTTCGGGCTGCCGGGCCTGGGCAACATGGCGATCGATGCGGTGATCAACCGCGACCTGCCGCTCATCCAGGGCATCGTGCTCACGTTTGCGTTGCTGTTCATCCTGGTCAACCTGGCGGTCGACGTGCTCCACACCCGCATCAACCCGAAGCTGCGTCGATGAGAATGAAACTGCATTTCCAGAAGCGGGCGTGGGCAGGCGCGGTCGTGCTTGCCCTCGTGCTCGTGTGCGCGCTCTTCGCACCGTGGCTCGCGCCGCACGATCCGCTCGAACAGGACCTGATGGCCGCCAGCCTGCCGCCTGCCTGGAGCGCTGGTGGCGAGGCCTCGCATCCCTTCGGCACCGATACGCTGGGCCGCGACATCCTCTCGCGCCTGGTTCATGGCGCGCGCCCGGCCATGATCGTCGCCGTCGTGGGCGCCACGCTGGCCGCATTGATCGGCACCGTGCTCGGCCTGTGGGCGGGCTTTCATGGTGGCGCGGTCGATACGGTGGTGTCGCGGCTGGTGGATGTCTGGATGTCCTTCCCAGCGGTGCTGTTGTCGATCGTGCTGGTGGCGGTGATCGGCACAGGGCTGGGCTCGGTGGTCCTGGCGATCGCCATCATCGACTGGACGCGTTTTTGCCGCGTGGTACGCGCCGAGACGCAGGTGCAGGCGAGCCTGGACTACGTGACGTCGGCACGCACCATCGGCCAGTCACGCAGCGCGACCCTGTGGCGCGAGGTGCTGCCCAACGTGGCACCGCTGCTGCTGACGCTCTTCACGCTCGAGATGGGCATCGCCGTGGTGATCGAGGCCATCCTGTCCTTCGTCGGCCTGTCGGTCTCGAGCGACATGCCGACCTGGGGCGGGTTGGTGCAGGAAGGCAGGCTGTACGTCAACCAGACGCCCTGGCTGCTGGGCTTGCCCATCGCGGCCATTGCAGCCACTGTGCTGGCCTGCAATGCACTGGGCGATGGGCTGCGCGCGTCGCTCGACCCGCTGCTGGAACGGTGAGCGTCCCATGATTGCCTGCATCGACATCCAGGGCCTGCATTTGGGTTTGCGCGCGACGCGGCGGCGGCCGGCGCGTCTGCTGCTGCGTGGTATCGACCTGTGCATTGCGCCTGGCGAGGTGCATGCGCTGGTGGGCGAATCGGGCGCGGGCAAGAGCATGGTCGGGCGGACCGTGCTGGGCATCGCGCCTGCAGGCACCGAGGTGCTGGCCGGCAGCGTGCACTTCCAGGGCGAGGACTGGCTGGCCAAGACCGAGGCGCAGCGCCGCGTGCGCCTGGGCCGCGACATCGCGTTGATCCCACAGGACCCGCTGACCGCATTGAACCCGGGTCACACCATCGGCGCGCAGGTGGGCGATGTGCTGCGCCTTCACCTGGGCCACGATGCGGCGCAGGCGAGGGCGCGCACCCTGGAACTGCTCGACGCAGTGCAGATCCGTTCTCCGGCATTGGTGGTCCGGCAGTATCCGCACGAGCTTTCCGGTGGCATGCGCCAGCGTGTGCTGATCGCCATGGCCTTCGCCTGCAAGCCCAAGCTCATCATCGCCGACGAGCCGACCACCGCACTCGACGTCACGGTGCAGCGCGAAGTGCTGCGGCTGCTGCGCGACCTGCTGCGCGACCTGCAGCGCGACGAGGGGGCGGCCGTGCTCTTCATCACGCACAACCTTGGGCTGGTGGCGCGCCTGTGCAACGCCGTCAGCGTGATCCATTCGGGCCGCATCGTCGAGCAGGGTGACGTGCGCGGCATCATCGAGCGCCCGCGGACGGCCTACACGCGCGCGCTTTTTGCCGCGACGCCGCGCTACGACCGTCCGGCCAACGCGCTGCGCCCTATCGAAGACGATGTGACCGACGCCCTGTGGTCCGAGGCCAGGGCCTACGACGACAACTGGTGGGCAGCACATGGCTGAGGACGCAACAAACCCGCTGCTGGACATCCGCGGCCTGAGCCTGGCGTTGCCGGACCTGTCGCGTCGTCGGCCATGGTTCGGACGCGCACCGCTGCGGCCCATCCTGCACGACATCGACCTGCGGGTGGAAGCTGGCGAATGCGTGGCGCTGGTGGGCGAGTCGGGCTCAGGCAAGACCACGCTGGCGCGCACGGCCATGCGGCTCTACGAACCGCAGCAGGGCGACATCGTGTTCGGTGGCCGGGAGATCACGCGCATGGGCGAACTGGAACTGCGGCCGTTGCGCGCGCGCATGCAGATGATTTTCCAGGACCCGTTGTCGGCATTGAATCCACGCCGCCGTGTGGCCGACATCGTGGTGCAGCCGCTGCTGAGCTACGGCCGGCTCGGGCCGTCGCCGGACCGCGCCCTGTGCGCAGACACTGCACGTGCGTTGCTCGCGCAGGTGAGCCTGCCGCCAGAGTTCGCCTCCCGGTATCCGCATGAGCTCTCCGGCGGCCAGCGCCAGCGCGTGGGCATCGCGCGCGCCATCGCGCTGCAACCCGACCTGATCGTGGCCGACGAGATCGTTTCGGGGCTGGACGTTTCGACGCAGGCGCGCATCCTGCTGTTGCTGCGCGACCTGCGCGCGCGCCTGAACATGGGCATGATCTTCGTTACGCACGACCTGTCGGTGGTGCGGGTGCTTTGCGATCGTGTGGTCGTGATGCGTGCGGGCCGCATCGTCGAGCAGGGTGCGACCGAGGCCGTGTTCGCAAATCCGCAGCACCCTTACACGCAGGCATTGCTCGAAGCCATCGCGCTGCCGGACATCGACGATGCCTGGCTCGACCGCGCATGACGGGAAATGTCGCATGCCGGACATTCCCGCAGGGATAATTGCTCCCCATGGAAATCATCAGCTTTCTCATCGACTTCATCCTCCACGTCGACAAACACCTCCAGGAGTTCGTCATCGCCTATGGCCCCTGGGTCTACGCGCTGCTCTTCGTGATCGTTTTCGTGGAAACGGGCGTGGTGGTGATGCCCTTTTTGCCGGGCGATTCACTGCTGTTCATCGTCGGTGCCCTGTGCGGCATGGGGCTGATGAGCTTTCCAATCGCCTGCGCGGTGCTGATCGCCGCCGCCATCCTCGGCGACCAATGCAATTTCTCCATTGGCCGTTACCTCGGGCCCAAGGTGTTCCAGTGGGAGGATTCGCGCTTCTTCAACAAGAAGGCATTCAACCAGGCGCACGCGTTCTATGAGCGATATGGTGGCGTGACCGTCATCCTGGCGCGGTTCATGCCCTTCATTCGCACCTTTGCGCCTTTCGTGGCGGGTGTGGCCGATATGAACCGGGGGCGTTTCACGCTCTTCAACGTGGTAGGAGCGCTGATCTGGGTGCTCGGTATTGCGACGGCGGGTTACTTCTTCGGCAATCTGCCGTTCGTGCGGCAGCATCTGGACAAGATCATCTGGGGCCTGATCCTGGTGCCTGGGCTGATTGCCATTTTCGGAGCCTGGCGCGCGGGGCGTGCCGAAAAGGCAGCAGCGCCTCAAACCTGAAATTACGTTGCGGGGCGAGTCGGCAGTCCCGCCATTGAAAAAGCCGTGTCGATGACACGGCTTTTTTGCGGGCGCTTGGCAGTCTTCAATAGCGCGGCTGGTCGTTGTAGTAGCGTTGCTGATTACGTTGGTCGGAATTCTTGCCGACCTCGTTGCCGATGAGGCCGCCAATGGCGGCGCCACCAACCGTGGCCGCCGTGCTGCCGCCCAGGACGTTACCGAGCACGGCACCGCCGACGGCACCTCCGGCCACGCCCATTTGTTGATTGGGACCGGTACCGGCGCAGCCGACCAGGGTCATTGCGGATGCCGCAGCGGCGGCAGCGAACCAGAGACGTAGCTTCATGATGAGCACCTTTCGGGGAGTGATGTCATCATTGTCGCGAACCCTCGCGCCTACGCTGTAGGAAGCCGCCGTGGTCCCATGACCGTGATCGTCGCCGTTCGAGCGCCGCGCCTGTCACAACTGACGGCTGCGCGCCAACGGCGGGTTCTGCGCAAAGTAGCGCTGGATGCCGCGCATGAGGGCGTCGGCAAGGTTCTCCTGGTAGCTCGTGCTGCGCAGATTGGCTTCTTCCTCCGGATTGCTGATGAAGGCGGTTTCCACCAGCACGCTCGGAATGTCCGGCGCTTTCAATACCGCGAAGCCAGCCTGTTCCACTGCGTTCTTGTGCAGTCGCGCGCCGATGCTGCGGATCTCGCCCAGCATGGCACTGCCGAGCTTCAGGCTGTCGTTGATCTGCGCCGTGGTGCTCATGTCGAGCAACGCGCGCTGCACCTGCACTTCGTGGTCGCCCACGTTCACGCCGCCGACCTTGTCTGCCTGGTTTTCCTTGTTGGCCATCCAGCGCGCGGCGCTGCTCGAAGCACCCGACTGGCTCAGCGCGAACACGCTCGCGCCGCGCGCCGCCGGCGTGGTGAACGCGTCGGCATGGATGCTCACGAACAGGTCGGCCTGCACGCGTCGTGCCTTCTGCACGCGCACGCCCAATGGCACGAAGAAGTCGGCATCGCGTGTGAGAAAGGCGCGCATCGGGTTGCCGTTGACCGTGCCGGCATTGATGCGGTCGCGCAGCCGGTGGGCAATCAGCAGCACGATGTCCTTCTCGCGTGTGCCGTTCGGCCCGATGGCGCCAGGGTCCTCGCCGCCGTGGCCCGGATCGAGCGCCACGATGATGATGCGGTCGGTGCGGCTGGCGGTGGCGGTACCGGGCGCCGCTGGCCGTGGCCGTGTGCTGGCCACAGGTGGTTCTGCGCCCGTGGGGGGCATGGGCAGCGGCAACCCGCCGGCCATCGGCGGTGGCGCAGGCCGTGCCGAGGGTGTGGGCGGAATGACCGGCCCGGGCCGGGTCGCCTGCTGCGCCATCAGTTCGCCCAGCGGGTCGACTGCGGGCGGCGCTGGCGACGGTGCCGGCACGCCCGGCGGCGGTGGTGGTGGCGAACCGGCCACGGCCGTGCGCGGCGCATCACGCAGACGCTCGGCGATCAGCGCTTCGAGCGGGTCCACGCGCTGCTCCGGGTACAGGTCGAGCACCAGCCGGTGGCGGTAGGCGGCCACCGGTGCCAGCGAGAACACCTGCGGCTGCACGGCCTGCTTCAGGTCGAACACGATGCGCACGACATTGGGCGAGAACTGGCCCACGCGCAGGCCGTCGATGTAAGGGTCGCCCGGCTTGATCTTGCCGACCAGTTCCTTGAGCGCCGGATTGAGCTCGATGCCCTCGATGTCCACCGCCAGCCGGGGCGGGCTGCCGACGACCAGTTGCTGCGTCTGCAGGCGGCCGTCGGACTCGATGGTCACGCGGGTGTAGTCATTGGCCGGCCATACGCGGACCGCCATGATGGTGGCGCCCCGTGCAATCTCCTGCACCCCGAGCAGGAGAACGAGGCTGCCTGCCTGCAACAGGGTGCGCCGCTGCGCGGCTGCAGTGCCCTTCATGCCTGCGCGGCCGCCAGCAGCGTCTGGCCGTGGGCGGTATGGGCTCGGAGGGTCACGGTACGGGTGTCGTCTGTCATGGTATCGATGTGGATGGCAAGGTCGGCCGGTGGAATGTGGCCGGTCGCGTTGTCGGGCCATTCGGCAAGCTTGAGTCCAGGCCCCGCGAAGATGTCGCGAAAACCCGCATCTTCCCACTCGCGCGGATCGTTGAAGCGGTAGAAGTCGAAATGGTAGATCGCCAGGCCATCGGGCGCTTCGTGCGGCTCGACGACCGCGTAGGTCGGGCTCTTGATGCGTCCGGCAATGCCCAGCGCGCGCAGCAGGTGGCGCACGAAGGTCGTCTTGCCGGCGCCCAGGTCGCCATGCAGGGCGACGAAGGCGTTGCGCAGTGCGGGCAGTGCGGCGAGCGCGCGCGCGAAGGCGTCGGTGTCTTCTTCGCTGCGCCAGGTCAGCGAGGCGCTTTGCGTTTCTACAATCGGCGGGTGATTGGCAGCCATCAACTCGTGCTTCGGATTCAGGCTTTGGCCCGGGAACTCGGATTCTCCCAAATCGGGATCGCGGGCGTCGATCTGTCGAGCGCCGAAGCCGGTCTGATGCAATGGCTGGCCCAAGGGTTCCATGGCGAGATGAATTACATGCAGGCCCATGGCTTGCGCCGCGCCCGCCCGGCCGAGCTGGTGCCCGGCACCGTGTCGGTCATCACCGCCCGCATGGACTACCTGCCGCGCGACACGCCCGATGACTGGCAGGCGGTGGAGTTTGCGCGGCTGCAGCGGCCGGGCGAAGGTATCGTCTCGCTCTATGCACGAGGGCGGGACTACCACAAGGTGCTGCGTTCCCGGCTGGCCCGGCTGGCCGAACGCATCGCGCAGGAGGTCGGCCCGTTCGGCCACCGGGCCTTCACCGATTCCGCGCCCGTGCTCGAGGCCGAACTGGCGTCGCGCAGCGGCCAGGGCTGGCGCGGCAAGCACACGCTGGTGCTCGACCGTGATGCAGGCTCCATGTTCTTCCTGGGCGAGATCTACGTCGACATGGCGCTGCCGCCGAGCGAGCCTGTCACGCCGCACTGCGGCAGTTGCCGCGCCTGCATCGACGTGTGCCCGACGCAGGCGATCGTTGCACCGCACCGCCTGGACGCGCGGCGCTGCATTTCCTACCTGACCATCGAGCACAGCGGACCGATTCCGCTGGAACTGCGATCGCTGATCGCCAACCGCATCTATGGCTGCGACGACTGCCAGCTCGTCTGCCCCTGGAACAAGTTCGCCAAGAGGAGCGCCTTGCCCGACTTCGATGCGCGCGATGGGCTCAGTGGCAGCCAGTTGGCGGCGCTGTTCGCGTGGACCGAAGAAGAGTTCCTGCGCCACACCGAAGGCAGCCCGATCCGCCGCATCGGCCATGAACGGTGGCTGCGCAACGTTGCCGTGGCATTGGGCAATGCGTTGCGCGGCGGGGCGCCGGGCACACGCGAGGCGCTGGCCACGCGCCAAGCCGATGCGAGCCCGCTGGTGCGCGAGCATGTGGCCTGGGCCCTCGCGCAGGCCAATGCGGTGTGAAAAAGAAAAAACCCGCCGTAGCGGGTCAAGGACAGCCCCCGAGGGAGGGAGAGGTGCATTGAATTGGGCTGTCGGGGTCCAGTGTCCTGGCACCGGCTTAAGTGAAACTTAAAGGCGCGGTAAGCGATCGCTTCAGCCTGCAACGCACCATCGGCCCGACGCGGTGCACACCGTGGCAACCGCACCATTCACCCGGACCTGCTCCTCGTCGATCATGGGCCCGATGACCGGCACCACGTCGAAATTGATCTTCAGCGCCTGTGCGACGCGGGCGTCTTCGATGGGCAGCTCCCAGGTCAGGAAGACCTGCGTACAGTCCGTGCCGGCAAAGTCCGCGGCATCGAAGCCACCTTGGCTGCTGTTGCTGCGCCGGATCACCGCATGCGGCTGGCAGGTGTCGAAGACCAACACCGTGCCGCGGGTGAGCGGGATGCGGTCGCCGGTGCCTGGAAAGTGAACGTCGAACGCCTGGTCCTCGCTCAGGAAGAGATTGCAGAAGGCCGCGCCTGCGTACAGCGCGCCGTCGTGGTGGTAGCGTGCGCCGCGGCAGGCCATGAGGGCGACGTCGCACGAAGCCAGCAGATCGCCCAGGCCGATCGCGCCGGTCCAGCGGGCCGCGGCCTGCACCGCCTGCCGGTACGCCGGCCAGCGCATGCGGGTGCGTGCCAAGGGAAGTGTGTCGACGTCCCCGGGCGCCAGCGTCGTGGCGGTTTCCCGTGCCCAGTGCGCCGCCAGCCAGGCGGGCGGCGTGGGCACATCCACCGTGCCGGACCGCACGATGGTGCTCACGCTGCGGCTGCGCACGGCGTCGCCGCTCCCATAGTGGGAGACGAGAACATCGGGCGCGCGATCATTGGGGCTCATCGCGGCGAGTGTAGTGAGGCGATGGAAAGACGTGCGGGCTGGTGCACCGATCGCAGGCCTCTAGAATTCGCGGGCGCGACATCCGCGCCGAGAACAGGGCGCCCATGACCGACACGCAAGAACTTCCCGACCGCAGCGTCGAACCGACCCAGCCAGCCAAGACGCAAGCCGATCCGGTGACCCGCATCGACCAGCTGCCCGACGAGACCAGGTTGCCCGCAGACCTCGCCGCGCTGTACCTCTACATGTCTCCGGCCCAGCTTGCGGAACTGCGTGCGCCCAAGCGCACCGACGGGCGCGCGGGCAGCGGCCCGGCGCGCATCCAGCATGTTGAAGCCGGTGCCGCAGCGCAGAAGCAAGCACCGCTGTACACGCTGGCTGTGCTGCGCGACTTCGCGAAAAAGCACCCGCCGACCTACGCTTTCGACCTCGCCCTGAACGCCGGTTCGCTCGGGTGGACCACGGTCAAGCTGCCGTTCTTCGCCGAACTCGAACCCCGCATCAAGCGGGGTCGCCGCGTGCTGATCGGTGGCGTGTGGGACCGGGCCGATCCCTTGCGCGAGCAGCATTTCATCGCGCTCATGGCGGGCCGCATCCGCTTCGCCTGGCTGACCTGTTCGGAAGCCGCGACCAGCCTGTGGGCCGACCCCGCCAGCCATCGTGCCTTCGCCGACAAGGGCCTGGCATTGCTCCGGAACGAGGTGCAGGGCATCGAAGCGGCATTGCAGGCCACCGATGAACTGGCCGCAGGCGCAACGGCCGCAGCCACCTGACGCCGGCCACGTCCACCCTGTTTGTCATACCACAGGACCCCGACCATGCACATCGCCATCCTCACCTTCGAGGGCTTCAACGAACTGGATTCGCTGATCGCCCTGGGCATCCTCAACCGCGTCAAGCGGCCCGGCTGGCGAGTGTCGATCGCGAGCCCGTCGGCGCGCGTGCGCTCGATGAACGGCGTGGTGGTCGAATCCCAGGCGTCGTTGCAGGATGCCAGCACCGCCGATGCCGTCATCGTCGGCAGCGGCATGCAGACCCGCGAGGTGGTCGCCGATGCGGCGCTGATGGCGCAACTGCAGCTCGACCCGGCGCGGCAACTGTTGGGTGCCCAGTGCTCGGGCGCGCTGGTGCTGGCCCGGCTGGGCCTGTTGGCCGACGTGCCGGCCTGCACCGACCTCACCACGAAGCCGTGGGTCGAGGCCGCCGGTGTCGCCGTGCTCAACCAGCCCTTCGTGGCCCATGGCAACGTGGCCACCGCAGGTGGATGTCTGGCATCGCAGTACCTCGCGGCCTGGGTCATCGCGCGGCTGGTGGGCGTGGAGGAAGCCAGGAGTGCGATGCACTACGTCGCGCCCGTCGGTGAAAAAGAAGAGCACGTGGCGCGCGCGATGCGCAACATCGCGCCGTACCTGGATGTGGCGCCTGCTGCCTTGGCGTGAGGTCGGTGATGACGTTCGTGGCATGCTGCGGCGCATGAAGCTCACGCGCTGCCGGACCTGGGTGTCGATGCTGGCCGTCATCAGCCTGACGGGCTGCGACTTTTTCACGCCCGAGCCCGCGGACCCCTTGCTCAGAAAGCGCGCCATCGCGATCCGCGAGGCGCCGCCCGAGCTGGTGTTCGATGGCAAGCTCGCGGGGCAGCCCGTCTTCCTGATCGTCCACGACTGCGAAGTGTTCAGCGTGACGCGAGCCCCCGGGCAGGCGGCCGCCGAGTGGACCAGCCTGGTCAAGCCGGAGTTCTATCCCTTCTTCACGGCCTGCGTGCGGGAGTCGCTGAGCTTCGATGGCCGTGTCATGACCGCCGTGCTGGGGCGCCAGGCCATCGGCGCCGGCGGCTGCTGTGCGAGCGGTGGTACCTACCGCTCGGTGGATGGGCAGGTCTGGAAAAAGGACTAGGCGCGAGACCGGTCACTCGTCGTGCGAATCGTGCGTTGCCGCGGTCCCGCGGCGCCAGTAGCCCGAGGCACGAACCCATTTCGGGTTCGCCTTGCATTCGTTCACCAGATGCGCACGCAGCGCCTTCGCTGCGGCGGACTCGCAGCCTATCCACGCGTGGAATGCGCCAGTGGGAAGCTGCTTGCGCCGCAGGGCTTGCAGCAGCGGCGATTCGGCCGCAGGGTCGGCGGCAATGCTGCCGCGATGTACCCAGACCACTTCGACCTGCGCTGCCGGGCTGGGCAGCGGCACCTGGTCGGCAGCGCCATCGACCTCGACGATCACCAGTGCGCGGCCGTCGGCAGGCAGTTCGGCCAGGCGGCGTGCAATCGCGGGCAGGGCCGTGTCGTCGCCGATCAGCAGGTGCCAGTCGAAGTTCGTGGGCACGATGAAGGAGCCGCGTGGCCCGCCGACGCCCAGGCGTTGGCCGGGGGTGGCCTGTTCGGCCCAGCGCGTGGCCGGACCGGCTTCATGCAGCGCGAAATCGATGTCCAGCGTGCGGGCTGCTGCGTCGAAATGCCGTGGCGTGTAGTCGCGCATGACGGGCTTGCGGCCTTCCGGCCATACCGGACCGTCGGGGCCTGCGGTGGGCACTGTCAGCTCGCCGGTCTGCGGGTCCGGAAAGAAGAGCTTGGCGTGGTCGTCGAAGCCCGGGCTGTGGAAGCCTTCGAGGTCGTCCCCGCCAAGGGTCACGCGCACCAGGTGCGGCGTGACGCGCTGCACCCGCAGCACGTCGAGCACGCGAAATCGCAGGGTGTGGCGCACGCGCTGTGGGGTGCGGTCGGCTTCGGTATGGGAGGCGAGGGGGGTGTTCATGGTCGTTGTCCTTGCTTTGTCCTGGGTGTGCTCAGATCTGTTCGAGTTGCTGGGCGGCGCTGTCGAGCACTGCGGCGAAGGCGTTCGCCTGCGCGGGTGTGAGTGGCTCGCCCGACAGGCGCATGCGCATGGCCAGCTTGAGGTTTTCGATCGCGCGCATCACCTGCGGCGGGCGGCCGCCACGCGGACCGGCGCCGTCGACGCCACTGTTCATGCGCGCCATCAGTTCATCGGTGAGCGTGCGGTTGGCTTCGAGGAACTCGCGGCCGCTGTCGGTGATGCTGTAGCGCCTGCGGTTGCTGCTGCCGTCGGCTGCATCCACGCTCAGGTGGCCCAGTTCCTCGAGCAGCGTGAGGCTGGGATAGACGATGCCCGGACTGGGCGCGTAACTGCCGCCAAGGCGGTCTTCGATCGCCTTGATCAGCTCGTAGCCATGCGCCGGCTTGTCCGCGATCAGTTGCAGCAGCACGAAGCGCAGGCCGCCATGGCCAAAGATGCGACCGCCGCGGCCACCCCCACCCCCTCCGTGCCGCCCGCCGCGCGCGGTATCGCCTGCGGGCGCGCCGCCGGACAGGCCGTCCCCATGTTCTCCGCGTCGAATTCGTAATCTGAAATGTGCGTGTCTCATCGAGACTCCTTTAGAAACTATCTGATCTAGTAAAGATATATCTAAAATAAGTCTGAGTCAAGACGCGAGGGCATGACCTGCCCAAGATGGAAATGCCACGGCACGATGGGGCCGCGCGTGAAAGGCCGGCTGCGGCAGGGTTGCTGGGCTACGATGGGCGGACGGCTGCAAGTCGCTCCCGCCGGTCGCTGAACCGGACCGAATTGGCAGGGGGCCCCGAACCCATGCAGACGTTTTTGCTCATCAACCCAACACATCTGAAAGAGAAACCACCATGGCAAAAGCCTATTGGGTCAGCGCGTACCGTGCCATCAAAGACGCCGACAAACTTGCGGCCTACGCCCAGCTGGCCGGACCGGCCATCACCGCAGGAGGCGGACGCTTTCTGGCGCGAGGGCTGCCGGCCGAGGTGTATGAATTCGGACTGGCGCAACGCACGGTGCTGATCGAATTCGACAGCGTCGCACAGGCGAAAGCCGTCCATGACAGCCCCGCATACCAGGCGGCGCTCGATGCCCTGGGCGACGGCGCTGAACGGGACTTGCGGATCATCGAAGGGGTGTGAGCAACGCCTTGCGCGTCCAGCAAGCACGTTTGCCAGAGGCGTCCGTGATTGCCTCGGTCTTGCACGAAGCGGCTCAATGGCTGGCAGACGATGGCAGAGCCCTCTGGTCAGGCGCTGAAATTGGCCACGAACGCGTTCTGCGAGACACGGTCGCCGGGCTCTTTCACGTGGCAGTTGGCGACGGCGATCAAGTCGCTGGCGTCATGAAGTTCGAACTGGCGGACGCCCACTTTTGGCCCGAGATCGAGCCAGGCACGTCGGCTTTCGTTCACAAGCTCGCTGTTCGCCGCGCGTGGGCGAAAAAGGGCGTCTCGACGGCGTTGCTGTCGTACGCCAGAGCGCGCGCCCAACAGCTTGGCCTGGCGCACCTTCGCCTGGATTGCGTCGCGGACCGCCAAGGGCTGCGGCAACTCTATGAAGGTTTCGGCTTTGCCTTGCACAGCGTCGTACGGATCGGCGCGTCCTCGTATGCGCGCTACGAACTGCCGCTGGCGCCCTAGGGCGTTCTATCTTTGCGGCATGTCCTTGGCCGAATAGCCCAGGCTCACGGTCGCGTCGGGCGGAATCGCCGGCATCGTGGCGTTCCATGCGGCCCATGCGTCGCGCATGGCGGCCAGGCGATCGGGCTCGCGATGGGCCTGGTTGGCGCGCTCGCGCTCGTCGGCGGGAATATTGAAGAGGTATTCGTTGCCGTCGACCTGCAGGTACTTCCAGTCGCCGTCGCGCAAGGCGCGCTGGCCGCGGTGGTTCATGCGCCAGTGCATCGGCCGGGCGAAGGTGTGGGTGGCATCGCGCAGGGTGGGCATCAACGACACGCCGTCCAGCGGGTAGGCCGGATCGGGTGCGACGCCAGCGGCATCGAGCATGGTGGCCGACCAGTCCATCGTGAGGCAGTGCTGTGCGGTCACGCCGCCGGGTTGGATGACGGCGGGCCAGTGCGCGATCCATGGCACACGGATGCCACCTTCGGTCAGGTCCATCTTGCCGCCCACCAGTGGCCAGTTGTCGGAGAAGCGTTCGCCACCGTTGTCGCTGGTGAACACCACCAGCGTGTTGTCGGCCAGGCCGTGCTTTTCGAGCGCGGTCATGATCCAGCCGATGCCCTCGTCCATGTGGTGGATCATGCGGCGGTAGATGTGGATGTTGCCGCCGGCAAGGTCGAACAGGTTGTCCTTGACCTGGGGCGCACGGCCGGCGTCCTCGCGGGTTTCCCAGGGCCAGTGGGGCGCCGTGTAGTGCAGGCTCAGGAAGAAGGGCGCGTTGTCGGTTTCCTGCGCCTCGGCCATGCGCTCGACATAGTCGACCGCGCGCTGCGAGAACAGGTCGGTCAGGTAGCCTTCCTCCTGGGTGTCTTCCTCGCCGGCCCAGAGGTCGTGCGTGCCGCGCGAATCGCAATGGGTGAAGTAGTCGACGCCACCGGACATCGGCCCGAAGAATTCGTCGTACCCCGAACGCAACGGCCCGAAGGCCGGCGGGTAGCCCAGGTGCCACTTGCCGATGAGCGCGGTGCGGTAGCCCTGCGCCCGCAGCAGCGAGGGCAGCGTCGGATGGTCGGGAGGCATGCCGAGCGTGGTGCTGTCGCGGTTGCCGCTGCGGATCGGCTCCTCTGCCGCGCCGCGCAGGCGGTACTGGTAGCGCGCGGTGATCATCGCGAAGCGGGTGGGCGAGCACACCGGCGAGTTCGCATAGCCCTGCGTGAACTGAATGCCCTTGGCCGCCAGGCCATCGAGCACGGGCGAGACCGGGCCGAACGCGGCGTCGCGCCCGCCATAGCAGCCGAGATCGGCATGGCCGAGGTCGTCGGCCACGATGAAGATGATGTTGGGTCTTTGCATGAAGGGGTCCTGCGAACGACTGGATTGCTGGCCTGCCGTCAGGGCTGGTAGCCCGACTTCTGCACCACCGGTGCCCATTGCGCGCGGTAGGCACGCAGCATGGTGGTGGTCTGCTCGGCCGTGCTCACCACGGGCACCAGGCGCGCGTCCTTGAATTGGCGTTGGGTGTCCGGGTCCTGCATGACGTCGCGCACGGCCTGCGCGATGCGCGCCACTTTGGCCCTGGGCATCGTGGCCGGTGCGAAAAAGGTGTTCCAGCCCGTGGCGACCAGGTCGAGGCCGGCCTCCTTGAAGGTCGGCACGTCGGGCGCGAAAGCCGAGCGTTTGGCGCCAGAGATCGCGAGGACGCGCAGCTTGCCTGCCTCGTGCTGGGGGATGACGGTGTCGAAGGTGTCGACCGCAATCGGCACCTGGCCCCCGATCAGGTCCGTCATAAGCGGGCCGGAGCCGCGGTAACCGATGACTTCGGTCTTCACGCTGGCCTTGTCGCCGAGCATGAGTGCGAAGAAGTGCGGCAGGCTGCCCGTTGCCGGCACGCCCACATTGGCCTGCGACGGGTTCGCCCGCATCCATGCGATCAGGTGCGACAGTTCGCGCACCGGCACGGCAGCGGCCACCGACAGTGCGAACTCGTAATCGTTGACGTACGACACGGGCACGAAGTCCTTGTCGGGGTCGTAGCCGTTGTCCTTGAACACCAGGGGCGCGACCACCATCACGGCCGGGTTGGCCAGCATGATCACGTTCTGCCCGGCGGGCGTGGTCTTGACCTGTTGTGCTGCCAGGCGGCCACCGGCACCGGGCTTGTTGTCGACGATGACCGGCACGCCGAGCCTGGCTCCAAGCTTTTCACCTACGATGCGCGCCACGCGATCGGTCGCGCCACCCGGTGCATAGCCCACGACGATGCGAAGTGGGGTATCGAGTGCCTGCGCCTGCGCGGCGATCAGGGGCGCCGCGCAGGCGAGGGCCAGGAGGGCGCGTTGAATGATGGAGGTCTTCATGGAGCGGTTTTCTGAGAACAGTTTTACACCGCGTTCGGCGGCAGTGTCGGCGGTGCGGAACGCAGGGGCACGGGCGCATCGGCGGGCCGTTCTGGGGCGCCGGCCGATTCTTCCACCCGCAGGCGTGGCAGCCCCTGCGGGTACTCGCGCTGCATGAAGTCGATCACGCCTTCGCGCACCGCGCAGCGCAGGTCGAAGGCGAGCGACGACGATGCGGCCGTGCACAGCACGCGCAGCTGCATGGTGCGTTCGGTGGTGTCGGTCACCTGCAGGTTGAAGAAGCGCCCGTCCCATTGCGGCGCAGCCTTGACCAGCCGCTCGACCTCCTCGCGCAGCGGTGCCAGTGGCATGCTGTAGTCGGCGTAGATGAAGACCGAGCCAAGCAGTTGAGACGAATGGCGTGTCCAGTTCTGGAACGGCTTCTCGATGAAATACGACAGCGGCAGGATGAGGCGCCGGTCGTCCCAGATCTTCAGCACGACGAAGGTGCCGGTGATCTCCTCGACCCGGCCCCATTCGCCTTCGACCACCAGCACGTCGTCGATGCGGATCGGCTGGGCCAGCGCGATCTGCAGGCCGGCGATCAGGTTGCTGAACACCGGCTTGGCCGCCAGGCCGGCCACGATACCGATGACGCCCGCCGACGCCAGCAGGCTGGCACCGACCTGCCGCGCGCCAGGAAAGGTCATGAGCATCATGGCCGCGCCGGCGACGACCAGCACGCTGCTGGCGGTGCGCGCAAGCACGCGCGTCTGGGTGAGGATGCTGCGCGCGCGCAGGTTGTCCGACACGTCGTAGGGGTTGCGTGCGAGCACACCGTCGGCAATGCCATTGACGGCACGCGCGGCCAGCCAGGTGCTGGTCGCAATGAGCAGCAGGCCGTTGACATGGCGAATGCTGGCGATGAACTTCAGGTCGTCCGGTGCTCCTTGCCATACCGCCTGCAGCGCGATGAGCGGCAGCACGAAGCGCGCCGGTGCGCTGATCTTGAGCAGCATCATGTGCAGTGCAGGCGTGCTGCGTGTCACGCGGCGCAGCACGATCACACTCAGCCGGTGCAGCAGCAGGGCGAGCGGAATGGCGATCAGTGCGGCCACGATCGGGCCGAACCACGGATGGGAGAGGATCATTTCCTTGGTCATCAGGCGGGGGGTGTGCTTTTCTCGCTAAGGGGTTGCAGGATGCGTGCCGCGTCGTCGCGCAATTGCGTGGCGAGGGCGGTCGCGAGGTCGAGCCGGCGCAGCAGCCAGGGGCTGATGTCGTTGTCGAACGGGTCGGGCAGTGGCACCGGGCCGGCCAGGGTGCTCGCACCGGGACTCTCGGGGGTGTGAGTGCCTGTGCGCGGCGCAGTTCCGATCGCTTCTTCAATTCGTGCGGCCGTGCGCGCCAGCGGCCCCTCGACCTCGGCCGGCGTGAGTCGGTCCCGCCGCAGCACCAGCATGGATTTCACTGCGCTGAGCTGCGCGAGCAACTGGTAACTGTGCGCCTGCAGATGCTCCAGCGGCTCGATCGGCGGACGCACCGCACGCGGTTCGGACAGCGAGCGCTGCGTGGCCTGCACCAGTGCAGACAGGCTGTCGAAGGCCTCGCGCCGCGCCAGCCGCCATTCGAGTTCGGGGCTGCTGTCGATCGCATGCAACTGGCCCAGGCCGAGCGCCAGCCGCGCATGGTGCGCCTGCGCCTTGAGCGTGCGTGCCACCAGTGCCGGCAGCTGGGTACGTTCCCAGGACGGCAGCACGTAGCAGAAGGCCCAGGCCAGCGTGGCACCGATCAGTGTGTCGGCCACGCGTTCGACCAGCGCGAAGGTGGTGCTGACCCCGGTGTTGAGCATGTGGGCCTGCGTCAGGCCGAGCACGGTGGCGGCGACGGCGGTGATCATGTAGCGCCGCACCGCAAAACCGTGCGCCACGGCCTGTGCCAGCGTCAGCGCGATCAGCAGCGCCAGGCCGCTGGGGTGGGCCGAGAGCAGCCCCACGGCAAGCACGCAGCCCAGCAGCGTGCCGGCGACCCGGTGGTTGCGACGCTCCAGCGTCTGCGACAGGCTGCCGCGCAGCACCACCACGATGGTCAACAGGATCCAGTAGTCGTGCGAGCCCCAGGGCAGCGACACGGCGATGGCATAGCCCACCGCCATCGCCAGTGCCGCACGGATGGCGTGGCGCAGCGGCGGTGCGTCCCAGCGCCACAGCGTGGCGAACGGCCGCAGCGACCAGGCGGTCGGGCTCACGAACATCTGCCAGTTGGCGCGCACCACCGCGAGGTCGGGTGCGAGCTCGCCCCGCGCCATGGCCGACAGGCGCACCACTTCGTCGTTGATGTGGCCGATGCGGCTGGCCAGGCCGCGTGCCAGCATCGCAGGGGTCGGTCCGGCCAGCACGCGCGTGCCGGGCGTGTCGGTCACGCGAATCTCCGTCAGACGAGGTCGCCGGTCGACCACACGCGGTGGCGTGCGACCCATCAGCAGGGCGTCGGCCAGCGCGGCGGTGTCGTCGGCCAGGGCCTCCATCACATGGCGCATTTCGACCAGCGCGCTGGCGTGGGCGGAGTCCAGTCGCAGTGCGTCGAGGTCGAGCTCGCTGGCAAGCAACTGGTCGCGCATTTCGATGAGCACCACCAGCATGCCCGCGAGCTTCTGGCGCCGCGGGGTGCGTGGCGATTCGAGCACCAGATCGCGCGTGGCCTGCATCTGGTCGGCCAGCGCCGCCTGCTGGCGCAGCAGCTGGCCCAGCAGCGGTGCGGGCACGTCGCGGATGTCGTGGGTGTCGTCGCGTGCGCTGAACTGCTGGGCTTCGGTTCGCATGAGCTGTGCGAGCGAGAGCAGCACGTCGGCGATGGCCTGCACCCGGTAGCGGGCGTTGAGTGCCAGGTTGGCCAGCGTGGCGTAGACCACGTACAAGCCGGCGCCCAGGCCGAATAGCAGCGACCGGTGGACCGCTTCATCGAAATCCGCGGGCTTTTGCGTGGCGATGGAGAACACCATCGCCAGCATGATCGCGATGGCGATCGGGATGCCACGCTTGCCCCAGGCCATCAGGATGAAGGCGAAAAAAGTGGCCGGCACGAGCAGCAGGCCCAGCCGGATCGGCGCTGCGTGCAGCAACTGCACGCCGAAGAAGAGCGGCAGGCTGATCAGCGGTGCCGGCAGCATCTGCAGGAACTTGCCGCGGCGCGGCGCGGCAAGGTCGGGCGGCGAAGCCACGATCACGCCCACGGCTGCAGCCGCGCCGGCGGCCGTGCCCAGCCAGAAATGGACCCCGGCAGAAATCAGCAGGAGCCCGAACGCAACGGACATCCCGTTGGTGATGTAGTGGCTCAACGCGACACGCAGTGCCGCGCGAAACCGACCGGCCGCGCCCTCGCGCTGCATCAGGCGCCGGTGTTGCCGTTTCCGTTGGGTTCGCGCGGCGCGTCAGGTGCGTCGCGGCGGATGCGCGTGAGCTTGCGCTGCACAGGCGCGGCCGGTGCGGCTGCAGCGGGTGCTTCGGCTTCGGGCGCGTCCAGTTCGGTCACGGTGCTGCGTGCGTACAGGTCCACGGATTCGTCGGCGTTGGGCTTGGTCGACGCCGACACGGCACGCATGCGGTCGCTCGCACGCATCTTGTCGTCGACCCCGGCAAACTTGGAGTACTTGGCGAGCAGCGGCACCAGCTGGCCGTAGATGCGCGGTGCACCGGCCAGGCATTCGCGCTGTTCCATGAATTCCGGTTCGCCCGTGAAGTTGCCGACCAGGCCACCCGCCTCGGTCACCAGCAGCGAGCCCGCCGCCACGTCCCACGGCTGGAGGCCGGTTTCGAAGAAGCCGTCGGTGAAGCCGGCCGCCACGTAGGCCAGGTCGAGCGCTGCGGCGCCGGGGCGGCGCAGACCGGCCATTTTCGGCATCACGTCGGCCATGATGGCCAGGTACTGCTTGAAGTTGTCGCCGGCGCGGAAAGGGAAGCCCGTGGAAATCAGGCATTCGGTCAGGCGGGTGCGCTTGCTCACGCGCAGGCGGCGGTCGTTCATGTAGGCGCCGCGGCCCTTGGTGGCCGTGAACAGGTCGTTGCGGCTCGGGTCGTAGACCACCGCCTGCTCGATCTTGCCGCGCACGGCCAGGGCGATCGACACGCAGTAGAACGGGAAACCGTGGATGAAGTTGGTGGTGCCGTCGAGCGGATCGATGATCCAGACGAATTCCGAATCCTGCGCGCCGTGCGTGTTGCCCGACTCTTCCGCGAGGATGCCGTGGCCCGGGTACGCGGTCAGCAGGGTCTCGATGATGACCTGCTCGGCTGCGTGGTCCACCTCGGTCACGAAGTCGTTGACCTGCTTTTGCGAGATGCGAACGGCTTCGACGTCCAGCGCAGCGCGGTTGATGATGGCACCGGCGGCGCGGGCGGCCTTGACGGCCACGTTGAGCATGGGATGGAGATTGGGCGACGACATGGATTGTGGGAAGAGCAGGTGGGGCAGGGGCCCGGGAAATGCGGTCCGGCGATGCGGGCGGCGAGAATCGGGGCATTTTACCGGCTTGCCGCTTTTTCGGGTTGTACCCGTCTTTTTCGTTAGCTTCCATGCGCACCCGCTTCATCCTGATCCAGACCAGCCACGCCGGCAACGTCGGCGCCGCCGCCCGCGCCATGAAGACCATGGGCTTCGGCGACCTCGTGCTGGTGGCGCCCCGCTGGGCCAACGTGCTGCGGCGCGAAGAAACCATCCAGCGCGCCAGCGGCGCCCTCGACGTGCTGGCCAACGCCCGCATCGTCGAGACGCTCGACGAGGCGCTCGATGGCGTCACCCACCTGTGCGCGACGGCGATGATCCCGCGGGACTTCGGTCCGCCGACCCGCACGCCGCGCGAGCACCTCGAGCCCCTGGCCCGCAGCGACCCGCCGCAGCACGTCGGCTTTCTTTTCGGCTCCGAGCGCTTCGGCATGCGCAACGAGGACGTCTACCGCTGCAACGTGGCGCTGAGCATCCCGGCGGATCCGAAGTTCGGCTCGCTCAACCTGGGTGCGGCCATTCAGCTGATCGCCTACGAATGGCGCCTGGCGCTGGGCGGCTTTCCGGTGCACGAGGCGACGGCGCCCATGCAGGCGGCCGACGCCCGGGCGGTCGCCGGCATGCTCGACCACTGGGAACGCTCGCTGGTGCAGATCGGCTTTCTCGACCCGGCCGCGCCCAAGAAGCTGATGCCGCGGCTGCAGCAGCTCTTCAACCGCGCCCAGCCCACGCCCGAAGAAATCCACATCCTGCGCGGCATCGCCAAGGCCATGGCCGAGTCCAGGCCCCCCGCGGCCACGGGCGACGACGCGAACCTTTAGACTCATCTGCCGCCGTACCTACAACGACCCTATCCATGTTCTCGCGCCTGCGTTCCGACATCCAGTGCATCCTCGATCGCGACCCGGCCGCGCGTTCGCACTGGGAAGTGATCACCCTGTACCCCGGCTTCCATGCCGTGGTGCTGCATCGTGCGGCGCACTGGTGCTGGACGCATGGGCTCAAGTGGTGTGGCCGCTTCGTCTCGCAGTTCTCACGCTGGGTGACCGGCATCGAAATCCACCCGGGCGCCAGGCTCGGCGAGCGTGTGTTCTTCGACCATGCCATGGGCGTGGTGGTCGGCGAGACCGCCGAGATCGGTGACGGCTGCACCATCTACCAGGGCGTCACGCTGGGCGGTACCTCGCTCTACAAGGGCGTCAAGCGCCATCCGACACTGGGTCGTGATGTGGTGGTGAGCGCGGGCGCCAAGGTGCTCGGCGGCTTCGTGGTGGGGGATGGCGCCAAGATCGGCAGCAACGCAGTGGTCATCAAGCCGGTGCCCGCGGGAGCGACCGCCGTGGGCATTCCGGCGCGCATCATCCTCTCGAAGGCGGGGGCCAGCCCGGACGTGACTTCCAACGACCGGCGCAAGTTCAACGCCTACGGCATCACGCTCGAGGACGACCCGCTGAGCCAGGCCATGCGCGGCCTGATCGACAGCGCTGCGGGACAGGAGCACCAGATCGCGCTGCTCTGGCAGGCCATCGAAAAGCTCGCAGCCCAGCCGGGCAAGACCGACGACTGCGTGCCGTGCGATGCGGCGCGCGAGGAAAGCTTCGAGGCGGAGCGCTTCGTCCAGCTGGTGGGAAAGTAACGCACCTCGCCCCTGGCCTCACCCTCGTCCTTGCTCAGCTCGCTGACGGCAAGGGCATGACAGGCCCCATGTGACCCTGCCGGTCGCTCGCGATCTGCTGGCCGCCCTGCAGCACCGCAGCGGGCTCGGCCGATGGATCGTCGTTGCGCTGCATCAGGCCGACGCGGCCTTGCTCGACGCTCACCTGCACCCCGTCACGGCCGGCGACCTCTGGCGTGTGCTGCACGGCAAAGCGCGCGCCCGGTGTCTGGACCCGCAGCGGGCCGGCCAGGACGTCGAACGGGCGGTCGATGTCGTTGCGCACCGTGAGTGAAACCCGGCCGTCCCGCAACGAGAGTTCGCGGCGTTGACGGTAGTAATGGACCTCCAGATGCGTGGCGGCGTCGAGCCGAAGGCGGCTGCCATCGGGCAGGCGCACATCATTGGGCTGGCCGTCAGGCGCATCGAACGCGGCGGTGTACACCGGTCGGGCCTGCCAATTCTGCCAGCCCAGCAATGCGGCGGCGGCTGCCACCATGATCAGCGCAGTGAGTGCCACGCCCGGGCGCAAGGCGCGCGGGCGCAGGGACTGGATCGACGACCGACGGTCTGTCTCTTCGGCCCGGTCGCGCGCCAGCTGGCGTCGCAGCATGGCGATGGCCTCGGGCGGAATCGGCTCTGGGGAGCATGGCTCGCCTTCTTCCCATTGCGTGAGCGCCGCCAGGCGCTTTGGATCACCGGCCAGCCACGCCTGGAAGGCCTTTTCATCCGACAGTTTCCATTCGCTGCGGCTGCGGCGCGCGCTCCATTCACGCATTTCTTCATGCTGGCGTGCGGCGTCGGGTGGCGGGGAGTGTGGATCGTTCATCGGGGCATACGTTGCAGCCCGATTGTCCGCCTGCGCGCGGCCGGTGATTGCCCAAGCAAAAAGGCTTTCGGCCTTCAGCGCAGGCGCTCAGGCCGCCGTGGCCTGCCGCACCGCGTGCTCCCAGCGTGCCATGGCTTCTTGCGCCTGCGGACGGCCCAGCGTCGGCATGAAGCGGCGTTCGACCCGCCAGAGCTTGGAGATCTCGTCAACCCCGCCGTACACGCTCGTCGACAGGCCGGCCAGGTAGGCGGCGCCCAGCGCGGTGGTTTCAGTGACCTCGGGGCGAACCACCGGGATGCCGAGCAGGTCGGCCTGGAACTGCATGAGCAGGTCGTTGACGCAGGCGCCGCCGTCCACGCGAAGCTCGGACACCGGTGCACCCCCGGCGGCCTGCGCATCGCGGCTCATCGCCTGCAGCAGGGCCGCGCTCTGGTAGGCAATGCTCTCCAGCGCGGCGCGAGCAATGTGTGCGACGGTGGTTCCACGCGTCAGGCCGGTGATGGTGCCGCGCGCGTCGGCGTGCCAGTAGGGTGCACCCAGGCCGGTGAAGGCGGGCACCATCATCACCCCTCCTGCGTCGGGCACGCTCTCGGCGAGCGACTGCACCTCTGCGCTGCCCTTGATCGCCTTGAGGCCATCGCGCAGCCACTGCACGACGGCACCGCCGACGAACACGCTGCCTTCCATCGCGTAGCGAGGCTGTGCGCTGGTTTGTGCCGCGCTGGTCACGAGCAGGCCGTTGTGCGACGGCTGGAACACATCGCCGGTGTGCATCAGAAGGAAGCAGCCCGTGCCGTAGGTGTTCTTGGCCATGCCGGCCTCGAAGCAGGCCTGGCCGAACAGGGCGCTTTGCTGGTCGCCCGCCACGCCGCCGATGGGCAGCGACTGGCCGAGCAGGGTGGCATCGGTATGGGCGAAGTGCGCGCTCGACGGCTTCACCTCGGGCAGCAGCGCCGCGGGAATGTCCAGGGCTTCGAGCAGATCGACGTCCCAGGCATTGGCATGCACGTTGAAGAGCATGGTGCGCGAGGCATTGCTCACGTCCGTCACGTGGACCTTGCCGCCGGTGAGCTGCCAGATCAGCCAGCTGTCGACTGTGCCGAAGGCGAGCTCGCCACGCTCGGCCTGCGCCTGCGCGCCCGGCACGTGGTCGAGCAGCCAGCGCAGCTTGGTGCCGGAGAAGTAGGCGTCGATCACCAGGCCGGTCTTGTCGCGGATGGTGTCGGCCAGGCCCGCATCCCGCAACTTGGCGCACAGCGGCTCGGCGCGGCGGTCCTGCCAGACGATGGCGTGGTGCACCGGTTGGCCGGTCTTGCGGTTCCACAGCAGCGTGGTTTCGCGCTGGTTGGTGATGCCGATGGCATGGATGTCGCGCGCCTGCAGACCGGCCTTGGCCAGCACTTCACGCGCGGTGGCCAACTGGCTGTTCCAGATTTCCATGGGGTCGTGCTCGACCCAGCCAGGGCGGGGGTAAATCTGCGTGAGCTCTTTCTGCGCCATGGCCACGATCTGGCCTTGGCGGTCGAACACGATGCTGCGGGAGCTGGAGGTGCCCTGGTCAAGGGCGAGCAGGTAGGTCATGGATGTCGGTCTCCTGTTCGGTTGTTTGAAGAGCGGATGCGACGCGCGTTCAGGCCAGTGCGGCCATCGAGCGTGCCAGGTTGCAACGCGCGGGCATCTCCAGCAGCGCGTGCATGGGGGGCGTGAGATAGAGCGTCGGGCGGTCGAGAAAGCGCTGGAGGATCGTGCGCCGCCGTGGCGTGCGCACGGCAGCGGGCACGTGCGCGTATTCAGCAAGGACCTGCTGCTCGTATTGCGCAAAGCGCTCGACTGGCGCGCCGAGAATCGACAGGTCGATGTCGATCAGCAATTCGGCGTCGGGGCCGTCGGGGCGCTCCTCGTGCCGGGTCGCCATGACGAGCGCATGCACGCGCCGGGCGACCGCTGGGTCCGCGCCTGCATGGGCGAGCGCGGCTTGCGCCCAGTCGGCGCTGCGCGCCTCGTTGTCGTGCGCGTGCACATCGTAGACCGCGTCATGAAACCAAAGTGCGAGCGCGACCTCGGCCGGCCGTTCGGCTTCGGACTGCATCCGGGCAAACCAGTCCAGGCATTCGTCGAGGTGCTGCAGCGTGTGGTAGTGGCGCTGTGGCTCGGCGTAGGCGGCCAGTAGCTGGTCGCGCAGCGCGCCGTCGGGCTCGAGTTCCAGCGCCAGCCATGCAGAGGTCCAGGTGGCGAGGCCGGAAGGCTTGATGGCATGCATCGCGTTCATCTGCCGCATGGAGATCAGGGCGCCATGGCGGCACGAATCTCCTGGCCGAGTTCGATCACCGACATGGCGTAGTAGCTGCTCCAGTTGTAGCGCGTGATGGCATAGAAGTTCTCGGTGCCGGCCACGAACGTGGGCGCGTCGTCGCCATTCTGCAGTTCGATGAGTGCCAGTGGGCCGGTGTGCCGCTGGCCCTGGGCGTCGAGCAACGCACCCTTGGCGCGGAAGCTGGCCGCGCTGAAGGTCGGCAGGATGTCGGGCGCCAGCAGGGCGTCGAGGTCGAGTGTGGCTGGGTCGAACGACACGCTGTAGAGCGCGGGCATGCCCGGCTGCCAGTTGAAGGCCCGAAAGTAGTTGGCCACCGAACCGATCACGTCGGCCGGGTCGTTCACCAGATCGATGCGGCCGTCGCCATCGAAGTCGATCGCGTACTTGGCGATGCTGCTGGGCATGAACTGCGGCATGCCCATGGCGCCTGCGTAGCTGCCCAGCGGTGCCATCGGGTCGGTCGCGGTGCGGCTCTCCAGGCTCAGGAAGCTTTCGAGTTCGTCGCGGAAAAAAGCCTGGCGTTCGGCAGCGCGTGGGTGCGCCTGCGGGAAGTCAAAGGCCAGCGTGGCCAGCGCGTCGATCACGCGGAAGCTGCCCATGTTTTGGCCGTAGATGGTCTCCACGCCGACGATGCCCACGATGATGTCCGACGGTACGCCGAACTGCGCTTCTGCCCGTGCCAGCGTGGCCGCGTTGGCACGCCAGAATCGCACGCCGGCAGCGATGCGCACCGGATCGATGAAGCGGCTGCGGTAGGCGCGCCAGTTCTTCGGCGTGCCGCGCGCGGGCGGGAGCATCAGCCGCGGCACGCCAGGCAGCAACCGCGCGCGGCCGATGGTGGTACGCACCCATGCAGGGTCCAGGTTGCGTCTGGTCGCCACGTCGTCGGCGAACTGCATGGCGTCGTCACGCGTGGCGTACAACGGGCCGCTGCGCGCGGCCGTCGGTGCGCGGACGGCAGACCTGGTCGCGGGTTTGGTCGTGGGCTTGGCGGACGACTTCGTGGCCGGTCTGGCAGGTGCCGCAGCGTTCGCGCGCTGGCTCTGCGTTGCCTTGCGCTCGTGCTGCGCCAGTGCCGGCGCGCACAACGCCATCGACAGCGATGCAATCGACAGCGACGCCAGCGACAGCGCGCAGGGCAGGGTGCGTGAGGTGGGCCCGGCAACGACGGGAGAGGCGGTGCGAAAGAAGGTGCGGCGCATCGCTGGATTGTGCCGCCCTGCCACGGGCGATCTGCAGGCCCACCCCAGCCTCGCCGGCGTAGCCCCCGTGGTAAGCTGAACATGCAACCTGGGTGGCTGCTCTGTGGGCAGTTCGCACGGTGTCATTCAAACAATAACCTGGGGCGTCAGCCGTTGCGCGCGAGAGGGCGCTCGGGCGACAGAGACATGGGCAAAACCGGCTACTTCACTCACCGCGACTGCTGGAAACACGACATGGGCGGCGGGCATCCGGAATGTCCGCAGCGCCTCGATGCCATCGAGGACCGCCTGCTGCTGACTGGCGTGGGCGATGCGCTCACGCATGGCGAGGTGCCGCTGGCGACCTTGCCGCAGATCACGCGTGCACACACCGTGGCACACCTCGAACATCTGCAGGAACTCACCCAACGCCTGATCGCCGATGTGCCCGCGGGCGGTCCGGGCCATGCGATGCTCGACCCCGACACGCTGCTCATGCGCGACACCGTGCAGGCTGCGCGCCGGGCTGCCGGTGCGGCCATTGCCGCCACCGACGCGGTGATGGCCGGCGAACTGGAAAATGCCTTCTGCGCCGTGCGTCCGCCCGGCCACCACGCCTGCCGCGAAAAGGCGATGGGCTTCTGCTTCCTGAACAACGTCGCCATTGCGGCGCTGCATGCGCTGGACGTTCACGGCCTGGAACGTGTGGCCGTGGTCGACTTCGACGTGCACCACGGCAATGGCACCGAGGACATCCTTGCCAACGACCCCCGGGTGCTCATGGTCGGCATCTTCCAGCATCCGTTCTATCCGTATTCCGACACGGAGCATCCCGCCGCCAACATGCTCAACCTGCCCGTGCCGGCCTACACCAAGGGCATGGACGTGCGCGAACTCATCGAGATGATGTGGATGCCGCGGTTGGAAGAATTCCGCCCGCAGATGATCTTCGTGAGCGCCGGCTTCGATGCGCACCGCGACGACGAGATGGGCCAGCTCAACATGAACGAAAACGACTTTGCCTGGATCACCGCCCGCGTGCGCGACGTGGCCCGCCGCCATGCGCAGGGCCGCATCGTCTCGTTGCTTGAAGGCGGATACAACCTCGACGCACTGGCGCGCTGTGTCGAACTTCACCTGCGCGAGCTGGCCGATCTCTGAACCCTTCCGAATGAATTTCAGCGACTTCACCGAACGAATCCAACAGATCCATGCCCGCAGCGTCTGGATCGAACTCGCTGCGCTGGCCCTTTGCATCGCCGTGGCCTGGGGCGTGTGCCGCTGGTTCGGGCGGGACCAGCCCAAGGACTCCATCTGGTTCGGCGTTCGCATCGTCGATGGACTGCTGTTCCCGCTGCTTGCGCTGCTTCTGACCGACCTCACGCGGCGCTTGGTGCTCGAATACCAGCCCGTGCTGGTGCTGCGCATCGCGGTGTCGGTTTTCCTGTCGCTGGCGGCCATCCGGCTGTTTGCGCGCGTGCTGCGCGCCGTGTTTCCAGCGTCGGCGCTGGTGCGCCTGATCGAACGCACCATCTCGTGGATCGCCTGGATCGGTGCGGTGCTCTGGATCGTCGGCCTGCTGCCGCCGGTGCTCGCCGAGCTCGACAACATCACGCTGGCTTTCGGCAAGACGCGCGTGAGCGTGCGCACCATCTTCGAAGGCGTGCTCTCGGCGGCGCTGGTGCTGGTGATCGCGCTGTGGATCGCGGCGACCATCGAGAAGCGCATCCTGCACCAGGCCGTGACCGACCTGTCGATGCGCAAGGTGGCGTCGAATGCCGTGCGTGCCCTGCTGATGCTCATCGGCCTGCTGTTCGCGCTGTCGGCCGTGGGCGTCGACCTCACCGCACTGTCGGTGCTCGGTGGCGCGTTGGGTGTGGGCCTGGGCTTCGGCCTGCAGAAGCTCGCTGCCAATTATGTGAGCGGCTTCGTCATCCTGCTGGAGCGTTCGATCCGCATTGGCGACAACGTGAAGGTGGATGCCTTCGAGGGCCGCATCACCGACATCAAGACGCGCTACACGCTCATCCGCGCGGGCAACGGCCGCGAGGCGATCGTGCCCAACGAGTCGCTCATCACCAGCCGGGTGGAGAACCTCACGCTGGCCGACCGCAAGTTCAACATCACGACCAACATCGTGGTGGGCTACGACAGCGACGTGGCCCAGGTGCAGGCCATCCTGTGCGACGCGGCCAGCGCGCAGCCGCGCGTGATGACCGATCCGGCGCCGGTCGCCTACCTGGTCAATTTCGCGCCGGACGGGCTCGAGTTCAGCCTGCTGTTCTGGGTGGCCGACCCCGACAAGGGCAAGGACAACGTGCGTTCGGCCATCAACATCGCGATCCTGGCGGCCCTGCGCCAGGCGCACATCGACATTCCTTATCCGCAGCGGGTGCTGCGCGTGGAGTCGGTGCCGCAAGAGTTCTTGCCCAAAAGCGAAGCTCCTCTATAATTGCAGAAAAGCACGATCGTTCTTTTTCCTGCCGGTGGCATTGCAGCGCTGGTGACAGGAAGCGACAAGCCTCGTGGAAAGTCGACCCCTAGAATGGTTGGCTGTTCCGAATCCATTCAGTTTTGCATTTCAACGGAGTCAAGCCAATGAAGGTTCTGGTACCTGTCAAACGGGTCGTCGATTACAACGTCAAGGTCCGCGTCAAGAGTGACGGCACCGGCGTGGACATTGCCAACGTCAAGATGAGCATGAACCCCTTCGACGAGATTGCCGTCGAAGAAGCGGTCCGCCTGAAGGAAAAGGGCATCGTCACTGAAGTCATCGCCGTTTCCTGCGGCGACGCCAAGTGCCAGGAAACCCTGCGCACGGCCATGGCCATCGGCGCCGATCGCGGCATCCTGGTCGAGACCACCGAAGAACTCCAGCCGCTGGCCGTCGCCAAGCTGCTCAAGGCGCTGGTCGACAAGGAACAGCCGCAGCTGATCATCCTGGGCAAGCAGGCGATCGACGACGACGCCAACCAGACGGGCCAGATGCTCGCCGCACTGGCCGATCTGCCGCAGGCCACGTTTGCCTCGAAGATCGACCTGGCTGCCGACAAGGTCACCGTGTCGCGCGAAGTCGACGGCGGCATGGAAACACTCACGCTCACGTTGCCTGCGGTCATTACCACCGACCTGCGCCTGAACGAGCCGCGCTACGTCACGCTGCCCAACATCATGAAGGCCAAGAAGAAGACGCTCGACGTCTTCAAGCCCGAAGACCTGGGGGTGGACGTCAAGCCCCGCCTGAAGACCCTCAAGGTCAGCGAGCCGCCCAAGCGTGGCGCGGGCATCAAGGTGGCCGACGTGGCCACGCTGGTGGACAAGCTGAAGAACGAAGCGAAGGTGATCTGAACATGAGCGCACTAGTCATTGCCGAACACGACCACGCCAGCATCAAGCCGGCAACCCTCAACACCGTGACCGCGGCGCTCGCCTGCGGTGGCGACGTGCACGTGCTCGTCGCCGGTGCCAACGCCGCCGAGGCTGGCAAGGCTGCCGCGCAGATCGCCGGCGTCGCCAAGGTCATCGTGGCCGACAGCGCCAGCCTGGCCGAGAACCTGGCCGAGAACGTGGCCGCGCAGGTGCTCGCCATCGCGGCGAACTACAGCCACATCCTGTTCCCCTCGACTGCCAACGGCAAGAACGTCGCACCGCGCGTGGCCGCCAAGCTGGACGTGGCGCAGATCTCCGACATCACGCAAGTCGTGAGCGCAGACACCTTCGAGCGCCCGATCTACGCCGGCAATGCAATTGCCACCGTGCAGAGCAGCGACGCAACCAAGGTGATCACCGTGCGTACGACCGGCTTCGATGCGGCTGCAGCCACGGGTGGCACTGCGACCGTCGAGACCGCCGAAGGCGTGGCCGACAGCGGCAAGTCGAGCTTCGTGGGCCGCGAGGTCACCAAGAGCGACCGCCCCGAACTGACCGCCGCCAAGATCATCGTCTCCGGCGGACGTGCGCTGGGCAGCGCCGAGAAGTTCACCGAAGTGATGACGCCACTGGCCGACAAGCTCAACGCGGGCCTGGGCGCCAGCCGCGCGGCAGTCGACGCGGGCTATGCCCCGAACGACTGGCAGGTGGGCCAGACCGGCAAGATCGTCGCGCCGCAGCTCTACATCGCCGCGGGCATCTCCGGCGCGATCCAGCATCTGGCCGGCATGAAGGACTCCAAGGTGATCGTCGCGATCAACAAGGACGAGGAAGCGCCGATCTTCTCGGTGGCCGACTATGGCCTGGTGGCTGACCTGTTCACGGCCGTGCCGGAGCTGGTGAAGGCCCTGTAAGCGCGGGCAACCGTTTGTCCCACAAGGCATCGTTCGCGGTGCCTTTTTCGTATCTGGAGACCCCTCATGAGCTATATCGCCCCGATCAAGGACATGCTGTTCGACATCGAGCACCTCGCAAACATCGCGCAGGTCGCGCAGATGCCCGGCCTCGAAGAGGCCGGACTCGATACCGCGCAGGCGGTGCTTGAAGAATGTGCGCGCTTCAATCAGGATGTGGTGGCGCCATTGAATGTGGCCGGCGACCGCAATCCCTCGTCGTTCAAGGACGGCGTGGTCACGACCACGCCCGGCTTCAAGGAAGCCTTCATGCAGTACGCGGCCGGTGGCTGGCAGGGGCTGCAGCATCCGGGTGATTTCGGCGGACAGGGCTTGCCCAAGACCATCGGCGCGGCCTGTGGCGAGATGCTGAACTCGGCGAACATGAGCTTCGCGCTCTGTCCGTTGCTCTCCGATGGCGCGATCGAGGCGTTGCTCACGGCCGGCTCCGACGAGCTGAAGGCGGTGTACCTCGAGAAGCTGGTGAGCGGGCAATGGACCGGCACCATGAACCTGACCGAGCCGCAGGCCGGCAGCGACCTGGGCCTCGTGCGCAGCCGTGCCGAGCCGCAGGCCGACGGCACCTACAAGGTGTTCGGCACCAAGATCTACATCACCTATGGCGAGCACGACATGGCCGAGAACATCGTGCACCTCGTGTTGGCCCGCGCCACGGGAGCACCCGAGGGCGTGAAGGGCATCAGCCTTTTCGTGGTGCCCAAGTTCATGGTGGAAAATGACGGTTCGCTGGGTGCGCGCAACGACGTGCAGTGCGTGAGCATCGAGCACAAGATGGGCATCAAGGCGTCGCCTACGGCGGTGCTGCAGTATGGCGACCACGGGGGCGCTGTGGGCTATCTGGTCGGGCAGGAAAACCGCGGCCTCGAATACATGTTCATCATGATGAACTCGGCGCGCTACGCGGTGGGCATGCAGGGCATCGCGATTGCCGAGCGCGCCTACCAGCATGCCGTGGCCTATGCGCGCGAGCGCGTGCAGAGTCGACCGGTCGACGGTTCGATCAACGCCAGCGCGCCCATCATCCATCACCCGGACGTCAAGCGCATGCTGATGACAATGCGTGCCTACACCGAGGGCTGCCGAGCCATGGCTTCGGTGGCCGCAGCGGCCTACGACGCCGCGCACCATCATGCGGACGCTGACGCACGCAAGCAGAACGCCGCCTTCTATGAATTCATGGTGCCGCTGGTCAAGGGCTTCAGCACCGAGATGAGCCTCGAAGTGACTTCGCTGGGGGTGCAAGTGCACGGCGGCATGGGCTTCATCGAGGAAACGGGTGCCGCGCAGTACTACCGCGACGCGAAGATCCTGACGATCTACGAAGGCACGACGGCCATCCAGGCGAACGACCTGGTCGGCCGCAAGACCGCGCGCGACGGTGGCCAGACGGCCAAGGCGATTGCCGCGCAGATCGCGCAGACCGAAGCCGAACTCGCGCAGCGCGACAGCGCCGACGCAAGGGCCGTGCTGCTGCGGCTGACGGCGGCGCGCAAGGCCTTCATCGATGTGGTCGACTTCGTTGCGGGCCAGACCAAGGCCTCGCCGAACGCGGTGTTTTCGGGCAGCGTGCCGTACCTGATGCTTGCCGGCAACCTGGTCGCGGGCTGGCAGCTGGCGCGCTCGCTGCTGGTGGCCGAAGACCTGGAGAAGGTCGGTACCGACATCGCCTTCATGAAGGCCAAGGTTGCGACCGCGCGTTTCTATGCCGAGCACATCCTCAACAAGGCGCCGGGACTGCGCGACAGCATTGTCGACGGTGCCGACAGCGTGACGGCACTGGCGCTCGAAGCCTTCTGAGAAAGCGGTCGCCGAACGCGGAGGTCGCGAAGGTTACGCAGAAGTCGCACAAGGAAAACCAGAATGGGCTCCAGCTTCCTTTGCGTTCGGAAATCCGCTCCCGTATTCAATAACTTATCAAGAGACGATCGACCATGTCCACACTGCCCCCTGTACTCGCCAACCTGCCACTGCCCATCATCGGCTCGCCACTGTTCATCATCAGCAACCCCAAGCTGGTGATCGCACAGTGCAAGGCCGGCGTGGTCGGCTCGATGCCGGCACTCAACGCGCGTCCGGCCGCGCAGCTGGAAGAGTGGCTCATCGAAATCACCGAAGAACTCGCTGCCTACAACAAGGCGAACCCGGACAAGCCGGCGGCGCCTTTCGCCATCAACCAGATCGTGCACAAGAGCAACGACCGGCTCGAGCATGACATGGCCATGGTCGTGAAGTACAAGGTGCCGATCGTCATCACCTCGCTGGGCGCGCGCACCGACGTCAATGACGCGGTGCACAGCTACGGCGGTGTGACACTGCACGACGTCATCAACAACGCCTTCGCAAAGAAGGCGATCGAAAAGGGCGCCGACGGCCTGATCGCCGTGGCAGCCGGTGCGGGTGGGCATGCAGGCGTGAAGAGCCCGTTCGCGTTGATCCAGGAGATCCGCCAGTGGTTCGACGGCCCGGTGGCGCTGTCGGGGTCGATCGCCTCGGGCGGTGCCGTGCTGGCAGCGCAGGCCATGGGGGCCGACTTCGCCTACATCGGGACGGCCTTCATCGCCACCGAAGAGGCACGCGCCAGCGACGATTACAAGCAGGCGATCGTCGACGGAAGTTCAGACGACATCGTGTATTCCAACCTGTTCACCGGCGTGCACGGCAACTATCTGGCGCCCAGCATCGTGGCAGCGGGCATGGACCCGGCGAACCTGCCCGAGGGTGACCTCAAGACCATGAACTTCGCCAGCGGCGACGGCAGCAAGGCCAAGGCGTGGAAGGACATCTGGGGCTCGGGCCAGGGCATTGGCGCCATCACGGAAGTCACGTCAACGGCGGTGTTCGTGGAAAAGCTCAAGCGCGAATACCAGGCTGCGCGCCAACGACTGGCGCTGTGAGGCGACCGGGGGGATACCCCGGCGAGCGAAGAAAAAAAGGGCCTGGACAGGCCCTTTTTTCATGGGCGGTTCCGTTTGGAATTCGGGCAGGTGAGGCCAGTGCCTGCACCCGGCCAGAGGGCCTGTGGGCGAAATCCTACAGGCCTTGTCCCGACGGCGATAGGCGTCTATGATTGACGAAATTTCAGTAAATACTGAAATTTCGGTAAAACAAAGTGATACATCGTCCTGCGACTGCTGCTACTTCCGAGCCGACGCTCTCCGCGGGCTTGCGCACGCTCCGGCACCCCGGGGCGGGGAGCCTGGTACAGGGCGCCGCCGCGTTGTGCTGGCTGCCGCAGGCCGCCCTGCTGGCGTGGTCCGTGCAGCGGCTGGGCGGTGGCGAAGGCGTCCAGGCGGTCTGGTGGCCGGCGCTCGGCATCCTGCTGCTCGGTTTGTTGCGCGCGGGTGCCGAGGCCTGGGGCAGTCGCCGGGTGTTCGTGCAGGCGCGTGCGCAGTTGTCGGTCGTGCGCGCCCAGGTGGTGGCCGCGCTGGCCGCACGCTCGCCGCTGGACCGCAGCCGTGCCGCATCGGGCCAGGCGGCGAGTGTGGTCGCCGAACAGGCCGAAGCGGTGCTGCCTTACCTGGTGCGGTACAGCCCGGCGCGTTGGCGTGCTGTGATCGTGCCGCTGGTCATCCTGCCGGTAGTGGGTTGGTTCTCGTGGATCGCCGCGTTGGTGCTGCTGGTTGCTGCGCCGCTGATTCCGCTCTTCATGGCCATCGTCGGTTGGCGCGCCAAGGCGGCGAGCGAAGCACAACGGGTCGAGATGGGCGGCATGAACGCGTTCCTGCTCGATCGGCTGCGGGGTCTGGCCACCTTGCGCGCGCTCGACGCGGTCGACGCCACAGCGCGGCGCCTGGGCGAATCGGCACAGTCCCTGCGCCAGCGCACGATGGCGGTGCTGCGCATTGCCTTCCTGTCCTCGGCCGTGCTGGAACTGTTCTCCGCGCTGGGTGTGGCCATGGTGGCGGCCTATATCGGTTTCCATTTGCTGGGCATGATCGGTTTCGGCACCTGGGGGCGTTCGCTCACGCTGGGCGAAGGGCTGTTCGTGCTGCTGCTGGCACCGGCCTTTTTCGAGCCACTGCGCGACCTCTCGAGCGTCTGGCACGACCGCGCGGCCGGTGAGGCGGCGCTGGACGAACTCGACCGGCTGGGCTGCGGCGGCGTGGCGCTGCCGGGCGCGGCGTTGTCCGCCGCCGTGCCGCCGACAGAGGGCCGGCACGTCACCAGCGGCCCGTCCGTCGTGCTGCGGGGCCTGTGCTTCACCCACGTTGGCGAGGCACCCCTGTTCCAGGACTTCGACCTGCAGATTGCGCCCGGCGAGCATGTGGCGCTGCTGGGACCGAGCGGCGCGGGCAAGACTGCGCTGCTGAGCCTGATCGCCGGCCTGGTGCCGGCAGATGCAGGCAGCGTGGAGATCGACGGCGTTGCACTGAACGGCGACACCGCCACAGCGCTGCGTCAACGCATGGGCTGGATGGGCCAGCAGCCGCACGTGTTCGCAGGCTCTGCACGGGCCAACGTGGCGCTCGGCCGTGCGGGCGTCACGGCCGCGCAGGCCGATGCCGCCATGCAGTGTGCGGCGCTGGGCCATGTGACGCAGGCCCGCCCGGACGCGGCGCTGGGCGAGGGCGGCACCGGCCTGTCGGGCGGCGAGGCCGTGCGCCTGGCGTTGGCCCGCGTGTACGTTCGCACCGATGCCGATCTGCTGCTGGTCGACGAGCCGACGGCTCACCTCGACACCGCCACGGCGCTGCGCGTTGCCGACGCGCTGGTGGCACTGGGCCATGGCCGGACGCTGATCGTCGCCACGCACGACCCGGTGCTGGCGGCGCGCATGGGGCGCGTGGTCCGGCTCGAGCCGGCAGGCAATGCTGCACCCGTCGCCGTGAGGGAGGCTGCATGAAGCGCCGCAACGACCTTGCCGCGGTGCTGTGGCTCTTCGTCGCGGCGCAGCCCGGCCGGCTGGCGCTCGGCGCGGCCATGGCGGCCTTGACGGTGCTCATGGGCATGGCGCTGCTCGGGCTGTCGGGCTGGTTCATCACGGCCACTGCCCTCGCAGGCCTGCAGGCCGCCACCGCCATCGGTTTCGATGTGTTCATGCCCTCGGCAGGCATACGCCTGCTCGCGCTGGGGCGCACTGGCTCGCGCTATGCCGAGCGCCTGGTGACGCACGACGCCACCTTCGCTGCGCTGGCACCTTTGCGTGAGCGCCTGTTCCGTGGCTGGGCGCAGCCCGAGGCCGCGCGCGAGCTTCTGGCGCGGCCCGCGCGCCTGCTGTTTCGCCTGACCGCCGACATCGACGCACTGGAGACCTTCTACCTGCGGCTGTGGGTGCCCGCAGTTTCGGCAATGGGTGCGGCACTGCTGGCGGGCGTCGTGCTCGGCTTCATGAGCGTGGGAATGGGCGTGGCGCTGGCGCTGTGGCTGATCGCGTCCGGCTGGGGCATCGCGCTGGTGGTCGCGCGGCGGGCACGACCGGTGTCGGTGCAGCGCGGATTGGCCGTCGAGGCGCTGCGCGCGCGCACGGTCGACCTGGTATCGGGCCAGACCGATCTGGTGATGGCCGGACGGCTGGCGGCGCAATGCGAGGCGATTGCCGTGGCCGACCGTCACCTGGCCCGCGCCGACCTGCGTCTCCATCGCCTGGAAACGCGGGCGGGCATGGCCTATGGCATCGCCAGCACGCTGACATTGGTCGGGGTGCTGATCGGCGTCGGCATGCTGATGGGTGAGGGCCGCGTCGGCGCCCCGGCGGCCACGCTCGCCCTGCTCGTGGCGCTGACGGCGGTCGAGCCCTTCGCCGCGCTGCGCCGGGGAGCGCTCGACGCCGGACGCAGCTGGCTGGCCGCCCGCCGGCTCGGCCCCCGCATGGCGACGGTACCGACGGCGCCCATGCCGCCGCGTGCGGCCAACGACGACGAGGTGCTGCGCCTGCGCGACGTGAGCGCGGCGCATGCGGGCAGCCGCGTCGATGTGCTGCATGGCGTGTCGCTCACGCTGCAGGCCGGCGAGCGCGTGGCGCTGATCGGGCCGAGCGGTGCGGGCAAGTCGACGTTGCTGGCGGTGTTGGCTGGCGAGATCACGCCGCGCGCCGGTCGTGTGCAGGTGCCGCCGCTCAGCCTGTTCACCCAACGCACCGAACTGTTCCAGGATAGCCTGCGCGACAACCTTCGCCTGGCCGCACCCGACGCCGACGATGCGCGGCTGTGGATCGCGCTCGATGCTGCCGGTCTGGCGGGCGATGTGCGCGCGATGGCGCGCGGGCTCGACACACCGCTGGGCGAGGGCGGTCTGGGCCTGTCGGGCGGGCAGTCGCGGCGGCTCGCGCTCGCCCGCCTGCTGCTGCGCCCACCCCGTGTCTGGGTGCTGGACGAGCCCACCGAGGCGCTCGACGCCACCGTCGCCCATGACGTGCTGGAACGCCTGGCCGCCCAGGCCGCCGGACGCAGCGTGCTCATCGCCACCCATTTGCGCCGCGAGGCTGCTTTGGCCGACCGGCTGGTCTGCCTGGAGGCCGGCCGCATCGTCGCCGAGCTGTCGCGCGGCACCCCCGAATTCGACGCGGCGCTCGATGCGCTGCGACCCGACTGAATTGCCACGATCCGAAGAGAAACGAAAGGACTTTCCATGGACCTCGATATCGTCGCGCTGTCCCGATTGCAGTTTGCACTCACAGCGCTTTACCACTTTCTTTTTGTACCGCTGACGATCGGGCTGGCCGTGATCCTCGCGATCATGGAGACGGTCTACGTGATGACCGGCCGCACCGTCTGGCGCGACATGACCAAGTTCTGGGGCGTGCTCTTCGGCATCAACTTCGCGATGGGCGTGGCCACCGGCATCGTCATGGAGTTCCAGTTCGGCATGAACTGGAGCTACTACAGCCATTACGTCGGCGACATCTTCGGCGCGCCGCTGGCCATCGAAGGGCTGATGGCCTTCTTCCTCGAAGCCACCTTCGTCGGCCTGTTCTTCTTCGGCTGGGACAAGCTCAGCAAGGTCGGCCACCTGATGACGACCTGGGCGGTGGCCATCGGCTCGAACCTGTCGGCGCTGTGGATCCTGATCGCCAACGGCTGGATGCAGAACCCGGTCGGCTCGGCTTTCAATCCGCAGACCATGCGCATGGAGGTGACCGACTTCTTCGCCGTGCTGACCAATCCGGTGGCGCAGGCCAAGTTCGTGCACACGGTGTCGGCGGGCTACACCGTCGCGGCGATTTTCGTGCTGGGCGTGTCGGCGTACTACGTGTTGCGCGGCCGGCACCTGCAGCTCGCCAAGCGCTCGATGACCGTCGCTGCGGCATTCGGCCTGGCGGCCTCGCTGTCGGTGGTGGTGCTGGGCGATGAGAGCGGCTACCTGTCGACCGAGCATCAGAAGATGAAGCTCGCGTCGATCGAAGCCATGTGGAAGACCGAGCCGGCGCCCGCGGCCTTCACCGTCTTCGGTTTCCCCGATCAGGAAGCACGCGAGACGCATTTCGCGGTGCACATTCCGGCCGTGATGGGTCTGATCGGCACGCGCTCGCTCGACACCGAGATCCCGGGCATCGAGGATCTGGTGAAGCTGGCCGAACACCGCATTCGGGATGGCATCCGCGCCTACGACGCACTGCAGACGATCCGTGCCGCTGGCAGTGATGCCGCGGTGCCGGTGTCCGCGCGCGCCGCCTTCGAGGCCGACGGCGCGTCGCTGGGCTACGCGCTGCTGCTCAAGCGCTATGTGGACGATCCGCGGCAGGCCACGGCCGAGCAGATCAGCAAGGCCGCCTGGGACACCGTGCCCGCCGTAGCGCCGCTGTACTGGTCGTTCCGCATCATGGTTGCGCTGGGCATGTTCTTCATCGTGCTGACCGCCACCTTCTTCGTGCTGTCGGTGCGCCGCCGGCTCGATGCGCACCGCTGGCTGCTCAAGGTGGCCGTGTTTGCGATCCCGCTGCCCTGGATCGCTGCGGAGTGCGGCTGGATCGTGGCCGAGGTCGGCCGCCAGCCCTGGGTGATCGAGGGCGTGCTGCCTACCGCAGTGGCTGTCTCCAGCCTGGGCGCAGCCACGCTGCTCATCACCATCGCGGGCTTCGCGCTCATCTACACCGTGCTGCTCGTCATCGAGATGAAGCTCATGCTCAAGGCGATCCGCAAGGGCCCTGCCGACCATCCGGTCCCGCCGCCCGCGGTGTACCGCGCCGAAGCTGCACCCGAGCTGCGCGCCGTAGGAAATACGCCGCTGACCGCCGCCGACTGACCAGGAGCACCCCATGATCCTTCACGACCTCATCAATTACGAAATCCTGCGCCTGATCTGGTGGCTGCTGCTCGGCGTGCTGCTGATCGGCTTCGCCGTGACCGACGGCTTCGACCTCGGCACCGGCATCCTGCTGCCCTTCGCGGGGCGCAACGACATCGAGCGCCGCGTCATCATCAACAGCGTCGGCCCGGTGTGGGAGGGCAACCAGGTCTGGCTCATTCTGGGCGGCGGGGCGATCTTCGCGGCCTGGCCGCAGCTCTACGCCGTGTCTTTTTCGGGCTTCTACCTGGCGATGTTCGCGATCCTGGTGGCACTCATCCTGCGGCCGGTCGCCTTCAAGTTCCGCAGCAAGCGGGAAGACCCGAGCTGGCGTGCGCGCTGGGACGCCGTGCTCTTCATCAGCGGCTTCGTGCCCGCCCTGATCTTCGGCGTGGCCATCGGCAACGTGCTGCGCGGCGTGCCCTTCCGCCTGTCGCCTGACATGCACATCTTCTATGACGGCACCTTCTTCGGCCTGCTGAACCCGTTCGCTGTGCTCTGCGGCCTGGTGTCGGTGGCCATGCTCGTGATGCACGGCGCCGCCTGGCTGCAGCTCAAGACGCAAGGTCCGGTGGCCGATCGCGCACGTCGCTTCGGCAGCGTGGCGGCGATTGCCACGGTGGTGCTCTACGCGCTGGCGGGGTATGCGATGTGGCGCTGGATCGATGGCTACCAGGTCACCAGCGTGCAGCCGGTCGATGGTCCGTCCAACCCACTGCTCAAGACCGCCGTGGTACAGCAGGGCGCGTGGTTCGCCAACTATGCGGCGCGGCCGTGGCTGTGGGCCGCTCCGGCGCTGGGCTTCGTCGGCGCGCTGATCGCGCTGGCGGGGTTGCAACTGCGTCGCGAGGTGCTGACGATCCTGGCCAGCGCGCTGTCGATCGCCGGCATCATCCTGAGCGTGGGCGCCTCGATGTTTCCGTTCATCCTGCCGTCGTCCATCGACCCGCGCGCCAGCCTGACGGTGTGGGATTCGTCGTCGAGCGATCTCACGCTGTTCATCATGCTGGTGGTGACCGTCGTCTTCATCCCGCTCATCGTGGCCTACACGAGCTGGGTCTACCACGTGCTGTGGGGCAAGGTCGACGCGGATGCCATCCGCGACGAACGCGGCCACGCCTACTGAAACGTTCAAAGAAACAAGGAATCGATCATGTGGTACTTCGCCTGGATCCTGGGGCTGCCGCTGGCAGCGACCTTCGCCGTGCTCAACGCGATGTGGTACGAGCTGATGGAAGACGACGCCATTCGGCACGACAAGATGGACAAGCCCTGAAACCGCGGGGCTTAAAATAGAGTGGCCCCAGGCACCCCGCCGGGGTGACCTTCTCACGCGGCGTGCGCGGGCGGACCGCTTCGATGAACCACTCTCAGCCTCCTGGTCCCCAGCCACCCGCAGCAGCAGCGGCCGTCGATGATGAGGGCGGCGCGCCGCCGTCACGCGGCGCGGTCACCGAGGTCCTTCTCGCGTTCTTCAAGCTCGGGCTGACCTCCTTTGGCGGACCGGTCGCGCACCTGGGTTACTTTCGCGCGGAGTTTGTGGAACGCCGCCGGTGGCTCGACGACAAGAGCTATTCCGATCTGGTTGCGTTGTGCCAGTTCCTGCCCGGCCCGGCCAGCAGTCAGGTCGGCATCGCCCTGGGGTTCGGCCGCGCGGGGTGGCTCGGCGCACTGGCGGCCTGGCTGGGCTTCACACTGCCTTCGGCGATCGCGCTCATTTTCTTTGCGGCCGGGGTGAACCAGTGGGCCATGCTCTCGCGATCGGGGGCTGTCCATGGCCTGAAAGTGGCCGCAGTCGCCGTGGTCGCGCAAGCGGTATGGGGCATGGCGAAGTCGCTCTGCACCGACCGCCTGCGCGCCGGTGTCGCCATTGGCGCAGCGCTGTTCGTGCTGGCGGTGCCTTCCGCTGCGGGGCAGATCGCGGCCATCGTGGTGGGCGGCGTCATCGGCCGCTGGCGCATCGAAACCGGACACTTTGCGCCGACGCGGCACCGTGACTATGGCATCAGCAAGACGACCGGTGCCGTGCTGCTGGGCCTGGCTGGTGCGCTCCTGGTACTGCTGCCTGTGCTGGCGACCTTGGTCCAGTCCCCGGCGCTGTCGGTCGCCACCATGTTCTATCGGGCCGGCGCCCTGGTGTTCGGCGGTGGGCATGTCGTGCTGGCGCTGTTGCAGGCCGGCGTCGTGCCAACCGGACTCGTCTCCAATGATGTTTTTCTCGCGGGATACGGGGCGGCGCAGGCTGTCCCGGGTCCCTTGTTCACTTTCGCTGCTTACCTGGGTGCCGTCATGCCACCCCCTTGGGGCGGTTGGGGCGGCGGCATGGCGTTGCTGTTGGCCATCTTCGTGCCAGCCTTCCTGCTCGTGCTGGGCGCCTTGCCATTCTGGGAGTCACTGCGCCAGCGCCATGGCGTTCAGCGCGCCATGGCTGGTATCAATGCAGCCGTGGTCGGCGTCCTGGTTGCGGCGCTGTACGACCCGGTCTGGACGAGTGCCATTCGCTCACGCGCCGATTTCGCGCTTGCATTGGCGGCGTTCGGACTGCTGGTTTATGCGCGACTGTCGCCGGTGCTTGTCGTGGTACTGGCTGCAGGGGCAGGATGGGTGTTCGCCCTTTAGGCGCTGGACCGCTGGCAGAGGCCCGGTCGTGGCATCACGCTCGCCTGGTCAGTCCGCCGTGTTCTTTTCCTTGCTCCGGCCGATCAATCGATCCTTGACACTCAGCACCTTCGTTACCGTCGCGCCCATGCCCATCAATTGCATCGCAGTCTCGGGCGACAGGCGTTGCACATCGTCGAACCACTTCATTAGCCGGTCGATGAGCTCGTACATCTCACGCATGCGCTCCTGCGCGTGACGCTCTTCTTCGGAGCCCGCTTTCTCCAGCAGCGCCATGCGCAGCATCGAGAGCGTGGGTTCGATCTCTCGGCGGCGGCGTTCCTCTGCCAATACGCGAAAAATCTCCCACACGTCGGCGGGCGCCTCGAAATACTCGCGCCGGTCGCCGGGCTGGTGACGCAGCTGCACCAGGCGCCAGCTCTGCAGTTCCTTCAACCCCATGCTGACGTTGGAGCGGGAAAAGGAAAGCATCTCCGAAATCTCGTCGGCATGCAGTGCACGCTGCGAGATGAAGATCAGCGCGTAGATCTGGCCGACCGTTCGGTTGATGCCCCACTTGCTTCCCATCTCGCCGAAGTGGGCAACAAACTGGCGATTGAGGGGCGGCAGGTTCGATGTATGGGGCATGCCGCAATTGTTGCGCGAACATGCTGTACTTTCACGAAGTCATGAAAATACCCCGACTCGCATCAAGCCCACGGCGTGGGTGGGGGTATGGCGCACACCGGTTCCACGTCGATGCTTTTGAAGTCGGCGGGCCCGACGATTTCCAGGTATTCCATGTCCGGCGAATAGTCGAAGAGATAGTGGCGGATGCCCGGGCGCTGGTGCACCACGTCGCCGGCCTCGACCAAGGTTTCCTTGTCTTCATACATGAAGCGGGCCCAGCCCTTGGTCATGATGACGATCTGGAAGTCCGCCTCGTGACGGTGCCAGCCGGTGCCCGTTTCGGGTGCCATGTTCGCCTTGACCAGGTGCGCGATGACCTTGCCGTGGGTGGCTTGGGCGATGCCGAGGTCCCGGTAGAGGAAGAAATCGCGCAGGCCGCCTGACACGAATTCGGTGTCGCCGGGCTTGACGTGGGAGAACGTTGTCGCAGTGCGGTCCAGCATGTGCATTCCTTCGGAGGAGGGTGGAGATGCGGCGCTGCAACATGCATAAACCGTTCCCGGCCGAAGCCGGCGGTGCCGCGCCTGGTTTGCCTTGCGCATCGGGCGCGCGTGGTTGCGGGGATAATCTGCGCCCATGAGCGGCAACACCTTTGGCACCCTTTTCGCAGTCACCAACTTCGGTGAATCCCATGGCCCGGCGATCGGTTGCGTCATCGACGGCTGCCCGCCCGGCCTGTCGTTGAGCGAAGCGGACATTCAGGGTGACCTGGACCGCCGCCGTCCCGGCACCAGTCGTCACGTGACGCAGCGCAACGAGCCGGACACCGTGAAGATCCTCTCGGGCGTGTACGAAGGCAAGACCACCGGCACGCCGATTGCGCTTCTCATCGAAAACACCGACCAGCGCAGCAAGGACTATGGCCAGATCGCCCAGCAGTTTCGCCCCGGCCATGCGGATTTCACCTACTGGAACAAGTACGGCATTCGCGATCCGCGCGGTGGTGGGCGATCGTCGGCACGCTTGACGGCCCCCATGGTTGCCGCCGGCGCCGTGGCCAAGAAATGGCTGGCCGAACGGCACGGCATGGTGTTTCGCGGCTGCATGGCCCAGATCGGCGACATCGCCATTCCCTTCGAGAGCTGGGACCATGTGCCGAACAACCCGTTCTTCGCGCCCGTGGCCGACGTGGCGGCGCTGGAGGCCTACATGGACGCGCTGCGCAAGGCCGGCGACTCCTGCGGTGCGCGCATCCGCGTGACCGCCACCGGCGTTCCCGTGGGACTGGGCGAGCCGCTGTTCGACAAGCTCGATGCCGACATCGCCTTTGCGATGATGGGCATCAATGCGGTGAAAGCGGTGGAAATCGGCGCGGGCTGGAACAGCGTGACCCAGCGCGGCACCACGCATGGCGATTCGATCACGCCCACCGGCTTTCTCAGCAACAACGCGGGCGGCATCCTGGGCGGCATCAGCACCGGCCAGGACCTGGAGGTCACCATCGCCATCAAGCCAACCAGCTCGATCATCAGTCCGCGCCAGTCGATCGACGTGAACAACCAGCCGGTCGAGGTGGTGACCAAGGGTCGCCATGACCCTTGCGTGGGCATTCGCGCCACGCCCATTGCCGAGGCCATGCTGGCGCTGGTGGTCATGGAGCATGCGTTGCGCCACCGCGCGCAGTGTGGCGACGTGCAAGCCGCATCGGCACGGTCCCGCGACGATGCGGGTGCCGCAGCGGCTGTGCCGCAGGCGTCCTTTCTCTAGAGGGGCGTGGCGCTGCATGCGCCCGTGTTCCAGGCTGCCACGCCGCCGTGAGCCCCGTCCATTGTTGCCCTAACGGATTTCGAGATGTTTGCCTTGCCCCCCGCCACCCAGGCGTTGATCCTCACGAACGTGATCGTGTTCCTCATGCAGTCGCTCGGGGCGGGCGACGGGTTGGCCTCGTTTGCGCTCTGGCCGATCGGCTCCGGCGCGTTCGAACCGTGGCAGGTCGTGAGCTACGCCTTCCTGCATGGCGGCCTGTCGCATCTCGTGTTCAACATGTTCGGCCTCTACATGTTCGGTGGCGAACTCGAGCGTGTGTGGGGTCCCAGGCGTTTCCTGATCTTCTACTTCGTGAGCGTGCTCGGTGCAGCCGCCGCCCAGCTGGGCGTGGCCGCATGGTCCGGCGGCATGTACCCGACGGTGGGCGCTTCGGGCGGCCTGTTCGGGCTTCTGGTGGGGTTTGCGATGCTGTTTCCGCACCGCAAGATCGTGCCGCTCATTCCCCCCATCCCGATGCCGGCGTGGGTGTTCGTCACCCTCTACGGGCTGATCGAACTCGGCCTGGGCGTGACTGGCAGCATGAGCGGCGTGGCGCACTTCGCGCACCTGGGCGGGTTGGCCGGCGGCTGGCTCACGATCCGTTACTGGCGTGGCCAGCCACCATTCGGCCGCAGGCGCTGAATCCGCTCAGACCAGCTCCGCGCGGCGAGGCATGTCGGCGCCCCGGCGTGAGCAGGTGATGGAGGCCGCGCGCGCTGCAAAGCGCAGCAGCGCAGCGACCTCGGCCAGGCCCAGCGCGTCGATGGCTGGTGGCGTGAGCGCCTCGTGCTCGGCCAGCCAGGTCAGCAACGCGGCCTGGAAGGTGTCGCCCGCACCCACCGTGTCGACCACGTCCACCAGCAGCGCGGGTGCGCTGGCATGGCCGGCCGCATTCCATGCCTCGCAACCGGTCGCGCCGCGCGTGACCACGACCAGCTTCACACCGAGCGCCAGCCAGCGTTGCGCGACGTGGGCGGGCGACTCGTCAGGGTAGAGAAGCCCCAGGTCCTCGTCGCTCACCTTGACGATGTGCGACAAGCCGACCATCTCGTCGACCACCGGGAGCCAGCGCCCGACGTCGGGTTCGACGTTCAGCCGCACGTTCGGGTCGTAGGCGATCAGGCGCTGCGTGCGTTCGCGCGCAGCGAGCGCGCGCAGCGCGGTGCCCACCGGCTCCACCACCAGGGCGTAGGAGCCGAACTGCAGCACCCGCGTTTCGGCGGGCAGCGCGGGCAGGGTGCCGAGGGTGAGCTGCCGGTCGGCTGCACCATGCCCATGGAAGGCATAGCTTGGCACGCCGGTGGGCCCCACGCTCACCACGCTCAACGTGGTCGGCGCCGCGTGGCGCAGCACCAGCGCCGTGCCGACGTTCTCGTCGCGCAGCGACTGCACCAGCCGCTCGCCGGGCACGTCGTTCGACAGCCCTGTGAGCAACTGCGCGTTGCCGCCCAGGCGCGCCAGGCCGACCGCCACATTGAACGGCGAACCGCCCACGCGTGCATCGAGCAGCAGTCCGGTGGGGGTGCTGTCACGCACATACACGTCCATCAAGGCTTCACCGCAGACGACAAACATCTTTTGCTCCAGGCGAGTGGTCGTCCGCTCAGCGCGGTGCCGACCAGCCCTTGTAGTCCTTGACGTTGGCGCGGGTAACCAGCGTGGAGGGCAGCAGGACCATCGGTTGTGCGGGCTTCTGGCCGTTGAGGAGGCCCTGGCCGATTTCGACCGCCTTCTGCGCGATCATGAACGGGTCCTGGCTGGCCGAAGCCTGCACCTGGGTGTCCGCCTTGAGTGCGCCTTCGATGTCCGGCGCACCGTCGACCGAGGCGATCACGATGTTCTTGCGGTTGAGCTGGCGGGCGGCCAGGTCGGTGCCGATGGCCTGTGGATCGTTGATGGTGAACACCGCATCGATCTTCGGGAAGCGGGTGAGGTGGTTCTGCATCACGTTGAGGCCGCCTTCGCGCGAGCCCTTGGCGTCCTGGTCGTCCGACAGCACCTTGATGTCCGGGTTCTTCTTGAACACCGACTTGCAGCCGTTCACGCGGTCGATGACGGCCGACACCTGCGGACCGTTCTGGATGATCACGTTGCCCTTGCCGCCGAGCTTCTCGACGATGAACTGGCAGGCGATTTCGCCAGCCTGCACGTTGTTGGTCTGCACCGTCGCATCGGCACCATTGGCCGCCACGTCGACGCCCACCACGGCGATGCCGGCCTTCTTGGCCTTGTTGAGCGCGGGCTCGATCGCCTTGGCGTCAACGGCGTTGACCAGGATCAGGTCGACACCGGCGGAGATGAAGCCGTCGATCTGAGAGAACTGCTTGTTCAGGTCGTAGTCGGCCGACAGCGCAGTCACCTTGGCCGCAGGGTTGAGCTGCTTGACCTTGGCTTCGGCGCCCTTGGCGAGCGACACGAAGAAGGGGTTGCCCATCGAGCCGAGCGTGATGCCCACGTTCTTGATCTGCTTGGTCTGGGCCTGCGCCGCAGGAGCGGCGATGGCCGCCGCGATCACGGCGAGGGCGAAGAGGGATTTGCGCATGGGAAGTCTCCTGTCAGTGGTCTGTGGTTGTTGAAGCGTTGCACGAAAAAGGGCAGGCCAGTAAACACCGCGGAACCGGCTTAGCCGGGCCGTAGGTGTTGCCTCCTGCCAGGGGATGGGCGAAGCGACACGAAGTGCGCGAAGCCTGGGGGTAGGCCTATGTTCTGGCCGAGCCCTTGCGGCGATAGGCATCGAGGGCGACCGCACCGATGATCACCAGGCCCTTGACGATGTACTGCCAGATGTCCGAAACACCCATCAGGATCAGCCCGTTGGTGAGCACCGCGATGATCAGCGCGCCGATCAGCGTGCCCAGGATCGAGCCGACACCGCCGACGAAGCTGGTGCCGCCCAGGATCACCGCCGCGATGGCATCGAGTTCGTAGGATGCGCCCAGCTGCAGGCCGTTGGCCGCATAGAGCCGGGATGCCGCCATCACGCCGCCCAGGCCCGACAGCAGCCCCGACGTGGCGTAGGCGAACAGCAGCACGGCCCAGACCTTGATGCCGGCCAGTCGGGCCGCTTCGGGGTTGCCGCCCACCGCATAGATGTTCAGGCCGAGCACCGTGCGCCGCAGGATGAACCACGACAGCGCGACCACGCCGAAGGCGATGATCACCAGCCACGGCACGCCCAGCACATCGCCATTGCCGATGAACGCAAAGGGCAGGTCGGGGTTGAACACCGTCGTGTCGCTGGCCAGCAGGCGCGCGATGCCGCGCACCGCGGTCAGCGAACCCAGCGTGACGATGAAGGGCGGCAGCTTGACGAAGGCGATCAGCACGCCGTTGATCAGTCCGAACAGCAGCCCGCAGGCCAGCCCGCCCGCGATGCCCAGCATGCCGAACTCCGGCAGCTTGGACACCAGCATCGCGACCACGGCCGAGGCGGCCAGGATCGAGCCCACCGACAGGTCGATGCCCGCGGTGAGGATCACGAAGGTCATGCCTGCGGCCAGCACGATGTTGATCGATGCCTGCTGGGTCATGATCGACAGGTTCTGCAGGCTGAAGAAGTTCTCGCTGGCCAGGCTGAAGCCGATGCACAGCAGCACCAGCACGGGCAGCATGCCCAGCGTGCGGACCAGGTCGCGGGCGCTGGCGCGCGGTTGCGCGGCGGCTTCGTGGGCCATGGCGGCGGCAGCGGTGGCGGTCTTGGGTGTCATGACGTTGTCTCTCCTTGAGGGGGCGGTTCAGTGGACCGCCGGACTGAGGCTGTGGTCGGCGCGGTCACCGATGCCGATGCTGGCGCCGGTGGCGAGCGCAACGATGTTTTCCTGGGTGATGGCGTGGCCGCTCGTGCCGCCCACGTCGCCGACCAGGCGGCCTTCGCGCATCACCAGCACGCGGTCGCAGATGCCCACGATTTCGGCGAGCTCGCTGGAGATCACCAGCACGGCGACACCGCGGCGCGCCAGCTCGTCGATCAGCCGGTAGATTTCGCTCTTGGCGCCGATGTCCACGCCACGCGTGGGCTCGTCCAGGATCAGCACGCGCGGGGCGAGTTCGAGCAGCCGGGCAATGAGCACCTTCTGCTGGTTCCCGCCCGACAGCGAGCCGACGTTCACGCGCGCAGAGGCCACGCGGATCGACAGTTGCCTGATCGCATCGCGGGCACGTTGCAGCGCGCGGCTGCCGTTCATCACGCCCACGGCACTTGCGTCGCGCGGGCAGACCATCACGTTGATGTTGTCGCGCACCGACAGGTCCAGGAACAGGCCCTGGCCTTTGCGGTCTTCGGTCAGGTACAGGATGCCCGCCCGCATGGCGTCCAGCGGCTGTTCGATGTGCAGGTCGGCGCCGCTGCCGTTCAGTGAAATCGCACCGGTCGTGCGCGTGTCCGCGCCGAAGATCAGGCGTGCGAGTTCGGTGCGCCCGGCGCCCACCAGCCCGGCCAGGCCCAGCACTTCGCCGGCATGCAATTCGAAGCTGCAGTCGTGCACGCGCCGGCCGTCGCCCAGGTTGCGCACGGTCAACGCCCGCTCGCCGGTGTGGTGGCCTGCGCCTTCCTTGCGGTAGAAGCCCGACAGGTCGCGGCCCACCATCATCTTGACCAGCGCGTCGCGCGAGAGTGCCTCGCGCGTCAGCGTGCCGACGTAGCTGCCGTCGCGCAGCACGGTCACCTCGTCGGCCAGCTCGTCGATCTCGTCCATGCGGTGGCTGATGTAGAGAATCGCCAGGCCTTCGTCGCGGAGCTTGCGGATGAGCACGAAGAGGCGATCGGTCTCGTGCGTCGACAGCGGCGTGGTCGGCTCGTCCATCACCAGGATGCGGCAGTCGAATTGCACTGCACGCGCAATCTCCACCAGCTGGCGCTGCGCGATGGACAGCGTCGACACCGTGGTGGCCGGCCCGAAGTCGGCGCCCAGGCGCTGCAGCGTGGCGGCGCAGGCCGCGGCCATGCCGGCGCGGTCGACCATGCCGCCGCTGCGCAGGGCACGGCCCATGAAGATGTTCTCGGCCACGCTCAGGTTGGGCGCCAGGCTGAGTTCCTGGTAGATCACCGACACGCCCAGATTCTTGGCTGCCAGCGGTCCGTCGATGGCCACGCGCTGGCCGTCGATCAGGATCTCGGCACCCGCATCGGGCAGGTAGGCGCCCGAGAGGATCTTCATCAGCGTCGACTTGCCGGCACCGTTCTCGCCCATGAGCGCATGAATGCGGCCGGCGCGCGCCTCCAGGCGCACGTCCCGCAGTGCCTTCACGCCCGGAAAGGTCTTGGAAATGCCACGCAGTTCGAGCAGCGGCGGGGCGGTGTCAGACATGGGCGTCCTCCTGGATGAAGCGGTGCGATCGGCCACGCAGCACGTCGGCACGGGGCGAGAAATTGAAGAACATCGGCAGGCTCGCGGCGCCCACGGCGCCGGCGTCCGCGCGGAAGCTGCCGCGCAGGATGCGGGGCGTTTGGCGGGCCTCCGGTGCGATGTCGCGCAGCCCGATGTCCAGCCGCTGCATGAGTTCGGCCACCAGCCCGGCGTCGATGTCGCAGTCGATGACCACCGCCGGCACGTCGAGGACGGCGAGCGCAGCACGCACCGAGGGCACCAGCGCGTCGACGCAGTCGTCGAGCCATTCGCGCACTTCGCTGCGGTGCGCGTGCACGGCGCGCTCCAGGTCGGCGTGTCCCTGGATCTTCACGCCATGGTGGCGCAGATGCCGTGCCATCGCATTGAGTGAGGCCCGTGACAGCAGGATGTCCCAGCGCCGGTCCGACACCGGCGCTGATGCCAGGCGGCTGGGCGGCACCGGCATGAGCCCGAGGTCGGCCGCGTTGCCGGTGCTGCCGCGCAGGCTTTCCCCACCGATCACCACGCCGGCGCCCAGTGCCGCGCCGATGAAGATGTACAGAAAGTCGCTCTCCTCGCGGCCCACGCCAAAGAACAGCTCGGCAATGGCAGCGGCGTTGCCATCGTTTTCCTTGAAGACGGGCAACTGCACGTCGTGCGACAGCATGGCGCCGAAGTCCACGTCGTCCCAGATGCGGAAGTCGGCCTTGAGGTCGAGCTCGCGCAACCAGCTGCCCAGGTTGTATGGCTGCGCCAGGCCGATGCCGGTCAGACGCTTGCGCTGGCCCGCGTCGAGCATGCCGACCATGCGGGCCACGTCCTTGCGCACCAGCGCCAAGGCCTTGTCCGGGTGGGGCAGCAGGACGTCATGTGTTTCTCGCGCCAGCAGGTTGCCGCCCAGGTCGACCAGCACGGTTTCCGTCATGGTGCGGTCCAGCCGCACGCCGATGCCGTACGCGCCTTGCGAGTTGATGCGGTAGAGCCCCGCGGGCTGGCCGCGCTGGCCTTCCTGGCGGCGGCCAGCGGCTTCGATCAGGCCCGCGTCTTCGAGCGACTGCACGATGCTGCCGACGGCGGTGTTGGTCAGCTGTGCCCAACGGGCGAGGTCGGCCTTGGACGCTTCGCCTGCACGGCGCAACCGCTGCAGCAAGGTGCGCTCGTTGTAGAGCCGCAGGTTGACCGAATTGGTACCGCGACCGGGGCCGTCTGACTTCAAAGCCGCTCCTAGGCAAGGCGCCCGGGCCGAAGGAGCCTGAACGCGTCATTAATTAATTCAACTTGAATAAATTTTATGGACGCGTGTCGATACGTTGATGCGGACTTACCCGCATGCTTGTGAGCGCATGAATCACAAAAAAACGGAGGTGTGTGCCGCGGCGCTCAGATCAGGTTGCGCATCGCCTGCGCCGTCTCGCGCAGCACGGGCAGCACACGCGCCACCGCGTCTTCGCTGGTCTCGTGTCCCATCGGCATCGTGATGTTCAGTGCGCCGACCAGTTCACCGCGCCGGTCCCGCAGGGGCACGGCGATGCCACGCGAATTCAGGTCCAGCTGCTGCTCCGACAGCGCCCAGCCCTGCGCACGGATGCGCGCCAGCTCGAGCTTCATGCGTGCCTTGCTCTCGATGGTGTGCGAGGTGTAGACGCGCAGTTCCCGCGTGGCCAGCCAGTCGGCCAGGTCGTCGTCGCTGCGCAGCGCGAGCATCAACATGCCGGCGGCCGTGACTTGGGCGGGCACGCGAGCGCCCAGCACGTAGCCGGTGCTCATGCTGCGGTTCGGGCCATTGCGCGCGATGTAGACCACTTCGTCGCCATCCATCACGCTGAGGTAGGCGACCTCGTGCGTGCCTGCCGCCACGCGTTGCAGGAAGGGCTGCACGATGCGCGGCAGGCGCGCCGATTCAAGGTACGACTGTCCCAGCCGCAGCACCCGCGGTGTGAGCCAGAACAGCTTGCCGTCGCTCGCCACGTAACCCATGTGCTGCAGCGTGAGCAGGTAGCGCCGGGCGGCGGTGCGCGTCATGCCGGTGCGCTGGCCCGCCTGGCTGGCGGTCAGCCGCGGGTTGGCATCGTCGAAGGCCTCGATGATGCCGATGCCTCGTTCGAGACCGGCGATCCAGTCGCGCTTTTCGAGGCCAGCGGGTGGAAGGGAATCGTCCTGGGTCATGGCGGTGAGTGTGCGGCGGGCGTGCGGGATGGGTATGCTGGAAGAGATCAGGTAAAACCCTGTGTTTGGTCGATCATCGCTCAATTCAGTTCGGTGATCGATCCAATGGGCGACGCCGCGGCCGACAAGCGGCGTCGCGTTCGTTACAGTTCTGGCGTTCGATTCCGATCGGACGCTCGGCCCATTCACAGAGGCATCAGATGAATCACACCATCAGCGGCGGCACCGCGGCGTATCTGCTTCCCGGCGATCCGGTGAAGAACGTGCGCCTGCCGAAGATGTTCAACGCCGCGTTCGCACGCTATGGCATCGATGCGGTCATGGTGCCGATGCAGGTCGCGACCCGCGACTTCGCGGTGTTCCTCAAGTCCGCCTTCCTCGCGCGCAATGTGCGCGGCATGGTCATCGCGCCGCCGCACAAGCCGCTGGCGGTCGACCTGCTCGACGGCTGCGGCCTGTTCGGCCGCGTGGCCGGGTCGGTCAACATCGTGCGCCGTATGGACAACCGGCAGCTCGAGGGCGATCTGTTCGACGGCGAAGGCCTGATCGGTGCGCTCGATCACTGCAACATCCCCTTTCGCGGCAAGCGCGTGCTGGTCCTGGGCGCGGGCGTGAGCGCGGCGGCCATCGGTGTGGCGCTGGCCGAAGGCGGCACCGTCAACGGTGCGGAGTCCATTGCCTTTCACGACACCTCGCCGGGCAAGGCCGCAGGCGTGGCGGCCAAGCTCGATGCGTTCTTCGATGCGCATGTCACGGCGGCGGAGAGCAACGACCCCGCGGGCTACGACCTGGTCGTCAACGCCACGCCAATCGGGCTGGAGGAGGGCGCTCCCCTGCCGGTGGACGTGGCGCGCATGGACGGCCATGCCGCGCTCTTCGACATCCTGCTGCGCAATCAGCCGACCCCCTTGGTGCGCGCGGCGCGCGCGCGTGGCCTCAATGCGCAGGCGGGCTTCGAAATGCTGATCCAGCAAATGCCCTATTACTTCGACTACTTCGGGCACGCCGAGGCGGCCGAGGCACTGCGCAAGGATGCCAACTTCCTGCGCGAACTGATCTACCCGCCGGCCATGGCCGCAGAGATCCTGGCGCCGCTGCGCTACCAGTCTGCCAGCGTCGCCTGACGCGCGACCGTTCCTTCATCACCTTTGCAAGAGACCCGAATGATCTCCGGAAAAACCACCCTGATCGCCCACCTGGGCTACCCCACGGAGTCCTTCAAGGCTCCAATGATCTACAACCCCTGGTTCGACAAGAAGGGCATCGACGCGGTCGTCGTGCCCATGGGCGTCAAGTCCGAGGACTATGCGGCGGCGATCGCGTCGATCTTCAGGTTCACCAACATCCGTGGCGCGCTGGTGACCATGCCGCACAAGATCGCGACCCTGTCGCTGGTCGACGAGGTCACGCCGACCGCAAAAATCGCCGGTGCCTGCAACGCCATCCTGCTGCGGCCCGACGGCACGTTGCTGGGCGACCAGTTCGACGGCGCGGGGTTCGTGCGCGGCGTGGAGCGCAAGGGCCGGCTGTTCAAGGGCACGCGTGTGCTGGTCTCGGGCAGCGGCGGCGTGGGCTCGGCCATTGCAGCGTCCATCGCCGCGGCCGGCGCTGCCGAGATGATGCTGTTCGACGTGAGCGATGCCTCCGCGCAGGCGCTGGCCGCGCGGCTGCGCGAACACTACCCGCAGCTGCGGGTGCAGACCGGTTCCAGGGACCCGGCCGGCTTCGATATCGTGGTCAACGCAACGCCGCTGGGCATGAAGCCCGATGACCCCCTGCCGTTCGATGTCGAACGCATCTCGCCGGACACTTTCGTGGGCGAGGTCGTGATGAAGAGCGAATACACGCCGTTGCTGCAGGCGGCCAAGGACAAGGGCTGCGCCGTCCAGGTCGGCACCGACATGCTCTTCGAGATGATCCCCGCCTACCTCGAATTCTTCGGCTTCGGCACCGCGACGGCCGACGAGCTGCGCGCGACGGCGCAGATCCAGTACTGAGCCGATCCGCCACCGCACACCGATCATGAGCATCTTCGACGGCTTTCTCTCCACCCCCCAGGTGCTGGACGCGTTCAGCGACAGCCAGTTCGTGGCCGCGATGCTGCGCTTCGAATCCGAACTCGCGAGCGCGCAGGCGACCGTTGGCCTGATTCCGGCCTCGGCCGCGCAATCGATCGCGGGCAGCTGCAAGGTCGAACTGTTCGACGTTGCGAAGATCGTGCGCGACAGCGGCCGCGCCGGCAGTGTCGCCATTCCGCTGGTCAAAAGCCTGAAGGAATCGGTCGCGATGTTCAACGCCGAGGCCTTGCCCTTCGTGCATCTGGGCGGTACCAGCCAGGACGTGATCGACACCGCCATGGCGCTGGTCACGCGCGAGGCGCTGGCGTTGATCGAAGCCGATCTCGACCGTGCCATCGATGCGCTGCTGCAGCAGGCCAGCCGCCATGCAGCCACGCCGATCCTGGCGCGCACCCTGATGCAGCCGGCTTCGGTCACCAGCTTCGGTTTCAAGTGCGCGGGCTGGCTGGCGCCCCTGGTACGCAGCCGCGCGCGGCTGCGCGAAGCATCGCGCCGCGCCTTGAACGTGCAGTTGGGCGGTGCCATCGGCACGCTCGCGCAAATGAAGGGCCAGGGCCCGGCGGTGCGCGCGCGCATGGCGCAGGCGCTGGGCCTGGGCGATCCGGGCGCCACTTGGCACACACAGCGCGACGAATGGGTCGCGCTGGGCTGTGAGCTGGGCCTTCTCACCGGCAGCCTGGGCAAGATCGCGCTCGACATTTCGCTGATGGGCCAGTACGAGGTCGGCGAAGTGGCCGAGCCGAGCGAGCCCGGCCGTGGCGGTTCATCGGCCATGCCGCACAAGCGTAACCCAGTGGCCTCGATGGTGGCCCTGGCCGCCGCGCATCGTGCGCCCCAGCGCGTGGCGACCTTGCTGGCCGCCATGCCGCAGCAGCACGAACGCGCGCTCGGCGCCTGGCAGGCCGAACTGGCCGAGTGGCCCCAGCTGATGATGTCCGCGCACGGCAGCCTGCACGCGCTCGCCGGCGTGCTGCCGGGCTTGCAGGTCGATGCCGTGCGCATGCGCGCCAACATCGACCATCTGCGCGCCGAACTGCCGCGCGATGCGGCCGACGAGTGGTTCGATCCCGCGCTCGCCGTGCAGGCCGGTGAGACCACGCTGCGCGAACTCGACGCGCTGCGCCAGCAATGGCAGGCCCTGCGCGTTGCAGCGCCCGCCCGCAAGATCAATCCCGATGCTTGACCAGGAAGAAACGATGAGCGCCAGTGACATGACCCCGCCCGCCAACGACTATGAAGATGGCCTCCTGAACCGGCGCCGCGTGCTGGGCGACGCCTGGGTCGACAAATCGCTGGCCAACCGCAATGGCTTCAACGCCGAATTCCAGGAACTCATCACCCGTCATGCGTGGAACGACATCTGGGGCCGTCCGGCGCTGGGCGACAAGACGCGCCGCTTCATGGTGCTGTCGATGATGCTGGGCATCCATGCCTACGAGGAGTTTGCGATGCACGTGCGCGCAGCGCTCGACGGCCCTCCCGAGTCGCGGCTCACGCCCGACGACATCAAGGAAGTGATCATGATGTCTGCCATCTACTGCGGCGTTCCGGTGGCCAACCACGCCTTCGGCATCGCCACCGGCATCCTGCGTGAAAAGGGCCTGCTCGCGGACCTGCCGAAGTGAGCGGTGTGGCCCCAGGACGGGGCGTGACCTTCGCGCTGCTGCTGCCACTGCTGCTGGCTGCGCAGCCAGTGGCGACCGACAGCTACCTGCCGGCGCTGCCGGCCATTGCGCTGGAGATGGGGGCGGCCAGCGCCACGCTCACTGTCTTCGTGCTGTGCTTTGGCATCGGCCAGTTGCCCTGCGGGCCGTTGTCCGACCGCTTCGGTCGCCGGCCGGTGCTGCTGAGCGGGCTGGCCTGCTATGCGCTGGCCGCGCTAGGCTGCGTGCTGGCAACCAACGTGCCGACCCTGGTCGTCTGCCGCGGGCTGCAGGGCTTTGCGATGGCCGCGATCCTCGTGTGCGCGCGGGCGGCGGTGCGCGACCTGTATCCGGCGCACGAGGGCCCGCACATCATGGCGCGCGGACTGACCGGGCTCGGCGTGGTCGCGCTGATTGCGCCGCTGGCCGGCGCCTTTGCCGTGCAGTGGGGCGGCTGGCGCTGGGTGCTCGGCGGCATGGCGGTGTATGCGGCGCTGTTGTGGCTGCTGTGCCTGCGCTACTTCGGCGAGACACGACAGCGGGGGCTTGCCGACATCGGCATGCAGGCGTCGGGCACGGCTGCAGCGCCGAAAGGCGGCCTGCGCGACGTGTTCGCGAGCCAGCGCTTTCGCGCCTGGGCTTCGCTCGCCGCTTCGACCTACGGGGGCGTGTTCGCGTTCCTGCTGCTGTCGCCGATGGTCTATATCGGCTACCTTGGTTTTTCGCCGGCGCTGTACGGGTGGATTCCGGCGGGCGGCTCGCTGGTCTATGTCTTCAGCACCATGCTGTGCCGCCGCCTGCTGCATCGGGTGGGCTCTGTACAGGCGGTGCAGTTCGCCTCGATGCTCAGCGTGGGCGGACCGCTCATCCAGCTCGTGGGCTGCTGGCTGGTGCCCCTGAGCCCCTGGCCGCTGCTTGTGGGCCATGCGGTGTACGTCATGGGCCACGGCATCCACCAGCCCTGCGGGCAGGCGGGTGCGGTGGGCGACCTGCCGCACCTGGCCGGGCGGGCGGTGTCGTGGTCGGGCTTCGGCATGATGCTGGTGGCCTTCGTCATCGGCCAGGTCGCAGCGACCTTCGTCGACCCGGCTTTCAGCAACGGCGCGCTGCCGATGGTGGTGCCGATGGCGCTGGCCGGCGTCGTGCTCTTTTTCATTGCATTCTTCTGGCTGCCACGCCTGCAGCCGCTTCATCGAACCTCCAAGGAAACCACCTCATGACCCGTTTGAACGTCGTCCGCGAAGGGCAGGGCCCGATCGTCGTGCTGAGCCATGCCCTCGGCTGCAACCTCCACATGTGGGACGGCGTGGCCGCGCTGCTTGCACGCGCACACACGGTGATCCGCTACGACCACCGCAATCACGGTGGCTCCGAGCAGGTGGCGGGCCCGCTGACCATGGACATGCTGGCCGCCGACGCGGCCGCGCTGATCGAACGCGAGGCCGGTGCAGAGCCTGTGCATTTCGTCGGACTGTCGATGGGTGGCATGACGGCGCAGGCGCTGGCGCTGCACCGGCCCGAACTGCTGCGGGACGTGGTCATCGCCAATTCGGCATCGCACTACCCCGATCAGGCGCCGTGGACCGCACGCGCCGCCCGTGTGCAGGCCGAAGGCGTGGGCGCCGTTGCACCGGGCGCTGTCGAGCGCTGGCTGACACCCGCCTTCGCCGCCACGCCGGAGGGTGCCGCCGCGGCGGCAAAGCTGCACGCCATGCTGGTCGCCACCGATGCCGCCAGCTACATCGCCAGCGTCAACGGTGTGGCCGCCATCGATTTTCGCGAGAGCAACCGCCGCCTGAAGGTGCCCACGCTCGTCATCGGCGGCACGCAGGACCTGGCCACGCCGATGGCCATGTCCGAACAGATGGTTGCCGCCATTCCCGGCGCGACGCTCGCCACCATCGATGCGGCGCACCTGAGCGCGGTGGAGTTGCCCGAGCGGTTCGTCGAACTGCTGGTGAACTTCTGGCGCAGCCAGTGACGCCAGTGGGGTGATCGGCGTAGGCAGGCTTGAAATCGGCGGCGGCGGCCCCATCATGGGAGCCCCTGACCAGCCTGGAAAGCACTGCCGATGACCTCCCGCCTCAAGATCGATTTCGTCTCCGATGTGTCCTGCCCCTGGTGCGCCATCGGGCTCAGTGCGCTGGAGACGGCGTTGCAGCGGGTGGCGCCAGACGTGAGCGCGGACCTGCATTTCCAGCCCTTCGAGCTGAATCCGCAGATGGCCGCCGAGGGCGAAGACACGATCGAACACCTGACGCGCAAGTACGGCATCACCGAGGCGCAGGCGGCCGCCAACGCGGCGAACATTCGCGAGCGGGGTGCTGCGGTGGGTTTCGACTTTGGCCTGCACAAGCGCAAGCGCATCTGGAACACCTTCGACGCGCACCGCTTGCTGCATTGGGCCGAGCTGGAAGGCCAGGGCAAGCAGATCGCGCTGAAGAAACGGCTGCTGCAGGCCTATTTCACCGACGGCGAGAACCCGTCGGACGTCGAACTCCTGGTGCGTGCGGCAACCGATGCCGGCCTCGACCCGGTGCGCGCCCGCGCCATCCTGGCGAGTGACGCGTACGCCCTGGAAACCCGCGAGCGCGAGCGCATGTACACCGAGGCCGGCATCCATTCCGTGCCTGCGATCATCATCAACGACCAGCACCTGATCTCGGGTGGCCAGCCGGTCGAGGTGTTCGAGCGCGCGCTGCGGCAGATCGCCGGCGCGGCACCGGCGGCCACCGCGACCGCCTGATCCGCCGTCCGGCGCAAGGCAAGCGCCGTCCTTGCGCATCGTTACCTTGACGATGTAAAGCCCGTCAACGCGAAAGAGGACCTGGGGGTTGAGGGAGCAGCATGCCGTGCACGGCGCATTGGCAGCTCACAGGGGTGATCATGCTCAAGACACGGCAGTCCAGCGTCTCTGTACTTGGTTGGCGCGCACGGACGGCGACCACACTTTGCGCGTCGGCGCTGTTGCTCGCGGCCTGTGCCGTGCCGGGGTCTCCCGGACCGCCAGGTTCGCGCGGCGCTGCGGCCGGTGTTACGGCTGCATCCTTCCCTCTGCCGCGCGTGTCGGCCACAGACGGCGCCACCCAGCTGCAATGGCTCGATCGGGTCGCCTGGGGTGCCAACGCGAGCAGCGCTGAACAGCTCGCCCACGCGGGCCTGCCGGCCTGGCTGCGCGCGCAGTTGCATCCGGATGCAGCCGGCTTGCCGCCCGCAGCCCAGGCGCAGATCGATGCGATGGCGCTGACGCGGACGCCCGTCGATCAACTGGCCGTGTCGCTCGAAGCGCAGCGCGCCGCCGCCCAGGCGCTCACCGACGACGACCAGAAGAAGGCAGCGCAGCGCGAGTACCAGGCCCGGCTCAATGCGTTGCTGCGCGAGGCCAGGCAACGCGCCGTGCTGCGTGCGCTCTATTCGCCTCACCAGCTGCAGGAGCAGATGACGTGGTTCTGGATGAACCACTTCAACGTGGATGCGCGCAAGGACAACCTGCGCGCACTGGTGGGCGACTACGAGGAAACGGCCATCCGGCCGCATGCGCTCGGGCGCTTTCGGGATCTGCTGGGCGCCACGGCGCACCATCCGGCGATGTTGCGCTACCTCGACAACGCGCAGAACGCGGCCAACCGCATCAACGAGAACTATGCGCGCGAGCTGATGGAGCTTCACACGCTGGGGGTCGGCAGTGGCTACACACAGGCCGACGTGCAGGAGCTCGCCCGGGTGCTGACCGGCGTCGGCGTCACGCTGCGCGGTTCGGACGCGCCGCCGCCGCGGCTTCGGCCCGAGCTGCAGGGCGCCTACGTGCAGCAGGGCCTGTTCGAATTCAACCCGGCCCGCCATGACTTCGGCCCGAAGACCCTGTTGGGCCAGCCCATGACGCAGCGCGGGCTGGCCGAGGTCGACGAGGCACTCGACCGGCTGGCGCGTGCGCTGGCCACGGCACGGTTCGTCTCCCGCAAGCTGGCCGTCTACTTTGTCTCCGATGCGCCGCCGCTTGCGCTGGTCGAGCGCATGGCCGCGACCTTCATGCGCAGCGACGGCGACATTGCGGCCGTGTTGACGACGATGTTCGAGTCGCCCGAGTTCAGCGCGTCGCTCGGCCGCAAGTTCAGCGATCCGCTGCACTATGTCATCGGCAGCGTGCGGCTGGCCTATGACGACCGGGTGGTCACCAATGTCGGTCCCATGCTGGGCTGGATCGACCGGATGGGGGAGCCGCTCTACACCCATGCGACGCCCGACGGCTACCCGCTGACGCAGGACGCCTGGGCCAGCGCCGGCCAGATGGCGACGCGCTTCGAGATCGCGCGCGCGATCGGCGCCAACGGCGGCGTGCTGTTCCGCGCGGCCGATGCGCCGGCCGCCGCCGTCCCGGCATTGCCAGCCCTGGCTGCGTCCCGGGCGGTGCGCACTGCCATGCCCGGCTGGAGCGCCGACACACGCGAGGCGCTCGCGCAGGCGACGTCGGCGCCGGACTGGAACACCTTCCTGCTGGCGTCACCCGAACACATGCACCGCTGAATCACCCCAGGACCTGCGCTGAAAGGAACCGCCATGCAACGTCGACATATCCTGAAGATGCTGGCCGCCGCGCCGCTGGCCGGTGGCGCGGCGCGGCTGATGGCCGCACCCGCGGCCGGCAGCGCCAAGCTGCTGGTCGTTTTCCTGCGGGGCGCGTACGACTGCGCGAACCTGCTGGTGCCCATCGGCGGCGAGGCGCGCGCGTTCTACGACGCTTCACGGCCCACCATCGCCGTGCCACGGCCGGGGCAGGCGGGAGGCGCCGTCGCGCTGGACACGACCTGGGGCCTGCATCCCGTGCTCGCGTCGAGCGTGCTGCCGCTGTTCCAGAAGCGCGAGGCCGCCTTCATCCCGTTTGCCGGCATCGACGACCTCACGCGCAGCCACTTCGAGACGCAAGACGCCATCGAGCTCGGCCAGGCGCTCGACCGCGGGCGCGACTATCGTTCGGGTTTTCTCAACCGGCTGGCCAGCGTTCTGGGGGGCGGTCCGCTGGCCGCGGTGTCGCCCATTGCTTTCACCGACCAGTTGCCGATCATGCTGCGCGGCCAGTTCAAGGCCGCCAACATGGCGCTGGGCAACGTCGGGCGCCAGGGCATCGACGCAGCGCGCAGCCGTGTGATCGAACGCATGTACCGCAACACCGCGCTGGCCCAGCAGGTGGCCGAGGGCTTCCAGGTGCGCGACGAGGTGACGCGCACCGTCAAGCTCGAAATGGACGCCGCCAGTCGCAATGCCATGACGGCACAGGGCTTCGAGCTGTTGGCACGCCGCATGGCGCTGCTCATGCGCGAGCGCTTCGATCTCGGCTTCGTCGATGTCGGTGGCTGGGACACCCACGTCGGCCAAGGCGCGGCCACGGGCTACCTGGCCAACCGCCTGGACGAACTCGGCCGCGGCGTGGCGGGGTTTGCCGAGGAGATGGGCGAAGAAGCCTGGCGCGACACGGTGGTCGTCGTCATCAGCGAATTCGGCCGCACCTTTCGCGAAAACGGCAACAAGGGTACCGACCACGGGCACGGCACGGTGTACTGGGTGCTTGGCGGCGGCCTGTCGGCGCAGGCCGGTGGCCGCGTGGTCGGCGAACAGGTCGCGCTGTCGCCGGCCACGCTGTTCCAGAACCGCGACTATCCGGTGATCAACGAGTACCGCGCCGTGTTCGGCGGACTGTTCGCACGCATGTACGGGCTCTCGCCCGCGCAGCTCGACCGGGTGTTTGGCGGGGTGGTGCCCCAGGACCTCGCGTTGGTCTGAACGGGGCAAGCGAGCGCGGTCAGCCGCGCGCTGCCCGCTGTTCGGCCCACGCCATGATGTCTGGCAGCGGGCCGGGACGGGCAATGTGGTAGCCCTGCATCAAGGGGCATTTCATTGCCTGCAGCACGTCCAGGTCGGCCTGCGATTCGATGCCCTCGGCAACCACGGCGATGTTCAGCGACCGTCCCAGCTGCAGCACGGCTTCCACCAGTGTCTGGTTGCCTGGGGAATCGGCGAGTCCGCAGATGAAGCTGCGGTCGATCTTCAACTGCCGCACCTGGTCGTTTCGCAGCGAGGACAGCGATGAATAGCCGACACCGAAGTCGTCGAGGACGATCGTCGCGCCGGCCGCGGTCAGACGCTTGAGCCGGTGACGGGTGGCGCGCGTATCGAGCGCCACCTCCTCGGTGATCTCGATGTGAAGGCGCCGGGGTGAAACACCATTGGCTTTCAACGTACCCAGCACGATGTCGTCGACCGCGAGCTGCGCCATTTCGCGCGGCGAGATGTTCATCGCGATCGGTGTATCGGCCAGCACGGGGCAATGCGCAGCGAGTGTCTGCAGCGCCAGGCAGACATCCTCCAGGATGTGCTGCATCAGCAGCGCCGCAGCGCCCGTGCTTGCCGCGGCGAAGATCACCTGCTCGGGCGGGATCTGGCCATGCCGGGGATGTTGCCAGCGCAACAGGCCTTCCAGGCTGTGGATACGTCCCTGCGCATCGCCGCTGATGATGGGTTGGAACCACACGCCGATCTCGCGCGACACGATCGCCTGCACCAGGTCGCGCTCGACGTCGGTGCGCACGGCCAGCCGCTGATACAGGGCATCGTCGACGAGGCGGAAGGTGTTGCGGCCGGCTCGCTTGGCTTCATGCAGCGCTTCATCCGCAAAGATCAGCATGCTGGCCACCTGGGCGTGCGTGGCCGTCGACACGCCGATGCTGACCCCCAAGTGCCCGCCGCAGCGCGTGGTGGCGAAAGGAATGGCCGTGATCAGTGCGTCTGCGACGACTTCCGGGGGCGGATGCCGGGGCTTCTGGCGGCTGAGCACCGCAAACTGGTCGCCCCCCCATCGACCGATCACCGCGTCGAGCGTTTGGAGCTCGTGTTGCAACCACTTGGCGGTGTCCTGCAGCACTCGGTCGCCCACCGTGTGGCCGAAGGCATCGTTGACGGCCTTGAATCCGTTGAGGTCGAGCAGCATCAAGGCGTACGAGTGCGCCGGGTCCTGTGCGATGTAGGCGGTGGCTGCCTGCGTAAAGCCGTCGCGATGGAGCAGGCCGGTCAGGCTGTCATGCGTGGCGCGAATGCCCAGTTCATGCGCGGAAGCCTGCAGGCGTTCGTGTGCCTCGCGCAGTTGCGCAGCGACCACTGTCGCTTCATTCTGCAGGCGGCTGCGTTGCCGGAAAGCCCGTTCGTTGAGCCGCGCGCCGCGCAGCAGGGCAGCCAGGAAGAGCAGCGCCATGGCGGCCAGACATTGGCGATCGAAGCCGCCCGCAGCGACGAGGCAGCCCGCCACCGACAGCAGCGCCGGCGTGATGAAGCTGATCGACACCGCCGCGTACGGCACGCCGTAGATGACCGAGCCGGCGCAGATGCCGCAGACCACCGTCAGGTAGAAGATCGTCTGCGGCGTGGTGTAGCCGTCGCACAGGAGCGCAATGAGCGCCCAGACGCCGCCCGAGGCGGCGGCCCACACTGATGCGATCCTCAGATGCCGCTCGACATGGCGCCCGTCGGACGCCATGGGGGAAGACGGCGACGCGATGTCGCTCTTGCAGACCAGGATGCGCAGCACGTTCACCGTCAGCGACAGCGCGAGCCACCACAGGCCTTCGATCGCGCGGCCTGCGTGCCATGCCACCAGCGCACCCACACAGCTGAGCACCATGTTGATCGGGATGGCGGCCAGCACACTCTGGCGCACCGCGGTGAGCTGGTCGGCGCGAACCATGCGCGACAACAGCGCATCGTCGATGGCCACCAAGGGAGCGGGCGTGGGAGGGGTGCTATGGGCCATGAAGCGAAATGGATAACTCACCCTGATGTCACAAACCTGCTGCGGGCTCAGGGACTCGGGGCCTCAGGGACTCTCACAGCATGGCGACTCCGACGAGTGTATCTGAGGGGCCGCACGCGTTGAGTCGATGTCGCTGCGTCAGGTTCGCGTCGGGTGGTTTCCTGCACAATAGCGCGCGCCGCGGGCCTGGGTTCGCGTGTACCTCTTTCGCAGACCCAACCCAGGACGACGTGCCATGTTCGACAAACGCTACTACCCGCGCCTGGCCGTTGCGTCCGGCGGCAACAGATGGGACTGGGCGTTGCTGCCGCTGGTGCTGGCCGTGCTCTTCGGCCTGGCCTACGGCGGCATGCAGATGGCACGGCCCTATCAGCTCGGTGAGACGCTGCCGATCAGCCTCGATCCGTGGATGCTCCCGTATTACCTGCTTCGCACCACGCTGCGAATGTTCCTGGCGCTCGGCGCATCGCTGGTCTTCAGCTGCATCTTCGCGGCGCTCGCGGCCAAGTACCGTGCTGCCGAACGCGTGCTGGTGCCGATGCTCGACATCCTGCAGTCCATTCCGATCCTGGGTTTCCTGTCGATCACCGTGACGGGCTTCATCGCGTTGTTTCCCGGCAACCTGCTGGGTGTGGAGTGCGCGGCGATCTTCGCCATCTTCACGTCGCAGGCCTGGAACATGGCGTTCAGCCTCTACCAGTCGTTGCGCACCGTGCCGGCCGAACTGAGCGAGGCCGCAGCGGTGTTCCAGCTCTCCGGCTGGCAGCGCTTCTGGCGCCTGGAGATGCCTTTCGCCATGCCCGGGCTGCTCTGGAACATGATGATGTCGATGTCCGGTGGCTGGTTCTTCGTGGTGGCCTCGGAAGCCATCGCGGTGTCGAACCAGCACATCCTGCTGCCCGGCGTGGGCTCGTACATCGCCATGGCCATCGATGCGCGCGACCTGGGCGCGATCGGCTGGGCCATTGGCGGCATGCTGGTGGGCATCGCGCTGTACGACCAGCTCTTTTTCCGGCCGCTGATCGCCTGGGCCGACAAGTTCCGTTTCGAGGAAGGCAGCGGTGAGGACACGCCGCGTTCCTGGCTGCTCACCTGGCTGCGCCGCACCGACCGGCTGCAGCGCCTGGGCCAGTGGCTGGGTGGCCATTTCGAGCAGTCGCTGCTGTGGTTTCGCCGCGACCACGACGGCACCTCGATCAAGGCGCGGCCGACCGTGGTCAACCCCCGGATCGAGCGCGTGTGGGACGCCACGCTCGCCGCCGCGGTGCTGCTGGCCGTGATCTGGCTGGCGCGCTTCATCCACACCGAGGTGGGTTGGTCGGAGGTCGGACACGTCTTCTTGCTCGGTCTCTACACGCTGGCGCGCGTGCTGGTGCTGATCATGCTGGCAGCGCTGGTGTGGGTGCCGGTGGGCGTGTGGATCGGCATGAACCCGCGTTGGGCGGGCCGGTTGCAGGGCGTGGCGCAGTTCCTCGCTGCATTTCCTGCCAACCTCATGTTCCCGGTGGCGGTGCTCTTCATCGTGCGCTGGCATCTCAGCCCGAACATATGGCTGGCGCCGCTGATGGTGCTGGGCACGCAGTGGTACCTGCTGTTCAATGTGATCGCCGGCGCGTCGACGATACCCACCGAGTTGCGCTACGCAGCGAAGAACCTGGGGCTGAGCGGCTGGCTGCAATGGCGCCGCTATCTGCTGCCCGCCGTGTTCCCGAGCTTCGTGACCGGTGCCATCACGGCCAGCGGCGGCTCCTGGAACGCCAGCATCGTGGCCGAATACGTGACTTGGGGCGACACCACGCTGCAGGCCAGCGGCCTGGGAAGCTACATCGCCCACATGACCGCCATCGGCGACTTCCCGCGCATCGCCCTGGGCATTGGCGTGATGTGCGTGTTCGTGATGGGCATGAACCATTTCGTCTGGCGCAAGCTCTACGAACTGGCCGAAAACCGCATGCATTTCTAGAGGTGCAGGGAGAACTGACATGGCCCAAGCCATTGTTGAATTGACAGGCGTCGGCAAGTCCTTCCGCTCGGCCGATGGCGCGGCGCGCTCGGTGCTCGAGGACGTGGACTTCCGTCTGGCCGAAGGCGAAATCGTCGCGTTGCTGGGCCAATCGGGCTCGGGCAAGTCGACCATGCTGCGCGTGCTCGCAGGCCTGGTGACTGCGGATGCGGGCAGCGTGCGCTACCGCGGCCAGCCGCTCTACGGGCCTGCGCGCGGCATCGCGATGGTGTTCCAGTCCTTTGCGCTGTTCCCGTGGCTGACGGTGCAGCAGAACGTCGAACTCGGCCTGGAGGCGCGCGGTGTCGCGCGCAGCGAGCGCGCGCGCCGTGCCGCGTCAGCCATCGATCTCATCGGCCTGGCGGGCTTCGAGGGGGCGCTGCCGCGCGAGCTCTCCGGCGGCATGCGCCAGCGCGTGGGCATTGCGCGCGCGCTGGTGGTCGAACCCGAGGTGCTGCTGATGGACGAGGCCTTTTCCGCCCTTGACGTGCTCACCGGCGAGCGCCTGCGCGACGACATCCTGCAGTTGTGGGACGGTGGTGCCATGCCGACCAAGGCGATGTTGGTGGTGTCGCACAACATCGAGGAGGCCGTGCTCATGGCCGACCGCGTGCTGATCTTTTCGAGCAACCCTGGGCGTGTGCGTGCCGAACTGCCGATCACGCTGCCGCGCCCGCGTGACGGTGACAGCCTGGAGGTGCGCGCCCTCATCGACGAGGTGTACGCCCTCATGACGGCCGGTGCGCACGCCGCCGGCCGTACGCGCGACGAACCCGTGCACATGCACCTGGGAGACCGGCTGCCCGAAGCCGACGTGGATCGCATGGAGGCGCTGCTCGAGATGCTGGTCGAAGATGGCCGCAACGGCCGTGCCGACCTGCCGCAACTCGCTGAAGAGGCCGAGCTGCCCGACCACGCGCTGCTGCCGCTGGCACAGGCCCTGGCACTGCTCGGCTTCGCCCAGCTGGCCGATGCGGACCTGCATCTGACCGAACTGGGCCGCTGCTATGTGGGAGGCGCCCACACGCTGCGCCAGCAGCTCTTTGGCCAGCAGTTGCTCGCGCAGGTGCCGTTGGCTGCACATATCCGCCACAGCCTGGAACAGGCGCCGTCGGGCGAACTGCGCGAAGAGCCCTTCCTGCAACTGCTCGGCGACAGCATGGAAGCGGCCGTGGCCGAACGTGTGCTGCGCACCGCGATCGAGTGGGGCCGCTATGGTGAAGTCTTCGAGTACGACTACCACACCGGGCTGATCCACCTGCCGGTGGGCGACCCACCGGTCGCCTTGGACAAGGCTGGCAGCTGAGGCTGAGTCAGATCGAATCGATCGAGGTCTGCTGCTCGGTGCCGTCGGCATCGAGCATGAAGCGGTCGCGGGTGCGCAGGTAGAGGCTGCCGCCGAAGCGGCCTACCGGAAAGTACGACTCCAGGCGGACTCGCCAAGTGTCGGTGTCGATCAGGCCGTCGCGCGTGTGCATCCAGCGCACCTGGCCGAAGAAGATCTGGCGGCTGGCCGTCTCCAGCTTTTCGAAGAGCGTGCATTCGAAGGCCACCGGCGCCTGGGCGATCCGAGGTGGCGCGACCACCTGGCTGGGGAGCGTCGTGAAGCCGACCACATCGACTTCGCTCACGTCAGGCGGGTGCTGCTCGCCGCAACGGTCCATCTGGTGCGCGATGGCCTCGTCGGCCAGGTGCACGACGAATTCTCCGGTGCGGCCGATGTTGATCGCCGTGTCCTTGAGCGATGTGTCGGCGCGACGGTTCAGGCTGATCATCACCAGGGGCGGTTCTTCGCCCACCATGTTGAACATGCTGAAGGGCGCGGCGTTGACCGTGCCGTCGGGCCCCAGGGTGGTGACCAGCGCAATCGGGCGTGGCACGATCAGGCTGGCCATGAGTTTGTAGCGCTGGTATTCGGTCAGGGTGGCGAAGTCGATGTTCATGCAGTTCTAACGGTTACCCGCGTACTTCACACGGCGTTACTGCGGCCGTGGCCGCGATGGTTTCAAATGGCGCGTCGCCGTCCGGCGGTGTCGAATGTTTCCAGGAGGATTCCGCGCATGCCCGAAAACGATCCAGCAGAATTCAGGCCAGGCGCGCGCAAGCGCGCGGCTTCGTCGTCGTCCTCTTCGTCGCGCTGGCTGCTCGCCGTTCTCCTCATGCTGCTGGTCGGCGGCGGTGCATGGTGGTGGTATCGGTCGCAGACCGTGCCTCAGTCCGTGCCGCCCACCGTCGCCACCGATGCGCCGGCTGACATGCCGCCCGCACCGGCCCCTGCGCCAGCGACTGCCGCCTCGGGGCCCCGAAATCCGGTCGATGCGATTGCCCTGCCTGAGAGCGCGCTGCCGGCGCTCGCGGATGCCGATGCGCGCGTGACGACGCTGCTCGACGAGCTGCTTGGCAGCAAGCAGGTCGCGTCGTTCCTGCAGGTCGACGGCTTCGTGCGGCGCTTCGTCGCCACGGTCGACAACCTGGCGCGCTCGCCCGCACCGTCGCGCCTTTGGCCGGTGCAGCCCGCGCCGCAGCGCTTCATGGTGCAGGGCGATGCCAGCAACCCGACCATCCATCCCGACAACGGCGCGCGTTACACCGGCTTCGTGCTGTTTGCCGAGTCGATCGACATGGCTCGCGCCGCCAAGTTGTATGCGCGCCTGTACCCGTTGTTCCAGCAGGCCTACGAGGAGCTTGGCTATCCAGGTCGCTACTTCAACGACCGCCTGGTCGCGGTGATCGACCACTTGCTGCAGGCGCCCGAACCCGAGGGATTGGTGCCGGTCACGCTGCCCGAGGTGAAGGGCGAGATGCAACTGACACGGCCCTGGGCGCACTACGAGTTCACCGATCCGCAACTCGAGGCGCTGTCCAGCGGCCAGAAGATCATGGTGCGTGTCGGGCTGGTCAACGAGCGGCGCCTGAAGGCGCAACTGCGTGAATTCCGCAGCCATGTGGCCACCAACCCCGCTTTGAAGAAGTAGCGCTGGCGCCCGTGTTTCAGCAGAGAGGTCAAGCCGCTCAGGCGGCTTCGTAGGCGTCGATCGGCAGGCAGTTGCAGAACAGGTTGCGGTCGCCATAGACGTTGTCCACGCGACCCACCGGCGACCAGTATTTGCTGCCCTTGAGCGCCGCGAGCGGGTAGGCGCCCAGCTCGCGTGCATAGGGGTGCGACCAGTCGCTCGCCAGCAGGCTCGCTGCCGTGTGCGGTGCGTGCTTGAGCGGGTTGTCGTCCCGCGGCCAGACGCCTTCCTCGATGCGGCGAATCTCTCCACGGATGGCGATCATGGCTTCGACGAAGCGGTCGAGCTCGGCCAGCGGCTCGCTCTCGGTCGGTTCGACCATCAGCGTGCCTGGCACGGGAAAGCTCAGTGTTGGCGCGTGAAAGCCATAGTCGATCAGTCGCTTGGCGACATCTTCGGCCGTCACGCCGCTGCTGTCCTTCAACGGACGCAGGTCCAGGATGCATTCGTGGGCCACATGGCCGTTGGCGCTGGCATACAGCGTCGGGTAGTGGTCGCGCAGCCGTGCACTGATGTAGTTGGCGCTCAGGATGGCGGTCTCGGTGGCGGTCTGCAGGCCGCGGGGGCCCATCATGCGCACATACATCCAGCTGATCGGCAGCACCGCCGCATTGCCCAGCGGCGCGGCCGACACGGCTCCCACCGGCGCGCCGTGGCCCGCCGTGGCATGGCCCGGCAGGAAGGGCACCAGGTCTTCGACCACGCAGACTGGACCGACGCCCGGGCCGCCGCCGCCGTGCGGAATGCAGAAGGTCTTGTGCAGGTTCAGGTGGCTCACATCGCCGCCGAATTCGCCGGGCGCAGCCACGCCGACCAGCGCATTCATGTTGGCGCCGTCGACATACACGCGGCCGCCGTGCGAATGCACGATCTCGCAAAGCTCCTTGACGCGCGTCTCGAACACGCCGTGCGTGCTCGGGTAGGTGATCATGATGGCGGCCAGCCGGTCGCCGTGCTTTGCGCAGGCGCGCTGCAGGTCGTCGATGTCCACGTTGCCCTGCGCATCGCAGGCGGTCACCACCACCTGCATGCCCACCATCTGCGCGCTGGCCGGATTGGTGCCGTGCGCGGACGAAGGAATCAGGCAGACGTTGCGGTGGCTCTCGCCCCTGGACGCGTGGAAAGCCTTGATGGCAAGCAGGCCCGCATACTCGCCCTGCGAGCCCGCATTGGGCTGCAGGCTGATGCCGGCGTAGCCGGTGGCCTCGCACAGCCAGGCGCGCAACTGGGCATCGAGCTGGGCGTAGCCCTGCAACTGGTCGGCTGGCGCGAACGGGTGGATGTTCGCGAATTCCGGCCAGGTGATCGGGATCATCTCGCTGGTTGCGTTGAGCTTCATCGTGCAACTGCCCAGCGGAATCATGCTGCGGTCGAGCGCGAGGTCCTTGTCCGACAGGCTGCGGATGTAGCGCAGCATCGCGGTTTCGCTCTTGTGGGTGTTGAACACCGGGTGCGTGAGAAAGGCGCTGGTGCGCCGCAGCGTGTCGGGGATGCGGGGCGTCGCACCCTCGTGGTCGGCGAAGGTCGGCACCGCGCCGCCATCGCCTGCAAAGATGCGCCAGAGCAGTTCGATGTCGGCGCGCGTCGTGGTTTCGTCGAGCGACACGCACAGCCAGTCGCCCCCGTACACACGCAGATTGGCGCCCAGCGCGCGGGCACGTGCTGCCAGCGCATCGGTCTGGTCGCCGGTGTGAAACGACAGGGTGTCGAAGGTGGCGGTTTCGCGCGGGGCGTGACCGATCTGAGCCAGGCCGGACGCCAGGATCGCCGTGTAGCGTGCCACCCGCTGGGCGATGCGTGTCAGGCCTGCCGGGCCGTGGTAGACCGCGTACATGCTGGCAATAACGGCCGGCAGCACCTGGGCGGTGCAGATGTTCGACGTGGCCTTTTCTCGCCGGATGTGCTGCTCGCGCGTCTGCAGCGCGAGTCGGTAGGCCGGCGCACCATGTGCATCGACGCTCACGCCCACCAGGCGGCCCGGCAGCGAGCGTTTGTAGGCATCGCGGCAGGCCAGGAAGGCGGCGTGCGGACCGCCGTTGCACATCGGCATTCCGAAGCGCTGCGTGGTGCCGCACACAATGTCCGCCTCGAATTCGCCTGGCGGCGTGATCATCGTCAGCGCCAGCAGGTCGGCCGCGACGATGAAGGCAGCGTCCTTGGCATGCACCTTGGCCACATCGGCGCGAAGGTCGTCGATGCGGCCGCTGGTGGCGGGGTACTGCGCCAGCACGGCAAAGCAGTCGCCATCGAGCGCCGCGTCCCAGGCCTCGCGTGAGTCGGCCAGCAAGACCGTGATGCCCAGGGGCGCAGCGCGCGTCTGGATCACCTCGATCGTCTGCGGGTGGCAGTCGCCCGCGACAACGAAGGTCTGGCTCTTGCTCTTCACGCTGCGCTTGGCGAGGGTCATGGCCTCGGCTGCTGCGGTGGCTTCGTCGAGCATCGACGCATTGGCAATGGCCATGCCGGTGAGGTCGCAGACCATCGTCTGGAAGTTGAGCAGCGCCTCCATGCGCCCCTGCGAGATCTCTGCCTGGTAGGGCGTGTAGGCCGTGTACCAGGCGGGGTTCTCGAGGATGTTGCGCAGGATCACGCCGGGGGTGTGCGTGCCGTAGTAGCCCTGGCCGATGAAGCTGCGCAACACCTGGTTCTTCTGCGCGATGGTGCGCAGTTCGGCCAGCGCATCGGTTTCGGTCACCGCCGCCGGCAGGCGCATCGGGGCGCTGCGGCGGATGGCCGCCGGCACGATGCCGTCGATCAGCTCTGCGCGGCTCGCCGAGCCGATGACGGGCAGCATGCGCGCCTCGTCGTCGGCACTGATGCCGATGTGTCGCGCGATGAACTCCTGCGGGTTCTCGAGTTCGGTGAGGGAGGGCAAGGCGGTCGTCGGCATGGCGATGGGAGGCGGCGGGAGTGAAGGGAAACGGGTGATGCGTGACGGGTGATCCGAGGCGGAATCAGGACTCGGCCGTGAACTTCTCGTAGTCGGTCGCATCGAGCAGCGCGTCGATCTGCGTGGCGTCGTCCGGCTTCACCTTGAAGAACCAACCCGCGTCTTGAGGCGCGCTGTTGGCCAGCGACGGGTCGGCACGCAGGGCTTCGTTGACTTCGACGATCTCGCCGGAGATCGGCATGAACACGTCGGCGGCTGCCTTGACGGACTCGACCACGCCGGCGACTTCGCCCTGGGCAAAGGTCTTGCCGACTTCAGGCAGGTCGACGAACACCACGTCGCCCAGCGCATCCTGCGCATGCACGGTGATGCCGACCACCACGGGTGCGTCGCCTTCGGTCTGGACCCATTCGTGGTCCTTGGTGTATTTGATGGCCATGGGGAAGCTCCTTGGAAAAATTGAAATGCAGATCGATGGATGCGGACATCAGCCGCGGAAGTAGCGCGCGGGCAAGAAGGGCAGGGGACACACCTCCATGGCCACGGGCTTGCCGCGGACGATAGCCTGAATCCGTGTGCCCGATGTGGCAAAGGCGGTGGCGACATAGCCCATGGCGATGGGGCGGTCGACCGTCGGGCCGAGCAGGCCGCTGGTGACCTGCCCGATCGGCTGGCCCTCCAGGGATTGCAGCAGCGTCCCGTCGCGCACCGGGATGCGTTCGAGCGCCACCAGGCCGACGCGTCGGCGTGGGAGCGCAGCGTGGTCGGCGGGGTTGGCCGCAGCGGCAGCCGCGGATGCGGCCAACTGTGCCAGCACCTTGGCCGCGCCCGGAAACCCGCCTTCGCGCGCGCCGCCCGTGCGGCGCACTTTCTGGATCGCCCAGTTCAGCGAGGCCTCGACCGGCGTGGTGCCTTCGTCGATGTCGTGGCCGTAGAGGCACAGGCCTGCTTCGAGCCGCAGCGAGTTGCGCGCACCCAGGCCGACGGGCAGCACCTCGGGCTGCGCCAGCAGCAGGCGGGCGAGCGCTTCGGCGTTGTCAGCGGCCACTGAAATCTCGAAACCGTCTTCGCCGGTGTAGCCGCTGCGCGTGACGAAGGCCGGAATGCCGCCGATCGATACCGCACCGCCGGTCATGAAAACGAAACGTTCGATGCCGGGCGAGAGGCGGGCCAGTGTGGCCGCGGCCTGCGGTCCCTGCAGTGCGAGCAGAGCATGCGAAGGCATCGGCTCCACCGTACAGCGATGGCCGATGCTGGCCTGGATGTGCGCGATGTCGCCTGCCTTGCAGGCGCCGTTGACGATCACGAACAGCGCGTCATTGCCTTCGTTGAAGAACATCAGGTCGTCGATGATGCCGCCTGCTTCATTGAGCAGCAGTCCGTAGCGCTGCTTGCCCGGCGCGAGGTCGATCACGTCGACCGGCATGAGGCTTTCGAAGGCAGCGGCGGCCTCGGGGCCGATCAGGCGCAGCTGGCCCATGTGGGAAATGTCGAACAGGCCGGCGGCGGCGCGCGTGTGCTTGTGTTCGGCCATCAGGCCGGCCGGGTACTGTACGGGCATCGCGTAGCCGGCGAACGGCACCATGCGGGCGCCGAGCTCGACGTGCAGGTGGTACAGAGGGGTCTTGAGCAGATCGTCAGGTGCGGGAGCCAAGGCGCTCTCCAAAGCAAAGGGGCAGACGGAATCCATGACGCAAATCATGGGCCACCCCTGCTGTCCGCTCTACCTGAGAGATTCGCCCCACGATCGGGGTTTGCTCCTTCGGTGGACGGTCTCCATCGCTGCGATGCACACCGTCTCTCTCCAGCAAGGAAACGCCCGTGTGAGCGGGCGCCTCGTCAGTCCTTTGGCCTGAGCGTTCGGGAAACCCCTGCGCCTTCGGCGGCCCCGCGTGGGGACTCTCTCCTGACCGGGTCAAGTGTAATGGATTGCGTCGTTGCCTTGCGCACGCCCCACGGACCGGAGCGTCTTGGCATCGGCATCACTTGAATCCGAGCGCCCTCGGCATCCACGTGCTCAGCGCCGGTACGAAGGTCAGCAGCACCAGCACCGCGCCATGCGCCCACAGGAAAGGCACCAGTTCGCGCACCAGCTTCGACATGGGCACCTTCGACACGTTGCAGGTCACGAACAGCAGGCCACCCACCGGTGGCGTGATCATGCCGAGCGTGAGGTTGTAGATCACGATCATCGCGAAGTGCACCGGGTCGACACCCAGCTTGATCGCCACCGGTGCGAGGATCGGCGCGAGCACCATCACGCCCGGCAGCGGTTCGATGAAGATGCCGAAGACCAGCAGGAACACGTTGACGATGATGAGGAACATCCACGGCGACAGGTTCATGCCGATGAGCCATTCGGCCATCTGCTGCGGAATGCCTTCGATGGTCAGCACCCAGGCGAACGACGCCGACAGGCCGATGATGATCAGCACCGAGGCCGACAGCAGCGCCGAGCGTTCCAGGATGTTCGGCAGCGCCTTCCATTCGAGCGTGCGGTAGACGAATTTGCCGCACACCAGCGCGTAGAACACCGCCACCACCGAAGCTTCGGTCGGCGTGAACCAGCCGGCGCGCATGCCCCCGAGGATGACCACCGGCAGCAGGATGGCGGGCAGCGCCTTCCAGGTCGTCAGCAGGATCTCGCGCAGCGGCGGCAGCTTGCCGTCGCCCTTGTAGTTTCGCTTCTTCGACACGTGGAAATTGACCGCGCACATCGCCACCGCGATCAGGATGCCCGGCAGGATGCCCGCGACGAACAGCGTGCCGACCGAGACCGTCTCGTCCTGCAGTGCGTAGATGATCATGATGATCGAGGGCGGAATGATCGGCCCGACGATGGCTGTCGACGCGGTGAGCGCGGCTGCGTAGGAGCGGTCGTAGCCGGCCTTGTCCATCATCTTGATCAGCATCGAACCCGGGCCGGCCGCATCGGCCAGTGCGGAGCCGGAGATGCCCGAGAAGAAGGTCAGCGACACCACGTTGGTGTAGCCCAGGCCACCGCGCTTGTGGCCGACGAACTGGCCGGCAAAGCGCAGCAGCACCTCGGTGAGGGACCCGCCGCTCATGAGTTCGGCCGCCAGGATGAAGAAGGGCACGGCCATCAGCGGAAAGCTGTCGATGCCGGTGAAGGTTTCCTTGAGCAGCACCATGAGCGGGTAGCTCTCGGCAAAGATCAGGGTGGTGGCCGTCGACAGCCCGAGCGCGAAGGCCACGGGCACGCCGATGGCCAGGAACACGCAGGCGGAGACGATGAGAATGACGCTGGCATCCATGGTCGTTCCTTCAGAGCGACGCGCTGGCGTTGGCGTCGAAATGCGCGTCCGACGAGAACTCCCGTCGCAGCACGTAGCCCTTGACCACCAGCAGGAAGTGAACGATCAGCAGCACGCCGCCGATGAGCATCGCACTGTAGATGTAGGCGAACGGCACTTGCGTGACGGCGGTCAGCTGGAACATGGTGCGCTGCATGTAGAGCCAGCCATACCAGACCATGAAGCCGAAGAAGGCGAAGAGCAGGGCGGCGACCACCATGCGCACGGCCACCGCGCCCGCCTGCGGCAGCGCGTCCTGCAGGTTCTCGACGGCAATGTGGCCGCCGTAGCGCAGCACCGGCCCGGCACCCAGGAAGGTCAGCCAGATCATCATGTGGCGCGAGACCTCTTCGGCCCACTCGAGCGACTGGTTGGTGAGGTAGCGCAAGGCCACGTTGGTGAAGATGATCACCGACATGGCGGCGATCAGCAGGATCAGCGCCCAGCGGTTGGCGGCAAGGAAGTAGCGCTCGAAAGCTTGCACAAAAATCTCGATTCTCAAAAAAGCAAAGCGCCCGGCGCCATGAAGGCGCGCCGGGCGGCGGGTCAGGCGATGGAGGCGGCGTCGCTTAACGGACGTCCGAGATCTTCTTGATGTTGTCGGCGCCGAATTCCTTGGCGTAGCCGACATAGGCTGGCTTGAGCGCCTCGCGGAAGGCGTTGCCGTCGACGATGCGCGTGACCTTCATGCCGTCCTTCTCGAGCTGGGCGATGCCGTTGTTCTCATCGTCGTTGACCTTCTTGCGCTGCGCGACCGACGCCTTTTGCGCGGCTGCCAGGAACACCTTCTTGTCGCTGTCCGACAGCTTGTTCCAGACCTTGGGCGACAGCAACAGCAGTGCGGGCGAGTACACGTGGCCGGTGAGCGACAGGTGCTTTTGCACCTGCGAGAACTTCGACGCCAGGATCACCGGGATCGGGTTTTCCTGGCCGTCGACCGTGCCTTGCTGCAGCGCGCCGAACAGTTCGGGAAACGCCATCGGCGTGGGCAGGATGCCGAAGGTGCGGTAGCCGTCCATGTGCACCTTGTTTTCCATGGTGCGCATCTTCAGGCCGGCTGCATCGGAGGGCTTGACGATGTCGCGCTTGCTGTTCGTCATGTGGCGAAAGCCGTTTTCCGTCCAGGCCAGCGCAATGATCCCCTTGCTCGGGAACTTGGTCAGGATGTCCTGGCCGATCGGGCCGTCCATGACCTTGCGCGCATGGTCGTAGTCGCGAAACAGGAACGGGATGTCCACGATCTTCATTTCGGGCACGAAGTTGCCCACCGGGCCGGTCGAGGTGTTCAGCAGGTCCTGCGTGCCCAGCTGGATGGCCTCGATCTGTTCGCGCTCGCCGCCCAGCGCCGAATTGGCGAAGTGCTGGCACTTGAAGCGGCCCGCCGTGTTCTTCTCGACCTCCTCGCAGAACACGGTGGAACCGACGCCGTAGTGCGACTCCTTGGAGGTGGCGTAGCCGATCTTGAGGGTGGTGGTCTGCGCGAAGGCGCTGGAGCTGGAGCCGAGGGCCAACGCAAGGCATGCGGCGGCGAGAGGGCCGATTTTCATGGTGTCTCCGGGAATGGTGCAACGCGCGCGGGATCGCGCACCTGACTGCTGCCTGACTATGCGCGCGTCGGCAGCTTCACCGCGTCGGGACTTTCACGGACGTAATCGCGAATCACCTCGTCGAAATTGGCGTCGGCGCGCAGGCCGAGCGCGCGTGCGCGTGTCCATTCGAAGCGTCCGGGCCACGTCTTGACGATGCGGGCGATGACCGGGTCCGGCGTTCGGTCGAGCAGGTCGGTGGCGGCGCTGCCGGCCACCCGGCCCAGGGCGGCCGCCATCTCACCCACCGTGGTGGCCAGGGACGGCAGGTTCAATGCGATGCGGGGGCCCCATTCGGCATCGGAGGCCTCTGCCGCCCGCAACAGGCCTTCGATGGCACGCGCGGGCGAGCCGATCGCCACCGGCGTGTCGTCGGGCACCGGGCAGGGCGCACGCACGCCGGCCAGCGGCTCGCGGATCATGCCGCTGAAAAAGCCGGATGCGGCCCCGTTGGGCTTGCCCGGACGTACGCTCACGGTCATCAGCCGCACGCTGCGTCCCTGGATGAATCCCTTGCGGGTGTAGTCGGCCACCAGCTGCTCGCCGATGACCTTCTGGATGCCGTAGCTGGTCAGCGGCGTGGGTAGCGTGTCGTCGCGGATCACGGGAGGCAAGGGTTGCTCCGGCGCGTCGCCGAAGACCGCCAGCGAGCTGGAGAACACCAGCGTGGGCATCGTGCCCGCATGGCGGCAGGCTTCGAGCAACGCGTTCGTCGCAGCGAAATTGCTACGCATGCCGAGATCGAAGTCGGCTTCGCACTCGCCGCTGACGGCCGCCGCCAGGTGGAACACCACGGCGGCCTGCGGCGTGACGACCCGTTGCGGTGTTTCGGCCAGCAAGGCATTCAGGTCCCCGACGACGGTGGCGATGCGAGGGTCGTGGGCGAGGTCGGCCGGTGCCTCCACGCGGTCGACCAGCGTGATGCGTGTGACGGGGGCTGGCGCGGTGCCTGCGCGCGACAGGGTACCGCGTGAGAGCAGCGTGCGCGCGAGGCGGGCACCCAGGAATCCGGCGCCGCCGGTGATGACGATGTGCATGGGTTTGTCTCCTTGGTTTTCGCAGCAGTCTAGCCGCGCGCACCCCGGAGGCAAACTAGGCGCGCGTTGCGCGCACCGTGCGCCAGAGCAGGCCGAGAAACAGCACGGCGGTCAGCACCAGTGCCAGCGCGCTCATGAGCCAGAAGGCCAGCGGCGACTGCATCGCGGGCCAGGACCCGAGGCCGTGGTAGGCCAGCAGGTAGCTGCCGCCCAGGCCGACGCCCCACAGCAGCGCGCAGTAGAGCAGCAGCGGCATCAGCGTCACGCGATAGCAGCGCAGCACGAAGACACACAGCGTCTGCACCGCGTCGGCCACGTGGTAAGCCGCGGTTGCCAGCAGCAGCGTGGCCGCCAGGGCGACGACGGCCGTTCTGTCCGAGTACACGGCGGCGAGCTGCCAGCGCAGCGCGACCATCAGCGTGGCAATCATCGCCGCGCACAGCAGGGCCAGTTCGAAGCCGGTGCGGCAGGCACGTCGGGCACGCGTCGGATCACCCGCGCCGAGCCAGTAGCTCACGCGTGCGCTGGTGGCAATGGCCAGCGACAGCGGCATCATGTAGGCAACCGCGGTGAGGTTCGATGCGATCTGGTGCGAAGCCGCGGCGGCGGTGCCCAGTCGGGCGATGAAGAGCGCCATCAGCGTGAACGAGGTCACTTCGACCAGCACCGACAGGCCACCCGGGATGCCCAGTCGCGCGAAGCGGCCGATCTGCCGCCAGTCTGGCGCCTCGATGCGGCGCCAGAAGCCATAAGGCCGGTAGAGCGCCTGCGTGCGCAGCAGCCAGAGCGCGGCGGTGAGCATCGACCAGTTCACCGCAAAGCTGGCCCAGCCGCAACCCGCCAGCCCCATGGCCGGCAGACCCGCGCCGCCAAAGGCGAACCAGACCGACAGCGGCAGCTTCACGAAGAGCGAACCCACTTGCAGCCACGTGACGAGCTGCGGATGGCCCAGGCTCTGGTTGAGCGTGCTGAAAAGCCGGAACAACAACGCAGGCGGCAAGGCAAAGGCGAGGATCGCCAGATACGCCTCGACGTCGCCGCGCATGGCCTGCGGCACCTGGGTCCATTGCAGCAGGGCGTCCGGCATCAGCAGCAAGGCCATGCCCAGCACCATGGCGATGCCACACAGGTAGAGCGACTGGCGCAGTGATCGTCCGACCTCATCGGTGCGGCGTGCGCCGTGCAGTTCAGCCCAGATGGGTAGCAGTGCCTGCAGCACACCCATCAACGACACGTACACACTGATGAAAATGGCCGAGCCGACCGACAGCGCAGCCAGCGCGCGCTCGTCGTAGCGGCCCGCGACGATGGTGTCCGTCACTCCAAAGGCCATCACCGCGAGTTGCCCGACGAGCACCGTGCCCGCATGCCGGGCGATCGTGCGTCGCTCGCTGCCTCCTGCGGCCTGAGAGCCCGGGCTCACGGAGCGTGACGCTCGTAGAGCAGCAGGTCGTCGTTGGCGCTGGTCTGGCGGCGGAAGCTGCCGACCAGATGCCATTGATCGAAGGACACGACCGTGCGCAGCGTCGGGATCGCATCGGCACTGATCAGCAGCCAGCGGCAACGGCTGCTGTCGTTAAAGTCCTCGAGGTCGAAATTGCCGTGGTGGCGCAGCGCGGCGATCTGCGGTCGCGGCACGCCCAATTCGGCCACGCAGCCCGGTTGCGGGCCGACCTTCTCGGCAATGGCGGCGACCTGGGGACCGTAGCTGAGCACATGGTCCAGTGAGGGCAGCCAGAGCGTCATGCCGAGCAGCCAGCACAGCGCCGCACCGCCCGCAGGCAGGACCAGCGTTTTCCAGAGCGCTGCGCGATGGCGGCCCGAACGCCACCGCACCAGCCAGCACCAGGCGATGGTGGCAGCCACTGCGAAGACGACACCCAGCCAGGAAATCGGCGGCACGTGGCCCAGTGTGAGCCGTGCCACGCTGGACGCCATCTTGGGCGGCCAGCCGCTCTGCATGGCGATCCAGTAGGTCCAGATGATGAGTGCGGAGCCGCTGAAGAACAACAGCGTGAACCAGTCGATGAGTGCGGCCACGCTGCGACGGAAAGTCGGCAGTGCGAAAGCTGCCAACGTCGCGAATGCCGGCAGCGCCAGCAGCAGTGAACGTTCGGAGAAATCCGTGCTCCAGGTCGCGGCCAGCGGAACGGCGACGAACCACAGCGGCAGCGCCACGTGGCGCGCAGACAGCTGCCGCCGCCAGCGCCACAAGGTCCACAGTGCGAGCGGCCAGGCCGGCCAGGTGAACCACAGCAGCAGGCGCAACTGGCTGCCGATGTCCGCGCCGAGCGAGCGACCCGTGTGCGAGCCTGGCAAGGCGATCTGCCAGTGCCACAGCTTCATGACGATCGCCATCAATGCGGCAATCAAGGTTGCTGCCGCGATGAGACCCAGTGCATTGCGGGTGTAACCGGGCGCGGCGTCCTCCTCGGAAAGGGTCGCGCGGCCGTGGCTGTCATGCCAGGCGATCAGCAGGCCGCCCAGGCCGAGGGCAAGGCCAACGACGGGGGCCCCGCTGAGCGTCAGGCCAAACGTACCACCCAGCAGTGCGATGGTCGCTCCCAAAGGCCGGTAGGGCAGGGCCGCGATCCCGAAGAACATGTGGGTCGTGAAGAACAGCTGGGCCAGCGCCGGAGTGGTTTCATGGCCGAGCTGCGCCAGTCCCAAGCAGGCCAGCAGCGCCAGCAGGCTGCCGTCGGCCATGGCGCGTGCGTAGTCCTTGGGCAACGCTTCACCACCGAATGCGAACGCCACCGGTTGCGCACGCGGGGTGCGTGCGAGGAAATAAACCGCATACCAGGTGGTCGTGAAAACCAGCCACAGCATCAGCGCGAAGACGATGCGCACCGCCAGGTCGGGATGGACCCAGGAAGGCGCCAGCTTGATCGCGAAGGCGCCGATCCAGTAAGGAAGCAGCGCTGGCGTTTCCGGCCGCAGGCCCAGCAGCAAGGGGTCGAGCCAGCGGGCGAGCCCCTCGGTGGTACGCGCGAGTTCGGCCATGTAGCCGAAGGACGTCACGTCGGCACTTTTCCAGGGTCCACGTCCGATCAGACCCGGCAGGAGGTAGGCCGCGCACAGCAGAAGCAGGGCGATGCGCGGCAGCCGGCGCACAGCGCTTTGGGCAACGATGGCGGGGGTCGGCTGGTTCAATGGAGAGGTGCCTGCGCGGAGAAATGAAAAAGGGCAGCGCGGTTAAACCGGGCTGCCCTCGACCTGCGTACGTTGGCTTACTTGGAAGCAGCGCCGGTGGTCTTGCCGAAACGGTTGCGGAACTTCTCGACGCGACCGCCCATGTTGTCCACCGACTTTTGCGTGCCGGTGTAGAACGGGTGGGATTCGCTGGTGGTGTCCAGCTTGAACAGCGGCAGTTCACGACCGTCGTCGGTCTTGCCCATTTCCTTCGTGTTCGCGCACGAACGCGTCACGAACTTGAAGCCGTTCGACATGTCGACGAACAGGACTTCACGGTAGTTCGGGTGGATGCCTTCTTTCATGGTATTTCCTTTGGGGTCGATGCGAGAGCCACGAGCACGGTGGACGGTTCCGATGGGAGGGGCACGACGCCCGTGCCATCTTCGGCTGCACTTTTCGCGGAGCCTGCGATTATCGCATACTGGCGCTTTCTGTCGACCAGGATTTCTTCGCTATGACTTTACCGCTGTTGCGCGTCGGCCTCGTCGGTTACGGTTTCGCGGGCCGGACCTTCCATGCGCCGGTACTTTCCGCCGTGCCAGGTCTCCAGCTGGCTGCCGTCGCCAGCTCGCAGCCCGCACAGGTGCAAGCCGACTGGCCCGGCGTGCCGGTGGAGTCCGATGCGCAGGCGTTGCTGCGCCGCAGCGACATCGATCTGGTGGTGATCGCTGCACCGAACGCGCAGCATCATCCGCTCGCACGTGATGCCTTGAAGTCCGGCAAGCACGTGGTGGTCGACAAGCCCTTCACGCTTGATGCTGCACAGGCGCACGATCTGGCGGCGCTCGCCGCCCAGCACCAGCGTGTGCTGTCGGTCTACCAGAACCGCAGGTATGACGCCGATTTCCTGACGCTGCGCGACCTGCTGGCCTCCGGCCAGCTGGGCCGACCCGTGTATTTCGAATCCCATTTCGACAGGTTCCGGCCCGAAGTACGCGACCGCTGGCGCGAGCAGGCCGTGCCCGGCGCGGGGCTGTGGGGCGATCTGGGGTCGCATCTGCTCGACCAAGCGCTGCAGCTGTTCGGCAAGCCCGACACGCTGCAGGTGGACCTGGCGGCGCTGCGCGACGCAGCGGTCGTCGAAGACTACTTCCATGCTGTACTGCGCTATGAAACCGGCCCCCATGCACCGCTGCGTGTGGTGCTGCATGCGACCGCCCTGGCCGCGCACGCGGCGCCACGCTATCTGGTGCACGGCACACGGGGCAGCTATGTGAAGCAAGGTGTCGATCCGCAGGAGGACGCGCTGCGCGCGGGCTTGCGGCCGGGGGGGGCCGACTGGGGCGTCGACCCGGTGACCGGCGACCTTCGTGTGCTCGCCGTCGGCGACTGGATGAAGGACAGCAGGGTGCCGAACTGGCCAGGCAATTACGGCGATTACTATGCCGCCGTGCGCGATGCGATTCGAGGCACCGGACCGAACCCGGTGCCGCCTGAGCAGGCCGTCGAGCTGATGGCGTTGCTGGACCTGGGTCGGCGCAGCGCTGAAGAGGGGCGTGTGCTGCCCACACCGTGAACGCGCCTTCGACGCGGAGGCACGAAACCATGAAAAAGCCCGTCGCAAGGACGGGCTTTTTCATGGCCACCACCGACCCGACAGCGCCGGGCCGTGGTATTCGGGGTCAGCCCCCGCGACGCATCATGTCGAAGAACTCGACATTGGTCTTCGTCGCCTTCATGTTCTTGAGCATCAGCTCCATCGACTCGATCTCGTCCATGTTGTACATGAGCTGGCGCAGGATGCGGGTCTTCTGCAGGATCTCCGGCGGCAGCAGCAGTTCTTCACGGCGCGTACCGCTGCGATTGAGCTGGATCGACGGGAACACGCGCTTTTCGTACAGGCGGCGGTCCAGGTGGATTTCGGAGTTGCCGGTGCCCTTGAACTCTTCGAAGATCACTTCGTCCATGCGGCTGCCGGTGTCGATCAGCGCGGTGCCGATGATGGTCAGCGAGCCGCCTTCTTCCACGTTGCGCGCGGCGCCCAGGAAGCGCTTGGGGCGCTGCAGCGCGTTGGAGTCGACACCGCCGGTCAGCACCTTGCCCGACGAGGGCACGACGTTGTTGTAGGCACGGGCCAGACGGGTGATCGAGTCCAGCAGGATCACGACGTCTTTCTTCAATTCGACCAGGCGCTTGGCGCGCTCGATCACCATTTCGGCCACGTGCACATGGCGTGCAGCAGGCTCGTCGAAAGTCGAGGCAATGACCTCGCCCTTCACGGTGCGCTGCATTTCGGTCACTTCTTCAGGCCGCTCATCCACCAGCAGCACCATCATGTGCACTTCAGGGTAGTTGGCGCTGATGGCGTGGGCGATGTGCTGCATCATCACCGTCTTGCCGCTCTTGGGCGGTGCCACGAGCAGGGCGCGCTGGCCCTTGCCGATGGGCGCGATGATGTCGATGATGCGGCCCGTGATGTTCTCTTCGCCCTTGACACCCTCGCGTTCGAGCTTCATCTGTTCCTTGGGGAACAGGGGCGTCAGGTTTTCGAACATCACCTTGTGCTTGTTCTGCTCGGGCGGGCCACCGTTGACGGCGTCCAGCTTGGTCAGCGCAAAGTAGCGCTCGCCGTCCTTGGGCGTGCGCACTTCGCCCTCGACCATGTCGCCGGTGTGCAGGTTGAAGCGGCGCACCTGGCTTGGCGAGATGTAGATGTCGTCGGTACTGGCGGTGAAGCTGGTGTCCGGGCTGCGCAGGAATCCAAAGCCATCGGGCAGGATTTCGAGCACGCCATCGGCAAAGACCTGTTCGCCGGCCTTTGCGCGCTTCTTGATGATCGCAAACATCAGCTCCTGCTTGCGCATGCGGCCGGTGTTTTCGATCTCAAGGGCTTCGGCCTGCTTGAGGACTTCAGACACGTGGAGTGCCTTGAGTTCGTTTAAGTGCATGGAGCGACCCCTGGCGGGGTATTTGTCGAACGGGAAACGGGGGGAGGTTTAAGGAGAGGCGAGAACTGCCTCACAAACCGGGGAACTCAAACCGGGCGAGCCGGTGATATGGAAGAGATTATGACAGGAAAAAAAGGCGAGCGGCACCTTGCGTGCCGCCCACCCGTCTGCGCCTTGAATCAGGCCAGTTGCTGATCGATGAAGGCGGTGAGTTGCGCCTTGCTCATCGCACCGACCTTGGTGGCGGCAAGCTGACCGTCCTTGAACAGCATGAGCGTGGGGATGCCGCGGATACCGAACTTGGCCGGGATGTCGCGGTTTTCATCGACGTTCATCTTGGCGATCTGCAGCTTGCCTTCGTACGTGGCCGAGACTTCGTCGAGGATGGGCGCGATCATCTTGCAAGGGCCGCACCATTCGGCCCAGTAGTCCACCAGCACAGGCTTGCCGGACTTGAGCACGTCGGCTTCGAAAGATGAGTCGGAGATGTGTTTGATCAGTTCGCTGGCCATGATGGATCCTTGTGGGGCGGGTGGTTTTCGGTCCCGCAGAAGTGAAGGTCATTGTGACAGAAACCAAGTGTCACCGTTGCTGGCAAAGGGCTATGGGCGCGATAGCCAAACCCAGCCAAAGGCCCCCGCGCCTTGCTTTGAACGATACTGCCACGCCCCTGTCCCTTCCGCGCGAGCGGCCTTTTTCTTGCGGGCGGGGATGAACCGGTATGACCCCAATGACAGCAATCAAGACCGTCGCCGTGATCGGCGGCGGACCGGCCGGCCTGATGGCCGCCGAAACCCTGGGCGCCGCTGGCCTCCAGGTCCACCTTTACGACGCCATGCCCTCCGTGGGCCGCAAGTTCCTGCTCGCCGGGCGTGGGGGGCTCAACCTCACGCATTCGGAGCCGTTCGATGTGTTCGCGAGCCGTTTCGGCGACCGTCGCGCCGCGCTCGAGCCGCTGCTTCAGGCCTTCAGCCCGGACGCGCTGCGCGCATGGGCGCAGGGCCTGGGCATCGAGACCTTCGTCGGCACCTCAGGCCGCGTGTTCCCCACCGACATGAAGGCCGCACCCCTGCTGCGTGCCTGGCTGCATCGCCTGCGGGCGACGGGTGTGCAGTTCCATATGCGTCACCGTTGGCTCGGCTGGCCGGACGGCGAGGCATCGGCCACCAGGCTCCGCTTCGCCGCGCCAGGCGGCGAGGTCCAGGCGCAGCACGACGCCGTGGTTCTCGCGCTCGGCGGCGCGAGCTGGTCACGACTGGGCTCCGACGGTGCCTGGGTGCCGTGGCTGCAGGCGCGTGGCGTCGAGGTGGCCGCGCTGGCACCGGCCAACTGCGGCTTCGACGTGGCCTGGAGCGCGCATTTCGCCGAGCGGTTCGCGGGCCAGCCTTTCAAGTCGGTGGCGATCGCCTTCACCGATTCGGCGGGGCGCAGCTTCACGCGCCGCGGCGAATTCGTGGCCACGGCCACGGGTATCGAAGGCAGTCTGATCTATGCCGCGTCAGCCCTGCTGCGCGACGAGATTGCCGCGAACGGTAGCGCCACCGTGCGTCTCGATTTGCTGCCTGACCGCAGCCCCGAACAGGTGGCGGCGGCCGTGCGCCACCCACGCGGCGCCCGTTCGCTCAGCAGCCATTTGAAGAGCCGGCTGGGTATCGACGGCGTCAAAGCCGGCGTCTTGCACGAAGCGCTCACGCGCGAAGAAATGCTCGACCCCGACAGGCTCGCCGCCACGCTCAAGGCGGTGCCGATCCGGCTGATGGCGCCGCGCCCGATCGACGAGGCCATCAGCACGGCTGGCGGGGTGAAATTCGGCGCGCTCGATGCGGCATTGATGACGGGCGCATTGCCCGGTGTGTTCTGCGCGGGCGAAATGCTCGACTGGGAGGCCCCGACCGGCGGCTACCTGCTCAACGCATCGATGGCCAGCGGGGCGGCAGCAGCGCGAGGCGTGCTGGCACACCTGGCGGCCGGCGATTGAAGCCAAATCGCACATGGACGGCCTGGACCTGATCAAGACCTTTCGCGCGGTGGCGGAACGCCGCAGCTTCTCGCGGGCCGCCCTGGCGATGGGTGTTTCGAAGGCCACGGCCAGCAAGCACGTGGCCGAACTCGAGGCGCGCTGTGGCGTGCGCCTGCTCAACCGCTCGACGCGGGCGCTGAGCCTGACCGATGCCGGCCAGGTGCTGCTCGAACGCAGCACGCAACTGGTCGAGAGCGCAGAACGCACGCTGGCGGAGTTGCAGGAGTTCGGTGGCACGCCGCGCGGGCGACTGCGCATGACGGCACCGTCGGGCCTGGCCAACGAATGGCTCACCGGCGTGGTCAGCGACTTCATGGCGCAGTACCCGGAAGTCAGCATCAGCATCGACTTCACCAACCGGGATGTCGATCTGGTGGAGGAGGGGATCGACATCGCGTTGCAGGGCGGCCGCATTCCCGACCTCAATGCCATCGTGCGGCGGCTCGCACCGGTTCGGCTCGTGTTGTGCGCTTCGCCAGCCTATTGGGCGCGTCGCGGCCTCCCGAAGGTGCCCGAAGACCTGCAGCGGCACGAGTTCCTGCGCTTCTCGCTGATGGCGGCGCATCACATCGAGCTGCAGCGCGACGGTCAACCCTATCTCGTGCCCATGCAGTCGCGCATGGACTGCAACGAACCGGCCGCCTTGATCGAACTCGCCTTGCGCGGCGCAGGCATGATCGTGGCCCCCGTGTTTCTGGCGAAGCCGCACCTGGAGCGCGGCGCGCTGGTGCCGGTGTTCGAAGACTGGATGCCGACCGACGTATGGATCTACGCGGCCTACTCGCAACGTCGGTACAACAGCGCCGCCCTGCGGCTGATGCTCGACTTTCTGGTGCGCTCCATGGACGCGGTTGCGCTGTAGAAAAAAACGCGACTGCGCACCTCGTTCGTGTTCACAGAAATGGCAAGGGATTGTTTCGATCTGGGAAACATCGTGTCTTCGCCGCGTGTGATCGCAATGGGCCTTTCGGCAGCACACTGGCGACGCGGTTTGCCAGAGGGCTTACCCGTAAACGTCCTACCGACACGATCGAACCCGAGGAGATCCAGATGATGATGACCCAACGCCTTTCCGTTCTCGCCGCCGCTGCCAGCCTGTCGCTGTTGGCTGCTGTTGCTGTGCATGCCGAAACCTACGAAGGCGTGCAGGGCGTCACGTCTGCGCGTTCGGCCGACGAAGTCCGCAACGAAGCCTACAGCGCGGCATCTGCCTCGAACCAGAACGTGCCACGTGGCTCGCGCGGCGCCGAAGCCTTCACCCCCAGCGCGGATCCCGAGGCCGTGCGTGCGCAAGCCATTGCAGCAGCCAACGCGCCCGACCAGAACGTGTCGAGCGGCTCGCGCGTCAACAGCCGTGTCGTGTCGACTGCGACGACCCGCACGCAAGCCGCCGGCGCCAGTACCTCTGGCACCGTCAGCAAGTAAGCAATGATGTGAGCTGGTGGGCTGCATGGAGTGCGGCCCGCCTTGAATTGAAAAACCCGCATGGCCTTCGGTCCGTGCGGGTTTTTTTGTGCCATTGCAATGGCCTGAAGAAACGGCTTGCGAGCTTGGGAGGGGCGATGGAAGCGTGCGCCGCTTTGTGCGCACGTCTTCGTGTGATGAGGTTGACGAGCCTTACCCCCGGCACTGACTACGCAGTTAGGGCTGCTTGGTTCCCCACCTGACCCGGTTGGCCGCTTCACCATGCGGGGAGGCCCGTCAATCCATATTGTACCTCGTGCGCATACCCACTTCGGCTGCTCAGGCGTGGCCGCATCCAGCCGTACGGGGTCGGCGACAACCTATTCGACAACTTAGAATCCCCGCAATGTCCTATCTCGTGCTCGCCCGCAAATACCGGCCCCGTAATTTCGAAGAAATGGTCGGGCAGGAGCATGTGGTCCAGGCGTTGTCGAACGCGCT
>NZ_JAUSRO010000011.1 GCF_030811835.1 Variovorax ginsengisoli | reverse complement strand
GATCAACCCGATCGCCATGGAAGAAGGCCTGCGCTTCGCCATCCGCGAAGGTGGCCGTACCGTGGGCTCGGGCGTGGTCGCCAAGGTTCTCGCCTGATTCGCGCGCACAAAGGAATCACGTCATGGCAACCAAGCAAAAGATCCGTATCCGCCTGAAGGCGTTCGACTACAAGCTGATCGACCAGTCGGCCGCTGAAATCGTGGACACCGCCAAGCGCACCGGCGCGATCGTCAAGGGCCCCGTGCCCCTGCCGACCCGCATGAAGCGTTTCGACATCCTGCGTTCGCCGCACGTCAACAAGACGTCGCGCGACCAGTTCGAAATCCGGACGCATCAGCGCCTGATGGACATCGTCGACCCGACCGACAAGACCGTGGACGCGCTGATGAAGCTCGACCTGCCGGCTGGCGTCGACGTCGAGATCAAGCTGCAGTAATCGCACTGCGCTTTGCCTCTTGAAGCCCGTCTGCTACGCAGGCGGGCTTTTCTTTCGGCGACGCGGCTTGCACCCTTTGCTGGATGCGGGCTATAATTGCCGGCTCTGCCCGTCTTGCACAACCGTGCCGGATGGGTTGGGTTTTATCAACCTTCTTTCGTGAGCCGGGCTGACTGGCTCAACACTGTCGCCAATTGAAGTGGCAGTGGCGAAAGAGGACTTCCATTTTTGGAGAAAACAAATGAGTCTGAGCAACTCCCTCGGGTTGCTGGGCCGCAAGGTGGGGATGATGCGTCTCTTCACCGATGACGGGGACGCAGTTCCTGTCACGGTGGTGGATGTGTCCAACAACCGCGTGACCCAGATCAAGTCGGAAGAAACCGACGGCTACGTTGCCCTTCAGGTGACGTTTGGCTCGCGTAAAGCATCGCGCGTGACCAAGCCTGAAGCCGGCCACCTTGCCAAGGCAGGTGTCCAAGCAGGTGAAATCATCCAGGAATTCCGCGTGACCGCCGAAACGGCTGGTCAGCACAAGGCAGGTGGCGTGATTGCTGCGGCCAGCGTGTTCGCGGTCGGCCAGAAGGTGGACGTGCAGGGCACTTCCATCGGTAAGGGCTTCGCTGGCACCATCAAGCGCCACAACATGCGCTCGCAGCGCGCGTCGCACGGTAACAGCCGTTCGCACAACGTGCCGGGCTCCATCGGTATGGCGCAGGATCCGGGCCGTGTGTTCCCGGGCAAGCGGATGACGGGCCACCTCGGCGACGTCACCGTGACCACGCAGAACCTCGACGTCTTCCGCATCGACGAAGCACGTCAACTGCTGTTGATCAAGGGCGCGATTCCGGGTTCGAAGGGTGGCTTCGTCACCGTGCGTCCCGCCATCAAGGCCAAGCCGCAAGCGGCTGAAGGAGCGAAGTAATGGAACTCGAACTCCTGAACGAACAAGGCCAGGCTGCGTCGAAATTCGACGTGCCGGAAACCGTGTTCGGCCGTGACTACAACGAAGACCTGGTCCACCAGATCGTTGTTGCATTCCAGGCCAACGCCCGCCAAGGCACGCGCGCCCAGAAGGACCGCGAACAGGTCCATCACTCGACCAAGAAGCCTTTCAAGCAAAAGGGAACGGGCCGTGCCCGCGCCGGTATGACGTCTTCGCCCCTGTGGCGTGGCGGCGGCCGCATTTTCCCGAACATGCCCGACGAAAACTTCACGCAGAAGATCAACAAGAAGATGTACCGCGCCGGTATGGCCGCCATCCTCTCGCAACTCGCTCGTGAAGGCCGTCTGGCCGTGGTCGATTCGATCAAGGTCGACTCGCCCAAGACCAAGCCGCTGGCTGACAAGTTCAAGGCGATGAACCTCGCGTCGGTCCTCGTGATCGCCGAAGAAGTCGACGAAAACCTGTACCTCGCCTCGCGCAACCTGGTGAACGTGCTCGTCGTCGAGCCGCGTTACGCCGATCCGGTGTCGCTGGTGCATTACAAGAAGGTGATCGTCACCAAGGGCGCCGTCGACAAGCTCAAGGAGATGTTCGCATGAGCCGCATGAATCCTACGCCTGCCGAACGCGAGTTCGAAGAAGGCCGTCTGATGGCCGTGCTGGTCGCACCGATCGTGTCCGAAAAGGCCACGATGGTCGGCGAGAAGTCGAATGCCGTCACTTTCAAGGTGCTGCAGGACGCCACCAAGCCCGAGATCAAGGCCGCTGTTGAACTGATGTTCAAGGTCGAAGTCCAGGGCGTGTCGGTTCTGAACACCAAGGGCAAGACCAAGCGTTTTGGCAAGTCCATCGGTCGCCGCGACAACGTTCGCAAGGCCTATGTCACGCTGAAGCCGGGTCAAGAGCTCAACCTCGTCGGGGAAGGTGCTTAATCATGGCCGTCATTAAGATGAAGCCGACTTCGCCGGGCCAACGTGGCGCGGTGAAGATCTCGCGGGACCACCTGTTCAAGGGTGCTCCTCACGCTGCGCTGCTGGAGCCTCAGTTCCAGAAGGCCGGCCGTAACAACAACGGTCACATCACGACCCGTCACAAGGGTGGCGGCCACAAGCACCACTACCGTGTGGTGGACTTCGTGCGCAACAAGGACGGCATTCCGGCCAAGGTCGAACGCATCGAGTACGACCCGAACCGCACCGCCCACATCGCTCTGGTGTGCTACGCCGACGGCGAGCGCCGCTACATCATCGCCCCGCGCGGTCTGGAAGCCGGTGCAACGCTGCTGAGTGGTTCGGAAGCCCCGATCCGCGCTGGCAACACGCTGCCGATCCGCAACATTCCCGTGGGTTCGACCATCCATTGCATCGAACTGCAACCCGGCAAGGGCGCGCAGATCGCTCGCTCGGCTGGCACCTCGGCCACGCTCCTGGCACGTGAAGGCGTCTACGCCCAAGTGCGCATGCGTTCGGGTGAAGTGCGTCGCGTGCACGTCGAGTGCCGCGCTACGATCGGCGAAGTCGCCAACGAAGAGCACAGCCTGCGCCGTCTGGGCAAGGCAGGTGTGAAGCGTCACATGGGTATCCGTCCGACCGTTCGCGGTGTGGTCATGAACCCGGTGGACCACCCGCACGGTGGTGGTGAAGGCAAGACCGGTGAAGGTCGCCATCCAGTCGACCCGTGGGGCAATCTCACCAAGGGCTATCGCACCCGTAACAACAAGCGCACGCAGGTCTTCATCGTGTCGCGTCGCAAGAAATAAGGGGATAGCAAATGACTCGCTCTCTCAAGAAAGGTCCTTTCGTCGACCACCATCTGGTGGCCAAGGCCGACAAGGCTGTGACGACCAAGGACAAGAAGCCGATCAAGACCTGGTCGCGTCGTTCGATGGTTCTGCCCGAGTTCATCGGTCTGACCATTGCCGTGCACAACGGCAAGCAACACGTGCCCGTGTACATCACCGACCAGATGGTCGGCCACAAGCTCGGCGAATTTGCGCTCACGCGCACGTTCAAGGGGCACCCCGCGGACAAAAAAGTCCAGAAGAAGTAAGGAACGACCATGTCTGAAACACGTGCAGTCCTCCGCGGTGTCCGCCTGTCGGTCGACAAGGGCCGTCTGGTCGCGGACCTCATCCGCGGCAAGAAGGTCGATCAAGCGCTGAACGTTCTGCAATTCACGCAGAAAAAAGCCGCTGTGATCATCAAGAAGGTGCTCGAGTCGGCGATTGCCAACGCCGAGCACAACGACGGTGCCGATATCGACGAGCTGAAGGTCAAGACCATCTACGTCGAACAAGGTGCCACGCTCAAGCGCTTCACCGCTCGCGCCAAGGGTCGCGGCAACCGCATCAGCAAGCCCACGTGCCATGTGTACGTGACGGTTGGCAACTAAGAGGCCGGAAGACTATGGGACAAAAAATCCACCCAACCGGCTTCCGCCTTGCGGTCAGCCGCAATTGGTCCAGCCGCTGGTACGCCAGCAACAAAGACTTCGCCGGCATGCTGGCCGAAGACATCAAGGTGCGCGAGTACCTGAAGAAGAAGCTCAAGAACGCATCCGTTTCGCGCGTGCTCATCGAGCGTCCCGCCAAGAATGCCCGCATCACGATCTACTCGGCACGTCCGGGCGTCGTGATCGGCAAGAAGGGCGAAGACATCGAGAACCTCAAGCGTGAACTCGGCAAGCAGCTGGGTGTGCCGGTCGCAGTGAACATCGAAGAAGTGCGCAAGCCCGAAATCGATGCCCAACTGATCGCCGACAGCATCACGCAGCAGCTCGAAAAGCGGATCATGTTCCGCCGCGCCATGAAGCGTGCGATGCAGAACGCCATGCGTCTGGGTGCACTGGGCATCAAGATCATGTCGTCGGGTCGTCTCAACGGTATCGAAATCGCTCGTTGCGAGTGGTACCGCGAAGGCCGCGTGCCGCTTCACACCCTGCGCGCCGACATCGACTACGGCACCTCGGAAGCCAAGACCACCTACGGCGTCATCGGCGTCAAGGTCTGGGTCTACAAGGGCGATACGCTGGGCCGCAACGATCTGCCGGCCGTCGAAACGCCGCGTCCTGACGACGAGCGCCGCCCCCGCGGTCCGCGTCGCGATGGCCGCCCGGGTGGCGACCGTCCGGGTTCGGACCGTCGTGGTCCGAGCTCCGGCCCGCGCGCCGGTGCCCGTGGCCCGATCGGTGGCAACACCGCGCCGGCCGATGGCAGCGACAAGCCCGCAGAAGCAACCGGCGGTGCCGGTGACTCGAAACCCGCCGTTAAGCGCGTCCGCAAAGCCGCGCCAGCTGCAGCAGCTGACGGTGCCAAGACCGAGTAATCGGTCTTTCCCGGGCGCGCAAGCGTCCGGGGCAGTCCTCACGGAGTAAACAAACATGCTGCAACCTGCACGCAGGAAGTTCCGCAAGGAACAAAAAGGCCGCAATACCGGCGTCGCCACCCGAGGCAACTCGGTGGCTTTCGGTGATTTCGGTCTCAAATGTACCGACCGCGGCCGCCTCACGGCGCGCCAGCTCGAAGCCGCACGTCGTGCGATTTCGCGTCACGTCAAGCGTGGCGGCCGGATCTGGATTCGTGTGTTCCCCGACAAGCCGATCTCCCACAAGCCCGCAGAAGTGCGGATGGGTAACGGTAAGGGCAACCCCGAGTACTACGTCGCGGAAATCCAACCCGGCAAGATCGTGTTCGAAATCGTCGGTGTGCCCGAAGAGCTCGCCCGCGAAGCGTTCCGCCTGGCCGCTGCCAAGCTTCCGCTGCGTACGACGTTCGTCGCTCGCCAGCTTGGCGCCTGACACGGAGAACACACATGGCAACACGTAAGAAGAAGGACGCAGCGGCTCAACCCGCAAAGGTGTCCAAGGCTGCAACCCTTCGCACGAAGGACATCGCAGGCCTGCAAACCGAGGTCAAGGATCTGCAGAAGGCCCATTTCGGCCTTCGCATGCAGAAAGCCACGCAACAGCTGTCGAACACCTCGACGCTTCGCGTGACGCGTCGCGACATCGCGCGCGCCAAGACCATCCTTGCTCAGAAGCAGCAAGAAACCCAAGCCGCCAGCAAGGAATGAACATGACGGAAGCTAAAAAATCCCTCAAGCGCACCTTGATCGGCAAGGTGGTCAGCGACAAGCGCGAGAAGACCGTGACGGTGCTCGTCGAGCGTCGTGTCAAGCACGAGCTCTACGGCAAGATCGTGGCCAAGACCAGCAAGTACCACGCCCATGACGAAAAGGGCGAGTACCACCTGGGCGACACCATCGAGATCACGGAAAGCCGTCCGATCTCCAAGACCAAGAACTGGGTTGTGACCCGTCTGGTCGAGAAGGCCGTCCTGGTCTGACCTGCGGCGCACAACGCCCATCGAAAACGGCCCACAATGTGGGCCGTTTTTCTTTTTTGTCTGGAGTATTCCCATCATGATCAAAGTCGGTGACACCCTTCCTTCGGCCACCCTGTACGAGTACTCTGAAGTCGAGGGCGAAGGCTGCAGCATTGGCCCGAATGCCGTCGACGTCAGCAAGGCTGCCGCTGGCAAGACCATCGCGCTGTTCGCGCTGCCAGGTGCCTTCACGCCCACCTGCTCGGCCAAGCATGTGCCTGGCTATGTCGAGCATTTCGACGACTTCAAGGCCGCCGGTGTCGATGAAATCTGGTGCCTGAGCGTCAACGACGCGTTCGTGATGGGCGCCTGGGCGCGCGATCAGAACAGCGGGACCAAAGTGCGTATGCTGGCCGATGGCAGCGCCGATTTCGCCAAGGCGACCGGCCTCACGCTCGATCTGACCTCGCGTGGCATGGGCGTGCGCAGCAATCGCTACTCGATGCTGGTCAAGGACGGCAAGGTCGCCACGCTGAATGTCGAAGGCCCGGGCAAGTTCGAAGTGAGTGACGCCGCCACCCTGCTGACGCAGGCACGCGGCTGAGGGCCGAGCTGAAGGACGCAGCGATCGATGGCCGCAGTGGTGGCTACAGCGCGACCTTCAGGTAGTGAGACCCCGCGATGGGGTTGTGGTAGTAGGGCGGCACCTCGACGAAGCCCAGGTCTTCGTACAGTGCCCGCGCCGATTCCATGTCGCTGAGCGTGTCGAGCAGCACGCAGCCATAGCCGGACGTGCGCGCAGCGTCCAGGATGGCCTCCGCCAGTTGACGGCCGAGCCCGAGGCCACGAAACACCGGGCGCACGTACAGGCGTTTCATTTCCGCTGCGTTGGGGTAGTCGGCCGCGTCGAGCGGCCGCAGCGCGCAGCAACCTGCCACCTCGGCCCAGACACCCGGTTGCGTTTCCAACTGCAGCCGGCGTGGCGCTGCATCTGCGGCGGCGGGCGAAGGCGCATCATCCACGTCGACCAATGCGAGCAGCACCGTGCCGCGCGGCGGTGCGTAATCACCGGGCAGGCTTGCGAGTTCGGCGTCGAAGTTCTGGAAGCTCAGGTCGACGCCCAGCGCGTCGGCATAGTCGCGAAAGATGGTGCGGGCGAGATCGAGGTGTTCGGGCGTTTGCGCCTCGACCATGCGGACGACCGGCATGATTGGCAGCGGATGGGGGCGAGAAGCAGGAGCGCTCATGCCGACAGATTAGCAAATCTGGCGATGCACGCCCGCGCGAGAAAAACGCTCAGGCCTCGGCGAGCAGCTTTTCGATCAGGCGATGCAACTCGGCGAAGTCGGGCTCGCCCACGTAGCGCTTGACGATCTCGCCGCGCTTGTTGACGACGTAGGTGGTGGGCGTGAGCGCCACGTCACCCCAGGCTTTGGCGACGGCGCCTGTGTTGTCGATCGCCACCTTGAACGGCAGCTTGCGCGTTTGCGCGAAATTCACCACGTAACTGGGCGGGTCGTAGCTCATGGCGATGGCCAGCGTGTCATAGCCTTGCGCCTGGTACTTGTCGTAGGTGGCGATCACCTTCGGCATTTCGGCCACGCAGGTCACGCAACTGGTCGCCCAGAAGTTCACCAACGTCACCTTGCCCTTGAGATCCTCCGTGCTCTTCTTGCTGCCGTCGAGCAGGACGAAGGTGGATGCCGGCGCGGCGGATACGCCGGTTTGCAGGTAAACGCTCACGCCGATGGCCAGTGCGATGGCGGTTGCGGCAACATAGAGCAGTTTTTTCATGGGAGGATCGTTCAATGGAACGTCGCAATTTTACTTCCGCCTGCCTTGCCGTGCCGGCTTCGATGGTGTTGCTCGCCACCCGGCAGGCGTACGCGCTGTCGCTGGGTGACCTGAGCGCGGGCGATGCCGCCAGCGGCGTGCGCGCTGCGCTGGAGCAGGGCGCGAGCGTGGCCGTGTCGCTGCTGGGACGGCCCGATGGCTTCCTGGGCAATCCGAAGGTGCGCATCCCGTTGCCAGGCTATCTCGAGAATGGCGCCAAGATGCTGCGCATGGTGGGGCAGGGCGGCCGCATCGACGAACTCGTCACGGCCATGAACCGGGCGGCCGAGCAGGCGGTGCCGGCCTCCAGGGAACTGCTGGTGAGCGCCGTGCGCAGCATGAGTGTGGCTGATGCCAAGGGCATCCTGACCGGTGGCGAAACGTCGGTCACGCAGTTCTTCGTGGGCAAGACGCGCGCGCCGCTCACCGAGCGCTTTTTGCCGTTGGTCACGGCCGCGACCGTGAAGGTCCAACTGGCTGACAAGTACAACCGGCTGGCCGGCAAGGCGGCCGACTATGGTCTGGTGAAGCAGGAGGACGCCAACATCCAGCGCTACGTGACCGGCAAATCGCTCGATGGCCTGTACCTGGTCATCGGTGAGGAGGAACGCAAGATTCGCCAGGACCCGGTGGGCAGTGGCAGCGCCATCCTGCGCAAGGTGTTTGGCGCACTGCGATGAGCGACGGCAGGCGATGACCACGATGCCCGTCACCCCGCGCCGACTGGCGCAGCGTCTTTGCAGATGCCGCGCCGGCGCCTCGCAGGGGGCCCTGGTCATCCTGTTCGCGTCTTTCGCACTGCTCGCCTGCAGTCCAACCTTCAACTGGCGCGAAACGCCCCTGGGCGCCGATGGGCTGGTGGCGCTGCTGCCCTGCAAGCCCGACCGGGCGACACGCGAACTGCCCATGGGAGCGGACCCGGTGCGGGTCGAGATGGTCGGCTGCGAGGCTGGTGGCGCCACATTTGCCGTTGCACATGCGCAAGCCGCCGATGCGGCCCAGGCCGAGGCATGGCTGCGCGCCTGGCGGGCAGCGTGGCGTGCGCAGCTCGACGGTGCCGTCATCGTTGGCGAATCGGCCGCGCATGTGCCGCGCGCGGCGCTGTCGCCGTCGGCGGTGCGCCTCGATGCACCGCCACCCGGCACCGCAGGTGGGCGTGTGGATGCCGGTACAGGCGCCCACGTCCTGTGGTTTGCCCAGGCGCGCGGTGGCAAGATGGCGCTCTATCAGGCCACGGTGATCGGCGAACCTTCGGCCTCCGATGCGCTGGCGACGTTCTTCGACGGCCTGCGCCTGCCATGATGCGTGCCTGCACGGGTCGTCTTCGGCCCGCCTCCACGCATAATCCATCGCCCGCACCCTTTACCGCATGAACAGCATTTTCATCATCGCCCACGCGCCGCTTGCACAGGCGCTGCGGCAGTGCGCGCTGCATGTGTTTCCCGACAGCGAAGCCCACATCCGGGCGCTCGACGTGCTGCCCAACGTGTCGCCCGAGGAAACGCTTGCAGCGGCGCGCATCACGCTCGAACAGATGCAGCGCTTGCCACGCTCGCAGGTGCTCGTGCTGGCCGACGTCTTCGGCGCCACGCCGTGCAACGTTGCGCAGAAGCTCGTCGACGGCGCGCGCTCTCGGCTCGTCGCCGGCGTGAACCTGCCGATGTTGCTGCGCGCGGTGAGCTATCGCAACGAACCGCTCGAGGCGCTGGTGCAGCGCGCGGTCGCCGGCGGTACCGCGGGCGTCATGCAGGTCGCCGTGGCGGCTCCCCAGAACCAGGCAAGAAGAAAGCACAGTGATCAAGACATCCGTGACCATCAGCAATAAGCTGGGCCTGCACGCGCGCGCGTCGGCCAAGCTCACCAAGCTCGCCGGCAGCTTTCCGTGCGAAATCTGGCTCACGCGCGGCGAACGCCGTGTGAATGCCAAGAGCATCATGGGCGTCATGATGCTGGCCGCCGGCCTGGGAACGACCGTGGTGCTCGAGACCGACGGCGATCAGGAGCAGCAGGCGAACGACGCGATCGTGGCGCTCATGAACGACAAGTTCGGCGAGGGCGAGTGATTTGGCTCACCCCCAGGCTTTCTCGCTGCGCGTAGACGCCTTCCCCCTGCAAGGGGGCGATGCGGGTCGCCCGGCAGAGCCGGTTCGACGGCATCTCACGCGCAAAGAGGGGACTCGACCATGACCTTTGCCGTTCATGGGTTGCCGGTCGCGCGGGGCATTGCCATCGGCCGCGCGGTGCTGGTGGTGTCCAGCCGCATCGACGTGGCGCATTACTTCATCAAGCCCGAGGAAGTCGCCAGCGAAATCGACCGGGTGCGCACGGCTCGCAACGCGGTGGCCGACGAGCTGACCAAGCTGCAGGCCAACGTGGCGCTGATGGGGCCGAGCGAGGCGCCGCACGAACTGGCCGCGCTGCTCGAAGTGCATCAGATGCTGCTGCAGGACGACGCGCTGTCTGGGGGCGTCAAGCACTGGATCACCGACCGCCTCTACAACGCCGAATGGGCCCTGACCACGCAGCTGGAGGTCATCGCGCGCCAGTTCGACGAGATGGAGGACGAGTACCTGCGTGAGCGCAAGGCCGACCTCGAACAGGTGGTCGAGCGCATGCTGCACCGCATGAAGGGCACCGCCGCCGTGCTGGCGCCGTCGCCGCCGCGCCGCAAGCGCGCCGCCACGAACCATGACGACGACGACCCGCACGACCCGACGGCTGGTGACGGCGTCGACGTGCCGCTGGTGCTGATCGCGCACGACCTGTCGCCTGCGGACATGCTGCAGTTCAAGAAGAGCGTGTTCGCCGGCTTCGTGACCGACGTCGGCGGGCGCACCTCGCACACCGCCATCGTGGCGCGCAGCATGGACATTCCGGCGGTGGTCGGCGCGCGCACCGCCAGCCAGCTGGTGCGCCAGGACGACTGGGTCATCATCGACGGCGACGCGGGCGTGGTGATCGTCGACCCGTCGCCGATCATCCTGGCCGAATACGGCTTCAAGCAGCGCCAGGGCGACCTCGAACGTGGCCGGCTCGCGCGCCTGCGCCACAAGCCGGCCATCACGCTCGACGGCGAGCGCGTCGACCTGCTGGCCAACATCGAGATGCCCGAGGACACCGTGGGTGCGCTCAAGGCCGGTGCCGTGGGCGTGGGCCTGTTTCGCAGCGAATTCCTCTTCATGGGCCGCGAGGCGCAGCAGCTCGCGCGCCTGCCCGACGAAGAAGAGCAGTACCAGGCCTACCGCCGTGCGGTGGAAGGCATGCAGGGCATGCCGGTGACCATCCGCACCATCGACGTCGGCGCCGACAAACCGCTCGATGGCAAGTCCGCTCGCCAGGAGCACCTGAACCCCGCGCTCGGGCTGCGCGCTATCCGCTGGAGCCTGGCCGACCCGGCCATGTTCCTCACGCAGCTGCGCGCCATCCTGCGCGCGGCGGCGCACGGCGAAATCCACCTGCTGATTCCGATGCTGGCGCACGCCACCGAAATCCGCCAGACGATGGCCCTCATCGACACCGCCAAGGCCGAGCTCGACGCGCGGAGTGCGGTGTATGGCCAGTGCAAGCTCGGCGCGATGATCGAGATTCCGGCCGCCGCACTCACGTTGCGGCTGTTCCTGCAGCACTTCGACTTTCTGTCGATCGGCACCAACGACCTGATCCAGTACACGCTGGCGATCGACCGTGCGGACGAGGCGGTGGCGCACCTCTACGATCCGGCACATCCGGCTGTGCTGCGGCTGGTGGCCGACACCATCGCAGAATGCCGCCGACAGGGCAAGGGCGTGAGCGTGTGCGGCGAGATGGCCGGCGACATCACCTTCACCCGTCTGTTGCTCGGGCTCGGCCTGCGAAGCTTTTCGATGCACCCCTCGCAGATCCTGGCCGTCAAGCAGGAAGTGCTGCGCGCCGACACGAGCAAGCTCGCTGCCTGGGCGCAAGGCGTGCTGGAGGCCGACGACCCTGCCTTTGCGCTCACGCTGCCGGTATAGGCCGCACGGCGTCGTCCACGCTCCAGGCCGCATACGCGCCTGCGGGCAAGTCCGCCGAGCTCACCTGCGCGAGCAGGTCGCGTACCGTGTCCTTCACGCGCGCGAGCACGAGTTGGGCGCCACGCGCGTGCGTCCACTGCGCGAAGTCGCACAGCGCCTCGACGCTGGTCGCATCGAGGTCGGGCGACTCTTCCAGGCTGAGTACGACGCGCTGCAGCGCCGGCGTGGCTTCGATGCGTTCGCGGATGGAGGCGAAGACACCGTCGGCATTGCCGAAGAACAGTGGCACGTCGGGCCGCGCGATCAACACGCCGGGCGGCACCGCGGCTTCCGGATGCCGCGCGGTGTCGACGTAGTCGTGGCTGTCGCCGAGCCGGCCGAGCCAGCTCACGCCGGTGCGCGACAAGCCCCGCAGCAGCAGCAGGCTGAGACCGATGGCCGCGAGCAGACCGTCGAGCACGCCCAGCAGCAGCACGGCGGCCACGGCCACCAGGGCAATCAGCCGGTCGCGCCGCCAGCGGAACAGCGGTCGCAACGCGGCGGGGTTGAGCGAGTGGCTCACCGCGTTGATGACAATGGCCGCCAGGAGGGGCTCGGGCGTGTGGGCGATCCACGGCAGCAGCGTGAGCACCGCAACCAGCACCACCGCGCCTGCAAACAGCCCTGCGGCCCGGCTCTTCGCGCCGGCCGATTCGTTGGCCGACGTCGCCGAGTAGCCCGCGCCCACCGGCATGCCATGAAACAGCGCCGACGCGATGTTGGCTGCGCCCAGTGCGAGCAGGTCGCGATTGGCCGAGACGCTGTCGCCATGGCGCAGCGCGAATGTGCGGATCGAACCATACGACTCGGCGTACAGGATCAGCGCCATCGCGAAGGCCAGCTCGCCCAGCCGCAGCCAGTCGGTGCGCGCCAGCGCCGGGAGCGCGGGACTCGAGAAGTCCAGCGCGATCGGACCCACCGCAGCCACCCCCCACACCTTGCAGTAGCCCGCGGCGTCGAGCCCGATGCCGATCGCGATCACCAGCAGGGCGGCCGGCACTGCGCGCCAACGTCCCAGCCCGCGCAGCAAGGCGAGCGCGATCAGCGCCATGGCGCCGCCGGCAAGATTCCAGTGGGGCCAGCTCGTCACCAGCTCCTGGACAAAGCGCGGAAAGTCGCTGTGCGCCGGATGCACGTCCAGCACCTGCGGCATCTGCTTGACCACGATGGTGATGGCCAGCCCCAGGGCAAAGCCGCGCAGCACCGGTTTGGCGATCAGGCTCGACACCGCGCCCAGCCGCGCCAGCCCTGCGATGACGAAAAACACGCCTGTCAGCAGCACCACACCGGCGCCGAACGCCATGCGCAGCACCGTGTCGGTGCCGGCCAACGGCGCGACCGCGGCCAGCAGCACCGCGGCCGAGGACGAGGTCGCCGAGACGATGGCAAAACGGCTGTTGCCCATCAGCCCGTACACCAGCAGACCTGCGAACAGCGCCAGCACGCCGCTTTGCGGCGGCAGGCCGGCAATGCTCGCATAGGCGACCGCCTCGGGCAGCAGGAGTCCGGCGATCGACAGGCCGGCCACCAGATCGGCGATGGACGGTCGGCCCCGACTCGTGGTGTCGGTGCTCACTTGGCCGGCGGCGCGACCGGCGCGCCCAGCCCGCTGTTGACGGCCGCCAGGCTCGGGCTCACGCCGGTCCAGCCGGGCAGGTAACGCGCCGTCGGTCCCCGCGCGAGCGCGACCGCCTGCTGCAGCGCGTCGATCGGCAGGGCCTGTGAGCCCGACATCTCGAGCTTCCTGCGCGCAATCAGCGGCCGAAAGAAATCGGCCCAGAGGAATTCGGCAAAAGGCGCCGCGTCCTTGGCATAGCCACCGGCTTCGCGCACAAAGCCCGCAAGGCTGCGGTACGGGTCGTCGCGCAGCTCGGATACCTGCGAGGGAATCGCGTCGTAGTCCTGGCGCCGGCCCTTTTCGTCGTAGGGATGCGCCCAGCGATGGAACTCCATCACGCGCCAGAAGGCCTCGCCGTGAATCGCTGAGAGGTCGTCCAGCAGCGTGACCCACACCGTACCGACATCTTCTTCACGGAGGGCCATGCCCAGATGATGGTGGTCGACGATGAAGTAGCGCCCGCCTGGCCCCTTGACCGCCGGAAAGCAGTGCGCGGCCAGGGTGTGCTCGCGCGCCTTGCGCCTGAGGCCTGCCCACTGCGCGCGCTTGACGGCCACTTCGGCCGCTCCCACGGTGATCTGGGTGGGGTGCAGGTCGGAGAGCGCGACGGCGATGAGATGGGGACGGTGCGTTGACATGGTGGCGCGATGGTGCCGCACCTTCCTGAGCAGCGGCTGAGACCGTCGCCGGAATCGAAAGAAACAACACGCCGAGATCGTCAGGTGCTGTCGCGCGCGCTACGTCGCATGCCGCGCGTCGGGGCTAGCATCCGCCTCCACCCCAGACCCCCACAAGGAGACCCGCCATGACCGCCACGCTCACCAACCACCAGGTCCGCCTGGCCAAGCGCCCCGACAGCCTCGCCACCCGCGAGCACTGGCGCTTCACCACCGAGCCGGTGGCCGAGCCGGCCGAAGGCGGCGTACTGGTCAAGACCTTGTCGCTTTCGCTCGACCCGGCGATGCGCGGATGGCTCAACGACGCACGCAGCTACATTCCGCCGGTGGCCATCGACGAAGTGATGCGCGCCGGCGGCGTGGGTCGCGTCGTGGCATCGAAGAACCCGGCCTTCGCGGTCGGCGACGCGGTGTACGGCACGCTCGGCGTGCAGGAATACATCGTGATCGCGCAGGATGACCTCAAGCGCAACGGCCTGGTGAAGATCGACCTGAAGGCCGGCAGCATCGGCCAATGGCTCAACGTGCTGGGCATGCCAGGCATGACCGGCTACTTCGGGCTGATGGACGTGGGCCAACCCAAGCCCGGCGAGACGGTCGTGGTGTCCGGCGCGGCCGGCGCCGTGGGGCAGACCGTAGGCCAGCTGGCGAAAATCAAGGGCTGCCGCGTGGTCGGCATCGCAGGCGGCGCGGCCAAGTGCGACTGGGTGGTGAAGGAACTGGGCTTCGACGCCTGCATCGACTACAAGGCCGGCGAGGGTGCCGTGCGCGCGGGCCTGAAGGAACATTGCCCGAAGGGCGTCGACATCTACTTCGACAACGTCGGCGGTGAGATCCTCGACCAGGTGCTCGCCAGGATCGCGCGCAAGGCCCGCATCATCATCTGCGGCGCCATCAGCCAGTACAACAACGCCAACAGCATGCCGGCGGCAGGCCCTCGCAACTACCTGAGCCTGCTGGTGAACCGCGCGCGCATGGAGGGCATCGTGGTATTCGACTACGCCGACCGCTATCCCGTGGCCGTCGCCGAGCTGGCGGGCTACCTGAAGGACGGACGCATGAAGAGCAAGGAGGACGTGGTGCAGGGGCTCGATACCTTCCCCGAAACGCTCAACAGGCTGTTCAAGGGCGAGAACTTCGGCAAGCTGGTGTTGCAGGTGGCGCAGGATTGAGCCTCAGAATACCGACCAATCCGCTGCAAACTTGCAAGACCCGGGCCTCGCTTCATGATCACCTGTCACCTTCGCTACGTCATCGACCCCCGCAAGCTCAAGGAATTCGAGCATTACGGCAAGGTCTGGATCGGGCTCGTCAACCGGCTCGGCGGCACGCACCACGGCTATCTGCTTCCGTCGGAAGGTGCGAACAACATCGCGCTCGCGTCCTTTTCCTTTCCCTCCCTGGCGGCCTACGAGGCCTATCGGACGAAGTCCTTCGACGATGCGCAGTGCCAGGCCGCGTTCAGGTATGCGGAGGAGACAGGGTGCATCGTCAGCTACGAGCGCAGCTTCTTCCGGCCCGTGTTCGAGTAAGGCCACCTGGCGGCCTCCTCGCCTTCAACTCCCCGCCTGGTTCGGATCCCGCCACGCCCGCTCGAACGGCAGCCGCCATGCATGCGGCGCAATCAGCTGGTGCACCGCTTTCGGTCCCCAGGAGCCGGCTTCGTAGAGGCGCACCGGTGGCGGCGATTCGAGCAGCGGGGTCGAAACTTCCCACAGCCGCTCGATGCCCTCGGCCGTGGTGAACAGCGTGCGGTCGCCGCGCATCGCATCGAGGATCAGGCGCTCGTAGGCTTCGAGTACCTCGCCGGCCATGCCGGTGTCGCGCATCGCGAACTGCAGGCTGAGCTTGTCCAGCCGCATGCCCGGACCGGGGCGCTTGCCGTAGAACGAGAGCGACATCTTCGACGCGTCCGCCAGGTCGAAGGTCAGGTGGTCGGGGCCTTGCGCGCCGACGCCGGAGCCGGGCGGGAACATGCTCTTGGGCGGCTCGCGAAAGGCGATGGAGATGATGCGCTGGCCTTCGGCCAGGCGTTTGCCGGTGCGCAGGTAGAAGGGCACGCCAGCCCAGCGCCAGTTGTCGATGTGGCACTTGAGCGCGATGAAGGTTTCGGTGTCCGAATCCGGATCGACACCTTCCTCGCCGCGATAGCCGCTGTACTGCCCACGCACCACGTCGGCCGGGCGGATCGGCTCCATGCTGCGGAACACCTTGTTCTTCTCCTCGCTGATCGGCGCGGGTTCGAGCGCGGTGGGCGGCTCCATCGCCATGAACGCCAGGATCTGGAACAGGTGCGTGACCACCATGTCGCGGTAGGCGCCGGTCTGCTCGTAGAAGCCGGCACGCTTGCCCAGGCCCAGCGTCTCGGGCACGTCGATCTGCACGTGGTCGATGAAGTTGCGGTTCCAGATCGGCTCGAACAGCCCGTTGGCGAAACGGAAGGCCAGGATGTTCTGCGCGGGCTCCTTGCCCAGGAAGTGGTCGATGCGGAAGATCTGCGCCTCCTGGAACACCTCGTGCAACTTGCCGTTGAGCGCGACGGCGCTGGCCAGATCGGTGCCGAAGGGCTTTTCCATGACGATGCGCGAGCGTTCGACCAGCCCGGCCTCGCCGAGCGTGCGCACGACGGTCAGCGCCGCGTTGGGCGGCACGCTCAGGTAGTGCAGGCGCCGGCATTCCCTGCCCAACGCCGCTTCGGCGCGCTCGACGGCCGCCCGCAGCGCCGAGGCGCCTGCCGACAGCGGCACGTAGTCGAGGGCTGCCGCAAAGGCGTCCCAGGCGTCGGGGGTGGTCTTGCGGCTGCCGAACTCGTCGAGCGACGCGCGGGCGATCGCGCGGAAGCCCTCGACGTCGATCTCGTCGAGCGAGACACCGACGATCCGGCATCCTGGAATGAAGCCGGCAGTGCACAGATGGAACAGCCCCGGCAACAGCTTGCGCCGGGCCAGATCGCCGGTGGCGCCGACCAGCACCACCACCTGCGGAAAGCCGGGACCGACGCCGGGCGGGATCTTTGCCATCTGGGTCACCTTGGAGTGGTTGTGGTGCCACCCTCGCAAGCGAATTCGGTGCCAGCCTTCGCAAGAAGCGGCCGGCTGCGGTCACGCGGCCGGCGCTCGCTCAATCCGCCGCAGGCGCCTTCACCGGCTTGCCGTTGACCTGGGTGGCTTCCACCACGCGGCCACCGCCCGTCGACAGCGGCTGGGTGCGGCCTTCGGCCTTCACCTTGTCGCCGACCTTCAGGCCGAGGCGCGCCAGGCCGTCGGGCTTGGTGTGGACGAAGTCGCCGGTGTCGAGCACAACGCCGTTGGGCTCGCCGTGGCGCGCATAGTTCAGGCGCGCGACCGTGCCTTCGATGGCGCCACTGACCTGCGCAGGCCATGGCGGATGCCCGTCGACCGAGACCAGGCGCTGCAGGTCGTACACCGTGTGAGCGGGCTCACCCTTAGGGGAAGGCCCTTGCTCGCTGCCTTCGATGACCAGGGCCTGTCCGGCGCGCAGGCCGCTGAAGGCCGCCACGGCCGCGTCATCGTGCGGCGCGAAAACGAACTGGGTCGGCACGCCGTCGGTGTCGATCAGCACGCCTTCCACGCTGCCCTTGGGGCTGTAGATGAGATGCTCGAATTGGCCTTCGACGGCCCAGACGTCGATGGTGTCGTGGGATGGAGACATGAGATACCTCTTTCAGAGTGGGGATGAAAAAACAGGAAGGAGCCCGGTGCGGGCGGGTGCGTGGCGCGTCTCCGGCATGCCCAGGGCAAACAGCGCCAGCGCCAGCGCAGCCACGCCCGAGAGCATGAGAAACGCCGTGTCGTAGCCCGATGACTGGGCGACCGTGCCGGCCACCAGATTGCTCAGAGCGCCACCGAGTCCGACGCAGGCCGCGCCGATGCCCAGTGCAAAGTTGAAATGGCCGCTGCCGCGCGTGAGGTCGCTCAGCATCAGCGTGAGCATCACGCCGAAGACACCTGCGCCAATGCCGTCGAGCACCTGCAGCGCGAGCAGCGACGCCGGGCTGTCGGCCAGAAGATAGAGCAGGCCCCGCACCGGCAGCACGGCGAAGCCGACGAGAAAGATCGGCTTGCGTGGCAGCTTGGGCGCCCAGCGTCCGACGGCCAGCCCGATCGGAATCGTCACCAGCTGCGTCACGATCACGCCGCCCGACAGCCAGAGCGCCGCCGACGTCCCGGCGCGCGTGCCGACCTTCTGTGCCACCAGCGTGAGCATGGCGGCGTTGGCCAGGTGGAACAGGAAGGCGCAGCCCAGCAGGATGAACAGGCGATGGTCGTACCAGCGCGGGGCGCGTGCGCCGGTTGCGCCGGCCACGGGTGCGGCATCTGCGTCGGAGTCGGCACCGCGCGCCAGCCGCAGGTCGATGTCCCGGTCGCGGATCAGCAGCGCTGCGGCGATGGTTGGCACCGCCATCACGACGGCATAGAAGAACATCGCAGGCGAACCGAAGACGTGGCCGACCCAGCCGGTGCCCAGCGCCCAGACCACCGTTCCGCCCGCGGTGATCGCCGCGTTGCGGCCAATGCGCGCGTCCAGGCCGGTACGCCCGACCATGCCCAGGCTCGTCGCGGCGATGGCGGGCGCCACCAGCGTGCCGGCCGCGCCGATGAGCGACTGGCCACCGAGGATCACCGCATAGCTCGGCCAGTTGGCCATGACCACCAGGCTGATGGCGATCAAGGTGATCGCGCCGGCGATCCAGCGCGGCTTGGAACGTACCGTGTCGATCAGCGCGCCGGCCGGCGCCTGCACCGCCAGTCCGACCAGCGCCGAGATGAACATGACGGTGCCGATGCGCTGCGGGTCCCAGGCCAGCGTGCCGGCCATGAACACGATCAGGAACGGACCCACGCCACCCTGGATGTCGGGTGCGAGGAAAGCCAGCGCGTCAAGCGCCCGCATGCTGCGCCGCGAGGGGGTGGCGGGGGCATTCATGGCCGTGCGCGGCTCAGGAGGCCGACGGGACGACGGGCGCTGCCGGCGACACGGCCGGTGCCGTGGGCGGGGTCGGCCGTGCGGTGCGCGGGCCGTGGCCCTTCAGGCGCGTCGGCGGCACGGGCTGGGCGCCTGGCACACCCGTTGCGCCGACCGCACCGGGGGGGGCGAACACGTCGTTCGCGGCGCTGGCGCTCTGACCCAGGCTGGTGGCCTCCAGGGCCGTGCCCAGGGCATTGCGGGTGCCCCAGCCGCGAGCAAACAGCGGCGCACCCGGCTGCAGCAGGGCTGCGTACTGCGCGCCGATGTGCGGCGGGAAGCGCACGATGGCGCCATTGTCGAGCACGGCACCGTGGACGTCGCCGCGGTCGTTGTACAGCAGGCGGGCGATGCGGCCGTCCGCCACCAGTGCAGTCAGGGCGCCCGGTGTGGGCGGTGCAGGCGGTGCTTCGCCCAGCGCCGGTGGCGTGTCGGTCACGCTCTGCCCGTTCGCCGTGATCGTCATGGCGCGCAGGACTGGCGCATTGGGTGCGCGCCAGCCGCTGACCTGCACCGTGTCGCCTGGCTTGACGGTGGTCGACAGGCGGGCCGAGAGATGGGGCGGAAATGCGACCTGGGTGCCATCGGCCAGCAGCAGGCCGTCCGCGTCGCCGTTGGGGTTGAGCAGCCACCGCTGCACCTGGCCGTTGACGACCGTCCCGGCCTGCGGGACTGCGAGCGGCGCAGCGCCCGGACCATTGGCCAACGGGGCGCCGGGCACCGGTCCAGCGGGCGGAGGCGGTGGCATTTGCGCGAAGGCGGCGCCGGCGACCAGCAGGCTGGCGGCGGTCAGTGCGGTGCGGGTGAACGAGGTGAAACGCGAGGTCATGGGCAACTCCTTGGGTTGGTTGAGTGCCTGAGATGTCTCACGGAACGTGCCAGCGAATAAATCCTTTAAAATCAAATACTTACGAAAGTAGCGTGCACGCGTTGTGCATGGCTGCGGGACACCTGTTGTCCGCTTTCCGGACGCTGCGGCTGTCCCAGGACGCGTGCGGCGGTGACTCAGGCGATGCCGTACTGCGCCAGCTTGCGGTACAGCAACTGGCGGTGGATGCCCAGCCGCCTGGCCGCCTCGGCGCGGTTGCCTTGCGTTTGCGCCAGCGCGTGGCCGATCAGCAGGCGCTCGAGCCGCTCGGTTGCGGCGGGCAGATCGCTGTCGAGCCAGTCGAGCGGCAGGCCGGTGGCGGCGCCGCCCGCCGATGCATCGCCCTGCGTGCCCTCGGCCACATCGGCGGCGCCGATCACCCGGTGGCGCACCAGCGCCTGGCAACGCGCCATCAGGTTGCGCAGCTCGCGCACGTTACCTGGCCAGGCATGGCGCAGCAGCTGCTGTGCAGCCGCGGCGGACAGGCCCTTGGGGGGTTCGCCCGGTGGCGCGGCGAGGCGCAGGAAGTGCTCGGCCAGCGGAATGATGTCGGCCAGCCGGTCGCGCAGCGGCGGCACCTGGATCGACAGCACGTTCAGGCGGTAGTAAAGGTCCTCGCGAAAGGCGCCGTCGCGCACGGCGGCGGCCAGGTCGCGATGGGTCGCCGCCACCACGCGCACGTCGACCTTCACCGTCTTGTGGCTGCCCAGCGGCGTGACTTCGCCCTCTTGCAGCGCCCGCAGGATCTTGGCCTGCACGCCCAGCGCCATGTCGCCGATCTCGTCGAGCAGCAGCACCCCGCCGTCGGCGGCGCGAAAGCAGCCCGGACGGTCGCCGGATGCGCCGGTGAACGCGCCCCGCACGTGGCCGAAGAGTTCGCTTTCGAGCAGCTCCTTTGGAATGGCCGCGCAGTTGATCGCCACGAAGGGCCGCTCGGCCCGTGCCGAGTGGCGATGCAGGGCGCGCGCGACCATCTCCTTGCCGGTGCCGGTCTCGCCGACCACCAGCACGGGTTGTGTGCTGGCCGCGGCCATGCCGATGCGCTTGTGGACCTCGCGCATCGCGCTGCTCGGGCCAATGAGTTCGAGCGCGTCCTCGTCGTCCGGGCGCGGTGCCGATGCGACGGCCGGTGCCTCCTGCTGCAGTGCCCTTGCCAGCACCTCGCGCACGTCCTCGCGCCGCACCGGCTTGGTCAGGTGGTCGAAGGCGCCCAGGCGCATCGCCTCGATCGTGTTGCCGCCGCTTGCAAAGGCCGTCAGCACGATCACAGGCGGCAGCCGTGCGACGGTCGCGCGCATGGCGGCGAGCGTCTGCAGGCCGTCCATGCCGGGCATGCGGTGGTCCAGGAACACAGCATCGAAGCGCGCGTGGCCGAGCTCGGCGAGCCCGCGGTTGCCGTCCGGCGCCTCGGTCACGTCGTGGCCCAGGCTCTGCAGCGTTTCGGCCAGGGTCTCGCGAAAGGCGTTGTCGTCGTCGACGATCAGGAGCCGTGCCATGGCAGTTCCAGTTCGAAGCGGGTGCCGGGCGCCAGCGCGATGTGCCGCAGGTCGCCGCCATGGGCCAGCGCGACCTCGCGCGCCAGCGCCAGCCCCAGGCCGGTGCCGTCGGCACGGCCGGTGGAAAAAGGCTCGAAGAGCCGCGCCTGCAGCGCGTCGTCGATGCCGCTGCCATCGTCGTCGACCCGCAGCACGACGTGCGACGCATCCGGCTGCAGCGCGGTCAGGCCGACGTGGCCGCCGTGGGGCGCGTGGCGCACCGCGTTGTCGAGCAGGTTGTCGACGGCGCGGGCCAGGTGCACCGGGTCGAAGGTTGCGTGCGCAGGCGTGCCCGCGGCGATGTCGACGCTCAGCTGTACGTCCCGCGCGGCGGCCTGGGTGACCACCGTGGCGGCGCGTTCGTCGAGCCATGCGCGCAGGTCGACGCGGCAGGTCGCCAGCGTGAGTGGCTGCACCAGTGCCAGCAGGCTCTGCACCAGCCCGTCGAGCCGGTCGATCTGCCCGACGATCGCGCGCAGCGCATCGGGCTGTCGCTCGGGGGCGGCGGCCAGCGCGTTCTCGGCCTTCAGACGCATGGCGGCGATCGGATTGCGGATCTCGTGTGCGATGCCGCCGGTCATGCGGCCGAGCGCAGCCAGGCGTTGGTCGCGGCTGCGCACCTGTGCGGCCTCGCGCAGGTGGACCCGTGCCTCCTCGAAGCGCAGCCGGTAGCGGTTGAAGCTGTCGACGATGCGGTCAAGCTCGCGCACGCCAGTGCGTGGCAGTTCGGGCACGGCCTCGCCGCTGGCCTCGGCGAGCCGGGTTTCGATGCGCTGCACATGGCGCAGGCCGCGCAGCAGGATGAAGCCCAGCCAGAGGCCGGAGGCCAGCACGGCGGCCATCAGCACACCCAGCCCGGTGCGCAGGCTGCCCTGCGCAGCAAGCGCGCCGGCGTGGGTGCGCGTCATCGTCCAGGCCGCCAGGTCGGTGCCCGACGCCGCCAGCGGGCAGGCCGCAACGACCAGCGCTTCGCGGCTGCCCCGCACCACTTCCACCTGCGCCTGCCGGGACCGCGCGGCGCGCTCGGCCAGCTCGAGGATCAGCGGCTGCTCGGTCACCGGCACGTCGCGCTTGACGCCGCTGCCTTCGTATGTGGGATAGGCATAGGCGATCAGGCCGCCCGACTGCTGCCACACGCCGCCCTCGACATGCGGCGTTTCGATGAGCACCAGTTGCAGCAGCACCTGCAGCAGGTCGAGCCGGGGTTGCGCCGGAGGCGGCTGCGCCACCGACTGCGCATAGCGCGATGCAACGGCGCTGCAGGCGCGGTCGGTGGTCGTCCGGGCGGCGGCAACCTGTGCGCCGGCGCTGCTGCTGTAGAGCGTGATCATGACGACGGCCAGCGCCACGAATACCGCGAAAAGCAGCATCCAGAAGAAGAGCAACTGGCCGCGCAGGGATCTCATGGGTGCAGGCGTGCGTGGCGGTTCAGGAGGGGTTCAGTTCGCGCAGTTCGCGCTTGAGGACCTTGCCGATGGCGCTGCGCGGCAACTCATCGATGAAATGCAGGCGGGCCAGGCGCTGTGTCTTGCCCAGCTGGGCGTTGGCCCACGCCAGCAGCTCGGCTGCATCGACGGCGTGGCCGTCGCGACGCACCACATAGCCCTCGGGCGTCTCACCCCACTGCACGGAGGGTGCGCCGACCACCGCCACATCGGCCACGCCCGGGTGGGCGCGCAGCACGGTTTCCAGGTCGCTCGGGTAGATGTTGAAGCCGCCGCTGATGATCATGTCCTTCTTGCGGTCGAACAACGTGAGGAAGCCCTCGTCGTCGAAGCGGCCGATGTCGCCCGTGCGGATGAAACGCTTGCCGTCGGGCGCGAACCATTCTGCCTCGCGCGTCTTGGCCGGCTGGCGGTGGTAGCCGGTCATCATGCCGCTCGAATGGCCCACCACCTCGCCGGCCTCGCCGGGGGGCACCTCGCGGCCCTCCTCGTCGATCAGGCGGATGTCGCTGCCTGGGGCGGGTTGGCCCACGGTGTGCAGTTTCGTCGGGTGCAGATGGGCTTCGAGGATGACGGTGCCGCCGCCTTCGGTCATGCCGTAGAACTCGATCAGGCCGCCCGGCCAGCGCTGGAGCACGTCGGCCTTGAGCGCGGCGTTGAACGGCGCGCTGGTGCTGAACTTGTATTGGAAGCGCGACAGGTCGTGGGCGTCGAAGGCCGGGTGTGCCATCAGCCGCTGGTACTGCACGGGCACCAGCATGGTGTGGGTGACACCGCGTGCCTGCGCGATCTGCAGGTAGCCGGCCGCATCGAACTTGGGCATGAGCACCACGCAGCCGCCAAAGGCCAGCGTCGGGAAGAAAACGACCAGGGTGGTGTTGGAATACAGGGGCGTCGACAGCAGCGTGACCGTGTCAGGCCCGTAGCCGTAGCGCGCGCCGCGCTGCACATGCGCCCATCGCATGCCATGGCCCTGCACGATGCCTTTGGGCTCGCCGGTGGTGCCCGACGAATAGATGATGTTGAAGGCCGAGGCCGGTTGCACATCGACCGGGAAAGGCCGGGTGCCCGGCGGGGGCAGCCAGTCGGCGAGGGCCTGTCCGGCGGCGCTGGCATCGAGGGCAATGCGGGTGATCGCGTCTTCGCCCGGTGCACCGATCACTTCGGCGGCGGCCGCGTCGGTGAACAGCAGCCGCGCGTCGGCGTCGCGCATCATGCGCGCCAGGCTCGCAGGCGTGGAGCCGGGCGCCAGGGGCGCCACCGCCACCCCGGCGCGCAGGGCGCCGAGAAACACGGCGGCATAGGCAACCGACGACGCGGCGCAGATCGCGATGGCGTCGCCATGAACCACGCCGTCGCGTTGCAGGCCCGCGGCAACGCGGTCCATGAGGGCATCGAGCGCGGCATAGCCGATGGAATCTTGCGCGTCGGCCAGCGCGAGGCGGTCTGGCGATTGGCGGGCGTTAAGGGCGATCAGGTCGGCGATGCGGCCGAAGGGGGCGTCGACGTCGGTGCGGATGGGGTCCATGTCTCTGGTTCTCAGTTTGCCGGGAATGAGTCGCCAGTTTGGCAGCAGTTTTGTTTACAAAGCTGACACTTTCAGGTCAACCGCACGCACGCCGGAGACGTTTTTGTAGGACACGGCCTGCGTCAGGTCGTGGTCATGCATTCAGGAGACGAAAAATGACCTTGTCCGGAACGACCGTTCGGACCCGTGCCGACGACAAGCGCTCGGGCCCGCCGACCCGCCGCCCGACCCGCACGCCGTCGGACCACTAGCCCGCACGCGCCACTGCATGCCTTGTCAGGTCGTCACGGCTGGCAAGGGAGCAGGTGCGGCGGCCGGCGCCGATGCATCGGGAGCGTCCGGCAACGGCGGCACATCGGACGCCGGAGATTGCGGCAGCGGCTCGCCATCGACCGTTGCTGGCGACATGTCGGTCACCGTGTCCGGCGACGTCGTCGTGGCCGGGTCCGCATGCATCGCCTGCGGCTCACTGGCCGAGCGCACCACTTCGTGGATGAACTGCAGCTTGGCGATCGCCTCGCGCGGGAGCACGAACGGGTAGTAGTCATGCTGACCCATGCTGCGCGTGAGTTCATTGAGTACCTGCGTGAGCAGCACCCATGAATTCATGAAAGCCAGGAAGGGCTCGGCGTTGGGATGGTCTGGCGCCCAGAGGTCGTCCAGAGTGAAGGGGTCACTCTCGATTTCCACCGAATTGGCGTCGATCCCGAAACTCACCGCCGTGTCGACCGTGTCGGCCATGTGCAGGTAGTGCGCCCAGGTTTCGGCCCAGTCTTCCCAGGGGTGGGTGGTGGCATAGCTGGTGACGTAGTGCAGCGGCCAGTCGGTGGGAGGGCCGTTTTCGTAGTGGCGCTTGAGCGACTCGCCATAGTCCACCGATTCGTCGCCGAACAGCTCCCGATAGGGCGCGTGCCAGGCGGTGTCCTTGACCAGCCGGTCCCAGTAGTAGTGACCGATTTCGTGGCGGAAGTGGCCCAGCAGCGTTCGGTACGATTCGTGCATTTCAGCGCGAATCTTCTCGCGCTGTGCGTCGTCGGCCTCGGCGATGTTGAGCGTGATCAAGCCCTCGTCATGGCCCGTCAGCACCTGGGGGCCGCCGGGCAGGCTCTCGAGCATGTCGAAGGCGATGCCGTTGGGGCGTTCGCGCCGTGTCTCCACGGGCAGCGCGAGCGCCAGCAGTTGCGACACCAGGCGGCGCTTGGCGATTTCGAGGCGGCGGAAAAGCTCCTGGTTCACCGGGTTCGACAGGTCGGGTACCGTGCGCGTCAGCGAACAGGACAGGCACAAGCCCGGCGCCAGGTTCTCGGCCACGTGGCGGTGCTGCAGGGACCCGCCCGGAATCAGCCAGTTGCACGCCGATGGGGTCGTGAGGTTGGCGCAACGGTGGACGATGGCATCGTCCGTCACGCCGACGACCTTCCAGTCGCCGTCCTGCGCGCCTTCCTCGGTGGCAGGTTCGATGGCCACCATGGTGCGCATCACGGGGTCGTAGCCGAGAGACCGGTTGCAGTTGAGACACCGGCTGTTGCGCAAGGAAATCGGCTTGCCGCAGACGCAGCGGTAGGCGCGGCTGGTGGTCGGGCCGAGCGCGGTGGTCAGAGCTTGGTTCATGAGGTCTGTGGCAGAAAAGGAAAGCGGGAATCAAAAAAGAGGGGCGTGCCGGGGGCAACACCGGAACGCGAAGATTCTGCGGCTGCGGCGCAGGCAGGCTCGTCAGCGGCGAACAACGCCGCGCGTAGTCTGGAAGGACGCCTGGTGTCAGGCGGCAGACGGCACCATCTGGCCGACGGTGGCGGAGGCTGGCGCCTCCGAGCGCGCCGCCACTGGCGTGCCGTCGCTCCACTGCACCACGGCCGCGCGCAGTGTTTCCATGAGATCGTGGGCCATGGCCTCCAGCAGGCGCACTTCGCGCTGGCTGAGCGTGCGTGGCTGCGCGTCCAGGATGCACAAGGTGCCGAGCACGTGGCCGGCGCTGTCGCGCAACGGGGCGCCTGCATAGAAGCGCAGCCCCTTGTCGCGCAGCATGGGATTACCGGCAAAGCGCATGTCGCGCGCAATGTCGGGCACCACCAGTGTCTGGCCGTTGGCGACCACGTGGCCGCACATCGACAGCTCGCGCGGCAGGTTCAGGGCGTCACCGCGCAATGGCGTTGAACGCGCGTCGTCGATCTCGCCATGGGTTCCACGCACGGTCTGCACGGCTTCGTCGATGAGCGTCACCATCGCCAGCGGCATGTCGAAGATGTCGGCCGCGCGCTTGGATGCGGCATCGAAGAGCGGTTGGGCACGTGCTTCCAGTACGCCGCTGGCACGCAATGCGGCCAGCCGTTCGGCATCGGCCTCGGGAATGGGCGCGGGCAGGAAGCCCTCCTTCATCTCGATGCCCGTCAGGTGCGACACACGCATCACCGCTTCGCTGATCGAGGTCACCACCGCATCGGCGCCGAGGGCCTTGCACGCCGCCTCGTCGAGCAGCTCGGCCGGGGCATTCCACAGGGCCAGGACGATCTTCAGGTCAGGCCAGCGTCGCCGCAGGCGCCGGCAGAAATGGCGTGCCTGCACCTGGGGATCGGGGCTGAAGTACGAAATGCACACGGTCTGCGCGCCGCGCAGGTCGAGCCGCGCGATGTAGTCGGCACCAACGTTGACCGCAGGCCGGATCTCCGCATGCTGGCCCTGCGCGCCCAGCGCATGCGCAAGCATCTTGGCGGCCAGTGTGTCGACCTCCCATTTGCCGCCGATGCAGATGGCGTGCGGCAGGGGCACACTGGCGCTGGCGGGCTCGGGAAACTGGTCGACCAGATCGTCGATGAGTGCGTCCATGCCGATGACGACCCGGTGCCGGTGTTCGGCCGAGGCGACGCTCGCATGGTCGCTGGTGGCCATGCGCAGCACCGGCAGGCCGGTCTCGTTGTAGAACGCGGCCACGCTCGCATGATCGCTGGTCTGGTCGTGGGCCAGTTCGATGGCCTCTTCCACGTCGCCCGCCAGCAGCCGTTGGTAGACCCGCGTGGGCGTGTCGAGCGCGGGCTGGCTGCCCAGCAGCACGTCGAGGAAGGCGAGCCGGGGCAGATGCCGGCCGATGACCAGCAGGCACACCGTCAGCGGCGTCGACATGATGAGGCCGATGGGCCCCCACAGTGCAGTCCAGAAGGTCGCCGATACCATCAGCGACATGGCTGACAGGCCGGTGCTGGCGCCATAGAGCCAGGGCTCGACCACGTTGTTGCTGAGCATCTCCAGCGCGGCGATGAGCGCCAGCGTCCACAGCACCATGCTCCAGCCCGGGTCGACGGCAAAGGCCAGCGCCAGGGGGAAGACGGCCGAGATCATCGGCCCGAGGTAGGGCACGAAGCGCATCACGGCGGCCAGTGCGCCCCAGAGGATCGAGCCGGGTACGCCAATGAACCACAGGCCGGCGGCCATCGGCACCCCGTAGCTCAGGTTCACCACGAATTGCATCGTCAGGTATTTGCTGATGCGTGCGCCGGCCTCGTCCATGGCGTCGGTCGAGCGGTGCAGATTGCCGCCCCATAGCCGCAACAGCCTGTCGCGCAGGTCGAGCCGGTCCAACAGCACCAGCACAACGAACACCAGCACGATGCCCGCCGTAGCCAGCGGCCCGGCGCCTGCCTGCAACCAGGCGGCCGCCTGCTGGAAGGCGCTGGGGCCGCGTTCGGTGATTTCGACCTTCTGCACCGGCGCCGGTGCGTCGTTCCTTCGCCCCGTGCCATGCCCGATCGGCACGGTCGAACGGTCGACCTCGTTCTTCACGGCATCGAAGGTCTTCACCACACCATCGAACATGCCGGGCTTGTCCGCGCTTTCGCGCAGGTTTCGCAGCTTGGCCTTGATGTTGCTCTGGTAGGTGGGCAGTTGGGCGCTGAGCGCACTGACTTGCGTGCCCAGGAACACGCCGGCCAGACCGAGCGTGCCGAGCGCCAGCGCGACCACCACGATCACGGCCGAGGCGCGTGGCAGGCCCCAGCGCTTGAGCCGCGTGACCAGCGGGTCGAGCACGAAGCCCAGCAGGAGGGCGAGCGCGAGCGGCATCAGGATGTCGCGGCCGAAATACAGGGCGGCGACGATCACCGCGGCCGTGACCGCGCCCGCCATGATCTTGAGTTCAGGCACCAGCGCCGACAGGGCGGGCACGGTGGGGGATGCGGGTTCTGGGGGCAGCACGGCGGAAGTCCTGTCGGTGATGAGCAACGAAGCGGTGCACGCAACACGGTGCGAACCGCGACAGGCTACGCAGGCCCCATGCCCGCCTGTGTAGGTGGAGCACACCAGACCCGCCGGTGTGCCGCCGACATGATCAGACGCCCGCCGCGTGGGCCTGTTCGTCCGCGTGGTAGCTCGACCGCACCATGGCGCCGACGGCCGCGTGCGTGAAACCCATCTTGTAGGCTTCTTCCTCGAACATCTTGAACGTGTCCGGGTGCACGTAGCGCTTGACCGGCAGGTGCGAATTCGACGGCGACAGGTACTGGCCGATGGTCAGCATGTCGATGTCGTGCGCGCGCATGTCGCGCATGATCTGCAGAATTTCTTCGTCGGTTTCGCCCAGGCCCACCATGATGCCGCTCTTGGTCGGCACCGTCGGGTGCAGCGCCTTGAACTTCTTGAGCAGGTTCAGGCTGAACTGGTAATCGCTGCCCGGGCGTGCTTCCTTGTAGAGACGCGGCGCGGTTTCCAGGTTGTGATTCATCACGTCGGGCGGTGCGGCCTTGAGGATTTCCAGCGCGCGGTCGTCGCGGCCGCGGAAGTCGGGCACCAGGATCTCGATCTGCGTCGTCGGAGACAGTTCGCGGATGTTGCGGATGCACTCGACGAAGTGACCGCTGCCGCCGTCGCGCAGGTCGTCGCGGTCGACGCTGGTGATCACCACGTACTTCAGGCGCAGCTTGGCGATGGTACGCGCCAGGTTCAGCGGCTCGTCCTTGTCGAGCGGGTCGGGCCGGCCGTGGCCGACGTCGCAGAACGGGCAGCGGCGGGTGCACTTGTCGCCCATGATCATGAACGTGGCCGTGCCCTTGCCGAAGCACTCGCCGATGTTCGGGCAGGAGGCTTCCTCGCACACCGTGTGCAGGTTGTTCTCGCGCAGGATCTGCTTGATCTCGTAGAAGCGCGTGGTCGGCGAGCCGGCCTTCACGCGGATCCAGTCGGGCTTCTTGAGTGTTTCGCCCTGTACCACCTTGACCGGAATGCGCGAGAGCTTCGCCCCCGCCTTCTGTTTGGCAAGAGGGTTGTAGTCTGCGGCGCTTTGCGCCTCTCGCACGACAACGGGGGAGGGGACGGCTTCGGTGGTGCTCATAGGGGCTCTAAGGTGCCAGGTAGGTGCCGAGCTTGCGCCCCAGCACGTGGGCGGCTTCTTCCCAGGTGGTTTGGACCCCGATTGTAGAAAGGTCGACGGTTTGCAGTCCGGCGTAGCCGCAAGGGTTGATTCGGCAGAAGGGTTCCAGGTCCATCGCGACGTTGAGCGACACGCCGTGGTACGTGCAGTGGCGGCTCACCTTGATGCCCAGCGCGGCGATCTTTCCCAGACCCCGGAACGGATCGGCCAGCGGCGCGGGGCCGGTCAGCGCCGCATGTGAAAACGGATCGTCCAGCCGCACATAGATGCCCGGCGCACTCGCCACGCGGTGACCGGTCACGCCGAAGTGCGCGAGCGTGGCGATCACTGCGCTCTCGATGCGAAAGACGTATTCCTTGACGTAGTAGCCGGCGCGACGCAGGTCGATCAGCGGATAGGCGACCACCTGGCCCGGACCATGGAAGGTCACCTGTCCGCCGCGGTCGGTCTGGACCACGGGAATCGGGTCCGGGGCGAGCAGGTGCTCGGTCTTGCCTGCCAGGCCCTGCGTGAAGACGGGCGGGTGTTCGCACAGCCACAGGGCGTCGGGCGTGTCCGGGCCGCGCGCCGCGGTGTACTTCTGCATGGCCTCGTAAGTGGGCACATACGCGACGCGGCCGCGCACCTCGGCCACCCACTGTGGCGCGGATGCATCAGTCTGGTGCGCGAGCTTCAGAGCACCACCTTCACCATCGGGTGCGAGGACAGGGTGCGATACAGTTCATCGAGTTGCTCGCGGCTGGTGGCTGTGACGGTGATCGTGACACCCAGGTAATTGCCCGCCTTGCTGTTGCGCAGTTCAATGGTGCTGGCATCGAAGGCCGGGTCGAAGCGCTCTGCAATCTGCGTGATGGCGTGCACGAACCCGTCGGCCTTTGCGCCCATGACCTTGATCGGGAACTGTGAGGGATACTCGATCAGAGACTCCTTGCGGGCATCGATCGGTGGTGTGGGAATATCGGGTGGTGTAGTCATCGTTGGCGATTGTGTCAAACCTCCGAAGTTCCCTTTGGGCCCGGTTGGTCATGGCGAATGAGGAGTGTTTCTACCTATAATCAATGGCTTAGTAAAATTTCGGCAGACGCTTCGGTGCCAGACTCCAATGACAACGAAAGCTTCTGAACCAGAGATTGATGCCGAAGACTCCGATTTCAAGCCGCTGACGGCCGAACAGGCCCGGCAGCTGCGCGAAGCAAACCCCGAACCGTCGCCCTGGTGGGTGATTGCGGCCCAAGTGGTCGTCGGTTTGCTCGTGGCAGGAATCGCTTGGATGTGGACAGGCCGGCTGGGTGCCGGGGTGTCTGCGCTGTACGGAGCAATGGCGGTGGCGATTCCGGCGGCGTTGTTCGTGCGGGGCGCAATGAGGGGCTCGCAGGCTGGCAATCAGTCGGCCGCGATGCTGAGGTTTTTTGTCTGGGAACTGATCAAGCTCGGGTTGACCGTGGCCTTTCTGGCCGCGGCTCCGTGGGTGGTCGGAAGCCTGAGCTGGCTGGCTTTGCTGGCCGGTGTCGTGGCAGCGATAAAGATGTACTGGGTGGCACTCGTGGTGCGGCCCAGGTTGTTGAACCGGATTTGATTCTTAAAGAGACGCTGAAAGATGGCCGCTGAAGGACACGCACCGACCGCGAGTGAATACATCGTTCACCATTTGCAGCATTGGCAGGTGAACTGGGGCCTCGAGCCGGTCACTCAGAAGTCCATTGTTGACTTCAACGTCATCAACCTCGACTCCGTGCTGTATGCACTGGTTATCGGCATCATCGGATGCTTCGTCCTGTGGCTTGCTGCGCGCAAGGCGACCTCCGGCGTTCCCGGGCGCTTCCAGGCGGCTGTCGAAATGCTGGTCGAAATGGTCGATAACCAGGCCAAGTCGAACATCCACAATGCCACCAGCCGCAAATTCATTGCGCCGCTGGCGCTCACCGTGTTTGTGTGGATCTTCCTGCTCAACGCCATGGACATGCTGCCGGTCGACCTGCTGCCCGCCATCTGGGCCAAGTTGTTCGAAGCCGGTGGCCACGATCCGGCGCACGCTTACATGCGCGTCGTGCCGACGGCCGATCTCTCGACCACCCTGGGTCTGTCGACTTCCGTGCTGCTGCTGTGCCTGTTCTATGGCATCAAGGTCAAGGGTCTGGGCGGCTGGAGCCATGAGCTGATCACGGCGCCGTTCGGCTCGCACCCCGTGCTGTGGCCGATCAATCTGCTGATGCAGATCATCGAATACATCGCCAAGACCGTTTCGCACGGCATGCGGCTGTTCGGCAACATGTATGCCGGCGAACTCGTTTTCATGCTGATCGCGCTCATGGGCGGTGCGATGGCGGCCTCGTTCTCGGGGGTGATGTTGCCGATCGGTCACATCATTGCCGGTACCGTCTGGGCGATCTTCCATATTCTGGTGATCACGCTCCAGGCATTCATTTTCATGATGTTGACGCTCATTTATTTGGGCCAGGCTCATGAAGGCCACTAGGCCTGGTTCTTTGTGCTTCCCCGTTGGTTTTTGCTTTTTTCTTTTCGCTTTCAATCTGTAATCTAAGGAGTCATCATGGAAAACATTCTCGGTCTCGTCGCTCTGGCTTGTGGTTTGATCGTTGGTCTCGGCGCGATCGGTGCTTCCATCGGTATCGCGTTGATGGGCGGCAAGTTCCTCGAATCGTCGGCACGCCAGCCTGAACTCATGAACGACCTGCAAACCAAGATGTTCATCTTGGCCGGTCTGATCGACGCTGCGTTCCTGATCGGTGTGGCCATCGCCCTGCTGTTCGCATTCGCCAACCCGTTCGCAGCGACCTTCCTGGCCAACCTGCCTAAGTAAATTCGTTCAACGCCACTCTAGAAAGGTGTTGCCGTGAGTATCAACGCGACCCTGTTCGTTCAGGCCATCGTCTTCCTGCTGCTGGTGCTGTTCACGATGAAATTCGTGTGGCCCCCCATCGCGAAGGCTCTGGATGAACGCGCACAAAAGATCGCCGCGGGCCTGGCGGCCGCCGAGAAGGCCAAGGCGGAACTCGCTTCGGCCAACCAGCGCGTCGAGCAGGAACTGGTGCAGTCCCGCAATCAGACGACCAATCTGCTGGCCGACGCCGAGCGCCGCGCCCAGCAGATCGTCGAAGAGGCCAAGGGCCGTGCAACGCAAGAGGCCGACAAGATCGTTGCCGCAGCGCACGCCGAGGCCGAGCAGCAGTCCATGCGTGCCCGTGAAGTCCTGCGCGAGCAAGTCGCCGCGCTGGCCGTCAAGGGTGCCGAGCAGATTCTCCGCAAGGAAGTCAATGCCGGCGTCCACGCCGACCTGCTCGACCGCCTGAAGACCGAGCTCTGAGGACGCCATGGCCGAACTTGCCACCATTGCCCGTCCGTATGCCGATGCGCTGTTCAAGGCTTCCTCGGGTGATATCGAGGGCACGGCCGGCTGGATCGACCAGCTGGCTGACCTTGCCGCCACCCCGTTGCTCCAGCAGTTCGCTGCCGATCCCAAGGTGTCTGCCGACCAGGTCTTCGACCTGATCGCAGGCCTCCTGCCGCAGAGCCTGCCGGACCACGGCAAGAACTTCCTGCGCACCGTGATCGACAATGGCCGGCTTGCCGCGCTGCCCGAGGTCGCGGTCCAGTACCGTGCGCTGAAGAATGTGCGCAACGGTGCCTCCGACGCAGTGATCTACAGCGCCTTCCCGATCGATGAGGCGAGCCTCAACGACGTCGGCGTTGCGCTGCAACGTCGCTTTGGACGCCAGCTCAACCTGCGGGTCGAGTCCGATCCCTCGCTGATCGGCGGAATTCGCGTCGTGGTGGGTGACGAAGTCCTCGACACCTCCGTGAAGGCTCGTCTCGAGCAAATGAAAGCAGCGCTCACCGCTTGATGCGGCGAGTGGCGGTTGGCCCCATTTATTGAAAGAAGGAAAGAGTCATGCAACTCAATCCCGCAGAAATTTCCGAACTGATCAAGAGCCGCATCGAAGGTCTTGGCGTCAGTGCAGACATTCGCAACCAGGGCACCGTGGTGTCGGTGACCGACGGCATCGTGCGCGTGCACGGCCTGTCGGACGCGATGCAGGGCGAAATGCTCGAGTTCACGCCCACCGCAGACGGTACGCCGACCTTCGGCCTGGCACTGAACCTCGAGCGTGACTCGGTCGGCGCCGTGATCCTGGGCGAGTACGAACACATCTCCGAAGGCGACACCGTCAAGTGCACGGGCCGCATCCTGGAAGTGCCGGTGGGCCCCGAGCTCATCGGTCGCGTGGTGAACGCGCTGGGCCAGCCGATCGACGGCAAGGGCCCGATCAACGCCAAGATGACCGACGTGATCGAAAAGGTCGCTCCGGGCGTGATCGCACGGAAGTCCGTCGACCAGCCACTGCAGACCGGCCTGAAGTCGATCGACTCCATGGTGCCGATCGGCCGCGGCCAGCGCGAGCTGATCATCGGCGACCGCCAGACCGGCAAGACGGCCGTGGCGATCGACGCGATCATCAACCAGAAGGGTCAGGGCGTGACCTGCGTCTACGTCGCGATCGGCCAGAAGGCATCGTCGATCAAGAACGTGGTGCGCGCACTGGAACAAGCCGGTGCCATGGACTACACGATCGTGGTCGCTGCTTCCGCATCGGAATCGGCTGCGATGCAGTACGTGTCGGCCTACTCGGGCTGCACGATGGGCGAGTACTTCCGCGACCGCGGCGAAGACGCCCTGATCGTGTACGACGACCTGTCCAAGCAGGCTGTGGCCTACCGTCAGGTGTCGCTGCTGCTGCGCCGCCCACCAGGCCGTGAAGCCTATCCCGGCGACGTGTTCTATCTCCACAGCCGCCTGCTCGAACGCGCAGCCCGCGTGAATGCCGACTACGTCGAAGCCTTCACCAAGGGTGAAGTCAAGGGCAAGACCGGTTCGCTGACGGCGCTGCCGATCATCGAAACGCAAGCCGGTGACGTGTCCGCGTTCGTGCCGACCAACGTGATCTCGATCACCGACGGCCAGATCTTCCTGGAAACCTCGCTGTTCAACGCCGGCATCCGTCCCGCCATCAACGCCGGCATCTCGGTGTCGCGCGTGGGTTCGGCTGCCCAGACGAAGATCATCAAGGGCCTGTCGGGCGGTATCCGTACCGACTTGGCCCAGTACCGTGAACTGGCTGCGTTCGCGCAGTTCGCTTCCGACCTGGACGAAGCCACCCGTAAGCAGCTCGACCGCGGTGCCCGCGTGACCGAACTGCTCAAGCAGGCGCAATACAGCCCGCTGCCCATCTCGCTGATGGGTGCCACGCTGTTCGCGGTGAACAAGGGCTTCATGGACGATCTGGACGTCAAGAAGGTGCTCGCCTTCGAACACGGCCTGCATCAATTCCTCAAGACCAGTCACGTGGCGCTGCTCGACAAGATCGAGAAGGCCAAGGCGCTGGACAAGGAAGCCGAAGCTGAACTGACCGCCGCAATCACGACGTTCAAGAAGTCGTTCGCCTGATCGGCAACGCAAGGAGTCCCAATGGCAGCTGGCAAGGAAATCCGCGGCAAGATCAAATCGGTGGAGAACACCAAGAAGATCACCAAGGCCATGGAAATGGTGGCCGCATCGAAGATGCGCAAGGCGCAGGAGCGCATGCGTGCCGCACGCCCCTACAGCGAGAAGATCCGCACCGTCGCGGCCAATCTCGGCCAGGCGAACCCGGAGTACACGCACGCGTTCATGAAGAACAACGACGCCAAGGCGTCGGGCTTCATCCTCGTGACGACCGACAAGGGTCTGTGCGGCGGCATGAACACCAACGTGCTGCGCGCGTTGACGGCCAAGCTGCGTGAGCAGCAGGCCGCAGGCGTGGCGGTTGAGGCGGTGGCCATCGGCAACAAGGGCCTCGGCTTCCTGAACCGCGTCGGTGCACGCGTGGTATCGCATGTCACCCAGATGGGCGACACGCCACACCTCGACAAGCTGATCGGCCCGGTCAAGGTTCTGCTCGACGCTTACGCCGAAGGCAAGCTGGACGCCGTGTACATCTGCTACACGAAGTTCATCAACACGATGCGCCAGGAATCGGTGATCGAGCAGCTTCTGCCGCTCGCCCCCGAAACGTTGAAGGCCGAAAAGGGTCAGCACGCCTGGGACTACATCTACGAGCCCGATGCGCCGACCGTGATCGACGAGCTGCTGGTGCGTTACGTGGAGTCGCTGGTGTACCAGGCCGTGGCCGAGAACATGGCGTCGGAACAGTCGGCCCGCATGGTGGCCATGAAGGCTGCCACCGACAACGCAGGCAACGTGATTGGCGAACTCAAGCTGATCTACAACAAGACCCGTCAGGCCGGCATCACGAAAGAGCTGTCGGAAATCGTGTCGGGCGCTGCTGCGGCCGCCGGCGTCTAAGCGTCTTTCGACGTCAACAGATTCAAATTTTTATCGGAGCAGATGATGGCTCAAGCAAATGCAGTGCAAGGCAAGATCGTTCAATGTATCGGTGCCGTGGTCGACGTGGAATTCCCGCGCAGCCAGATGCCCAAGATCTATGACGCCTTGAAGTTGGAAGGCAGCACCCTCACGCTCGAAGTGCAACAGCAACTCGGCGACGGCGTGGTGCGTACCATTGCGCTCGGTTCGTCGGACGGCCTGCGCCGCGGCCTGATGGTCACCAACACCCACGCGCCGATCACCGTGCCCGTGGGCAAGGCCACGCTCGGCCGCATCATGGACGTGCTGGGCTCGCCCATCGACGAACGCGGCCCGGTCAGCCAGGAACTGACGGCCTCGATCCACCGCAAGGCCCCCGCGTACGACGACCTCTCGCCGTCGCAGGAGCTGCTGGAAACCGGCATCAAGGTGATCGACCTGGTGTGCCCGTTCGCCAAGGGCGGCAAGGTGGGCCTGTTCGGCGGTGCCGGCGTGGGCAAGACCGTGAACATGATGGAACTCATCAACAACATCGCCAAGGCTCACTCGGGCGTGTCGGTGTTCGCTGGTGTGGGTGAACGTACCCGCGAAGGCAACGACTTCTATCACGAGATGGCCGACTCCGGCGTGGTGAACCTCGAGAACCTCGAGGACTCGAAAGTGGCCATGGTCTACGGCCAGATGAACGAGCCCCCGGGCAACCGTCTGCGCGTCGCGCTGACCGGCCTGACCATCGCCGAGTCGTTCCGCGACGAAGGCAAGGACGTGCTGTTCTTCGTGGACAACATCTACCGCTACACGCTGGCCGGTACCGAAGTGTCGGCACTGCTGGGCCGCATGCCTTCCGCCGTGGGCTACCAACCGACGTTGGCCGAGGAAATGGGTCGCCTGCAAGAGCGGATCACGTCGACCAAGGTCGGTTCCATCACCTCGATCCAGGCCGTCTACGTGCCTGCCGACGATTACACCGATCCGTCGCCTGCCACCACCTTCGCCCACCTGGACTCGACCGTTGCGCTGTCGCGTGAAATCGCGTCCCTGGGCATCTACCCGGCCGTGGACCCGCTGGACTCGACCTCGCGCCAGCTGTCGCCGGCCGTGGTGGGTGAAGAGCACTACAACGTGGCTCGCGCCGTGCAAGGCACGCTGCAGCGCTACAAGGAACTGCGCGACATCATCGCCATTCTGGGCATGGACGAACTGGCTCCCGACGACAAGCTGGCCGTGGCCCGCGCGCGCAAGATCCAGCGTTTCCTGTCGCAGCCGTTCCACGTGGCCGAAGTGTTCACGGGTTCGCCGGGCAAGTACGTGCCGCTGACCGAAACCATCCGTGGTTTCAAGATGATCGTGAACGGCGAGTGCGATCACCTGCCGGAACAGTCGTTCTACATGGTCGGCACCATCGACGAGGCCTTTGAAAAGGCGAAGAAGGTCGCCTGAGGCGGCTGAGGAACGCACATGGCAAACACCATTCACGTCGACGTCGTCAGCGCGGAAGAGTCGATCTTCTCGGGCGAAGCACGCTTCGTCGCGCTGCCCGGTGAAGCCGGCGAGCTCGGCATCTATCCGCGCCACACACCGCTGATCACGCGCATTCGTCCCGGTGCCGTGCGCATCGAGATGGCCGATGGCGGCGAGGAGTTCGTCTTCGTGGCCGGTGGCATCCTCGAAGTGCAGCCGAACACCGTCACCGTGCTGTCCGACACCGCGATCCGCGGCAAGGACCTCGATGACGAAAAGGCAAACCAGGCCAAGGCCGCTGCCGAAGAAGCGTTGAAGAACGCGAAGAGCGACATCGACATCGCCATGGCGCAGTCGGAGCTGGCCGTGATGGCTGCGCAGATCGCCGCGCTGCGCAAATACCGCCAGAAGAAGTAAGCAGCGCTTCGCAACGCCTTGCGGAATGCACGTCGTTGTGCGTTCTGCCTCCACAAAGCCGCCCTCGGGCGGCTTTGTCGCTTTGGAAAGCATCACACATACATTCGATCGACTTCGGTATTAATTTGGCCGAAGTTAAGCCTTGTCCGGCAGAAGATGCCCCACTAGTATTCGGCAGCTTCCACGCAAGAGGGGAGCGCAACACAAGAATGCTGGAGACGAGCTTGCAACGCTGGAGTGGCCTCACTGCCGATGAGATGCGCCTGCTGGAGACGACGTTCTGGTCGGCCGGCGGTTCGCGTCATGGCATGGCCGAACAGCTGGGCTACTCGCGCAGCAAGGCCAACGCGATGATCGCCGGCCTGCTTGACCAGGGCCTGTTGGCAGAGGCTGGCCTGCAGGCTTCATCGGGGGGGCGCCGCGCCGAGAATCTGCAGATCAACGGCACCCTTGGCGTGCTCGTGGGCGTCGACATCGGCGCGACCAGCCTGGACCTGGCGTTGTTGCGGCCGGACCTCACCCCCCTCGTTCAGCACGCCGAACCAGCCGACGTCCGTCAGGGGCCCGGCGTGGTGCTGGCGCGGGTGCGCTGCCTGCTGCGTGAACTGCTGGGCCGCCAGGGCCTTGGGGCCGACCAGGTAATGGGCATCGGCATCGGCGTACCTGGGCCCGTCAACTTCGGCATCGGTCAACTGGTCAATCCGCCGCTCATGCCGGCCTGGGACGGTTTTTCAATCCGCGACTGCCTGCGCGAGGACTACGCAGCGCCCGTCTTCGTCGACAACGACGTCAACCTCATGGCGCTCGGCGAGCTTTGGCGCCTGAAGCGTTCGCTCTCCAACTTCCTGGTCATCAAGGTCGGTACGGGCATCGGCTGCGGCATCGTCTGCCACGGCGAGGTGTACCGCGGCGCGGCAGGTTCGGCCGGCGACGTGGGCCACATCTGCGTCGACCAGGAAGGCCCACGCTGCCATTGCGGCAACCTGGGCTGTGTCGAGGTCATGGCCGCCGGCCCGGCGATCACGCGCATGGCGGTGCAGGCTGTGGAAGCCGGTGAAAGCGCGATGCTGGCCGAGTGCCTGCGCGACAAGGGCCGCATCGACGCGATTGATGTGGGCCATGCCGGCCGCGCGGGCGACGCCGCGGCCAATGCCATCATCCAGCGCGCTGGCAGTCTGCTCGGGCAGATGCTGGCGTCGGTGGTGAACTTCTTCAATCCGTCGCACGTCTTCATCGGCGGCGGCGTCACGCACATTGGGCCGCTGTTCCTTGCGGCGGTGCGCCAGAGCGTCTATCAGCGCTCGCTGGCCCTGTCGACGCGCCACCTGGAGATCCAGTACACGCCGCTCGGTGCGCAGGCTGGCCTGATCGGCGCAGGCGTGCTGGCGATGCAGGAAACGCTCAAGGTGCGCGGGGTGGCGCCATGAGCCCGACGCAACAAGGCCGGCCCATGCGCCAGGAGTCCCCCATGGAAACGGAAGCGTTGCTCGCCCGCGGTGCGGGCGTGGCGGTCGAGTTCGACGGCATCGTGAAGGCCTTCGGTTCGGTGCAGGTGCTGCACGACGTGAGCTTCTCGCTGGCGCCCGGCCGGGTCTACGGCCTGCTGGGGGAGAACGGCGCCGGCAAGTCCACGTTGATGAAGATCCTTGCGGGCTACGAGCAACCCACGGCGGGTGGCTTGCGCATCAACGGCGTGGCGCAACAGTTTGCGAATTCGCGCGACGCGCAAGCGCATGGCATCGTGCTGATCCACCAGGAATTCAATCTCGCCGAAGACCTGAGCGTGGCGCAGAACATCTTCCTCGGCCACGAGAAGAAAAAGGGTTGGCTTCTCGATGATGCCACCATGGAACGCGACGCCGCCGCGGCGCTGGCGCAGGTCGGCTTGCAGATCGATCCGCGCACCAAGGTGCGCCGGCTCATCGTGGCCGAGAAGCAGCTGGTGGAAATCGCCAAGGCGGTTGCACGCCGGGCCCGGCTGCTGATCATGGACGAACCGACGGCCACGCTCACGCCGGGCGAGACCGAGCGCCTTTTCAGGCTGATCGCGCAGCTGCGCTCGGAGGGCGTGACCGTCGTCTACATCTCGCACAAGCTCGACGAGGTTGAGCGCGTGACCGACGACGTGATCGTGATGCGCGACGGCCGCTTCGTGACGCGCGCGCTCACCGCCGACGTGACGCGCCAGCAGATGGCCAACCTGATGGTCGGCCGCGAACTGGCCGACCTGTACCCCGTGCGCGACGACGTGGCCGCAGGCGGGGCGCCCGCGATGCAGGTGCGCCGCTTCACCGTGCCCGGCTGGGCGCAGGAGGCAAGCTTCGAGGTGCGTCCGGGCGAGATTTTGGGCTTTGCCGGTCTGGTCGGTGCGGGCCGCACGGAACTCTTCGAAGGCCTGATGGGCCTGCGGCCGGGCAGTGGCGAGGTCGAGATGCTCGGCCAGCCGGTGCAGTTGCGTCATCCACGCGATGCGGCCCGGCATGGCCTGACCTACCTGAGCGAAGACCGCAAGGGCAAGGGCCTGCACGTGGACTTCGGCCTGCGCCAGAACCTCACGCTGATGGCGCTCGAGCGCTATGCCAAGCCCTGGCTCCAACCGGCAGCCGAGCGTGCGGCACTGGCAGAAGCGGTCAAGGACTACGGCATTCGCACCGGCTCGCTCGACGTCAGGGCCTCGTCGTTGTCGGGCGGCAACCAGCAGAAGCTGGCGCTGGCCAAGGTGCTGCAGCCGCGGCCCAAGGTGGTCGTGCTCGACGAACCCACGCGCGGCGTCGACGTCGGCGCCAAGCGCGACATCTATTTCCTGATCCAGCGACTGGCCCGCGACGGGCTGGCCGTGATCGTCGTCTCGTCCGAGCTCATGGAACTCATCGGCCTGTGCCACCGCGTCGCGGTGATGCGCGCGGGCCGGCTGGTGGCCACGCTGGACGCCCGCCACCTGAGCGAGGAAGCGCTGATCGCCCATGCCACCGGCACGGCCGGCGCCCCTTCCACTGCACCCGAGACCGGAGACCCGCATGTCCACGCCTGAAGCCACCCACCGCGGCGAAGCCCAGCCCCGCTGGACCGAACGCCTGCGCGGCATCGGCCCCGTCCTCGGCCTGGTGCTGCTGTGCATCGCCGGCACCGCACTCAACAGCGATTTCGCCACCGTCGACAACGCGATGAACGTGCTCACCCGCACCGCCTTCATCGGCATCATCGCGGTGGGCATGTGCTTCGTGATCATCTCGGGCGGCATCGACCTGTCGGTGGGCTCGATGGCCGCCCTCATCGCCGGCAGCGTGATCATGTTCATCAACTGGGCCGGGCCTGCGCTTGGCTCGCCGCTGTTGGCCGTGATGGCCGGCGCGGCGCTCGCCGTGGTGCTCGGCGCGATGTTCGGGTTGGCGCATGGGTTGCTCATCACCAAGGGCCGCATCGAGCCGTTCATCGTGACGCTGGGTACGCTGGGGATCTTCCGCGCGTACCTCACGTACTTCGCCGACGGCGGCGCGCTCACGCTCGACAACGACCTGTCGGACCTGTATGCGCCGGTGTACTACGCGAGCCTCTTGGGCATCCCGGTACCGGTGTGGGTGTTCTTCATCGTCGCGGTAGTCGGTGGCGTGATCCTCAACCGCACCGCCTACGGGCGCTACGTTCAGGCCATCGGCTCGAATGAACAGGTGGCACGCTACGCGGCCGTCGACGTCGATCGCGTGAAGATCCTCACCTACGTGCTGCTGGGGGTGTGCGTCGGCATCGCGACGCTGCTCTACGTGCCGCGCCTCGGCTCGGCATCGCCGACCACCGGGCTGCTCTGGGAGCTGGAGGCCATCGCGGCGGTGATCGTCGGCGGCACCGCGCTCAAGGGCGGTGCGGGCAGCATCACCGGCACGGTGATCGGCGCGATCCTGCTGTCGGTCATCAGCAACATCCTGAACCTCACCAGCATCATCAGCGTGTACCTGAATGCGGCGGTACAGGGCTTCGTCATCATCATCGTCGCGTTCCTGCAGCGCGGCCGCAGGTGATGGCTCGCCCCCAGTCTTCGCGCACTTCGTGTCGCTGCGCCAACCCCCTACCGGGGGCAACACCGGCGGCCCGGCAAAGCAGGTTCCGCGGTGTTCCGCGAACAGACCGTCCAGTTTTCCGTTCCCGTTCCATTCATCACAAGGAGACATCTCTCATGACACGCTTCACCCGTCGCATCGCGCTCACGGCCATCGCAGCCGCTTCCCTCGCCAGCCTGCCCGCACTCGCCGCCGAGAAGGTCAACCTCGGCGTGTCGATCCCGGCCGCCACGCACAGCTTCATGGGCGGCATCAACTACTGGGCCAACCAGGCGAAGAAGGACCTCGAGAAAGAACACAAGGACCTGAAGATCACGATCAAGACCGCCAGCGGCGCGCCCGAGCAGGCCAACCAGCTGCAGGACTTCACGACCGTCACCAAGATCAATGCGCTGGTGATCTTCCCCTTCGAATCGGCCGCGCTGACCAAGCCGGTGGCACAGGTCAAGGCCAAGGGCGCCTACGTCACCGTGGTCGACCGCGGCCTGACCGACACCAGCGCGCAGGATGCCTACGTCGCGGGCGACAACACCGCCTTCGGCCGCATCCCGGCCGAATACATCGTCAAGACGCTGGGCGGCAAGGGCAACGTGGTCGCGCTGCGCGGCATTGCCACCACGCTGGACAACGAGCGCATGGACGCGTTCAACGCGGTGCTCAAGGCCAACCCCGACGTGAAGCTGCTCGATGCCAAGTACGCCAACTGGAACCGCGACGATGCCTTCAAGGTGACGCAGGATTACCTCACGCGCTTCAAGCAGATCGATGCCATCTGGGCCGCCGACGACGACATGGCCGTGGGCGTGCTCAAGGCCATCGAGCAAGCCAAGCGCGATGACATCAAGATCGTGTTCGGCGGCGCTGGCGCCAAGGGCATGGTCAAGACCATCATGGACGGCAAGGACAAGCGCATCGGCGCCGACGTGAGCTATTCGCCCAAGTTCATCTACGACGCGATCAAGCTCACCGCCGAAGCGCGCCTGAAGGGCGAGAAGCTGCCGGCTACGACGATCATCCCGTCGGTGCTGATCACCAAGGACAACGCCAAGGACTTCTACTTCCCCAACTCGCCTTTCTAGGCCCACCCCCAGTCTTCGCGCACTTCGTGTCGCTTCGCCAACCCCCTTGCAGGGGGCAACACCCGCGGCCCGGCAAAGCCGGTTCCGCGGTGTTCCCCGGAAGACCCACATGAACGCAACGCCCCCGCGCAAGCTGCGCTACGCCATGGTCGGTGGCGGCCGCGACGCCTTCATTGGCGCCGTGCACCGCCACGCCATCGCGCTCGACGGCCAGTGCGAGCTGGTGGCCGGCGCGCTGTCGTCGAGCGCGCAGAAGGCGCGCGCCTCGGGGCGCGACCTGTTCCTGGCCGACGACCGCAACCATGGCGACTGGCAGGCGCTGCTGGCCGACGAGATCAAGCGCCCGGCGCACGAACGCATCGATTTCGTCTCCATCGTCACGCCCAACCACGTGCACTTTCCGGTGGCGCAGGCCTTTGTCGACGCCGGCTTTCATGTGGTGTGCGACAAGCCACTGGTGCACACATGCGCACAGGCCGACGCGCTGGTGGCGGCCGTGGCGCGCCAGGGCACGGTGTTCGGCGTGACCTACAACTACACCGGTTACCCGATGGTCCGCCAGGCACGCGCGATGGTGCGTGCGGGCGAGCTGGGCGAGATCCGCAAGGTGGTCGTCGAATACAACCAGGGTTGGCTCGCGACGGCGCTCGAGGGCGGCGGCAACAAGCAGGCTGGCTGGCGCACCGACCCCGCCAGGAGCGGTGCGGCCGGCGCCATCGGCGACATCGGCTCGCATGCCGAGAATCTGCTGGCAACCGTCACGGGCCTGCAGGTCGAACACCTGTGCGCCGATCTGGGCGCGCTGGTGCCCGGACGTGCGCTCGACGACGACGGCAGCCTGCTGCTGCGCCTGAGCCACGGCGCGCGCGGCGTGCTGGTGGCCTCGCAGATCAACACCGGTGTCGAGAACGACCTGCGCCTGCGCGTGTCGGGCACGCTCGGCAGCATCGAATGGCGGCAGGAGCAGCCCAGCCGCCTCAAGCATTGGCCTGCCGATGGGCCCCAGCGCGTCCTGACGCGCGGCTCGCCCTGGCTGCATCCGGCGGCGCAGCGTGCGAGCCGCTTGCCCGCCGGCCATCCCGAGGGCTTCATCGAAGCCTTCGCCAACGTCTATGCCGGTGTGGTGGCGGACATCCGTGCACATGCACAGGGCATTCCTGCCGATCCCTGCCAGGCAGACTATCCCCGCGTCGAGGACGGCGCGCGCGGCGTTCGCTTCATCGCGCGCACGGTCGCATCGGCCGCCAGCGGCGACAAGTGGACGGCCTGGTAATCCGGACGCCGGCTCTGGGGCGCACGCCTCAGCCCTGCGGGGCCAACCGCACCGTTCCTCGGCCCGCGGCCTTGGCGGCATAGCAAGCGGCGTCGGCGGCCCGGGTCCAGGCTTCCACAGACGGCGTGTCGGACCGCAACGGGGCCACGCCGACGCTCGCGCCCACGCCCAATACGCCGCCTTCCCATGGCAGCGCGATGGCCTGCACGGCCCGGCAGACATCCTGCGCAATGCGCTCGGCCGCATCCTGCTGGCAGCGTCGCAGCAGCAGCGCGAACTCGTCGCCACCCAGACGTGCGACGTGGTCGTCGGCGCGCACCTGCGCTGCAATCGCTTCGGCCACCACGCGCAGCATCCGGTCGCCCATGGCATGGCCTGCGGTGTCGTTGACCGGCTTGAAGCGGTCGAGGTCGATGAACACCATCGCAGCGGGCAACGAGTGGGGCAGCGTGTCGACCAGCGCGCGCGCATGCTGTTCAAAGGCCGCGCGGTTCTCCAGGCCCGTCAGCAGGTCGTGCATGGCCGACCATTCGAGCTGCGTGCGCGCCTGGCGCTGGTTGTCGATGTCACTGAGCGTCCAGATCTCGCCCTGCGTGACGTCGTCGCTGTCCACCAGCCTGCTGCGGACATCGGCCCAGAACGTCGTCCCGTCCCGCCGACGCATGCGCCATTCGGCGGCGAAGGGAAGGTGCGCATGACCGGCTTCCCAGGGCCGGGTCACCTGCGCTGCGTCCTCGGGCGGGTCGGCCAGCACCGATTCGACGGGCGCGCCGATCAGCTCGGCCTCTGGATGCCCCAGCAAGCGGCAAAATTCCGGGCTGACCGTCTCGAAGCAGCCATCGCGCAGCACGGCGATGCCCACGGGTGCGGCGCTCATCACCGAATTGAGGCGCCGCAGCGCCGCATTGTTGGCGCGCTCGAGCTGCGTGCGCTCCACGCTCACCGTGCGCAGCACGTCGCTCAAGCTGCCGATCTCACCGCCGGCCACGGGCCAGCCGTCCTGTGGTGCGAGGGTGCCATCGAACATGTGCCTTGCGCGCCTGGCCAACTGCGTCAGGGGCCGCAGCAACCGCCACAGCACCAGCAGCATGACGCCGGAGAGCACGACGATCAGCCCTGCCGTCACGGTCAGCGCTTCGCGCCGCGCCTGGCGCAAGGGCGCCAGCAGCTCGGCCTCGGGCCGCGCACGCCACACCACCCAGTCGGGGCCTGCCACGCCGGCGGCCGACACCAGCTGCCCGCGCTGTTCGAGGCCTACGCCCATGGGTTCGATCGGGCTGCCGCTGGCCTGCCATGCGGAAAAGGCCTGGCTCAGCCGTGCGTCGTCGGCGATCGAATGGGTCAGCAGTTTGGCGTCGGGATGCGCCAGCAGCCGTCCGGTGGGGTCGGTCACGGCCACCAGCGACCTGCTTTCCTCTTCCTGGTTGTCGACCAGGCCTTCGAGCACATCGCGGCTGTTCAGGCGCAGCGTGCCGCCGAGCACGGCAATCACGCCGTGCGGCCCACGCACCGGATGCGTGAAGGCCAGCACCGGTTCGCCCGAGAAGCGGCTGGGCAGCGGCGGCGACACGAGGGGGCGCGACTCGGCCACCGTCCGTTGGAAGTACGCGCGGTCGCCCACGTTCACATCGGGACGAATCAGGCCGCGTTCGGTGGCTGCCAGTTTGAGCTGGCCGTCCAGCTCGAGCACGAAGATGTTGTCGAACATGTTGAGCAACACCGACTTGGTGACCAGGAAGCGGCCCAGCGTCTTTTCGTCGATCAGTGTGTCGGGCGTCATCTCCAGCGCCGTCACCTGCAATGCACGCTGCAGGGCCACCACGCGGCGCGACACCAGTGCAGCGGTGCGCACCGACGCCGTGAGTTCGCGCAGGCGTTCGGCGCGCAAGGTGTCGGTTTCCGCGCGGCGCACGGTCAGCGCCGACACCAGGCTGATGCCGAGCACGAGCGCAGCGATGCCGCCCAGGGTGATCTGCAGCTTCAGCGTATTGAACGGTTGCGACCAGCGAGGTCGTACAGGGCTCATCGTGTGTCGAGGGGAGGCAGCCGGACGGCACGCTCGATTGTCGGGGTGATTCGGTCGGGCGAATCGGTCGATCAACACGGCGACTGAGTGGCATATCGGCCCCTGCGTAGGCTGCTGCCCACAGGCGATTGCGCCGCCGGGTTCCGCGCTGCGGTACGCTGCGGCCCTACGATCGATCGGCCATGGATGTTTCTTCGTCGCCCCTGCCCGTGTCTTCCGCCGTGCCCTCGTCGCGCCCCGACGATCTGGTCATCGCGCGGCCGGAGGGGCTGTACTGCCCGCCCGGGGACTTCTACATCGACCCGTGGCGACCGGTCGAGCGTGCCGTCATCACGCACGCGCATTCCGACCATGCACGTATCGGGCACGCACACTACCTGGCGCAGACCGACAGCGAAGGCACGCTGCGCACCCGGCTCGGTGCGGGCATCCACCTGCAGACGCTGCCCTATGGCGAATCGATTGTCCACCACGGTGTGCGCGTGTCGCTGCATCCGGCCGGCCACGTGCTGGGGTCAGCGCAGGTGCGGCTCGAACACGGCGGGCGAGTGTGGGTCGCCTCGGGCGACTACAAGACCGAGCCCGATGGCACCTGCCCGCCCTTCGAGCCGGTGCCCTGCGACACCTTCATCACCGAATCGACCTTCGGCCTGCCCATCTACCGCTGGCCGACGCAGGCGGTGCTGTTTGCCGACATCAACGACTGGTGGCGCCGCAATGCGGACGAAGGGCGCGCGTCGGTGTTGTTCTGCTACGCCTTCGGCAAGGCGCAGCGCATCCTCCACGGCGTCGACCCGAGCATCGGGCCGATCGTGGTGCACGGCGCGGTCGAGCCGCTGAACGCGGTGTACCGCGCCGCGGGTGTGGCGCTGCCGCCGACCTTGCGCGTGAGCGATCCGGAAGTAAATCCGCAAATGCTCAAGCGCGCACTGGTGCTGGCCCCGCCCTCGGCGCAGGGCACGCCGTGGATGCGACGCTTCGGCCAATACGTCGACGCCTTCGCGAGCGGCTGGATGCAGTTGCGCGGCACGCGTCGCCGGCGCGGCGTCGACCGTGGCTTCGTCATGAGCGACCACGCCGACTGGCCCGGTCTGCAGAAGGCCATCGCCGGCACCGGTGCCGAGCGCGTGTTCGTCACGCACGGCAGCGTCGCGGTGCTGGTGCGCTGGCTCACCGAGAACGGGCTGGAGGCGCAGGGTTTCAAGACCGAGTACGGCGACGAAGACGTGGCGGACCAGGGCGACGCCAAGCCTGCGCCGGCCGATGCGAAAGCGGCTCCCGACGCCGCGCCATGAAAGCTTTCGCTGCCCTCTACCGCGAACTCGATGCCACCACATCGAGCCTTGCCAAGCAGGCGGCGCTGCAGCGCTACCTGCAGGCCGCCGCCCACGAGGACGCCGCTTGGGCCGTCTACTTCCTCGCCGGTGGCAAGCCGCGCCAACTGGTGCCCACCAAGCTGCTGCGCCTGCTCGCGCAGGAGGCGGCCGGCCTGCCCGAGTGGCTGTTCGACGAGAGCTACGAAGCCGTCGGCGACCTCGCCGAAACGATCTCCCTGTTGTTGCCGCCCCCGACCGAGGCGCACGACCTGGGTCTGGCCGTGTGGATCGAGCGGCATCTGTTGCCGTTGCGCAAGACACCACCCGAAGCGCTCGCCGACACGCTGCGTTCGCAGTGGCGCCAGCTCGCGGCCGACGAGCGATTGGTCTACTTCAAGCTCATGACCGGCAGCTTCCGCGTCGGCGTGTCGCGGCTGCAGGTGACGCAGGCGCTCGCGGCGGTCGGCGGGCTCGACCCGAAGCGCGTGGCGCAGCGGTTGATGGGCTACACGCACATCAGTGGGCAGCCCGGCGCGGCCGACTACGCCCTGCTCATCGGCGCGGAGAACGACAGCGAGCTCAACCAGAAGACCAGCGGCCAGCCGTACCCGTTCTTCCTCGCGCATCCGTTCAATCAGCCGGTCGAGCAGTTCGACGCCTTGCTCGGCCCGCCCGCCAACTGGATCGTCGAGTGGAAGTGGGACGGCATCCGCGCACAGCTCGTCAAGCGCGGCGGCGCGGTGTCGCTGTGGTCGCGCGGCGAGGAACTGGTCACCGACCGCTTCCCGGAACTCGCGACCATGGGCGAGGCGTTGCCCGACGGCACGGTGCTCGATGGCGAGATCGTCGTGTGGCGAAAGGATGAGACTTCACCTGAAGGTGAAGGCCGCGTGCAGCCCTTCGCCGAACTGCAGCGCCGTATCGGCCGCAAGACGCTCGGCCCCAAGCTGCTGCGCGAGATCCCGGTGGTGCTGCTCGGCTACGACCTCCTCGAATGGCAGGGCCGCGACCTGCGCGCCGTGCCGCAACAGGAACGCCGCGCGCTGATGGACGACCTCGTCACCCAGGTGCAGCACCCGCAACTCATCGCCAGCCCGATGCTCACCGGCGAGAGCTGGGCCGACCTGTCACGCCAGCGCGAGGCGGCGCGCGCGATGGGCGTCGAAGGGATGATGCTCAAGCAACGCCACGCACACTACGGCGTCGGCCGCACCAAGGACGTCGGCACCTGGTGGAAGTGGAAGATCGACCCGCTCAGCATCGACGCCGTGCTCATCTATGCGCAACGCGGCCACGGCCGCCGCGCCAGCCTGTACAGCGACTACACCTTCGCCGTGTGGGACGGCCCACCGGAGCGGGCAGACCGCAAGCTCGTGCCCTTCGCCAAGGCCTACTCGGGCCTCACCGACGCCGAAATGGGCCGCGTCGACGCCGTCATCCGCAAGACCACCATCGAGAGCTTCGGCCCCGTGCGCAGCGTGAAGCCGACACTGGTGTTCGAACTCGGCTTCGAAGGCATCGCGAAGAGCTCACGTCACAAGAGCGGCATCGCGGTGCGGTTCCCGCGGATGTTGCGGTGGCGGGAGGACAAGACGGTGCAGGAGGCGGATACGCTCGAGACGTTGGCCGCCTTGCTGCCGGCGGTGGCATGAAACACGCGGACCTCGTTGCATGGTTCGCGGGCCGCAGCTGGAAGCCCTTCGCTTTCCAGCGCGAGGTGTGGAAGGCCATCGGTGATGGACGCTCAGGCATGCTGCATGCGACCACCGGTGCAGGCAAGACCTACGCGGTGTGGCTCGGCGCGCTCAAGGCCTTTGCGACCGCACCGAAGCCGGCTGCACGGGCCACGGCGAAGAAGCTCGCACCGCCGCTCACCGTCCTCTGGATCACCCCCATGCGGGCGCTCGCGTCCGACACGCTGCGCGCGCTTCAGCAGCCGCTCGAAGCGCTCGCCCCCGACTGGTCCGCCGGCGCGCGCAGTGGCGACACCGCCTCGGCCGAGCGCAGCGCGCAGAACGCGCGGCTGCCCACTGTGCTCGTCACCACCCCCGAGAGCCTCTCGGTGCTGCTCTCGCGGGCCGACGCGGCCGACGTGCTCGGCACGGTCAAGATGGTCGTGGTCGACGAGTGGCACGAGCTGCTCGGTAACAAGCGCGGCGTGCAGGTGCAGCTGGCCCTGGCGCGACTGAAGCGCTGGAACCCGGCGCTGTGCGTGTGGGGCATGTCAGCCACGTTGGGCAACCTCGACGAGGCGATGCGTGCGCTGCTCGGCCGTGACGACGGCACCTTGGTGCAAGGCCAGGTGCCTAAACAACTCGTCATCGACTCGCTGCTGCCCGGCCGGGCCGAGCGCTTTCCGTGGGGCGGTCATCTCGGGCTCACGATGCTGCCGCAGGTGGTCGAGGAGATCGCGTCGAGCAGCACCACGCTGGTCTTCACCAACACGCGCTCGCAGTCGGAGATCTGGTACCAGGCGATCCTCGAAGCGAAGCCGGCGTGGGCCGGGCTGATCGCGCTGCACCACGGCTCGCTCGACCGCGCGGTGCGCGAATGGGTCGAGGCGGGGCTCAAGAGCGGCGAGTTGCGCGCCGTGGTGTGCACGTCGAGCCTCGATCTCGGCGTCGACTTCCTGCCGGTCGAGCGTGTGCTGCAGATCGGCTCGCCCAAGGGCGTGGCGCGGCTGCTGCAGCGCGCGGGGCGCTCGGGCCATGCGCCGGGGCGGCCGTCGCGCATCACGCTGGTGCCGACGCACAGCATCGAGATGGTGGAGGGCGCCGCGGCGCGCGACGCCATTGCGGCCGGCCACATCGAGGCGCGCAGCACGCCGGAGCAGCCGCTCGACGTGCTGGTGCAGCATCTGGTGACGGTGGCGCTGGGTGGCGGCTTCGTGCCGGACGATCTGTACGACGAAGTGCGCGGCACGGCGGCGTACGCGAAGCTTTCGCGTGACAGCTGGGACTGGTGCCTGGCGTTCGTGCGGCAGGGCGGTCCGTCGCTCGCGGCCTACCCCGACTACCAGCGCGCCGTGCCCGATGCAGACGGCGTCTGGCGCGTGCCCGATGCGCGGCTGGCGCGCCGGCACCGCATGAACATCGGCACCATCGTGAGCGACGCGAGCATGGCGGTGCAATACGTCGGCGGCGCCAAGATCGGCAGCGTCGAGGAGAGCTTCGCCGCGCGCATGAAGCCGGGCGACTGCTTCCTCTTCGGCGGCCGCATGCTCGAGCTGGTGCGCATCCGCGAGATGACGGCGTGGGTGCGGCGCGCCAGCGGCAAGCGGCCGGCGGTGCCGCGCTGGAACGGCGGGCGCATGCCGTTGTCGACCACACTCGCCGATGCGGTCGTGCAGCAGCTCGCGCTCGCGAGCCAGGGAACGTACGACACGCCCGAGCTGCAGTGCGTGCGTCCGCTGCTCGAGATCCAGCAGCAGTGGTCTGCACTGCCCACGCCGCAGACGCTGCTGGCCGAGGTGCTGAAGACACGCGAGGGCTGGCACCTGTTCCTGTACCCCTTCGCTGGCCGGCACGTGCACCTGGGCTTGGCCAACCTGATCGCCTGGCGCGTGGCGCAGCACGCGCCGCGCACCTTCTCGATCGCCGTCAACGACTACGGCTTCGAGCTGCTCTGCGCCACCGAGGTCGACTGGCCCGTGCTGCTGCCGCAGGTGCTGCGCGCCGGGCATGACGCGCAGGCGCAGGACGCCATCGCGCACCACGACGCCGACGCGGCGCTGCTGCACGAGGTGCTCGAAAGCCTCAACGCCAGCGAACTGGCGCAGCGGCGCTTCCGCGAGATCGCGCGCGTGTCGGGGTTGATCTTCCAGGGCTACCCCGGCGAGAAGCGCAGCAACAAGCAGCTGCAGGCCTCGTCGTCGCTGTTCTGGGAGGTCTTTCGCAAGTACGACCCGGCCAACCGGCTGCTGCTGCAGGCCGAGCAGGAGCTGCTCGCGCAGGAGCTGGAGATCGGCCGGCTGCGTGCGAGCCTCGCGCGCATCGCCACGCAGGACCTGGTGGTGCAGGCGCTCGCCCGCCCGACGCCCTTCGCCTTTCCGCTGATGGTCGAGCGCTTTCGCGAGCAACTGAGCAACGAGAGCGTGGCCGACCGCATCGCCCGCATGGTTGCGCAGCTGGAGAACGCCGCGGGCGGCGCGCCGCCAGTGGGCGACACCGATGGCGTCAAGGCCACGCTCGCCTTCGGGCAGGAACGCGGCGTGGGTGGCGGTGGCAGCGGTGCCGGCAAGCCGCGTCGGCGTGAGCGCAAGCCGTCCCGCCCCTTGCCACCGCTTTGAAGGAACGCGCGGGCGATTGGCCTTAAGCTGTCGCCCCATGAGCAGCCTCAACCCCAAAACCTACGACTCCGTCCCCCCGCGCAAGCTGGCCTTCCTCGGCCTGGGCGTGATGGGTTTCCCCATGGCCGGCCACCTCGCCAAGGCGGGCCACAGCGTGACGGTCTACAACCGCACGGCCGCCAAGTCCGCCGCCTGGGCCGCCGAGTTCGGTGGCCACAGCGCCGCCACGCCGCGCGAAGCGGCGGCGGGTGCCGACATGGTGTTCTGCTGCGTGGGCAACGACGACGACCTGCGCTCGGTCGTGCTGGGCGACGACGGCGCGTTGGCCGGCATGGCGCCGGGCGCGGTCTTCGTTGACCATACGACCGCCTCGGCCGACGTGGCGCGCGAGCTGTCGAAGGCCGCGCAGGCGCTCGGCCTGCAGTTCATCGACGCGCCGGTTTCCGGCGGCCAGGCGGGTGCACAGAACGGTGCCTTGACGGTCATGTGCGGCGGCGACCCGGCCACGTTCGAGGCGGTCAAGCCGGTGGCCATGGCCTTCTCGCGCGCAGTCACCCTGCTGGGCGAGAGCGGCGCGGGCCAGCTCGCGAAGATGGTCAACCAGATCTGCATCGCCGGCCTGGTGCAGGGCCTGAGCGAGGCGATTGCCTTCGGCCAGCGCGCCGGCCTCGACATGGAGGCGGTGCTGGGCGTGATCAGCAAGGGGGCCGCGCAGAGCTGGCAGATGGAGAACCGCGGCAAGACCATGATTGGCGGCAAGTTCGACTACGGCTTTGCCGTCGACTGGATGCGCAAGGACCTGGGCCTGGTGCTCGACGAGGCCAAGCGCAACGGTGCCCGCCTGCCGGTGACCGCGCTGGTCGACCAGTTCTATGCCGACGTGCAGCAGGCCGGCGGCGCCCGGTGGGACACCTCCAGCCTCATCACGCGACTCAAATAGGAATACCCCCGAAGCGCCTGCGGCGCATCCCCCTCGACGGGGCGACACCGGCGGCCCGTCGAAGCCGGTTCCGCGGTGTCCCTAAAAGAGCGGGTGCCGGAGAGCGCGTGGACGCGTCCGTCAACGAACCGGCGTGGCCGTCGCGCCGCTGGCGGGCAGCGGTTCCATCGGCGGCAGCGGCACGTTCGAGCTCGACTTGGGCGCCGGCGCGGCCGATGCGGGTGGCTGGCTGCCAGCGGTGGCGTCGGCGCCGCCGCGCAACTGGCCGGCCAGGGCTTCTTCGCTCACCACATCGACCACACGCACCACCTTCTCCACACCGGCGACGCCACGCGTGATGTCGGTGGCGCGATCGAGTTCGCGGCGCGTGGCAATGCCCATCAGGTAGACCACGCCGCGCTCGGTCACGACCTTGAAGGAATTCGCGAAGATGTCCTTCGCGTCGAGCAGCGAGGCCTTGACCTTGCCGGTGATGAAGGTGTCGTTCGAGCGTTGCTGGAACGAACTCGACTCGCCGACCGCCAGCTCGTTGACTACGTTGCGCACGTTGTCGATGCGCGCCACCGTGTCTTCCACGCGGCGGCGGTCGGCCTCGCTGCCCACCGTGCCGGTCAGCAGCACCTGGCGGTTGAAGCTGGTGATGCTCACGTACATCTGGTCGTTGCTGATCTCGCGCACGCGGGCGCCACCACGCAACTCGATGGCCTGGTCGTCGAGCTGCGCGCCCGACGTGCGCCGGTCGGTGGCCACCAGGCCGGCGCCCGCAGCGGCGCCGCCCACCACCAGCGGCACACAGGCCGTGAGGCCCGCCACCAGGACGGTGCCGGCGGTGAACGCCAGCGCCAGGCGTTGAATCGATTGCTTCGTCATCTTTTTCATAGGGAACCTTCCTGATCACCAAGTAACTGGGCGTCCACGCCGTCGCAGAGGCAGTGCAGGGCGAGCAGGTGGACTTCGTGGATGCGGGCGGCGCGCTCATGCGGCACGCAGACCTGGACGTCGGTTTCGCGCAGTGCGCGGCCAACCGGGCCCCCATTGCTGCCGAGCAGCGCCACCACCGTCATGTCGCGGCCGTGTGCGTCCTGCACGGCGGCCAGCACCGCGCCCGACTGGCCGCTGGCGCTGATCACCAGCAGCACGTCGCCCGCCTGGCCCAGCGCGCGCACCTGGCGTGCGAAGCGGTCGGCATCGGCCACCGCGGGCGTGTCGGCGGCCGGATCGTTGGCGTCCCCGGGCAACGCGATCGCACCGAGCTCCGGGCGGTCACGCTCGAAGCGCCCGACGAAGTGCGCCGCGAACTGCGCGGCCAGCAGACCGGACACGCCCGCGCCGCAGGCCAGGATCTTCCCGCCGCTGGTCACACAGGCCAGCAGGGCCTGCATGGCCTGGGAGATGGGTTTGCTCAGAAGAGGGCCGGCCTGGTATTTGAGGTCGGCGCTGTCGATGAAGTGCTGCTGAATCCGTTGCTCGAGCATGGGGCGCGATGATAACTGTGGGTCGTGAAACAAAAGGTTCTCGGGGATGGAGTGTGGCGGCTCGCGACAGTTCCGATGCTGGCGGCGCCTTCTCCGGGCTCATCCGGCGTCGAAGGCGCCTTGCAGCCATTCGATGCCGTCTTCGACCAGCACCACGTCGAAGCGACAGGGTGGCAGGGTGCGCAGCTTGAGCAGGTAGTGTCGCGCAGCGAAGACGATGCGGCGCTGCTTGACGTGCGTGATGCTGCCGCCTGCACCGCCGTGCGTGCCGCTGGCACGCTGGCGGACTTCGACGAAGACCAGCGTGGCATCGCGCGGATCGCGCATGATCAGGTCGATCTCGCCGCCGCCGCGCCCGGGGGTTCGATAATTGCGCGCAACGAGCAGCAGCCCTGCGTCCTGCAGATGGGCCAGCGCCGCGTCTTCGGCGGCGTCACCGCGTTGCTTGGTGGTTGTCGTCGTTCCTGTTGCCATCCGCCCGTCATTTCTTTCTTCTCTGGAGACCCGCCCTTGAGTTCACTTGCTCCCGCCTCCTTCGGCGCCGCCCTGGCGGCCGCGCAAGATGCCGCGGGTGCGCAGCATTATCCGCAGGGCACGCTGTACGTGGTCGCCACGCCCATCGGCAACCTGGCGGACATCACGCTGCGTGCGCTGCTGGTGCTGCAGAAAGTCGACGTGGTGGCCTGTGAGGACACGCGCCACACCCAAGGCATGCTGCGCGCCTACGGCATCGACCGGCCCGGCGCGCAGCTGCTGGCCGTGCACCAGCACAACGAGGTGGAGGCCGCCCAGGCCGTGGTCGCCCGTCTGGCCGCGGGCGAACGTGTCGCCTACGTCAGCGACGCAGGCACGCCGGGTGTGAGCGACCCGGGCGCGCGGCTGGCCGCCGCCGTGCGCGAGGCGGGCCATCGCGTGCTGCCGCTGCCGGGCGCCAGCAGCGTGATCACGCTCATCAGCGCGGCCGGCCTGGTGGCCGGCGGCGACGCGCACAGTGCCTTCGTGTTCGCCGGCTTCCTGCCGAGCAAGGCCGGGGAGCGTGACACGGCCGTACAGGCGTTGGCAGCGGAGCCGCGCAGCGTGGTGCTGCTGGAGGCACCGCACCGCATCGACGTGCTGGCGCGCGCGCTGGCGGTGCTGGGCAGCCGGCGCGTCACCGTGGGCCGCGAGCTGACCAAGCAGTTCGAGGAGATCGCCACGGTGGAGGCGCAGGCGTTGCCGGCATGGTTTGCCGCCGGCAAGGACCGCATGCGGGGCGAATTTGCGCTGGTGCTGCATCCGGTGGCCGTTGCGGCCGACGACGGCGCGGAGGCCGACCGTGTGCTGCGCCTGCTGCTGCCCGAGCTGCCGCTGAAGACCGCGGTGCGCCTGGCCGCGGAGATCTGCGGTGCTTCGCGCAATGGGCTCTACGACGCGGCCCTCCGCATCAAGAGCGAAGGCGAAGGCGCCGACTGAGGGCGCAACGGAAAGAGGAAGCGGATCGCGTCAGACCTCGGCCTGACCGTACCCCATGTGGTCGCGCACCCAGCGCACCGCCTGCTTTTCGGCATGCAGGAGCGCGAGTGCTTCGCTTGCAAACGGTTCAGAAGGTATGGGCAGGGCCATGTGTTCGGTGCCCTGCAAGCGCCAGAGCACGCGCGAGGTGAAGGTGGAGGACGGCGTCGGATCCGCCCCGAGGAAGAACTGCCAGCCGTGATAGACGAAGTTCAGATCGGCGGCCGTGGGGGGTGCAATCGGGTAGGCGGCGCGCATCATGCACCCACCACGCCCGTGGAACAGGTTGAAAGCCCGGCCCCAGATGGAAAACAACACGGGTTCGCACTGCGGAGGGGGCGGTGTGGCATCGGGGTTCTTTCAATGTGTGCCAGAAGTGTCTGGATTTTTCCAGCGCCCGCATGCCAGCGGCCGTGCCCTTGTCGTGCAGGATGTTTTCCTACTCAGGCAGCGAGGTCAGCGTTTCGGGCTCCTGCACCCGCGTGGCGTTGTGTTGGGAACGAAAGCGGGCCGACGCTTCATACACGGCCTTGCGCACCCGCATGATCGAGCCGATAGGCTGGTGTGCGGCCAGCGTGTGCCACGGGCTGAAGGCCATGCCGTCATCCACAGCGGCCGAGCGCGCGGGGCTCCACGCCACCTGGGGTTCGGCCGTGATCCGCGCCACGGCCACGTAGGGGCTCTGGTCTTCAGGCCACTGCACCGAGGCATCCTCGATCGGCATCGTTTCCAGGTCGGTGCACAGCTGCACGCGCAATTCCCAGGTGCCGCCCTGCGCGCGGAAATGCTCGACCACCGCTTCGCGCAGGCCGTCGGGCTTGCCGTCGAGGTCGACCGGCGCGTCGATCAGCGCCGTGAGCGAGGGCGACACGGGCGCGATCGACAGCTTGGCCATGTAGGGGCCATAGCGCATGGGCACCTGCGAGTAATAGGTCTCGCCGAGCACGTGGGTTTCCGGATGGCCGCCCATGGCCTTGAGCGTAGCGCTCTCGCCGCCGACCTTCTCGATGAGGGACTCAACGCCCCGCAGTGTGGCGGCCAGCACCTTCTTGAGGCCTGGCGCCTTGTCGGTGGTGCTGGCCAGCAGCTTGAGCGTCTGCAGGAATTTCTTCGCATTGGGGGCACTGAACACCGGGCCGTTGACCATCACGAAGTCCTGCGTGGCGGCGCCTTCGCTGGTGGACAGGCGCTCGCCGGGCACACCCACAACCTTCACCGCCAGGCCGCGCGGCGTCGACACCGCATCGTCCAGCAGGTCGCCCGGTACCGTCGAGATGCGCATGGCCACCGGATAGCTGCCCGGCTGTGCGAACAGGCCCTGCGCCAGCATTTCGGGCAGGCCGGGGAGCACATCGAGCCGGCCCAGCAGCAGGCCATGGCTCTTGGCATGCACGCCACGGTGGGCATGGCCTTCGTCCTTGCGCACGGTTTCGCCGATGCGGGTCAGGGTCTCGATGAGCGACTGGGTGGTTTCGGCCTCGTCCTCTTCCGGCACTTCGAATGCAGGCTCGTAGCGCAGTGGAACGATGGGGCCGGGTGTCGTGGATGTCGTCATGGTCGTTGGGCTTCTGTGGGGATGGAATCGAGGTGCAGGCGCACCGGGATCGACTTGGCCGCCGGCACCTGGCTGTGGAGCGCGTGGTGTGCCAGTGGCATCAGCGGATTGCATTCGGGGTAGTAGCCCGCGACGCAGCCTGGCGGGATGTCATACGGCGTCACGCGCAGGCCGGCCACGGCGCGGTGCTGGCCATCGTCCACGGCCGTGGTGGCGGTGACCATGGCGCCTTCGGCCAAGCCCAGGCGCGCCATGTCCGCCGTGTTCATCAGCAGCACCTGGCGCGTGCCGTAGATGCCGCGAAAGCGGTCGTCCAGGCTGTAGATGGTGGTGTTGAACTGGTCGTCGCTGCGCATCGTCATCAGACGCAGCACGTCGGATCCGTGGGCAGGCGTGTCGGGGTTTTCGTCCAGGCCGTCCGGCACGATGAAGTGCGCCTTGCCCGATGGCGTCTTCCACACCCGCTCGCGCGCCGGAATCGGGCGCTGGAAGCCGCCCGGCTGCCGAAAGCGCGCGTTGAAGTCGCGGAATATCTCGGGCCAAGTGGCCTCTATCGCGTCGCGCACCTTTGCATAGTCGCCGACCCATGCGTGCCAGGGCACTTTCGGGTTGGGCGGCAGCGTGGCCTGCGCCATGCCAGCGATGATGGCGGCCTCGGAGCGCAGCGTTGCCGCGGCCGGATCGGCCACGCCCTTCGACGCATGCATGAAGCCGGTCGAGTCTTCGACGGCCACCGTCTGCTCGCCGCTGGCCTGTGTGTCGATCTCGATGCGGCCCAGGCAGGGCAGCAGGTACGCGACCTCGCCGTGAATGAGGTGGCTGCGGTTGAGCTTGGTCGCGATCTGTACCGTCAGGCGCAGCTTGCGCCAGGCGGCTTCGATGGCCTCCGTCTCTGGCACCGCCCGCACGAAGTTGCCGCCCAGCCCGATGAAGCCGCGCACCGAGCCGTCGAGCACGCCGGTGCAGGTTTCGACCGTATTCATGCCCTTCTTGCGCGGTGGCTCGAAGTCGTAGAGCGCAGCGAGCTGGTCCAGCGGCGCGAGTTCGGGTTTCTCTGTGATGCCGACGGTGCGCTGGCCCTGCACATTCGAATGGCCGCGCACCGGGCAGATGCCCGCGCCGGGCCGGCCGATATGGCCCCCCATCAGCAGCAGGTTCGACACCATCTGCACGTTCTGCACCCCCTGGCGATGCTGGGTCAGCCCCATGCCGTACACGCAGATGACCGCGCGGGCCTGCGCGAAAGTGCGCGCAGCGGCTTCGAGGTCGCTGCGCGCCAGGCCCGACTCGCGCTCGATCGCCTCCCACCCCGTGGCCCGCATGGCGGCAGCAAATTCGTCGAAGCCGCGCGTGTGTTCCGCAATGAAGGCCGCATCGAGCACCCGCGCAGCGCCGGCCGTCGCCTGTGCGGCGTCGTCTGCGGCAATGAGCGCCTTGCACATGCCGCTGATGGCCGCGATGTCGCCAGCGATCTTCACCTGCAGGTACTGGGTGCTGATGGCGGTCTCGGCCGGCGTGAGCATCTCGACGGGTGACTGGGGATTGGCGAAGCTCACCAAACCGGGTTCGCGCAGCGGATTGAAGGTGACGATGGGCACGCCGCGCTTTCGCGCGTTCTGCAGCGGGTGCAGCATGCGCGGGCTGTTGACGCCTGGGTTCTGGCCAAAGAAGAAGATCGCATCGGCCTGCTCGAAGTCGTCGAGCGTGACCGTGCCCACCGGCACGCCGATGGTCTGCGGCAGCGCGACCGAGGTGCTTTCGTGGCACATGTTCGAGCTGTCGGGCAGGTTGTTGTTGCCGTAGAGGCGCGCCAGCAACTGGTACATGTAGCTGGTCTCCAGCGAGGCGCGGCCCGAGGCATAGAAGACGACCGAGGCCGGGTCCTGCGCGCGCAAGGCACGCAGTTCGGCGCCGATGTCGGCAAAGGCATCGTCCCAGCTCACTTCGAGATAGCGGTCGGTCGCCGCGTCCCAGCGCATCGGCACCGTCAGGCGTCCGCCGGCTTCGAGCGCGTGGTCGCTCCAGCCTTCGAGCTCGGTGAGCGTGTGTTCGGCAAAGAACGCGGCAGGCATCCGCTTGCGCGTGAGTTCCCAGGCCGTGGCCTTGGCGCCGTTCTCGCAGAATTCGGCCGTGTGCGGTTGGGCCGGCTTGGCCCAGGCGCAGCTCACACAGGCAAAGCCATCGGACTTGTTCTGCTTGAGCAGCGCGTGGGTGCCGGCCAGCGGCACACCTTCGCGCAGCAGGTAGGTGCCGACGGCCTTGATCGATCCCCAGCCGCCGGCGGGGTGGGTGTTGGGTTCGAATGACGGGGAGTCGCTCATGGAAGACGTGTCGCGGGTGGCGTTGCCCACTCCACGATGGGTAGGCGCTTGGCGACAAGCTAGTCAGGCACCCGTGCGGCTTGCGTAGGGCAGTCGTGCCGCGTCGTGTGGGACGCGAGGAGGACGGCAGAGCCGGGATAGGCCATGTGCAGGTGTGCACAGGCCCATGTGCAAAGAAGTGACAGCCTCCAGCTTCGAGGAGCCGCCCTCATGGGCGGATGCCGAAGCGACCTCTACCAGCGCTGGAAAGACCGTCCGGATGCAGTATGCAAGCGCTGGCTTAGGCGCAGCTTAAGTGGAACCCGGCGCTTGACGCGAAGGCGCCTGCACCGCCCAGCGTGCCAGCCGCCACGACAGCCAGAGAAAGCCGATCGGCAGCACCACCGTCTGCAACGCGAACACCGCGATCAACCGGACCATCTTGCCCGCCCAGTCGGACGCCGCACTGAGGATGGCGTCGTAGCCCGACTTCAAGTCCGGCAGGCCCTTGGCCCATTGCCGGATGCGCTCGATGAAGCCTGTGTCCTGTGCGGGTGGCGTGGCGGTCGCGCTGCCGATCACCGCGTCGGGCGAACGTTCGATGGTGCTCAGCGCGGCGCGGTAGTCGTCGGCCATGAAGCTGCGGTAGACCGCCTCGTTGGCCAGCGCGCCCAGCGGCACCGCAAAGCGCACCAGCAGCAGCCCGACCACCACCGGCTGCAGCCAGCGCGGCGACGGCGCATCGCGGCGCCAGCGCAGTGCCACCCACAACAACACCGCCGCCGACGCCAACGCCGACACCACGGCGTGCCCGCCGATGTTCAGCAGCAGCAACTGGATGCCGAAGGCCACGCTGGCCGCCAGCATGACGGCGCCGAAACGGTCCACCAGTTCATTGAGCGGCTGCAGCGCCTGGCCCGGCGCAAAGCTGAGCCCGACGCCGGCCGGCGTGACCTCCACCTGCGTGCCCTGCGCCACGGAAATCACCGCGCCCAGCGCGCGTGCAGCTGCGAATGCGGTGAGTGCGCGTTGCAGGCCAGCCTCGACCTGGCTGCGGGCGGCGCGGTCCATGGGCGTGAACCAGGCGCCTGCGAGTACGGCGGCGGCGAGCAGGAGGAGGAAGAGGCGGCGCAGGGGCAGGGCAGTCATGGCAGTGAGCTTAGCGGCTGCTCCCAAGCAAGCTTTCGATTTGGAAGTCTTTCACGGTTCTGTCACACCGGCTCAACAGCATGCCCGGTTTCGATCCTCCAGAACGCCATGAAACATTCGCTTCGCACCATCGCCGTCCCGCCCTTCAAACTCGTGCTGATCGCCAGCGCCCTTGTGCTGGCGCTGGCGGCCTGCGGGGGTGGTAGCCACAGCGACAACGCCCGCCCCGCGACCGGCACCGAACCGGTCGCCGAGCAGCCCCCGGCGACGCAGCCTGACACTCCCGTCACGCCGGCATTGCCGCAACTGCTGTCGTCGCAAACCTTCAAGCCCAACGCGGGCACCACGCAAGGCGCGTCGGACGCATCGACCGCCTTTGCCCTGCCCGACGACTTCATGATCGTGGCCGACGACGAAGCCAACGTGCTGCGCGTCTACCCGCGTGCCGGCGGCGCTGCCGTCCTCGAATGGAGCTATGAACTCAACGGCCCCAAGCTGAAGAAGGAGCTGGACCTCGAGGCCGGCACGCGCATCGGTGACACGCTCTACCTCACAGGCTCGAACAGCAACAGCAAGGACGGCGCAGATGCGATGGCCGATCGCTCGCACCTCTTCGCCGTCAAGGTCGCAGGCACCGGCGCGGCGACGACCTTCGATTACGTGGGCCAGTTCAGCGCGCTGGAATCCCAGCTGGTGGCCTGGGACGCAACGAATGGCCACGGGCTGGGCGCCAACCACTTCGGCTTTGCCGCATCGGCGGCCGCGGGCGTGGCGCCCGAACGGGTGGACGGTTTCTCCATCGAAGGCATGACCAGCGCACCGGGCGACAGCGCCCTGTGGCTGGGCTTTCGCGCACCGCTGGCGGACACCGGCGCACGCAACAAGGCGCTGATCGTGCCGCTGCAGAACGCCAACGCCCTGCTGGCCGGCACCGCCACCCAGGCCAACTTCGGCACGCCGATCGAGCTTGAACTCGGCGGGCGTGGCATCCGCTCCATCGACAAGGGCAGCGACGGCAACTACCTCATCGTCGCCGGCCCCGCAGGCGCGAGCAGTCCGCTCGTCGATCGCAACTTCGCGCTCTTCAGCTGGACCGGCAACGCGCAGAGTGCGCCGGTCGAGCTGTCGAACGATCTCGACGCGCTGCGCAAGGAAACCGGCGGCAGCTTCGAGTCGGTCGTCGGGGTGGCCGGCCCGGTCCAGGCGGGTACGCAAGTGCAGCTTCTCATGGACAACGGCGACACCGTCTGGCCCGGCCAGAGCGCGGTGTCCAAGGACCTCGATCCGGCCGACCAGAAGTTCGGCGGCTTTGTCGTGCGCCTGGGCGCACCGTGGGTCGACGCCGCCGGGCCGCAACTGCGCCGTGCCACGCCGGCCGACGACCGGGTCGGCGTCAACCGCGATGCGGCCATCACGCTGAGCTTCAACAAGGCGATCCGCCTGGGGGCCGGCGACCTCGTGCTGCACAAGGGCGATGGCAGCGTGGTCGAGCGCTTCAACGCCAGCAGCAGCGCGGCGCGCGTACAACGCAATTTCAACGTGCTGAAACTCGTCCCGTCGCAGCAGCTGGACGCCGATGCGGCCTACTACGTGACCGTCGATGCGAACGCCGTCGTCGATGCCTCGGGCCACGCGTTCGCGGGCATCCACGATGCCACCACGCTCAACTTCGTGGCAGCCGGCCAGCCCACCTCGCTCGCCATCGGCGACCTGCTGTTCGTGGGCGCCAATGCCGAGGCGCCCGACGCCTTCGCCTTCGTGTTGCTCAAGGCGGTGAATGGCGGCACGAAAGTCACCTTTACCGACCGCGACCGCAAGACCGGCACGGGCGAGTTCAAGGGACTGACCAACGAGACCGCGTTCGTCTGGACCGCCGACCGCAACCTGCCGGCCGGCAGCATCGTGACCATCCAGACCGACGTGACGGGCAGCCCGATCGCCGACCTGGGCTTCACCGTGGGGGCGCCGGGCGGGCTGGGCAAGGAAGAGACGATCTATGCCTTCATCGGCGGCACCATCGCGAACCTGGGCGAAGGCACGGCCGGTGAAATCACCGCGGTGGGCGACTACCTGGCCAGCATCACGCTGGGTGGTATCAAGGGCAACACGATTCCGCCGCAACTCGAAGCGGCCGGTACCGCATTCAGCTTCGTGGTGTCGCCGACCAACCAGACCAGTGCGATCTATGCCGGATCCATGGACCGGACCGACCTTGCCGCCTTTGCCACGCGCGTGAAATTCGCTGGCAACTGGAACCGCCGCTACAAGCCCGAACTCGGCTACCCGCTGGTCGACGACAGCCTGTTCGGCGACAAGCGGCTGCCCTGAGCGTCCCCCAAACACATGGCCGCGCTGCGGCGTCGGATCACCGGATCTTGAACAGCACGGCAGCGCCGGGCTTGGGCTCGAATGCCGGCACCGTGCGCTGCTGGAGGGGCGTGGCCTTGGCGTCCCACACCAGCGTGTCCGGCGGGTATTCGTCCTTGCGGGTCATGGCGTCGATCTGCTTGACGATCACTGCCGAGCTGGCCGCCACTTCGGGGTTCCATCCGAACACACCGACCCGGCCGTAGAAGACGGCCGGCGCGTCGGCGTCCAGGCGGCGGTCGGGGCACATCACCAGGCCGCGGTCGAGCATGACCCGCAACGCGCCGACGGGCACGGCCTTGACGGTCGGCAGGGTGCGCTCGGTGCTGTGGCCCGGGCAGACGTTGGCCGAGCGCGTCATCATGGCCTCGACCACTTGGCGATCGGACTGGGCCAGCGCCGGAAAGGCGGCGGCAGACAGCGCGAGCAGGGCGAGAGGGGACTTCCAGGACACGTGGTACCTCCTATGACGAAATGCGTTGCCGTGGCAGACCGCCGATGCGGGGACGGGCGGTTGCCGAGAGCGCAAATACTAGCAAGACAGTGGGGGAGGCCGTGTTGACGATGGCGCTGGCGAGACCCGCCGGATCGGGGCCTTCCGGCCTGCGGCTTCACGACCGTCGTGGCGCATTGGCCGGACATTCGCCTGGCCACAAGCAAAAAGCCCGGACTAGCGTGAACTAGTCCGGGCTTGTATCTGGTCCGCCGCCAGGAACCGAAGGTCCCTATGAAGCGATGGCGAATGGATGATATATGCCCCCATTTGTGCCCCCGCTGTGTTTACACTGGCCTATGAAGTTGACTGACGTAAAGCTGCGAAGCCTTGATCGTGTTGGCAAGCATTCGGACGGTGGAGGGCTCTACCTCGAGTTGACAGTAGCGGGAGGACGCTACTGGCGTATGAAGTATCGGTTCGCAGGCAAAGAGAAACGGCTAGCGTTCGGTGTCTATCCCGAGGTTGGCCTTAAGGATGCTCGTGAACGCCGCGATGCGGCACGTAGGGCGCTGGATTGTGGACAGGATCCCGGTGCACTACGTAAGGAGGCAAAGGCTAGGATTAAGCACGAGGCAGCAAACACGTTCGAGGCCGTGGCACGAGACTGGCTTGCTCATCAGGCGGGTCGGTGGCAGCCCATTACCTTGCGCCGAACGCGATCCTCGCTCGAGGCAGACATTTTTCCTCTTCTCGGCAATCGCCCTATGGCTTCGATATCTGCTCGCGATGTTATGCATGCGGTGAAACGAATCGAAGAGCGCGGCGCGGGCGAAATGGCTACTCGTGTGCTGCAGCGGGTAAAGGCTGCTTTCCGGTACGCCGTGACGCATCAACGCATTGATTCCAACCCTATCTGGATCTCGTGCCGAACGAGATTTTGAAGCCGCGGCGCGTTACGCACCGTCCAGCTCTGCAAGAGCGAGAGCTGCCTGCATTCCTGACGAAGCTAGCTGCCTACCAAGGTGAACCGCATACTCTGCATGCCTTGCGCTTGTTAATGCTCACTGCCGTACGACCCGGGGAAGTGCGGGGCGCGCGGTGGGACGAGTTCGATCTTGATGCTCGCCTATGGCGGATACCCGCCGCGCGGATGAAGATGCGAATTGAACACGTGGTCCCCCTGTCGCGACAGGCGGTGAAAGTGCTGAAGTCGATGCACCTTCTCAGCGGCCATCGGGAACTAACCTTCCCTAGCCCGTTTTACCCAAGTAAGTCGTTGAGTGAAAACACCATTAACAGTGCATTAGCGCGTATGGGGTACAAAGGCGAGGCGACTGCTCATGGGTTTCGAGCGCTTTACTCAACCGTTGCTAATGAGGCGGGCTGGAACCCAGAAGTGATTGAGCGTCAGCTTGCGCACGTTGAACGCAACCAAGTGAGAGCGGCCTATAACAGGTCGGTCTACGTCCAGGATAGGACCAAATTGATGCAATGGTGGGCCGACAGGATCGACTCTAGTATCAGCAAGGACTAGCAGTTTCGCTTTATGCCGGAAGGCAAATCGAATTGCAGCGGCTAACATGGCTCTTCAAATAAAAATATATGTGTCTATCCTAGTATGCGTACGCCAAAACAAATAGTAAAAGATGCATCACGCTATAAATACTACGCAGGATTTTCAAGCGAATTTGTAGAAGATATTGTCAATAGATACGCCCGGCAGGGGTGTAGAGTGCTTGATCCTTGGAACGGAAGTGGCACTACTACTGCTGTCTGTGCTCAACGTGGGATTCAAAGTTTTGGAGTCGACATAAATCCTGCGACCATACCGCTCGCTTGGTCTCGCTTAGCTTCAGCGCAAACGGTTAATAAGCTTGTTGAGCGCTTGAGAAATCTAGGCGCACACAAACTCCTTACGGAATTCGCTGAAGAGGGTGCAAATGATTTTTCTCGGATTTTCTTTGCCGAAAAAACGCTGCATGCAATAAGGAGCTTTAGAAAATGTCTTATTTTCCTAGCGAAAGAAGTCAGCGTTGGGCTTCCTGAGAAGGAGTTCTATGCAATTTCTGGCGCAGCGTTCGTTGTACTGTCTCGTTTCACCGCCGAAGCTATCCGATCATTGCGAAGTACAAACCCATCATGGTTTGTTAGGCCAAAATCGGACAACCAGCGAGTTCAACTTGATTTTGTGGAGTTGGAAGGTCTTGTGAGTAAGGTAGTCGGAGAATTGGATGTTCTTGCTAGGACGCTAATTCGTCAAGATGAATTTGTCTGGCCGAAATTGGTTTTGGCGGATTCAAAAAAAGATCTTCGGAGGTTGGGCGAATTTGACTTGGTAATTTCCTCGCCCCCCTACTGTACTCGGATAGATTATGCTATTGCGACAATACCCGAGATGTTGGCATTGGGAGTTACCGCGGATGAATTTGCCACGCTCCGAACGCGTATTACTGGTTCTGTTGTCACGGTTCGAGATGTAGAGTACGGCATGGCCAATTTAGCGCCTGCTGCTCGAGAGATGCTAAAGGCCATTGGAGCACATCATACGAAGGCTGCTTCCGCGTACTATCTTAGATACTTTTCTTCGTATTTCTCGGACTTGGCTGCAACTTTGGACGGCGTTGTTCGGGCGGCGCCCAAAGGCACGATAGTACTAGTTGTTCAAAACTCTTTTTTTAAGGAAATTGAGATTGACCTCTGTCGGGTGGTGATTGAGCATCTGGAGCGACTTGGGTATTTAATGATTGAAAAATCAAGCCATCTGGTCAGGGCTCCCATCTCAGATTCCAACCCTCGATTTAAAGTTTACAGGGATGTGAATGTAAAGCTTGAGCATGCCTTGATTTTTTCCAACGTTTTGCAGAAGGTAATTTGAATCATGACAGACGTTATCGACTATCCTGAGGAAGAAGAAGAGCTTGATCTTAACGACGGTGAAACCGCGCTAGAGAAAAAATACGCAAAGCAGATGCGGCAAATACATCCGCAAAAAATTGAACTGCCAATTTCAACGCTGCGTTCCATGGTGGATGAGCAGATAAAATTAAATCCGGAGTTTCAGCGTCGAGATCGTTGGGATGTGAGGAAGCAGTCTAGATTCGTTGAGTCCATTATCATGAATGTGCCTGTCCCGCCAGTTTTTTTGGGCGAAGATAAATATGGGATGTATGTGGTGCTGGACGGAAGGCAACGTCTAACCGCAATTTATGAATTTCTAAGAAACACATATGCCCTTGAGCGCTTGACGGTATGGAGTGAGCTAAACGGGATGAGATATACCGATCTGGAAGATCAGGGGCTTGCGCCAACTATAAAGCGCCGCTTTATTCCCGCCGTACTCCTCCTTCGTGAGTCTTCGGCGGAAGTTAAGTATGACGTGTTTGATAGATTGAACACCGGCGGCGTGCAGCTCAATTCCATGGAGATTCGCAATGCGATTTTTCAAGGAAAATTTAATCGGTTATTGCATAAACTATCAGATGAGCCCGTTTTTAGGGAGTTGTGGGATATTCCCCAAGATGTTGCGGATAGAAAATACAATACCCTCTACAGTCAAATGAAGGATGTAGAGCTCGTACTCAGATTTTTTGCCCTGCGTGAGCCTGCGGCTATTCGTGGAAGCTTTAAGAGATGGCTGGGGGAGTATTTGGGGCGCGCCAATACTAAAGCTGAAGTAGATGAATCCTACCTCGATGAAGAAAAGGAGGCTTTCCATCGAGCGATAAACTCTATAAAGAGGGTGTTTGGTGCGGATCTTGCTTTTACTCGTCAAGATGAAAAGAAGAGACTCAAATCGGCTCCCTTGGCTGATGCTTTGATGGCAGCCTTTAGTGATATCAATCCTGCAAAATTAGACTCGCATATGGCGGATTCTTTGAAATCGGAGTTGCAAAAAATGCTCGATACGGACGGTCAATTTCGAGATGCGATTACGACGGGGACTAATGGAAAAGGGGCAATTCAGACTCGTGTGGAAAAGCTTAAAAAGCTCGTGGCTGCGCACGCAACTGCAGCTTTGGTGATCTAGCGCCATGAGAGAATCGATTCGACGGGGGTTCACTGAATTTGCGGATTCTGCTCGTCCGATCGAGCAGCTTATGAGGCGTATCCAGAATGAGAGTCCGGCCGCGCTGCGTGACGCAGATCTTCGAACGCAGCACCATACTATCCAATTTGGAAGCGTTGTGCTTCTAAGCGGATTTTTAGAGTCATTTCTTCGTGTAAATTGTGAGAACTACTTTGCACAACTTAGTGCAAAGGGTTTTGGTATGGATAGGCTTGGATTTGATTTTCTTGAAATACATATTCGAGAAGGTGCTGGGCATCTTGCTGATATGGTCAAGCGAGAATCCAAGCACCGCCCTAAAACCCTCGGAAATTCGTCCGCATTTGTAAGGCGTCTCGTTGCTCCGATTGCGGATGCCGCTAAGTCGCCAGCCTGGGAGGCATTCGCCCGAACTCAAGGCAACCCTTCGGCAGAAGTGGTGAAGGCGGTATTGCAGGGTTTGGGGATAAGAGGAGGGCTGAATTCGCTTGAAGGTGCGATTCAAGGTCGATATTCCGCTTCTACAATTGAACAACTGCTGAAGAATTTTATTGAACTCCGCAACGAATGCGCGCACAGCGGTTCTTCTGTTAATGTACCTCAGCCCAGCACGATATTAGATCTGGTCTACTTCATGAGAATTCTGATTCTTGGTGTGTGTCGGCTTACTGATAGGAAAATATCAGAGCTCACAGGCCCTTGATATCTGAGCATCATGCTCTCGAATTCTGGGTTTCTAGGCGAATGAGGTCGGGCGGTTTCTTTTTACGGAGATTACATGCGCGGCAATTATTTTCGATGATGGGACAGAATTTTTTTAGCAATGGCGGCGCGACTGCATATGATCGGCGCGCTGCTCATTGGTTTTTTCCCTGGTGTGTTGCAACGTCTATGGCGGGATGGTCTGCGTAACGCAACCCGGAAGGCGATTGGGGTGTGATTAATCGCGATATGAAGCGGCCGACATGCTCATGCTGTTTTTTGCGTCAATGTTGCGCTTGAATCGGCCATTTCTCGACCGCTTCGGGCATTTGCGTGTGCGGCGCACGCACTCATGCCTGCATCCCCTGCAAAATTCGCTTTCTGGCCATCCACAAATTGCTCAGCGCGAACAAGGTCTTGATCTGTGCCGTGTTCTTCGCCAGACCCAGGTAGCGCACCTTCACGAATCCGAACTGGCGCTTGATCACCCGAAACGGGTGCTCGACCTTGGCCCGGACGCTGGCCTTGAGCTTTTCGATTTTCTCCGTCAGCGCGTCGATGGGATTGCTCTTGTCCAACGCACGGCGCTTGCCCGGGCGCATGGCCACTTGCCATTGAACGCCCGTGGCCTCCTTGCGCTTCATCGCTCCCTGGTAGCCAGCATCGGCGAAGACCACTTCCTCTTGCCCGTGCAGCAGGGCATGCCCCTGGGTCACATCGTTGACGTTGGCCGCAGTGCCCACGACGGTGTGCACCAGGCCCAGCTCGGCGTCCACGCCAATATGCGCCTTCATCCCGAAGTGCCACTGGTTGCCCTTCTTCGTCTGGTGCATCTCGGGGTCTCGTGCGCCCGAATTGTTCTTCGTCGAGCTCGGTGCTGCGATCAGGGTGGCATCCACTGCCGTGCCCGCGCGCAGCATCAGGCCCTTGGATGTGAGGATGTCGTTGACCACACCCAGCATCCGAGCGGCCAGTTCGTGGGCTTCGAGCAGGTGGCGAAACCGCAGGATGGTGGTCTCGTCGGGCAGGCGCACCACAGCGTCGTCCAGGCCCGCGAACTCCCGGTACAGCGGCACGTCGTGCAACGCTTCTTCCATCGCCGGATCCGACAGGCTGAACCATTGCTGCAGGAAGTGAATGCGCAGCATCGTCTCTATGGCAAAGGGAAGGCGGCCCGTGCGGGCCCGGGGTGCATGAGGTTCGATGAGCGCCACGAGGTCCGACCAGGACACTACCCGATCCATCTCGTCAAGGAATTCCCGCTTGCGCGTCTTCTTCGTCGACAGCTTCAGCCCGAGATCAAGTTGATTCGGGGCAGTCACTCGTTTGGCAATCATGACGTCAACTCCATGCAGGGTGCGTGCCAGTTTTGCAGAGCGTCCTTAGCGGTTTGCGCCTGAGATTCCATCGCCATTCGTCCATTCATTTCAGGAGAGCTATCGGGATAAAAGGTTCTCTCTCGTTTCACAATAGTCACGCGGCGCTGTGGTGGTACTGCGCTATGTACAGCGCCAGTTCTCCGCCTGCGGTGTCTCGGACTACTTCCAATCACTCTGGGGAACGCCTATCAGGTGCTGTCGACTGACGCTAGATGCCGAACGCATTGAGCGAATGCTGCGACCGCTTGCGGCTAATTTTTAAAATTCATCGGGCGGTGCGTTGTTTTTATAAGAATACCGGGCGCCTGCTATTTCATAAACTCGAACGTTCCCTGGAGTGATTTCAACATCGAATTCGGGGAGTCGGTGGATGCTGATTTTTTTCATTGGATTTTTCTCGTTGTCAAAGAACACAAAATTTATCCCCTCGGGATTTTGTACCGATCCAAATATAATGCCGTCGAAATGAGGTTCTTTCATATAACAGATGAACTCGGAGAGCGCTTGTGTGACGATATAGTCGTTGCTTGTCGTGCGCGCAGGTTTGGAAATTTCATCGTGAAGATAAGTCAGCAGCAGCCTAAGGTGCGCGCGTCCTTCATGGTTTGGGTCTAACAAGCTTATTTTTTCGTAAGACAGTTTTTTTGTAAGCGCTGTGAAGTCGAAAAGTTGTAGCTCTTTTTTTGTTATAAATTCTGCTACTGCGACATGCTGTCCGACTGCGGGGCGAACTTCAGAAATTGCAGTTTCTGGGTCACTGGCGGTATACAGGAGGGATACTCCTGCTGCATTCATCCGATTATTAGAAAGCGTTTCTTTCGGTGGGGCATTGAATTGAACTGCTGGGCTGTCGGTGATTGCTTTGATCTCAGCAGAGGTGTTTGCACGGCGAGCCCTATAGATCTGGAATCCTTTGGGTAGCATGCGTATGGCTGCCGGCGAATTCAGGTTATCGGAATTTTTTGCTTCTAGAGCCTCTCCGATTAACGATTCAAAAAACAATCTCGCGCGGGTGTTGAAAAACCGTTGACCGTAAGCAAGGCTCTCGGCAATATTAATCCAGTCGCCCACAACGTACCAGCGTTGATGTTCCTCGGAATCAAAAGGACTTGATTTCCAGCAATACTCCTGGTGTTGTGAGTAAAAATCATCTTCTTCAGCGTCTGGCTTTTCGAGATGAGTGGAGATTTGGTGGTTAATGTTTTCATTCTCGCATCCTATTGCATGCTTAATTATTTCACTCAGCCCCATGCTGTAGCCTGGATATAAATCTTCATCGACCATAAAATGGTTGGGGAGAGCGGGTAATAGCGCCTTTGCGATCTCCTTCACAGAAATAGCGCTGTAAACTTCTTGGTTGCAGCCTATGCATTTTCTGCTCCGTAGAAGCTGATAAGATCTGCCCTTTAGTAAGGGGTCTTTGAAGCATTTTGAGCAAACAAATGGTGATTCGTTATCTTCGTCGCGAATGCTTGATGCTTCCATGAATCTTTTGATCTCGGACATATCGCTGATTGTTCTGGTTAATTGAATTGGCTTGCTGCTCGTATAGTTGCTGCTATCGGCCGCCGGTAGGTATCTAATGCTGCCGCAACTTGCGCAGACAGGCTAGTCTTGCGCCATTCTGATCAGTGCAGTGGGGGGGCATTGCATTCTGTACGGCCGCTATCGACCATTGCCGCATGGAGTTCCGAGATACAAGGAGAAAAGTGTCTTGTAGGCTGCTGTAAACGTTTCAGAGCGAGCGCTCTCTTCGTGGGTCAACGTATTTCACATGGCGCGTCCGTTGACGATTTCGCAGTCTCAGAGGTCTCTCGTTCTCTCGCCGCTTCAGCGCCCCGAGGGGCGGATCGGCTGAGCGTGCATTCGAACGACGGCGACGCCGTCATCAGCGTTCGCAAAGCTCACGCGAGCAGTGCACGAGCTGTTCAATCTCTGCCGGCGCTGCGCGGCGAAGCCGACGCAGGACGCATACCAAAAATTCCTAGGGGCTCAGCCCGGACAGTCCGCTCGTATCAAAGCAAGGCAGATCGTAGTTCCGAAAGATGCGCACGCATGGGCACTGCATCCAGTGGATGTGCCCCCCAACTCGCAGTAGATGCCCCCAGAAATGCCCCCAGTTGTCCCTGGATTGGGGCGCACTTCCTCGGACGACTTTGAAGGCGCGCATCCTGCGCTCCAGGGGGGGAAATGAAAAAGCCCGGACTAGCGTGAACTAGTCCGGGCTTGTATCTGGTCCCGCCGCCAGGAATCGAACCTGGATCTCAGCCTTCGGAGGGCCGAATTCTATCCGTTGAAATACAGCGAGAGGGGTTCCCGACGTGGTCGGAAGCCTCGCATTATCGCCTATCGCGGCGCCCCTGGCAGCGGGACCTTCGCAACTTCTTGTCTCGTCGCGCTGCCGTCCGCTGGTACCGCTGCCGGCCGAGGGAAGCCCAGGCCCATGAGATAGGCGCCGAAGGTCTGCCGCCCCGCAGCCACCAGGTCGAACGCGTCGGGGTCCAGCAGCCATTCCTGGATCAGCCCGCTCACCAGCGCGTGCATGCCCAGCGCGGCGCTGGCCGTGGGGATCGTTGGCTGGATGCGTTCGCGCCGTGCCGCCAGGCGCATGGCCCGCTCGAAGTCCTGGATGCAGACGTTGCGCACGTCCAGGTGCCGCTGCTGCACGGACTGCATCTCGTCGGTGTATTCCACCTTGTGGGTCGCCACTTCGAACACGCGGCGCACCTGCGCGTCCTTGGTCATCAGGCGCAGCGCCTCGACCATCACCTGTTCGATCTGGCCGAGCGGGTCGAGGTCGGCCTTGCCGGCTTCGTGCGCGGCGGTCTCCAGCGGCAGGGTCACGCGCTCCATCATGGCGTTGAACAGGTCCGCCTTGTTCTTGAAGTGCCAGTAGACCGCGCCGCGCGTGGCACCGGCCTTCTCCGCGATCTGCTGCAGCGACGTGCGCGACACGCCATGCGCCTGGAACAGCAGTTCCGCCGCATCGATCAACCGATGCCGGGTGGCGAGTGCCTCTTCCTTGGTGCGACGTGCCAAACTGTCTCCATGTATGTATAGACCGCGGGTTTTTACTGCTTGATCTGACTATACATCCATGAATGTATGTATAGTCGCGCACCGGCCGGTTTCTCTTGGCGCGGTGTGGTCTTCGCTGGCCGACGCTGCCCTGGCTCCCCCTTTGCTCTCCCCCTGGAAGGACTCGCATGCCCGTCTTGCATGTATCGCCATCGCCCCTTCGCTCGCCTGTGACGCGGGCGTTCGCCACTGCCATTGCTGCCATCGTTGTGTTGTCGTTGGCCGCCTGCGGCAAGAGCGATGCGCCGACTGCCGGTGCGCCGGCCGCCGGTGGCGGTGCGCCTCCGGCTCCCGAAGTGGGCGTGGTGGTCGCCACGCCGACCGACGTCGGCCTGGTCACCGAACTGCCGGGCCGGCTCGAAGCCTCGCGCGTCGCCGAGGTCCGCGCCCGTGCAGCCGGCATCCTGCAGGAACGGCTCTTCCGTGAAGGCAGCGACGTGAAGGCCGGCCAGCCGCTGTTCCGCATTGATTCGGCACCGTACGCCGCCTCGGCCCGCAGCGCGCAGGCCAGCCTGGCGCGTGCCGAAGCCAACGCCGTGCAGGCCAAGGCGCTGGCCGACCGCTACAAGCCGCTGGTCGAGGCCAACGCGGTGAGCAAGCAGGAATACGCGAACGCCGTGGCGTCGCAGAAGTCCGCCGAAGCCGACGTGGGCGTGGCCCGTGCGTCGGTCACCACCGCCAACATCAACCTCGGCTACGCCTCGGTCACTGCGCCGATCTCGGGCCGCATCGGCCGCGCGCTGGTCACTGAAGGCGCGCTGGTGGGGCAGGGCGACGCCACCGCGCTCGCCGTGATCCAGCAGATCAATCCGCTGTACGTGAACTTCACCCAGTCAGCCAACGATGTGATGAAGCTGCGAAGCGCCATGGCCGCAGGCCAGTTCAAGCGCGCCGATGGGCCCGATGCCGCCAGCGTGCGCGTGGTGCTCGAAGGCGGCGGCGAATACGCGATGCCGGGCAAGCTGCTGTTCTCCGACCTCACGGTCGACTCGACGACCGGCCAGATCACCCTGCGCGCCGAGCTGCCCAACCCGAAGGGAGAACTGCTGCCCGGCCTGTATGTGCGTGTGCGCATCGAGCAGGCCCAGGTGAGCAATGCCATCACGCTGCCGCAGCAGGCCGTGACGCGCACGCAGCAGGGTGACACGGTCACCGTGGTCGGTGCCGACGGCAAGCTGAGCAAGCGCACCGTGAAGGTCGGCGCGGCCAAGAACAACCAGTGGGTCGTGATGGACGGCCTCAAGGCCGGCGAGCAGGTGATGGTCGACGGCTTCCAGAAGCTGCAGATGATGCCGCCCGGCACGCCCGTGAAGGCGGTGCCGTGGACGCCGCCGAGCGCCGCCGCGCCGGCTGCCGCAGCAGCGTCGGCCCCGGCCGCGCCTGCAGCACCGGCCTCGGCGGCCAAGCAGTAAGGAGCCCGCCCGCATGGCCAAATTCTTCATCGATCGTCCCATCTTCGCGTGGGTGATCGCACTGTTCGTCATCGTGATGGGGGCTGTGTCGATCACGCAGCTGCCGATCTCGCAGTACCCGCCGGTGGCACCTCCGGCGATCGTCATCAACGTCACCTACCCCGGCGCGTCGGCGCAGACGCTCGAGGACAGCGTGCTGTCCGTGATCGAGCGCGAGATGAACGGCTCGCCCGGCCTCATCTACATGGAATCGGTCGCACAGGCCGACGGCTCGGGCACGATCACCGTGACCTTCGAGACCGGCACCAATGCCGACCTCGCACAGGTCGACGTGCAGAACCGGCTGTCGCGCGCGACGCCGCGCCTGCCGGCCACCGTGACGCAGCAGGGCGTGCGCGTCGACAAGTCGCGCAACAACTTCCTGCTGTTCACGATCCTGTCGTCAGACGATCCGGCCATCGACCCGATCGCGCTGGGCGACTACGCCTCGCGCAACGTGCTGCCCGAACTGCAGCGCGTCGCTGGCATCGGCCAGGCGCAGCTCTTCGGTACCGAGCGCGCGATGCGCGTGTGGATCGATCCGGCCAAGCTCCAGGGCTTCAGCCTGTCGTCGGGCGACGTCAACGCTGCCATCACGGCGCAGAACGCCCAGGTGTCGTCCGGCACCATCGGCGACCTGCCCAACATCACGGGCCAGGCGATCGCCGCCACCGTGGTCGTGCGGGGCCAGCTCAGCACGGTCGAGCAGTTCGGCAACATCGTGCTGCGGGCCAACACCGACGGCTCGGCGGTGCGCCTGAAGGATGTCGCGCGCATCGAGCTCGGCGGCCAGGCCTATTCGACCTCGGCGCGCCTGAACGGGCAGCCGGCCGTCGGCATCGGCGTCCAGCTCGCACCCAGCGGCAACGCGCTGCAGTCCGCCAAGGCGATCCGCGCCAAGATGGAAGAACTGTCCAGGTACTTCCCCAAGGGCGTGAAGTGGAGCATTCCCTACGACAGCTCGCGCTTCGTGAGCATCTCCATCACCGAAGTGGTCAAGACGCTGTTCGAGGCCGTCGCGCTGGTGTTCGTCGTGATGTTCCTGTTCCTGCAGAACTGGCGCTACACGGTCATCCCGACCATCGTGGTGCCGATCGCGCTGCTGGGCACCTTCGCCGTGCTGGGGGCCCTGGGCTTCTCGATCAACGTGCTGACCATGTTCGGCATGGTGCTGGTGATCGGCATCGTGGTGGACGACGCCATCGTGGTGGTCGAGAACGTCGAGCGCATCATGACCGAGGAGGGCCTGTCGCCACTCGATGCGACGCGCAAGGCCATGAAGCAGATCTCGGGCGCCATCATCGGCGTGACCGTGGTGCTGATCTCGGTGTTCGTGCCGCTGGCCTTCTTCGCCGGCTCGACCGGCAACATCTACCGCCAGTTCTCGGCGGTGATGGTGTCGTCGATCGCCTTCTCGGCCTTCATGGCACTGTCGCTCACGCCGGCGCTCTGCGCCACGCTGCTCAAGCCGGTGGAGCAAGGCAGCCATCACGAGAAAAAGGGCTTCTTCGGCTGGTTCAACCGCGGCTTCTCGCGCACGGCCAAAGGCTATGAAGGTTTCGTCGCGCGGCTGCTCAAGCGCGCGGCGCGCTACCTGATCATCTACGTGGCCATCATCGGCGCGGTGGTGTTGCTGTTCCGCGGCCTGCCGACCTCCTTCCTGCCGCAGGAAGACCAGGGCAACATCATCGTCAACGTCCAGCTGCCGCCAGGTGCGACGCAGGAACGCACGCTGTCGGTCATGGAGAAGGTCGAAGGCTTCATGCTCAAGCAGTCCGAAGTGCAGAGCATGGTGAGCGTGCTGGGCTTCAGCTTCTCGGGGCAGGGCCAGAATGCCGGCCTCGCCTTCGTGACGCTCAAGGACTGGGACGAGCGCAAGGGCGCCGGTGCGTCTGCCGACGGCCTGGCGGGCCGCGCCTTCGGTGCGCTGTCGGGCGTGCGCGATGCCTTCATCTACCCGCTGAGCCCGCCGCCTATCTCGGAGCTGGGCAATGCCAGCGGCTTCACCTTCCGGCTGCAGGACCGTGCCGGCGCCGGCCACGACGCGCTGATGAATGCGCGCAACCAGCTGCTGGGCATGGCGGGCAAGAGCAAGCTGCTCGCGCAGGTCCGGCCCGACGGGCTGGAAGACGCGCCGCAGCTGCAGATCGACATCGACCGCGACAAGGCGAATGCGCTGGGCGTGACCTTCGATGCCATCAACACGACGCTGTCGACGGCACTGGGCTCGCGCTATATCAACGACTTCCCGAACCAGGGTCGCCTGCAGCGCGTGGTGGTGCAGGCCGATGCGCCGGCGCGGATGCAGCCCGACGACCTGCTCAAGCTCAACGCGAGCAACACGAAGGGCCAGTCGGTGCCACTGTCGACCTTTGCGTCGACGCGCTGGGTCACGGGTGCGCAGCAGACGGTGCGCTACAACGGCTACCCGGCGGTGCGCATCACCGGTTCGGCGGCGCCGGGCCTGAGCTCGGGCGAGGCGATGGCCGAGATGGAGAAGCTGGCAGCGCAGCTGCCGGCGGGCTTCGGCTTCGAATGGACGGGCCAGTCGCGCGAGGAAAAGCTCGCGGGTTCGCAGGCCATCATCCTTTATGGCTTCGCGATCCTGGCGGTGTTCCTGTGCCTGGCCGCGCTGTACGAGAGCTGGTCGATCCCGCTGTCGGTGATCCTGGTCGTGCCCTGCGGCGTGCTCGGGGTGCTGCTGGCGACGATGCTGCGTTCGTATTCGAACGACGTGTACTTCCAGGTGGGCCTGATCACCATCATCGGCCTGTCGGCGAAGAACGCCATTCTGATCATCGAGTTCGCCAAGGACCTGCAGGCCCAGGGCAAGGGCGTGGTACAGGCCGCGCTGGAAGCCGCCCACCTGCGCTTCCGCCCGATCGTGATGACCTCGCTGGCCTTCGGCCTCGGTGTGGTTCCCCTGGTGATCGCCTCCGGTGCTGGCTCCGCGAGCCAGCGCGCCATCGGCACTGGCGTGCTGGGCGGCATGCTGACCGGCACCGTCCTCGCCGTGTTCTTCGTACCCATCTTCTTCGTCGTCGTGCGCACCTTGTTCAAGGGCAGCAAGCGCCAGCAGGAAGCCGACCGGCGCCACGCCGCGGCTGCAGGAATCGAGCCCACCCATGACTAAGCGATCCAACCTTCGCGGCGCCTCGAGCGCAATGAGCGCGCTGACTGCGGTAGCCGCGGCCGCGCTGCTGGCCGGCTGCTCGCTCATCCCGACCTACGAGCGCCCCGCCCCGCCGGTGCCGACCACGTTCCCGAACGACCCGGCGCAGCCGGCTGGCCCGGCCGCAGCGACGGTGCCCTGGCAGGACTACTTCACCGACCCGCGCCTGCAGGGCCTGATCCGCACGGCGCTCGCCAACAACCGCGATCTGCGGGTGTCGGTGCTCAACATCGAGCAGGCGCGCGCGCAGTTCCAGGTCCAGCGATCGGCGCTGTTCCCGTCGGTCGGCGTGTCGGCCAGCGGTTCGCGTTCCAGCCCCAACCCGTACCAGGCGCTCGGCCTGGGCGGCAGCGTGGCGTCGAACTATTCGGTCGACCTGGGCATCACGGCCTGGGAGCTCGACTTCTTCGGCCGCATCGGCAGCTTGAAGGAACAGGCCCTGGCGCAGTACCTGTCGACCGAGGAGTCGCGCAAGGCGGCGCAGATCAGCCTGATCGCCTCGGTCGCCAACGGCTGGCTCACGCTGGTCGCCGACGACGAGCTGCTCGCGCTCACGCGCCAGACGCTCGATACGCGCGAGGAGTCGGTGCGCCTGACCAAGCTGCGCTTCGACAACGGCGTGGTGTCCGAGATCGATTACCAGCTGGCCAACTCGCAGGCCGAGACCGCACGTGCGACCTACGCGCAGCAGCAGCGGCAGCGCGCGCAGGACGAGAACGCCCTGGCCCTGCTGCTCGGCGCGCCGGTGCCGCCCGAGGCGCTGTCGGGTGGTGCCCTGCGCCTCGACGCCGCAGCGCCGATGCGCGACCTGCCTGCCGGCCTGCCGTCGGACCTGCTCACCGAGCGCCCGGACATCCGTGCGTCGGAACAGCAACTGATCGCGGCGAACGCCAGCATCGGTGCGGCCCGCGCCAACTTCTTCCCGCGGGTGTCGCTGACCACCAGCATCGGCACCGCGAGCAGCGAGTTCTCCAACCTGTTCGACAAGGGCACCAAGGCCTGGTCCTTCGCGCCGTCGATCACGCTGCCGATCTTCAATGCGGGCGCGAACCAGGCGACGCTCGACTCGGCCCGCGCCGGCCAGCAGATCGCGGTGGCGCAGTACGAGAAGGCGATCCAGACGGCGTTCCGCGAAGTCGCCGACGCGCTGGCCGGCCGCGCCACGCTGGGCGAGCAGGTGCGCGCGCTGCGTGCGCAGGCCGATGCCGAAGGCGTGCGCTTCAAGCTGTCGGACCTGCGCTACCGCAACGGCATTGCCAGTTCGCTCGACCTGCTTGATTCGCAGCGCTCGCTGTTCGCCGCGCAGCAGTCGGCGGTGCAGGTGCGTCTGTTGCAGCTGCAGAACCAGGTGCTTTTGTACAAGGCGCTGGGCGGCGGTTGGACGCCGGAAGCGCCAGTGTCGCGCCCCTGACCGGGATGTGGCGAGGGGCTCCCTATAATCGCGCGTTGATCTAGAAGTCCCAGAAGCCCCCGATGAGAGGACGCCATGAGCGCAGACCCGCATAACCAGGCTACCCCCGACGCCCACACCGGCCCGATCAAGAATCCGAAGCAGCTGCTGCTCGCCGTCTTTTTCTCGTTCATTGCGCCGATCGCGATCATCGTGGGACTCGTGTCCTATGTGGTATCCGGCAACCGGCCTTCGGGCGTGGCGCAGGGTGACAACATGTCGCTCTACGGGGTGTCGCAGGAGTCGCGCGATCGAGAAATCGCCGATCGGCTCAAGCGCGTCGGCACCATCGAGATTCGCGATGCCAACCGGCCGCTGGCCACCGGGGAGGCCGTCTTCAAGGCCCAATGCGTAGCCTGCCATGGCGCACCCGGCATTCCCGGCGCGCCGCACCTGAACGACGCCGCAGCCTGGGGCCCGCGCCTGGCCCAGGGTTACGCCACGTTGCTCGAGCATGCGCTCAAGGGCAAGAATGCGATGCCGCCGCAAGGTGGTGGCGATTTCGAAGACCTCGAAATCGGCCGCGCGGTGGTCTACATGGCCAATGCGGGCGGTGCCACGTTCCCGGTGCCCGACCGTCCGGCAGCCGGTGCCGCTGCAGCCGACGGCGCCGCACCAGCGGCTTCCGATGCCATGCCGGCGGCTTCGGCCGCTCCGGCGACCCCGGCTGCTCCCGCCGCACCTGCGCCTGCCGCAGCGGCCAGCGGCAAGTAAGTCTGCTGCGTCGGCACCCCGGTGCGCGACTTGAAAAAACCGGCCTCGGCCGGTTTTTTTACGCTTTCGGCTGGGTCGCCGCGGGGCTCAGCACATGCCCGAAGCGCGCCGGCAAGGTCGCCGCCTGCACCGTCTCCGGTGGCTGCCACCGCTTCTGCTCGATCGCCTCGGCCGCGATGCCCACATCCTGCGTATGCACCAGGCCGAGCCCGAGCGGGGCGGCGAGGTACAGCTTGCCGTCTTCGTCGAGCAGGCACGCCGTGGGTTCGACGTCCTGGCCCGTGTGGCTGGTGACGGCAAAGTCGTCGTCGATGCGCCAGACCAGCGGCGCGGCCTCCAGTTCGACGTACACGCGCTGCGGCCCGTTCTGGAAGAACCAGCGTCCGTCATCGTCGTGCTCGTAGTTGCGCTGGATGAAGTCGATGAGCTTGTCGTGCCGCAGCAGCGAACCTTTGGCCGCGGGGAACGCCCCTTGGGCCTGGGTCTGGTCGTCGCGCATGTACCAGTTGCCGCGTGCGTCGAGGCCGAGCCAGCCATAACAGTCGGGCACGTTCGGCCACTTGGCCAGGGCCTGTTTCACGATGTCGTCCATCAAGGCATTGTGCCCGCAGCCCGTCGCGCCCGTGCCGGGGCCGCCGCATGCCCACTAGAGGTGCCGGGCCAGCCAGTCGCCCACGCGCTCGGGCAGGCCGCGCACGTGGCCGGGGGGCGGACCCTGCGCAAAGCCGACGTGGCCGCCGTGTGCGGGTTGCCAGAGCGTCACATGGGCGCCCACGTCGGCCTGGCGCGGCAGGCTGGCGGCCGGAACGAAAGGGTCATTGCGTGCGTTCACGACCAGCGTGGGCACGTCGATGGTGTGCAGATGCGGCTTGGCCGAGCCGCGCGCCCAGTAATCCGCGGTGTTCCTGAAGCCATGCAGCGGGGCGGTGAAGACGTCGTCGAAGGCATACAGGTCGCGCGCGGCCAGCAGGCGGTCGCGGTCGAACAGGCCAGGGTGCTGCGCCAGCTTGGCCAGCGCCTTGGGCTTCATGGTCGCCAGGAACATGCGTGTGTAGACCAGCCGGTTGAAACCGCGGCCGATCGCCTCGCCGCCAGCGGCCAGGTCGAGCGGCGCCGAAATGGCGGCCACGGCACGGGCCGTGCGCGCGGCCTCGCTGCCGGCCTCTTCGGCCCATCGCAACAGGGCGTTGCCGCCCAGCGACACGCCGGCTGCCAGCATCGGGCCGCCGCCGGCCGCGTCGTGCTGTGCGCGAAGGCGCTGCAGCACCCAGCCGATCTCTTCGAAGTCGCCCGAATGGTAGGCACGCGGCGCCAGGTTGATTTCGCCGCTGCAGCCCCGGAAATGCGGCACGGCGAAAGCCCAGCCGTGCATTGCCGCGTACGCCGCGAATGCCTCGGCATAGTGGCTGCGCGAGGAGCCTTCGAGGCCATGGAACAGCACGAGCAACGGGCACGCACCGCCTGTGGCTGCGGCGGCTGCGGGGGCATCCAGGAAATCGACGTCGATGAAGTCGCCGTCGGGCGTGGTCCAGCGCTCGCGCCGGTAGGCGGGCGGCGTGCCTTCGTGGCGGCGTGCATAGAGCGCCGGCCAGATGGTCTGCAGGTTGCCGCCGGGCAGCCAGCGCGGCGCGATGTAGTCCATGGCGCTCATGGGCAGAGGAGGGCGTCGGCCGTCAGTGCAGGGTCTGGCGCGTGTTGTCCAGGTCGTCGGGCGCCTGCGCCGTGCCGGGGCTCGCGTGGTGGGCGACCATGCGCCAGCCCTCGGCAGTCTTGTGATACACGTTGGTGGCCAGCACGAAGGCATGGCGCGCGCCTTCGGGCGTGAGCACCTCGATGCGTTCGAGTACGTTGTGCACCGCGCTCGCGAGCGACTCCACCTTGCGCACGCGCGCGGGCGAGGCGTGGATCGCGCCGTTGGCGAACATCTGCTCGAACGCCGCGCGGATCGCGCCGGTGCCGACCAGGCGAGGGCCGCCCGGATGGACGCAGAACACCTCGTCGTCATCGGACCAGCAGGCCATCAGCGCGTCGATGTCGCCGCGCTGCAGCGCTTCGTAGAAGGCCGCTTCGGTGTCGTCGGCCGTGCCGCCGAGGGCGGCGGCGCTGAGCTTGGTCTTGGTGGGCATGGCTTGGATGCGCGGAGGCTCGATGGCTGGAGAACAGACCGGTATGCTACCTTTGCGCCGTGACCGGGCACGCCGGGTGCCGGCGGCAACGCTTCTTTCAAGGGAAATAGACACATGATTCGACGCTGGCTCTTCATCATCGCGGTCGCACTGTCGCTCAGCGGCTGCGGCTACAACCAGTTCCAGTCGCTCGACGAGGCCAGCAAGTCGGCCTGGAGCGAAGTGCTCAACCAGTACCAGCGCCGCGCCGATCTGGTGCCCAACATCGTCGCCACCGTCAAGGGCGAGGCAGCGTTCGAACAGGACACTCTCACCAAGGTGATCGAGGCGCGTGCCAAGGCCACCTCGGTCCAGGTGACGCCCGAGACGCTCAACAATCCCGAGGCCTTCAACAAGTTCCAGCAGGCGCAGGGCGAGTTGTCGGGCGCGCTGTCGCGGCTGCTGGTGGTGTCCGAGCGGTACCCCAACCTCCAGGCCAACCAGGCCTTTCGCGATCTGCGCGTGACCCTCGAAGGCACTGAAAACCGCATCACCGTGGCGCGCAACCGCTACATCGACAGCGTCAAGGAATACAACGTGCTCGCGCGCAGCTTCCCGACCAACCTCACGGCCAAGGTCTTCGGCTATGCGCCCAAGCCCACCTTCAGCGTGCAGAACGAAGCGCAGATCTCGACGCCGCCGACGGTCGACTTCAGCGCACCGAAGAAGTGACGCGCGCATGAACGTGGCGCGCCCGTTGCGCAGCGCCTGCGCAGCCTTCCTCGTCGTCCCGCTGGCGCTGCTCGCACTGCTGTGCACGCTGGCCGGCGGCGCACGGGCGCAGGCCGTGCTGCCGGTGCCCGCGCTCACGGCGCGGGTGATCGACCAGACCGGCACACTCGAGGCGGCCCGGCGCACGGCGCTCGACGCCAAGCTGGCTGCTTTCGAGCAGCAGAAGGGCTCGCAGATCGTCATGCTGATGGTGCCGACCACCCAGCCCGAAGACATCGCCAGCTATGCCAATCGCGTGGGCAACGCCTGGAAGATCGGCCGCAAGGACGTGGGCGACGGCGTGCTCGTGATCGTGGCCAAGGACGACCGCAAGATGCGCATCGAGGTGGCCAAGACACTCGAAGGCGCGGTGCCGGATCTCGCCGCGGCCCGCATCATCGACACGGCCATGGCGCCGCGTTTTCGCAAAGACGACTATGCCGGCGGGCTGGATGCGGCGGCCGACCAGCTCATCGCACGCATCACCGGCGAACCGCTGCCTGCGGTGCCCAGTCCCGTCACCGAGGCGCGCGGCCGAGGGGTCGGCGGCTTCGGCGGTGACTGGGCCGAACTCGGCATCTTCCTCTTCGTCGGCGTGCTGTTCTTCGGACGCCTGGCGCGCGCGATGCTGGGCAACAAGCTCGGCACGCTGGCCACCGGCGTGGGCGCAGGCGCGGTCGCGCTGGTGCTGACGTCCAGTGTCGTGCTGGCGGCCATCGCGGTGGTGGTGGCTATGGTGTTCACGTTCTTCGGCTCCATGTTCCTGACGGACGGCCGTGGCGGCGGTTTCGGCGGTGGAATGGGGGGCATGGGCGGCATGGGCGGTGGTTTCGGCGGCGGCCGGTCGAGCGGCGGAGGGGGTGGCTTCAGCTCGGGCGGCGGCGGCAATTTCGGAGGCGGCGGCGCCTCGGGAAGCTGGTGAGATGCGCATGACCTCCTGGTTCCAACGCCTGTCACGCATGCTCCGGCATCGCTGGCTCGACGATGCGACGGCCAACCGGCTGATCGCGCCCGACCTGCTGCAAGCGCTCACGCAACGCGTGGGTGCCAGCGAGCGGCGCCACAGCGGCGAGATCCGCATCTGCATCGAAGGTGGGCTGCCCATGTCCTACCTGTGGCGTGACGCACCTGCCCGCGAACGCGCGCTCATGATGTTCGGCAAGCTGCGCGTCTGGGACACCGAGCACAACAACGGCGTGCTCATCTACCTGTTGCTGGCCGAACACGCGATCGAGATCGTGGCCGACCGCGGCATCGGCCGCCATGTCGACGCCGACGACTGGCACGCGATGACGCTGCGCATGGGCGCGGCCTTCAGAGAAGGTCGCTTCGGGGACGGGCTCACGCAGGCGTTGGAGGAGGTGTCGGCGCTGCTGGTCGCGCACTTCCCGCTGGCCGAGGGCGAGGCCGACCGCAACGAACTGCCGGACGCGCCCGTCGTGCTCTGAGAGCGTCTTGACGGGTCACGGACCTGTCATGTGCGACGCGGACACTGCGCGCTTCCTGTTCGCGGTCATCGCCACCCTCCATGAAGAATATATCCGGCGCCTTGTTGCGCTTGCCCGGCACAGCCGCGCGTGTCCTCTTTGCGCTCTGCGCCTGTACCGGCCTGCTGGCCGCCTGTGGCGGCTCGTCCGACACCGCGTCTCCCGCAGCCGGCACCGCCACCACGCCTGCGGGCGGTACGGGGACCTCACCGGCCCCGGCTCCCACCGTTTCGACCAGCGGCGCCGTGGTTGGCAGCTACTTCGTCAACGCCAAGGTCTGCCTCGACCTGAATGCCAACGGCCGCTGCGACGACGGCGAGACGGCCGTGCGCACCGACGCGCAGGGCCGCTTCACGCTGGCCGGTTCGGGTGCGGCGCTGGTGGCCGAGATCGGTACCGATGCGCTGGAACTCGATCCGGCGACGCGCAGCACCCAGGCCGTCTCGCAACACATGGTGTTGCGCGCGCCCAAGGAGGCGCCGGGCGTGATCGACTTCCATTCAACCGCGGTGGTCGAGGAGATGGAGTCCAACGGCCTCGGCTTCGATGCGGCGGTGGCCAAGGTCGCGCTCGCGGTCGGTGTACCGGCCGCCAAGCTGCTGACCGACTTCAACGACGAGGCCGACGCCACCGTGAAGGCGGCGCTGAAATCGGCCTCCGACGACGGCCTGCAGCGCATCCGCACCGCCTTTGCGACCGCCACCACCGACAGCGGCGACGTCCGCACGCTGCTGGCTGCCGCGGCACTGACCGATCGCTACTACCAGACCAAGGCACCGTACCGCGCACAGCAGGACACCAGCACCTATGAGGCTGCACCCGCAGGCTTTTCACCGGTCTATACAGAGCTGATCGCGCGGCATGGCTCGCGCGGGCTGTCCAGTCTCAAGTACGACCTGGCGGTCTACAACATGTGGAAGAAGGCGCAGGACGATGGCGCGCTCACGCCGCTCGGCGCCCGGCTCGGCCCCGACGTGCTGAAGATCATGAAGGCGAACTTCCTGCTGGGCTACGGCGTGACCGGCATCTCCACACCGGGCTATGGCAACGAGACGCAGGTCGGCATCGGCGAACACACGCAACTCGCGGCGCGCATGCTGCAACGCCTGCCGGCCTACTGGAAGCAGGTGGGTGATGCAGCCGGCAGCGCGCCGCGCCAGATCGTGACCGTGACCTCGGGCGTGGACCGTGCGGTCGACAGCGGCAACTTCTTCGTGCAGTCGCTCAAGAGTGCGCAGCCTGCGCTGGCGCCCTTGGTCGTCTACCCGGCGGCGCCGGCGCCTTACCCGGACACCGGCACCGCCGTCGCACAGCCCGCAGGCACCAACCGTTTCCTGCTGTACTTTCACAAGCTGGTGAAGGCGACCGATTTGGTGACCAAGAGCACCGATCCGCTCTCCACGACCTACCGGGACAGCCAGGCCTACCAGGCCTACAAGAGCAGCGATGCCGACCTGCTGGCCAAGCAGAGCGGCCTGACGCTCACGCCCGATGCGGCAGCCGCCGGCCGCGTGCTGCTCGAACGGCTGTTCGCCAAAAGCTTCGTCGACAAGATCGCGGACGGCAGCTACAGCTTCGCCAACAGCGGAACCTTCACCTACACCAGCGACGACGGCAGGTTCGCGCCCAGCCTCAACGGCGACGGCAAGACCACCATCAAGAGCCTGGGCGATGCTGGCTCGCTGCTCTACGAGCTGTACGTGATCGCGCCCGCCATGAGGGCCGAGGCCGGCGTCGACTTCACGGCCTACATGCCGGTAGCGCAGGCCCGCTTCTTCGCGGCGCTCAACGACGGCTCCGACTTCTACGACAAGGGCCCGGGCATGACGGAGAAGGGCGACATCAACTACCGCATGGCGCAGATCCTGGTCGACGACATGTTCAACGAGGTCGACGCCATCGCGCGTGGCGACCTGTCGCATGCGGCCAAGCTGCGCTTCGCACACGCCGAGATCCTGATGCCGTTCGCAGTCCGCATGGGCATGAAGGGCATGGTGCAGCAGGTGCCCAAGGCATCGACCTTCAGCTACGACAGCAATGCCTGGCGCGGCGAGTACGTGTCGCCGATGGCTGCCAACATGCAGTGGGACGTGTACGGCAACGGCAGCGGCCGGCTGCTGGTGAAGATGCTCTACAACGAGAAAGAGACCGACTTCCAGGCCGCCTGCGATGGCGCCAAGGTGGCCGCCACGCAGCACTTCTACGACTACACCGCGCTCAAGGCCTGCTACGGCCACGTGGCGAAGTAGAGAAGGCCGAGGGTCTTCTCAGCCCGGCAGTTTCCAGACGGCGTCGCCGCCCACGCCGTAGCGCCGTATCCCAGGTGCGGCGTCGACCTTCCAGCCGCCCGTGAATTCGCCGAAGGCCGGCAGGATGGCCTGCGCACCTTCCTGCACGAAGCAGGGCATGCGCAGGCTGTCGCGGCCCCGGCCATGCAGCGTACAGGCCGGATGCAGATGGCCTGCCAGCACGAAGTGGGTCGGATGCGTCTGCGGATGGTGGCAGCAGGCGAAGGGCCCGAGCAGCCACGGCTCGTCGACCACCGCGATGCCCAGCGCCTCGGGCGGATCGCCCGCGCGGCTGTCGTGGTTGCCGCGCACCAGCGTCATGTCCACCGACACATGGCGCGTGCGCCAGGCGCCGAGCATCGCCAGCAGCGGCGCGGTGCGTGCCTGCGCCGCATGCAGGAAGTCCCCGAGAAAGACGATCTGGCGCACGCCATGGCGCACCACCAGCGTGTCGATGCGTGCGAGGTTCTCCTGCGTGGTGCCGCCGGGCACCGGCTGGCCCAGCGCCCGGTAGGTCGCGGCCTTGCCCAGGTGCAGGTCGGCGATGAAGATCGTTTGCGCGGCGGGCCACCATAGCGCGCGTTCGGGCAGCAGGGCCAGGGTCTGGCCACCCCATTCGACAGGGCAGGAGGAAGCAGGGAAGGACACCGCCGAAGTGTCCCAGATTCGCTCAGGTGCGCAGGGTGTCTCTCGGATTGTCCGGAAAGTTCTCCGGCTGGCGTGCGTGGGCGCGCGCCTCGGCCGGCGCAAGGGTCCCCGCGCGTACCAGCGCGGCCAGGTGGTGGTCGAGCGTCTGCATGCCCTGTGCGCCGCTGGTCTGGATCGCCGAGTACATCTGCGCGACCTTGTTCTCGCGGATCAGGTTGCGGATGGCTGGCGTGCCCAGCATGATTTCATGGGCGGCCACGCGGCCCGTGCCGTCGCGCTTGCGGCACAGCGTCTGCGCGATCACCGCCTGCAGCGACTCCGACAGCATCGCGCGCACCAGCGCCTGCTCATCCCCGGGAAACACGTCGACGATGCGGTCGATGGTCTTGGCGGCCGAGGCGGTGTGCAGCGTGCCGAACACGAGATGGCCGGTCTCCGCGGCGGTGAGTGCCAGGCGGATGGTCTCCAGATCGCGCAGCTCGCCCACCAGGATCGCATCGGGGTCTTCGCGCAGGGCCGAGCGCAGCGCCGCGGCAAAGCTGTGCGTGGTGTGGCCGACCTCGCGCTGCTGCACGAGGCACCGGCGCGGCACGTGCACGAACTCGATCGGGTCCTCGACCGTGAGGATGTGCCCCGGCGTGCTGGCATTGAGGTGGTCGATCATGGCGGCCAGCGTGGTCGACTTGCCCGAGCCGGTGGGCCCGGTCACCAGCACCAGGCCGCGCGGCCGGCGGGCGAGTTCGGCGAAGATCGGCGGCGCGCCCAACTGAGCCAGCGAAGGCACTGCGCCTGCGATCGTGCGGAAGACTGCCGCCGCGCCGCGCGACTGGTGGAAGGCGTTCACGCGAAAGCGCCCAAGCCCGTCGATGGCGAGCGCGAAGTCGATGTCCGCCTGTGTGCGGTACTGTTCGCGCTGCGCATCGTTCATGATGTCGTGCAGCATGGCACTGACGGTGGTCGCATCGACCGCTGGCAGGCCGTCGATGCGATGCAGCTCGCCATGCACGCGCAGCATGGGCGGCAGGCCGGCCGACAGGTGCAGGTCGGAGGCCTTGTCGGCGACGCTGCGCGCGAGCAGAGTGTGAAGTTCCATGTGTTCTCCCTGATGCGTTCAATACGCTTTTTTGAAGATTATGACGACGATTTCCGCGCAGTTGATGCGCATCCACGAACGCATCGCCGCCGCCTGCGTGGCGGCCGGACGCGCGCCCGGGGCCGTGCGGCTGCTCGCCGTGTCCAAGACCTTCGGCGCCGATGCGGTGCGCGAGGCCTTCGATGCCGGCCAGACCGCGTTCGGCGAGAACTACGTGCAGGAAGGCATCGAAAAGATCGCCGCGCTGGCCGACCTGCGCGCGCGCATCCAGTGGCACATGATCGGGCCGCTGCAGTCGAACAAGACGCGCGTGGTGGCCGAGCAGTTCGACTGGGTGCATTCGGTCGACCGGCTGAAGATCGCCGAGCGCCTGAGCGCGCAGCGCCCAGCAGGTCTGGCGCCGCTGCAGCTGTGCCTGCAGGTCAACATCAGCGGCGAGGCGAGCAAGAGCGGCGTGCCACCAGCGGACGTGGCCGACGTGGCGCGTGCGGTGGCGGCCTTGCCCCACGTGGTGCTGCGCGGGTTGATGGCGATCCCGGAGCCGGCCGACACGCTCGACGCGCAACGCGCGCCGCATCGCGCCTTGTGCGAGCTGTTCGTGGCGTTGAATGCGAGGGGCCTGGCGCTGGACACGCTGTCCATCGGCATGAGCGCCGACCTGGAAGCGGCCGTGCGCGAGGGTGCGACGATGGTGCGCATCGGCAGCGCCATCTTCGGCGCGCGTGCCCTCAGGCCGGTGCCGTCGACGCCGCCCGCGGCGGCTTGAAGACGATCGTCGTGCCGAATCGAAAGGATCAGATGGGCAGCAGGCCCTGGTTGCGCGCCTCGTAGATGGCCTCGGCCTTCGAATGCACGTTCAGCTTGCTGTAGATGCGCCGGATGTAAGTCTGCACGGTGTGCACCGAGACGTTCATGAGGCGGGCGATCTCGTCGGCGGTGAAGCCCTTGGTGATGAATTCCAGCACCTCCTTCTCTCGCGCCGAGAGCTGTGCCTGCGTGCCCTCGGCGGTGGGGGGGAGGGGTGTCCTCGCGGAACCAGCCGGTCCTGCGGCAACCGTCGCCGGGCGCACGGTGGTCGCGGGCGCTGCCAGGCCCCCACCGGGGTGGAAGCGCCGCAGGATCTGGCGCGCGATCAGCGGGCTGATCGGGCTGCCGCCCGCGTGCAAGCTGCGAATTTCCTGGAGCATGGTGGCTGCCGCGCTGTCCTTGAGCAGGTAGCCAGAGGCGCCTGCCTCGATCGATCTCAGCACGTGCGCTTCGTCGCCGAAGGTGGTGTTGACCATCACGGCGCACTGCGGCCAGCGCACCTGCGCCGCCTTGATCACGTCGATGCCCGAGCCATCGGGCAGTCCCAGGTCGACCAGCAGCACGTCGGCCGGCGATCCACCGAGCATTTGCAGGCCTTTTTCGCGTGTGCCGGCGATGCCGATCAGGCGGATGTCCGCGGCGGTGGCGATGGCCGAGACGATCGCATGCTGGAAGTGCTGATCGTCTTCCACCAGCGCGACGCGAATGCACGGTGGGTCGGTACGGGATTGCATGGCGTGGGGCGGGTGGTCGATCGGTACGTGAAGAACAGGAAGCGCCGCAGGGCGATGTCTGCACGCAGCGGAAGGGGCGATTGTGCTTCAAGCGCCTGTGCGTTCGATGGGCAGCCAAAGGGTCATCCGGCTCCCGTCGGGGCCTGACTTCCAGCGGACCTGACCGCCCAGCGCTGCGGCCCGTCGCTGCTGGTTGGCCAGACCCATGCCGCCGCCATGCAACGCGCGGTGAACGTCGAAGCCCTGGCCGTTGTCTGCCACGGTGACCGTCACGCCGCCGTTCTCGACGCCGGTGGCCACGCGGATGGTGGTGGCGCGGGCATGCTTGAGGATGTTGGTGAAGGCTTCCTGCAGGGTGCGCAGAATGTGCAGCGCGCTGCGTGGGTCGAGCCAGTCCAGGCGCGGCAGGTCGGCAATGTCCCAATGCAGGGCGATGCCCGCGCGCTCCAGGCGCGGGCTCAGCCGGTAGCGCAGCGTGGCCAGTAGCAAAAGCAGGTCGGCCTCGACCGGCTCCATCGAGTCGATGGTGAGCTTGAGGTCATCGATGCAGCCCTTGAGCACCTCGGCCACGTAAGCCGCGTCGTGGCGCCCTTGGTCGTTTTCCACCACGCGCAGCGCAGTGACCAGCGAGGAACCCAGGCCATCGTGCATGTCCTGCATGAGACGCTGGCGTTCCTGGCTGATGGTCTGGCGCTGCTCTGCCTCGCGCAGCAGGGCGTAGCTCTGCGCCAGCGCGGTCTCACGCTCGTTCAGGCGTTCGGCCAGCCGCGTGTTGGCCTGTTCGACCTTCGACATCGCGCCCACGTAGCGGCGCGTGATCAGAACGCCGAACACTGAAAAAGTCAGCACGCTGTTGACCAGGAAACCGAGGACCGCAAAGCCCAGCGTGGGGTTATCGACGCCGGCGGCCCAACTCTGCGGGTGGCGGAAATTGCTTTGCAGCACCCAGTCGAGCGCGCCCATGAAGATGCAAACCGTGAAACCGGCTGCCACCAGCATGGCCTCGCCCGACCGGCGCCATGCGCCTCGCATGCCGGCCACGCCCACCAGCAGGCTGAGCACCAGTGCGGTGCGAAACACCCCAGCCATCGTGCCGGGCGAAAGCGGCAGCATCGGGTTGGCCTCCAGCGGCAGCGTGACCAGCCCGATCACCGCCGTGGCGGCCAGGGTCGCCAGGGTCAGCCAGGTCCGCCGCTGGCGGTGGAGCAGGCCGAGCGACAGGTGAATGGCGGTGAGGAGCCAGAAGATCGAGTTGAGCGTCAGCCACGAGAACCAGTCGTCGCCCACCTGCATGTCGACATAGAAATGCAGGCCCCGGATGAAGCACAGCACCGACAGGACGAAAAACAGGAGATAGCTTTTGTCGTGCCGGCGGTGCAGCCAGACCATCAGCGAGAACAAGCCGATGGCCAGGAAGAAGGCGCTGAACATGGCCGGCAGGTCCTGCTGAACCCATTGTCGCCAGCTGTAGCGCCAGTGCAGCGCGCTTGCCAGCCCGAGTTGCAAGGGCGACAGCGTCACCTGCGTGCCCAGCGTGTGCTCCAGACGGATCACGATTTCGCGCGGGATCGTTGGGTTGCTGGGCCCACCCAGCGATATCCAGAGCGGCTTGCGTGAGCTGTTCCACAGCATGCCCTGGGGCTGGGCGCGGTGCACGAGCTGCCCGTCGACATAGACGGCCACCGTGCCGTCGGTGGCGATGTGCGGGACGTACAGCGCGAGCTTGCCCGCAGCGAAGGCCACAGGCGGTACGGCGATCCGGAACCAGGTGGTCTGGGTCTCGTTCTCGGTCTGGGCGTCGTGGGGCGTGTGTGCCTGCGGCAGGCGCGCAGGCGTGCCCGGCTCGGCCGCCTGGCCACTGGGTAAAGCCGTGTCCTGCCAGTTCCACTGATCCCGGGGCGGCTCATTGGCATCGAAGGTGGGGGGCGGCACGCTCAGGCCCTGGCCCGCAACGGCGACCCACTGCGCATGGTCGAGCGGCAGTACGGTCGGCGCCGACGCCATCGAGACGCCGGATGGGGTTTGTGGGCGCTGCGTGTCCCGCGTGCTGGCGACAGGCAGCGAGCACAGGAGCGTGCATGCCAGAAAGAAAAGGCCAAGACGAACGATGCGGATGTACATCAAAAGTTGTCACTAGAAATGGCGACATACAAAAAAGATGGTGGTTTGTAACATTTCGCACACCAGCGCACAGCCAATTCAGGTTATGCAATCCGCAAAGGCCCTCATGACTTTCCAGGACTCTTCTTTCCTTTCCGACCGAAGCGGCGAACTCTGGGAAGACTTGTCGGACGACTTTGTTGCCGAGCCCTCCATGGTGGAGAAAATCCGCCAGGAGATGGCGCAGCTGTTCGACTCGCGCTGCACCACGGCCGAGTTGGCCGAGCGGCTCTATGTCAAGCATGAGAAGGAGCGCGCTGTGTTCGTCGAGCGATTCAATCGCGTGGCCAGCCACCTGATCGTTCCGACATTCGAGGCCTTCGAGCGCCGGGTCAGCGGGCTGGGGCTGCGATGCCATGTGCATGTGCAGGAGGGCGTGTACATCGGGCATCGCCGCATCACCGGTTTCGTACGCTTTGGCCTGGGTGCGCAGTCATTGCGGGGGCGGCACAGCACGGGCGCGGTCGGCCATTTCGTCGATGTGCTGGCCGATACGACGGCACGACACGTCGTGGTCTCGCACGCCGGGCCTTCGGCGGCGCTGGTGGCCGCCCAAGGCGCTGCGTTGTCGGTCGAACTGGGCGACGTCGACGTGGGCTTCTTGCACAGTCATCTTTCGGCACTGGTCAAGCCGTTCTTCGGCTGAGCCGAGCGCGCGGCGCCGGTCGTTCAGATCGGCAGGCGGGTGCTGCTCTTGATTTCTTCCATCACGGCGTAGGTGCGCGTCTCGCGCACGCCGGGCAACTGCCAGAGCACCGTACCGGCAAAATCCCGATAGGCCGCCATGTCGGCCATGCGGGTCTTGAGCAGGTAGTCGAAGCCGCCGGCCACCATGTGGCATTCCATGATCTCGTCGCGCACCTGCACGGCCGCCTTGAACTGGTCGAACACGTTGGCCGTGGTGCGGTCGAGCAGCACTTCGACGAACACCGTGAAACCGCGACCGAGCTTGTGCGGGTTGAGCCGTGCTTCGTACCCTTCAATGAAACCGTCGCGCGTGAGCCGTTGCACGCGGGCGAGCACGGCAGTGGGCGACAGCGCGACCGCCTCGGCAAGCTTCAGGTTGGAAATGCGTCCGTCGTCCTGAAGGATCTTGAGGATCTTCACGTCGATTCGGTCGATGTCCAGGGAGAGAGGGCTCATGAGCAGTGAATTATCCGGTGCTGATGAGTTTCTTTGGTGAAAAAGTCTGTATGGCTCGCGAGACGATGCGGGCATTCGTCCCTCCAGAGCTTTTTCCATGCGCCTGCCCCACCCCTACCGTCCTGAAAAAGAGATCGTCTCGCAACGACTGGCGAGCCTGACCGGGGCCCTTGACTGGGCCGCCGCGGCGACCGTGGCCGTCCCGTGGGTCCAGGCCGTGCGGAACAACCCGCCGCCCTTCTGGGCGATGGAAAGCCTGCTGCGCGAATACCCGATCTCCAGCGCCGAAGGCCTGGCCCTGATGCGGCTGGCCGAAGCGCTGCTGCGCGTGCCCGACGCCGAAACCGCGATCGCGCTCACCGCCGACCAGCTTGGCCGGGCCGACTTCGATGGCGCCGCCGACTCCACGCTGGCGCGGCTGTCGTCCTCGGCCATCGCGCTGTCCAAGCGCTTCCTGCCGGAGAGTGACCATCCGCCGGGGCTGCTGGCGCGCCTGGGCTCGCGCACCGTGGTGGCCGCGACGCTGCGCGCGGTGCAATTGCTGGGGCGCCAGTTCGTGCTTGGCCAGACCATCCGCGAGGCCATGGGCGAGGCGCGCAGCGCGCAGAAGAAGCAGCCGGCACTGTGCTTCAGCTACGACATGCTGGGCGAGGGCGCGCGCACGGATGCGGATGCGCAGCGCTACCTGCAGAGCTATGCCGACGCTATCCGCTCCATAGGCGCCATCGGCGCGCAGTCGGACGCCGCGCGCGCGCCCGAGCACAACGACGGCATCTCGATCAAGCTGAGCGCCCTGCACCCGCGCTACGAAGACGCGCAGCACCAGCGCGTGATGGCCGAACTGGTGCCGCGCGTGTGGCAGCTCTGCGCCCTGGCCGCCGACGCCAACCTCAACCTCACGATCGATGCGGAGGAGGTCGACCGGCTCGAACTCTCGCTGGAGGTTTTCGAGGCGCTGGCGGCACGGATCGCGGCCGAGAAACCGCAGTGGCGCGGCTTCGGCCTGGCGATGCAGGCCTACCAGACGCGCGCGCTCGAGCTCATCGACGAGGTCACGACCATCGCGCGCCGCCATGGGCTGCGCCTGATGTGCCGTCTGGTCAAGGGCGCCTATTGGGACGCCGAGATCAAGCGCGCACAGGAGCTCGGCCTGCCGCACTACCCCGTGTTCACGCACAAGCACCACAGCGACGTGAGCTACCTCGCCTGTGCCCGCGCGATGCTGGCCGCGCCCGACGCGATCTACCCGCAGTTCGCCACGCACAATGCGGGCACCATCGCGGCGATCCTGCAGATGGCGGGCGTCACGGGCCCCCACGCTCCGCCGCTGCGCGGGTCGCTGCCCCCCGAGGGGGCGCAACCCGGCTTGGGGCGGCCCGGCGCCGGGTTCATGCAGAGCTTCGAGCTCCAACGCCTGCACGGCATGGGCGAGGGCGTGTACCGCGAGGTCATGAAGGCGACGACGGCGCATGTGCGGGTGTACGCGCCGGTCGGCCAGCACAAGGACCTGCTGGCTTACCTCGTGCGCCGGCTGCTGGAGAACGGCGCCAACTCCTCCTTCGTGAACCAGCTCGGCGACGACGGCGTGCCGGTCGACCAGCTGCTGGCGTCGCCGCTGCATGCCTCGCCGGTGTCGTCGCTGCCGCTGCCACCGCTGCTGTACGGGCCGGCGCGCCGCAACAGCGAAGGCGTCGACCTGACCGTGACCACGATGCGCGCGCCGCTGCTGGCGGCGCTGGCGACCACGTCCGTGCCCGTGGTCCCGCTCTTCGACGCGTCGCGCGCGGAGCCCGCCGTGGCCCAGGCGCTGCGCGCGCTACCGGCCTGGCGCGGCACGCCGGTGGCCCAGCGCGCGGCCCGGCTGCGCCATGCGGCCGATGCGTTGCAGGCGGAACTCCCGCGCTTCTGCGCGCTGCTGGTCAAGGAAGCCTTCAAGACTTGGGGCGACGCGGTGGCCGAGGTGCGCGAAGCCGTCGACTTCCTGCGCTACTACGCCGATGAGGCCGAGCGGATCATGCAACCGGTGGCGTTGCCCGGCCCGACCGGCGAGTCGAACGAACTGCGGCTCGTCGCGCGCGGCCCCTGGGTCTGCATCAGCCCGTGGAACTTCCCGTTGGCGATCTTCATGGGGCAGGTTGCGGCGGCGCTCGCCACCGGCAACACGGTGCTGGCCAAGCCGGCCGAGCAGACGCCGGGCGTCGCGCTCGAGGCGGTGAAGCTGCTGCACGCGGTCGGCGTGCCCGCCGATGCGCTGCAGCTGCTGCACGGCCCGGGCGAGACGGTCGGCGCCGCGCTGGTGGCCGCGCCGGGCGTGGCCGGGGTCGTCTTCACCGGCTCGACGCAGGTGGCGAAGATCATCCACCGCGCCCTGGCCGCGAAGGATGGCCCGATCGTCCCGCTCATCGCCGAGACCGGCGGCATCAACGCGATGGTGGTCGACTCGAGCGCGCTGCCCGAGCAGGTGGTCGATGCCGTCGTGCAGAGCGCCTTCCGCTCGGCTGGCCAGCGCTGTTCGGCGCTGCGCCTGCTGTGCGTGCACGAGGGCATCGCCGATGGCGTGATCGAGATGCTCGGCGGTGCGGTGGCCGAGCTGGCTGGCGGCGACCCGGCACTGCTCGCGACCGACGTCGGCCCGTTGATTGACGCCGAGGCCTTCGACACCGTGGCGCGCGCGGTCGACGCGCTGGCCGCGCACGGGCGCCCGATCGACGCGTCGCCGGTGGCGGTGCCCGCAACCACGCATTCGGCGAATTTCATCGCGCCGCAAGCCTTCGAGGTGCCTTCCATTGAGCACGTGCGCAACGAGATATTCGGGCCCGTGCTGCAGATCGTGCGCTGGTCGGGTGACCCGGCCACGGTGGTCGAGCGCATCAACGCGCTTGGCTACGGCCTGACGTTTGGTATTCAGACGCGCATCGACTCGCGTGCCATGGCCATGGCCGCGCAGGCGCACATCGGCAACGTCTACGTCAACCGCAACACCATCGGCGCGGTGGTCGGCGTGCAGCCCTTCGGCGGCGAGGGGCTGAGCGGCACCGGGCCAAAGGCGGGCGGGCCGCACTACCTCTACCGCTTCTGCGCGGAACAGACATTGACCATCAACACTGCGGCCGCCGGAGGTAACGCAGCGCTGCTTGCCGCCATGCACTGACGCCTCTGCGCGCGTCGATCGATCTCCAGGGCCCGGCCCTGTGGCGTTCTCGCCGCAGGCCGGGCTCAGTGCTTTCCCTAAAAGTAATCTCAATACGATTGAATAGTGCACTATGCAATTCATTGGCATGTGATTTGCGTACACTGATTCGAAGCCTTCGTGGGCCGCAGGCCCTCACTCAAATGGTGCAAAGATGACCTTGATCGAACAGCTGACAGTCCTGCTCGGGGCCGGTGCGGTGCTCACGGCGGAAGATGACGTGGCCGGTTTCACGGAAGACTGGCGTGGTCGCTACCGCGGCCCGGCCGCGTGCGTGGTGATGCCTTCGAGCACGGCGCAGGTTGCCGCCGTCGTACGCCTGTGCGTCGAACACGGCGTGCCGGTGCTGCCACAGGGCGGCAACACCAGCCTGTGCGGCGGCGCCGTGCCCGGCACTGACGGCGTGGCGCCGGTCATCGTGAACCTCGCCCGCATGCGGCGCGTGCGCACGGTCGACGCGGCCAACAACTCCATTGAAGTCGAGGCCGGCTGCGTGCTGGCCGCCGTGCAGGAAGCCGCCGCCGCGCAGGGGCGCCTCTACCCGATCAGCCTGGGCGCCGAAGGCTCCTGCCAGATCGGCGGCACCATCGCGACCAATGCCGGCGGCACCGGCGTGCTGCGCTACGGCAACACGCGCGACAACGTGCTCGGCCTCGAAGTGGTGCTGCCCGACGGCACCGTCTGGGACGGGCTCTACACCCTGCGCAAGAACAACACCGGGCTGGACCTGAAGCACCTGTTCATCGGTGCCGAAGGCACCATGGGCATCGTCACGGCAGCCACGCTCAAGCTGCATCCGCTGCCGACCTCGCACGCCATCGCCTGGGTGGCGCCCCGCTCGCCCGCAGCAGCCTTGCAGCTGCTGGGCCTGTTCCAGTCGGCCTGCGGCGCGAGCCTCTCGGCCTTCGAGATGATCGACGCGAACCAGTTGCGTATCGTGACCGAGCAACTGCCCAGCCGGCGCAATCCGCTGTCGGCATTGCATCCGTGGCATGTGCTCATCGAGCTGTCGGACACCGGTGCCGAGGACGCGCTGCAGACCATCCTGGAACAGGTGCTCACTCAGGCAGCCGAGCAGGACCTGCTCCTCGACGGCGTGCTGGCGACGAGCGGTGCCCAGCGCGCGGCGATGTGGGAAATCCGGCACAGCGTCTCCGAAGCCAACAAGAAGGCCGGTGTGGGCCTGACCACCGACAGCGCGGTACCGGTGTCGTCGGTGCCCGCGTTCATCGACCGAGCGACCGCTGCGGTGCACGCCATCGTGCCCGGCCTGCCGATCGTCATCGTGGCGCACCTGGGCGACGGCAACGTGCACTTCATCCCCTTCTTCACCTACGCCGAATGGGAGGCCGTGGCCGACCCCGAGGCGATGGCCCAGCGCATCCGCCACAGCGTGAACGACGTGGCGCACAGCCTGCACGGCACCTTCAGTGCGGAGCACGGCGTCGGCCGCACCCTGCTCAACGAGATGGCGCACTACAAGTCGCCCGTCGAGCTGGGCCTGATGCGCCGCATGAAGCAGGCGATCGATCCGCAGAACCTGTTCAACCCGGGCCGCCTGGTGCCTGACGCACCGTCCGCCCCGGCGCACTGATTTCCGTTCCCGTCCCCCGCTTCCATCCCGCCTCATTTCTTTCATCGAAGGAGTTCGCCATGCACACCCTGCCCCCCAGCAAACCGTCCCGTCGCAACGCCCTGAAGGCGGCTGCCAGCGGCATCGTCGCCCTTGCCGCGCCCACGATCTGGACGCCGGCGCGCGCGGCCAGCAAGCGCATCGTGGTGCGTGACGACGGCGGCATCTACAGCCAGGCGTACGCGGCGGCGTTCTACAAGCCCTTCACCGCCAAGACCGGCATCGAGGTCGTGCCGGTGCAGGCCAACGCGGAGCCCACCGCGCAGATCAAGAGCATGGTCGAGACCGGCAACTACACCTGGGACATGGCGAAGATCAGCCAGCCGGCCATCCTCATCCTGACCAGCGGCAGCAAGGTCTACCTCGAGAAGCACGGTGTCGAGTCCGACCCGAACGTCGCGAAAATCCCGGCGCAGTACATGTCGCCCTACGGCGTGGGCACCAACGTGTACAGCACCGTCCTGGCGTATCGCAACGCGGCGTTCAAGGGCCGCAAGGCGCCCAATTCCTGGGCCGACTTCTGGAACACGAAGGACTTTCCGGGCCGCCGCTCGCTGCGCAAGCACCCCTTCGACACCATCGAGGAAGCCCTGATGGCCGACGGTGTGGCGCCAGGCCAGGTCTACCCGGCCAACCTGGACCGCGCCTTCGCCAGCCTGGACAAGGTCAAGTCGAAGGTCGACGTGTGGTGGAACTCCGGCGCGCAGGTCGAGCAGATGCTGATGTCCAACGAAGTCGACATGGTCGCCACCTGGGTGTCGCGGCCGCAACAGGCCATCGGCAAGGGCGCCGACGTGACCATCGTGTGGAACCAGAACCTCTGGGGCGTCGACAACTGGTCGATCCTCGCGGGCACGCCCAACGCCGATGCCTGCCGCGAGTTCATCCGCTTCGCGTCCGACCCGAAACGCCAGGCGGTGCAGGCCGAGTTCTTCGCCGCCGGCTTCACGCAGCCCGAGGCCTTCAACTACGTCAAGCCCGAGATCGCGAAGAACAGCCCGACCAGCCCCGAGAACATGAAGAGCGGCGTGCAGATCAATGCGCGCTACTGGCTCGACAACCAGGCCGCCGTGATCGAGCGCTTCAACGGCTGGGTGCTGGCCTGACCTCATCGCACCGATCGATTCCCGAATCCACACCATGCCTTCGTCCAATCTGACCATCTCCGGCCTGTGCAAGCGCTACGGCGACGTCACTGCCCTCGCGCCCACCGACCTGGAGGTCGCCAACGGCGAGTTCCTGACGCTGCTCGGGCCTTCGGGTTCCGGCAAGACGACGCTGCTGAGCCTGATCGCCGGGCTCTCGCAGCCCGACGGCGGGACGATGCTGATCAATGGCCTCGACGTGACCTACGGCGCACCGTACGAACGCGACATCGGCATGGTGTTCCAGAACTACGCGCTCTTCCCGCACATGACGGTGGAAGACAACATCGCCTTCCCGCTGAAGATGCGTGGCGTGAAGCCGGGCCAGGCGCGCCAGCAGGCGCAGGAGGCGCTGGAGATGGTGCGCCTGCCGCACGTGGCGCAACGCTTTCCGAAGGAGCTGTCGGGTGGGCAGCAGCAGCGCATCGCGCTGGCGCGCTGCATGGTCTACCGCCCGGCCATCATCCTGATGGATGAGCCCCTCGGCGCACTCGACAAGAAGCTGCGCGACCACATGCAGATGGAGATCAAGCGCATCCACCGCGAGCTGGGCACCACCATCGTCTACGTCACGCACGACCAGGAAGAGGCGATGACGATGTCCGACCGCATCTGCCTGATGAACGGCGGCCGGATCGAACAACTCGGCACGCCGGCCGACCTGTACTTCCGCCCGCGCACGCTGTTCGTTGCCGACTTCCTCGGCGAGTCGAACCTGTTCGAGGCGACCGTCGCCGGCACGACCGGCGATGGCCTGTCGCTGGCGCTCGACGGCGGCCGCGTTCAGGCCGGCGCCGCCGTGCACGGCACCGCGCCGGCACCGGGCCAGAAGGTGCGGGTGCTGGTGCGTCCGCAGAACCTCGGCGTCAAGCGCGTTGAGCCCGATGCGCCTGCGCTGTCGGCGCAGGTGCTCGACGTGATGATCACCGGCAGCCTCACCAAGCTGTACCTGAAAGCGCCCTTCGCCGGCGAGACGCCGATCACGGTCGCCTTTCCGACCTCGCAGCAGAGCACCCGCTACCGCGTCGATGAGACGCTCTGGCTGCAATGGCAGGCGGCCGATGCGGTCGCCATTGTGGAGTAGGCGCATGTCATCGGCCGTTCATCCCGTTGCTTCCAGGCGCCCGGCAGGGCGTGGGCTGCGCCGCAACCTGCTGCTGGCGGCACCGATGCTGCTCCTGCTGCTGGCGCTGCTCGTCTACCCGGTGGCGCAACTGCTGCTCCTGAGCTTCTACAAGGACGGCGCGCTGAGCCTCGCGTCGTACCGGCAACTCTTCGCGTCGTCGGTGTACGTCAACGTGCTGCTGATCACGCTGAAGATATCGCTCTGGACCACCTTCTTCTCGGTGCTCGCCGGCTACCCGGTGGCGTACCTCATCTCCTCGCTGCCGCAGCAGAAGAAGGGGCGGCTGCTGTTCTGGGTGCTGCTGTCGTTCTGGAGCAGCTTCCTGGTGCGCGCCTTCGCCTGGATCGTGCTGCTGGGCCGCAACGGTGTGGTCAACCAGCTGCTGCTGGCGCTGGGCATCGTCGATGCGCCGATGAGCCTGCTCTACAGCTTCGGCAGCACGCTCGTGGGCATGGTGCATGCGCTCATGCCGCTGGCCGTGCTCACGATGCTGTCGGTGATGGAGAACATCGACAGCAACCTGCCGCGCGCCGCGCTCACGCTGGGCGCACGGCCGGGCGCGGCGTTCTGGCGCGTGTACTTCCCGCTCTCGCTGCCCGGCGTGGCAGCGGCGGCCATCATGGTGTTCGTCACGGCGATCGGCTTCTTCATCTTCCCGGCGCTGCTGGGCGGGCGCCGCGAAACCATGATCACGCAGATCATCATCGACCAGGTGCAGCAGACGCTCAACTGGGGCTTCGCCGGTGCCGTGTCCGTGGCCCTGCTGATCGTGGTGCTGGCGGTCTTCGCGCTCTACGACCGGCTGCTGGGCCTGTCGACGATGACCGGCAGCGCGTCGGATCGCGCACGGCCGATGGCCGCCTCGGGCTGGTCGCATGCGGCCGGCGAGGCCATCCTTACTTTCCTCGGCAAGACCAGCGATGCGCTCGCGCGCCTCGCGCCGCACCGCCGCCGCCGTGCACATGCCAGCGAGCCGGGCCAGTCGCGCGGCATGCGGATGGTGGTGCTGGTTCTGCTCGGCTTCCTCAGCATCCCGACGGTGCTGATGATCCCGCTGTCCTTCGCCGGCAACTCGGGCCTCAACTGGCCGCCGCGCGGCTTTTCGCTGCAGTGGTACGAGCAGATGTTCGCGTCGCCGCTGTGGATGCAGGCGCTCACGCGCTCGCTGGTCGTCGGTGCGGGTGCCGGTGTACTGTCGATGCTCATCGGCACGCCGATGGCCTTCCTGCTGGCGCGCTCGCAGATGCGGGGCAAGTCGTTCCTGCTGGCCTTCGTGCTCTCGCCGATCATCGTGCCGCGCATGATCATTGCCGTCGGCATGTTCTACCTGTTCGCCAAGGTCGGGCTCGTCGGCACCTCGCTGGGGCTCATCCTCGGCCACACCGTCATCTCGGTGCCCTACGTGGTGATGACGATGATGGCCGTGCTGCGCAACTACGACACGCGGCTCGACCTGGCCGCGCAGAGCCTCGGTGCGCGGCCGCTGCAGACGCTGCGCTACGTGACCTTCCCGATCCTGATGGCGGGCCTGCTGTCGTCCTTCCTGTTCGCCTTCGCGACCTCGTTCGACGAACTCACCATCTCGCTGTTCGCCTCGGGCGGCCTGAATTCGACGCTGCCCAAGCAGTTCTGGGACGAGGTCACGCTGCAGATCTCGCCGGTCATCGCCGCCGTGTCGACCTGCCTCTTTGTCTTCGTCGCCGTGCTCATCGGCGTGGCCGACCGGCTGCGGCGACGCAGTCTGGCCCGCTGAACTCTTTCTCTTTCCTCCCCGATACCCAAGGACTTCCCATGGACGCGACCCGTCTGCGCGGCGTACTACCCGCCATCCCCACCCCCGTCCACGCCGACGACACCATCGACGTCGCGGCCACGCGCACGCTGATCGCCTACCTGCTCAAGCAGGGCATCGACGGCCTGGTGCCGCTCGGCGGCACCGGCGAATACGGCGCGCTGTCGCGTGCCGAGCGCGCCAAGATGGCGGCGCTGTGCGTGGAGGCCGTGGGCGGTCGCGTGCCGGTGGTGCCGGGCGTGCTCGACCCCGGCTACCACGACGCGATGGCATCGGGCCGAGCCTTCGCCGATGCCGGCGTCGACGCGCTGATGGTCGTCACGCCGTATTACACCAACCCCACACAGGCGGGCGTGCGGGACTACTTCCTGCGCTTCGCCGACGAGTCGCCGCTGCCGATCCTGATCTACGAGATCCCGTACCGCACGCGCGTGGCAATCCAGCCCGAGGTGATGCACGAGCTGTCGCGGCACGAACGCATCATCGGCATGAAGGCCTGCAACACCGACATGTACCACTTCCTGCGCGTGATGGCGGGCGTGGACCCGAGCTTCGCGGTGCTCAGTGGCGAGGACTCGCTGTTCCCCCTGCACCTGGCCGCCGGCGCGCGCGGCGGCATCGTCGTGACCGCGACCATGCTGCCGCGGGCCTGGCGTGCGATCTACGAACTGGCGACCACCGGGCGCACCGCCGAGGCGCTGGCCGCGCACCGCGCACTGATCCCGCTGATGGACATGGCCTTCGCCGAGACCAACCCCGGCCCGATGAAGTCGGTGATGGACCTCATCGGCGTGGATGCGCCGGCCATGCTCGCGCCACTGGTGGCGCCGGCCGCCGACCTGAAGTCGCGCCTGCGCGCCGAGGTCGCGCGGCAGCTCGCGCGCACCGAAGGCCTGGACTGAGCGGCACCGTGCTGCCCGCCGTCGAGGATTACCGTGCGCTCGCACGTCAGCGTCTGACGCGCTTCGCCTTCGACTACCTCGATGGCGGTGCGGAGGATGGGCGCACGCTGTCGCGCAACCGCGCGGCCTACGAACAGCTGATCTTCCAGCCCCGTGTGCTGCGGGACGTGACCCGCGTCGACGCCGCGGTGCAGGTGTGCGGCGAGACGCTCGCCATGCCGGCGGTGGTCGGGCCGACCGGGCTGAACGGCCTCTACTGGCCGCGCGCCGAGGAAGTGCTGGCGCGTGCCGCGCATGCCGCGGGGCTGCCCTTCGCCGTGTCGACGGCGTCCACCTCGTTGCTTGAGAGCGTGCGTGCAGCCACCGACGGCGCGCTGTGGCTGCAGCTCTACGTGCAGCAGGACCGGCGCATCGCCGAGGACATGATGCGGCGCGCGCGCGCGCTCGGCTTCTCCACGCTCATGCTCACCGTCGACACCATGGTGCACGGCAAGCGCGACCACGACGTGCGCAACGGCTTTCGCATGCCGCTGCGCCTCACGCCGAAGCTGCTGCTCGACCTGGCCATGCACCCGCGGTGGTGCGCCCGCATGCTGCGCCAGGGCGGGTCGCCGCAGTTGGTCAACCTTGCGCGCAGCGCGGGCGTGAAGGCGCAGCTGCAGGCCCAGGCCGCCGCCATGAGCCGGCAGATGGACATGTCGCTCGACTGGGCGGCGGTGGCGTGGCTGCGCCGGCACTGGCAGGGCCCGGTGCTGCTCAAGGGCGTGCTGTCGGTGGACGACGCGCGCACCGCACGGCGGCTGGGCGTCGACGGCGTGGTCCTGTCCAACCACGGCGGCCGCCAGCTCGAGAGCGCGCCCAGTCCGCTGGAGATCCTGCCGGAGGTGGTCGATGCGGTGGGCACGGGGCTCGACGTCTTCGTCGACGGTGGCATTCGCCGCGGCAGCGACATCGCCAAGGCGCGGGCGCTCGGTGCCAAGGCCGTGCTGCTCGGGCGCGCGCCCCTCTACGGCCTGGCGGCGCAGGGGCCGCAGGGCGTGGCCGATGTGCTGCAGATGCTGCGTGACGAATTCGAGATCACCCTGCGTCTGCTCGGCGTGCCTCGTGCGGTCGACCTGGACGGCGATGCCCTGTCGGCAGACCACCGCGCCCGGCTCGCCCGGCTGTAGCCGGGGCAGTGCTCAGCCCGCGTAGGTCGCGAACTTCGCCTTCGAGATCGAGGTGGCCGCCACCTGCACATGGGGCGCAAGTTCCTTCTCGACGCTGGCGACGGTCCAGCGCGTGGTCGGCACGGAGATGTTGATCGCCGCCACGGCCATGCCGCGGTGGTCGGTGATCGGCGCGGCCACCGAGATGTCGCCCAGCACGTTCTCGTTGGCCATGACCGCATAGCCCTTCTCCGCCATGGTCTGCACCCGTGCCAGCAGCCGCTGCGGGTCGACCTCGGTGAAGGGCGTGATCTGCACCAGCGGCGTGCGCTCCAGGATCGCCACCCGCTGCTCGTGCGAGAAGCGCGTCAGGATCGCGTTGCCCGACGCCGTGAAGAATGCCGGCAGCCGTGCGCCCACGTTGAAGTCGACGTTCACCAGATGGCGCCCGTGGAAGCGGGCCACGAAGACGATGTCCGAGCCGTCGAGCTCGTGCAGGTTGGTCGTCTCGCCCAGCGTGCGGCTGATGTCCAGCAGGTAGGGCGAGGCCTTGTCGATCAGTTCGTTGGCGCGCAGGTAGTTGTACGAGAGCTGCAGCACCTTGGCGGTCAGCCCATAGTGGCGTGATTCCGGGATGCGGCGCAGGTAGCCCAGCTGCTCGAGCGTGTAGACCACGCGCTGCGTCGCGCTGCGGTCCAGGTCGGCGGCGCGCGCGATGTCGGCCAGCGTCATGTGGCGTTGCGGGCCGTTGAAGGCCTGCAGCACCTGGAACGATTTCTCGGTCGACCCGATGAACAGCGAGGACGTGCGGGGTGCCGCCTTGGGGGTGGGCGCGGCGCTGGAGGCGTGCGGGTCGCTGGGATCGGGCGGCAATCGTGCGCCTCTTGGGTTCGCTGGCATGTGTGGTCCAAAGGTCCCGGGTTCGCGGTGCATGCCGCTGAAGCCGCAGAGGGAGAAAACGAGTTTAGCCGAGAGCGTTCGCTGGCGGTCCATGGCGACTTGTGCATAGAGGTGCCCGCGCGGCGCATAACCCTTGGCACGGCGCCGGGTCAGGGCTATCGTCCATCCAGTCCATCCAACGAGGGTCTTCCCATGAGCGAGAAACTGTCCTTTGTCCATCCCACAGCCAACAGCCCGTGGGGCACCTACCTGCAGCAGGTCGACCGCGTGGTGCCGTACCTGGGCGACCTGGCCAAGTGGGCCGAGACGCTCAAGCGCCCCAAGCGCGCGCTGATCGTCGACGTGCCGATCGAGATGGACGACGGCCGCATCGCCCACTTCGAAGGCTACCGCGTGCAGCACAACATGAGCCGTGGCCCGGGCAAGGGCGGCGTGCGCTTCCATCCCGACGTCACGCTGGAAGAAGTGATGGCGCTGTCGGCCTGGATGACCGTCAAGACCGCGGCGGTGAACCTGCCCTACGGTGGCGCCAAGGGCGGCATCCGCGTCGACCCGAAGAAGCTGTCGCAAAAGGAGCTCGAGAAGATCACGCGCCGCTACACCAGCGAGATCGGCATCATCATCGGCCCGCACACCGACATTCCTGCACCCGACGTGAACACCAACGGTCAGATCATGGCCTGGATGATGGACACCTATTCGATGAACACCGGCGGCACATCCACCGGTGTCGTCACCGGCAAGCCGCTGCACCTGGGCGGCTCGCTCGGCCGCGTGAAGGCCACTGGCCGTGGCGTATTCGTCACCGGTCGCGAGGCGGCGCGCCGCCTGGGGCTGGACCTGCGCGGCGCGCGCATCGCGGTCCAGGGCTTCGGCAACGTGGGTTCGGTCGCGGCCGAGCTGTTCGTGGAGGCGGGCGCCAAGATCGTCGCGGTGCAGGACCACACCGGCACCATCGTGAACGTGAACGGTCTTGACCTGGAGAAGCTCATTCCGATTTCGCGCACCGCTGCCGGCTGTGTGGCGTTCGAGGGCGGCGACGTGGTGCCCAACGAGCAGTTCTGGGACGTGCCCTGCGACATCCTGATCCCTGCCGCGCTCGAAGGCCAGATCACGGCCGAGCGCGCCAAGCGGACCACCGCCCGGCTGGTGCTCGAAGGCGCCAACGGCCCGACCGTGCCCAGCGCGGACGACATCCTGGCCGAGCGCGGTGTGCTGGTCGTGCCCGACGTCATCTGCAATGCCGGCGGCGTGACGGTGTCGTACTTCGAATGGGTGCAGGACTTCTCGTCCTTCTTCTGGGACGAGGACGAGATCAACGTGCGCCTGGACCGCATCATGATGAACGCGCTCAACCAGATCTGGGACACGGCCGACAAGCACAAGATCACGCTGCGTACCGCGACCTATGCGGTGGCCTGCGAACGCATCCTGATGGCGCGCCAGGAGCGTGGCCTGTATCCATGACAACGCCGCAGCCTGCGGAATGGGCGCGCATCGACGCGCTGCTGGCCGGCGGGCGGCGCAAGCTGCTCGGCCTGGTCGGCCCGCCGGGTGCCGGCAAGTCGACGCTGTCGGCGTCGTTGCTTGCAGCCATCGGGCCGCGCGCGCAGGGGGTGCCGATGGACGGCTTCCACCTGGCCAACGTCGAGCTGCAACGGCTCGGCCGGACAGCGCGCAAAGGTGCGCCCGATACCTTCGACTGCGCAGGCTACATCGCGCTGCTGCAGCGCCTGCGCGCGCAGGGGCCGGCCGACCCGATCGTCTACGCACCGGAGTTCCGCCGCGAACTCGAGGAACCCGTGGCCGGCGCCATCGCCGTGCTGCCACAGACGCAGCTCGTCATCACCGAGGGCAACTACCTGCTCCACGACGGTGACGGATGGGCGGGTGTGGCCGGGCTGCTCGACGAGGTCTGGTATGTCGACATCGACGATGCGCTGCGCGAGGAGCGGCTGGTGCGCCGCCACTACCAGTTCGGTCGCAGCGAAGAAGCCGCGCGCGCCTGGGTGACAAGCACCGACATGCCCAACGCACGCCTGATCGCCGCCACGCGCGCGCGTGCGCAACACGCGGTCCGCATGGACTGAGTAAGCCGGGAACGAAGGCACGCGCGCTGGCTCGAAGCAAGGCCGGCGTGCGTGCCGGTTAGCATTCGTCACTCCATGCCGTCCATCTTCCCGATCTCCTTTCGCGTTTGTGCGATCCCTCTGGCCACCTTGCTGGCAGCGTTGGTGCTGGCGGGCTGCGGCAGCAGTCCGCCGCGCGTCTCCTACGAGCCCGAGGAGTTCGATTCCACCACCACCCATGCCCGCTCCTACGCCGCCACCGAGGCGCAGACCTGCGAGGCGGCCCGGCGTGCCCTGCTGAGCCAGGGTTACCTCATCACAGCCGCCAACAGCGACCTGGTGACGGGACGCAAGAATTTCCAGCCAGCCGCCGAAGTGCATGTGGAGGTCGAGTTCCGGGTGGTGTGTGCCCGCGATCGACAGGCCCCTGCCGCCAAGGGACAGAAGGTGGCGCGCAGCAGCATTGCGTTCGTCACGGCGCTGCAAGACCGCTACGGCCTCAAGAAGACCAACAATTCGGCCAGCGTCGGGGTGGGCGTGCTCGGCTCGGTGTCCTTGCCGTTTTCTTCGAGCGACGACGCGATGGTCAAGGTCGCCAGCGAAACGCTGACCGACGAGCGTTTCTACGACCGATTCTTTGCGCTGCTCGATCGCTATCTGGTGCCCGGCGCACCTGACGAACCCGCCGAGGAGCCGGTGCCGCCTGCACCCGTGCCCGTGCGCACGGCACCCGCACCGGTGTTGCCCGTGGCGCCTTCGCCCTTGCCCTCGGTGCCTGCACCGGAAGCACCCGCGCCCAGCGTAGCCCCTGCCACGCAGGGCTGAGCGCGGACCCGCTCAGGCGCGTACGCGCTGGATGCCTTTCAGCGCGTCGCTGAGCTGGTCGACGCCGAAGGGTTTCTGCAGCCACACGGTGCCCGGCGGCGGTGTTTCCGGACGCGGTCTGCCGGTGGCAAAGATGACCTTGAGCTTGTCATTCGCCTGCAGGATCTCGACCAGGTCGAGGCCCGAGAGCGCGGGCAGGCCGATGTCCGTCAGCAGCACGTCGAAGGCACCTTCGATGAAGCGATCGCGCGCCACCTCTGCGCTTTTCACGCCGGCCGCCCAGTGGCCGAGGGCTTCGAGCATGTCGACCGTGGCCGCCAGCGCAGCCGGGTCGTCTTCCACCACCAAAATGCGCAGTGACGGGTCACCGGCCGGCCCGTCGGGCGTGGACTTCGCTGTACTTGCCATGGTTCTTGTTCTTTGATGGAAAGGACGACTGTACGCGCGTTGCACACGCCGCCTCTTCTCCATGGCCACATCAACACGTAGGAAGTGTGCTCATTCCGAGGCGGCGCCGGCGGGCCGCCTCGCTGCCGCCGCTCAGCGCACGGGGGAGGTCTGTTGCTTCATCGCCTCGCTGCGCAGGCGGTCGTACTCCGCCTTGGGCACAGGCACGGCGTTGGCGTTGCCCAGATCCTGCATGCGCACACGGTAGGTCTCACGTGCGCTGAAGGCGGCGATGGCGGCAATCACCGTCACGGCCAGGGTGATCGAGCCGATCATCATCGGGATGTTGGTGGCGCCGGGAGGGGCGACGGCCACGAACAGCGCGGGCAGCATGGCGGTGACCAGGGTGCCGAGGTTCTGCGAGATCGCCATGCCCGAGACACGGGTGCGGGTCGGGAACATTTCGGGGTAGAAGCTCGGGAACACGGCGTTGTAGCCCTGGTAGACCACGCCCCACATCAGCAGCGACATGGCGATGGCCAGCGGCACGTGATGGATGCTGATCGCATAGAGATAGACGAAGGACAGCAGGCCCGACGCAATGGCGCCGATGACCATCGGCGGGCGGCGGCCGATCCGGTCGGACAGGCTGCCCACGAACGGGATCACCAGCACGGCGACGATGTTGCCCAGCACGGGGATCCACAGGTACACGTCCTTCTCGAAGCCGATGCCGTAGCCAGGCTGCACCGCATAGGCCGCGCCGAAGATGGTGGTGACCACGGGAATCACGTTCATCAGCGAGCAGCACATCACGCGCAGCATGTCGCGCCAGCTTTCGACGACGGCCTGGATGACCGGTGCCTTGGGCACGGCGCCCTTGCTGTCGATTTCGGTGAAGACGGGCGTTTCGTGCACTTCGCGCCGGATGATGTAGCCCGCCACGATCACCAGGAAGCTCAGCAGGAACGGAATGCGCCAGCCCCAGGAATTGAAGGCGTCGGCGGGCATGTAGTGCGCCAGCGGGAGGAACACGGCGGCCGCCAGGATCTGGCCGGCCTGTACGCCCTGCAGCGTGAAGCTCGCGAAGAAGCCTCGTCGCCCGAAGGGCGCGTGCTCCAGGATCATCGAGCTGGCGCCCGAAATCTCACCGGCGACGGCAAAACCCTGGATCAGGCGCAGGATCACCAGCAGTGTAGGAGCCCACAGGCCGACCTGGTCGTAGGTCGGCAGCAGGCCCACGGCCACGGTGGAGAAGCCCATGAGGAACATGCAGATGATCAGCACCGTCTTGCGGCCGTGGGTGTCGCCCCAGTGGCCCAGCACGAACGCGCCGATGGGGCGCGCCACGTAGCCCACGCCGTAGGTCGCCAGCGAGGCGATGATGGCGATCTTCGGGTCGGTCTTCGGAAAGAAGATCTGCGGGAAGATCAGCGACGCGGCGGTGGCGTAGATGAAGAAGTCGTAGTACTCCAGGGCGGAGCCGATCCAGCCGCTGGCGGTTGCCTTGCGCGTCTGTTGCTTGCCTTGGGCAGAGTCTGCCGTGTGTGTGGCCATGGGTTGTCTCCAGAGGGGAAAAGGTATCGGGGTCGAGGGCGGTGGGGAAGCGGGAATACGAGAGAGAAAAAGGGCAGCTCCTTGCTCAGGGCTGCTGCGCCTGCGAGGCCATGCGCGCGGGCGCGTTGACGGCGCCGTAGGCGTCGTAGCGGCCGACGCGCTGCACGATCTCGAAGAACGGACCGGCGTCCGGATGCTCCGTGTAGATGTGCAGGTAGTCACCGGCCGCCGAGCGGTCGAACAGGATGCCGGCGGCACGCAGGCGCGCGACCAGGGCGGGGTCGAGTTCCAGCCGCGTGGGCAGGTCGTCGTAGTAGTTGTCGGAGATCGGCACGAAGCGCACGCCGCGTGCGCGCAGGCGTTCGACCGCCGCGAAGATGTCGTCGCAGCGCAGCGCGATGTGGTGCACGCCGCCGGTGCCCGCCACGCTCACGGTGCGGGCGGTGCGGGTGCGCTGGCTCAGCGACACGTTGAGCACCAGCCGTACGCTGCGGTCGGCATTGGCCACGCCGCGGCTGCGGATCAGGCCGAAGGGGTCGGCCAGTTCCAGGCTTTCGCCGGGTTCCAGCCCGAGCACGGCACGCGAGAACAGCACCCAGGTGTCGAGCTGGTCGAGCCCCAGGCCGAGCGCCACATGGTCGATGGCCTGCAGGCCGACGTCCGTGGCCGCCTGCGGTGCCGCGGCCTCTGCTTGCATGGCCTCGGTGATGAAATCCGCCGCGAACAGCGCTTGCGCGTCCATCGTCACGGGCATGAACTGCACGAGGTTGCCGCCGGGCACCACGATGGCGGGCATGCGCAGCTCGCCCGGCCCCACGGGGCTGTCATGGCGCCGCGAATGCATGGCCACGGCACGCGCGGCCGCGGCCTCCGGGTCGGCCGCGCGCATGCCCAGCGCGCACACCGAGGTGCCATGCGCGTCGAAGCGGCTGCGCGCCAGCGAACCCGGCTCCGCGTTGACGATCAGGTGAATGTCGCCCTGGCGGTACAGCACCACGGCTTTCGAACGATGCCGGCCCGCGCGGTGAAAGCCCAGTTGCAGCAGCTGGGCCTCCAGCGTCCGAGCGGCAGCCTCGTCGACCGCGAATTCGATGAAGCCCAGGCCGGACAGCGTGGGCACCGGTGGCGGCTCGAAGAGGGTGACCGACGGTGCAGCCTTCCGGGCGCCGGTCGACGTGGCCTGCGCCTGGCGCTCCTGCACCTGGCTTTCGAGGTAGAGCAGCGAACGCATCGCGTCCACCGCGGTCCGTCGGTTGGGCGTTTCGCGGAACACGTCGTTGAAGATCTCCAGCGACAGCGGGCCGGTGTAGCCGGCCTGCAGTGTCTTCTCCAGGAAGGTCACGACGTCGAAGTCGCCCTGGCCCGGAAAGCTGCGGTGGTGGCGCGCCCACTGGAGCAAGTCCATGGCCAGCAGCGGCGCGTCGGCCATCTGCAGGAAGAAGATCTTGTCGCCTGGAATGTCGACGATGCCCGCCGGGTCATCCTTGAGCGACAGGGTGTGGAAGCTGTCGAGGATGAGCCCGAGGTTCGGATGATCGGCGCGGCGCACGAGGTCCCAGGCCTGGCTGTAGAGCGAAGTCACGCGGCCCCAGGCCAGCGCCTCGAAGCCCACGCGCAGGCCGCGTGCCGCCGCGCGTTCGGCCAGCACGTGCAATTGCGCAGCGGCGCGTGCCGGGTCGGCGATGACCAGCGGCGATGTGTTCGAGCAGCACAGCATCAGCGATGCGCCCATGGTCTGCATCAGGTCGAACTTGCGCTCGGCGCGCTCCAGGCTGCGGGCGAACTGGGCATCGGGCATGCCCTCGAAGTCGCGAAAAGGCTGGTAAAGGTCGAGCGACAGGCCCAGGTCTTCGTTGATCCGGCGCAGTTCCTTTGCGTTGCCGTTGAACTGGATGAAGTCGTTCTCGAACAGCTCATAGCCGTCGAAGCCCGCCGCAGCGATGGCTTCGAGCTTCTGACGCAGCGTGCCGCTGAGCGAGACGGTGGCGATGGATCTGTGCATGGCGCGGTGTGGGGCGTGTGGAGTAGGGGTGGCCCTCTGAGGGCAGCGACGCGACTTTAGGCGCCACGGACCGCCCGCGACAACGCTTCGTCACACCCAAGTGATCGATGATCGAACGTTTGCGTTCATTAATCGCCCGGAATAGGGGTTACACCTAGCCAGGCGATGGCGGCCGATGGCGGGGCCACCGGCCATTGCGAAGCTAGCGCACCAGGGTCGACTTGCCGAACAGGCTTTCGATGAGTTCCACCGCCACTTCGGCGGTGCGGTTGCGCACGTCCAGTGCCGGGTTGAGTTCCACCACGTCGAGCGAGCCCAGGCGGCCGGTGTCGGCGGCCATTTCCATGCACAGCTGCATTTCGCGGTAGGTCGGCCCGCCGCGCACGCCCGTGCCCACGCCGGGGGCGTAGTCGGGGTCCAGGCAATCGAGGTCGAAGCTCACGTGCAGGTGGGTGTCCTCGTCGACGTCGGCCAGCGCGGCGGCCATGGCGGCGCGCATGCCGTTCTCGTCGATGTGACGCATGTCGAAGACGGTCAGGCCGAGCGTGCGGATCGCCTTCTTCTCGTCGGCATCGACACTGCGAATGCCGATGAAGCGGATCGCCTCGGGTGCCAGCGCGGCGCGCTCGCCGCTCCAGCCGGTGAGCGCAGCCGGGCCGTGGCCCAGCAGGCAGGCCACCGGCATGCCGTGGATGTTGCCGCTCGGACTGGTGGTGTCGGTGTTGACGTCGGTGTGCGCGTCAAACCACAGCACGCGCAGTTTCTTGCCGCGCTGGCGTGTGTGCCGTGCCACGGCGCTGATCGAGCCGATGGCCAGGCAATGGTCGCCGCCCATCATCACGGGCACGTGCCCCGCGCCCAGCGCGGTGTCGACGGCCTGGTAGACCGCCCGGTTCCATGCCACCACCTCCTCGAGATGGCGCAGGCCGTGCGCGGGTGCGGTCCAGGGCGTGGCTGGGCCGGCCAGGTTGCCGGCGTCGATCACCTGCAGGCCCAGGCGCGTCAGCATGCCGCCGATGTCCGCGACGCGCAGCGCATCGGGCCCCATGCCGGCGCCGCGCACGCTGGCGCCGACATCGGTGGGTGCGCCGATCAGTTGGAGGGTGGTCGTGGAGGTCGTCATCGTCGGTGGCTTTTCGGTGGCTTTCGTTGGTGAGCAGAAAGCTTAAGCCACGCAGGCGACGACCGTGTGTAGTCAAGGACGGATCATCTTGCAGTCTGTGCCCTGCGCCAGCTCGTTGCCGGAATACACCGCGTCGGTACGAAAGCCGTAGTTCGTGCCGTCCCAGCCGACCTTGACCGCCTTGCCGTCGACCGGCGCGATGGTGTTGACCACCTGCGGCAGCAACAACTGGTGGTCTTCGGCGCGCATGCGCACCGGGCCGACCACGGAATCGAAGCTCAGGTTCTCCAGCGCCGCGGCGACCTTGGGGGTGTCCGTGCTGCCTGCCTTGTTGATGGCCGCGGCCAGCATGCGCGGCGTGAAGTCGATGCGCGGTGCGAGGAACTCCTTGCCGGTCTTCGCCTTGTAGGCCTTGGCGAGCGCGTCGACCCTGGGCATGTCGGCCTGCCCCGGATGCCATTCGGCCACCCAGGTGAGCTGGCCCAGCTTGGCCTGCGAGGCGGCCAGCACCGTGCCTGGGATCGAGCCCGCGCTGTGATTGAAGTAGCGCAGGTCGTAGCCCGCATCGCCCGCGGCCTTGAGCAGCAGCGTCATGTCCTGGCCCCAGTTGCCGGTGATCACCGAGTCGGCGCCCGACTGCTTGATGTTCGCGAGGTAGGGCGCGAAGTCCTTGACCCGCCCGATCGGATGCAGCGTCTCGCCCACGAACTGGATGTCCGGCCGCGCGAGCCCCACCAGCTGCCGTCCGTAGCTCGCCCACTGCTTGCCGTGGGCGTAGTCCTGGTTCAGGAGGTAGACCTTCTTCACATCCGGCGTCTTCTTGATGTAGTTGGCGAGCGCCTTCATCTTCATGGCGGTGTTGGCTTCGGTCTGGAAGTGCCAGAAGCTGCAGGCCTTGCCGGTCATCTCCGGGTCGATCGACGAGTGGTTGAGCACCAGCAGTTCCTTGCCCGGGTTGCGCTGGTTCCAGCGCGCGACCGACAGCACCAAGGCCGTCACCACCGACGATCCGGACCCGCCCGTGACGATGGCCCGCGCACCCTGGTCGATGGCGGCCTGCAAGGCGCTCTGGCTTTCCTGCGCCGACAGCTTGCTGTCGAACTGCAGCAACTGCAGCCGCGTGCCGCCGAGCACCCCGCCCTTGGCGTTGATGTCGTCGACCGCGAACTGGATGTGCGACAGCATCAGTTCACCGACGTTGGCGAACGGACCCGACAACGGGTCGATGTAGGCGATCTTGTAGGTAGCAGGCTGTGCCTGCACGCTGGCGGCGAGCAGCGCCGCAAGCGCCATGGTGGCGCATCGAAACGGAACGTGCATGGTGGTTGTCTCCTTCTTTTCTCGGGGAATGGCGCCGGCCCCGCCGGTCGAAAAAAAGCGATTCAGCGGGTGCGCAGGCCGAGCACCCGCCAGGCCAGGCGCGACAGTTCGGCCACCATGGCATCGGGTGCAAGTCGGCCGTCGGGGTGGTACCAGGTGTAGAGAAAGCCTGGCAGGCTGCAGGCCGCCAGCGCGGTGATGCGGGTCTCGGAAAAATCGAAATCGCCGTCGCGCCGGCCTTCTTCGAGCAGGGCGCACAGCCGGTCGTAGAAGTGACACGCCAGCTTCTTCTGTGCGGCGAGGTATTCGGGGCGGTACACCTGCGGCTCGCGGTAGGGAAACACCGCGCAGGGGTGATGCGCGATGGTGGCGCGGATCAGCCGCTCGATGCCTTCGGTGACCTTGATGCGTGCGCTGCGGTGGTCGTCGTCGGCGAAGTCCATCGACGTGAAGCAGTCGACCGTCGGGCGCCAGGACAGGGTTTCGAAGATCTCCTGCTTGTCGCGAAAGTAGTAGTAGACGAAGGGCTTGGTCACGCCCAGCGCGCGCACTATCTGCGCCATCGTGGTGTGGGCGTAGCCCTGGGCTGCGAACAGGAGGGCGGCCGCCTGGAGGATGCGCTCGCGCTGCGCGTCGGTCGATTCGGTGGCCGCCCGCTGGCGGCCGGTGCCCGCCGGCAGGTGGGGTTTGTGCGGTGTCTCCGATGTTCTACCCATCGGTAGGATTGTTGGGGCACCATGCCGCACTGGCAAGCCGATCGACCGTTGCAACGGCTATCGATAACCCTGAGAGAGTGACGCCATGGAGACAAACACCACAGGGGCCACGACCCCGACAAGGCCCCAGCAGCCCTTGCATGCCTACCTGCGCACCCATGCGCGCGAGCGCGGCGACCTGCCCGCCTGCCACTGGTACGGCCATGCGATGAGCTGGGCCGAACTCGATCGCGCCAGCGACGCCTTTGCCGCACGGCTTCAGGCGCTGGGCGTGCGCAAGGGCGAGCCGGTGGTGCTCTTCCTGAACAATTGTCCGCAGTACCTGGTCGCGCATTTCGGCATCCAGAAGATCGGCGCGATCGTCTGCCCGAGCGGGCCGCTCAACAAGGTGCACGAGCTGGCCTATCAGGTCGGCGACCTGAAGGCGCGCGTGATCGTCGCGGCGGCACCGCTGATGCCGGTGGTCGCGCAGGTGCAGCCCGACAGCACGCTCGTTCACGTGTTCGTGGTGCACTACACCGACCTGTTGCCGGCCACGCCCGCGCTGGATGTGCCTCCCGACCTGAAGGCGCTCCAGCAGATGCCACGCGAAGTGCCCACCGGCTGCGAGGACTTCCTCGATGCGATGCGCGGCGACGCCCGGCCCGCGCCGGTGGACATCGCGCTCGACGACGTGGCGCTCATGACCTACACCTCGGGCACCACCGGCCTGCCCAAGGGCGCGATGCTCAGCTACGGCAACGCGCTGTTCAAGACAGCCGCAGCAGCGGACTGCAATGGCGTGAGCGCCGACGACGTGCTGCTGTCCGTGGCACCGCTCTATCACATCGCCGGCATGCTGATGGGCGTCAACGTGCCGGTGCTCACCGGTGCTGCATCGGTGCTGCTGCATCGCTTCGATCCGCATGCCGTGCTGCAGGCGATCGAGCGTTACCGGGTCAGTTGGTGGTACAGCATCGCGCCCATGAATGTGGCCGTGATGCAGCAGGCGGACATCGCGTCCTTCGACCTGGGCAGCCTGCGCATGAACCCGGTGACCAGCTTCGGCATCACCTTCACGCAGGTGCTGGCCGACCAGTGGCGTGGCTTCGCGCGCCACTGCAGTTCGTTCGAAGCCGCCTACGGCCTGAGCGAGACGCACACCTGCGACACCTACACGCCGCACCATGCGCCGCGCTGGGGCACGCAGGGTCTTCCAGTGCCGGGCGTGACCATCCGCATCCTCGACCCCGACACCGGAACGGAGCTGCCGACCGGCGAGGTCGGCGAGATCGTGCTGCGCAGCCCGGGCACCTTCAAGGGCTACTGGAACAAGCCGCAAGCCACGGCCGCCACGCTGCGCGACGGCTGGGTGCACACCGGCGACATGGGCAAGCGCGATGCCGAGGGCTACCTCACCTTCCTGGGCCGCTTCAAGGAGATGATCAAGGTCTCGGGCTACAGCGTGTTCCCCGAAGAGGTCGAGACCATCCTCATCAAGCATCCCGCCGTGGCGCAGGCCGCCGTCGTCTCGCTGCCCGACGCGGAAAAGGGCGAGGTGGTCAAGGCCTTCATTGTGAAGAAGCCCGGCGCGCTGCTGGCAGCCGACGAACTGATCGCCTGGTGCCGCGAGAACATGGCGAGCTACAAGGCGCCGCGCAGCGTGAGCTTCATCGAAGCACTGCCGACCACCGGCGCCGGCAAGGTGCTTCGTCGTTTGTTGAAATGAGCGCTCCCCTGGGCTCCGCTCACTTCGTGTCGCTTCTCCCGCCCCCTTACCGGGGGCAACACCGGCAGCCTGGCAAAGCCGGTTCCGCGGTGTTTTTCGCATGCACTGATCGGTTCTGAAAAATGTTCAAGAAGGTATTGATTGCCAACCGTGGCGAGATCGCCGTGCGCCTCGTGCGCGCCTTGCAGGACCTGGGCATCGGCAGCGTGGCGGTGCATGCGCAGGACGATGCGCAGGCGCTGCACGTGCAGCTGGCCGACGTGGCCGTGGCGCTTGCGGCCACGGGCCCTGCGGCTTACCTCGACATCGCCGACCTGCTGCGCGTGGCGCGCGCGCAGGGTTGCGACGCGGTGCATCCCGGCTATGGCTTCCTCAGCGAGCGCGCTGACTTTGCCGCGGCCTGCGCCGAGGCCGGCCTGGTCTTCATCGGCCCGACGCCCGACCAGCTGGCGCTGTTCGGCGACAAGGCACGCGCCCGCGCGCTGGCCACGCAATGCGACGTTCCGGTCATGCCGGGCAGCGCCGGCGCCGTCACCCTGGCCGAGGCGCAGGCGTTCTTCGCCGAGCAGCAGCGCGAGGGCGCCGGCATGATGATCAAGGCGCTTGGCGGGGGCGGTGGCCGCGGCATGCGCGCGGTGCTGGCTGCCGATGACCTGCCCGAAGCCTACGCACGCTGCGCATCGGAGGCCCGCGCCTTCGGTGTGGAAGGCGTGTATGTCGAACGGCTGATGCTGCAGGCCCGGCACATCGAGGTGCAGGTGCTGGGCGACGGTCAGGCGGTAGCGAGCCTCGGCGAGCGCGAGTGCACGCTGCAGCGGCGCTTTCAGAAACTGGTCGAGATCGCGCCGAGCCCGTCGCTGTCCGAAGGCCTGCGCGAGCAGGTCACGCAGGCCGCGTTGCGCATGGCCGCGGCGGTGCACTATCGCAGCCTCGGCACCTTCGAATTCCTGGTGGACGCGCATGCGGACGCGACCCTCGGAACGCGCGCCTTGCCCTTCGTCTTCATCGAAGCCAATCCGCGCCTGCAGGTCGAGCACACGGTGACCGAAGCCGTCACCGGATTGGACCTGGTGCAACTGCAGCTGGCCGTCGCCGCGGGGCAGTCGCTGGACGGGCTGGGCATCGCGGCCGGCCGCACGGCGGCGCAGCGCGGCTTTGCGGTGCAGTGGCGCATCAATGCCGAGACGCTGGATGCACAGGGCACGGCAAGGCCGGCCGGCGGCACGCTCGCGCGTTTCGACCTGCCGACGGGACCCGGCGTGCGCGTGGACACGCACGGCTACGCCGGTCTCGCGCCTTCGCCGCACTACGACACGCTGTTGGCCAAGCTCATCGTGCAGTCGGCGTCGCCGCGTTTCGCCGATGCACTGCGGCGCTCGCAACGCGCGCTCGACGAATGCCGCATCGACGGCGTGGCGACCAACCTGCCATTGCTGCGCGCGATCGCCGCGCGCCCCGAGTTCGCGACGCAGACGGTGCACACGCGCTTCGTCGAGGCGCACCTGGGCGAGCTGCTCGAAGCGGCAGCGCAGGGCCACCGAGACCCTCGTGCGCTGACCGCTTCGGCCGAGGACATGACGGCAGGGGGTTCACAAGCCAACGAAGACGTGGGCCTGCACGTCCGGGCGCCGATGCCCGCGCGCCTCGTGCAGTTCGACGTCGAGGTCGGTCAGGTGCTCCCGGCCGGTTCGCAGATCGGCGTGCTCGAAGCCATGAAAATGGAGCACCTGCTGCACGCCCCCGAGGCCGGCCGCGTGCGCGCCCTGCTGGCGTCGCCAGGCGACTACCTGGTTGAAGGACAGGCGCTGGTGCGGCTGGAAGCGGTCGATGCACACGCGGTGCAGGCCGAGGTGCAGGCCGCGCCCGACCCGGCGGCCATCCGCCCCGATCTGCAGAAAGTCATCGACCGCCACGCACCCACACGGGACGATCACCGCGCCGCGGCGGTCGCCAAGCGCCGCGCGCAAGGCGGACGCACGGCGCGCGCCAATATCGACGACCTGTGCGACCTGGCCGCCGACCCGGGCAACTTCATCGAATACGGCGCGCTCGCCATTGCGGCGCAGACGCGCCGGCGCGCGCTGGACGACCTCATTGCCAACACGCCGGCCGACGGCATGGTGACCGGCATCGGCAGCATCAATGCAGACCGCTTCGGCGCCGAACGCTCGCGTTGCGTGGTGATGGCCTACGACTACACGGTGCTGGCGGGCACGCAGGGCCTGCGCAACCACCAGAAGACCGATCGCATGCTGCGCATCGCGCACCAGCTGCGGCTGCCGGTGGTGCTGTTCGCCGAAGGCGGTGGTGGGCGCCCGGGCGACACGGATATGCCCATCGTCGCCGGGCTCAACAACCACACCTTCAGCCAGTTCGCGGCGCTGTCGGGCAAGGTGCCGGTGGTTGGCATCGTGCATGGTCGCTGCTTTGCCGGCAATGCTGCATTGCTGGGCTGCAGCGACGTGATCATCGCCACGCGCGCCAGCAACATCGGCATGAGCGGCCCGGCCATGATCGAAGGCGGCGGGCTGGGCACCTTTGCGCCGGAGCAGATCGGCCCGAGCGCGGTGCAGTCGAAGAACGGCGTCATCGACATCCTGGTGGACGACGAGGCGGCCGCAGTCGCTGCGGCCAAGCAGTACCTGTCGTACTTCCAGGGACCGGTCGACGACTGGGAATGCGCCGATCCACGCGCGCTGCGCCATGCTGTTCCCGAGAACCGGCTGCGGGTGTACGACGTGCGCGCCGCGATGCGCGGTGTGGCCGACACCGGCGCGTTGCTCGAACTGCGCGCGGGCTTCGGTGCCGGCATCGTGACGGCACTGGCGCGCATCGAAGGCCGTCCGGTCGGCCTGATGGCGAACAACCCGCACCACCTGGGGGGCGCGATCGATGTCGAGGCCGCCGACAAGGCCGCACGCTTCATGCAGCTGTGCAATGCCCATGGGCTCCCCATCGTCTCCCTGTGCGACACGCCCGGCTTCATGGTCGGGCCGGAGATCGAGGCCCAGGCGCAAGTGCGCCACGTGTGTCGCATGTTCATGGTGGCTTCCCACCTGCGCGTACCTTTCTTCGCGGTGGTGCTGCGCAAGGGGTACGGCCTGGGCGCGCAGGCGATGACGGCCGGCGGCTTCGACGCGCCGGTGTTCACCGTGGCCTGGCCGACCGGCGAGTTCGGCGCCATGGGTCTCGAAGGCGCGGTGCGCCTGGGCTATCGCAAGGAGCTCGAAGCCGTGGCGGCCGGCGCCGAGCGAGATGCGCTGTTCGAGCGGCTGGTGGCGCAGCAGTATGCGAACGGCCAGGCCATCCACATGGCACAGACGCTCGAGATCGATGCCGTGATCGACCCGGCGGACACCCGCGCCTGGCTGGTGCGTGGTCTCACCTCGGCCACCGCCCCGCAGGCAGCCGTGCCACCCTGCGTGGACACCTGGTGATGGCGACACAGCTGCACACAAGATTTCGTGTCCGGCTTACATGCGCTTCACAGAGCCGGATCAGCATGAAGGTTCCTACCACTCGTGAGGAGTTCTTCATGAAAAAACTCGCTGTCGTCTTAGCCACCGGTTTCTCTGCCTTGCTGCCACTGGGCGTGGTGATGGTGCCCACTGCGGCCCAGGCACAGCCGGCGATCATTGTCCAGACGCCGCCACCGCCGCCGCGCGTTGAACGCATACCGCCGCCGCGCCGTGGCTTTGTCTGGGCGCCGGGTCACTATGAATGGCGCGGCGGCCGCCATGTCTGGATCGGCGGCGAATATGTGCGTGCACGTCCGGGCTATGCCTACCGGGCACCGGAATGGCGGGAACGTGATGGGCGCTGGGAATATGCGCGCGGCCGTTGGGACCGCGATGGCGACGGCGTGCCTGACCGCCGCGATCGCATGCCGAACAATCCGAACCGGTATTGATCGATCCGCACGCGCCCAGCTCACAAGGGGCCGGGCGCCCGTGACCTGGCCAGCGCGGTCCTTCGTCTGTTGCCCGCGCCTAGAACCTGGGCAGGTCGGCGAAGGGCAAGATCTTGCCGCCGCGCACCACCTGTTTGCCGTACTCCGCGCAGCGTTGCAATGTGGGGATCACCTTGCCGGGATTGAGCAGGCCGGCCGGGTCGAAGGCGCGCTTGACGCCGAACATCTGCTCGTTCTCGGCCGCGGTGAACTGCACGCACATGCTGTTGAGCTTCTCGACGCCCACGCCGTGCTCGCCCGATACCGTGCCGCCCATGGCGACGCTGGTCTCGAGGATGTCGGCACCGAACAGTTCGCAGCGATGCAGCTCGTCGGGGTCGTTGGCATCGAAGAGCACCAGCGGGTGCAGGTTGCCGTCGCCTGCATGGAACACGTTGCAGCAGCGCAGGTTGTACTTGATTTCCATCTGCTGGATGGCGAGCAGGATGTCGGCTAGCCGCTTGCGCGGAATGGTGGAGTCCAGGCACATGTAGTCGGGGCTGATGCGCCCGGACGCGGGAAAGGCGTTCTTGCGGCCACTCCAGAACTTCAGCCGTTCGTCCTCGTTGTCGCTGCAGGCAATGGCGGTGGCGCCGCAGCCGCGCAGCACGGCGGTCATGCGGCCGATCTCTTCCTCGACCTCCTCGATCGTGCCGTCGGATTCGCACAGCAGGATGGCGGCGGCGTTCAGGTCGTAGCCGGCCTTGACGAAATCCTCGACGGCGGCGGTCATGGGCTTGTCCATCATCTCCAGGCCGGCGGGGATGATGCCGGCGGCGATGACTGCCGCCACCGCATCGCCGGCCTTGCGGACGTCGTCGAAGCTGGCCATGATGCAGCGCGCGAGCTGCGGCTTGGGCACCAGCTTGACGGTGACCTCGGTGGTCACGGCCAGCATGCCTTCGCTGCCGATGACCAGTGCGAGCAGGTCGAGACCAGGACAGTCCAGCGCCTCGCCGCCGAATTCGACGGCTTCACCTTCGGCCGTGAAACCGCGCACCCGCAGCACGTTGTGCAACGTCAGGCCGTATTTCAGGCAATGCACGCCGCCCGAGTTTTCGGCCACGTTGCCACCGATGGTGCAGGCGATCTGGCTCGACGGGTCGGGCGCGTAGTAAAGGTTGAAGGGCGCTGCCGCTTCGCTGATGGCCAGGTTGCGCACGCCGCACTGCACGACCGCCGTGCGGGCAGCCACGTCGATTTTCAGGATCTTGTTGAACTTGGCCAGCGACAGCGTGACGCCCATCGCATCGGGCATCGCACCACCGGACAGGCCGGTCCCCGCGCCGCGCGCCACCACCGGCACGCCCAGCGCGTGGCAGGTGCGCAGCACAGCCGCGACCTGTGCCTCGGTCTCGGGCAGCGCCACCACCAGCGGGCGCATGCGGTAGGCCGTGAGGCCGTCGCACTCGTAGGGCGTGGTGTCTTCCTCGTTCCAGATCAGGGCGTGCGCCGGCAGGTGGGCCTGCAAGGCGCGCACAACCTGCGACTGGCGTTCGGACTTCTGCAGCAGCGCTGGCAGACCGGGTGCGACGGGAGCGTTCATCCAGCCACTCTACGGCAAGCTGCGTCTATTTGAAAACGACGGTTCGGTGGCCGTTGATCAGCACCCGGTGCTCGCTGTGCCACTTCACCGCGCGCGCGAGCACCTGGCTCTCGGTGTCGCGGCCGCGTGCCGTCAGGTCCTCGACCGTGTCGGAATGGTCGGCGCGCGCCACGTCCTGCTCGATGATCGGGCCTTCGTCGAGGTCGGCCGTCACGTAGTGGGCCGTCGCGCCGATGAGCTTCACGCCGCGGTCGTGCGCCTGGTAGTAGGGCTTGGCGCCCTTGAAGCTCGGCAGGAAGGAGTGGTGGATGTTGATCGCGCGGCCGGCCAGCTGGCTGCACAGGTCGTTGCTCAGGATCTGCATGTAGCGCGCGAGCACCACCAGTTCGGCGCCTTCGGCCTGGATGATCTCCAGCTGCCTGGCTTCGCCCTGCGCCTTGGTCGCAGCGGTGACCGGGATGTGGTGAAACGGCACGTTGTAGCTGGCGGCCAGCTGGTAGAAGTCGCGGTGGTTCGAGACGATGGCGCGCACGTCGATGGCCAGCAGGCCACTCTTCCAGCGAAACAGCAGGTCGTTGAGGCAATGGCCTTCCTTGCTCACCAGGATGACGGTCTTCATCGGCTCGGCGGCTGCATGGAGCTTGAGGTGCATGCCGAACTTCTCGGCGAGCACCGCGAACTGCTCGCGCAGGGCGGCCTCGCTGTGTTCGGCGCAGGCAAAGCGCACGCGCATGAAGAACAGGCCCGTGCCGTGGTCGTTGAACTGTTCTGCTTCCTCGATGTTGCCGCCGCGTTCGAGCAGGAAACCGGAGACGGCGTGCACGATGCCCGTGCGGTCGGGGCAGGAGAGGGTCAGGATGTAGGCGGGATTCATAACGGGCGTGATTGTCGCAGCCTGCGCGGATGCGCTGTGCCGGTGCCAGAATGAACCCTTCGGCGCGCTTGCGGCGCGCATCCGTCGCCCACTCTTCCCGCAGGAGCTTCTTCATGGCCAGCAACGACTTCAACATGGACAACCAATGGTTGCCCTTCACCCCCAACCGCGCGTTCCAGAAGGACCCGCGTGTTTTCGTGGCCGCCGACGGCATGGAATTCACCACGCACGATGGCCGCAAGGTGATCGACGGCATCTCCTCGCTGTGGTGCGTGGGCGCGGGCCACAACCGCAGACCGATCGCCGAGGCGATCAAGAAGCAGCTCGACACGCTCGACTACGCCACCGCCTTCCAGGTGAGCAACGACCGCGCCTTTGAAGCCGCCACGCTGATCGCCGACATGGCGCCGGGCGACCTCAACAAGGTGCTGTTCTGCAACTCCGGCAGCGAAGCGGCCGACACGTCGCTGAAGGTCGCGCTGGCCTACCACCGCGCGCGCGGCGAGGGTCATCGCAACGTGTTCATCGGTCGCGAGCGTGGCTACCACGGTGTGGGCTTCGGCGGCATGTCGGTGGGCGGCATTCCTGGCAACCGCAAGGCTTTCGGCTCGGCTTTCCTGCCGCGCGTGGACCACATGCGCTTCATCCACGATCCGGTCCACCATGCCTACATCCACAACCAGGAACCGGTCTGGGCCGACGACCCGCTGACCGACCTGGAGCAACGCATCCTGCCGCTGCACGACCCGAGCAACGTGGCCGCGATCATCGTGGAGCCGGTGGCGGGGTCGGCCGGCTGGTACCTGCCGCCCCAGGGTTATCTGCAGAAGCTGCGCGCCATCTGCGACAAGCACGGCATCCTGCTGATCTTCGACGAGGTCATCACCGGCTTCGGCCGCATGGGCACCAACTTCGCGTCGGACTACTACGGCGTGGTGCCCGACATGCTGAACTTCGCCAAGTGCGTGACCAACGGCGTGATCCCGCTGGGCGGCGTGATCTGCCGCGACAAGCTGTACGACCAGATGATGAAGACCGACGCGCCCGAGCACGTGGTCGAGTTCTTCCACGGCTACACCTATTCGGGTCACCCGGTGGCCTGCGCGGCTGCCGTCGCCACGCTCGATCTCATGAAGAACGAGCAGCTCTTCTCGCGCGCCGCCGAAATGGCCCCTGTGCTGGGCGATGCCTTCCACAGCGCCTTCAAGGGGCTGCCCAACGTGATCGGCATCCGCAGCCTGGGGCTGGCCGCGGCGGTGGAACTCGCGCCGATGGCGGGCCTGCCGGGCAAGCGTGCCTACGACATCTTCGTCGATTGCTTCCACAAGGGCGCGCTGGTGCGCCCCGCCGGCGACGTGATCGTGATCGCGCCGCCCTACATCGTCGAGAAGTCGCACATCGACACGCTGGTCAACACGCTGGCCGATTCGATCAGGAAGTTTTCGGCCTGAGTTCGGCGCAGTAGTCCCGGGCCGGCAGTTCCGGCGTTTGCCAGACGGCGTCGAAGCCGGCTGCGCCTGGCCCGGATTCACCGGCCTTGAGCAGCACCGACTTCACCGTGAGCCCGGCTGGCAGGTGACGCGGCACGCCGAGCGTGCGTTCGACATGCGCCGCGCCGGCGATCAGCAGCACGGTCTTGCCCGGCACGTGGGCCTGCACCAGCATTTGGGCCATGGTGCGGTCGCGCGCGATCTGGACGCGCGTCATCGGCGTGACCTGGGCTTCCGGCAACAGGCCGCAGTGGCCCTCGCGCACGGCCGCCTGCTGCGCGGCGCGCGCGGTGTCGTCCAGGCGCGCATCGATCGAGGTGTCGGCCATCGCCTCCCGCATGCGAATGCGTGGCAGGTTGCCGCCGACGACGGGCACATGGGCCTGGACGGCCGCCATCACGGCCGCACCGTAGTTGCGCCAGGGCCAGGCCTGTTCGTTCCAGGCCAGCGCGGCGCGCACCTCGTCTTCCGTCGCAGCGGCGGGCAACGCCGCGGTCGTGGTGCCGGCGTCAGCCATCTCGATGATCAGTGCACCCAGCCTGCCACGCGCCGCCAGCGCATCGACCGTCTCGAATTCGATCACATGGTGTTCGGCAGCGTCGTGCTGTTCCCCCAGCAAGAGCAGGTCGACCGGCAGCAGCACGGCCACGCGCCGGGCGAAAGCCGTATCGGGCGGTACGGGCGCGCGGCCGGCCGTGCCGCATGCCGTCAACGTGGCTGCGGCCAGCAGGGCTGCCAGCAGGTTTGCCCGCCAGCCATGTGGCGGTCGGGTCGTGGGACGGGAGGCAGAGGAAGGCCAGCAAGACCAGGAAAGCAAGGAGCACAGAGCCATCGGGCGATACTACGCCCGGGCTCCGGCGTGGGGCCACGTTCTCCCGTTCCGATTCGCGTGTCTTTCCTCTCCCGTCGTCCCTTTCCCTTCCCCGTGCGCGTGCTTGGCACGCTGCTGCTCGCGCTGGCGGCTGCCGCCCTGTGCCTGGTGTTGCGCACGCCGTTACCCTGGATGATCGGGCCGCTGCTGGCGGTGTCGATCTGCGCGATCGCCGGTGCGCCGACGGCCAGCTACACCCCCTTGCGCAACCTGGGCCAATGGACCATCGGCACGGCGCTGGGGCTTTATTTCACGCCGCAGGTGATGGCGCTGGTGGCCGGTGTCTGGTGGGCGATTGCACTGGCCATTGCCTGGGCACTCGGCATGGGCTGGCTTTTCGGCCACGCCCTGGAGCGGCTCCAGGGCGATCGGATGGCCCACGTGCCGCCGCACACGATGAGAGCAACCGCTTACTTCGCGGGTGCGATTGGGGGTGCCTCGGAGATGACGCTGATGGCCGAGCGCGTGGGTGCGCGCACCGATCTGGTGGCCGCAGCCCACAGCCTGCGGCTGATGATCGTGACCCTCAGCATTCCTTTTGCCATGCAGTGGAGCGGCCTGCACGGGCTGGAGGTGTCGCCGCCCACCGTGCGCGAGGTGAATTGGGGAGGCCTTGCGCTCCTGGCCGGTGCCACGGGGGTGGGGGCGCTGCTGATGCAGGCGGCGGGCCGCAACAATCCCTGGTTTCTGGGCCCCTTGCTGGTGGCGATGGGCTTCACCGTGGCGGGCCTGCCTTTGTCGGCTGTGCCCACCGGCTTCTCCAACGCCGCGCAACTGGTGATCGCCGTGAGCCTGGGCGTGCGTTTCAGCCGCGAATTCCTGCAGACGGCGCCACGATGGTTGGCGACGGTCGCGCTGGGCACGGTCGGGATGATCGTTCTGTGTGGCGCCTTCGCCTGGTGCCTGTCGCTGGCCACCGGCGTGCATCCGGCCACACTGGTCCTGGGCACGTCACCCGGGGGGATCGCCGAAATGTCGATCACCGCGAAGGTGCTGCAACTCGGCGTGCCAGTGGTCACCGCCTTCCAGGTGTGCCGCCTGATCGCGGTCTTGCTGCTGATTGGTCCGCTGTACACCTTGCTCTACGGGCGGATGCCGCCCAGCATTCGGTGATTGCAGCGCTTCAGTGCACGAGCACGGGGTTTTGCGCCAGTTCGGCGTAGCCTTCGAGCGTGTCCTCGACCTCTTCCTGGGTCGGTGTGTTCAGCTGCCAGGCAGTGATCTTCTGTTGGAACAGCTCGGCCCAGGAGCCGTCGAGGTAGACCTCTTTGCCCGAGCGCTTGTCCACGATCTCGAAACCGTGGCGCGCGAGCACGGGCAGGTGCGGCGCGATGGGTGCCTCGCCCTCGTTGGGCTGGACATGCACGACCACATAGGACTCGGAGTCATAAAGCATGTTCATGGCAGGACCCGTGAGGATGTCGATGGCGTTCATAGGCTTCTCATGTAGCAATCAACGCGCCAGTTTCAAGACCGGTTGTCATATTTATGGCGCATCTGTTGATGGCTGAGGTCAAGCATGCACTCAGTCGCCGGGCCGGGAAGGCAGCTGTTCGCGCAGTTGCATGTCGGCGAAATCCCCGTTGGCCTGTGTCTGCTTGATGCGCACCGGCGCATAGCCCAGCGCCGGCGCGACCCACACCTCCACCGTGTCGTCATAGGGACGCCGGGCGGTGCGAACCAGGCGGCGGGCCGTGATATGGCCTGCGGGCAGGGCCAGTTCCTCCTCGTCGCCGACCACAAAGCTCCAGATGTCGGCATCGCGCGGCCCCACCGTCTGCATGGCCAGGGCGCTGCCCGTCGGGTAGCGCGCGGGGTCGGCGGCCATGAGCGCGCCGAGTTGCAGCACCACGCTCAGCCGGTCCTGCGCGCCGGGCAGTAGCGGCACGCTGGGCGCGTTGTTGCTGAACACCACGGTGCCCTGGTCACGTGCGAAATGCGAAGCGACCTCGACCTTGCGCTTGTCGCTGAAACGCGTGGGCTCGATGCCGGTGGGTCCGATCACGCCTTCGCTGTGCTGCGAGCGCAGGGTCTTGAAGAAAAAGGTGAGCGACAGTTGAGCGTCGTACGCGTGGCCGTCCTGCTGCCACGACAGTTCGCCGAACACCCCCTGCAGTGGCGTGACGCCCTGCTGGCCGCTGACGGCGAACTTCAGTCGCATCGAGCCTGGAATGCGCACGGGCACCGGCGCGGCAGGGGGCTGCGCCTCTGGTAGGGCGGCTGGGGCCGCCGGTTCCGGCGGGACCGCCGGGCTGGCCTGCGGTGCCCCGTCGGTCCCTGGCGTTGTGGGGCTGTCCGTGGCGGCGGGATCGCCAGGCGTTGTCTCCGCAGTGGCAGCCTCCGGCGTCTCGGTGGCGATCTCGGGGGGCGTCGCTGTGGGCGCGATGGCGACAGGCGCGGGTCGCGGCTTCGGTGCGGGCCGGGGGCGCGGCTTGTGTGGCGCTGGTGAAGGTGCCGGCGCCGCGGGGGGCGCAGGTGTCGGTTGCGGGGGCGCCGCCACGATCGTTCGCGTGGTGAATCGTGTCTCCGTGGGCGCCTGGCCCGGCCCGGCCGCAGTCGGCAGCAGACCGAGCAGCAGCAGGTGCGCCACGCCCACCACCGCCGTCAGCAGTGCCACCGCACGCCACGGCCCGCGCGGCTGGGGGCGCGGCGCGGCGTGAGCGCCTGGCGCAGTGGGCACAGGCAGAACGGGGAGGGCAGAGGGCGCGCGTGTCGACATCGGGTGTGGGACTGGCTGCAGGCGCGGAGGTTCACCTCGGTACACTGCCGCCGATCAACCAGTTTAGTAGCGATGCCGCCACGGCGTCCGCAGGATCTCATGAAACTCGCCACCCTCAAGGACGGCTCGCGCGACGGTCAGCTCGTCGTCGTGTCACGCAACCTCGCCAGCGCCCATTACGCCACCGGCATCGCCAGCCGCCTGCAGCAGGTGCTCGATGACTGGGGCTTCATGAGCCCGCAGCTGCAGGACCTGTACGACGAGCTCAACGCCGATCGCGCGCGCCACGCCTTTCCCTTCGACCCGGCACAGTGCATGGCGCCGCTGCCGCGCGCCTACCAATGGGCCGACGGGTCGGCTTATCTCAACCATGTCGAGCTGGTGCGCAAGGCACGGGGCGCCGAGGTGCCTGCGAGCTTCTACTCGGATCCGCTGATGTACCAGGGCGGCAGCGACGACTTCATCGGTCCGTGCGACCCTGTGGTGGTGGCCAGCGAGGCCTTCGGCATCGACTTCGAAGCCGAGATCGCCGTCATCACCGGTGACGTGCGCATGGGCGCCACGCCCGAGCAGGGCATCGACGGCGTGCGCCTGTTGATGCTGGCCAACGACGTGAGCCTGCGCAACCTGATTCCGGCCGAACTGGCCAAGGGCTTCGGCTTTTTCCAGAGCAAGCCCGCCACCGCGTTCAGCCCGGTCGCCGTCACGCCCGACGAACTGGGCGACGCGTGGCAGGGCGGCCGGGTGCACCTGCCGCTGCAAAGCGCCTGGAACGGCCGCAAGGTCGGCATGTGCGATGCGGGAGAGGACATGACCTTCCACTTCGGCCAGCTGATCGCCCACATCGCCAAGACCCGCAACGTGCGCGCCGGCAGCATCGTCGGCAGCGGCACGGTGAGCAACCCGGGGGTCGAGAAGAAGGGTCGCATGGAATGGCCGCGCGGCTACAGTTGCATTGCCGAGAAGCGCTGCATCGAGACCATCCAGGACGGCCAGCCCGTCACCGAATTCATGAAGTTCGGTGACACGATCCGCATCGAGATGAAAAACCGGGACGGGCAGTCGGTGTTCGGGGCGATCGAGCAGGAGGTGGTGGCGGGAGGCCATGCCGGTGCCGCGTCAAACCCCTCGCAATAGCTCCTTCATCGTTCGTATCCCCAGCCGCCGGAACGCCCGGTACTGGTGGGTTCGCACCGTCGTGGTTTCGATGCCGATCAGCCGGGCGGCTTCCTTGGCCGTGCGCCCGGCGAGCAGGTGATCGATGACTTCGCGTTCCCGCAGGCTCAGTGCGAGCAGGCGCGGTGTCTGCAACGTCGGCGCCGCAGCGCGCGCCACGACCGCGCTGCGACCATGTGCTGTCGCCGCGCCGGCCAGCAGCCAGGCGTGGGCCTCGACCTGCGCGAAGTCGGTGACATCGAATTCGGGCTGGGCCAGGCTGCGGTAGAAGTTGACCGCCGCACGCTGGCCGGTGGGCAGCAATTGCAGCACCGAGAGCCGCTCGCGGATGCCGACGTCGCCGTAACAGGCGGCGCGGTAGCCGGCATCGGCGAGCTCATCGCCGCGGTGGTGGCCCATCCAGATCTGCGCGCGCAGTGGCCGCGTGCGGGCTGACAGCCAGCGCATGTGCGGATCGAGCCGGTCGAAGCGCTGGTCCACATAACGCTCCGCCGTGCGCTCGGCCGCGTGGCCATAGCTGCTGGCCGCGGACACCGTTTCCAGCCGGCCGCTCGCGCCGACGGCGAACACCGTGCAGAAGGTGGCGGGCAGCACGCGCTGCATCGCGCCCAGGCAGTTCGCTGCCAGGTGCACGGTGCCCACGCCCTCGAGCACCTCGCTCACCACGTCGCTGCGCAACGGGTGGTCGGCGGGCGTGATTCGCCATCGTTTCATTCGGCTCCATGCGGGTAACTACCTCGTACGAAGTTACGACATCGCGCAACGGTGTGCATCGGGACAATCCCGCCGAATGAACACCTCGACCGTTCCAGTTCGCGATCCCGTTCGCGCCGCACGCCCGGGCGATGCCGGCGGCGGGCCTGTCCCGCCGCCAGTCGGCGCCTTTCGCTACACCCGCTTCGAGACGGTGGTGCCCCAACTCGACGACGGCGTGGAACCGGGCCGCCATCGGGTCGTGATCGCCGGTGGCGGGCCGGTCGGCATGGCGTTGGCGCTCGGCCTGGCCAACCACGGCGTGCGCAGCGTGGTCCTGGAGGCCGATCACACCGTCTGTGAAGGCAGCCGCGCGATCTGCGTGTCGCGGCGCAGCCTGGAGATCATCGAGCGCCTGGGCGCACTGCCGGCCTTTCTGGCCAAGGGCCTGCCGTGGCGCGCGGGCCGCAGCTTCTACAAGCTCGACGAGGTGCTGCGCTTCGAGATGCCGCACGACGCGCGGCAAAAACTGCCGCCGATGGTGAACCTGGAGCAGTACTACATCGAGCAGTACCTGCTCGACCAGATCGTGCGGCGCAACGCGGCGACGCCGGGCCTGATCGACCTGCGCTGGGGCACCTCGCTGAGTGCGCTCGAAGAGGACGGCGAGGGCGTCACGCTGCAGGCCACGCACGCACGGGGAAACTACACGCTGCGCGCCGGCTGGCTCGCCGCCTGCGATGGCGGGCAGAGCTTCGTGCGCAGGTCGCTGGGCCTTGCGCTCGAAGGTGCGGCCTACGAAGGCCGCTACGTGATCATCGACATCGAGCTGGCCAGCACGGCGCCGACCGAGCGCCGCGCCTGGTTCGACCCGCCCTGGAACCCCGGCGCCACCGTCCTGATGCACCGCCAGCCCGACGACATCTGGCGCATCGACTACCAGTTGCGCGAGTGCCAGAGCACCGAAGAGGCGTTGCAGCCGGCCGCCGTCGCCGCTTTCGTGCAGCGCCATCTCGATGCGATCGGGGAGGGGCACCTGCCCTGGAAGCCGGTGTGGACCTCGGTCTACCGCGCCGGCGCGATGACGCTCGACGCCTACCGCCACGGCCACGTCGTGTTCGCCGGCAATGCCGCCCACGCGATGCCGATCTTCGGGGTACGCGGCCTGAACTCCGGCATCGACGATGCCGACAACCTTGCCTGGAAGCTGGCGCTCGTGAGCCGGGGGCGGTCGCACGCCGCACTGCTCGACAGCTACTCGCAGGAGCGCATCGCGGCCTTTCGGGTCAACGCCGAGAACGCAATGCGCAGCACCGAATTCATGTCGCCGCCCTCGCGCGGCTTCGATCTGCTGCGCGAGGCGGCGCTGTCGCTCGCGCTGGCGCATCGGGGCATCGCGCAGCTGGTCAATCCACGGCAGACGCAGGCCATCGGCTACGGCGACTCGCCGCTGTCGAGCGAAGGCGACCTGCTGCCGGCAGGCCCGCTGGCGGGCGACGTCATGCCGGAGCAGGCCCTGTGCGAGGGTCATCTCACCGACCACCTCGGGCCCTTCTTCACGCTGCTGGTGCTGCGCCCCGACGCAGACAGGGTGGCGCTCGATGACGACCTGGCCGATGTCAATGCCCCGTTGCTGCGCGTGCTCACCCTGACGCGGGCCGGTCAGCCTGGCGGTGACGCGCAGGCCGGCGCCGACGTTTTCGCAGCGCTCGGTGCAACGCAGGGCGCCGTGTATCTGCTGCGTCCCGACGGCCACGTGGCCGCGCGCTGGCGCCGGCCGCCGAGCGGCGCGGTGGCGCGTGCACTGCAACGCGCGGCCTGCACCGTTGAACACACCGAACCTTCCCGATGACCTCACTCGCCCCCGACGCCCGCGATCGCCTTTACGCCGAGTGCGCCCGCGCCATCACCACGGCTGGCAGCGAGTGCGAACCTCTGTTTCTCGCGCGCCTCGCGCTCCTGCTGTTCGAGCAAGTCGCCGATGAGGCACGCTGCCGCCAGGCGCTGCAAGACGCGTTGCATGATCTGCCGCTACCCTCGCTCAGCGCCACCCCATCACTACAAGGAGACTGAATCCCATGGACCGCCGTACCGTTCTCGCCACCCTGGCCTCTTGCGCCACCCTCGGCACCGCGCCCTTCGCCCGCGCCCAGGCCAGCTATCCCGACCAGATCGTCAAATGGATCGTGCCTTATCCGGCCGGCGGCGGCACCGACGTGATCGCCCGCACGCTCGGCGAGGCCATGCGTGTCACGCTCGGCCAGCAGATCGTGATCGACAACCGCCCTGGTGCGGCCACCAACATCGGCGCCGACCTGGTCGCCAAGAGCAAGCCCGACGGCTACACGATCATGTCGGCCGACAATGCGTTGCTGGCCTTCAACGAACACCTGTTCAGCAAGCTGCCCTTCAACCCGGAGAAAGACTTCACCTACATCGGCGCGATCGGCAAGTTCCCGCTCGCGCTGGTCGTGCATCCCGATTTCCCGGCGAAGAACTTCAAGGAGTTCCTCGCCTATGTGAAGGCCAACCCCGGCAAGGTGAACTATGCGTCGCCGGGCAACGGTTCGCCGCACCACCTGGCGATGGAGCTGTTCAAGAACCGCACGGGCACCTTCATCACGCACATTCCCTACCGCGGCGCGGCGCCGGCCATGGCCGACGTGATGGGTGGGCAGGTGCCCTGCATGTTCCTCGATCTGGCCTCGGGCCTGAGCGTGATGCAGGCGGGCAAGGTGCGCGTGCTGGCCATCGGGTCGGGCACGCGCTCCAGGCTGCTGCCCGATGTGCCCACGCTGGCCGAAGCGGGCGTGTCGGACAGCGAGGTGTTCGCGTTTCAGGGCCTGGTCGGCCCGGCCGGCCTGCCGCAGAACGTGGTGGCCAAGCTCAACGGCGACCTCAACAAGTCCTTCGGCACGCCTGCGGTACAGAAGCGATTCGCCGACATCGGCATGGAGGCCATGCCCGGCACGCCCGAGCAGTTCCGCACGCTGGCCCGGGCCGAGGCGATGCGATGGGGGCCGGTGATCAAGGCGGCCGGCGTCAAGCTGGACTGAGGCGCGCGCGTGGGCGGAGGCCTACGTGTCGTAGACCGTGGCCAGCGACCGGAACCCCTTTGCCTCGATCGGGTTGCCGAACGGGTCGCGAAAGAACAGGGTCCATTGCTCGCCCGGGGCGTGCTCGAACCGTACCTGCGGCGGCAGGACGAAGTCGGTGCCCGCGGCTTCCAGCCGGTCGGCCAACGCGCGCCAGGCCGGCAGTTCGAGCACGATGCCAAAGTGCGGCATCGGCACCAGGACGTCGCCCACGCGGCCGGTGTCGGCGGTGGCGAAAGGTTCGCCCAGGTGCAGCGAGATCTGATGGCCGAAGAAGTCGAAATCGACCCAGGTGGCGGTGCTACGGCCTTCGGCGCAGCCGAGCACGTGGCCGTAGAAGTGGCGCGCCACGTCGAGGTCACGCACGTTGAAGGCGAGGTGGAAGATGCTGGACATGGCCGATTATCGGCCGCAGCGCGGCGGCTGCGCGCGGGGACAATGGCGCTCGTGCTTCGCTCCACTTAGCCCCTTTCATGACATTCCCGACCGCCGCTCCCACTGCTTGCCTCGCGTCCACCGCTCTCACCGGCGTTGGCCAGGTTGCCATTCGTCTTGTGTGCCGCATGGGCAGGCTGGGCCGGACCGTGGCGCGTGGAGGGGCGGCCGTGCTGCTGGCGGCACTGCTGATGGGCACTGGCGCGGCCATGGCACAGGTGCAGGCACAGCCGCCCGACGCCGAGCAGCCGCAGGATGTGCCGCGCGCCTCCTCCTGTCCGCCCCTGGCGCAGCCGGTGGTCCGCACGGCCGCCGAGGCCGCGCAGGCGCTGGCGCACGCGCCCGACCGTGGTCTGCTCTGGCGCATCGAGCGGGGCGGACGGGTGTCCTGGCTTTACGGCACGCTGCACCTGGGCCGCGCCGACTGGGTCTTTCCCGGCCCCCGCACGCTGCAGGCCTTGCAAGGCAGCCAGACGGTCGCGCTCGAACTCGACCTGCGCGACCCGGCCACGCTGGCGCTGCTCACGACACCCCCCGATGCGGCGCGCGTGGCGCGCCTGCGCACCGCCGACCGCGTCCGGCGGCTGGAGCGGCAGGTGGCCGCCGCCTGTCTGCCGGCGGGTAGCTTTGCCGGCCTGGGGCCTGTGATGCAGGCGACCACGCTGGTATTGCTGGCCGCTCGCCATGAAGGCCTTTACGGCGAGTTCGGCACCGAAACCCTGCTGTCGGACGTTGCGCACCGCGACGGCAAGCGCGTGGTGGCGCTGGAGTCGGCCGCCGCGCAACTGCGCGCGCTTGCCGGCGAGTCGGAAGCGGCGGATGCCGCGCAGATCGACGCGTCGCTCACGCTCCTCGAATCGGGTGCCGCATGGAAGCAGGCCGCCGACATGGCCGATGCCTGGGCGCGCAGCGACTGGACGCACCTGAGCCACTACGCGGACTGGTGCGAATGCATGGATACGCCCACCGACCGGCGCGCCATGCGCCGTCTTCTGGACGATCGCAACCCCGGCCTGGCCGATGGCATCGCACGCCTGCATGCGCGCGGCCAGCAGGTGTTTGCCGCGGTCGGCGCGCTGCACATGGTCGGACCGCACGGGCTTCCCGCATTGATGGCCGCGCGCGGCTTCAAGGTCATGCCGGTCGTGCCTGCTGCGCATTGAACGCCTGGCGTTCATAATCCGCTGCGCCATGTCCTTCTTTCGCCACACCTCTCACCTCGGCCTCGTCGGCCGCTGCGTGCTGCTGTGGTTCGTGATGTCGCTCGGTGTGGCCGTCGCCTCGCCGATCGTGCATCCGCAGGCGATGGAACTGGTGTGCTCCAGCGCCGGCGCGGTCAAGGTGATCGTGCAGGGCGACGATGGCGCCAAGGAGCTGGGCGCCTCGCACATGGACTGTCCGCTGTGCGTGCTGACCGGTGCGCCGCCGCCCGCCGCACCGCTGGCCGGGCTGCCGTCGCTGCTGCCGCTCGGCCGTGCGCTGCAGCCGATCGAGGCCGCGCGCATCGCCGCGGCCACTGCGGCGCCGCTGCCGGCGCGCGGGCCTCCAGCCTTCTTCTGATCTGACGATCGCCGTGCGGCGAACGGTGCCTCGCGCACCTGCGCCGCGCTGCGAATTTCCCGGATGAAGAAGGGCGCCCATGGGCGCTGGAGAGTTTTCAATGAACAGGACCGTTCTGTCGCTGGCGCTGGGCGCCGCATTTCCCTGGTTCGCTGCGTCGGCCTTCGCGCAAGCCGACGCCGCACCCGAGCGCAGCAAGTCGCTTGGCATCGTGACCGTCACTGGCGGGCAGCCGAGCTCACTGCCGACCCAGATCCCGACCACCATCGAGGGCGTCACGCGCGAGCAGATCGAAAGCTCGATCAACGCGACCGACAGCGAGGATGCGCTGAAGTACCTGCCCAGCCTGCTGGTGCGCAAGCGGTACATCGGTGACTACAACCACGCGATCCTCTCGACACGCGCCTCGGGCACCGGCAACAGCGCGCGCTCGGCGGTGTATGCCGACGGCATCCTGCTGTCGAACTACCTGGGCAACGGCATCGCCAACGGCACCAACTTCGCGCCGCGCTGGGGCCTGGTCACGCCGGAGGAGATCGAGCGGGTCGACGTGATGTACGGGCCGTTCTCGGCCGCCTATCCGGGCAACTCGGCCGGTGCGGTGGTCGACTACGTGACGCGCATGCCGACCCAACTCGAAGCGCATGTGAAGGCCGGTTATGCGTCGCAGCCCAACAACCTCTACAGCACGAACAAGACCTTCAACAGCTGGCAGACCAGCGCCTCGCTCGGCAGCAGGAGCGGCGACTGGTCATGGTGGATCGATGTGAACCGCACCGACAGCCAGGGCCAGCCGCTGACCTTCACGACCGCTACGGTGGCCTCCGGCACGTCGGGCGGCGCCGGCGTGCCGGTGACGGGCGCACTGCGCGGGCTCAACACGACCAACACGCCCTGGTACATCCTGGGCGCCGGCACCCAGTACCACACCGTGCAGGACCACGCGAAGATCAAGCTGGCCTACGACTTCTCGCCCACGGTGCGTGCGGCCTACACCTTCGGCTGGTGGGGCAACACCTCCGAAGGCCGCTCGGAGAGCTACCTGCGCAACGCGGCGGGCGCGACGGTCTACAGCGGCCCGGTCAGCATCGGCGGGCGCACCTACACGCTGGCGCCCACGGCCTTTGCGCTCACCAACGACAGCCAGACGCACTACATGCACGGGCTCTCGGTCAAGAGCAACACGCGCGGTGAATGGGACTGGGAGGTCTCGGCCAGCCTCTACGACTACGCGAAGGACCAGCAGCGCGCCCCGACCATCGCGCTGCCGCGCGCTGCCGACGGCGGCGCGGGCACGCTGCAGAGCCAGGACGGCACCGGCTGGAACACGTTGGCGGCCAAGGGCACCTGGCGCCCGCAGGGCGTGGGCGGCGCGCACATCGTCGACTTCGGCGTGGGCCGCGATGCCTATCACCTGGGCATCCTGAAGACCAACGTGGCGGGCGACTGGCAGAACGGCGCGCCGACCACGCTGCTCAGCAACGTCGGCGGCCGCACCGAGACGGTCAATGCCTGGCTGCAGGATGCGTGGGCCTTCGCGCCGAAGTGGAAGGCCGTGCTGGGCCTGCGCTTGGAGGACTGGCAGGCGAGCCAGGGCTTCAGCGCCACCACGGCCAATGCCTTGCCCTATGCGACGCGCAATGAATCCGACGTCTCGCCGAAGGCCGCGCTGGCCTACCAGCTCACCGGCGACACTGTGCTCAAGGCCGCGCTGGGCCGCGCCGTGCGCTACCCGACCGTGGGCGAGCTGTATGGCGCCACCTCGGGCGGTGCGCTCTCGTTCATCAACGACCCGAACCTCAAGCCCGAGAAATCCTGGACCGGCGAACTCTCGGCTGAAAAGGACCTCGGCAACGGACTCGCGCGCGCCACGCTGTTCCACGAGACCACGAAGGACGCGCTCTTCAGCCAGCTGATTGCGGGCTCCACGGTCTCGCGCGTCCAGAACGTCGACAAGGTGCGCACCACGGGCGTCGAGCTGGCTTACAGCGGGCAGAATTTCGTGATCCGCGGGCTCGAAGTCGGCAGCAGCCTGACCTACGCCGACTCCAAGACCGTGGCGAATGCCGCCTTTCCGGCCAGCGTGGGCAAGTGGCAACCGCGCGTGCCGCGCTGGCGCTCCACCGTCTACGCGACCTACCGGCCCGACGACCAGTGGGCCTTGACCGCCGCAGCGCGCTACAGCGGACGCCAGTACTCCAATCTCGACAACAGCGACGTGAACGCCGACGCCTACTTCGGCGCCAGCAAGTACTTCACCGTCGACCTGCGGGTGCGCTATCGCATCGACAGGCAATGGTCGGCCGCGGTCGGCATCGACAACGCCAACAACGCGCAGTACTGGAACTTCCACCCGTACCCGCAACGCACCTATTCGGCCGAACTCCGCTTCGACCTGTGACTCCAAACTCTCCAAAGGACACGCAATGACATCCACCCCCCTTCTCAAGGCCGTTCTTTCCTGCGCTGCACTGGCCGGCGCCGCCGCCGCATCGGCCCACGTGACCCTGCCGCCGGGCGGCGCCACCGTCGGCAGCGACTACGAGGCCGCCTTCCGTGTCGGCCACGCCTGCCAGGGCGCCAAGGCAACCACCGGCATCACCGTGCGGCTGCCCAAGGGCTTCTCGCTCGCCGATGCACAGGAACGCAAGGGCTGGAAGCTCGACGTGCAGAAGGCCGGCGACGGCGAGGTGCGCTGGACGGCCGAATCGGCCCAGGCTGCGCTGCCCTCCAGCGAACGCGCCGAATTCATCGTGCGGGGCAAGTTGACCGCCGCGCCGGGCCCGCTGTGGTTCAAGGTGCTGCAGACCTGCGACACGGGCAGCGTCGACTGGGCGAACGTGCCCGCCAGCGGCACGTCCACCGCGGGCGTCGACAACCCCGCCGCCCGGCTCGACGTGTTGCCCGTCGGCGTGGCCGCGGTCGACGTGAAGGACGCCTGGATCCGTGCCGCCGTGCCGGGCCAGAGCGGCACCGGCGCCTTCATGAAGCTGACCGCACCGGCCGGTGCACGGCTGGTGGGCGCCTCCACGCCGGTGGCCGGTGTTGCCGAGGTGCATGAGATGAAGATGGAGGGCGACACCATGCGCATGCGCGAAGTCAAGGGTGTCGAGCTGCCCGCGCGCCAGACCGTCGAACTCAAGCCCGGCGGTTTCCATCTGATGCTGATGGACTTGAAGCAGCCGATCACGTCGGGCAAGACGGTGCCCGTGACGCTGCAATTCGAGGATGCCAAGGGCGCGCGCAGCAGCCTGGTGGTGCCGGTGGAGGTGCGCCTGGCGGCACCCGATGGTGCGGCGTCGGCACCCGCGCATCACCATTGAGGGAAAGGGCCTTTTCCGGCCTTTTCGCAGGTGAATGGGGCAGCGCCCTGGAGTAAGCTGCACGTACAAAGACTCAGCAGGAGACCCCATGAGCGCCACCACCCCTTCCTTCGATTTCAGTCAGTTCGTCCCGGGCTTCGACTTTCTCAAGAAGCTGGCAACGACGCACGCCAGCGGAGCCACGGGCGGCGCGGTGCCCGGCATGCCCAGCCTGTCGAACTGGGTGGCGCCCACGCTGAGCGTGGAAGAGGTCGACAAGCGGATCCAGGAGCTCAAGACCGTGCAGTACTGGCTCGAGCAGAACGGCCACGCGCTCAAGGCGACCATCCAGGCGCTGGAGGTGCAGAAAATGACGCTGTCGACCCTGCGCGGCATGAACGTGCGCATGGAAGACCTGGCCAGCGCGTTCACGCGCACTGCGGCCGCGGCTGCGCCATCGCCGACAGCTTCCGCCGCCGCCGCACCGGCGCCTTTTGGCGCTGCCTTCTTTTCGAGCGCACCGTCGCCGTCGGCTTCGGCGACGCCTGCGACGGCATCGCACGAAGCCCCGGATGCCCAAAAGCCCGACGATGCGAACGCAGCGGACGACGCACAGGCGGCCGCGGATGCCCCAGCCGCTGCTGCCGCACCGGGTGCCGAAGGCGCTGGCGTGGTCGATCCGCTGCAGTGGTGGGGTGCCCTCACGCAACAGTTCCAGCAGATCGCGAGCAGTGCGCTCAAGGATGCCGCGCACCTCCAGATGCCGGTCATGCCCTCGGCGGCCACAGGCGCAGCCACCGGCAAGGCGGCGACATCTGCGAAAGCCGTGAAGTCCGCTAAGAGCCCGGTGGCCGGAAAGACCGCCGCCGTACCATCGCGCAAGAAGCCGGCCGTCCGTTCTGCTCCCGCCAAGGCGCCTCGCAAGAAGGCCGCTGGCAAGACCCCCGCCGCACGCGCCCCCGCCAAGGGGCGCTGAGGTTCCGACCCTCGAACCGACACCGCCATGAAATTGTTTCCCACCGGCCACGCCACGCATCCGCAATGGCAGATGGCGGCCGGACTCGTGCTGGCCCAGGTGCGCGCGCAGATGGCGCTGCCCGACCACGCCAGCGCGCCGACGCTGGGCCTGCTCTACATCACCGATCACTACGCATCCGAGGCGCAGCACATCCTCGACCACCTGAGCGCAGAACTGCCTGAAGTCACCGACTGGTCAGGCACCGTGGGCATTGGCGTGTGCGCCAACAATGCGGAGTATTTCGAGGAGCCGGCGCTCAGCCTGATGCTGTGCGAATTGCCGAGCGACCAGTTTCGCGTATTCTCCGGCGTCGCCCCGCTGGGCAGCGCGGAGATGACCGGCTTCGAGGCCCATACCGCGCTGGTCCATGCCGACCCGGTCACCCACGACCTGCCCGACCTCATCGGCGAAATGGCGGGCCGCACCGACACCGGCTACCTGTTTGGCGGCCTGTCGTCCGGGCGCGGCGAGCTCATCCAGTTCGCCGTTGGCGGCAACGGCAATATCCGCGGGCACGGTGCCGCGGGTGGCGTGTTTTCCGGCGGCCTGTCGGGCGTCGTGTTCGGCGAAGGGGTGCGGCTGATTTCGCGCGTCACGCAAGGTTGCCAGCCGGTGTCGCCGCAGCATGTGGTGAGCGCCTGCGACGGCAATCTGCTGCTCGAGCTCGACGGCGAGCCTGCGCTCGACGTGCTGCTGCGCGACCTGGACATTTCCCTGGACCGGCCGCAGCCCGCCATCGAGACTGTGCGTGCGACGATGGTCGGCCTGTCGGACGCGGGCAGCGACGGGTTGCGTCGCACCGGTGACCTGGGCGCCGACGTGCTGGTGCGCCACATCATCGGGCTCGATCCGACACGCCGCGGCGTGGCGATTGCCGACATGGTCGAGCCAGGCATGCACCTGAGCTTCGTGCGGCGCAACGCGCAGGCCGCGCGCGCCGACCTGATGCGCATCTGCGCGGAAATCCGAGAAGAGCTGGAGCCCGAAGAGCAGACGCTGGCCACCGCCCGCGCCGTGGCTGGGTGCGAGGCCGAATCGGCGCCGCATCCGGCACGCCGCATCGCGGGCGCGGTGTACGTGAGCTGCGTCGGTCGTGGCGGGCCGCACTTCGGTGCACCAGGGGCCGAGCTGCAGGTCGTGCGTCACGCACTGGGCGACGTGCCGTTGGTCGGCTTCTTCGCCAATGGCGAGATCGCGCGCAACCACGTGTACGGCTACACGGGTGTGCTCACGGTGTTCACCAGCGAGCCCGTGGCTTAAGCACCTGCGCCGGCCTGTCTGCGCATGTTCGCGAAGAGCTCGAACTCCCAATTGCGCATGCCCAGCAGCAGCGTGTAGCCCTCGCAGTCGGCCGGGGCGAGCTTCTGGTCGGCCTGGTGCTGCTGCGCGAAGTCCTGCGCGAGCCGCTGCATCCGGTCGACGAACGCGGGCGCGAGCGCGCGGCTGATGGTGCCGTGCACCAGCAGCATGCTTTCGCCGTGACCGTCGAAGCCGCCGCGGTAGTAGTCGAGCACCACGTGCTCCCTGAAGAAGTTCATGACCGGCCCGTGCGGGCGCCAGCGGAAGGTCTTGGCGAGTTTGAGCCGGTAGCGGTTGAGCGGCCGCAACTCGATGATGCCGATGCGGTCGAGCTGGGCCAGGCACGCGATGCACTCGGTCTCGCTGATGCGGTAGGCGCCAATGATCTGTTCGAGCGTCCACTGGCTGAGCACGTTGATCGCCACCAGCAGCAGTTTCTTGTTGGCCACCACCGCCTGCTCCTGTGCCTGGGTGAGCGACGTGAGCAGCGGCTGCGCATCGGCCACGCGACGGGCCAGCTCGGCAAAGTCGATCTTGAGTGCGCGGCAGATGGCGTCGACCCGGCTCAGCGGCATGTCGCCCTTGGCGAGCATGCGCTTGACGCTCGATTCCGCCAGGCCGAGGGCGCGCGCCAGATCGGCATAGGTCATGCGTGCGCTCTTGAGTTCGCCCTTGAGGGCGTGGACGAGGTCGATGGTGGTGCTCATGGCGAAGGAACGAAGGGTTGCGGTATGGCCTGAAGATACCCGCGGTGGCTGCAATCGGTCTTCTGTCGATTCCCGGAGGCCGCCCGCCACCTGTGACTTAGGGTCGTCGAACGGCTGCTGCACAATCCTTGCGCAGCGATCGCCATCGCCCGACCTCCGACCGTTCGCCCGCCTGCCCGGCACCTTGCCATGACCACTTCCTCCCCTTCGCACATGCCCCCTGCCGATACAGTGCCCGACCATCCTGTGCATGCGAACCAGTTCGCGCTGTTGCGCCAGCGGCGCTTCGCGCCCTTTTTCTGGACCCAGTTCGCCGGTGCGGCCAACGACAACCTGTTCAAGTTCGCCTTCACCGTGATGGTGACCTATCAGCTGCAGGTCAGCTGGCTGCCGCCTGCGATGGCCGGTTTGGTGATCGGCGCGCTGTTCATCCTGCCCTTCCTGTTGTTCTCCGCGACCTCCGGCCAGCTGACCGACAAGCTCGACAAGACCCGGATGATCCGGTTCGTGAAGAACCTGGAGATCGCCATCATGGTGCTGGCCGCCTGGGGGTTCTGGCGTGCCGATGCGGCGGTGCTGCTGGGCTGCGTGTTCCTGATGGGCTTGCACTCGACGCTCTTCGGGCCGGTGAAGTTCGCCTACATGCCGCAGGTGCTGCAACCGCACGAACTCACCGGCGGGACCGGCATGGTCGAGATGGGCACCTTCCTGGCCATCCTGCTGGGCCAGGTCGCGGGTGGGCTGCTGGTCGCGTTGCCAGGCATCGGCCACACGACGGTGGCTGCGGCCTGCCTGGGGCTGGCGCTGGTTGGGCGCGGCGTGGCCCAGCGCATTCCGATGGTGCCGGCCACCGATCCGTCGCTGGTCATCAACTGGAACCCGGTCAGCGAGACCTGGCGCAACCTGAAGCTGGCGCATGGCAACGTGGTGGTGTTCCGCTCGCTGCTGGGCATTTCGTGGATGTGGTTCTTTGGCGCGGTGTTCCTGAGCCAGTTCCCGAGTTTCGCCAAGGAGGTGCTGCACGGCGACGAGCAGGTCGCCTCGCTGCTGCTGGTGGTGTTCTCGGTGGGTATCGGCGCGGGTTCGCTGCTGTGCGAAGTGCTCAGCCGCCGGCAGGTCGAGATCGGTCTGGTGCCTCTGGGGGCCATCGGCATGAGCGTGTTCGCCGTCGACCTGTATGTCGCCTCGCGCGGCCTGCCTGCCGTGCCGCAGATGGGCCTGCGCGCCTTCCTGGCGCAGGCCGCCCATTGGCGTGTGATGGCCGATCTGGCGCTGCTGTCGCTGTTTGCCGGGCTCTACAGCGTGCCGATGTACGCGCTGATCCAGATGCGCAGCCAGCCCACGCACCGGGCGCGCATCATCGCGGCCAACAACATCTTGAACGCGCTGTTCATGATCGTGAGTTCCGTGCTCGCCGGCGCGCTGCTGGGCGCGGGATTCACGATTCCACAGATCTTCCTGATCACCGGCATCGCCAACGCGGTGGTCGCCTTCTACATCTTCATGCTGGTGCCGGAGTACCTCTTGCGCTTCGTTTCGTGGGGCGTGTCCAGCGTCGCCTACCGCTTTCGCATCCGGGGCGCCGAGCACATTCCGGCAGAAGGTCCGGCGGTGCTGGTGTGCAACCACGTGAGTTTCATCGACGCGGTGCTGCTGATGGCGGCGAGCCCGCGGCCGATCCGCTTCATCATGGACCACCAGATCTTCGCGGTGCCGGTGCTCGGTTGGCTGTTCCGCCTGGCCAAGGCGATTCCGATCGCGCCGCAGAAGGAGGATCCGACGGCCTACGAACGTGCCTTCGTGCAGGCCGTGCAGGTGCTGCGCGAAGGCGATCTGCTGGCGATCTTTCCCGAAGGCGCGCTCACGCGCGACGGCAGCCTGCAGCCCTTTCGCGGCGGTGTGGTGAAGATCGTCGAGATGGCCGAGAGCCACGGTGTCCATCCGCCGGTGATCCCGATGGCCCTGACGAACCTCTGGGGCTCGTTCTTCAGTCGCGTGGAGCGCCGTGACGGCAAGCAGGTGGCCATGGCGCGGCCCTTCCGCCGCGGCGTGTGGAGCCGGGTCGGGCTGAACGTGGGCGCCGCGGTGCCACGTGCCGAGGTCGAGCCGGTGGCGCTGCATGCGCACGTGACGCGGCTGCTGGTGGCCTGATGGGCGCGAACAACGCTGCCTGGGGCTTTCATTCGCTGCTGCCCCTCGGCTTCTGGCAAGCCTTCACCTGGCTGGGCGACAGCGGCCTGCTGATACCGGTGTCGCTGCTGATCGCCCTGGCGCTGGCGGTGGCGCCGCGCACGCGGCCGGTCGCCTGGCTCTGGTGCCTGGTGTTCGGCGCGGGCAGCCTGCTCATCCTCGGGTCCAAGCTCGCGTTTCTGGGCTGGGGCGTGGGCAGCCGCGCGCTCAACTTCACCGGTTTCAGCGGACACACTGCCATCTCCGCCAGTGTGTGGCCGGTGGCGTTGTGGCTGCTGGCTTCGCGCTGGGGGCACCGCGCGCGCGTGGCGGCGGCGATCTTCGGCTGGCTGCTGGCCGCCGGCATCGGCGTCTCGCGGCTGGCGGTGGATGCGCATTCGGTGTCGGAGGTGGTGGCCGGTTACCTGCTGGGCGTGACGGTGAGTGCGGTCTTCCTGGGCCTGGCGCACCGGCGGGCGCATCCTGATCTGCGTTGGCCGATGGTGGTGGTTGGCCTGCTGCTGCCACTGGTCTTCTTTCCGCCAGGCCGTCCGGCGCCGACACAGGACCTGCTGGAAGACATTGCGGTCTGGATGGCTGGCGTGGAGCGGCCCTTCACGCGAGAAGATATGCACCGCAGTTGAGTGATTTCATTGCCGGAAGGTATCGTTTTTTGATACTTTTCGGTCTGCGTGGCAGGACTGATGCGTCCAGTCAAGTACTCCGGCGCTGGGGTGTTCGATCATTCGTTCACCTTCACCACGCCGCGAGGCCGCCATGCAAGCATCTTCCCCGACCGTTTTCGTTCAACGTGACTCACGCGCCTGGCAATACCAGGTGTGGGTGTCGTTCGGCCTTGCCGTGTTCCTCTGCGGCACCGGGCTGGGCTGGCTGCCGGGGCAGTCGCTGGACCGGGCATTCATGGTCATGGGCTATGTATTCTGCCTGTCGGCCGTGTTCGTACTCGCGAAGTTCGTGCGTGACAACCAGAACGGCGCCGGTGCCGCGGGCAAGGACGTGCCGATGTGGAAGCTGGTGGTCTGGGGCGGCTTCTTCACCGCCATGGGCCTGACCGGCTGGGGCCTCCTGCGCATGGAGATCAACGACACCTACAAGGCCTTCCTGGGCGTGAGCTGGCTGTTCCTCGTGAGCTCGGCTTTCACGCTGGCCAAGACGCTGCGCGACCGCCACGAGGCCGACCTGGCCGAGGCCCGTCTGCAGGGCCGTCGCGAGGCGCATGTCGAAGCGGCGCAGGCTGACTGATCGATCCGTCCGGCTCGCGCTCCTTGCCGCTGGCTTCCTTTTCCTTTCATCGAAAGTCCCTCATGAAGTCATTCCTGCGTGCGGCCTGCCTGGCCACCGCCCTGACCGTCTCCCTGACCTTCGCCGGCCTTGCCGTTTCGCCGCCGGCCAGCGCCCAGAGCGAGGCCTCGGCCGCGCTGTCCCTGATGCCGGTCGCCTCGGTGGTCGGCTCTGCCGCGGCGGCCGGCACGGCGGCCAGCGCAGTGGTCGCGCTCCCCGTGGCGCTGTCGGTCGGCGGGGCCATGCTCACGGTGGTCGCGGTCGAAGCTTCGGCCGAAGGCACGGTCTATCTGCTCGAACGCGTCTCCGACGGCGCGCGTGCCAGCATCAGGGTGTCGGGCCGCGCAGCGCAGGGGGTGTCGACGTTGGCCGGCACGGCGGTGCTCGTCAGTGTGATCGGCACGGGTGTCGTGCTCTCGGCGGCCGGCGAGGTGCTGGCGTTCATCCCCAACGCGATCGGCCGCGCGTTGCTGCACAACGAGAAGCTCACATGAACCGCCGTCACGCCGCCATCGCGTTCGTCGTGCTGGCCGGCCTTGGCGGGTTCACCGTCCAGGCGCAGGCGGGTCGTTCGTGCCAGGCGGCAAAGCTGTCGCCGTCCCTGGTCACGCGGGGCATGGACCTCGCGCTGCGCACCGCGCAGGCGCTGGACGCCAGCGGCGCACGCGTGGTGCTGCTGGCGCGTGCCGGCCAGGACCTGAGCAAGTACGGCCTGCGCTGGTCGCACCTGGGCATCGCCTACAAGACCGGCGAGGGCCCCTGGCGCGTGGTCCACAAGCTCAACCAATGCGGCACTGCGGTGGCAGCGGTGTACCGGCAGGGGCTCGGCGAGTTCTTCCTCGACGATCTCTGGCGCTACCAGGCGGCCTGGGCCGTGCCCACGCCCGCGGTGCAGGCACAGCTCCTTGCCTTGCTCGAAGAGCAATCGCCCGCGCGCATCACGCGCCTGCATACGGCGCCCTACAGCATCGTCAGCTATGCGTGGGGCCAGACCTACCAGCAGTCCAACCAGTGGGTGACCGAGACCCTGGCCGCCGCGATGGAGCCCGAGATCGTGCGCACGCGCGCCCAGGCCCAGGCCTGGTTGCAGTTCAAGGGCTACGAGCCCACCGCCCTGCGGCTCAGTCCGCTCACGCGGCTTGGCGGACGCCTGACGGCCGCCAACGTGGCGTTCGACGATCATCCGGGGGACAAGCGGTTTTCCGACCGCATCGAGACGGTCACCGTCGACTCGGTGTTCGCCTGGTTGCCGCGCGCGGGCCTGGGCGCCGCACCGGTCGTGTTACCGCCCCTGGCCAACGTGGCCTTCTGACATCAAGGAGTAGAGAAAAATGAGCAAGTCATTGCGTCTGTCTGAAAAGTGGTTCCATCGCGGGCTCTGGGTCGTGGCGGCGGCGTTTGCCGCCTCGCTCATCGGGCTGGGTGGCACGGTCGTGAACGACCTGCCGCAGGTCGAAGGCCGGCTGCGCGTCGAGCAGTTCATGGACCCGGCCGTCGCCGGGCCGTTGAACGCGCGGGTCCAAGCTGCCGAAACCGCCCAGGAAAAAGCGTCGGATGCGTTGGAGCAGGCGGGGTTGCAGCTCAGCGTGGCCGAGACGGCCAGCCGCAATGCACGAGAGACCTTCGAAAACTGGATCGCCACGCGCCGCGCCACCGCGCAGCCCGACCAGGACCCCGAACTCATTGCGCGCACCCGCGGGCTCGATCTGCTCAAGCAGAAGGAGGACGAGGCACAGGCCCGGGTCGATGCGCAGCGGCAGATCGCGCTCGATGCGCAGCAGGCGCAGGCCGCTGCGCAGCAGGCGCTCAGCGCGGTAGAGCGCGAGGCGCAGGGCCGCCTCGATGCGGAACTCCGCCGCTCGGAGATGCGCGTCTTCGGTTACCGGCTGGCGCTCACGCTGCCGCTGCTGGTCGTGGCGGGCTGGTTGTTCGCCAAGAAGCGCAAGGGCACCTACTGGCCTTTCGTCTGGGGCTTCATCTTCTTCGCGCTGTTCGCCTTCTTCGTCGAACTGGTGCCCTACCTGCCGAGCTACGGTGGCTATGTGCGCTACGTGGTGGGCATCGTGGTCACGGTGGTGGCGGGGCGCTATGCCATCGCGGCACTCAACCGCTACCTGGCGCGGCAGAGGCTGGCCGAAGCGCAGCCGGAGCTGGTGCGACGCGAGGAGCTCAGCTACGACACCGCGCTCACCCGCCTGTCCAAGGGCGTGTGCCCGGGGTGCGAGCGCCCGGTCGACCTGAAGAACCCCGAAATCGACTTCTGCCCCCATTGCGGTATCGGCCTGTTCGACCATTGCGGGGCCTGCGATGCGCGCAAGAGCGCCTTCTCGAAATTCTGTCCTGCATGCGGCACGTCGGCACAAAAGCAAACACTTTCGCTCAGGGAAACGATGGCCGGCGCGTTGCCCGCGTGATAGAAGTCCATGCGGCGCCCAGCGCCGCATTTCACAGAACCAATCCGATATTCAAGGAGTACGCATGAGCATTTTTGGCAAGATTTTTTCCAAGATTTTTCCGTCGGCCAACGCTGCCGAGGTGACCGCTGCGCCGGCACCCGCACCAGCGGCTGCTGCGGGCGCGCCGGCCCCGGTCGCGCCGCCGCCTTCGATTCCGCTGGGTGACGTGACCCCCATCCTGGACGCCATGCCTGGCGCGAGCGCGCTGAACTGGCGCACCTCCATCGTCGACCTGCTGAAGCTGCTCGGCCTGGACAGCAGCCTCGCCGCGCGCAAGGAACTGGCCAATGAATTGATCTACACCGGCAACGACGAGCCGGGCTCCGCGGGCTGGAACCTCTGGCTGCACCGCCAGGTCATGACGCGCATCGCAGCCAACGGCGGCACCGTGCCGGCCGAACTGCGGGGGTGAGGCTCGCCCCCAGGCTTGCGCACTTCGTGTCGCAGCGCCACCCCCTTCCGGGGGCAAAACCTGCGGCCCGGCATAGCCGGTTCCGCGGTGTTTCACGAACAAGCAAAGAGCCCGCACTGCGGGCTCTTTGCTTTTTGCGACGCGGGCTACACGCCGCGGGCGCGGTCGGCCTTGAACTTTGCGCGGAACTCGTCGAAGCGCCCCGCGTCGAGCGCTTCACGCACTTCGCGCATCAGATTCAGGTAGTAGTGCAGGTTGTGGATGGTGCACAGCATCGGGCCGAGCATCTCGCCGCAGCGGTCGAGGTGGTGCAGGTAGGCGCGGCTGAAGCCTTCGCGGCCGCCGTCATTCCAGCTGATGCCTGATGTGCCCGCGCACGCATGGCAGGTGCAGCTCGGGTCGACCGGCTGCGGGTCCATCTTGTGGCGCGCGTTGCGCATCTTCAGGTCGCCGAAGCGCGTGAACATCGTGCCGTTGCGTGCATTGCGCGTGGGCATCACGCAGTCGAACATGTCGACGCCATCGGCCACGCCCTGCACCAGGTCTTCGGGCGTCCCCACACCCATGAGGTAGCGCGGCTTGTTCGCAGGCAGCTTGTGCGGCGTGTGACCCATGATGTGCAGCATCTCGGCCTTCGGCTCGCCCACGCTCACGCCGCCGATGGCATAGCCGGGGAAGTCCATCTCGACCAGCGCAGCGAGCGATTCCTCGCGCAGGTTCTCGAACATGCCGCCCTGCACGATGCCGAAGAGCGCGTTGGGATTCTCGAGCTTCTCGAACTCGGCCTTGCAGCGCTTGGCCCAGCGCAGGCTCAGTTCCATCGACGTGCGCGCCTCGGCCTCGGTCGTGATGTGGCCGTTCGTGTCGTACGGCGTGCATTCGTCGAACTGCATGACGATGTCGCTGTTGAGGATGGTCTGGATCTGCATCGAGACCTCCGGCGTGAGGAAGAGCTTGTCGCCGTTGACCGGCGACGCGAACTTCACGCCTTCCTCGCTGATCTTGCGCATCGCACCCAGCGACCACACCTGGAAGCCGCCGGAGTCGGTGAGGATGGGCTTGTCCCATTTCTCGAACTGGTGCAGCCCACCGAAGCTGGCCATCACGTCGAGGCCCGGGCGCATCCACAGGTGGAAGGTGTTGCCCAGGATGATCTGCGCGCCCATCTCTTCGAGGCTGCGCGGCATCACGCCCTTGACGGTGCCGTAGGTGCCCACGGGCATGAAGATGGGGGTCTGCACCACGCCGTGGTTCAGGGTGAGCGTGCCGCGGCGCGCGTGGCTGGTCGGGTCGGTGGTGAGCAGTTCGAAGTTCAGCATGGGGTCAGTCCTGTCGTGCCAGCAGCATGGCGTCGCCGTAGCTGAAGAAGCGGTAGCGGTGGGTGATGGCGTGGGCATACAGCGCCATCACGCGCTCGTAGCCGGCCAGCGCGCTCACCAGCATCATCAGCGTGCTCTTGGGCAGGTGGAAGTTGGTGATGAGTACGTCGACGTGTTCGAAGACGAAGCCGGGGGTGATGAAGATGCGCGTGTCGCCTGACGCCACGCCGCTCTTGGCCCACGATTCGAGCGTGCGCACGGTGGTTGTGCCGACCGCGACCACGCGGCCGCCGCGCGCCTTGCAATCGGCGATGGCGCGTTGCGTGGCCTCGGGGACCTCGTAGCGTTCGGCGTGCATCGTGTGCTCGGCGATGTTCTCGGTCTTCACCGGCTGGAAGGTGCCGGCGCCGACGTGCAGCGTGACGTTCGCGCGTTGCACGCCGCGTGCGTCGAGCGCGGTCAGCAGGGCCTCGTCGAAGTGCAGCGCGGCGGTCGGTGCGGCCACGGCGCCGGGGACGCGCGCGAACACCGTCTGGTAGCGGCTCTCGTCTTCGGCGGAATCGGTGTGTTCAATGTACGGCGGCAGCGGCACGTGGCCGCAGCGCGCCATGATTGCGTACGGGTCTTCGCCGGCCGGGCTGGCGAAGACGAAGCGAAAGAGGGCGCCGTCGTCTGCTGGCCAGCGTCCGACCAGCGTGGCCGTGAAGCCGCCGACCATCTGCAGCACGGTGCCGACCGGCGGCTTCTTGCTGACCTTCATGTGCGCGACCACTTCCTGGCCCTGCAGCACGCGCTCGACCAGCAGTTCGAGCTTGCCGCCGGTCGGCTTTTCGCCGAAGAGACGTGCCTTGACCACGCGGGTGTCGTTGAAGACCAGCAGGTCGCCGCTGCGCAGCAGGTCGGGCAGGTCGCGAAAGATGCGGTCGACAGGGGCGTCATCCGTGCCATCGAGCAGGCGGGATGCCGTGCGTTCGTCTGCGGGATGCTGGGCGACCAGCGCCGGTGGCAGGTCGAAGTCGAAATCGGAGAGGGTGAATGCGCGCATGGTGCTTGAGGGCCGGACGGGCCCGTGCCAAGGAGGCATGGGAAGAACAAGGGAAAGGCGGCCCGCATTGTCCCATGGCCGGGAAAACGTGTCGCGTCGCCGGCTGGTGCGGGACCACCAAGGCAGAATCACCGCATGGTCGACTTACATGCACCCGCGTCGCGCGTTCCTGCGCAGCCTTTGCCCGGCCCCTCCGAAGGTGAACTCTTCAAGAAGATCCTGGGCAGGGCCTGGCATGGCCTGCATCCCGACATCCGTCGCCGCTTCGACAAGAACCCCTCGCCGGGCAAGGCGCTGCACTACCTGGGCACGCTCAGCGAATTGCGTTGCTCGCGTTTCGGCCGGCTGCTCGGCCACCTGACACAGCCCCTGATCCAGGGGGCGCTCATTCCGTACAGCGACAGCCACTTTCCCGTCGAGATCCAGGTCTACGCCAAGCCGCAGGACCCGGCCATCTACAAGCAGCGCATCTACCGGCTCCACGGCCGAAAGCCCATCCAGTTCACCAGCTTCATGCGCGAGAGCGAACGCGGCGAGGTGCTGGAGTACGTGGGCATGGGCCTGGGCATGAAGCTGGTGTTGAGCGTGGAGAACGGCAGCCTGCATTTCCAGAGCGACGGGTATTTCTGGGACGTGCTCGGCTGGCGCATTCCCTTGCCCGGCCTGTTCACCCCGGGCAAGACCTTTCTCTGGCACCACAACGAAACACCTGAGCGCTTCAACATCCGCATCGAGATCCGTCACTGCCTGATGGGCACGACGTTTACCCAGGTCGGCGTGTTCGAGGAAGTGCCTGAACCGAAAGCACTGCCATGATCGATCCCCATCTGCTGGCCCTGCAACTCATGGCGGCCCAGGGTGCGCTGGGCGCCTTCGACACGCTCTACCACCACGAGGGGACCGAAGCGCTGCCGCAGCGCGCCACGGCAGGGCGCGAGCTGTCGATCCACGCAACGCGTGCATCCATCTACAGCGCGCTGTTCATCGGCCTCTCGGCATGGGCCTGGCATGGCGCGTGGGCCTGGGTGCTGATGGCGGTGTTCGGCGTCGAGATCGTGCTCACGCTGTGGGACTTCGTGGTCGAGGACGGCAGCCGCCTGCTGCCGCCCTCCGAGCGGGTCACGCACACCGTGCTGGCCATCAACGGGGGGGCGTTCATCGCACTGCTGGCGATCAACGCGGCGGACTGGGTTGCCCAGCCGACCGCGATGGTGTGGCAGCCGCACGGGTGGCTCAGTGCCTTCCTGGCGCTGTGCGGTGTGGGCGTGGGTGTGTCGGGGCTGCGCGATGGTCTGGCGGCGCGCGCGGTCTTCAGGCGCCAGAAGCAGGCGCAGGTACGTGACGCGCAGGCGCCGGTGCGCTTCGGCTCGAAGCCGCAGCGCGTGCTGGTCACTGGCGGCACGGGCTTCATCGGCCAGCTGCTCGTGCGCCATCTGCTGGCCGACGGCCATGCGGTCACGGTGTGGACGCGCGACGCGCGCTCGGCTGCCTGGGGCTTCGGCGGCGCGGTGCGCTGCGTGCAGTCGCTCGGCGACATACCCGCTGCTGACGACATCGACGTGGTCGTCAACCTCGCGGGCGCGCGCATCCTGGGCATGCGCTGGAGCGAGCGGCGCCAGAAGCAACTGCTGCAAAGCCGCGAAGGGCTCACGCAGCAATTGGTCGCCTGGATCGGCACGCGACCGCGCAAGCCATGGCTGCTGCTGTCGGGCTCCGCCATCGGCTACTACGGTGTGCAGCCACAGGGCGATGCGACCGAGCTGGCTGAAGACGCACCGCCGCAGGACATCTTCATGTCGCGGCTGTGCAGGCGCTGGGAGCAGGCGGCGCAGGCGGCCGTTGCGCACGGCGTGCAGGTGGCCTGCATGCGCTTTGGCTTCGTGCTGGGTCACCAAGGTTCGCTGCCGCAGCTGCTGATACCGATCTCTTTGGGCGTCGGTGGGCGTTTGGGCAGCGGGCGGCAGTGGCTGTCGTGGGTGCACGTGCACGACCTGATCCGCGCCATGGCCCATGTGTGGCGCGTGACGGAAAGCGCGGGCGAATCCGCGGCCGCGCAGGCATGGAATTTCACCGCGCCCGGCGCGCTGAGCCAGGAGGAATTCACCCGCGTGGCCGCCAGCGTGCTGCATCGCCCTTGCTGGATGCCGACGCCCGCCGCGCCCGTCAAGCTGCTGCTCGGCGAGCAGGCCGACCTGCTCCTTGAAGGCCAGCGCGTGGTGCCGGCGCGGCTGCTGCAAACCGGCTTCCGCTTCACGTTCCCCGATGCCCGCAGCGCCTTGACGGACCTTTGCCGCCCGCGCTAGAAGCCTTGCCTGTGCCCGCGAAGAAAGCCCGCTCCAACACCTCCGCGGCCGCGCCTGCCGCTGCGCCTGCGCCGGCAGGCCCTCCCGGTACCGGCCCGAGCCTGGTGCAGCGTGCGCTGCGCAAGCTCGGGTTGCAGCGCGACATCGACTTCGCGCTCTACCTGCCGATGCGCTACGAGGACGAGACGCGCATCGTCCGCCTGGCCGACCTGCGCGACGGCGAGCAGGGGCAGATCGAGGCCGTGGTGCTCGACAGCGAGGTCAGCTACCGCCCGCGGCGCCAGTTGGTGGTGACGGTCGACGACGGCAGCGACACCTGCCAGTTGCGCTTCTTCAACTTCTATCCGTCCCACCAGAAGCAGCTGGCCGTCGGTGCCCGCGTGCGCGTGCGCGGCGAGGTGCGCGGCGGCTTCCTCGGGCGCCAGATGATGCACCCGACCGTCAAGGCCGCCGGCACCCAGTTGCCCGAGGCGTTGACGCCGGTCTACCCGACCGTCGCGGGCCTGGCGCAGCCGGTGCTGCGGCGCGAGGTGCGGGCGGGGCTCGCGCGCGCGGTGCTCGATGAAACCGTGCCGGCGTCGGCGGGCTGGCCGGGCGCCGGTGAGGTGTGGAACCTGCGCAGCGCGTTGTCCTTCCTGCATTACCCGACACCGGACGTTTCGATCGCTGCGCTGGAAGACCGCAGCCACCCGGCCTGGCAGCGGCTGAAGTCCGAGGAACTGCTCGCCCAGCAGCTCTCGCAGCTGCAGGCGCGGCGCGAGCGCGCGGGTCAACGCGCCCCGGTCCTGCCGTCGTCGGACGCAGCCACGGCGCTCCACGCGCAACTGATGGCCGTGCTGCCGTTCGCGCTCACCGGCGCGCAGGCACGCGTGGGTGAGGAGATCACGCGCGACCTGGCGCGCGACGCGCCCATGCACAGGCTGCTGCAGGGCGACGTGGGTTCGGGCAAGACGGTGGTCGCTGCACTCGCGGCGGCGCGCTGCATCGACGCGGGCTTCCAGTGCGCGTTGATGGCGCCGACCGAGATCCTGGCCGCGCAGCATTTCAGCAAGCTCATCGGCTGGCTCGCGCCGCTGCTGGAGACCCGCGGCCTGCGCGTGGCCTGGCTCACCGGCAGCCAGAAGAAGAAGGCGCGCGACGAGATGTCGGCGGCGGTGGAGAGCGGTGAGGCCGCGCTGGTCATCGGCACGCACGCCGTGATCTCGGAGAAGGTGCGTTTCAAGCGGCTCGCGCTGGCGATCATCGACGAGCAGCACCGCTTCGGCGTGGCGCAGCGCCTGGCCTTGCGTGGCAAGGCCACCCAGGGGCTCGAGCCGCACCTGCTGATGATGAGCGCCACGCCGATTCCCCGCACGCTCGCCATGAGCTACTACGCCGACCTCGACGTCTCCACCCTCGACGAGCTGCCGCCCGGCCGCACGCCCATCGTGACCAAGCTGGTGGCCGAGCACCGGCGCGACGAGGTCATCGACCGCATCCAGGCGCAGCTCGCCCAGGGCCGGCAGGTGTACTGGGTCTGCCCGCTGATCGAGGAAAGCGAAGCGGTTGACCTGCGCAACGCCACCGAGACGCGCGACGAACTCGCCGGCATGCTGGGCGACCACGTGAACGTGGCGCTGCTGCATTCGCGCATGCCGACGGCCGAGAAGCAGGCGGTGATGGCGGCCTTCACCGCCAACGACGTGCAGGTGCTGGTGAGCACCACCGTGATCGAGGTCGGCGTCGACGTGCCCAATGCGTCGCTGATGGTGATCGAGCATGCCGAGCGCTTCGGCTTGTCGCAGCTTCACCAACTGCGCGGCCGCGTGGGCCGGGGTGCGGCGGCCTCGGCCTGCGTGCTGCTCTATGCGCCCAACGAGGGGGGCCGCGTCGGCGAGACGGCGCGTGCCCGGCTGCGCGCCATGGCCGAGACCGGCGACGGTTTCGAGATTGCCCGGCGCGACCTCGAGATCCGCGGGCCGGGCGAGTTCCTGGGGGCGCGCCAGTCGGGCGCACCGCTGCTGCGCTTTGCCGACCTGGAGACCGATCACCTGCTGCTCGACTGGGCGCGCGAACTCGCGCCGCTGATGCTCGACCGCCACCCGGGGCTGGCGCAAAAGCACATCGACCGCTGGCTCGGCAGCAAGGCGGATTACCTGAAGGCGTGAGTGCGCAGCGGCCACGCAGAGCTGCGCATCAGCCCTGCGCGAGCAGGGGCGGCAAGGCTTGCGCGAGAAAGTCGTACACCCGTCGCACCACCGCGCTCGAGCGGATCTCGCGGTGGACCGCGAGCCAGCATGGCAGCGGCGGAATCGCCAGTTGTGGCAGCACACGCTGCAGGTGGGGCCAGTGGCGGGCGTTGTAGTTCGCCAGGAACCCGATGCCCGCGCCGTGCGCCACCAGCATGCCGTAGGCCACCTGGTCGTCGGTACGCATCGCGAAGGCGTCGCGCTGCATCGGCATGCCCATGGCCGCGAAGCCACGCAGCATCAGGTCGTCGTCGGCGTAGCCCACCAGCGTGTGGCCGGCCAGGTCCGCCACGTTCTGCGGCGTGCCCGCCCGCTGGAGGTACGAGGTGTGCGCATAGGCGCCCAACCCGACCTCGCCGAGCTTGCGTGCCACCAGCGAGCCCTGCGCAGGTCGCACCATGCGCACGGCGATGTCGGCTTCGCGCTGCAGCAGGTTGCTCAACTGGTTGCTGGCCACGAGTTCGATGGCGATGCCGGGTTCCTGGCGTCGCAGTTCGGTCAGCAGCGGCGGCAGCAGGTAGGTGGCCGCGACCATGCTGGCGGTCACGCGCACCAGACCGGTGGTCTGCTTGCGCCGGCCGGCGAGCGCGCGCGCCATGGCCTGTGCGCCATCGGCCATCTGGCGGGCCGCTTCGGCGATGGCGAGCGCGGTCGGCGTCGGCGTGACGCCGCGTCCGGTGCGCTCGAACAGCGGTGCGCCGAGCTGCGTCTCCAGCTCGGCGATGTGGCGGCTCAGCGTGGGCTGCAGCGCACCGGTGCGGCGCGCGGCGCCCATCAGGCTGCCGGCGTCGAGCACCGCCAGGAAGCTACGGACCAGGGTCCAGTCGAAACGGTCGAGGTTGGGTGGGGGCATGCGAAAGTGTATGGCTGGATTGCTCGGATCGCCGATGGATGAATGTGGCGGTATTGCGCAGACTCGCCGCATGTCCATTGCTCAGGAGTCTTTCATGTCCTCTCGCCCTTCGTCTTCCAACCCTGCGCGGCCCGTCGTGCTGATCCTGGGCGCCAACGGTCGCCTGGGGTGCGCGGCGGCGCAGGCTTTCCACGCGGCGGGCTGGTCGGTGCGCGCCCAGGTGCGGCGGGAGCCGTCGCCGCTGCTGCCCGCGGGGGTCGATGTGCTGCGCATCGGGCTGTCGGACAACGCGCAGCTGGCGGCCGCCGCGGCCCCGGCACGCGTGGTGGTGTACGGCGTGAATCCGCTCTATACGCGATGGGACAGCGAGGCGCTGCCCGGCCTGCAGCGCGGGCTGGACCTCGCCGAGCGACTGGGCGCGCACTTCGTGCTGCCGGGCAACGTCTACAACTTCGGCGCCACGATGCCCGCCGTGCTCAGCGAGACCACGCCGATGCAGCCCAGCACGCGCAAGGGCGAGATCCGCGTGCAGATGGAGGCGCTGATGGCCCGGCGTGCCGCCGTCGGCGGCTTTCGTGCCTCGGTCGTGCGCGCGGGCGACTTCTTCGGGGCGGGCACCGGGAGCTGGATCGATCTGGTGATCGCGAAGTCGATCGCCTCGGGCAAGCTGGTCTACCCCGGTGCCATGGACATCGCACACGCCTGGGCCTACCTGCCCGATTTGGCACGGGCCTTCGTGCGGGTGGCCGCGCAGCCGCAGCGGCCGGACACGCCGCACTTCGATGTCTGGCACTTCGCGGGCCATACGCTGACGGGCGCTGAACTGCTGGCGGAACTCGAGGCGGCGGCCTGCGACCTGGGCCTCGCGCCTGCAGGCGGCTTTCGCCACGGCCGCATGCCTTGGCGGCTGTTGCGCGCGGCCGGGCTCCTGGTGCCGATGTGGCGCGAGGTTGCGGCCATGGCGTACCTGTGGCAGGTGCCGCATGCGCTGGACGGCCACCGGCTCAACGCCCTGGCGGGCGGCGAGCTGGCCGCAACCCCGGTGCGGCTCGCCTTGCGCGCATCGCTGCTGGCAATGGGCGTGAAGCGGACTGAGGCGGCCTGAAGCGGCCGTCGTGGTGGCCTGAAAGCCCCTTGTGCCGGACACGGCGGGCGCAGCAGCGCCGACCTTGCGCATAATTGACGCAAGCTATGACCCTGACCGAACTCAAATACATTGTTGCTGTCGCCCGCGAGCGGCATTTCGGCAAGGCGGCCGATGCCTGCTATGTGTCGCAGCCGACCTTGTCGGTGGCGATCAAGAAGCTCGAGGACGAGCTGGAGGTCAAGCTGTTCGAGCGCAGTGCCGGCGAGGTGACCGTCACGCCGCTGGGCGAGCAGATCGTGCAGCAGGCGCAGACCGTGCTCGACCAGGCGGCGGCCATCAAGGAAATTGCCAAGCGCGGCAAGGACCCGCTGGCCGGGCCGCTGAACCTGGGCGTGATCTACACGATCGGGCCGTACCTGCTGCCCGACCTGGTGCGCCAGAACATCACGCGCACGCCACAGATGCCCCTGGTGCTGCAGGAGAACTTCACGGTCAAGCTGCTCGACATGCTGCGCGCCGGCGAGATCGACTGCGCCATCATGGCCGAGCCGTTCCCCGACACCGGCCTGGCGATCGCGCCGCTCTATGACGAACCCTTCGTCGCCGTGCTGCCGGTGGCGCACCCGCTGGCAGCCAAGCTGTCGATCACCTCTGAAGAGCTGCGCGACGAAACCATGCTGCTGCTGGGCACCGGGCACTGCTTTCGCGATCACGTGCTGGAGGTGTGCCCGGAGTTCGCGCGCTTCTCCAGCAACGCGGAAGGCATCCGCAAGAGCTTCGAGGGCTCGTCGCTGGAGACGATCAAGCACATGGTGGCCTCGGGCATGGGCGTGACGCTGGTGCCGCGGCTGTCGGTGCCGGCCGAAGCACTCAAGCCCAAGGGCAGAGGCCGCAAGGACCAAGACATGGTGCGCTACCTGCCGATCAGCGACGGCCAGGGCCGTGAGCCGCCGACGCGGCGCGTGGTGCTGGCCTGGCGCCGCAGCTTCACCCGTTACGAGGCCATCGCCGCGCTGCGCAACGCGATCTACGGCTGCGAGCTTCCCGGCGTCAAGCGGCTGTCCTGAGCGGCGCTGGCGAGGCGGGCCGCCGGGGCCGTACGGGATGCTGCAGATTGCGCGTTTTGCCTACGCACCGCGATGCCGCAAGCCTCAATGGCTGCGATAGAGTCTCTCTGTTGCGATGCCGCCCGGCCGCCCCTACAGTCGAACCGTCACCTCGTTCAAAAGCAAAGAAGGAACTGTCCTCATGGCAAAAGCACCCAGCAAGAAAGCAAAGTCTCCCATCGCCGACGCACCCGCGGCCGACGCAGGCAAGGTGCCCACCAAGGGCGGCACCAAGGTCGCCTCGGAGTCGGGCAGCCGCAACGCGCCGATGATCAACATCGGCATCGACCGCCAGGACCGTGCGGCGATCGCCGAAGGCCTGAGCCGCGTGCTGGCCGATACGTACACGCTGTACCTCACCACCCACAATTTCCATTGGAACGTGACCGGCCCGCACTTCAACTCGCTGCACGCGATGTTCATGAACCAGTACACCGAGCTGTGGGGCTCGACCGATGTGATCGCCGAGCGCATCCGTGCGCTGGGTCACTACGCACCGGGTTCCTACGCCGAATTCAGCAAGATCGCGACTGTGCCGGACGTGCCGCAGGAGCCGCCCAAGGCCATGGAGATGGTGCGCATTCTGGTCAAGGGCCATGAAACCGTGTCGCGCATTGCGCGCGAGTTCATCCCCGTGGCCGAAGAGGCGGGCGACGATCCGACCGCCGACATGCTGACCGCACGCTGCGCGGTGCACGACCAGACGGCCTGGATGTTGCGCTCGCTGCTGGAAGAGTAAGCCTCTCCCCCAGCCCCCAGGGTTTCGAATGCAGGAGAGAGCGGCACAATGGCCGCTCTTTTTCATTGGGGAGTGGGTTTGATGGCTGCCGGGCGCTTGTCGCTGTATCTGGATCTGATTCGCTGGAACCGGCCCGCCGGCTGGCTGTTGCTGCTGTGGCCCACGCTGGGCGCGCTGTGGTTCGCCTCCGGTGGCTGGCCCGGCTGGCATCTGCTTGCAGTCTTCGTGCTGGGCACGATCCTCATGCGCAGCGCAGGGTGCTGCGTCAACGATGTGGCCGACCGCGACTTCGACCGGCACGTCAAGCGCACGGCGCAACGCCCGGTGACGAGCGGCGCCATTTCCGTGAAACAGGCGCTCGGCTTCGGTGCCCTGCTGGCGCTGGCGGCGTTCGGCCTGGCGCTCACCACCAATGCGGCCGTGATCGCCTGGGCCTTCGTCGGCCTGGGCGTGACGCTCGTCTACCCGTTTGCCAAGCGCTACGTGTCCATTCCTCAGGCGGTGCTGGGCATTGCCTTCTCGATCGGCATTCCGATGGCGTTCTGCGCGGCGGGTGGCGCCGACGTGCCTGCCAGCGCGTTCCTGGCGCGCGTGCCGGCTGCCGCGTGGCTGCTGCTGCTCGGCAACCTGGGCTGGGTGCTGGCCTACGACACCGAGTACGCGATGGTCGACCGCGACGACGACCTGAAAATTGGCATGAAGACGTCCGCCATCACTTTCGGCCGCTTCGATGTGCTGGCGGTCATGCTGTGCTACGCGCTTTTCCTGCTGCTGTGGGCGGTGGTCGGTGTCCGCGCGGGGCTGGGCCCTGTTTTCCTGGTGACCATCGCGGTTGCTGCCGTGCAGGCGCTCTGGCATTGGCGCCTGATCCGCACCCGCACGCGCGAGGGCTGCTTCAAGGCCTTCCGGCTGAACCACTGGCTCGGCTTCACGGTGTTCGTCGGCGTGGTTGTCGCCTACGCGCTGCCCTGAGGTCCCGGGCTGCCTGCCGCGTGGGCGCCGGGCCGGGCGCTCAGGCCTTGCCGAACTCCACCGCCAGTTCGCGGGCGCGCTGCTCGGCGGCGCGGATCGCCGACTTGAACTGCGCCTTCACATCGGCGGCTTCGAGGCTGCTGATGGCGGCGTAGGTGGTGCCGCCCTTGGACGTGACGCGCGCGCGCAGCACCGAAGGCGGTTCGCTGGCGGCCTCTGCCAATGCCGAGGCGCCTGTGAAGGTGCGCACGGCCAGTTGGTGGGCCTGCGTGGGCGGCAGACCCATCTCAATGCCAGCCTCGGTCATCGCCTCGATGAAATAGAAGACGTAGGCGGGGCCCGATCCCGACATGGCGGTGACGGCGTCAAGGGCGGCTTCCTGGTCGACCCAGAGCAGATGGCCGGTAGGCGCGAGCACCTGCTCGACCAGCGCGCGGCCGGCGGCGTCGACCTGGTTGCGTGCGAACAGCCCGGTCATGCCCTTGCCGACCAGCGCCGGCGTGTTGGGCATGGCACGGACCACGGCCTCGGTGCCGAGCCAGCGCGCAATGCTTTCCGACGGAATGCCCGCGGCCACGCTCAGGTGCAGGCTCTGGCCCGCCAGCGCACGCACGGGCGCGGCCGCTTCCGCAAAAGTCTGGGGCTTGACCGCCCACACCACCAGTGCGCACCGCGCCAGGGCCTGGCTGGCGGCCGGTTGCGCCGTGACGCCAAACTCTTGGGCCAGACGTGCCCGCGCTTCCTCGAAGGGCTCGACGACCTCGATCAAGGCGGGAGGCAGACCCTGCTGGATCAGGCCGCCCAGGATGGCGCTGGCCATGTTGCCGCCGCCGATGAAGGCGAGGGCCGGCAGCGCGGCAGCGGAGAGGGGTGTGGCGGAGTTGGACATCTTGGGCGGACGAAGTGAAAAGGGGAGGCCAGGCGGCGTGCTGATGCAGAGTGACAAAGCAACGCGAAATTGTCGCCGCTCCGTGGGGTGTCGTGAATCTTTGAGACGGGGCGTTGACAACCCGAATGTGCTGTGCAACAATCGCGGGCTTCGCTACAAAAAGGCGAAGCTTCTGCCCAGCGGAAGCACTCCAAGTGGTTTGGGGTGTGGACGACGGGCCCAAGACTGACCGAGGTACTGCTTATTGTGGTTCCCGGTACAAGTTGGGAACCAATAGACATGATCCAAACTGAATCCAGGCTCGAAGTGGCCGACAACACAGGCGCGAAATCCGTCCTGTGTATCAAGGTGCTCGGTGGCTCCAAGCGGCGTTATGCCAGCGTGGGCGACGTCATCAAGGTCAGCATCAAGGAAGCCGCCCCGCGTGGTCGCGTTAAAAAAGGCGAGATCTACAGCGCAGTGGTCGTTCGCACCGCCAAGGGCATCCGTCGTGCAGACGGTTCGCTCGTCAAGTTCGACGGCAATGCCGCCGTGCTGCTCAACGCCAAGCTGGAGCCGATCGGCACCCGCATCTTCGGACCGGTCACGCGCGAACTGCGCACCGAGAAGTTCATGAAGATCGTCTCGCTGGCTCCCGAAGTTCTCTAAGGACAACGCCATGAACAAGATTCGCAAAGGCGACCAGGTCATCGTGTTGGCCGGTCGTGACAAGGGCAAGCGCGGCACTGTGTCGCTGCGCAAAGACGACTCGTATCTGATCGTCGACGGCATCAACATCGTCAAGAAGCACGCCAAGCCGAACCCGCTCAAGGGTACGACGGGCGGCATCGTCGAGAAGACCATGCCGATTCACCAATCGAACGTGGCCATCTTCAATGCTGCGACCGGCAAGGCCGATCGCGTGGGCATCAAGATGACGGACGGCAAGCGCGTTCGCGTCTTCAAGTCCAGCGGCGACGAAATCAAGATCGCCTAAGGAGTACTCACATGGCACGTCTCCAACAAATCTATCGCGAAAAGATCGCGAAGGACCTGACCGAAAAGTTCGGCTACACCTCGCCGATGCAGGTTCCCCGTCTGACCAAGATCACGCTCAACATGGGCGTGGGCGAAGCAGTCGCTGACAAGAAGGTTCTCGACAACGCTGTCGGCGACCTGACCAAGATCGCTGGCCAGAAGCCGGTCGTCACCAAGTCGAAGAAGGCCATCGCTGGTTTCAAGATCCGCGAAATGCAACCGATCGGCTGCATGGTCACGCTGCGCGGCGTGCAGATGTACGAGTTCCTGGACCGTTTCGTGACCGTGGCCCTGCCGCGCGTTCGTGACTTCCGCGGTATCTCCGGTCGTGCATTCGACGGCCGTGGCAACTACAACATCGGCGTCAAAGAGCAGATCATTTTCCCCGAGATCGAATACGACAAGGTCGATGCCCTGCGCGGTCTCAATATCAGCATCACGACGACGGCCAAGACCGACGAAGAAGCCAAGGCGCTTCTCGCTGGCTTCCGTTTCCCGTTCAAGAACTGAGGCGAACCGTGGCTAAACAATCCCTGATCCAGCGCGAACTCAAGCGCGACAAGCTGGTCGCCAAGTACGCTGCAAAGCACGCCGAACTCAAGGCTGCTTCCAACGACCAATCGAAGAGCGACGAAGAGCGCGCCGCTGCACGCCTCGGCCTGCAAAAGCTGCCGCGCAACGCCAATCCGACGCGCCAGCGCAACCGTTGCGAAATCACCGGTCGTCCGCGTGGCACTTTCCGCCAATTCGGTCTGGCTCGCGCCAAGATCCGTGAACTGGCCTTCAAGGGTGACATCCCCGGTGTCACCAAGGCCAGCTGGTAAGCCAGGCAGGAGCAAACAACATGAGCATGAGTGATCCCATTGCCGACCTGCTGACGCGTATCCGTAACGCGCAGATGGTGGCGAAGCCCACCGTGTCGATCCCTTCTTCCAAGGTGAAGATCGCGATCGCACAAGTCCTCAAGGACGAAGGCTATATCGACGGCTTCCAGGTCAAGACCGAAGCCGGCAAGAGCGAGCTTGAAATCACGCTGAAGTACTACGCTGGCCGTCCGGTCATCGAGCGCATCGAGCGTGTGAGCCGTCCTGGCCTGCGCGTCTACAAGGCCAGCGCAGCCATTCCGCAAGTCCAGAACGGCCTTGGCGTCGCCATCGTCACGACCCCCCAGGGCGTGATGACCGACCGCAAGGCTCGCGCTACCGGTGTCGGTGGCGAAGTTCTGTGCTACGTCGCCTAACCGAGACATTGAGGAGTTACTGAAATGTCCCGAGTCGGAAAAATGCCGGTCGCCATCCCCGCAGGTGTGGATGTGTCGATCAAGGAAGACCAGATTAGCGTCAAGGGTACGGGCGGCACGCTCAACCTGCATCGCAATCCCCTGGTGAAGGTCGTGAACAACGACGGCAAGCTGAGCTTCGAGCCCGCCAACGAATCGCGTGAAGCGAATGCGATGAGCGGCACGCTGCGCCAGCTGGTCAACAACATGGTCGTCGGCGTGACGAAGGGCTTCGAGAAGAAGCTCAACCTCGTCGGCGTCGGCTACAAGGCAGCTGCGCAAGGCGCGAAGCTGAACCTGCAAGTCGGTTACTCGCACCCCGTCAACATCGACATGCCCCAGGGCATCACGGTGACGACCCCGACCGCGACGGAAGTCGTGATCAAGGGTGCTGACCGCCAACGCGTCGGCCAGATCGCCGCGGAGATCCGTGCTGTTCGTCCGCCTGAGCCTTACAAGGGCAAGGGCATCCGTTATTCGGACGAAAAGATCGTGATCAAAGAGACCAAGAAGAAGTAAGGGGCAGCAAAATGATGTTGACCAAAAAAGCACAACGTCTGCGCCGCTCGCGTCAGACCCGCATCCGGATCGCGACGCAAGGCGTGGCTCGCCTCACGGTGAACCGCACGAACCTGCACATCTATGCCACCGTCATCTCCGACGACGGCACCAAGGTGATCGCAACGGCCTCGACGGCGGAAGCCGAAGTGCGTACTTCCCTCGGCGGCGCTGGCAAGGGTGGCAATGCCGCCGCTGCCACCGCCATCGGCAAGCGCATCGCTGAAAAGGCGAAGGCTGCCGGTGTCGAGAAGGTTGCATTCGACCGCGCAGGTTTCGCTTACCACGGCCGCATCAAGGCCCTGGCCGAAGCAGCCCGCGAAGCCGGTCTGCAGTTCTAACCGGACACGAGATTCAAAATGGCAAAGATTCAAGCAAGAACGCAGAACGAAGGCCCTGAAGACGGTCTGCGCGAGAAGATGATCGCGATCAACCGCGTCACCAAGGTGGTGAAGGGTGGTCGTATCCTCGGTTTCGCAGCCCTCACCGTGGTCGGCGACGGCGACGGCAAGGTCGGCATGGGCAAGGGCAAGTCCAAGGAAGTGCCTGCTGCCGTGCAAAAGGCGATGGAAGAAGCCCGTCGCAACCTGTTCAAGATCTCGATCAAGAACGGCACGCTGCATCATCGCGTGACGGGTCACCATGGCGCCGCTTCGGTTGTCATGATCCCGGCACCCAAGGGTACCGGCATCATCGCTGGCGGCCCGATGCGCGCCGTGTTCGAAGTCCTGGGCATCACCGACATCGTGGCCAAGAGCCATGGTTCGTCGAATCCCTACAACATGGTCCGTGCAACCCTGGACGGCCTGAAGAACTCGACGACGGCATCGCAAGTCGCTGCCAAGCGCGGCCTGACCGTCGAAGATATCTTCGCCTGATCGGAAGCATCGAAATGACGACGCAACAACAAACCCTCAAGGTGCAGCTGGTGAAGAGCCCGATCGGCACCAAGGAATCGCATCGCGCCACCGTCCGTGGCCTGGGTCTGCGCAAGCTCAACAGCGTGAGCGAACTGCAGGACACGCCCGCAGTGCGCGGCATGATCAACAAGATCAGTTATCTGGTCAAAGTTCTGTAAGAGAGACTGATATGGAACTCAATGGCATCAAGCCGGCGGATGGCGCCAAGCACGCCAAGCGTCGTGTCGGTCGCGGCATCGGCTCCGGCCTCGGCAAGACTGCAGGTCGCGGTCACAAGGGTCAGAAGTCGCGTTCGGGCGGCTACCACAAGGTGGGCTTCGAAGGCGGTCAAATGCCTCTGCAGCGTCGCCTGCCCAAGCGTGGCTTCAAGTCGCAGACGCTCAAGTACAACGCCGAAGTGACGCTGGCTTCCCTGGAGCAGCTCGGCCTGGCCGAAGTGGACATGCTCGCTCTGAAGCAGGCAGGTCTGGTGGCTCACATGATCAAGGTCGTGAAGATCATCAAGACCGGCGAACTCACCAAGGCTGTGAAGCTGACGGGCATCGGCGCTACCGCCGGCGCCAAGTCGGCGATCGAAGCCGCTGGTGGCAGCGTCGCCTGACGACAACGGACTGAAAGTAGTTCTTCGTGGCAACTAACGCGGCAACGCTCGCAAAAACAGGCAAGTTCGGTGACCTCCGTCGCCGGCTCGTGTTTTTGCTGCTCGCTCTCGTGGTGTATCGGGTCGGGGCGCATATTCCCGTACCGGGCATCAACCCGGACCAGCTGGCACAGCTGTTCCAGGGGCAGCAGGGCGGCATCCTGAGCCTGTTCAACATGTTCTCGGGCGGTGCGCTGTCGCGCTTCACCGTGTTCGCGCTCGGCATCATGCCGTACATCTCTGCGTCGATCATCATGCAATTGATGACCTACGTGGTGCCGACCTTCGAGCAGATGAAGAAGGAAGGCGAAGCGGGACGGCGCAAGATCACGCAGTACACGCGCTATGGTGCCTTGGGTCTGGCCATGTTCCAGTCCTTCAGCATCGCAGTGGCGCTCGAGTCGTCGGCGGGTCTGGTCATCGCACCGGGCCTGGGCTTTCGCATCACGGCCATGGTCAGCCTCACCGCTGGCTCGATGTTCCTGATGTGGCTGGGCGAGCAGATCACCGAACGCGGTTTGGGCAACGGCATCTCGATCCTGATCTTTGCAGGCATCGCGGCCGGTCTTCCGAACGCGGTGGGTGGGTTGCTGGAGCTGGTCCGAACAGGTGCCATGAATGTGCTGGTCGCGATCTTCATCGTTGCCGTGGTTGCCCTGGTGACCTACTTCGTGGTGTTCGTCGAACGTGGCCAGCGGAAGATTCTCGTGAACTATGCGCGGCGTCAGGTCGGCAACAAGGTGTATGGCGGTCAATCGTCGCACCTGCCCCTGAAGCTGAACATGGCTGGCGTGATTCCTCCGATCTTCGCATCGTCCATCATCCTGCTGCCGGCAACGCTGGTCGGATGGCTCAGCACAGGCGAAAGCATGCGTTGGGTGAAGGACATTGCAAGCGCGCTCACACCTGGTCAGCCGATCTATGTGATGCTCTACGCTGCCGCGATCGTGTTTTTCTGCTTCTTTTACACGGCACTCGTGTTCAACAGCCGGGAAACTGCCGACAACCTGAAGAAGAGTGGCGCGTTCATTCCGGGTATTCGCCCGGGTGACCAGACAGCGCGCTACATCGACAAGATCCTGGTTCGCCTGACATTGGCTGGCGCGGTGTATATCACCTTCGTCTGCCTGCTGCCGGAGTTCCTGATCCTCAAGTACAACGTGCCGTTCTATTTCGGTGGAACCTCATTGCTGATCATTGTGGTGGTCACCATGGACTTCATGGCCCAGGTGCAGAACTACATGATGTCCCAGCAGTACGAGTCGTTGCTCAAGAAGGCCAACTTCAAGACCTCGTAGGGGTTCAGAAGGTTCGAAAGTCGACGCCGCAAGGCGGACGCGCATTGATAGTGTTTCAGGCGATTGTTCGCCGCGTTGAACAAGTTTTAGGAGAATCAAATGAGAGTTTCGGCTTCGGTCAAAACCATCTGCCGTAATTGCAAGATCATCCGCCGCAAAGGTGTGGTGCGTGTGATCTGTACCGACCCGCGCCACAAGCAGCGCCAGGGTTGATCAAAGAGTATTAGAGGACGCACATGGCACGTATTGCTGGCATCAACATTCCGCCGCACAAGCACGCTGAGATCGGCCTGACCGCCATCTTCGGTATCGGTCGCACCCGCGCCCGTCAAATCTGCGAAGCGAGCGGCATCGAATATTCGAAGAAGATCAAGGATCTGACCGACGCTGATCTCGAAAAGATCCGCGACCAGATCGCTCTCTTCACCATCGAGGGCGATCTGCGCCGCGAGACCACCATGAACATCAAGCGCTTGATGGACATCGGTTGCTATCGTGGCTTCCGCCATCGCCGTGGCCTGCCGATGCGCGGCCAGCGCACGCGCACCAATGCCCGCACCCGCAAGGGTCCGCGCAAGGCTGCGCAGTCCCTGAAGAAATAAGGATAAATCAGCATGGCTAAAGCTCCTGCCAACAACGCCGCACAGCGCGTTCGCAAGAAGGTTCGCAAGAACGTTGCGGACGGTATCGCTCACGTGCACGCTTCGTTCAACAACACGATCATCACGATCACGGACCGCCAGGGCAACGCTCTGTCGTGGGCGTCGTCGGGTGGCCAAGGCTTCAAGGGCTCGCGCAAGTCGACGCCTTTTGCTGCACAGGTCGCTTCGGAAGTGGCGGGTCGTGCTGCAGTCGAACAAGGCATCAAGAACCTCGACGTCGAGATCAAGGGCCCCGGTCCTGGTCGCGAATCGTCGGTGCGCGCCCTGGCTGCGCTCGGCATCCGGATCAATTCCATTGCCGACGTGACCCCGGTGCCGCACAACGGTTGCCGTCCGCAAAAGCGTCGTCGCATCTAAGCGTTCGACGCAACGCGCAGTCCGCTTCACGGCGGCTGCGCATTTTGTTTTCAACGACAAGCCCACCGCCATCGGCACGCCGCTGATGGCTCCCGTGCGAAACGCGCGGCAGATGACATAAAAGGAAGATCAAGTGGCACGCTATCTCGGCCCCAAGGCCAAACTCTCCCGCCGTGAAGGCACCGACCTGTTCCTCAAGAGCGCACGCCGTTCGATCCAGGACAAGTCGAAGTTCGATTCCAAGCCCGGCCAGCACGGTCGCACTTCGGGTCAACGCACCTCCGATTTCGGCCTGCAACTGCGCGAAAAGCAGAAGGTCAAGCGCATGTACGGCGTGCTGGAAAAGCAATTCCGCCGCTACTTCGAGGAAGCCGATCGTCGCCGTGGCAACACCGGCGCCAACCTGCTGTTCATCCTTGAATCGCGCCTGGACAACGTCGTCTATCGCATGGGCTTCGGCTCGACGCGTGCCGAAGCGCGCCAGCTCGTGTCGCACAAGGCGATCACGGTCAACGGCAAGTCGGTGAACATTGCGTCGTACCTGGTCAAGACCGGCGACGTGATCGCCGTGCGCGACAAGTCGAAGAAGCAGACCCGCATTGCCGAAGCCCTGCAGCTCGCAGCGCAAGTCGGTATGCCGGCATGGGTGGATGTGAACGCCGACAAGGCAGAAGGCACCTTCAAGAAGGTTCCGGATCGCGACGAATTCGCAGCCGACATCAACGAATCGTTGATCGTCGAACTCTATTCGCGCTAAACGGACGACGACGAAGCTGCTGCGCGGCCTCGTCCTTGTGATTTTTTGTTCCCTCCGCGCTGCACCGCGACAGGGCACTTCACCAGCCTTACCGGTGTAACGAACCGGGGGTATTGAGAGGAAGTCTGCATGCAAACCACCCTGCTGAAACCCAAGACCATCCAGGTCGAGCAAATCGCCGCCAACAAGGCCAAGGTGACGCTCGAGCCTTTCGAGCGCGGCTACGGCCACACGCTGGGCAACGCGCTGCGTCGCGTGCTGCTGTCGTCGATGGTCGGTTATTCGGCCACCGAAGTGACGATCGCAGGCGTGCTCCACGAGTACTCGTCGATCGATGGCGTCCAGGAAGACGTCGTCAACATCCTGCTGAACCTCAAGGGTGTGGTGTTCAAGCTCCACAACCGCGATGAAGTCACGTTGAGCCTGCGCAAGGACGGCGAAGGCCCGGTGCTGGCATCGGACATCCAGACGCCGCACGACGTCGAGATCATCAACCCCGATCACGTCATCGCTCATCTGTCGCAAGGCGGCAAGCTCGACATGCAGATCAAGGTCGAGAAGGGCCGCGGTTACGTGCCCGGCACGATGCGCCGTTACGCCGACGAGCCGACCAAGTCGATCGGCCGCATCGTCCTCGATGCATCGTTCTCGCCCGTCAAGCGCGTGAGCTATACCGTCGAAAGCGCCCGCGTCGAGCAGCGCACCGACCTGGACAAGCTGCTCATCGAGATCGAGACCAACGGTGCCATCACCGCGGAAGATGCGGTCCGCGCCTCGGCCAAGATCCTGGTGGAACAACTTGCCGTGTTCGCACAGCTCGAAGGTGGTGAACTCGCTGCGTTCGATGCGCCCGCACCGCGCAGCGCCCAGCAGTTCGATCCGATCCTGCTGCGCCCGGTCGACGAGCTCGAACTCACGGTCCGTTCGGCGAACTGCCTGAAGGCCGAGAACATCTACTACATCGGTGACCTGATCCAGCGCACTGAGAACGAGCTGCTCAAGACCCCGAACCTGGGTCGCAAGTCGCTCAACGAAATCAAGGAAGTCCTCGCTTCGCGCGGTCTGACCCTGGGTATGAAGCTCGAAAGCTGGCCGCCGGCCGGCCTCGACAAGCGATAATTCGATTCATCGAAAGATAGGCCCCTCTTGCACCTTGCGGTGCGGGGCCAGTGCAATGGGCAGTACCTGATCCGGCTGCCTGTTTTTATAAAGTAAAGGAAAAGCACCATGCGTCACGGACACGGCCTTCGTAAACTCAATCGCACCAGCTCGCACCGCCTGGCGATGCTGCAGAACATGATGAATTCGCTCATCGAGCATGAAGTCATCAAGACCACGGTCCCCAAGGCCAAGGAACTGCGTCGCGTCATCGAACCGATGATCACCCTGGCCAAGAAGCCCACGCTCGCCAACAAGCGCCTGGCCTTCGACCGCCTGCGCGACCGCGACAGCGTCGTCAAGCTGTTCGCTGATCTGGGCCCGCGTTTCGCGGCACGTCCGGGCGGCTACACCCGCATCCTGAAGATGGGTTTCCGCGTGGGTGACAACGCCCCGATGGCACTCGTTGAACTGGTGGATCGCGCCGAAGAGAAAGAATCTTCGGAAGCCTCGCAAAACGCCGCAGAATAAGCTATACTTCTATCTTGCCGCGCGATGGAGCAGCCTGGTAGCTCGTTGGGCTCATAACCCAAAGGTCGCAAGTTCAAATCTTGCTCGCGCAACCAATTGAAAGCCCCTGTTCGAAAGAACAGGGGCTTTTCTTATTGGCCTTCGATCCTTGAGATGCGAGAGTTTCAGATCATCCGGCTCAGAATCCGTTTGCCCGATAACTCATGCTTGGCCAGCGCCGCCAGGTGAAGTGCGATGCAGGCGCCCAGCGTTGCGGTCGCCACGGTGTGCGAGTTTCTGAAGAGGTGAAGCGCAGAGGCATCCGTGACGAGTTGAGGAAGCTGTACGACTTCGAACAGGCGGATGTCATGGGGCATCATCAGCACGCCTGAGATCAGGACCGCTGCGATCACTGCATAGAAAAAGAGATGCATGGCACCTGCCAAAAGGGCTTCACGGTTCGACAGGGAGGCAGGGCGAGCGGGTGTTCCTCGCTGCAGGCGGTGCCAGATGCGAAAGAAAAAGAACGGAATGAAAAGGGTGGTGATCGAGACGTTGAAGCTGGCAATCTGATTCCTCACGCCAGGCTCGACGTTCTGGGTGGTGATCACAAAGCCCGAAATGGAGGCCCATAGGATCACCACAGCAGACACCCAATGGAGGACGCGCGCTGTCCTGTCGTACTTTTCTGCGGTGGCTTTCATCAAGATGCCTATTTCTTCGGTCCTGACGGGCGCGACTTCGCTCGACCACGGCGCCATCGCATGAGCGGTCGCGGAGCGGCCTTGGCCGCACGCGAAGCGCACCTCCAGAAGGGTAAGTCGCAGACCGTGCAGCCGATGGCTGGAAAAGCGCGTGTTTCGACAGCCATATCGATGCATAAGGGCCGAAGTCCGCGCTGGCGCCCCACCGGGCGCCGCTGTTTCAGAAGTCGACCAGGCTCAGACCGATGCTCAACACCGTACGCTTGCGGTTGTAGTCGACCAGCGTGTCGCCGTAGCCATAGAACAGCTGGGTGTGAAAGCGAAGATTGCTCTTGACGGGGTCGCCGATGGGCTTCATCCATTCGACGCGCACCGAGCCACGCCCGCTGTCGCGCAGGTTGTTGCGCACGGTCATGCTGAAGGAGTTCTTGCTGTCGTAGTTCCAGCGGCCGGTGAGTTCCGCGCGCCCGATGTAGTCGCTGATGTCAGGGTTGTCGTCGCTGTCTGCGCTCTCCTTGAGGCGGCTCCAGATCTTGCCGGTGACCTGGAAGCGGTCGTCGAGTTCGGCACCGCCCATCAGGTAAGTGCGGTTCCAGCTGCGCGACAACGGCAGTGCCTGGCCATTCGACTGGTGGACGAGGCCCAGGCCGGCATAGCGCCAGCGCCAGCCACCGGGCAGCTTGAAGTCGGCGGGATAGACATACATCAGCTCCGGCTCATGGTCGGTGGAGCGAAAGGGCCGGGAGAGTTCGCCGTTAAACACCTGCCAGGTCGACTGCTGCGAGTAGGCGAACCAGATCGAATCCTTCTTGTCAGGGTCGTTCTGCGTGAGCAGACCCTGGGCGAGCTTGGTGCGCATGGACAGTCCAATGCGCATCTCGTTGGCCTGGTAGTTGGTGGCGGTGCCGGTGTGGCCGGCGGAGGGCGATGTCGGTATTTCGGGCTTGTGCGTCGCGGCGGAGACGGACACGTTGAGCGGGCGGTAGCCGCGGAAGCCAAAGGTGCCGCAGTCACTGCCGTTTTCCAGCTCCCAGAAGCGCGACAGTGCCGAATACTGTCGATCGCGGCATCCCTCTTCGGTCGCCACGGAGACCACGCGCGTGGCGGGAATCGCCGCGTCGACGGGCGGCGCGGGCTGTGCGCTGGCAAGCACCGACGGTGCGGCCGGTACGGCGGCTGCGGGCAGCGTCTGCTGCTGGGCCCATCGATCGAAGCAGGCCAGGCGTGCGTCCTTGTCGCTGCCCAGTTGCTGGCATTGCTGCCAGGTGAGCTGCGACTGCGCGAGCGGACTCGGCGGCTTGTCCATGGCCTGCGCATGAGCGCTGCCGGCCACGGCGGCCAGCGAGGCGAATCCGACCCATGCCTTGAATCCGATGGACCCGGTGCGTCCGCGCCGCAGGTTGAAGAGTGCGGGCTTGCCGCGGTACGGCGTCGTCATGGCGCTTTAGCTTTCTTGGTGAGCACAAAGGAAAGGGTGGCATCGTCGGCGGCGTTGCGCCAGGTGCCCTTGAACTCCCTGCCGCAGGAGCCCCGGGTCATCCGGCCCGACCAGACCGCACTGATGGTGCGGCCGTCCTGCGACTCGTCGAGGGTGAACACGCCATCGTCGTCGATGTCGCCAGCAAGTTGCGCGCCCGCCGCGCGGCGCATGATCTCGCCGCGCACGCTGCCAGGGTATTCGGGATGGGGCCGGAAGTTCACGCTCGCTGCCTCGATGGCGCCTGACGGCTGCGTGAAGAGAGCGTCCCAGCCGCCGTAGAGCGCCTGAACGGGAACGTCGTCGGTGCTGGTCGGACACCCGGGCGTGCCCGCAGGCGGGGCGGTCGCACAGCCGGCCACCCCAACGCAGAGCGCGGCGGCGGCGAGCAGGGCGGCGAGGGAAGGGGGGCGAAAGGTCGTCATGGCTGGTTGGCTGCAGCGGCCGCTGCGGCGGTATCGGCCGCGCGCTGGGCGAATTCGGCGCGCAGCGCCTTGAGCTTCTCGCGCGGATCTTCTTTGGCGGTGGTCTTGTCGAGCGCCATTTCGGCGATGAAGCGGCTGGGGATGGCCGGGATCATTTCGCGGCCCTTCTTGCGGCGTTTGGTCCAGCTCACGGCCAGGCTGCGCTGCGCGCGGGTGATGCCGACGTACATCAGCCGGCGCTCTTCCTGCAGGCGTTCCAGCGTGTTCTCGCTGACCTTCTCCTGCTTGCCGTTCTCGTCGTCGAGCTTGAAGGGCAGCAGGCCCTCGTTCACGCCGATGAGCATCACGTGCGGCCATTCGAGGCCCTTGGAGGCATGCAGCGTCGACAGGGTGACCACGTCCTGGTCTTTCTCGCGTTCGCTGATGGTCGACAGCAGCGAAATGGTTTGCGCCACCTCCAGCAGGCTCTTGCGTTCGCTCTCGATATTGCTGATGGCGCCGGAGGCGTCGTCGAGTTCGCCGCCCGCACGTTGCGACATCCAGTCGACGAACTCCAGCACGTTGGTCCAGCGCGCGGCCGCCGCCTGTTCGCTGTCTTCGCCGTCGTAGAGATGCTGCTCGTAGCCGATTTCCTTGAGCCAGTCGAGCATGAAGGCACGCGAATCCTCGGCGCCCATCGTGCGGCGCGCCTTGTATTCGAGGTCATTGATGTAGCGGCCGAATTCGTGGATGCCTTCGACGGTGCGCTTGGGCATGACGCTGGGCAGCGAGGGGCTGAAGAGCGCCGCGAACAGGCTCAGCTTGTACTGCGTCGCAAAGCTGCCCAGCGCGGCCAGCGTGGTGTGCCCGATACCGCGCTTGGGCGTGGTGATGGCGCGCAGGAAGGCCGGGTCGTCGTCGTTGTTGACCCACAGGCGAAACCAGCCGCACAGGTCCTTGATCTCGGCGCGGTCGAAGAAGCTCTGGCCGCCCGACACCTTGTACGGAATGTTGGCCTTGCGCAGCGCTTGCTCGAACACGCGCGCCTGGTGGTTGGCGCGGTAGAGGATCGCGAAGTCCCGGAACTCCTTGTATTGCTTGCCCTGCGTGACCGTGCCGCCGGCGCGCAGGCTCTGGATGCGGGCGACCGCCCGTTCGGCCTCGTGCGCCTCGTTGTCGGCGTCGACCAGGCGCACCGGCTCGCCTTCGCCCAGCTCGGAGAACAGCGTCTTTGGAAAGAGCTTGGGGTTGGGGCCGATCACGTTGTTGGCTGCGCGCAGGATGGCGCTGGTCGAGCGATAGTTCTGCTCGAGCTTGACCACCTTGAGGTTCGGATAGTCGACGGGCAGCTTGCGCAGGTTGTCCAGCGTGGCGCCGCGCCAGCCGTAGATCGACTGGTCGTCGTCGCCCACGGCGGTGAAATGGCCGCGCTCGCCCACCAGCGCCTTGAGCACTTCGTACTGGGTGGCGTTGGTGTCCTGGTACTCATCGACCAGCACGTGGCCCAGCGTCTGCTGCCACTTGGCGCGCACTGCGTCGTGCTCGTGCAGCAGCTTGAGCGGCATGCCGATCAGGTCGTCGAAGTCCACGCTCTGGTAGGCCGACAGCCGCTCTTCGTAGCGCGCCATGATGCGCGCGGTGATGCGCTCGTTGTCGTCCACCGCCAGCGCTTCGGCCTGGGCGGCGTTCAGGCCCATGTTCTTCCACTTGCTGATGGTCCACTGCCAGATGCGCGCGGTCGCCAGATCGCTGGTGCCACCTGCATCCTTGAGGATCTTGGCCACGTCGTCGCTGTCGAGGATGCTGAAGGCGGGCTTCAGACCGAGCACGGCGCCGTCCTCGCGCATCATGCGCACGCCCAGCGCGTGGAAGGTGCAGACCACCACATGCTTGGCGTCGCGCCCGATCAACCCCTTGGCGCGCTCGCGCATTTCTGCGGCGGCCTTGTTCGTGAAGGTGATGGCGGCAATGCGCTTGGGTGCCATGCCGGCCTGGATCAGGCGCGCGATCTTGTGCGTGATCACGCGCGTCTTGCCCGAACCCGCGCCCGCGAGCACGAGGCAGGGCCCATGCAGGTAATTCACTGCTTCCTGCTGGGCGAGATTGAGACCGGAAGACATGGGAGAGACATCGGGCACGCAGCGCAAAGCGCCGCACGCAGGGCAGACGGAAGCGCGCAATGATACTGGCCCGACCTACAACCCTGCCGAACGCGGCATGCTAGCTTCTGCGCCGACCATGCGCACGCCCCACACCTCCCTGAACCGTCGCCGCCCGATCGGCGCCATCTTTCTGACCTTTGCGCTGACCCTGGCGGCCACCCTGCTGGTGCTCAACTTCACCAGCGGCGAGAAGAAGATCGAGGACCGGGTCGAGCGCCAGTACGCGTTGCACGATCCGCAGTTCCAGCGCGCGCTGGGCGTGCTGCTGGGGCCGCCCATCGTCGGGGGCAATCGCTTCGAGTCGCTGCACAACGGCGACCAGATCTTCCCGGCCATGCTCGAGGCCATCCGCAGTGCCCAGCAGAGCATTACCTTCGAGACCTACATCTACTGGTCGGGCGACATTGGCCGCGCCTTCGCCGATGCACTGGCAGAACGGGCGCGTGCCGGTGTCAAGGTACATGTGCTGCTCGACTGGGTTGGCAGCGCAAAGATCGACGCGCATTTCCTCGAAGAGATGCGCGCCGCGGGCGTGGCGATCCAGAAATTCCATGCGCCCAGCTGGTACGACATTGCACGCATGAACAATCGCACCCACCGCAAGCTGCTGGTGGTCGACGGTCACATCGGCTTCACCGGCGGCGTAGGCATCGCGCCCGAGTGGACGGGCAACGCGCAGGACCCCTCGCACTGGCGCGACTCGCACTACCGCGTCGAAGGCCCGGTGGTCGCGCAGATGCAGTCGGTGTTCATGGACAACTGGATCAAGGCCTCGGGCGAGGTGCTGCACAGCGAGCGTTACTTCCCGGCCATTGCCCCGGTCGGCGACGGGCGCGCACAGGTGTTCAGCAGCTCGCCGTCGGGTGGCAGCGAGAGCATGCACCTGATGTATCTGCTGGCGATTGCGGCGGCCACACGCACCATCGACCTGTCGAGCGCGTACTTCGTGCCCGATGCGCTCACCAGCGACGCGCTGATCGCCGCCCTGCGGCGCGGCGTGCGCATCCGCATCATCACGCCCGGGCCGATCATCGATGCGCAGACGGTGCGCCATGCGTCGCGCGCCAGCTGGGGCCCGCTGCTGCAAGCCGGTGCCGAGATCAGCGAATACCAGCCCACCATGTTCCACTGCAAGGTGTTCACGGTCGACGGGCTGCTGGTGTCGGTGGGCTCGACGAACTTCGACAACCGGTCGTTCCGGCTCAACGATGAAGCCAATCTCAATGTCTACGACGCTGCATTGGCCGCCAGCGAGACCGCTGTATTCGAGGAAGACCTGAAGAAATCCAGGCGTGTCACGCTGGAGGCTTGGCAGAACCGCCCCTGGCGCGAGCGGGCGATGGAGCGTCTGGCCTCGCTCATGGCCTCGCAGCTGTAAAGCCGCGCGGTGCGGGAGTTGGCGACAATCGCGCCCGTGCTGCAGATTTTCGCCATCACCTTTCCGTTTTTCGCACTGATCGCGGCCGGGTACCTGGCCGCCCGCTGTCGTCTGCTGCCGTTGGAGGCCATTCCGGGCCTGAACGCCTTCGTGCTGTACTTCGCGCTGCCTTGCATGCTGTACCGCTTCGGTGCAGGCACACCCATTGGCCAGTTGCTCGACGGCAGCGTCGCGCTGGTGTGGGGGGCGGGGGCGCTGGCCGTGGTCGGTGGCGTGATGGCGCTGACCCGGCGTGGGCCACGAAGCTGGAACGACGCGGCCTTCGGCGCGCTGGTGGCGGCTTTCCCCAATACCGGCTTCATGGGCGTACCGTTGCTGGCTGCACTTCTGGGTGCGCAGGCCGTCGGCCCGGTCATCATCACCATGGCGTTCGACATGGTTGTGACGTCCTCGCTGTGCATCGCGCTCTCGCGGCTCGACGGGGTGGGCGATCGGGTGGGGGGCACCTCACCCGGCACCTCACGCGGCGGTGCTGCACAGGCCTTGCGCCAGGCGCTGCGCGGCATGCTGCGCAACCCCATGCCGTGGGCCATGCTGCTGGGCGCACTGGCTTCCGCGCTGCAATACCGGGCGCCGGCACCCGTCGACGCCACCGTGGCCATGCTGGCGTCGGCGGCCTCGCCAGCGGCGCTGTTCACCATTGGCGCGGTGCTCGCGCGGTCGGCCTTGCAGGCCCGAGCAACGGGTCACCGTGCACCGGTGGGCGAGGTGTTGCCCGTGGTGGTCGCCAAACTGGTCGTCCATCCGCTGCTGGTGTACGGCTTGGCGCAAGGGGCCCGCGCCATCGGGCTGCCACTGGACCGCACGGCGCTGGTGGCCCTGGTGTTGGTGGCGGCGCTGCCCAGTGCGAGCAATGTCTCGATGCTGGCCGAGCGCTTCGGCGCAGACAACGGGCGCATCGCGCGCATCATTCTGTGGACGACGGTGGCTGCCTTTTTCAGTTTTCCGCTGCTGGCCGCCTGGCTGCACTGAATTCGCGCCGGCCAACCCGGCCGATGTGTGGAATCAGGGTGTCAGCACGCCCAGCTTGTAGGGGTCGGCATCGCTCAGCAGTTCGCACTTGGACACATCGCGGCCCTGCGTGCCGTCGCAGTAGTAGGTGTTGTAGATGCGGCCGAACAGCGTCGGTGTGGAAGTGAACAACACGCCGTGGTCGGGTCGCCAGTTGTCCGGCGGTGGCGCTTCGGCGGCAGGTGCTGCCGGCAGATCGGCGGTCAAGGACGTGTCGGCCACGGCCGGGCCCGAAAGGTCTGCGAGTGTCTTCTGCACGCCGACGCCGCGCCAGCGTCCGACCAGGTCGGCGGACTGTGGCCGCGAGGCCACAGGAATCATCAAGGCATTGATATACAGGCCGCGGCCGAACCTGTGCTCGGTGCCCGCCAAAAATGCATAGGCACAGGCTGCCTGGCATTGGCCGATCATCTCGGTGCGGACACCGCTTGCGCGAATCGCCGCAGCATAGCTCTCCGCCACGTCGGCATTGCCTCCAGTGGAGTTTTCGAACACCACCGTGCGGACCTTGTCCGACGCCAGGTGCTCCTTGAAAGCTGTCAATGCGGTGCCGTCGAGCGCGCCGGTGACGAGCAAGCGGTTGCCCTCGAGCTCCAGTTCCGCAGACGATGCCACGCCCGCCGCCAACGCAAGCATGAGGACACCCAGATTCCGTGACAGCGCTTTCACAGGAACACCACCCCGCAGAGATTGGACGACTTGACTCTACCTGCGATATGTAGCCCGCGTGTGAGACACGGTGACAATATGTTTCGGATGCCTTCCTACACCGCCGCGCCGACACATCGTTGACATTGGTGTCCTGATCTGAACCGGATGGTCCGGGTCGGATGGTTCTCTGTCCGCGTATTCACAGACTCTGTGAATGGCGTATCTCTTGGAAGGCGTGTGTGATGAGCACCTGGGTTCGCTGTCTTGGTGGGGGAATGTGGCTCGCGGCCTGCCTCTGGGCCTGGCATGCGGGCTGGCTCGGACCGGTCGCTGCGGGTGTGGCCGGCGCGGCGAGCCTGTTGGTCTGGTGGGGCGCAGGCGGCGCTCCGCGTCGGCGTCGGACGGCGCTGCGCTATGTCGAGATGGCCAAGCAGCCCGTCGGCATGCCTTGAGCCATGCAGCGCCCCGCGCTGGCCTGCGCCAGCGCGGGGCAGACGCTCAAGGCGTTCCGGATGCCATGCGCTGGAACTCGGCGCGTTTCATCTGCAGGTAATCTGAGCGCTCGACTTCATGGAGTTGTGGCGCGTAGCGTTCGGTGGCGTCGAACCATTGCGCCAGCCGTTGGTCGAGCTGGCCTGTCGCGGGTGCATCCAGGTAGCTGTCAATGGCCAGGTAATAGCGCATGGTGTTGCGTTCAACCACGCCGCGCACGCCACCGATCGGGGTCGGCTTGCCCGAGCCGTCGCCAGTGGCCGGCAGGGTTGTGAAACCGATCTTGTCGCTGCCCAGCGTGGCCAGGTAACCCTTCATCGCAAGCCGTGCGGCGGTACCGTAGGCATAGGCATAGCCCAGGTGGATGAAAGTCTGGCGGCCTTCGATCGGCGTGGCTTCGAGCACGATGCGGTAATTGCGTGTGGACATCGGTCCTTGCGCTGCGTCGAGCCGCACGTCCAGGTAGTCCGAGGTGGCCGCCGCGACCCGATAACCGAACGCGATGCGCTGGGCGCTGTCGAGCGGCTGGTCGAATTTGCGCCCCACGGCAACCGCCACTGTGGTGTCCTTGCCGCCCCCTTGCACCGCGCAGTGCTTGGTGTTGAGGTGCAGCATGAGGATGTCGCACCAGACGCCCGGCTGCTGGAGCGCGCGTGCGACATCGCCAAAGGGGTGGTCGATGACCGCATAGATGTCGCCGCTGAGCCGGTCGGCGGCCTCGTTGGATTGCAACGCGAGCTTGCGGCCGAAGACGTTGTGCTCGAGCTGCGCGCCGAGCGCCTGGTAGCGGTCGCGCAGCGCCTGTGGGCCAGCGCCCGTCTGCGGCGTCGCAGCCTGGGCCAAGGCTGCCAGCGGTGCGAGGGCTGCGAAGGCCGCCATCAAGAGGCCCGCCAGCAGGTGCCCTAGCGCGGGCGGGCGCTGCACGCGGCGCATGATCGTCGAAGGCACTGGATGATTCATGGGCGCCAGTCTTGGTCTCGCGACGGGGCGGGCGTGCAGGACATCGGCCTCAGATGCTGTGCGGATCGACGTCGATCAGCCAGCGGATCACGCCCTTGCCTTCGGGTTCGCGGCGCAGCGCGTGCAGCAGGGGTTGCCATGCGGCGAGCAGCCGCTGGAGCGCGGCGCGCGAGGGGCTTTCGAGCAGCATCTGCGCGCGTTCCACGTTGGCCACGCGCTGGATCGCCAGCGGCACGGCCGGGTAGCGGGTGACCCGGTCAGCGCCTTCGAGCACATCGGCCGCAGCGCTGGCAGCCGTCAGAAAGGCCTGCGCTGCCTCCTGCGTGCGCGCGTCCGCCCGCAGCAGCGCCTGGAAGGCGAAAGGCGGCATGCCTGCGGCGCGGCGGTCTTCGAGTTCCGGCTCCGCGAAGCTGGTGTAGTCGTGCCGGCGCAGTGCCGCAAACAGCGGGTGCTGTCCGTGGTGCGTCTGCAGCCACATCTCGGCGGTCGTGCCCTGGGCGGCCAGGTAGGCCGCGTCGCGGCCCGCTCGCCCGGCCGACTGCATCAGCAGGCTGAACAGACGCTCGGGTGCGCGGAAGTCACTGGAGAAGAGCGCGCCGTCGGGGTTGATCGCCGCCACCAGCGTGATGCGGCGAAAGTCATGGCCCTTGGCGATCATCTGCGTGCCGACCAGCACGTCGACTTCGCCCGCATGCACGGCGGCCAGCTGCGATTCGAGGGCGCCTTGCGCCCGCGTGCTGTCCGCGTCGATGCGCGCGATGCGCACCGGCGTGCCGTCGGGCCGTTTCACGTCGGCGAAGAGTTCGCCCAGGTGCTCTTCCAGCCGCTCGGTGCCACGGCCGACCGGTGCGATGTCCAGGTTGCCGCAGGCCGGACACGCGCGTGGCACGCGTTCGGCAAAGCCGCAATGGTGGCAGCGCAGCGTGCGGTCGATCTTGTGGAACACCCGGTAGGCGCTGCAGTGCGGGCATTCGCTCTTCCAGCCGCAGTCGCCGCAGGCGAGCACCGGCGCATAGCCGCGGCGGTTGAGGAAGACCATGCTCTGCTCGCCGCGCGCGACGCGTTGGCCGATGGCGTCGAGCAGCACGCCGGAAATCACGGTCTTGCCCGGCTGCAGGTTCATGTCGACGGTCCGCACCGTGGGCAACGCGCCGGCGCCCACGCGAGACGGCATCGCCAGGCGCTGGTAGCGCCCGCCCGAGTCGGTGCCTGCCGCCGGCCGGCTCTGGTGCCAGCTCTCGAGCGAAGGCGTGGCCGAGCCCAGCAGCACTCGGGCGTTCTCGCGCTGCCCGCGCCACACCGCCAGGTCGCGCGCCGAGTAGCGCGCACCCTCCTGCTGCTTGTAGCTCGGGTCGTGCTCCTCGTCGACCACGATCAGCTGCAGCCCCGGCATCGAGGCGAACACCGCCATGCGGGTGCCCAGCACGATGCGCGCCGCGCCGCTGTGGGCCGCCAGCCAGCTCGCCAGGCGCTGCGGGTGCGTCATGCCACTGTGCAACGACACCACCGAACCGTTGCCGAAACGCGCATCGAAGCGCGCCTTGAAGCGGGTTTCGAGCTGCGGCGTCAGGTTGATCTCGGGCACCATGACCAGCGCCTGCGCGTCCGGCTGGCGTTCGAGCAGCGTGGCGACGGCGCGCAGGTAGACCTCGGTCTTGCCGCTGCCGGTGCTGCCGAAGAGCAGGAAGGTGCCGCTGCCGGCTTCGATGCGTGCCAGGGCTTCGGATTGCTCCTGCGTCAAGGCGACGGGCAGGGCCTGTGGGGCCTGCATGGCTTGTGGTGTGTGGTCGGCCGGCGCCTGTGCGGGAGGGGCCTGCCGCTTGAGCCGCCGTGAGAGCTGCACGTTGGTCAGATCGCGCAGTTGCGGCGGCAGCGCAGCCAGCGCGATTTCGCCGAGCGAGCGCTGGTAGTAGCGCGCTGTGAACATCACCAGGTCGCGCCAGGCTTCCCCCAGGGGTGCGAGGCCGTCGAGCGCGATGCCCACGGGCTTGAGCGTCATCGCCGAGGCGTCCGGTGCGGGGGGGGCCGCGTGCACCTCACCCTCGTCGAGCGCCGAGCGCCACACCACGCCCAGCACCTCGCGGCGGCCCAGCGGCACCCGCACCAGCGTGCCCGGCGCCAGGGCCCGGTCGCTGGCATAGCTCAGCAGATCGCCGAGCGCGGCGTGGGCGGGGGTGTGGACCGCCACGTCGATGCGCCAGCTCATCGCACGCGTCCTCTGGGCGGGTTTGTTAAAGCGAGTTTGAGCAAAATGGCTTAAGTTGTTGATTTTCCTGCGATTTAAAAGGCATCCAGAGTTTCTGTGGATAACTTTGTTGATATCTGGGCCTGACACGCTGCCAAGGCCCGCAAATCAACGCTTCCACTGGATTGCCCGTAAAAAAAGCAATGTTCAAAACCTATATGAATCAATGACTTAAGAGCGCTATCGTTTGAGGAGCGCCGGGCGGGGTCCCAACGATTTTTTTCTGCACCGCAACACATGTTTTGTGCATAAGTCAGCCGCCTCGCAACAGTTTGGGCTTGACAAACGCAATTCACCGCCATCGGGGGTGCATCTGGCCGCAGCCCCGCGCGAGCACTTGCAGCGTCTACCGCCGCATCGCGCGCGACTGCGTGTGAACCGCCTCCACCAGCGCTGCCACATGCTCGGGCGGCGTGAACTGGCTGATGCCATGGCCCAGGTTGAAGATGTGGGTCGGACCGGTGACCGACAGGTCCGCATGCGGTGTGCCGAAGGCCTGCAGCACCTTGGCCACCTCGGCTTCGATCTGCGCCGGCGGGGCAAACAGCACGTTCGGATCGATGTTGCCCTGCAGGGCCTTGGCATGACCGTCGGTGCCTTCGGCGACCAGGCGGCGCGCCACCGACAGGTTCACGGTCCAGTCGACGCCCAGCACCTGGCAGTCGAGCGCGCGCATGGCGTCGAGCCACAACCCGCCGCCTTTGGTGAACACAAGGCGTGGCACGGGCTGACCGTCCGGCCCCGTGCGCTTCAGGCCCGCGAGCACGCGCGCCGTGTAGGCCAGGCTGAATTCCTGGAAGGCGCCATCGGCCAGCACACCACCCCAGCTGTCGAAGACCATCACAGCCTGCGCGCCCGCATCGATCTGGGCGTTCAGGTAGGCGGCCACCGAATCGGCGTTGACCGCGAGGATGCGGTGCATCAGGTCGGGACGGCCGTAGAGCATGCTCTTGACGCGACGGTAGTCGCTCGAACCCGCACCCTCCACCATGTAGCAGGCCAGTGTCCATGGGCTGCCCGAGAAGCCGATGAGCGGCACGCGGCCGTCGAGTGCCCGGCGGATCGACGTCACGGCGTCGAACACATAGCGCAGCTTTTCCATGTCGGGCACTTCGAGCGCCGCCACCGCCGCCTCGTCGCGCACCGGGCGTGCGAAGCGCGGACCTTCGCCGGCTTCGAACGACAGGCCCAGGCCCATGGCGTCGGGCACGGTCAGGATGTCGGAGAACAGGATGGCGGCGTCCAGCGGGTAGCGCGCAAGCGGCTGCAGCGTCACTTCGGTCGCGTAGTCGGTGTGGGTGGCCAGCCCCATGAAGCTGCCGGCCTTGGCGCGCGTGGCCACGTACTCCGGCAGGTAGCGCCCGGCCTGGCGCATCAGCCAGATCGGCGTGTGATCGGTGGCCTGACGCCAGCAGGCGCGCAGGAAGGTGTCGTTTTGCAGGGGGGCGAAGGGCATGCGTCGATTGTCGCCTGCCCTGTGCGCCGGGCGCTTGCTCAGGCCGGAACCCGCACGCCGCGCTTGTGCACCTCGGCGCGTCGGTAGAGCAGCAGCGTGGCCAGCAGGCCGCACAGCGCGGCCGCGGTCATCCACAGGCCGGGCGCGCCCTTGTCGCCGGTGACCTCGATCAGGGCGGTGGCAATGGCCGGCGTGAAGCCGCCGAACAGGGCCGTGGCCAGGCTGTAGGCCAGCGAAAAACCGGCCGTGCGCACGTTGACCGGCATCACCTCGGTCAGTGCCACCACCATTGCGCCGTTGTAGCTGGCATAGAGGAAGGACAGCCACAGCTCGACCTCCAGCATGCGCATGAAGCTTGGGGCGGCTACCAGCCATTTGAGCGCCGGGTAGGCCGTGAGAATGGCCAGCACGGTGAACAGCACCAGCAGCGGCTTGCGGCCCACGCGGTCGGACAGGGCGCCCATGATCGGCAGCCAGATGAAGTTGGAGATGGCCACGCACAGCGTGACGATCAAGGCGTCGGTGGTACTCAGGTGCAGCACGCTCTTGCCGAAGGTCGGCGTGTAGACGGTGATCAGGTAGAAAGAGACGGTGGTCATCGACACCAGCATCATCCCGGCGATGACCAGACCCCAGTTCTCCACCATCGAGCGAAAGATCTCGCGCGCGTCCGGGCGGTGCTTGCGCGCCATGAACTCCTCGGTCTCCTGCAGCGAGCGGCGGATGACGAAAAGCACCGGCACGATCAGGCAGCCCACGAAGAAGGGCACCCGCCAGTAGAAGTCGCCGATCTCCTGCGAGCTGAAGGTCACGTTGAGCCAGTAGCCCAGTGCCGCGGCCACGACAATGGCGACCTGCTGGCTGGCTGACTGCCAGCTCACATAAAAGCCCTTGTGGCCCGGGGTCGCCATCTCCGACAGGTAGACCGACACGCCGCCGAGTTCCACGCCGGCCGAAAAGCCCTGCAGCAGCCGGCCGATCAGCACGAGGAATGGCGCGGCCAGGCCGATGGTGGCGTAGCCCGGCACGCAGGCGATGAGCAGGGTGCCCGCCGCCATCAGCGCCAGCGTGACGATCAGGCCCTTGCGCCGGCCCACGCGGTCCACATACGCGCCCAGGAAGATCGCGCCCAGCGGGCGCATCAGGAAGCCCGCGCCAAAGGTCATGAAGGTCAGCATCAACGAGGCGAACTCGTTGCCTGACGGGAAGAAGGCCTTGGCGATCTGGTTCGCGTAGAAGCCGAACAGGAAGAAGTCGAACATCTCCATGAAGTTGCCGCCGGTCACGCGAAGGACGGTGGCGAACTTGGAGGACGGCGGGCCCTGGACGATGGGCGGGTGGGCGTTGGCCAAAGAAGTCTCCGAATTCTGAATCGGCAGGCAGTGTCGGCGCGGGAGTCTGACCGCTGGCTGACTCGCCCCTCGGCCGGGGGGGCTGCGGTACACTCGCGCCGCGTTGTCAGGTGTCCTGCCGCTTCCTGGAAACGGGGAAGTGGGCAGGGTGAAACGGGAAGTCGGTGCGCGGTGGTGACAACACCCCGCCATGCCGACGCTGCCCCCGCAACGGTAAGCGAGTCGAAAGCAAGACCCCGGGATCCGGTCCCGAACCACTGTGTCACGAACGGCATGGGAAGGTGGTCTTCGCTGGTGTGCACAGCCCGTGCGCACCGCTCGCGAGCCCGGAGACCGGCCTGACGACCAGCGCATGACCTTGCGGTGGGCGAGGATCGGCGGGCGACGCATGGCGTCCGGCTCGATGCATCGCTGCATCCGCCGGAACCGACCCACCGACGCCTCCCGATTTCCTTCCTCCGCCAGGTCGTACCGACCATCGAACGCGCGGCGGGCGCGGAGGAAGCAACATGAACGAGCGAGCCATCGCTCCACCCGATACGCTCCACAGCGCGTCGAAGCCGGGAACCGTCTGGTTCGTCGGCGCGGGTCCCGGCGACCCGGAACTCATCACCGTCAAGGGCCACGGCCTGATCGAACGCGCCGGGGCCATCCTGTTCGCGGGCTCGCTGGTGAGCGAGGCCGCCACGCGCTGGGCGCCGGCGGACTGCGTCATTGCCGACAGCAAGGACATGACGCTGGAACAGATGTCGGCCTGGCTGATCGCGCAGGCCGCGCGCTGCGAGACCGTGGTGCGCCTTCAGACCGGCGACCCGGGCCTCTACGGCGCGCTGATCGAGCTGGTGCAACCGCTGGACGCGGCCGGCGTGCCGATCGCGGTGGTGCCGGGCGTGTCCTCCGCCATGGCCTCGGCCGCCGCGGCAGTCGAGAGCCTGACCCTGCCCGAGGTCACGCAGACCGTGATCTTCACGCGCGTCGAAGGCCGCACGCCGATGCCCGAAGGCGAGTCGCTGGAGGCGCTGGCCGCCCACCACAGCACCCTGTGCATCTTCCTGAGCATCACGCTCATGGGCAAGGTCACGGCCGCGCTGACGGCCGCCGGCTGGTCGCCCGACGCGCCGGTGGTGGTCGTGCACAAGGCAAGCTGGCCGGGCGAAGAGAAGATCGTGCGCGGCACGGTCGCCACCATCCAGGCGCTGTGCCGCGAGGCCCGCATCGTGAGCCAGTCGATGATCATCGCCAGCCCGAACCTGGGCGCCCGGCACTGGACCACGCTCGCCAAATCCAAGCTCTACGACGCGAGCTTCACCCATCGGTTCCGGCGCGCCAGCGTGCCCGTCGACCACCTGCTCCAGGACACCCCATGAACGACGAAACCATCCTGCTGGTGGGCCACGGCTCGCGCGAGAAATCCGGCAACGACGAGATCGAGGCCTTTGCCGCGCAGTGGCGCGAACGCCAGCCCGGCTGGCGCATCGAGGTTTGCTTCATCGAGTTCTCCGAGATCACGATGAGCGAGGGTCTGCGCCGCGCGGCCGAGGGCGCGCGGCGCGTGGTCGTCGTGCCGCTGATCCTGAACGCCGCGGGCCACGTGAAGATGGACATCCCGCAGGCCATCGACGGCGCCCGGCTGAAGTTCCCGTTCGTGCAGTTCCTCTATGCGCCGCATCTGCAGGCCTGTGACCCGATCCTGGCGATCCTGCGCCGGCGCCTCAAGGGCGCGATGCAGGCGCTCGACATGCCCGACCCGACCACCACCGGCGTGGTGATCCTGGGGCGCGGCTCATCCGACCGGCAGGCCAACGGCGACATGGCCAAGATGGCGCGCTGGCTGATGGAGGAAACCGACCACGAGCTGGTCGACCTGGCCTTCACCGGCATCACCTACCCGCGCCTGGAGAAGGCCGTGCAGCGCCAGAGCCTGCTGGGCATGACGCAGGTGGTCGTGCTGCCGTACTACCTGTTCAACGGCACGCTGGTCGAGCGCATCACGCGCCAGGTCGAGCACCTGAAGGCGCAGTACCCGACGATCCGCTTCATCTCGACGAAGTACTTCGGCTTCGAGCGCGAGATCTTCGAGCTGCTGGAGCAGCGCGTGACCGACCTGCGCCGCGGCGCGCCGATCGGGCTCATGCCTTGCGACGGCTGCAAGTTCCGCGACTTCGCGGTCGAGCACGGCCTGGGCGGCCATCACCACGACGACGCGGTGCCGCACAGCCACGACCATGACCATGCGCATGACCACGCGCATGCGGAACCTCCGCATCCCCACGATCACGCGCACGACCATCCCCATGACCATGGACACGATCACGGACACGACCATGCCCACGCCCGCTGAGTCCCGCGTCAACGTCGTCACCGAGCAGCTCACCGCCGCCGGCCGCGCGATCGAGCACGACTCCTTCGCCGTGATCGACCGCGAGGTCAGCTCGCACGCCTACACCGCCGACCAGTGGCCGGTGGTGCGCCGCATGATCCATGCGAACGCCGATTTCGATTTCAACGGCCTGACCGACTTCCACCCTGGCGCGGTCGATGCCGCCATCGCCGCGATCCGCTCCCGCGCGAGCCGCGTGGTGGCCGACGTCGAGATGATCTGCGTCGGCCTCTCGGCCCCGCGCCTGGGTCACTTCGGCATGGGCACGCGCCAGTTCATCAGCGACGAAGACGTCATCGCGCAGGCCAAGGCCGAGGGCACGACGCGCGCCGTGCAGGCCATGCGCAAGGCGCACCGGCTGGGGTTGGTCGATGGCGCGATCGTCGGCATCGGCAATGCGCCGACCGCGCTGATCGAGATCGTGCGGCTGATCCATGAAGAGGGCGCGCGACCGGCGCTGGTGGTCGGCATGCCGGTGGGCTTCGTGTCCGCGGCCGAGTCGAAGGATCTGGTGGCGCTGGAGCGCGAAGTGCCCTGGATCGTGATCCGCGGTCGCAAGGGCGGCTCGACGCTGGTGGTGGCGGCGATCCATGCGTTGCTCGGGCTGGCGGAGGCACGCGAACTCGCATGATGATGAAGAAGGACGCGCCCCGCGGCACCCGCACCGGTTTCACCACCGGCGCGTGTTCCGCTGCGGCCGCGCGCGCCGCCGTCATCGGCCTGGTCACGGGCCAGGTGCCCGAGCAGGTCGAATGCCTGCTGCCCAACGGCGACCTCGTGACCTTCGCCGTGCAGGACGGCCGTCTCGACGCGGCCGGCACGCTGGCGCATGCGATGGTCATCAAGGACGCGGGCGACGACCCCGACTGCACCGACAAGGCCCATCTCACCGCCGACGTGCGCGTGCTGCCCGATCGTGGGGGGCAGGTGCTGCTCGCCGGCGGCGTGGGCGTGGGCACCGTCACCCTGCCGGGGTTGGGGCTGGAAGTCGGCGGGCCGGCCATCAACCCGGTACCGCGCCGCAACATCGAGGCCAACGTGCGCGCGGTGGGCACGACGCTGCTCGACGAGGTCGGACTCGAAGTCGCGATCTCCGTACCGCAGGGCGTGGAGATGGCCAAGAAGACGCTGAACGCCCGCCTGGGCATCCTGGGCGGCATCTCCATCCTCGGCACCACCGGCATCGTCAAGCCGTACTCCACCGCCGCTTACCGCGCGAGCGTGGTGCAGGGCGTGCACGTGGCCGGCACGCTGGGCCACGGCGTGGTGGTGCTCACGACAGGCGGGCGTACCGAGAAGTTCGTCATGGGCGAGATGCCCGAGCTGCCCGAAGCCGCCTTCGTGCAGATGGGCGACTTCCTGCGCTACGCCCTGGGCGCCGCGGTCAAGGCGGGCATCCGGCGCGTCGTCATCGGCGGCATGGTGGGCAAGCTCACCAAGATCGCGCAGGGCGAAACCATCACCCACGCCGGCCGCGCCGAGGTCGACACCGGCCTGCTGGCCGACATCGCCGCCGAGCTCGGTGCGCCGGGCGACGTGTGCGACGCCATCCGCGGCAACGAAACCGCGCGCTATGCCGGCGAGCGCATGGACGCGCTGGGCCTGGGCACGCAATTCCACACCGCGCTCGCGCAACGCGTCATCCAGACGCTGCGCGCGCGCTACCCCGATCAATTCGAACTGAAAGTGCTGGTCTGCGACTTCGATGGCCGCAAGATCGCGGAGGCCTCGTGAACACCGACGAACCCAAGATCAACCGATGCCGCATCCTCGGCGTGCTCGACGACGGCGAGGCCAGCCTGGGGCGCGCCGCGCTGGCGCATCTGCAGGCCGCACAACTGGTGATCGGCGGCACGCGCACGCTGGCGCTGTTCGCCGCGCACATCGCGCCCGGCGCCGTGCAGCGCGACCTCACCGGCGCGCTGTCGCAGGTGCCCGAATGGATCCGCGCCGCGCAGTCCGACGACTTGCGCGTGGTGGTGCTGGCCACCGGCGACCCGCTGTGCCACGGCATTGCCGCGTACCTGGCATCGCGCCTGTGCATCGAGGCGATCGAGGTGCTGCCGAATGTGTCGACGCTGCAACTCGCTTGCGCGCGGCTGGGCCTGCCGTGGCAGGAAATGAAGTTCGCGTCGGTGCACGCGAAGGACGCCGGCGACTGGCTGCCGGGTTCGACGCCCGCGCACGGCCTGTATGCGCTGCTGCGCGACATCCGCCAGCACGACCGCCTGGCCGTGCTCACCAGCCCCGACAACACACCCGACCGCATCGCCCGCATGCTGGTGGCAGAAGGCCTGGCCGACGATTTCGAGATGGCCGTCGCCGAGCGCCTGTGCCAGCCCGAGGAGCGCGTGGTCAGCGGCCTGCGCATCGCGGCCGTTGCCGACCTGCGCTTTGCCGACCCGAACGTCGTGCTGCTCTGGCGCACGCGGCTGCGCACGCCGCAGGTGCTGTTCGGCCTGCCCGATGCGAGCTTCGAGCAGCGCCATCCGGAGAAGGGCCTGATCACCAAGAACGAGGTGCGCGCCGTGTCGCTCGCGCGCATGCAGCTGCGCGCCGACAGCGTGGTGTGGGACATCGGCGCGGGCTCCGGCTCCGTCGGGCTGGAGGCCGCGCGGCTGTGCCGGCTGGGCCATGTCTACGCGATCGAGAAGAACGCGGACGACGCCGCCATCGTCGGGCGCAACCGGCTGGCGATGGGCATCGGCAATCACACGCTGGTGCATGGCAAGGCGCCGGAGGGCCTGCAGCACTGGGCCGATCCGGACGCGGTGTTCATAGGTGGGTCGGGCGGCGAGCTGGGCGAACTCATCGCGCAGGTGCTGCAGCGGCTGCGTCCCGAGGGCTGGCTGGTGATGAACTTCGTGACGATCGAGAACCTGGCTGCCGCCGTCGAGGCGCTGAAGGCGCAGGGCGCGACCTGGGACGTGCTGCAGTTGCAGGCCTCGCGCAGCAAGCCGATCCTGCACATGCACCGGCTGGCCGCGGAGAACCCGGTGTGGATCGTGTGCGCGCAGGCGGGGCAAGGCACAACGGCACCAGAGGTGAGCGCATGACCGCGCCCGGCATGCTCTACGGCGTTTCGCTCGGCCCCGGCGATCCGGGGCTGATCACGCGCCGCGCCTGGTCGCTGCTGACGCGGCCCGATGCGATCTGGACCTACCCGGTGCGCAGCCTGCGCAAGGAAAGCTATGCGCTCGACATCGCGCTGCGCGCCGGCCTCACCACGCCCACGCAGCACCAGTCGCTGCTGTTCCCGATGACGCACGACGCCGAGAAGCTCGCGCGCCACTGGCTCAAGGCGGCCGAGACGGTGCGCGAGATGCTCGCCACCGGCCAGGACGTGCTGTTCCTGGTCGAAGGCGATGCCTCGACCTACGCGAGCTTCTGCTATCTGGCGCGCGTGCTGCGCGAGCTCGAACCGGCCGCGCGCATCGAGATCGTGCCCGGCGTCACCTCCTTCAACGCCGCCTGCGCGCAGCTGCAGGTGCCGCTGTCGGAGCAGGACGACACCATCGCCATCGTGCCGGCGGCCTACGGCATCGCGGCCGTCGAGAAGATGCTCGACGACTTCGACACGCTGGTGCTCATGAAGGTCAAGCCGCTGCTCGACGACCTCATCGACCTGCTCGATCGCCGCGGCCTGCTCGCGCACAGCCGCTTCATCGAGAAGGCCGGCGCGCCGGTCGAGCGCGTGGTGCTCGACGTCGCCAGCCTGAAAGGCACCAAGGTCAATTACCTCTCGCTGCTGCTGGTGAAGAACCCGCACCGCGTGCGCGGCGAGCTGGTGCGCGGCTGCCGCAAGAAAACGTCCACTGAACTGGAAGAAGAATCCGAATGACCGACACCCTGTCCGAACCGGCCACGCCCCGCGTGGTGCTGGTCGCCATCACCAAGCATGGCGCGCAACAGACCGCCGACCTCGCACGCCAACTGCCCGATGCGCATGTGTGCGTGGCCGAGAAGTTCGCGCCGCTCATGGCGGGCCTGCCGAACACCGTGCGCGCCTACGCGGGTGCCTTTCGCGACGAGATCGCCGCGCTCTTCGCCGACTACGACCAGATCGTGTTCTTCGTCTCGCTCGGCGCCGTGGTGCGGCTGATTGCGCCGCACCTCAAGAGCAAGGACGAAGACCCCGGCGTGCTGGTGGTCGACGACGCCGCGCAGTTCGTGATTCCGGTGCTGTCGGGCCACGTCGGCGGCGCCAACGCGATGGCCGAGCAGGTCGCCGGGCTGCTGGGCGCGACGCCGGTGCTCACCACCGCTTCTGACGTGGGCAAGACCATCCCGGTCGACATCCTCGGGCGCGAGCTCGGCTGGAAGGTGGAGGCACCGAAGATCAACATCACGCGCGTCTCGGCGCACGTGGTCAATGGCGAGCCGATCGCCGTCGTGCAGGAAGCCGGCAGCCCGAACTGGTGGACCCGCCCGACGCCGTTGCCCACCAACATCCACACGTTCGCCCGCTTCGACGAGGTCGACCTCGCGCGCTTCAAGGCCGTGCTGCGGATCACGCATGCCGACGTGAGCGCGGCGCAGTGGGATGCGCTGGCCGAGCGCCTGGTCGTGTACCGGCCACCGCAATGACACCTGTGCGCTACGCCATCGGCCTGGGCTGCGACCGCGGTACGCCCGAGGCCACGCTGCAGCAACTGCTCGACCAGGCCCTGGCAGGCCTCGGCGCACAGGCCGCGCAAGTGGTGGCCGCCGCCAGCATCGACCTGAAGGCCGACGAGGCCGGCCTGCTGGCGCTGGCGCGGACCCACGGCTGGACGATGCAGTTCTATGCGGCGGCCGAACTGGCACAGGTGCCCGTGCCGCATCCCTCCGAAACCGTGCGCAGGCACACCGGCACTCCGTCGGTCAGCGAGGCATCCGCGCTGCTGGCCGGTGGTGGGCTGCCGATGACGACCCTGGTCGTCGAGAAACACAAACACCGCGGCGCCGATGGGCGCCACGCGACGATCTCGATCGCGCGCATTTCCTGACCCTTCCATTTCACAAGGACCTTTCCATGACCCCATCCATCCGCACCACCGCTCCGGCCACCGGCTCCACCGAGGCCGGCATCGCGCGCAGCCTGCTGCTGCAGCTCGCCAGTGCTGCTGCGCTCGGCCTGCTCGTGCTCTACGGCGTGGCATTCGCCGAAAGCCCGCTGGCACACAACGCCGCGCACGATGTGCGCCACGTCACGGTCAAGCCCTGCCACTGAAGCCGGACCTTTCCATGATGTTGTTTCAACGACTGATCGGGTCGGCCCTGGCCGTGGCCGTGGTGGTGGGCAGCGTGCAGACCGGTGTCCAGCTGTGGCAGGCGACACCCATCATCCACGCGGCCGAACGCTACGAGTCGCAGAAGATCGAATCGCCTGCAGCGCCCGCTGCGCTGTCGACCGTCCCCGTGCAGGCCGGTGCGCATGACCATGCACACGACCACGCGCATGCTGCCGCCCCCGACTGGCAGCCCGAGGACGGGGCCGAGCGCACCTTCTGGACCTGGATCGCCAACCTGCTGCATGCCTTCAGCATGGCGCTGCTGGTGCTGGCCGTGATGGGCGTCTGCCTGTGGCGCGGCACGCCGGTGCGCTCGCTGCCGCTGGCCGCGCTGGTCGCCGCCGCGGGCTGGCTGAGCACGCATTTCTGGCCGTCGCTGGGCCTGCCCGCCGAAATTCCCGGCATGGACGCGGCCCGCCTTGGCTCGCGCCAGGGCTGGTGGGTGCTGGCGGCCGTGAGTGCCGCGCTGGCATGCGGCGCTGTGGCCGGGCTGCGCAGCCCGCTTCGCTGGCCCGCCGCCGCCGCTGTGCTGGCACTGCCTTTGATCGTCGGCGCGCCGCACATCGCGGCCGATCCGTTCGCAGGGTTCAGCGCTGAGGCACAGACCGCCTTGCGTGCGCTCGATGCGCAATTCGTGCAGGCCACGACCTGGATCGCCGTGTCCTTCTGGCTGTCGATGGCACTGGCGTGCGGCCTGGCCTTTGAACGCTGGTTGCGACCCACGCTCGCGCAGGGCTTCGGTGGCAACCCGGTCGTCACCCCCACCCTGGAGCCGAAGGCATGAGCGGAAAAATCATGCTCGTGGGCATCGGCCCCGGCAGCCACGACCACATGACCCAGCGCGCGCGCGCTGCCATCGCAGAGGCGGACGTGGTGGTCGGCTACAGCACCTACATCAAGCTGGTCGCCGACCTGCTCGAAGGCAAGGAGGTCATCAAGAAAGGCATGACCGAGGAGCTCGACCGCGCCGTCAACGCGCTCGAATGCGCGCGCGAGGGCAAGAAGGTGGCACTGATCTCCAGCGGTGACGCTGGCGTCTATGGCATGGCCGGGCCGACCTATGAGGTGCTGTTCCAGGCCGGCTGGACGCCGGACTCGCCGATCACTGTCGAAGTGGTGCCCGGTGCCTCGGCCATCAACGCCTGCGCGGCGCTGGTGGGCGCGCCGCTCACGCACGACTTCTGCTCCATCTCGCTGAGTGACCTGCTCACGCCCTGGCCGGTGATCGCGCGCCGGCTCGACGCCGTGGCCGCCGCCGACTTCGTGGTGGCGCTCTACAACCCCAAGAGCGGCCGGCGCACCCAGCAGATCGTGCAGGCGCAACAGCTCTTCCTGCGGCACCGCCGGCCCGACACGCCGGTGGCGGTGGTCAAGTCGGCCTACCGGCGGCGCGAGCGCATCGAGTTCACCACGCTCGACCGCATGAGCGACTGCGACATCGGCATGCTGACGACCGTGCTCATCGGCAACAGCCACACCTTCGTGCAGCACGGTCTGATGGTCACGCCGCGCGGCTATGCGAACAAGTACGACCTGGACGACGGCGGCGCGACGCGCGAGGGCGAGCGCGCCGGCCGATCGCTCTCGACTGGCCTGCTCGGCTGGCTGCAGAACCTGCGCGCCGACCACGCAGAGGGCGCGAGCGCGGCCGAGCTGGCCCAGCGCCACCGGCTGCCGGTCGATTACATCGAAGCGGTGCTCGCGGCGCCGGTTGAGGACGACGCTGCAGCGGCGGCCGTGCCACTCGAAGAGGCGCAGGAATGACCGAGGCCGTCAAGCCGAAGATCGGCAGCTACAAACGCCACCTGCTGGTGTGCACCGGTCCGCGCTGCACGCCCGACGGCGCCTCGCAGGACCTGTTCGACAGCCTGGGCGAGAAGTTCAAGGCGGCCGGGCTGAACGAGGGGGAACTGCGCGTCAAGCGCAGCCGCGTGGGTTGCTTTGCCGCCTGCAAGGGCGGCCCCGTGATGTGCGTGCAGCCCGACGGCACCTGGTACTACAACGTCACGCCCGAGAACATGGACCGCATCGTGGCCCAGCATCTGGTGGGTGGAAAGGTGGTCGACGACCTCGTGTTCCACCAGGGGCCGAACGGCAGCGAGCCGGAATCGGCCTGATGCCTTTGTAGGCCTTTACGGGCCTTTGCAGGCTGGCACGGCGGTGCCGTCGTGACCGCCCGGCTCAGCCCGAGGCGACAGTCCCCGTTGCCGGTGCCCCGGGCATGGTGCCCATGGCGGTGCGCAGCACATCGTCGACCTGCTGCAGCGCGGCGCGCGGATCGTCGAGGCTGGCGGCGGACATCAGCACGCCGTCCGGGCTGATCACGAACAGGTGCGGGCGCATCTTCGCCCCATAGGCTTGCCCGATGACGCCGTTCTCGTCCACCAGCAATGCCGTGGGCGCGGCGGCGTGCTCGGCCATCCAGCGTTCCAGCGCGCCAGGCTGTGGGCGGGCGCCGGCGACTGTGTCCGTCGGGACCATCGACAGCCAGACCGCGCCTTGCGCCGTGGCCGATTTCTGGGTGGCGGGCAAGGCGCCGCTGTCGTAGTGCGTCAGCACTTCGGGCGATGCGGTGTCGGCCCATTCGAGCACGACGAAGCGGCCAGCGAAGTCGGAAAGCTGGTGGCGAGTGCCCTGGGTGTCGATGGCGACGAAATCGGGTGCGCGATCGCCCACGGCGGGTGTGGCGTTCGCATGGCTGCCCAGCAGCAGGGTGGCACCCAGGGTGACGGCCGCAGCCATCAGGGCGCGGCGGGAGGCGCGCGACAGTGCGGCGCTGGCTTTGCGTGCGGCACGGGCCGATCGCGCGGCGGACGATGACAAGGATGGCATGGCCTTCGTTGTGCTCCAGTGAAAATTTCGAACGACGCCGTCAGCTTAGAACGCTTTCTTCAACGCCGTGTGACAACCCGTACTTCCCCAAGGTCTTGCCGTTCGGCGCCGGACGGCCGCGCCGTGCCGTGCGCTAAAGCGCGCCGAGTGCGCGGTGGAGCTCGTCCTTGCCCAGGATCTCGGTGAGCACCACCGGTGGCTTGCCCGGCGCCTGCAGCACGTAGACGGGAACGCCGTTGCGCCCGAGGGCAGCCAGTGCGGCGGTGATCTTGGGGTCCTGCCGGGTCCAGTCGGCGCGCAGGGTCGCCACCTTCTTGGCGTCGAAGGCCGCCAGCACCGTGGCGTCGCCAAGGGTCGTCTTCTTGTTGTACTGGCAGGTCACGCACCACGCAGCGGTGAAGTCGATGAACACAGGCTGGCCGGCCGCGCTCAACTCGGCCACGCGTGCGGCCGACCAGGGTTGCCAGCGTGCGCCTGCGGCGGCGGCCATGGGCTCGACCTGGCGCACGAGGTTGGGGCCGAGTGCGCTGGCGAGCAGGGCGGTCACGGCCACCAGCGCGCCGGCCAGCACCACGCGCGTGCGGCCCTGCAGGGTCAACGCCCAGACCACCGCGGCCATGCACACCAGCAGCGCGAGCAGCGTGCCCGCACCGTCGATGCCGCTTTGTTGGCCGAGCACCCAGACCAGCCATGCGACCGTCGCGAACATCGGAAAGGCGAGCAGGCGGCGCAGCGTGTCCATCCATGCGCCGGGCCGGGGCAGCAGCCGCGCCACCGCCGGCACGAAGCCCGCCATCAGGTAGGGCAGCGCGAGCCCGAAGCCCAGCACGCCGAACAGCAGCATCGCCTGTGTCGCCGGCAGCCCGATGGCAAAGCCGAGCGAAGCGCCCATGAAGGGGGCCGTGCAGGGCGAGGCAATGACCACCGCCAGCACGCCCGACAGGAAGTCATTGGCCACCGGGTGTTTCATCTGCGCGGAGCACAGCGACGCTGGCGCCACGATGCCGAACTGGAACAGGCCGGCGAGATTCAGGCCGATGAGCGTGAACAACGCGGCCAACGCAGCCACCAGGGCGGGCGATTGCAGCTGAAAACCCCAGCCGAGCTGGGTGCCGGCCGCGCGCAGTGTCAGCATCACCGCGCCCAGCGCCAGAAAGGCGGTGAGCACACCGCCCGTGTAAGCCAGTGCCGCCGTGCGATGGCCGCGCCGGTCGCCGGCCTGCTGCGCGAACCCCAGCACCTTGATCGCAAGCACCGGGAACACGCAGGGCATCAGGTTGAGCAGCAGGCCGCCGAGCAGCGCGCCCAGCAGGGCTGCCAGCAGTGTGCCAGTGGGTTGCGGCGCCAGCGGCACTGCGTTGGCATCCAGCGCAGCCTGCAAGGCCGGCGAGACTTCGGTGCGCGCGGCGCCGGCGGGCCAGGTGCCACTGACCAGCGCCTCGGCGCGCCAGGCGGTCGGCGGCGGCGTGCCTGCGGGCGCATCGACCAGCGTCACCACCACGGGCATCGTGCTCGGGCTGGCACCGCGATGGTCGGCCAGCGGCAGTGTGGCGGTCCACACCTTGCCTTGCCAGGCCTGCGTCCAGTCGGTGCCCGACACCGCGCCGTTGCGGATCACGTCGGCGGTTTCGGGGAAGAATTCCAGCGTCTTGCCCTGAGCGGCGGGCGGCAGGCCTTCGAGGCGCACGCGCAGCGTCTGATCGACCACCTCGATCGAGCCCGCGGGGATCAGCGCCTGGGGCTGCGCCGCCAGGGCTGCATCGAAGGCTGGCTTGGCGAGCGCGGTCGAGCCCTGCAGCGGCAACTGCAGCGCGAAGTCGCCGGATTCGGGAATGCACTCCTGGCGGCAGACCAGCCAGCTCGCATGCAGCCGGATGTCCAGCGCCGCCGCGCCGGTGAGGGTGGCAGCCGGTTTGAAGTCGGCGGCAAGCGTGAGCGGCACGGGCAGCAGCACCGTGTCTTCGTAGCCATAGTTGGCGAGCGTGCCGATCTGGATCTTGCGGGGGGCCGGCCAGGCGATGTCGCCGGCGCTCACGCCCGTGGGGAGTGTCCAGGCCAGTTCGGTCGGCAGGCCGGAGTCACCCGCGTTCTTCCAATACGTATGCCATTGCGGCTGGTGGGTGATCTGCAGGCCGACCCAGACCGGCGCGCCGGCGGCCACGCCATCCGGCGCGATCGCCATCAGTTCGGCGCGCACGTGCGGCGTGGTCACCACGGGCCCTGCCTTCGGCGCCAGCTGGGCCGCGGCAGGCAGGCAGAGTGCCAGCAACATGCACGACAGGCATGTCAGGAAGAAGGAGTGCAGGCGGGAGAACATCATGCCGGTCAGTCGGAGCCCCTCCGGGCGGACAAGGTTCCGCGCGTTGGGCGCCACAGTGGTGGTTCACGCCGATGGTAGCCGGTGCGAGCCGGACTGAGGCGCGCGGGGGCGCCCACGCCGCAAAGCGCCTCCAGCCGACACGGCGGGCGCGGACGGGCGGCGATCATCGGTTGCCCGGTGAGCACCGTGCGGCCATCCGGTCGTGCGCGTGCCGGCCGTTCGCCCCCAAGGAGACCTTCGTGAATTCCACCCTCTACCGTCTGGCCCTCGTGCCGTTGGCCGCGCTCGTCCTCGGTGCCTGCGGCGAAACCGCCAAGCTGCCGTTCGAGGCCGGCGTCGGTCCGACGCCGCAACTGCCTGCGCCCCACAAGACACTGATTCCGACGGTCAAGGTCTCCGAGGCCATCGGCTGGACCGACACGGCAGGACCGACTGCCGCACCCGGTTTCAAGGTCAGCGCGCTGGCACGCAACCTCGACCATCCGCGCTGGGTGTACACGCTGCCCAACGGCGACGTGCTGGTCGCCGAGAGCAACAAGCCGCCCAAGCCCGAAGGCAGCTCCGACGGCGGCAGCGGGCTGATCGCCAAGGCGCGCCAGATGGTGATGGGCGCGGTCATGAAACGCGCGGGGGCCGGCGTGCCGAGCGCCAACCGCATCACGCTGCTGCGCGACGCCAACGGCGACGGCACGGCCGAGGTGCGCACCGTGTTCCTGCAGAAACTGACGTCGCCCTACGGCATGACGCTGGTGGGCAACGAACTCTTCATCGCCAACGCCGACGCGATCGTGAAAGTGCCCTACACCGAGGGCGAGACCGAGATCAAGGTCGCACCGGTCAAGGTGACCGACCTGCCCGCCGGCATCAACCATCACTGGACCAAGAACGTCATCGCCAATGCAGACGGCAGCAAGCTCTATGCGACGGTTGGCTCCAACAGCAACGTCGGCGAGAACGGACTGCCCGCCGAAGAAGGCCGTGCGGCCATCTGGGAGATCGACACGAAGACGGGAGAGAAGCGCCTGTTCGCCAGTGGGCTGCGCAACCCCAACGGCATGGGCTGGGAGCCGGAGACGAAGGTGCTCTGGACGGTGGTCAACGAGCGCGATGAAATCGGCAGCGACCTGGTGCCCGACTACCTGACCTCGGTGAAGGACGGTGCCTTCTACGGCTGGCCATGGAGTTACTTCGGCGGCAATGTCGACATCCGCGTGCAGCCCCAGCGCCCCGACCTGGTGGCCAAGGCGGTGGCGCCCGATTACGCGCTGGGCACCCACGTCGCGCCGCTGGGTTTGGCCTTCTCCGACAAGCGCGGCATGCCCGACGCTTTTTCCAATGGGGCCTTCATCGGCGAGCACGGCTCCTGGAACCGCAATCCGCAGGCAGGCTACAAGGTTGTCTTCGTGCCGTTCATCGCAGGCCGGCCGACCGGCGCGCCGGTCGACTTTCTCACCGGCTTCCTGAGCGCCGACGGCAAGGCGCAAGGCCGCCCGGCTGGCGTGGCGCTCGACAAGAGCGGTGCCTTGCTTGTGGCCGACGACGTGGGCAATGCGGTGTGGCGCGTATCGCGCAGCAGTCAATAGACAAGAGAAGCTAGAAGGAGTCGAAGGGCCCGCGCGTCGCTCGCAGCCGGTGCGCCATCGCTCTAAGATCGCTGGATGACCATTCCTACCGCCGGCCTGGCTGGCTCCCCGGGCGCACCGGGCCTTCCCAGCCGTTTCTGGTCGGGCCTGTGCACCCGCGATTTCGCCGCGCTCGACGCGGCCACCGCCGTCGCGGTCCTGCCGCTGGGTGCCACCGAGCAGCACGGCCCGCACCTGCCGCTGAGCGTCGATACCCTGCTGGTCGACGGCATCGTGCAGGCGTCGTTGCCGTTGTTGCCACCGGCGCTGCCCGTGCTGTTCCTGCCGACCCAGCAGATCGGGCTCAGCCCCGAGCATGCGGCGTTCGCCGGCACGCTGACCCTGTCGGCCGAGACGCTGATGCGCGTCTGGCGCGAGATCGGCGCCAGCGTGGCGCGATCGGGTGTGAAGAAGCTGGTGCTGTTCAACGCGCACGGCGGTCATGTGGGCGCCATGGACGTGGTGGCGCGCGAACTGCGTGCGGCGCACGGCCTTCTCGTCTACAGCGTGAGCTGGTTCAACCTGCCGCTGGGCGCCGCGGGCGCGCAGTTCAGCGCCGACGAACATCGCTTTGGCGTGCATGCGGGCGAGATCGAGACGTCGATGGTCCTGGCGCTGGCACCGCAGGCGGTGCGCATGGCCGCGGCGCAGGACTTTGGGTCGGCGTCGCGCGATCGGGCTCCAGCCTATCCTCTGCTTGGCAACGGCCGCAGCGCCAAGTTCGCCTGGGCCATGGAAGACTACAACCCCCAGGGTGCGGCAGGCAACGCCGCTGCCGCAACAGCGGACAAGGGGCGTGCCGTCATCGACGCGGCCGCAGCGCAACTCGCCTTGCTGCTGGGAGAGGTATCGCAGCTGCCGCTGAGTGTGCTGGGGCGTCCGGATTCACCATTGCCCGAATGACGTTGCACAGGGGCGGGTGAAGCGGGCTCTTTCGGCCCGATCTTCCGTCTCAGGCCGCGAGCACGGGCCCGGCAGGCGCGCCTTCGTCGATGCGGATGGATCCATCGGGGCGCTCGCAGGTGCCGATCAGCAACCCGCTGGCGACCGCATGGGCGCGCAGCGCGTCCACCACCTCGTCGCGTCCTGGCGTGTCCGAGAACGTCGGGAGGGCGCCCAGCGCAAAAAGCTGGAAGGCATAGCGGTGCACGCCGTGGCCCGGGGGCGGATCGGGTGGCAGCCAGGCCGCCTGCAGGTAGGAATTGAGACCGGCATGCAACCCCGTGCCGGGATGGTCCCCGCTGGGCAGTGCGGCCTCCGGGAGTCCGCCGTCGCCCGGCGGCAGGCCGACCACGATCGCATGGACCAGCGGATGGGGCGTGGGCGAGTCGGCGTCCTCGACCACAAGCACTGCCGACACGGCGGTGGCGGGCAGGCCGGTCCACTGGAGCGACGGAAAAAGGCCCTCGCCATCGGCCGTGTAGCGCGCGGGCAGGGGGGCATGGTCACCGAATGCCAGGCTGCTGACGGTAAGCGATGCCATGCCTTCGCGCAGACCGAGCGCGTTGAAGACGATCGCATCCAGGCCGGCACGCACGTTGTGCAGCGCATGACCGATGACACCAGGGAGGTTTTCGAGCATCTACAAGGTATAGCGCCGCTGACTGTCAGCGTATGTAGGAATTTTCATGACAAAAACGGCGGCGCCGGGTCTGCAAAATAGCGCTCATGCCAAGTTCAAGCCCGCCGAATGCCTCGCCTCACGTCAAACGTGCTGTTCCTGCGGTGGTTCCCCAGCAGCGTTCACCCACCGGCATCGACGGGCTCGACCATGTGCTCGGGGGCGGTCTGCCGCGGGGCCATCTTTACCTGGTCGAGGGCACGCCGGGCGCGGGTAAGACCACGCTGGGACTCCAGTTCCTGATGGACGGGCGTGTGCGCGGCGAGAGCTGCCTGTACGTCACCCTGTCGGAAACTGCCAACGAGCTCTCCATCGTGGCGCAGTCGCATGGCTGGACGCTCGACGGCATCGAGGTGTTCGAACTGGTCAACGAGGAGGGGCTCAGCCCCTCGGCGGAGCAGTCCATCCTCTATCCGTCGGAGGTTGAACTGGGCGAAACCACACGCGGCATCATGGGCGTGGTCGAACGCCTGGCGCCGACGCGCCTGGTGTTCGACAGCCTTTCTGAAATGCGACTGCTCGCGCAGGACCCGTTGCGCTACCGGCGCCAGATTCTGGCGCTCAAGCACTTCTTCGCCTCGCGCGACTGCACTGTGCTGATGCTCGACGACAAGAGCTCGAAGGCCGACGACCTGCAGTTGCACAGCATTGCGCACGGCGTGCTCGCGCTCGACCAGGCCATGGTCGATTACGGCCCGGTGCGGCGGCACCTTCGCATCGTCAAGATGCGGGGTGTGCGTTACCGCGGCGGTGAGCACGACCTGCACCTGGACACGGGCGGCATTCAGATCTTTCCACGGCTGATTGCGGCCGAGCATCGCAAGGAGTTCGATGCGCAGACGGTGTCGTCGGGCACAGCCGAGCTCGACAAGCTGTTGGGCAGCGGGTTGGTGCGCGGCAGCAACACGCTGCTGATCGGCCCCTCGGGCGTGGGCAAGACCACCACCGCCATGTCGGCCGTGGTGGCTGCGCTGGGGCGCGGCGAAAAAGTGTCTTACTACCTGTTCGATGAAGGCATGGGAACGCTGCTTTACCGCTGCGCATCGCTTGGCCTTCCGCTGGAGGGCTATATCGAAAGCGGTCAGCTCGACCTGCAGTCGCTCGATCCGGCCGAGATGTCGCCAGGTCAGTTCTCCAACATGGTGCGTGCTGCGGTGCAGGAGGCCGGTGCATCGATGATCGTCATCGACAGCCTGAACGCTTACATGCAGGCCATGCCAGGTGCCAAATTCCTGTTGCTGCAGATGCATGAACTGCTCAGCTTCCTCAACGGGCAGGGCGTGCTCACGCTGCTGGTGCTGGGCCAGCACGGCATCATCGGCGACGTGCGCAGTGACCTCGACCTGAGCTACCTGTCCGACGCGATCCTGCTGTTCAGTTTCTTTGAGGCGAGGGGTCAGTTGCTCAAGGCAGTCTCGGTCGTCAAGAGCCGCACCAACCGGCACGAGCTGAGCATCCGCGAGTTTCGTCTGGGCGATCATGGCGTGCAGGTCGGCCCCGCGCTGACCGACTTCGAAGGCGTGCTCAGCGGCGTACCGTCGTACGCCGGCAAGATTGCGCTGCTCGGCGACGTCAAAGCCTAGTATGGAGCGACGGGTCCTCATCCATGCGCCGCGCGGACGCGACGCTTCCGTCGTGCAGCGCGTGGTCGAAAGCCTCGGTCTGTCGGGCGTGATCTGCACGTCGGCCGAGCAGATCCTGGCCGAACTCGATGGCGGTGCGGCGGCCGCCATCCTGACGGAAGAGTCGCTGCTCGAAGTGCCCGAGGCGCCACTGCGCGCCTGGCTGACGGCGCAGCCGAGCTGGTCGGACTTTCCGTTCATCGTGCTGTCGTCGCGCGACGCCGGCGGCCGGTCGCGCAAATCGTTGGCCTTGCTGCAGACGCTGGGCAATGCGTTCGTGCTGGAGCGGCCGGTCCATACCGAAACGCTCGCGCGAGCGGCCGATGCGGCGGTGCGCGCGCGCAGCCGCCAGTACGCCACGCGGCTGCATCTGGGCCAGCTCGAAGACACCCGCGCCGAGGTGGAGCGGCTCAACGCCGAACTGGAAGGCCGGATCGCCGCACGCACCCGCGAACTGGCAGGCGCCAACGACCGGCTGATGGCCGAAATCGCCGAACGCGAACGCGCGCAGGCGGCCCTGATCCAGGTGCAGAAGATGGAGGCGATCGGTCGACTGACCGGTGGCATCGCCCACGACTTCAACAACCTGCTGCACGTGGTCAACATGAACCTCGACCTGGTGGCCCGCGTCGCCAAGGATGAAAAGGTTCTGGGCATCGCGGCACGCGCCAAGGGGGCCGTCGGCCGTGGCGCCAAGCTCACCGGCCAGCTGCTGTCCTTTGCCCGCAACCAGTCGCTGCTGCCGCGGTTGACCGACGTGAATGCCCTGCTCGAAGGCATGCGCGAACTGGTGGCGGTGTCGGCGGGGCCGACCATCCAGATCGAACTGGCACTCAGCGATGAGCCGATGTGGTCGGTGGTCGATGCCAACCAGCTCGAAATGGCGGTGCTCAACCTTGCGGTGAACGCGCGCGATGCGATGCCCTCGGGCGGCACGCTGACCCTGTCGACCGACCGCGTCCACGATCCGGCCGAACTGCCGCGCGGCGATTACGTCAGCGTTCGCGTGAGCGACACAGGCGTGGGCATCGCCCCGCATCTGATGACCAAGGTGTTCGATCCGTTCTTCACCACCAAGCCTGTCGGCAGCGGCACCGGCCTCGGCCTGAGCCAGGTCTACGGCTTTGCGCGCCAGTCCGGTGGGCATGCGACCCTGCACAGCCAGGAAGGCAGCGGCACCACGGTCGAAATGAAATTCCCGCTCTCTGCGCATCCGGGTGAGCAAGCCGTGGCAGTCGTGGGCGAGGCGGTGCCCGAGCACGAAGCCAAGCGCCGCAAGGTGCTGGTGGTCGAAGATGACCACGAAGTGCGTCGCGTCATCGTCGAGAGTCTCACCCTGCTGGGCTATGTGGCGAGCGAGGCAGCCGACGGCGCCAGTGGCCTGGCCGCCCTCGCGGCGTCGCCGCACGATCTGCTGGTGGTCGACTATGCGATGCCGGGCCTCAACGGCGCGGAGGTCATCTCGCAGGCGCGCGAACTCGTCGGCGACATTCCGGTGATCCTGGCCACGGGCTATGCGGACATGGCCGAAGTGGGCCGCGTGCTGGGCACGCATTCGATCCTCATCAAGCCGTTTGACATCTCCACGCTGGCCGCTGCCGTGGCGCAGGCCTTGCCAACGAAGGGGGACCCGGCAGCGCACGCGTTGCCCCTGATCTAATGACCGCCGGCTGCGGGGGGTGTGACCGAAAGGGAGCGTGCCGCCGCAGTTTTTTTCCAACCTCGTTTTTCAATTCAACTTCAACACAGGGAATCCCATGAGCATCATCTGGACCATCTTGATCGGTTTCGTCGCAGGCCTGATCGCACGCGCCATCAAACCCGGCAACGACAGCGCAGGCTTCATCGTCACGACACTGATCGGTATTGCCGGCTCCCTCATTGCGACCTACTTGGGCCAGGCGATGGGCTGGTATACGGCAGGCCAGGGCGCAGGCTTCATCGCCTCGGTCGTCGGCGCCATCGTGCTGCTCTTCGTCTGGGGCATGATCAAGGGCAAGCGCTGATTCTTCGTCGGCGCACTGCGGGCCGGGGGGCGGCCTTTTCATGGCACGGCGTCCACACCACCACGTCTATGTGATCGAACTCGATGACCGGGTGTGGAACGTGGCGCGCTTCCGGCGCGCCAATCCGGGCTACGTGCTGGGCAAGCCCTTCGTCTACGTCGGCATGACCGGGCTCGATCCGGACGTGCGCTTTGACAAACACAAGGCCGGCATCCAGGCCAACGCCTTCGTGCTCGATCACGGACTTCGGCTGCTGCCGCAGCTCTATGAGCGTTACAACCCGATGGCCTACGAAGCGGCGCGCAGCATGGAAGTCGAACTCGGCATCCGTCTGCGCGCCGCAGGCTATGGGGTGTGGCAGGCTTGAAGCGCGCAAGGCGCTGCAGCGCAGCGCGGCCTTACGCGTACGTCACCCAGTCCTCGTAGGCCGGTCCATCCAGATGCGGCAGCGTGTTGTAGGTCACCAGCATGTGCCGTTTGGGCGTGAACGCGAACTCCGTGACCGAGGTGTTGCGGATGCGCAGGTTCAGCTCGATGGTGGTTTGCGCGCTGGTCCCCAGCACGTGACCCACGGCGGTGCTGATCGGCCCCCCGCTTGACACCACCAGCACGCGCGCCCCATGGTGGTGGCCGCGCACATGGTCGAGCGCGGTGGTCACGCCCGACAGGAAGTCGAGGTAGCTCGGCATGCCAGCGGGTGCCGTGCGCCCTTGCATCCAGGCGCCGAGGCCGTCTCGCAGCAGGCGGAAGTGGTGGCGATACAACTCGGGCGTGGTGGCCTTCTCGAGCTTTTCGGGATGGATGGCTGCAATCACCGCTTCACTGTCGTACTCGTTGAGGCCGGGCCATGGCAGCACGTCCTGTTCCGACAGCTGCAGCCCCTCGGCAATGCCTTCCCAGGTCTGGCGGTGGCGCTGGAGTGTGCCGGTGATCACTGCGTCGAAGCGCATGCCGCGCTCGCGCCAGTACGTGCCCAGCCGCACCGCCTGCCGGTGGCCGAGTGTGCTCAGTTGGTCGTAGTCGGCCGCGCCGAAGCTGGCCTGCCCGTGTCGGACGAGATAGAGGGTGCCCATGACCGCATTCTGGCAAGCCGGTGCCGCGGCGTGGGTCGCCGCGGCGACGCTCAGCCGGCTGCGAGCACGCGCGCGTAGACCTCGGCGTCGACGTTGCCGCCGGTCAACGCGACACCCACGGTCTTGCCCTGCCAGCGCTCGCGCTGCTGCAGCGCGGCCGCCAGTGCGGCGGCGCCGGCGCCCTCGGCCACGTTGTGCGTGTCGGTAAAGAGGATGCGCATGGCGGTGGCCACCACGTCGTCGGCCTCGCGCAGCAGCAGCTCGACCGATTCGGGCACCGGCGTGCGGCAGGCCATGCCGTCGGCCAGCAGCGTCGTCACGGGCGCTTCGACAGGGCGACCCGCGCGCAAGGAGTCGCGGTAGGCGGTGGCATGCGACGACACCACGCCGATGAGCTTCGTGCGCACGTCGCAATGCCGCCGTGCGGCCGCGGCAGCTGCAAACCCCGACCCGAGTCCGATGGGCACGAACAGCACGTTGGGCACCTCGCCTGCGCGCTGCAGCGCTTCAAAGAATTCGACGTAGGCCGTCGCGACGCCGCGCACCAGGTCGCGCGCGAACGAAGGCACGCGGTGCAGCCCCTGGACGGTGGCGAGCACTGCCGCATGCTCGCTGGCGGCCTGGAAGTCGTCGCCGTGCTCGACGAGCTGCACGCCGAGCGCGCGCATCGCCGCGTTCTTCTCGACCGAATTGCCGTGCGGCACGACGATGGTCGCGGCCAGGCCGTGGCGCGCCGCGGCGAAGCCGATCGACTGGCCATGGTTGCCGCGCGTGGCGCTCACCACGTGGCGAACCTCGGGCCGCTCACGCACCAGCGCTTCCATGTAGGTCAGCCCGCCGCGCACCTTGAAGGCGCCCAGCGGCGTGTGGTTCTCGTGCTTGGCCCAGAGGCGACAGCCCAACCGTGCGCCGAGCTGCGGCCAGGCGTACTGCGGCGTCGGCGGCATGGCCGCATAGACGGTGCGCTGCGCGGCTTCGATGTCCTCGCGGGTGAAGTTCATGCGCCCGCCTTGCGCGTGTCGACGGCGATGCGCACCGCCAGCAACGCGAGCACGCTGCCCATCACGTAGCGCTGCGCGCGCAGCCAGCCCTCGCTGCGCGACAGCACCGCGGTGATGGACGCGGCGCCGAGCACCAGCATCAGGTTGACCAGCCCGCTGACCGAAATCTGGATGGCGCCGAGCGCCGCGCTTTGCCACAGCACCGAGCCGCGCTCGGGGTGGAGGAACTGCGGGAAGAAGGACAGGTAGAACATCGCGACCTTCGGGTTCAGCACGTTGGTGAGAAAGCCCATGCGGAACAGCTTGGCTGGCGGGTCGATCGGCAGCGTGCGCGCCGCGAACGGCGCCTGGCCACCGGGCTTGACCGCCTGCCACGCCATCCACAGCAGGTAGGCCGCACCGGCCAGGCGCACCGCGTCGAAGGCGAAGGGCACGGCCGCGAGCAGTGCCGTCAGGCCCAGCGTTGCGGCGACCAGGTGCACGAGGAAGCCAACCAGCACGCCGGCGAGCGACACGATGCCGGCGCCGCGCCCCTGACAAAGCGCACGCGACACGCAATAGATCATGTTCGGCCCGGGCGTCAGCACCAGCAGCAGCGAGGCGAGCGAGAACCAGGCGAGTTCGGCGGCGGTGAGCATGGGTCAGGTCCCTTTCGATTCGAGCGTGCGGGCGGCGACGACCAGGGGGTCGATCTGTGCGGGCATGGGGTCAGAGGTGCACACTGCCTTCGATGCAGGTCACGGCGTCGCCGCCAACCCACACCTGGCCGTCGGCGTCGCGCTCGATGTGCACCCGCCCGTCGCGACCCATGCACTGACCCTGGCCGGCGACGTAGCGCTCAGGCATGTAGCCGTCGGCGATGAGCCACTGCGCGATGCTGGCGTTGAAGCTGCCGGTGACCGGGTCTTCCTCGACGCCGATGGGCGCCGCGAAGGCGCGCACCTCGAGGCCGACCGCCGAGGGCTGCGCGCGGGCACCGAAGGCGCGCGCTTCGCGGTTCGAGCGGCCGATGAGCGCGGGTGCCTCTTGCGTTGCATTCGGCACGGCGGCCACGCCGACCTTTTGCCGCAATTCCTTCAGTGCACGATGGTCGGGCTTGAGTGCCAGCACCGTGTCGACGTCGTCGAGCAACAGCCCCATCCACACCGGCCCGTTGTCGAGCATCTGCGCGCCACGGATCTGCGCGGCCTTCAGCCCCAGGGCGGCGGCCACGCGCGCCAGCACGCTCGGACTCGGCGCGCTGCGCTTGACCGGCGGCGCCGCGAAGGCCAGGCGCTCGCCATCGCGGCGGATCGGCACCAGACCGACCGCGCTCTGCTGCACGATGCGGCCGGCCGACTTCGGCTTGCCGCCGGCGCGCAGCCACGCATGGCAACTGCCGATCGTCGGATGGCCGGCGAAGGGCAGTTCGCTGCCGGGCGTGAAGATGCGCACGCGGTAGTCCGCCGCCGGGTCGGTCGGCGGCAGCAGGAAGGTCGTTTCCGACAGGTTGGTCCACTGCGCGAAACGCTGCAGCTCGGCGTCGTCCAGATCGGTGCCGTCGAGCACCACCGCGAGCGGGTTGCCGCGGTAGGGGACGGCGGTGAACACGTCGACTTGTTGGAAGGGGCGGGTCTTCATCATCTTCTCTGCGTCATTCCAAAGGGAGGTCGAGCACGCCGCGCGCGGCGGAGCGTGCCTTCAGGTCGGCGAACCAGCGTTCGACGTGGGGCCAGGCGGGTCGCGTGTACTCGGTGGGCGGCAGGCCGAACCAGCGGTGTGCCTCGCAGCCGACCGGGATGTCGGCCATGGTGAACGCGTCGCCGAGCATGAAGGCGCGCGTGGCCAGGTGCGCGTCGAGCAGCGCAAACAGGGGCTCGGTGGCGCGCACCGATCGTTCGATGACCGCGCTGTCGCGTTCGGCCGCCGGCGTGCGGATCCACTGCTTGAACGCCCCGCCGCTGACGGGGTTCAGCGTGGTCTGCTGCCAGTCCATCCAGCGCTCGGCGTCGAAGCGTTCCGGCAGCGGCTCGGGGTAGAGCGTGCCTGGCGCATGCTTGGCGCACAGGTAGCGCACGATCACGTTCGATTCCCACAGCACCACGCGCGCCTCGCCCTCGCCGTCGTCGATGCAGGGCACCATCGCGTTCGGGTTGAGCGCCAGGTACTCGGGCGTCTGCACCATGCCGAACTTGCCGCCGGCCTCGGTGCGCTGGAAGTCGAGCCCGAGCTCCTGCGCGCACCATGCCACCTTGCGCACGTTGATCGAACTGATGCGGCCCCAGATGTTGAGCATCTCTTTTCTCTCTCTCTCTCTTGATTCGTTGTCGTGTGCGCTGACGGTGGCTCAGCGCGGCGCCGGGCGGTCCAGCATCAACAGACGCAGCGCCAGGCCGAGCATCGCCACGGCCAGCAGCCGGTGTTGCAGGCGCGCGGCGCCAGGGCGGCGCTGCAGCCATCGGCCCACCTGCCCGCTGAAGGCGCCCAGCAGCGTGTTGAAGGCCAACGCCGCGAGCGAGAGCACACCGCCCAGCAGCACCAGCTGCCATGTGACGTGGCCGCGCGCCGGGTCGACGAACTGCGGCAGGAACAGCATGAAGAACAGCAGCGCCTTCGGATTCACCAGGTTGTTGAGCCAGGCCTGCCGCACGATGCGCGCGAACGGCGCTGGCGATGTTGCGCCGGCCATGACCGCACCACCTTCACGCCAGGCCTTGGCCGCGAGCCAGAGCAGGTACAGCGCCCCGGCGTAACGCAGCAGATCGAAGGCCGGTGCCCAGGCCGCGACCAGCGCGGTGATGCCGGTGGCGGCGCACAGCGTGTGCACCAGGTCGGCCGCCGAGATGCCGATCGCCGCCGCGAAACCGCCGCGCGGTCCCTGGGCCACTCCATGGGCCAGCACGAAGGCCATGTTCGGCCCGGGCGAGAGGAACAGGGCCAGGACGGCGAGCAGGAACAGGCCGAGGGTGGCGAAGTCGATCATGGTGTTCGTACCGGCTCTGTGGAATGTCTCGCTCAGTTTTCAGCCAGCTCGTGCTGCACGCGTGCGGCCGCGTCGTGCGCCAGCTGCTCGCGCACCGTCGCGGCGAGCGCAGCGATGCCGATGTCGATCTGCTCGACCGATGCGGTCACGAACGACAGGCGCATCGTGCGTGGATCGCCTTCGCCCGCATAGAACGGAGCGCCTGGCACGAAGGCCACGTTGCGCTCCACCGCCTTGGGCAGCAGCGCGACCGTGTCGATGCCCTCGGGCATGCGCAGCCACAGGAACATGCCGCCCACGGGCACGTTGAACTTGACGTCCAGTCCCTTCATTTCGCGTTGCAGCGCAGCGACCATGGCATCGCGCTGGCGCTTGTAGAGTGCGCGGATGGTCGGCACGTGGCGTTCCAGGAAGCCGTCCTTCATCACCGTCGACACCATGCGCTGGGTGAAGATCGGCGTGTGCAGGTCCACTGCCTGCTTGGCCTGCAGGAGCTTGGGGTAGACGGCCTTCGGGGCCACCAGGAAGCCCAGGCGAAGCCCCGGTGCCAGCACCTTCGAGAAGGAGCCGAGGTAGATGCAGCCTTCGGGGTTGCGTGCGGTCAGCGGCAGCGGAGGGGCTTCGTCGAACCAGAGTTCGCCGTACGGGTTGTCCTCGACGATCGGCAGACCGGCCGCTGCCGCAGCGGCAGAAACGGCGGCGCGGCGCGCTTCGGTCATGGTACGTCCGGTGGGGTTCTGGAAGTTCGGCAGCAGGTAGACGAAGCGCGCGGCGTCGGCCGGCGACTTGCCACGGGCCTGGGCCACCAGGTCGTCGACGATCACGCCTTCGTCGTCGCTGGCCACCGCCACCGGCGTCGGCTCCATCGGACCGAAGGCCTGCAGTGCGCCGAGGTAGGTGGGGGTTTCGACCAGCACGCGGCTGCCCGGGTCAAGCAGCACTTTGGCGACCAGGTCGAGGCCCTGTTGCGAGCCGGTGGTGATGAGCACCTGCGCGGGGTCGACATTCCAGGGCAGCATGTCGGCCACGGCCTGGCGCAGGGGGCCGTAGCCTTCACTCGCGGCGTACTGCAGCGCGGCCTGGCCGTCGGTTTCGAGGATTTCCGCACAGGCCGCGGCGAATGCGCTGATCGGGAAGGTCTGCGGCGAGGGCAGGCCGCCGGCCAGGCTGATGATGCCGGGGCGCTCGGTCACCTTGAGGATCTCGCGCAGCACGGAGGGGTTCATTTTCTCGGCGCGGGCGGCCAGTTTCCAGTTCATCGGGGTCTCCTTGGGACGATGCGTGTTCGGTGTGAGGTTGGGGATTCAGCGTGTGCCCGGTACCCCGGACAAGGGGGCGAGCGCACGGGGCTGTGACAGTTTCCTGCTCAGGACAACGGTGGAAACCACGGCGGCGGCAAAGGCCAGCGTGACGACGTCCAGTGTCTCCCCGAGCAGGGGAATGGCGGCAAGGATAGACAAAAACGGCTGAAGCAGCTGAGTCTGGCTCACGCGCAAGGCGCCGCCGAGCGCCAGGCCGCGGTACCAGGCGAAGAATCCGATCCACATCGAGAACACGCCGACATAGACAAAGCCGACCCAGGCGGAGGCCGCCACTGGCGCTGCGGGCCACAGCATGAGCGTGGCGGGCAGCGTCACGGGCAAGGCCAGCACGCAGACCCAGCAGATCACGCGCTCGGCGCCCAGCGCTGGCGTGACCTGCGCGCCATAGATGTAGCCGAACGAGGCTGCGACCACGGCGCCCACCAGCAGCAGGTCGGCCCACTCGAAGCCGAAGCCGCCGCTGTGCTGGCTGGCGCGCAGCACCGAGAAAGCCATCACCAGGACACTGCCCGCGCCTGCACACAGCCAGAAGCCCAGGCGTGCGCGCTGGTGCAGCACCAGCGCAGCGACGGCTGCCGTCACCAGCGGCAACAGCGCGGTGATCACCGCTGCATGGCTGGCGGTGACCACGCGCAGCGCGTAGCCCAGCAGCAGCGGGTAGCCGATCACGTTGCCGAGCACCGCCATGCCGATCGGCTTCCACTGATGCGGCTGCGGCCGCGGCGACCGGGTGGCCAGCAGGAACACCACCGACAGCAGCCCGGCCAGCGCGGCGCGTCCGAGCGTAACGAACCAGGGCGAGAGCTGCGGCGCGGCCGAGGTGCCCGTGGCCAGCCGGGTCATGGGCAGCGTGACGGCAAAGAAGGCCACGCCGAGCACGCCCAGCCACATGCCGAGGGTTTCGCTTCTGAGCTTCATGTGCCCAGCATCCACCAGGCCGTGAGCACCAGCACGGCGGCCATGGCACGGTTGAACCAAAGCAGGCGATGGCCCTGCGTGAGCCAGTGGCGCAGCAACGCACCGGCCGCGGCATAGGTCAGGTTGCTCGCAAAGGCATAGACCATCATCACCGGCGCAACGATGGCAAAGCGATGCAATGCATCGGGCTGGCCGGCGATCCAGCCGGCCACCAGCGTGAGCGCCAGCAGCCAGGCCTTGATGTTGAGAAACTGCAGCATCACGCCCTGGCCGAAGCCCACGTCGAGCCGGGCCGCATCGGTGCTGCCCAGTGTCGCACTGCGTGCCAGCTTGAATGCCAGCCACAGCAGGTAGGCCACGCCCACGGCCTTGATGGCCAGGCGCAGGCCCGGTGCGGCCATCACCAGGGCGCCGACGCCGGCGGCACACAGGGCGAGCAGCAGCGTCCAGCCGACCGGCACGCTCCAGACGAAGCGCATGGCGCGCTGGAGGCCGCCATTGGCGGCCAGGGCGGTGGCGAGCGTGGTGTTGGGTCCGGGCGAGAAACTCATCGCCGTGGCCAGCACCAGCAGCGCGGTGAATTCTTGCCAGTTCATGACACACACTCTAAACTTGTTGACCATTACAGTACCAGTACAGATTGCCGAACAATTCGGCCCACTGTATTGGTGCTGGTTTCGACACAGACGTCCATGTTGACACGCACTTCCACCCAGTCCCTGGCCGAACAGCTTGCAGCGCTCTTCGCCGAGCGCATCCGCAACCGCCTGCTGGCCCCCGGTTCACGCCTGCCCTCGGTGCGCGAATGCGCGCGCCAGCAGGACGTGAGTCCGCACACCGTCGTCGCCGCATACGACAAGCTGCTCGCGCAGGGATTGGTCGAGGCGCGGCGCCAGCGCGGGTTCTTCGTGCGCGATGCCGCCAGCGCCGAACCGGTGCGCCGGCTTGGTGCCGCGACCGCACCGGCCGCACCGGCCGTGCCGCTGGTGCTCGCTGCCACGCAGGCTGACGCCAGCTCGCTGATCCGCGGCATGTTCCACCGCCAGAGCGACAAGCCGCAGCCGGGCATGGGCGTGTTTCCCCCTGATTGGATGGACTCGACCTTCATGCCGACGTCGCTGCGCCGCCTGACCGGCACCAAGGCGCTGCAGGAGCTGTCGCTGCAGTACGGTGAGCCGGCGGGCGACGCCGCGCTGCGGCGCAGCCTGTCGCAGAAGCTGGTGGGCATCAACGTGCCAGCGCCGCCCGAGCAGATCCTCACCAGCATCGGCGCGACGCATGCGCTGGACATCGTGAGCCGCACCCTGCTGCGCGCGGGCGATCCGGTGATGGTCGAGGAGCCGGGCTGGGCGATCGAGTTCGCGCGGCTGGAGTCGCTGGGCATGCGCATTCTGCCCGTGCCCAGGCGCGCCGACGGGCCCGATCTGGCGGTCATGGCGCAGTACTGCGAGGCGCACCAGCCCAAGCTGTTCGTCAGCGTGAGCGTGCTGCACAACCCGACCGGCTACAGCCTGACACCCGGCAGCGCCCACCGCGTGCTGCAGTTGGCCAACCGCCACGACTTCCACATCGTCGAGGACGACACCTATAGCCACTTGGCGCCTGAGCACGCCACGCGGCTGTGCGCGCTCGACGGCCTGCAGCGCACGATCTACGTGAGCGGCTTTGCCAAGATTCTTGCCCCCAACTGGCGGATCGGCTTTCTGGCTGCGCCGCCCGCATTGTTCTCGCGGCTGCTGGAGACCAAGCTGCTGTCGACGCTGACCACGCCGGCGTTGTTCGAGCGGGCGCTGGCATGGTGCATCGACCAGGGCCAACTGCGCCGCCACGCGGAACGCGTGCGCTTGCGGCTCGACGGGGCGCGTGCCCGCACGGTGAAGCTGGCGATTGCGCACGACTGCAGTTTCGTGTCGGAACCGGCAGGCCTGTTCGGCTGGGTCGAGACGGGCGTCGACACCGACGCGCTCACGCAGCGCATGCTCGACGAGGGCTACCTGCTCGCACCCGGCTCGCTGTTCCACGCAAGGCGCCCGCCGAGCACGTTGATGCGCGTCAATTTCGCGACCGCACAGGATGCGACGTTCTGGAAGGTGTTTGCGCGGGTGCGGGCCAGCATGAAGGCCTGAGCAACGGTCAATCGAACTTCAGCGACCCCAGCCGCGCGACGATCAGGTCGTGCAGCGTTTGCGCTGCGATTGACAGGCTGCCTTCCCGCCGCTGTACCAGATAGACCGTGCGCGTGAGTGCAGGCAGCGGCAACGGCCGCGTCATCAGGGTGTCCCGACGAAAGTGAAAGAGCGTCAGCGCCGGCACCACGCTGATGCCCAGGCCGGCTTCGACCAGGCCCATCACGGTGGCCAGGTGCTCGACCTCGAACACGGCGTTCATGCGCAGTGGATGCAGCGCCGCGTCGAGCGACTGGCGTACGCTGCTGTTGCGCGCCATCTGGATGAATGGCCAGGGCGCGAGTTTCCTTGCCGTCAACCGCGATTCAGACGCCAGCGGATGATCTGCGCGGCACACCAGATGGAAGCGGTCGCTGCACAGCGTGCGGCTGCGCAGGTCGCTGGCGGCGGCATCGGCACCGGAGGAAGCCAGCGCAAAGTCGACCTGGCCGCCCCGCACCAGCGCGATGCAGGCGTCGGACAGCGCATCGTTCAGGTCGACCGTGATACCCGGCCAGGCCTGCATGAATTCGGCGAACACCGCGGGCAACCAGCCGGCCGCCAGCGAGGGCAGTGCGGCCACCCGCACGCGGCCTTTTCGGCGCGCCACATGGTCGGCCAGATCGCCAAGCGCGCCGCCCATGTCGTCGAGCAGGCGGCGTGCGGGCCCTTCGAACAGCCGGCCCTCCGGCGTGAGCTGCACGCTGCGTGTGTCGCGGTCGAACAGGCGCGCGCCGAGCGCGTCTTCCAGCGTGCGGATGAGCGCGCTGAAGGCCGGCTGCGACAGGTGGCAGGTCTGCGCGGCCCGCGTGAAATTGCGCTGGTCCGCCAGCGCCAGGAAGGCGCGCAGCTGGCGTGTGGAGAGATCAGGGGGTTTCAAGCGTGATTCGCCATCCGGATGAATCGATCTGAAATTTCGATTTTACGGATGAACGTGCGCGCCCTACATTGCAACCGGACAAGAACCAGAGCCCAGAGACGCGCACGATCTTCACCGACCTGCGCGTTCTCCACACCGGAGACAAAAAGCATGACCCGCATTTCCCCCTCGCCATCCTCCCTCGCCATCGCAGTCTCGACCCTCGCTGCGGTGCTGGCCCTCGCGCCCGTACCCGGCCAGGCCCAGGCCTTCCCCGAGAAATCCATCACTTTCGTCGTGCCCTTTGCCGCGGGCACCGCGACCGACCAGCTCGCGCGTGCCATCGGCAACGGCGTGAGCGCCGAGGGCAGGCAGCCCGTGGTGATCGACAACAAGGCCGGTGCGAGCGGATTCATCGCGTCGCAGTTCGTCGCCAAGGCCGCGCCGGACGGCTATACCGTGCTGATCACCACCAACACCACGCATGCCGCCAACGAGCATCTGTTCAAGAAGCTGCCCTACGACCCGGTGAAGGACTATGTGCCCGTCGCCGCTTTGGGCAAGGGTGGCCAGATCATGGTCGTGAATCCGGCATTTCCGGCCAGGACCGTGGCCGAGTTCGTGGCGCTGGCGAAGAAGAATCCGGGCAAATACAGTTTCGGCAGCGGCAGTTCGTCCAGCCGCATGGCCGGCGAACTGTTGCAGCAGATGGCTGGCATTCAGCTGCTGCATGTGCCCTACAAGAGCAACACGCTGGCCGTGACCGATCTGCTGGGCAGCCAGATCGACATGATGATCACCGACACGACGACCGGTCTGCCGCAGGTCAAGTCGGGCAAGCTGCGTGCGCTGGGCGTGTCGGGTGCCGCGCGTTCGCCGCTGGCGCCCGATGTGCCGACCATCGCCGAGGCCGGCGTCAAGGGCTACGAGATGGGCTACTGGTTCGCCGCCTATGCGCCGGCCAAGACGCCGCCTGCCGTGGTCAACCGACTGAACGAGTTGCTGGTGAAGGCTGCGAAGAGCGAGGCCGCCAGGTCCGCCTTCTACGAGCCGACCGGCACCGAGGTGTTCACCACCTCGCCCGAAGACATGGGGAAATTCCAGACCGCCGAGGCCGCCAAGTGGGGCCGGATCGTGAAGGCGGCGGGCATCGAGGCCGAGTAGGCCTGCATGCTGGGCCCGATGTGCCGGCGCATTGAAGCCGTGCTCAGAGCAATTCGTCGGGCGCCAGCGGTCCGAAGAGCTTGAGCAGCAGGCGCAGGCCGGCGCTGGTGTCGGGCTCGGTGCGGCTGTCCTGAAGGCCGCTGCCTTCCGGCGCGCGCCAGAGCAGCTGGCCGTCGACGATCTCCACATGCCAGGCGCCCTTGCGCAGCGCCTCCTCGATTTGTTGCGTGGCGATCGCAGACAGACGCTGACTGCCGATGAGCAGCGCAATCTCGGTGTTCTGGAGCTGCGAGCGCAGGTCGAGGTTCATCGAGCCGACCACCAGCAAGCGGCCGTCGAGCACCAGCACCTTCGAGTGAAGCATGGCCCGGGATTCGCCCGTCACACTGCTGCCCGACGAGCCGAAGGCGCTGACCACGCCAGCCTGTTCGCTGCGCAGTTCATAGAGTTCCACCCCCATGCGCAGCAGCGCCTCGCGATGCCGCGCGTAGCCCACATGGGCCACCGGCGCATCGTTGGACGCCAGCGAGTTGGTGAGCACGCGCACCCGCACGCCGCGGTCGCGGGCACGCTGAAAGGCGGCCAGCATGTCCGGACCGGGGACGAAGTAGGGCGAGATGATCAGGAGGTCCCCCCGGGCTTGCCCGATCAGCTGCAGCAGGCCCTCGACCACGGTTTCGCTGCCGGCCGTGAGGTTGGATGCGGCACCCAGGACGTTCCCGCGCGGCGCGGCTGCACGGCCGTCGCGCGGCTGCGTGACCACCAGGCCCGGGTTCTTGCCGGCGTCCTGCACGTCGGTGTCCGTATCGCCTGCATCGTCGAGTGCGATCTTTCCGGGCTTGTCCGCCAGCACGATGGCAGGCGCCCAGACCAGGTCCGCGGTGCGCAGGTCGAGTGCTTTCTCGTCCCAGACCTGGGCGCGTTGCGCGTCGGTCGGTCCCTGCGGTGCGGGCCGCGGTTCGCCGTCCGGGGGCGTCGGTGTGCTGCTGGCCGTCGCCGGGCTGGCACCTGGTGCGCGGGCGCTGGCCTCGGACGCGATGGCCTCTTCACGCAGCTGGAGCAATTCCTCGCGGCTGATCAGCGAGGCCACGGGATAGGCGCGCTCGTTGTTCCAGTAGCTGTCGAAGCTGCGCGAAAGATCCTGAACGATCGGACCGGCCGCAAGCACATCGACGTCGATGAAGTTGCCGGTGGTCGCGATACCGAAGTAGGCGTCGCCCAGGTTGCGTCCGCCTGCCACTGCCATGGCGTTGTCGGCGATGAAGAGCTTGTTGTGCATGCGCTGCTGGACGCGCGAAAAGTCGCCCAGCGCGTTGAACATGCGGCCGATCGTCGAGCCACGCGCGCCGGCCAATGGGTTGAACATGCGCATCTGGATGTTCGGCTCGGTCGCGAGCGCCATCACCATCGCGTTGCGGCCGGTACTGTGGAAGTCGTCGAGCAGCACCCGCACCCGCACGCCTCGCCGGGCGGCTTCGACCACGCCGCGCAGCAAGCGGCCGGTACTGGCGTCGGCATGGATGGCGTAGTACTGCAGGTCGAGCGTCTGCTGCGCGCCTTCGACGAGCGCGAGCCGGCTGCCGTAGGCCGCAGGTGCGCCCGACAGCAGCATGAAGCCCGATGCGAAGCTGCTGCTCGCCGCCTGCCGTCGTTGCTGGACGAGGGCACCCATCGGGGTGCTGTCCGGGGCCGCGATCGCGGTGGAAACCGGCCGTTCGACGTCCTTGGGCAACTGGGCGCACCCGGCCATCACCAAGGCCAGGGTGGCCAGGCCCAGCGAAACGAGCTGCCGCAGACCGGTGACCCGAAGGGGGAACGCAGGCGCTGGCGCGGGCAAAAATGGCATGAGGCGGTCCGGGATCTGACAGGGCATCCTGTATAGCCTACAGTGCGCTGCCGCGGCGTCGGACAAGCCCGGATGCGCAGCGGCCCGCACGCGCTTTGCGCCGGATCAGGCGGTGGCGCCCAGCGTCTCCCAGCGCTCGAGTGCCGCCATCAGGACCTCGTCGATTTCCGCATGGCGCGCACCCAGCGCCACTGCACGCGCGGCATCGCTGGCGTAGAGGGCGCCGCCGTCTTTCTCCAGCGTTGCGGTGATCTCCTTCTGTTCGGCTTCGAGTGCGGCGATCTGTGCCGGCAACGCCTCGAGTTCGCGCTGTTCCTTGTAGCTCAGTTTCTTGCGGGCCGGGGCCTTGGGCTGTGCCACAGGTTCTGCCGCGGGTGCGGGTGCGGTAGCTGGTGTCGTCGGTGTCGGATTGGCCGAAGCGATCGGAGCGGCCCCAGCAACTCCTGCGCGCTGCACGGCGATCTCGCGTGCGCGCTTGGACTGGATCAGCCAGTCGCTCACGCTGCCTTCGTACTCCCGCCAGTGGCCGTCACCCTCGAATGCGATGGTGCTGGTGACCACATTGTCGAGAAACGTCCGGTCGTGGCTCACCAGGAACACCGTACCGTCGTAGTTCTGCAGCAGATCTTCCAGCAATTCGAGCGTGTCGATGTCCAGGTCGTTGGTCGGCTCGTCCAGCACCAGCACGTTGGCCGGACGTGCGAACAGGCGCGCCAGCAGCAGGCGGTTGCGCTCGCCGCCACTGAGCGACCGGACGGGGGAGTTGGCGCGCGCCGGGGAGAACAGGAAGTCGGTCAGGTAGCTCTTGACGTGCTTGCGCTGCTTGCCAATCTCGATCCACTCGCTGCCGGGGCTGATGAAGTCTTCCAGGGTGGCGTCGAGGTCGAGCTTCTCGCGCATCTGGTCGAAATAAGCGACCTCCAGGTTGGCGCCGCGGCGCACCTTGCCGCTGTCGGGTTCCAGGTCACCCAGGATCATCTTGAGCAACGTGGTCTTGCCGGCGCCGTTCGGCCCGATCAGGCCGACCTTGTCGCCGCGCAGGATGGTGTTGCTGAAGTTTCGGATGATGGTGCGGTCGCCGAACGACTTGGTTGCATCGGTCAGTTCGGCCACGATCTTGCCGGTCTGCGTGCCGGTCGCCACGTCCATGTTGACGCTGCCGACGGTATTGCGGCGGCTCTGGCGCTGTTCGCGCATCGCCTCGAGGCGGCCGATACGACTCTGGCTGCGCGTGCGGCGCGCTTCCACGCCCTTGCGGATCCAGATTTCCTCCTGCGCGAGCAGCTTGTCCGCCTTGGCGTTGATCACCGCCTCCTGCGCGAGTTGTTCTTCCTTCTGGATCAGATACTGCGCGAAGTTGCCGGGGTAGGAGCGAAGCTTGCCCCGGTCCAGTTCGATGATGCGGGTCGCCACGCGATCGAGGAAGGAGCGGTCGTGGGTGATGGTGACGACGCTGCCCTTGAAGTCGATCAGCAACTGCTCCAGCCACTCGATGGAGTCGAGGTCCAGATGGTTGGTCGGCTCGTCGAGCAGGAGCACGTCAGGTGCAGCGACCAGCGCCTGCGCCAGCGCAACACGCTTGCGCGTGCCGCCGGAGAGCGAGCCGACGAGTGCGGTCGGATTCAGGTGCAAGCGGTGCAGCGTTTCTTCGACGCGCTGTTCCCAGTTCCAGGCGTCGTAGGCCTCGATCTGCGACTGCAGGGCATCAAGGTCCAGCCCTTCCGCGCCCGACAGATATTGATCGCGCACGGCAATAACCGCACCCAGACCAGCACTCGCCGCCGTGAAGACAGTGGCGTCGGGGTCGAGCACCGGTTCCTGGGCCACATAGGCGATGCGCACGCCTGTCTGGAACTGCAGCGTGCCGTCATCCTGCTTCTCCATGCCTCCCAGGATCTTGAGAAACGAAGACTTGCCTGCGCCGTTTCGGCCAATCAGCCCGATGCGTTCAGATTCGATAAGAGAGAAGTCCGCATGATCGAGCAGCGGGACGTGGCCGAACGCGAGTTGCGCGTCGAGGAGTGTGATGAGTGCCATGTGGCTGCGATTATCGAGGAGGCATGCGCGGGGCGCACACGACACGGCCGGACCTCCATATATATAGGGGTCGGAGTGAGCCCCTCGCCAGTGCATGCGGGGTACCGCCTTCAAGGCAGATTTTCTTGTAGGACTGCTTCCCGTTCGCCGAATCCCGTCGTATACTCTAAGACCCGACCAACGGTGCCCATGGCACCTGAGGCTGACAAGTCCCAAGGATGAGTCAGGCGGGAAAAAAAGACCTTTAGTTTTGTGTGGATTGAAAAATCCGTGACATAATCGAAGGCTTCGCTGGAAGCGAGTTTGGTGTGACTGAAGAGGTTGTGCTGAGTGAGTGGAGGGTGAAAAAAGTCTTCGAAGGCTTGCAGGTTTTGCAAAAAGCGTGTGATAATCGAAGGCTTCGCAGAAAGCGAAA
>NZ_JAUSRO010000010.1 GCF_030811835.1 Variovorax ginsengisoli | reverse complement strand
GTCTGCAGGCAGCGGGATGACTAGAAAAGGGGCGAAAGGCAGCCCTTGCGCGGTCCGAATCACCCTGTAAATGCGTCTTCGGGCTCCCCGCTCGAGTTGAGTGCTCGAAATCATGTTCCCAGCAAGGCAGAGATGCGTGTCGGCGCCGAGTATTTCAGCAGCCTGCTAGTCGCCGGATTCGCGCACTGCGTCCAGCAGCGCGCCGATCGCATCAGTGGCCATGAGCTTACCTGTGAGCCGTGCGCCCAGCGCAGTGGCGGCGCGAGACCTTCGCGCTGCACGGTTGTTGGACTTGGTGCTCAAGTTGATTGGGTCCATGGCATGAGGTCTCAATGCACGACGGCTTTGACTGCGAAGAAGAGAATTGATGGGCCCAGCAGGCAACCGAGTCCGGTGTGGAAGGTCGCGACGAGGGCCCCGTAGGGGACCAGCTTGCGGTCCGTGGCGGCGAGCCCTGCAGACACGCCGCTCACCGTTCCGGCCAGGCCACCAAAGACCATGGCGGAGCGCGGCGTCTTCAAGGCAAGGAAGCGAGCGGCGAGCGGCGTGCCGACCATCACGATGATGGCCTTGACCAAGCCCGTGGCGATGCTCAGGGCCATCACGTCGGGCGTCGCGCCGATGGCCGCGCCCGTCACCGGGCCGACGATGTAAGTGACGGCACCCGCGCCGATCGTCGTCATGCTTACCGGATCGGAATAGCCGAAGCACTTGGCGATGGCAGCGCCTACGATGAACGGCAGCACCGTGCCCAGCAGCAGCGCCACAACGCCGATCAGGCCGGCCTTGCGCGCTTCGGTCGCCTGGACTTCGAAGGCGGTGGCGACGATTGCGAAATCACGCAGCATCGCGCCGCCCATGAGACCAATACCGCCGAACAGCGACATGTCAGCCAGGCCTTTGTGCCCGCCGGTCTGCTTGCCGCCCCAGTAAGCCAGCGTCAGTCCAATCAAGATGGCGATGGCGGACCCGTGGACCCGACCGAACGTCAGGCGCTTCGAGATCTGGCCCGATATCAGAATGATGAACCCGACGATGGCGAAGGCGGTGACCAGCCCATTGGCTGCCGCTGCTTTTTCGAGGATTTCGAGCATGGTGATCACTCCGAATCTGCGAGCAGCGGGTTGTCATGATGGTGGGGCACCAGCTCCGCGATGACCTCGGGCTTCTCGGTGCGGTTGATGATGGCGATCACGACTGCGCAAACGCCCACGGCGGCGATGGCCGACAGCAGCGCGACCGGGCCACCCCGCAGCGCCGCGACCATGTCCTGCTGTGCGGCCATGGCCACCACAACAGGGATGTACATCGCGCCCCAGTACTCGACGCCGAGTTCGGTCAGCTTCGGAAGCCGGTCCGTCTTCTGCATGTACAGCCTCACAGCGATAAGCAGCAACATCGCGATACCGACGCCGCCGACGTTGGTCTTGACGCCGAGCGCCTGCCCGAGCAGGTCGCCGATGAAGATGCCTAGCAGGTGGCAGACGGCCAGCAGCGCAGTGCCATAGATGATCATGGGAATTGTCTCCGGGGTGTTGCCACACGAAATGCGCGGTCTTGAAACCCTGGGGTTAAAGGTACCGGCGACGCCCGCCGACATCAATTAAGGGGAGTGAGCGATGCTTACACGCATCGAAACAATCAAGGGTTTACCCGAAATACCTGGCACTTCAGTCCTGTTCGCCATTGACCAGCCGGCACGCCGTCAGCAATGTCGGCACGTTGGGTTGAGCTCGCACGCGCGCAAGAAATTGAGCGCGCTCGACGGATGCATCGAGAACCTTGCATGCAGTGGGGTCAATTGGATGTTCTGCGGCAGCACTCCACACACGCATCCCGGCGGCAGCGTGTAGCCCAAGCCGCCATTCACCAGGTTTCTCGGCGAGAAGATTCGTCGGTCTTCATCACCACGTTTGGCGCGAAGCCGGCAACGCGGAACGCTTCCATGAATCCTTAGTAGGTGACGAACCTTCGCTCAGGCGGATGAAACGCGTCCTCGATCTGCGATTGTCGAATTGAATACTCACGCAGACCGCCATGTCAGGCGCAAGTTTTTTTCTGCTCGAAGAAGGCGCCACCAGGCTCCCCCAAATCCCAAAACAGGCCTGCCATGATCTGAAGGCCTTCCCGCGCAATGGAGCCCAGGATGTGCTCGTTGGGCGCATGCTGGGAGCAGGCAGGATAAGAGTGCGGCACCCAAACGGTCGGCAGCCCAAGCACTTCGGAAAATGCATCATTGGGGATGGTGCCACCCAGATTGGGAAGAATGGCTGGCTTCGTCCCAGTTGTGGTCTGGATGGACCTGGCAGCCTGAATCACCGAAGGATGCTCAGGATCAAGTCGCGTCGCAGCCATGGCAATAGATGCGTTTACCTTCACCCAGGGAAGACCGGCGTTGATGAAATGCTGCTGCAGTTTAGCTTCGATGTCGTCGAGATCGGTTCCGACCACATAGCGCAACTGAAGCACGGCCTTCGCCGTCGGAGGAATGGCACCAATGGCCTTGCGGACGTTGCCGCATTCCATGCCGAGCACCTCCAGGGTGTTCCATGCGAAGACCCGCTCCGCGGCGGATAAGCCAGGCTCACCCCAGTCGGCATCGACAATCGGATCGCCCGGATTGCCTCCGATGGGAAGCGCACTGATGCTCTCGCGGACTGAAGCGGGAATGGAGGATGGTCGCAACAGGGGCGTCTTGATGACGCCTTGTGCGTCCACCAAGGTGGAGATGGCAGACGCAAGCACAGTACCTGGATTTCGCAGGAGCCCACCCCAGTTGCCTGAGTGGTGTGCACCCTCGCGGAGGGTCAAAGTGAGCTCGAAATTCTGAATGCCGCGGGAGCCCAGGAAGAGCGTCGGCGTCTGGGCGTTGAGCCGCGGGCCATCCGACGCAATGAACAGGTCGGCTTTTAGCTCATTCGCATGAACGGCGCAGAACGTGTTCAGGCCTGGAGAGCCACGCTCCTCGGCTGTCTCGACGATGATGCGTGTGTTGAATCCCAGCTTGTTCTGGCGTGCCTCCATGGCAGCCCGAAGGGCGCCCAGGTTCACAGTGAGCTGGCCCTTGTTGTCGGCCGTTCCTCGACCGTAGATCTTGTCGCCCACGACCTTTAGTTCCCAGGGAGACAGGCCGGGCTGCCAAGAGGCGTCCTGCCCCTGAATGACATCGCCATGCCCATAGAGGAGCACCGTGGGGAGCGCCTCGTTCTCGATCCGTTCGGCAATGAGATACGGACCGCAACCCGCCACAGGGTTCGCAAACGCCCGGACCTCGAAGCCCAGGGACGCGAGTTCCGGCCGCAGCTCCTGTTCCAGGAAGTCGCTGAGCACGCCAACGCTGTCCTCCGCTTCGCTCGCGGTTCGGAATGTCACCCTGCGCCCTAGGTCTCGGACGAACCCGCCATTATCGAAATAGGCGCTTGCTGTCTGAATGGCAATGTCTCTTGTCACCGTGGTGTCCTGTGCGCAGCGTCAGTTGGTTGCAGTGATATTGCTTGCCTTCGCAATGGGAGCGAGGATGGCGGTGTCCGCCTTCACCATTTCCGAGTATTTGCTGCTGGCTGACCACTGCGGGTCAAAGCCTACGTCTTGCAGCCGCTTGACCAAGGCCGGATCGGCAATGGCCGCCTGCAGCGCTTTTTCGAGGCGGTCGCGAACGGCGACAGGAAGATTCTTGGGGGCTACGATACCGAACCAGGATGTCATCTTGAAGCCGGGATATCCCGATTCAGCAATCGTCGGTACCGAAGGCAGCAGCGGGGAGCGCTTTTCGCCAGTGACCGCGAGGATTTTAATTCGATTTCCCTTGGCAGCTGACGAGGCTGCGGGGATTGCGTCAAAGGCAAGAGGGATTTGGCCTCCCAACAGATCGGTGATCGCTGGCGCACTTCCTTTATACGGAATATGAACCACGCCGTGGAGCTTTGCGGCAGACCAGAGCATTTCAGCGGCGAAGTGGACCGTAGAACCATTCCCGTGCGAGCCGTACGCAAATGAATCGGGCTTGGCGCGTATTTCCGAGATCAGTTCCTGCACGGTATTCGCTTTGACGTTCGAATTTGCCAGCAGGGCCAACCCGCTGCTCCCGATCACGCCAATGGGCTCGAAGCTCTTTGTGGAGTCGTACGGAATCTTCGGATAAATGATCGGATTAACCACGAAGGTCGTGGATGTCCCGATGAGGAGTGTGTAGCCGTCCGGCGCGGCTTTCTGAACATAGTCGGCCGCAATGATGGTGGCGGCACCAGCACGGTTGTCGATGATGATAGGTTGGCCGAGTTGCTGGCCCAACTTTTCAGAAACCGTCCGCGCGACGATGTCTACCGTGCCTCCTGGAGAGAAAGGCACCACCAGCGTAATGGGTCGGGTGGGAAAATCGCCCTGCGCGAAGGCTCCGCAGGAGGCTCCGGTCAATGCTGCAACGGCAGTAATTTGAAGAAGTGTGCGTCGGTTCATCTTAGCTCCTTTAAAAAATGGATGTTTCCTGTATTGCAGTATTCATGCCTGCAAAATTGGCTAAAACTACTCCATCTTTACTTCAATTCGGTGCATTTTTGCTCCATTGAAGTGCGCAATAATAATGCCGCACAAAATGGTGATCTAGGTTATTCCGGGTGCGTCTATTCCTGTGCAATTAAGCACAATAAGTCAAAAATAATGAATTGGAGATGCCTACGCGGAGGCTTTGACAATTCTCTCGAAATTGACTATGCGGTTGAAATCGTCAGTATCTTTGAGCGATTCCGCGCTGGTATTCCAGACCTCGCCCACCTGCCCGGTTACTGGCAAGGAAAGCCCCAGCGAGCTTTGAAGCGCCATGGCCAGGTTGACGTCTTTGCGCATGAGTTGCACCGTGAATCCCGAGTCGAAGCCGTTGTTCAAGATGCGGCTGGGATAGTTGTAGAGCGTCACGCCGCTGCGCCCCGAGCCGGCGTTGATCGCCTCGATGAGTTGCTCGGTTCGCACTCCGGCCGCATTGGCCATTCGAAATGCTTCGCCAGCCGTCAGCAGATGGGAAGCGACGAGCAGGTTGTTCACGATCTTGGCGATGTCTCCGGCTCCCACATCGCCGATGTGGAAGCGCTTGTCACCCAGTGCGCTCAGCACGGGCTCAGCATCGGACACGTCCACTTGCGAGCCGCCGATGAACATCGTCAAAGTGCCTTTGCGGGCGCCGGTGGCACCACCGCTGACCGGCGCGTCGATGAAACGTGCGCCAGACGCCTGCAGGCGGCCGGCGAGCTCGCGAGTTGCCTGTGGATCGCCCGAAGTGGTATCGATGACCAGGAGACCGGGCTTTGCGCCTGCCATCAATCCATCTTTGCCCTCCAGGACTGCACTCACCACGCTGGTGGTCGGCAGAGACAACACCACCGCGTCGCAGTCGCCGAGCGCCTGGAGGTTCATGCCGACGGGCACGCCTTCAGCAGCAGATGCTTCGCAGGCCTTCTTCGACGCGTCGTAGGCGACCACGTCAAAGCCTGCACGCGCCAACGACAGCGCCATACCCCGACCCATATTTCCCAGGCCGACGACGCCGACCTTTTTGTATTCGCTCATAACTTGCCCTGGTGGATTTGGTAACGTTAGGCGCCGACCTGTGTCGGGACCCACACGCTCTTGGTCTGCGTGTATTCGTAGAGAGATTCGATGCCGCTTGAGCGGCCGTAGCCACTGCTGTCATAGCCGCCGAACGGCGTGGCGACATGCATGTCGCGGTACATGTTGATCCAGAAGATGCCGGCGCGAACCTTCTTCGCCACGCGATGACCCCGTGCGATATCGCGTGTCCACACCGCGCCCGCGAGTCCGAACTCGCTGTCGTTCGCAATAGCGATAGCTTCGTCCTCGGTATCGAATGGGATCGCCACGACGACGGGGCCGAACACTTCCTCCTGCGCGATGCGCATGCGGTTGTGGACGTCGCGAAGCACCGTCGGACGCACGAAAAAGCCGTTCTGCCCACTCGGCGGCTCCTGGCCATAGGCCATCGTCGCCCCTTCGTCGAGGGCCATCTGAACCATATCCCCGATTCGCTTGAACTGGGCGCGGTTGTTGATTGGACCTCCTTCCGTCGATTCATCGAGCGGCATGCCGATGCGGTATTCCGATGCTGCCTTCGCGACCGCGTCGACGAAGCGATCGTAGACGGAGCGATGCACAAGAAGTCGCGAGCCTGCCGCACAGTTCTGGCCCGTATTGGCGAAGCCGGCCACGATGGCTGCCTTTACTGCGGCTGTCAGATCGGCATCCTCGAACACGATATTGGCCGACTTGCCGCCAAGCTCCAGGAGGCAGCCGATCGGACGCTTCGCTGCGGCTGCGTTCACGCGGCGGCCTGTCTGAACGGAGCCGACAAACACGACCTTTTTGGTGATGCAATTGGCGATCGCGAGATCGCCCACAGACTGTCCCAGGCCGTTGATGACGTTCAGCACGCCAGGCGGGAATCCCGCTTCGATCGCCAGTTTGGCAAGCGCGAGAGAAGTCAGCGGTGTGAGTTCCGACGGTTTCAGCAACACCGCATTCCCCATGGCCAAGGCCGGCGCGATGTTCCAGGCGGCAAGATAGACCGGCGAATTCCAGGGCATGATGGCCAGCACAACGCCGAGCGGCTCGCGCAGGGTGTAGTTCAGCTGGCCGCCTGGTACAGGAATGACGTTGCCACCGAACTTGTCTGTCCAACCGGCGTAGTAGCGGAAGATCTCCACTACCGACTGCAGTTGCGCGCGGCTGGCGGTGATGCCTTTGCCGCTGGTAAGGCTTTCCAGTTGTGCAAGCGGCTCCGCGTTTTCGGCAACGAGCGTGCTGAGTGCGTGCAGGGCAATGCCGCGCTTTTGCGCGGATAGCTCTGCCCAGACCTGCTGGCCTGCTTGGCAGGACTCGAGCGCAGATAGAACATGATTGGGCGTGACGTCGTTGAAACGGAGCCATTCCGTATCGGAGGCCGGATCGACGAGCGCGATCGGCGCGCCTCCCCCCGGCGCAAGGCGGCCGTCAAAGAACGAGCCGATTTGGTCCAATGGACCGACCAGGCGCTCGACAAGCGAGTGGAACAGAGCGTTGATTTCGGACATGGATGCGGTGGCGACCAGCGTTTAGGAGAGCTTTTGCTCGGCGTCGATCTCTGCGAATGTCTGCTTTGCCACACGAGTGGCATCGCTGCCCGTCGGCACCCCCGCATAGAGCGCGACTTGCAGGAAGATCTCCGCGATTTCTTCCCGCTTTACGCCGTTGTTTAATGCAGCGCGCACATGAATTTTGAGTTCATTTGGACGGTTCGCTGCGGCAAGGAGCGCCAGATTGACGATGCTGCGCGCGCGTCGATCGAGACCGGGACGGGCCCAGACATCACCCCACAGGTTGCGCACTGCGAAGGTCCGCATCGGCTCACTGAACGCATCCGTGGCGGCAATGGAATTCTTCACATAGGCTTCACCCAGGACCTCACGGCGGATCTGTTCGCCACGTTCGTAGAGTTCGTCAGACATGCATACCTTTCAAGTAGAGATGGTGGAAATAGATTTCCTTAGAGGGCAGTCTAGGGAGCGGGGCGCAATTCGCGAAGATGCGATGCTTGTTATCATGAGAACATCGTCATATCCCCCCTATACCTAGATGACGCTCGAACAGTTGCGAGCCTTCGTGGCAATCGTCGAACACGGAAGCATCCGGGCCGGGGCGCGTGCGCTCGGGATGGCTCAGAGCGGACTCACGCAGCAAGTGCAGCGGCTGGAAGCCGCAGTGGGGGCAACGCTCTTCGCAAGGTCGGCCAGCGGAATTTCGATGACTCCCCACGGCACGGCCCTGCTCGCACGCGCCAGGGTGGTGCTGAGCGAATGTGCGCATGCCGAAGAGGATTTCCGGCATCTGAGCGGGGAGCTCACGGGTAGCGTGCGGGTGGGTATGTCGGTCGAGGCATTCGCCCGGCTTGCGCCGCCTGTCATCGAGCAGTTGCGTGTCGATCATCCCAAGATCACCGTGCACATTGCCAGTGGGCCCGCCTCAACGCTGTTGACGAGCATCCGTGAAGGTCGGCTCGATTTCGCCATCACGCTGGTGTCCCACGGCATCGACATGAGCGATTTTTCGTGGAAGGTGCTGGATCGCTCCGACCCCTGCATTCTGTGTCGCAGAGATCATTCGGCTCTGGGAGTGCGCAGCGTCAAGTCGCTGGCATCCGCAACATGGGTCAACACGCGCCCGCTCGGTGCGGTGGGGACGCCCTCCAACCGTCTGGCCGACTGGTTCTCGATGCATGCGATGGCGCCTCCGAATGTCGTGGCCACGCTGGATTCGCTTTTCGAAACCCTGCACTTGGTGTCGTTGACCGACTATCTCTTCCTGGGCCCGCGCGTGGCCTTGAAAGTCGCGGGGTTCAGCTACTTGCTGGCCGAGGTGCCGGTGGAAGAGGCATTGCCGGGAGCCGATATGTGTCTGGTCCAACCGAAACAGGTGCCGCTCTCGCCGGCGGCCAAGCAGCTCGCCGCGATGCTGACTTCCTATGCGAATATGGTTCGGCGGTCGTCGACAGGGCATTGATAGCAGCAAACTGTTGAATACCCACCGCTTGCCGTATCAATTCTCGCCATCTTGGTGGTCGCGGTTCGCCATCGTTGGTGAAGCGGGGCAAACAGTGTGCCGAACTGCGCCATGTTCTTCGCCAAGCCGCGATCACGCGCTGTCGGGAATCCGACTTGCTGCTTGATTGTTCGCTCGGTCGGATGCCAAGCTTTGGTTTGAAGTTGGCCTTCGTGTGCGCCGCGCACTTGGCTAGGAATCGCGGCTCGATTGTTGACCTAGCCCTTGCAGGTCTGCATTGATGTGCGGGATTGCAAACAGCGTCTTGAAGAGATCGCGCAACCACCGATGCGCCGGGTCTTTTTCGAATCGGCGGCTCCAGTGCAGTGACACGTTGAAGCTGCTGCGCGGCAGCGGCTCGGGCAGGACGGCATAGCGATTCGGGTCCATGAACCCGAGAGCGATTGCCCGCGGCATGACGACCGCCAGATCGGTGCGCGCGATGATGGCCGGTAAAGCGAGAAAGTGCGCGGAACTCAGTACCAGACGATCCTCCAGGCCGAGCTGCTTGAGGATGCGGATGGTCTCGGCGTGCGACCGCACGGCGACGTACTGCAGCTTGCGCAATCGCTCCGTCGTCGCCTTTGCATTCTCGGCGGTGGTCAGGAGCGGATGGCCCGCACGAACCACGACGGCATAGCTGTCGTTCAACAGCTCCATGCGCTCGATCCCGGTCACCGACGGCAGGAAGCCCAGGGCGAAATGGATGGCGCCGGTCTCCAGCGCGTCGGCGATCTCGTGGTGCTGCAGAGGGTGGGTTTGCACGCGCATGCCAGGCGCCTTGTGGTGCAGCGCCTCCATCAACTCGGGCAACAGCCGCGCCTCGCCGATGTCGCTCAAGTGGAGCCGAAGCGTCATGCGGGAGTTGGGCGGGTCGAAGCGGTCGTCTTCCCTGAGCACTTCGTGGATCGCGCCGAGCGCCGGCAGCACCACGGCAGCCAAGCGTTCGGCGCGCAGCGTGGGCCGCATGCGGCCGGCGGCGCGCACGAACAGCGCGTCGTGCAGGGCGAGCCGCAGCCGGGTCAGCCCCTGACTGGCAGCAGGCTGCGAAAGGCCCAGCGCCTCCGCCGCATGGCTGACGCTGCCGAGCCGATACACCGCCTCGAACAGCCGGAGCAGGTTCATGTCGATCTCAGGAGTATTCATTGGGCTTATTTGGATCTAGTATTTTTATTGTATTGATGGATCCGGCTGAGCTCGACACACTTTGGCCCTTCCCTAAGGAGCGTCCATGCAGCAGCAAGTCGTCGATACAAGGAACGACACAGTCACAGAGACCGTCACCGTCCGAGAAGCCGTGTTCCGCTTGCTGCGTGAATTCGGCATGACGTCCGTGTTCGGCAACCCCGGTTCGACCGAGTTACCGATGTTCATGGACTTCCCGGAGGACTTTCGGTACGTCCTCGGGCTTCAGGAGTGCGTCGTCGTCGCAATGGCCGACGGGCATGCGCAAGCCACGCACAACGCCGCGTTCATCAACCTGCATTCGGCTGCCGGTGTGGGCCATGCGATGGGCAACATCTTCACCGCCTATCGCAACCAGACGCCGCTGGTCATCACGGCAGGTCAGCAGGCCCGGTCCATCCTGCCCTTCGAGCCGTTTCTGGGCTCTACCCAGGCCGCGGAGTTACCCAGGCCGTACGTGAAGTGGAGTGTCGAGCCGGCACGCGCCGAAGACGTGCCGCTGGCCATTGCACGCGCTTACTACATCGCGATGACGCCGCCGCGCGGCCCGGTGCTGGTGTCGATCCCGTCGGACGACTGGGCGGTTCGCACGCTGCCCGTCGCCGCCCGGCAGGTCAGCCGCGCACTGCGTCCCGATCCGGAAACGCTGGCCGCCATCGCCAATGCGCTCGACGCAGCGCGTGCGCCCGCCATCGTGGTGGGCGCCGCGGTCGATCGCGACGGTGCGTGGGCCGAAGCGGTCGAACTCGCCGAACGGCACCAGGCTCGCGTCTATGTGGCGCCGATGTCGGGCCGCTGCAGCTTCCCGGAAGATCATCCGCTCTGGGCAGGCTTCCTGCCTGCCATGCGGGAACGCATCGTCGAGCGCCTGGCGGGACACGACCTCGTGTTTGCCTTGGGTGCCCCGGCCTTCACCTACCACGTCGAGGGAAACGGGCCGCACCTGCCCGAGGGCGCGGCATTGGTGCAGATGACCGACGATCCACAGGTTGCGGCCTGGGCGCCCACCGGCACCGCCGCCATCTGCAGCATCCGCCTTGGTCTGGTGGACCTCCTGGCGCAGAGCGCACCACCACAGCGTCCGGCGCCACCGACGCATGTGCGGCCCGGGCGCGTGGCTGAGCCGCCTGCTGGCGAGCGCCTGTCCGTGGACTGGGTGCTACAGACCCTCAGCGATGTGCGCCCACGCGACAGCATCGTCGTCGAGGAGGCGCCGAGCGCGCGTTCGACGATGCACGGCCATCTGCCGATTTTCGCCTCCGAGACCTTCTACACAATGGCCAGTGGTGGCCTCGGCTGGAGCCTGCCCGCCGCGGTCGGCGTGGCGCTCGGCAAGCCCGGAACGCGCGTCATCGCGCTGATCGGCGACGGCTCCGCGATGTATGCGATCCAGGCGCTCTGGAGCGCGGTCCGGCTCGGGCTGCCGATCATGGTCGTGATCCTGAACAACCGGCGTTATGCGGCCCTGCATGAATTCGCACGCATCTTCGGTTACCGGCACGACGATCCGGTGCCCGGGACCGACCTGCCGGACCTCGACTTCGTGGGCCTCGCTGCCGCGCAAGGCATGCGGGGACTGCGCGTCGACAGGGCCGAGGCGTTGCGGCCGGCCTTGATGGAGGGCCTGCAATCGAGCGGTCCCTTGCTGATCGAAGTCGAAGTGCGCTGACTTCCCGAATGACGAACATGAACCAGGAGACAACCATGCAAAAGATATCGATGCTGATCAATGGCGAGGCCCGACAGGCCACGGGCGGTGCCACGTTCGAAAGGCGCAATCCACTGGACGGCACAGTGGCGACGATGGCGCCGGCGGCGACGGCTGCCGACGCGGCTGCGGCGGTCGATGCCGCCGCAGCGGCCTTCGAGACCTGGTCGCGCACCGGCCCCGGCGAGCGGCGGGCACTGCTGCTCAAGGCAGCGCATGCGCTCGAAACGAAGGGGTCGACGCTTATCGCGTCGATGGCTGCTGAGACCGGTGCGGGCGCGTCGTGGGGCGGCTTCAACGTGCACCTGGCCGTCGGGATGCTGCAGGAGGCTGCCGGCCTCACCACGCAGATCAGCGGTGAGGTCATTCCTTCCGACGTGCCCGGCAGTCTGGCGCTGGCCGTGCGGCGCCCGGCCGGCGTGGTGCTCGGCATCGCACCCTGGAATGCACCCGTGATCCTGGGGGTGCGCGCGATCGCGACGCCGCTGGCCTGCGGCAACACCGTCGTGTTCAAGGGTTCCGAATTGAGCCCTGCCACGCACGGGCTGATCGTCGAGTGTTTCAAGGATGCGGGCTTTCCGCCCGGTGTCGTCAACTTCGTCACCAATGCGCCGGCCGATGCCGCAGCCGTGGTCGAAGCCATCATCAGCCACCCGGCACTGCGGCGCGTCAATTTCACCGGCTCGACGCGCGTGGGCCGGCTCATCGCGCAAACCTGTGCGAAATACCTCAAGCCCGCCGTGCTCGAACTCGGCGGCAAGGCGCCGATGGTGGTGCTGGACGATGCAGACCTGGATGCTGCAGTCAACGGTGCGGCCTTCGGTGCCTTCGCCAACAGCGGGCAGATCTGCATGAGCACCGAACGCATTGTCGTGGACAACAAGATCGCCGATGCCTTCGTCGAACGGCTAGCTGCCAAGGCCACGAAGCTGCCGCTGGGTGATCCGCGCAAGGGCCCGGTGGTGCTGGGCTCCGTCGTCGACGCGAGCACCGTCGAGCGCTGCAATGCGCTGATCGACGACGCGCTGGCGAAGGGCGCCAAACTGGTCTGTGGCGGCAAGGCCGAGAACACGCTCATGCCCGCAACGCTGCTCGACCACGTGACGCCCGCAATGCGCATCTACCACGACGAGAGCTTCGGGCCAGTGAAACCCATCGTGCGTGTCGACGGCCTCGAAGAGGCCGTGCGGGTCGCCAACGACAACCCCTATGGACTGTCTGCCGCCGTGTTCGGGCGCGACATCGCGCGTGCATGGCAGGTGGCCAACCGCATCGATTCGGGCATCTGCCACGTCAACGGCCCCACCGTGCACGACGAAGCGCAGATGCCTTTCGGGGGCGTCAAGGACTCGGGCTATGGCCGCTTCGGCGGTCGTGCCGGCATCGATTCGTTCACCGAGCTGCGGTGGATCACGGTGCAGACGACCGACCGGCACTACCCATTCTGACGACACAAGGCACATCCCCAATGAAAACATTGCTGAGTGCCGCCGTGCTGGCGGCGAGCCTGATGTCGGCCACCTTCGCGCAAGCCCAGGACTGGCCGACAAAGCCGGTCCGGATCATCGTCAACTTTGCGCCCGGAGGCGCAGCCGACCAGCTGGCGCGACTCATCGGCCCATCCTTGCACGAGGCGCTCGGCCAGCCGGTGCTGATCGAGAACAAGGGCGGCGCCGGCGGCAACCTTGGCGCCGAGTTCGTGGCCAAGTCGCCGGCCGACGGCTACACGCTGCTGATGGCGTCGGGTGGCACGGTCTCGATCAATCCGCACCTTTACCCGAAAATGACCTTCAACCCGGCCAAGGACCTGGTGCCGGTCGCGTCTGTCGCACGCGTGCCCTTCTACCTGGTGGTGCGCGCCGACAGCCCGGTGAAGGACTTCAAGGGACTGCTCGCCGACCTGAAGGCCCACCCCGGGCAGCTCTCGTTCGGCTCGCCCGGCAACGGCAGCTCGCCACATCTGGCCGCAGAGATGATGAAAAGCGAGACGGGCACCTTCGCCGTGCATGTGCCGTACCGCGGCGCGGCACCAGCGCTGACGGACCTGCTGGGCGGGCAGATCAACTTCCTGTTCGATCCCGGCATCGCGCTGCAGCACGTGAAGAGCGGCAAGCTGCGCATGCTGGCCGTGGCCAGCCCGCACCGCGCGCCGCAGGTGCCCGATGTGCCCACCCTGGACGAACTGGGGCTCAAGGGTTTCGATGCCGATGCCGTCTTCGGCCTCTACGCGCCGGCGGGCACGCCGCAAGCCGTCATTGACCGTGTCAACACCGAAGTCAACCGCATCCTGAACATGCCCACGACGAAGGACCGGATCATCACCATCGGGAACGTCGCATTGCCGATGACGCCGGCGGAGTTCGGCCGCAAGGGCTCGGATGACTTCAAGCGCTTCGGGAAGCTGATCCGCGAACGGGGAATCCAAGGCGAGTGACAGCAGCAGGGGTCGGCGTGTTCGACCGCAGGCGGTCACTGCCGGCCCCGATCGATAGACCAGAAAGACGACACCTGATGCCAACCCAACCTTTCCCCGCCATGCGCGAGACCGATGTTCTGATCGCCGGCGGCGGCCCTTGCGGCCTGATGCTGGCCAACGAGCTGGGCCGCCGAGGCGTGCGCTGCCTCGTCGTGGACGCCAAGGCCGACACGGCGTTCAACCCGCAGGCCAACGCCACCCAGGCCCGCACGATGGAGCACTTCCGCCGCCTGGGCTTTGCCCACGAGATCCGTGCGCTCGGGCTGCCGGCGGACCACCCCACCGACATCGCGTATTTCACCCGTTACACACAGCACGAGCTCTCGCGCATCAGCCTTCCAACTGCGGCCGAAGCGCTCGTCAAGATCAAGTCGATGACGGGGTCGTGGAGCGCGGCAGAACTGCCGCACCGCGTGTCCCAGAAGTTCGTTGAACAGGCCTTGCGTCGCCATGCCCAAGCCTGGCCCTCGGTCGAGGTGCGCTACGGCTGGACGCTGGAGCGCTTCGCCGACGACGGCGGCTCGGTGAGCGCGACGGTCCGTCCCACCGAGGGCGCCGCAGCGCAGAAGGTGAGGGCGCAGTTCCTGGTCGGGGCCGACGGCGCCCGCAGCCTGGTGCGCCGCACGCTGGGAATCGAGTGGGGTGGCGTCACCGGCATCCAGCGCGAATTCATGGGCGGGAAAATGTTCGCCATCTACCTGCGCGCACCGGCCTTTCTTTCGCTGCTGCCGCATGCCAAGGCCTGGATGTATGTCGCGGTGAACCACCAGCGACGTGCCTTCATGGCCTCGGTGGACGGCGTCTCCGAATATGCGTTCCACGCGGCGATCCGTCCCGGTGAGGACGCCGACAGCTGGACCGAAGAAGATGCGCGTCGTGTCTTCGCCGAGGCGGTGGGCGTAGAGATTCCGATCGAGATCCTGTCGATGGGTACCTGGCTCGCCGGCCACGCACTCGTTGCCCAGAAGTTCCAGCGCGGGCGGGTGTTCATCGCTGGAGATGCAGCGCATCTGTTCACCCCGACCGGCGGCCTGGGCTACAACACGGCCGTGGAGGACGCGGTCAACCTCGGCTGGAAACTGGCCAGCGTGATTCAAGGCCGTGCACCCGCCGCACTGCTCGACAGCTACGAAGCCGAGCGCAAGCCGCTGGCCGAACGCAACACAGCCTACGCCCGTCGCTTCGCCGACTCGGTGGGGCTGTTCTCGGCGAAGCCCGAGCTGGAGGACGCCTCGGCACAGGGAGAAGCCGAGCGCGAGCGCGCCGCGCGGCACTTCAACGAACACGCCAGGCTCGAGTTCAACATTCCGGGCGTGACCTTCGGCGGCCGCTACGACGCCTCACCCGTCATCGTCGGCGATGGCGCAACGCTGCCACCCGACGAGCCAAACGCCTACACCCCGACGGCCAGCCCGGGCGGGCGACCGCCGCATGCGTGGCTGGACGATGGGAGCTCGCTCTACGACCACTTTTACAGCGAATGGACCCTGCTCACCCTGGGCCCGGAGGCGTCCGACACGTCGGCTTTTGAAAGCGCGGCGAAGGCGCTCTCGATGGACTTGCGCGTCGTGCGAATGGCGCAGCCATCGCTGCGCGAACTCTACGAAGCTCCGCTGGCGCTGATCCGACCGGACCAGATCGTCGCCTGGCGCGGCGAGCCCGCAGCGGACGCGCAGAGCGTGCTGATGCGCGTCATCGGAAGCATGACCCCACCGACAAGGACAATCCAATGAAAGCCGCAGTTCTTCGATGCATGCAGTGGTCGACCATGGCCCTGGCGCTCACGGCATTGGCGCCGTTGCACGCGCAGACCTGGCCCACCAAGCCGGTTCGGCTGGTGGCGTCCTTTCCACCGGGCACGCCGGGCGATGTGATCGCCAGGCTGATCCAGCCGGCCCTGCAGGCGGCCTGGAAGCAACCGGTCATCGTCGAGAACAAGCCAGGCGCCGGCGGCAATATCGCTGCGGTGGATGTCGCACAGGCCAAGGACGACCACACCCTGCTGGTGGGCCCCGACACGGTGCTCACGATCAACCCGCACCTCTACAAGAAACTCGGCATCGATCTGCGCCAGTCGCTCAAGCCGGTCACCTATTTCGCAAGCTTCAACCAGATGCTGGTCTGCAATCCGGCGTCGGGCGTCACGACGCTCGCGAAGTTCGTGCAGCTTCCCGCGGCGAAGACCTACGCCTCGGGCGGGCCCGGCTCTCCCAGCCACATGGCGATGGAAATGCTGCTCGCGGCCACGGGGTCCAAGCTGACCCACGTGCCTTATCGCGGACCCGGACCGGCCGCGCAGGACATCATCGCGGGCCATGTCGATTGCGGCTTCATCGTCGCGTCCATCGTGCTGCCGCACGTGCAGGCCGGCCGGCTGCAGGCGGTTGCCGTCTCCAGCAAGGCGCGCTCCGTTCTGCTTCCCGCCGTGCCGACGGTGGCCGAGAGCGGCTATGCCGGATTCGACGCCACCTTCTTCGAAACCTTGATGGCACCGGCAAGCCTGCCCGCCTCGGTGGTGGAACAGATCCAGCACGAAGTCCGCGCAGCACTCACCACGTCAGCGATGACGGCGCGGCTTGCGGAAATGGACCTGCGGGTCGAGGCGAACACGCCGCAGGAGGCCGAGCGGCGCGGTCGGGAAGACTTCATCAAATGGGGCGCGGTGGCGCGGCAGACACAGCTTCAGCTCGACTAGACACAGGAAAGCCCACGTGAGAAATCTCGACCAGAACACCATCACCCAGGCCGTACTCGCGCGCCATGCCGAGGCAGCGGACCCGCGCTTCAAGCAGATCATGACCAGTCTGGTGAACCACCTTCACGACTTCGCGCGCGAGGTCAGACTCACCGAGGCCGAATGGGCAAAAGGCATCGAGTTCCTCACGCGTTGCGGGCACATCACCGATGACAAGCGCCAGGAATTCATCCTGCTGTCGGACGTGCTGGGCCTGTCGATGCTGACGGTGGCGATGAACAATGACAAGCCCGAGGGCTGCACAGAAGCCACGGTGTTCGGCCCGTTCCATGTCGAGGGCGCGCCGCACTATGAACTGGGCGCCGATATCGCCAACGGGGCCCAGGGCGTCCCGTGCATCGTCCGTGGCACGGTGCGCGGCGCGAACGGCAAGCCCGTGCCGGGCGCACACATCGATGTCTGGCAGTCCGACGAGGACGGGCTGTACGACGTACAGCATGGTGAGATCGATCATGCGCAGGCGCGCGGCATTCTGACGGCGGACGCCGAAGGCGGCTATCGCTTTCGTTCGATCCTGGCGGTTCCGTATGCGATCCCGCATGACGGGCCGGTGGGCGATCTGCTGAAGACTGCCGCGCGCCATCCCTGGCGGCCGGCCCATCTGCACTTCATGATCAAGGCGAACGGCTACGAGACGCTCATCACGCACGTCTTCCGCAGCGACGATGCTTACCTCGACTCGGACGCGGTCTTCGGCGTGCGTCAGTCGCTGATTGCCGACTGGAACCGGCAATCCGATGGCAGCTACCTCGTCGAATACGACTTCGTCTTGAATCCTCTGGGCGACACACAGTCCACGAGCCTGCGCGGCGATTCCGGGGTCGATCGATGATCCGCCACATCGTGATGTGGGACATCGCAGGGAATACGCCCGAGGACAAGCGAGTCAACATCGACCTCGTGCGCCGCAGCTTTGAGGGCCTGAGCGGTCTCATCCCCGGGCTGCGCCACTTGGAGGTAGGGGTCGACAGCAGTGCTGTCGACTACGCATGCGATGTCGTGCTCTTCAGCGATTTCGAATCGAGAGCCGCATTGGATGCGTACGCCCACCATCCAGAGCATCTGCGCGTCCGGGACGCGCTGGCCGGCATTCGCATCCGGCGGCACCAAGTGGACTACGAGGTGGCGGAAAGAGTACAGGCATGAACGAATTCGTCTACAACGGCCAGGCTAGCCGCGTCGTGTTCGGTGTCGGTTCTCTTGGGTATCTCGAGCGCGAGATCGAACTGTTGAGTGCACGACGGGCGCTGGTGCTTTCGACGCCGGAACAAAAGGCCCAGGCGCAGATGGTCGCGGATCGGTTGGGCAGCAAGGCTGCCGGCGTGTTCCCGAAGGCCGCAATGCATGTGCCGATCGAAACGGCGAGAGAAGCCCGCGATGAAGCCCGACGCCTCGGCGCAGACTGTGCCGTCGCGATCGGCGGTGGATCCACCACCGGGCTGGGCAAGGCCATCGCCATGGAGTCCGGACTGCCCATCCTCGCCATTCCGACGACCTACGCGGGCAGCGAGATGACGCCCATCTACGGCATCACGGAAGATGGCCTCAAGAAGACCGGCAAGGACTTGCGCGTGTTGCCGCGCACCGTGATCTACGACCCGGAGCTGTCGGTGGGGCTGCCTGTGGGGCTGAGCATTACGAGCGGCATGAATGCCATCGCCCATGCGGCCGAAGGTCTGTACGCGCAGGACGGCAACCCGATCATGAGCTTGATGGCCGAAGAGGGCATACGTGCGCTGGCCAGGGCCCTGCCGGCCATCCGCAGACGCAGCGATGACATCGATGCGCGCAGTGACGCCCTTTACGGCGCCTGGCTCTGCGGCACCGTGCTCGGCAACGTGGGGATGGCTCTGCACCATAAACTCTGCCACACGCTGGGAGGGTCGTTCGGTCTCCCGCATGCCGAGGTGCATACGGTGGTTTTGCCGCAGGCGATCCGCTTCAACGCCGATGCAGTGCCTGAGGCCATGGAGCGAATCGAACGCGGACTTGGAACCGAAGGCGGCATCAGTGCTGCAGCTGGCCTTTTCGATCTCGCGCGAATGAACGGTGCGCCGGTCAGCTTGCGCGACATTGGCATGAAAGCGTCAGATCTGGATCGCGCCACCGAGATCGCGGTGAGCAAACCGTATTGGAATCCGCGCGAGGTCGATGTCCGAGCGCGCGCCGCGATCCGGCAGCTTCTTCAAGACGCTTTCGAAGGTACGCGGCCGCCATGAGCAAGCATTCGCAATGGCTCGACTGCCTGATTTGCCCCCTCCCAGCCATACCAGCGAAATGGCGGCGAAGTCCGTCAAGGATCTGTGCCGCAGAGGCGGCTTCAGCGATGCGACCTTCGACGAACGGCGCACCAAGTACGGTGTCGGCCTTGCCGTTGGTCTGCGGCCGATAGGCCCGGGTGAACTTCTGGGTGATGCCCGTTCCGGGCAGGACGCGCTGAACAACGCAGATCGCAAGGCCATACCGTCGCTCGGCACTCGCTGGATAGGCACACGACGACCATGCGTCGACGGTCGAGGCGGCGCATGAATTCCTCAAGACGGTGTCGGTGGCGGCATGGTGGTGGGCGAAGGGACGCTGGAGGACAGCGCAGCGAACCCGCGGAGTTTCACGAGGAAGTAACTGAAGCGACTGCCGGGGATGGGCGAGGACCGGTTCCATCGCCGTTACGATCCATTTCCACGGCGGCTTCTTTCAGAATCGCTCGCAGCCACACGAGGCCGGGATCTGCCGTTCGGTATTGATGCCATTGAACGACCTGTTCCATCTTGGGAATGGGCACGGGCAGATCGCGCACCGTGACAGGCAGGAAGGGCGCCGCCAGCTTCGCCAGTCTGGCATGCATGGTGGCAATGCGATGGGTACCCACCACGAGGTGGGCCTGCGACAGGAAGCTGAAGGTGCTGGTCTCCACCTGGCGCGTGACGCCGGACTGCTGCATGAACCAGTCCGAGAGCGCCATGCCGTCGCTGGGCTGAACCACGACGTGGCCCGCCGCCATATAGCGCTCCCTGGTCATTTCGCCGGAGGCCAAGTGACTTTCGCTCCAAAGGACGCAACAGTAGCGTTCTTCGAACAGCTTTTCCGAAGGGTGGCTGGTCGAACAGAAATCCCTCGGGATGATCAACAGATCCGCTTCGCCGCGCTCCAGCGCGCGCTGCGGCTGGGCAGCCTGGGGTCGCAAGTCGAATTGCACGCCGGGTGCCCTCTTGTACGCGAGCCGCTGTACGTACGGCATCAGCACCATTAGCGTGAAGTCGGAGATGAGCAGCCGAAACAGCCGGGTCGATCGAGCGGGCACGAACTGCGGCTGTGTATCGACGCTGGCCTCGATGCGCACGAGGATGTCGCGCACGGGGTCTTTCAGAGACTCGGCGCGTGAAGTCGGCTCCATCTTTCGCCCGACCTGCACCAGCAATTCGTCTTTGAAGTAGTCGCGCAACCTTGCAAGGGCATTGCTCATCGCCGACTGGCTCAAATGAGTCTTCTCGGCAGCACGGCTGATGCTTTGTTCCGTCAGCAACGCATCGAGTGCGACCAGCAGGTTCAGATCAAGCTTGTTAAAGCGCATTGGCACTGTCTCCGTTGGGGCTTCTCGCCCCGATTGCCTGTGTCCACGCCGGTTGGCGACGGACGATGGAGATCAGGGTTTCTACTTGATCTATTCACATAGTCCATAGGACGAATGGAATCAATCCATTTGATGGATGGACGCTCAAATCTTAGTCTAGGACCCGTTCCAGCACACGTCGTCCCCATGCGGCCGGCTGGACGAGCGTGTTGACGTGCGCTGCCATTTCGGCGGCGTGACGCCCACACGACAAGGTAAAAGAAGCGCCCTCGCAGAGCGGGAGGCGTGATCAACAAGGAGACAAATATGCGTAGAAAATTCCTGTCTGCCGGCCCCGCGGCGAGCTGCATGGCGCTCGCCCTGTGCGGCGCCCAGAGTGCGCACGCCTTCGAAGGCGGCACTTCTCCATTCCCGGTCGGCTCTACCGGAGAGTATGTCGCCGGCATGCCGCCCGTGCCCGGCCTGTTTGCGTTGGAGCAGTTGCAGTACACCTCGTCCAACGGGCTGTATGACAACCAGGGAAACAAGCGGCCGATTCCCTTCAAGTTGGGCGCGTTCTCGGCCACCACGCGCATTCTTGCGGCCTATCCCACCACGGTGCTGGGTGCCAGTCTGTACTCACAGCTGGTGATTCCGGCGGTGTCGCTGCACACTGACATTGCGGGTCACAGCGAGCGGCACAACGGTGTAGCCAACATCACCGTCTCGCCGGTGATCCTGCGCTGGAGTCTGGCGCCCTACACCAACCTGATTGCCGGGCTGGACGTGGCCTTGTCCAACGGTTCGTACAACCCCAACCGATCGAGCGTGTCGACGGGGTACACATCCTTCCAGCCAGTGCTCGGGTTCCGTCACAACGACCCCAACGGACTGGACGTGGGCCTGATCAACCGTCTGTTGATCAACCAGGAGAACGACAGCACCAACTACCGCTCGGGCCGGGGCTATGTCGCAGAGTTCACCGCCGGCTGGAACGCTGGTCCCTGGAAGATGGGTGTGGTCGGCTCTTATCTCAACCAGTTCAGCGACGACCAGCAGAACGGCGCCGTCATACCGGGCAACCGAGCACGCAGCTTTGCCCTCGGACCCTCGCTTAACTACAACGCCGGGCCTTTCAGCGTGAGCCTGAGCTACCAGCGCGGCATCTACGCGGCCAACATGTCCAGGAACAACATCCTGGGCATCGGCTTGGCGATCCCCTTGTGGATCAAATCCTGACCCAACCGACGAGGCTACCCATGAATGCGAAACATCTTCTCGCCCCCGCCCTGTGGGCCGCTTCCGCGCTGGCTGGCGCCGCACAGCCGCCGGGCCCCCGCGCCGTGTTCACACGCTACGTGCAGGCCGTGCATTCGGCGGACATGCCGGCTGTGCGCGCGCTCATCGCCCCGGACGTGGAACGCTCCGACTTCATCGGCTGCTCGCCCGAGATGGACAACCCCACCTGCCTGGCGTTCTACATTGAGCAGACCGTGGTCAAGCCAGGCGCGCGCATCGACATCGTGTCGGTCGACGTGTGGGGCGATGTGCTCGACGCCAGGCTCGAAGTGCACAGCCCGTTCTACCGGCAGGCCGGTGTGGAGCGCGTCATCGGCAACGACGTGCTGCGCATCGTCAACGGGCAGATCCATGCGTTTCGCTTCGTGCCCGACTTCCAGGACGCCCCCACGGCCACCTTCTTCGGCACGCTCGGCATCGGCCCGAAGGCCGGCAACAAGCTTCCCTGACAGCAGGCCCCATGTTCAAGTATTTCCCCACCAACTACGTCTGGAACCTCTCCGTCGATCTGGCCATCGAGATGGGCGCACGCATCGGCGAAATCGAGGAGATGTGCGCGCCCTTGCAGGAGGCCGCCAAGGCACCGGACGCCGCAGGCACCCAGGCGTTTCGTGAAACCTGGGTGCACATGGCCGACAAACTCTGTGCGCTGGCCGAGGACGACCTTGCCCGGGGACGCAAGTTGTCGGCGGGCGAGAAGCTCGGTCGCGCGGCCAGCTACCTCCTCACCGCCGAGCGCCTGCAGGCCCACGGGTCCGCCGGGCGTGCGGCGCTGTACGGGCGCGTGATCGATCTCTTCGCGCAGGGCGTGCATCTGGCGGGTGAGAACTGCGAGCGGGTCGAGATTCCCTACGAGGACACGCACCTGTCTGCCTTGTACGTGCGCGCCGAGGGCGTGCACGGGCCGGCACCCTTGCTGGTGCAGGTCAACGGCCTGGATTCGACCAAGGAAATGAAATACCGCGTGGGCCTGCCCGCGTGGCTGGCCAGGCGCGGCGTGTCGTCGCTGGTCGTGGACCAACCGGGCACCGGCGAGGCCTTGCGCCTGCACGGCCTGACCGCCCGCTACGACAGCGAGCACTGGGCCAGCCGCGTCGTGGACTGGATCGAGACTCGCCCCGACGTGGATGCCAGTCGCATTGGCATGGAAGGGGTTTCGCTGGGTGGCTACTACTGCCCGCGTGCCGTGGCCTTCGAGCCACGCTTCGCCTGCGGCGTGGTCTGGGGCGCCAACCACGACTGGCGCGACGTGCAGAAGCGCCGCCTGGAGAAGGAGGGCAGTTTCCCCGTGCCGCACTACTGGTCGCATGTGCAATGGGTCTGGGGTGCCAAGGACATGGATGAATTCATGCAGATCGCAGAGAAGGTGCATCTCGATGGCGTGGTCGAGAAGATCCGCGTGCCCTTTCTCGTGACCCATGGCGAGAAGGACTCCCAGATCCCGCTGAAGTGGGCGCATCGCACGTACGAGCAATTGGTCAACAGCCCGCAGCGGGAGCTGAAGGTCTTCACCGAGCGCGAGGGCGGCGTGCAGCACAGCAGCTTCGACAACAGCATCAATGCGGGGCACTACATCGCCGATTGGGTGGCCGAGACGTTGGGCGGACGCACCGCATGAACACACAGACAAAACTGGAACAACTCAAGGACATGAAGATGAAAATCATCGGGCTCGATACCCTGGTCTTCGGCGTGGACGACGTCGCGGCCTGTTCGCAATACCTGACGGACTACGGCCTGACGCCTGTGGCCGTGACGGCGCAAGGCGGCCGCTTCGAAGCGCTCGACGGCACGGCGGTGGAAATTCGCGCGAAAGACGATCCCGCCTTGCCGGCCGGGCTCGGCACCGCCAGCATGCTGCGCGAGACGGTGTATGGCGTGGCCGACGAAGCCACGCTCGACGCCATCGAGGCCGAGCTGGCAACCGACCGGACCGTGGTGCGCCAGGGCGGTGTGCTGCGCGCCAGCGACGACCTGGGCTTTGCGCTGGCATTTCAGGTCACGGTACGAAAGCCCCTGGCGCTGCCGGCCGAAGCAGTGAACGCGCCGGGCGCCGAGCCGAACCGGCGCCCCAACGCGCTGGGTCTGCCGCCCGACATGCCGGCCAGCCCACGATCGCTGTCGCACGTCGTTTACTTCGTCCCCGACACAGCCAAGGCCGAAGCGTTCTATCAACGCCTGGGCTTTGTCTGTACCGACCGCTTCATTGGTGTCGGCCCCTTCCTTCGCCCGGCAGGCACTCAGGACCACCACACCCTGTTCATGATCCAGACCCCGCCGTTCATGAAGGGTTGCGAGCACTTCACCTTCCATATGGGCGGCCCCACCGAAGTGCTGCTGGCCGGCACCCGCTTCGTCGAGAAGGGCTACCAGAGCTTCTGGGGCCCGGGGCGCCACAGGTTTGGCAGCAACTGGTTCTGGTACTTCAATTCTCCGCTGGGCTGCCATGTCGAATACGACGCCGACATGGACCTGCACGACGAGACATGGGCTGCGCGCGAGGCACCGATGAGTGCGGACGCATCGCAGCTGTTCCTGTTCCAGCATCGCGAGAAGTGGGCACCTTCGGGTCCGCCGCCGGCAGGCGCTCCATTGAGGCCGGTCCATGAAACTGTGCCATCGACGTGACCTGCCCGACGGCGCCGCCCGCGGCTTCGACCCTGAAGGCCGTGGTCAGGACACGGTGTTCATCGTGCGGCAGGGAGACCGGCTCTATGCCTACGCTGATGCCTGCCCGCACCATGGCACGCCGATGGCATGGCGCAAGGACCACTACCTCAATGCGGCACGAGACCGTATCGTCTGCGCCGCCCACGGTGCCCTGTTCGACATCACGACCGGTCGGTGCACGCTCGGTCCCTGCCTGGGAGATTGCCTGACCAATCTGCCCCTGACCCTGCAAGCGAATGGCGACATCCATCTTGCTGAAGCCCCCCATAAGGAGACACAACAATGAAACTTTCTTCCCAACGCATCCTCATCATCGGCGGCGGCTTTTCCGGCATGGCCGCCGCCATCGAACTGCGCAAGCAGGGCGCCCAAGTGGACCTGGTCGAGATCGACCCCGGCTGGCGCAGCTATGGCGCGGGCATCAGCCTGGGCGCCGCCACGCTCAGGGCATTCGGGCGCCTGGGCATCCTGGACGCCTTCCTCGCGCAGGGCCATGGTGCCGACGGCGTGAACCTGCATCTGCCCACCGGCGAGCTGATCGCCACACTGCCCACGCCCCGCCTGGCCCGTGCCGACGTTCCCGGAGAGGGAGCCATCATGCGTCCCGTCCTGGCACGCATCCTGGCCGATGCCACCCGTGCGGCGGGTGCCCATGTCCGGCTGGGCTGCACCTTCACGGCCATCGAGCAGGAGGCCGATGGCGTGCAGGTCAGCTTCACCGATGGTCAGCGCCTGCGCTACGACCTCGTGGTCGGCGCCGACGGGCTCTATTCCAAGGTGCGTGCGGCGGTCTTCGAAGACGCTCCCAAGCCGCGCTACAGCGGTCAGGCGGTCTGGCGCGCGGTGCTGCCGTGCCCGCCGGAAATCACGCGCGCCACGATGTGGCTGGGGCCACAGATCAAGCCCGGCGTGAATCCAGTCTCCAAGACAGAGATGTACCTCTTCGTCACCGAGCCGCGCGCCACCAACGACTACGTCGATCCGTCGACATTCGCAGACCGGTTGCGTGGCTTGCTGGATGGCTTCTCCGCGCCCACGCTGCGGGGCATCCGCGACCAGATCGGCGCGGACTCGCAGATCGTCTTCCGCCCGCTCGAGGGTCTGCTCATGCCACGCCCTTGGTCGCGTGGCCGTGTGGTGCTGATCGGCGACACGGTCCATGCCACCACGCCCCACCTGGCATCAGGCGCGTGCATCGGCATCGAAGATGCACTGGTGCTGGCGGATGAGCTGGGCCGTGTGGCCGATGTGCCCGCAGCACTGGCGGCGTTCGAAGCCCGCCGCTGGGACCGTTGCCGCATGGTGGTCGAAAACTCCGCCCGCTTGGGCGTGATCGAGATCGACGGCGGCGACAAGGAAGAGCACTCACGGATCATGCGCGAGTCCCTCATGGCATTGGCCCAGCCCATCTGAAGCGAGGTTGCCATGATCACAACCAATTCGCTGCGCGGCCGCATCGCGTTGATGACAGGCCACTGCGCAGGCATGGTGGATCTGGTTGCGTTGCCCGTGTGGGTCGGCACGCTGATGTCGGCCTACCGCTTCGACCCGCAGCAGGCGGGCCTGCTCGCGACCTTGTTTCTGGTGGGCGCCGTGGTCTCCAGCCTCGTGTTGGCGCCCTTCTTTCAGCGTCTGCACGGCCGCACGGTGGCCACCATGGGCTTCAGCTGCGCGGCCGTGGGATTCGCCGCGGCCGCCACCACCACCGACTTCGACATGCTGGCCTTGCTGCACCTGGGATCCGGCCTTGCCGCGGGTGCGGCGTTGAGCGTGACGCACGGCACCATCGCCCGCAGTCCCAACCCGCACCGCCTTTTTGCGTGGGTCGGCATTGCGCTGGGCTTCTTTGCCATCGCCTTCCTCGGCGTGGCCCCGAGCCTGGTGGCAATCCGGGGTGGGCCCGTGCTGTTCCAGGTGTTCGCAGGCGTCATGGCCGTGGGGGCTCTGGCTGCGTTGCTGGCTTTCCCCGTGCCCGACTTGCCAGACAGTGCACGAGCGAAGGGTGCCCCTGCAGCCCCCTTGCCTGTAGCCATCTGGTGGGGGGTTCTCGGAATTGCGGGCATGGGCCTGGTGCAGTCCATGACGTTCAGCTTTCTTGAACGGGTCGGCAGCGACCGCGGCTTCGGCATGGAGGCTGTCATGGGCGTGCTGATCGCGCTCGGCGTGGTCAACCTGTTTCCGGCCGCCTTGGCGGCTGTGTTGGAAAAGCGCTGGCCGGCCCGCAAGGTTCTGGTGGTGGGCCCCGCCGTGCAAGCTCTCTTGGTCGTCGTGATGATGAACTCACCGGTGTTTGCGCCCTACGCGGTGGCGGCTGCGGTCTTCGCGGCAGTGATGATCTTCACCCATACCTTCGCCTTTGGCGTGCTGGCCCGATTGGACCCCAGCGGCCGCGCCTTGGCCGCGACGCCGGCCATGCTCATGTTCGGCGCTGCTATCGGCCCCATCCTCGGGGGCACGCTCGTCAAGGGTTGGGGGTATGGCAGCATTGGTGTTGCTGCACTTGTGATCGATGGCCTCGCTGTCTCAGCGTTTGCCTGCGTCCATCGTGCCCGTCGTGCGCCAAGAGCGGTGGGGGCAGTGCACGGTCCGAGTGCGTCCGATCTGCCCTGACCACGGCGCGGTGGCGGCCCGCCGGCGGTGCTTGCGCATGTGACTCAGGCGTGGGTCGGGGTGGCCATCTCTGGGTTCGAGCCAGAATAGATTCCGCGATGCGACCCGTTGTACGTGAGCCTTGATTCCACCCTTGCATCCACAGGCGTTCGTCACGCACCGTCCAAGAAGATAACTGTGCTCAACATCCTTGACCCCAAGTGGCAGCTGTTCGTGAAAGTCGCGGACGCAGGCAGCGTGACGGCGGCCGCGTTGGCGCTGGACATGCAGCAGTCGGTGGTAAGCCGCCATATCGCACGCCTGGAGGAGGAGTCCGGCACGCGCCTGTTCCGGCGGACCGGCCGCGGCGTCGTGCTGACCGAATTCGGCGAGCAGGTCTACCCGCGCGTCATGGCGCTGATCCGGGACGCCGAGCAGCTCGCGGACGACATGCGCACGAGCAAGGACACGCCCATCGGCGATGTGCGGGTCGGACTCTTGCCGTCGGCCGTCGCGGTTCTGGCAGGCCCCTTGTTCTCCGCGGTGCAGAAGGCCTGGCCGCAGGTCCGGCTCCATCTGACCGAAGGCTCGAGCGCGCAACTCGAGGAACTGCTGCTCCAGGGCCGGCTGGACCTTGCCCTGTTGCTCAGGGAGGAAGACACGGCGACGCCTGACGAGACCGTGCTGACCCGGCTGTCGCTCTACCTCATCGTGCCCGCGAAGGATCCGCTGGCGAAACGCCGGACGATCGACTTCGAGGAGGTGGCGACGCTGCCACTCGTGCTGCCGAGCGAACCGCATCCCCTGCGGGGGCGGCTGGCGCGGCTGGTCCGGCAGAAGGGGCTTGCGCTCACACAGGTGCTGGAGGCCGACTCGATCCGTCTCCAGCACGAGATCGCCGCCATCGGCGGCGGTTATGCCATCACTGCCGGTACGCTGACGGCCGGTGAGTCGCGCCGCCTGGCCGCGGTGCGCATCGTACGGCCTGTGCTGGCGCGGTCGATCGTGCTCGGTGTCACCGCGCACCGGGCGCACACGCGGGCGACACGCGAAGTGATGCGCCTGCTCAAACGCATGGCGCCGGACATTCTGAAACCGACGACTCAGACCTGACCGGATATTCCAAAAAGGGAAAGCTGGTTTGGCGATCCACGGGTCGTCGCAACGAGGTCGGCTGCCTACGATCGTCTCCCTATCAGCAGGAGACATCGCCTTGGGCATTCCGATTTCTGCGGCCACCGCTGGTGTGCCGCCCACCCTTTTCCTCACCGACGCCGACGTCGCGCTGCTGGCCGATTGGCGCGCCGCGTTCGATGCCTTGCGCGCCGCGTATGCCGACACCGTCCCGGCCGCCATGGTTCCACCCCGCACCATGGCGCGGGGGGATGGCATGTGGCTGCGGAGTCTTTCCGCGGTATCGCCCAGCGGCGGCCACATGGGGTGCAAGCTGATCTCGGCGAGCATGAAGCTGCGCCGCGCCAGCTACCTGGTGTCACTCTTCGACCAGGAGAGCATGTCGCTGGCTGCGCTGATCGACGGCAACCGGGTCACCGGCATCCGTACCGCAGCCACCGCCGCCGTGGCGATCGATGCCGCGGCACCGGCCAGGCCGCTGCGGGTCGGTGTCATCGGCTCGGGCTTCGAGGCGCAGGGCCTGCTGTCGGCGCTGGCGGCGGTGCGAGACATCGCGCATGTCCGGGTCTTCAGCCCCACGCCGGCGAGCCGCGAGAAGTTCGTGGTGATCTTCCGCGACGCGCTCAAAGGGCACATCGAGCCCTCCGTGTCGGCGCGCGAGGCGGTCGAGGGGGCGGACGTCGTGCTCTGCGCGGCCCGCAGCCGCGACGAGACCCCGGTGATCCGCGGCGAGTGGCTCGCGCCCGGCATGACCGTCGTGTCGATCGGTTCCACCCTGCCGGAGCAGCGCGAAGTCGACGAAGAGACCATCGCCCGCGCCTCGCTCATCGTGGCGGACATGCCCGAGGAGGTCGCGCACGACACCGGCGACATGCTGGCGGCCACGCGCGCCGGCATCGCCTTCGCCGAGCGACTGGTACCGCTGTCCGAACTCGTGAGCGGCCGCGTGCGGCGCGGACCGGACGACATCGTTCTCTACAAGTCCGTCGGCTCCGCGCTGCAGGACGTGATCACCGCCGAGATGCTGCTGGGCCGTGCGCGCGCCTTGCATGTCGGCACCGAGATGGCCCACAGCATCGTGCCCGTCGCCAAGTAAACCCAACCTCAAGGACCTTCATGCCTCGCTATCAACGCAAAGACGCCCGCGCCTGGGCGCGCGAACACCTCGCCGGCTGCTCCGGTGTCACCATTCCCAGCTACTCGGCCGACCTGACGCGCCTGAACGAAAAGGGCATCCGCCACGACATCGCGCTGCAGAAGGAACTTGGCTACGCCTACACCTTGCTGTGCACCGAGGTGGCGATCACGCCGGAAGAGAACGCGCAGTTCACGGCGTGGGCGCGCGACACCGTTGGTGACGGCCTGGGGCTGTTCTTCCACGCCGCCTTCGGCACGCTGGCCGAGAACATTCAGGCGGTGAAGCTGGCGGAGAAGGCCGGCGCCGACATCGTGCTGCTGTCCTATCCGCCGCAGTTCTGGCCCACCTCGGAGCAGGAGATCTACGACTACACGAAACAGTTCTGCGACGCGACCGATCTCGCTGTGATGCTGTTCCCAATCCCGCTGTGGGGCTTCGAGCGTGTGCATCCGGCAGGCATGTCCGTCGAGCTGGTGCGCCGGTTGCTCAAGGACTGCCCCAACATCGCCGCCATCAAGTCGGAGCAGGGTTTCCCGCTCCCGGCCGGCCTGTGCGAGATGTACCACCACTTTCGCGACGACGTCGTGATCAGCTGCCCGATCGAGGGCGACGCGATTCCGTTGATGAGCGTGATGGACATCCCGTTCTCCGGCACCAGCAACACGCAGTGGATGAGCCATTACTACCCACGTGCCTTCGAACTCGCGCGAAAGGGCGAGTGGGAAGCCGCGATGCAGCTTTACTGGAAGGTCAACCCTGCGCGCAATGCCAACGGCGCTGCAGCCCAGAGCTACGCCGGCGGCACCGGCGTGCTGAACCGGACCCTCTGGAAGTACCAGGACTGGCTTGCCGGCTTCAACGGCGGCCCGCTGCGTGCGCCGGCGATGCGCGCGCCGGACCGCTTCATGAAGATGCTGCGCCAGGGTCTCGTGGCCTCTGGCCTCCCGGTCACGTCGGACCCGGACAGCGCGTACATGGTCGGCCGCCACCCATGCTGAAGGAGCGCACCGTGACTCGTGACTTGCTCAAGGACCCCGGGCTCTTCCGCGCGGCCGCACAGGTCGGCGGCGAATGGATCGCGTCCACGCCCCATGGCTGCTACACGCTGCGCAACCCGGCGGACGATTCGGCGCTGGTCGAACTGCCGCGCTTCAAGGAGGCGGAGACCGACGCCGCCATCGAGGTGGCGCACGCCGCCTTCCTGTCTTGGCGCAAGGTGACGGCCAAGGAACGGTCCGAGGTGCTGCGCCGCTGGTACGAAATGGTGCTCGCGCATCGCGACGACCTGGCCACTCTGATCACGCTGGAAGAAGGCAAGCCGCTGGCCGAGGCGAAGGTCGAGGTCGACTATGCGGCGTCCTTCCTGCAATGGTTCTCGGAGGAGGCCAAGCGCGTGCGCGGCGACGTGATCCCCGCGCCGAAGGACGGGCAGCGCATCGTGGTGCTGAAGGAGCCCATCGGCGTCTGCGCGGCGATCACGCCCTGGAACTTCCCCGCGGCCATGATCACGCGCAAGGCCGGCCCGGCGCTGGCTGCCGGATGCAGCATGGTCGTGAAGCCGGCCAGCCAGACGCCGCTCACCGCCCTGGCGCTGGCCGAGCTGGCCTTGCGCGCGGGCGTGCCGCCTGGTGTGTTCAACGTGGTGACGGGCAACGACACGCGCGCCATCGGCAACCGCTTGACGGGCCATCCGCTGGTGCGCAAGCTCACCTTCACCGGCTCCACCGAGGTCGGCCGCCTGCTGCTCGCCCAGGCGTCGGCAACGATCAAGAAGTGCTCGATGGAACTGGGTGGAAACGCGCCCTTCATCGTCTTCGACGATGCGGACCTCGATGCCGCCGCCGATGGCGTGGTGGCCGCCAAGTTCCGCAACACCGGGCAGGCCTGCATCAGCGCGAACCGCATCCTGGTCCAGTCGGGCGTGCACGACGCCTTCGCAGCCAAGCTGGTGGAGCGCGTCGCGCGGCTGCGCGTGGGCAACGGGCTGGAGCCCGACGTGCAGTTGGGGCCGCTGATCGACGACGCGGCCGTCGCCAAGGTCGAGGAGCACATCGCGAACGCCGTGGTTGCAGGTGCCAGGGTGCTCCATGGCGGTGGACGCCATGTGCTGGGCGGCCGCTTCTTCGAGCCGACCGTGCTTGCCGGCGCCACGTCCGGGATGGCCTTGGCGCGCGAGGAAACCTTTGGCCCCCTGGCGCCGCTGTTCCGGTTCGAGCGCGAGGAGGACGCCATCGCACTGGCCAATGCCACCGAATTCGGTCTGGCGGCCTACCTGTACAGCCGGGACGCCGCCCGCATCTGGCGCGTTGCCGCAGCCCTCGAGACCGGCATGCTCGGCATCAATTCGGGCCTGATCTCCAACGAGGTCGCGCCGTTCGGCGGCGTCAAGCAGAGCGGGCTGGGCCGGGAGGGCTCGCACCATGGGATCGACGAGTTCCTCGAGATCAAGTACCTGTGCTGGGGTGGCCTCTCGGACACCTAGCGCCTCTTCACGACGAAGATCGAAATCAAAACAACGGAGACACATCATGTTCATCGCACGCCGCCGGATCGCTCTCGGCATCGGCTTGCTGGCCCTGGCCTCGATCGCCTCGGCCCAGGTCAACCCAGGCAATGTCGTCAAGGTCATCGTTCCGTTCTCCGCGGGCGGCATTTCCGACTCGATCGCGCGGGGCGTGACCGAGCGGATGTCGCGCGAGCTCGGCCAGACCATGGTGATCGAGAACCGGCCGGGCGCCGGCTCGCGCATCGGCACGGAAGCCGTTGTGCGCGCACCCGGAGATGGCCTGACGATCCTGTTCACCAACACGACCTACAGCATCCTGCCCATCATCGACGCGAGCGCCACCTACGACCCGTTGAAGGCGCTGCGACCCGTGTCGATCGTCGGAACCTACGGGCTGCCGATCGTCGTCGCTGCCAAGCTGCCGGTCGCCACCCTCCCGGAATTCATCGCCTATGCGCGGAAGAATCCCGGCCAGCTCAGCTATGGCAGCGCTGGCATCGGCAGCGGGTCGCACTTTGCGGGGGAGTACTTCAAGGTGCTGACCAACACGCGCATGGAGCACATCCCCTACAAGTCGACGACCGGCGCCACGGCGGACGTGGCGGCCGGGCTGGTCGACCTGAGCTTCGACGCCACGGCCAAGCCTTACGCCGATGCGGGCAAGGTCCGGATCGTGGCCGTGACCGGCGCCACGCGCGACCCACGCATGCCGAACGTGCCCACCGCGGCGGAGGCTGGGCTGAAGGACTTCGTGCTCGACTCCTGGGTCGGCATGCTGGTGCCGTCGGGCACGCCGCCTTCGGTGGTGGAGCGGCTCAGTCGTGCGGCGAATGCCGCGGTGGCGGATCCGGCGCTGCGAAAGCTGATGGCCGACCTGGGCGTCAATCCCGTGAGCGGCTCGCCGGCCGCCATGACCGCGGACATACAGCGTGACATGACGCTCTACAGCCGCATCGCGAAGGAGGCGCACATCAAGGCGCAGCCTTGATGGTTTGGACGGCGTCGTCGCGGCGCGGTCACTCAGCCATGATGCCGTTGTCCTGGACGACCTTGGCCCAGGCGCGTGCGTCCTCATCGAGAAAGCGGCGGAAGTCGTCGGCCCCGCCGCCCACGGGTGTGAGTCCGTAGGCGAGCAAGGCGGCGCGGAAGTCCGCTTCGTCGACGATGCGCTGCGAGTACCCGAGCAGCGTGGCGATCACCGGTGCGGCCGTGCCCTTGGGCGCGAAGATGCCGTGCCACGAATCGCCGACGAAGCCGGGGTAGGACTCCGCGATCGCCGGCACGTCGGGCATCAGGGGGATGCGGCGCGCGCTCGACACGCCGAGCGCGCGCACCTTGCCGCCCTTCACCTGCGGGATCGCGCCGGTGCTGGCGTCGAACGCGACATCGATGCGCTGCGCAATGACGTCGGGCACGAAGGCTTCCTTGTAGGGGACGTGGATCATCGAAACGCCCGCCTGGTTCAGCAGCCTGGCCATCACCACGTGGGTGCCCTGCCCAATGCCTGCGCTGGCATAGGTCATCTCGCCGGGTCGGGCCTTGGCTTCGCGCACCAGGTCGGCCAGCGTGCGGATCCGGGATTCGGCCGAGGTGACCAGCACGTACGGGACCGACAGGATGCGCGTGACAGGCGTGAAGTTCTCGGCCTTGTAGGGCAGCTTGCGGTAGACGAAGGGGTTGATGGAGAACGTGTTGTTCACGGTCCAGAGCAGCGTGTAGCCATCCGCCGGTGCGCTGGCGACGACCTGCGCACCGATGATGGTGCTCGCCCCCGCGCGGTTCTCCACGACCACCGGCTGGCCGGTGAGCCGGGTGAAGCGGTCGCCCCACAGGCGCGCCGTCACGTCGGGCGAGGTGCCCGCCGGGAATGGCACCACGAGCCGCACGGGGCGGGACGGGTAGGCAGGCTGGGCGTGCAAGGCGCTCGCCGTGCCGGCCAGAAGTGCACCGGTGAGGGCCAGCGCGCGGCGGCGCGAGATGTTGCTTGAAGTCATTCGGTCTCCTTTATTTATCTTGTCTCGCTTGCGGTACTACGGCCTTGGCCGTGCGGCTCAGCTCTTGAGGTCCAGCCGCTGCACCAGCGCAGGGAAATCGTCCATGTCCTGCCGGATGGTGGCTTCCAGCGCTTTCGGTCCGCCACCGACGAGCTCCCAACCGTTGACCTGTGCGCGCGCCTTCATCTGCGTCTCGGCCAGGGCGACGTCCAGTGCCTTGCTCAGGCGCTCGATCACCGGTGCGGGTGTGGCGCGCGGCACCGCCAGGCCGATCCAGAAGGACGGGTCGAACCGTGGAAAGCCGCTCTCCGCCAAGGTGGGGACGTCTGCCATCGATGGCAGACGGTGCGAGGCGGAGTGCGCCAGGGCGCGGATGCTGCCGCTCTGGAGGGCCGATTGCGCCGAGGAAAAATCCAGCAGCGCGAGCTGTACCTCGCCGGCCATCAGCCCCGTGATCAGCGGACCCGATCCCTTGTAGGGTACGTGCACCAGGTCGATGCCGGCCAGCGACTTGAGCTGCTCGATGGCGATGTGGTTGGTGGAGCCGATGCCGGCGCTGCCGTAGAAGAGCTTGCCCGGCTGCGCCTTGGCCTGGGCAAGGAAGTCGCGCATGCTGCGCCAGGGTGACTTGCCCGGCGTCGCCATGACGCCGATGGCCCGCAGCGCCAGCCCGACGGGTGCCAGGTCGCGCTGGGGATTCGCCTGCGCGCCTTGCTGCACCAACGGTGCAATGATGTGGTTGGAGCGGGAGGTGACCAGTACCGCGTAACCGTCTGCCGGCGCATTGGCAACGGCGGCCGTGCCGATCAACCCGGATGCGCCTGGTCGGTTGTCGATGATCAGTGGCTGGCCGAGTGGGGTGCGCATCGACTCCGCGAGGAAGCGCGCCACGATGTCCGAGGGGCCGCCCGGCGGGTTGGGCACGACCAGCTTGATCGGACGCTGCGGATAACTCGCTTCCGCCGCTTGCGCGAAACCTGGCAGGAGCCATGGTGCGACAAGGCTGGCGCAGGCGCCGCCTACAACGGTTCTGCGGGTCGTCATCGGGCCGCCTCCGTGCGCGGCAGGGCGGTGTGTCCGCCAAGCGTCTCGGCCACCCAGTCGGCGATCCATGCGCCGGCATTGGCCGAATTGTCGAAACTGGAATGCTGCACGCCGCCCTCGCGGTCGGTGAAGACCTTCAGGTCACGACGAGGGCTGTTGACCAGTTGGTCGTAGGTGCGCTGCGCCCAATGCAGCGGGATCTGCGAGTCCTTCTGGCCGTGCGTGACCAGAAACGGCACCTTGATCTTCTCCACCACGCCGTCGAGGTGCACCTTTGACGCGATGCGCAGGAAGTCGTCCTGGTCCTTCGCGCCCCACACCCAACGCACATGCTCCCAGTAGTGCGGCACCGGCAGGCTGCCTTCGCGCGCGAGCCGCTTGAGCTGGACGTCGCGCCAGTCGTGGTTGGCGCCCCAGACCACACCGCACGCGAAACGCGGCTCGAATGCCACGGCGCGGGGGCAGAAGTAGCCGCCCAGCGAGACGCCTTCCATGCCGATGCGCGCAGGGTCGACGTCCGTGCGCGCCTGCAGCCAGTCCAGCACCGGCGATGCCCATCGTTCGGACTCGACCTGCGCCGTCATCCCGTGCAGGCGCAGTGCCTCGCCGGAACCGGGCTGGTCGATGACGAGGGACGCGACGCCGCGCTGCGCGAGCCAGCGCGGTAGCCCGACGCGGTACTTCATTTCCTTGGTCGAATCCAACCCGTTGACCTGCAGGAGCAGCGGCGCGCGCGCGCCGGCGGGAATGCCCTGCGCACGAACGTAGAGGCCCGCGATATGCGCGTCACCATGAGGAATCTCCACGCGCTCGCAGTTCTCTCCACTGAGTTCCACGCCACGCGCGAAGGTGTCCAGGAAGCGCCGGTACAGCGGCTCGCGACCAGGTGCACCGTGCGCCTGGAGCCGCTCGGCCGTGATGAGATAGGTGGCCGCGCGACCGAGCTTGTCGCCCGCGGAGATCAGGCGGCCGCGCGCCTCGTCCTCTGCCGCAAGCTCGCACAGCTGGTCGGCCATGCTCTCCCAGCTGGCGCGGAACGCGGCCGACGCGGCGGCATCGGGCTGGCGCGCCGCGTCCTGCAGCGGCGCGCACATGGCCTCGATCTCGCCGATGCGCGCTCCCATCTCGATGGCGAGGTCGACCGAAAGATTCCAAACATAGTTCGTTGGAAAGTACTTGAACATAGGTCTCCTTGTTTTCTGGGGATCGGGTCAGCTTCCGTCCGAGATGGTCGTCCCGCCATCGACCACCAGCGTCTGCCCGCTGACGAAGGCGCCTGCCGCAGCGGCCAGCATCACGGCCACGCCTGCGACCTCATGCGGTTCGCCCACGCGGCGTAGCGGTGTCATCGCCAGTCGCCGGGCCATGAAGGCGTCGTCGGCGATCAGTCCGGCGGCCAGCGGCGTGCGAATCAGGCCAGGCGCGATCGCGTTCGCCCGCACGCCCTGCCGACCCCATTCCACCGCGAGGTTGCGCGCGAGTTGCGCGAGTGCTGCCTTGGTCAGGCCATAGAGCCCGATGGCGCGGTTGCCGCGCAGCGCCGCGATGCTGGCCATCAGGATCACGCTGCCCGTGCCGCGCTGCGCCATGCCCGGCACCAGCGCGGCGCACAGGGCGTGTGCGCTTGCCAGGTTCACCTGGAACACCTGGTTCCAGTCCTGCGGCGACGCGTCCAGCAGCGGCCCCGCAGGGCCCTGCATGCCCGCGTTGCACACCAGCGTGTCGATGCGGCCGAAGACGCCGACCGCGCGGGCGCCGAGCGACCGCGCTTCGCTGGCGTCGCCGAGATCGGCCACCAGCGCCTGCGTGCGCACGCCCGCCGCCCGGCAGCGTGCGGCCACGGTGTCGAGCGCGTCGGCGTGACGGTCGGACAGCACCAGATCGGCACCGTGCGCCGCGAAGGCCAGCGCGGTCGACTCGCCCAGGCCGCCTGCTGCGCCCGTGACCAGCGCGACCTGGCCGCGCAAATCGAAGAGTGTGGAAGTCAACGCGTCACTCGAGCCGCACGCCCACGTCGTGGATCACCTGGCCCCAGCGGGCGGTCTCGGTGCGGATCAGCTCGCCGAATGCGGCGCGCGACGTCGGGGCGACGGCTAGGCCGAGGTCGGTGTAGCGCTGGACCACATCGGGCGACTGCACGGCCTTCACCAGTTCGTCGTGCAGCAGGTTCGCGATGGGCTCGGGCGTGCCGCTGCGGACGACCACGCCGGTCCAGCCCGGAATGTTGAGCGACGCCATGCCGAGTTCGCCGATGGTGGGCACCTGCGGAACCTGTGGGAGCCGCTTCTCGGCGCCCACCACCGCCAGCGCGCGGGCCTTGTTCTCGCGCACGAGCGGGATGCTGCTCGGCGTGACGTCGAGCATGGCGTCGATGTGCCCGGCCATCAGGTCCTGCACGGCCGGCGCGCCGCCCTTGTAGGCGACGTGGGTCATGCGGCCCTTGATTTCGCGGTTGAGCATCTCCATCCAGATGTGGGGCTGGCTGCCCATGCCGTACGAGCCGTAGTTCAGCCCTCGGTCCGAGCGCGCGAGTTCCACGAAGTCCTGCCACGACTTCACCCGCCCGTTGGCTGGCACGATCAGCAGGCAGGGCGACATCAGCAGGCGCGTCAGCGGCAGGAAGTCCTTCGGCATGTCGTAGCTCAGCTTCGGATACAGGCCCGCGTTCATCGAGAACGGACCGAGGTCGCCGTAGAACAGCGTGTAGCCATCCGCGGGCTGCTGCTTGACGAAGTTCGCGCCGATCTGGCCGCCCGCGCCAGGCCGGTTGTCCACGATCACGGGCGTCTTCAGGCTGGCCGACAGTTTTTGCGTCAGCATGCGTGAGAGCGCATCCCCGAAGCCGCCCGCCGGGTAGGGCACGACCCAGGTGATGGGGCGCGTGGGGTAGTGGGGCGCGTCCTGCGCCGATGCGAAGCGCCCTAGCGAGGCCAGGGGCAGGGCGGCAGCCGCGCGAAGGACGGATCGGCGGTGGAGTGTCGAAGTGGTCATTTGTTGTTATCGGGCGAAGCCCGTGGAGAGAGGAAAAGTCCGGGGTAGCGAGGCGTTGCCGCTCATCCCCATCCGGCCGCCGCGTCCGGCCCCTGGAACGCGTCATCGAGCGCGCGCCGCACCAGCGCCTCGGGGGTGCCGTCGTCGCGCAGGCCCAGCGCGCGCGAGGCGCGGTCGTCCAGCACGGGATAGCGGCCGAAGATGGCTTCCACGGCCGGCTGCGGGGCGTAGCGCACCAATCGCTCGCCATCGACGCCGAACACGTGCGACAGCGTGCGCACCAACTCGGTCATCGACAGGCGCAGCACCGGCACGGGCCAGGCGCGCTGCGTGTCCCCGCCGGGGTCCATGGCCGCGCCATGCAGCAGGTTCTGCGCGCAGCGCCGCGCCGACATCCACCAGGCGGTCGCCATCGGACCCACGGGGCTTTCGAAGGGCTCACCGGCCGAGAGCGCGTGCAGGGCCTCGCTCATGAAGGCCGACACCAGCCCCGACGGCGCGCGAGGCCGCGCGACGATGCCGGGCAGGCGCAGAGAGCGCCCGTCCAGCAGGCCGCGCCGCGTGAAGTCGGCCAGCAGAATCTCGCAGGCCAGCTTGTGCGCGCCGTACACCATCGGCGGCCGTGTCGGCGTCGACGGCGTCACCGGGTCGGGCAGCGGGCTGCCATAGACCGCGATGGTGCTGGCGTAGACGACGACCGGTGGCTGGGCGCCGCGCGCAACACCCGCACCGGCCAGCGTGTCGAACAGGTCCAGCGTCGCGTCGAGGTTCACGCGCCGGCTCAATGCCGGGTCGGCCTCGGCCGCGCCGCCCGGCACCGCCGCGAGATGGAAGCACACGTCCGGCTTCAGTTGGGCGATGGCGCGTTGCACGTCGGCGTCGCCGAGGTCGCCTTCGATCGTCGCGATGCCGGGGATGCCCGAGACCTCAGGCGGGAACCGCCGGTCCAGCGCCACCAGCGTGTCGATGGCACGGCCGCCGATGGCGCCGTGTGCGTGGAGCAGCCGCATCAGGGCCGCACCGATGAATCCGCCACCGCCGGTGACCAGCACTTTCATGGCCATCAGTCCTGGAAGATCGCCACGGCCCGGGTCCAGCCGGCCGAGGCGCCACGGATCTTGTGCGGGAAGCAGCAGATCGTGAAGCCGTCGCCTGGTAGCGCCTCGAGGTTGTGCAGCTTTTCCAGGTGGCAGTAGCCGATGTCTCGGCCGGCCTTGTGGCCTTCCCAGATCAGCGAGGTGTCACCGGTTTCGGCGATGCGGCGCGCGGTGTAGGCAAACGGAGCGTCCCAGCTCCAAGCGTCGGTGCCCGTCAGGCGCACGCCGCGCTCCAGCAGGTACATGGTGGCCTCGTAGCCCATGCCGCAACCGGCCGAGACGTAGTCGCCATCGCCGTAGCGTTCGCCGGCGCGCGTATTGACCACCACGATGTCCATCGGCGCCAGCGTGTGACCGATGCGCGCGAGCTCGGTCTCGACATCGGCGGCCGTGGCCACGTAGCCGTCCGGGAAGTGCCGGAAGTCGAGCTTGACGCCCGGGCGGAAGCACCAGTCCAGCGGCACTTCGTCGATCGTGATCGAGGGGCGGCTGCCGCCGAGCTTGGCGTCCTGCGTGGAATGGAAGTGCCAGGGCGCGTCCAGGTGCGTGCCGTTGTGCGTGGTCAGCGTCACCCATTCCGCGGCGGCGGCTTCGCCGTCGGGATAGTCCTCGGCTTGGGTGCCTGGGATGAGCTGCATGAACTCGGCCAGCGTGTCCTGGTGCTTCTGGTAAGTGATCTTCGGGGCGAGCGGCGGCGGGTCCGACAGGACGTCGTTCTCGAGGTAGATCGACAGGTCGACGAAGCGCGGCATGTCAGGCCTCGCCTTCGACCGGGAACGGCAGGGGCGGCGGCGACTGCACCACGCGCTGGTCGATGACGCCGAACACGGGGCGGTCCTGCCAGCGGGCTTCCATGCGGACCCGGTCGCCGAAGCGCATGAAGGGCGTGGTGCTGGCGCCCTGGTCGATCAGTTCGATGGCGCGCCGCTCCGCGATGCAGGCCGAGCCCTTGGTGTCGCCGGCATTGGAGACGGTGCCGGAGCCGACGAGGGTGCCGGCCGTCAGCCGGCGCGTGGTGGCCGCGTGGGCAATCAGCTGGTCGAAACCGAAGTTCATCTCGCGCCCGTTGGGGTCGCCGAACCAGCGGCCGTTGTACTCCACGGCCAGATCGAGGTGCACCCGCGCGTTCTGCCAGGCTTCGCCGATCTCGTCGGGCGTGACGGCCACGGGCGCGAAGCTCGACGACGGCTTGGCCTGGAAGAAGCCAAAGCCGGTGCGCATTTCGCGCGGCCCGAAGCCGCGCAGGCTCACGTCGTTGATCTGCACCAGCAGCAGGATGCGATCGCGCGCCATCGAGGGCGGGCAGCCCAGCGGCACGTCGCCCACGATCACGCCGAACTCGCCTTCGAAATCGATGCCGTGTGACTCGTCGGGCAGCGGCAGGTCGTCGTGCGGGCCGAGCAGGTCGTCCGAGCCGCCCTGGTACATCAGGGGAATGCGGTCGCTGTCGGGCGCGGGCGTGATGTCGAAGGCCTTCTCCATCAACCGGGCATGGTTGAGGAAGGCCGAGCCGTCGCACCACTGGGGCGCGCGCGGCAGCGGCGCGGCGGCGGCGGTGGGATCGAAGTCGAAGGCGTGGGATGCGGTGCCGGCGTTCAGCGCGTCGTAGCGCTGCGCCAGCAGCGGTGCTGTCAGCGTCCAGCGCTCGACTGCGTCGAGCATCGAGGGGGCGATGTCGGCCGCGTCGACCGCGCGGCGCAGGTCGCGGGAGACGACGACCAGGCGTCCGTCCTTGTGTCCGTTCTTCAGGGTGGCGAGTTTCATGCGGGGATCTTTTCGTTCCAGTGGATGAGGGGAAGGCCTGCGACCGGCGAGCGGAAGCTCGGCAAGGTGGTGCCACGCAGGCTGCCGATGTACACGGTCTGCAGGTCCGGGCCGCCGAAGGTCAGGCTGGCCATCCAGGGAGCCAGCGTGCCGCAGGCGGCGGCCATGATCTCGGGCGTCAGCGTGCGCGCCTCGTAGTGCGCGTCGAGCGCACGCGTTGCTTCGGGGTTGCCGTCGTCCAGCAGGGTGAGCAGTTCGCCCTCGGGCGTGATCGCCACGAGGCGGTCGCTCATCACCAGGGTGATCCAGAGGTTGCCGAAGGCATCGAAGGCGAAGCCGTCGGGAAAGCCTGGCAGTCGCGTCGGCCCATAGACCTCGCGCTGGCCGAGTGCGCCGTCGTCGCCGATGCGCAGGCGCGAGATGCGGCGGGCATTGCTTTCCACCACGTACAGCCATTCCTCCGCGGCGTCGAGGCGGACTTCATTCGTGCCCTCGAACCCGTCGGCGACGATGCGCACCCCGCGCTCGTCGATCAGCGCGATGTAGCCGTCGCGGGCGCGGGCGTTGATGGAGTCGGTCCACGGCTGCATGCGCGTGGTGACCGTGAGCCAGATGCGCCCGCGGCTGTCCCGCGCGACGAAGTTCGCCTTGCCCAGGGGCTGGCCGTCGATGCGGTCGAACAGCCGGCGCACCTGTCCGCCGCGCGTCATCACCTCGACGCACTCGGTGCCCCAGTTGGCCACCACGATGTCGCCGTCGGGCAGAAAGGCCATGCCGTTGGGCAGCGAGCCCTGGCTCTGGACGTAGCGCCTGTCGAAATCGGCGGCGCTGCCGTCGTCGTCGGGCGCGGCGGTGGCCGAGGGCACGATCAGGCGCTGCTGGCCGTCAGGCGCGATGCGCATCATGCCGCCGCGTGCGTCCGCGGCCCACAGGGTGCCGTCGCGTTGCGCGAGCACGCACTCGGGGCGCTGCAGGTCATGGCCGATGTGGCGGATGGCCGAGCGGTCGACCTGCCAGCCGCGAAGGGGATTGTTCTTGTCCATGCGATCCATTCGATGAGCGCGCAGCTTAGGTTGTGTACCTCCCGGCGCACAAACCGAATCGCCGGATGCCAGGCATCGCGCACGGCGATACCTTGCCCTGCCTGCCGGTACGCTTGCCCTAAGATCGCTCGCCCTGAACGGAGAAAAAGCATGCGCTACCAACGCATCGACCTGAACCTGCTGATCGCGCTGGATGCGCTGCTCGACGAGTGCAACGTGACGCGCGCCGCCGAGCGCATGCACATGACGCAGTCCGCGATGAGCGGCGTGCTGGCGCGCTTGCGCGACTATTTCGACGACCCGCTGCTGGTGCCGGTAGGCCGCAGCATGCAGCTGACGGCGCGCGCGCAGACGCTGATTCAGCCGGTGCGCAACATCATCCTGCAGGTCGACGCGGCTTTGGGCGTGAAGCCGGAGTTCGATCCGACCAGCGCGCGGCGGCACTTCACCTTCATCGCCTCGGATTACGTGTCGCAGGTGCTCTTGGCCGAGGTGCTGCGGCGGGTCGCGCAACTCGCGCCGGGCCTGAGCTTCGATGTCCGGCCGACGCACCCCAGCATGGCGCTGGAGCTCGACCAGGGCCGGACCGACTTTCTCGTCACGCCGGCGCACCTCACGCTCGCCGAGCATCCGCAGGCCGTCCTGTTCGAGGACACGTACCACGTGATCGCCTGCGAGCAGAACCCGTCGACGCGCCAGGGCATCTCCCTGGCGCAGTACGAGGCGCTGGGCCATGTCGTGTACCAGGACACGCAGGGCTCCAACCCGTGGTTCGAGCAGTGGTACGCCAACCAGCACGGCAACGCGCGGCGCGTCGAGGTGGTCGCCCATGGCTTCCTGCTGATGCCGCGTTTCATCGTCGGGACGCAGCGCATCGCCACCATCCAGACCCGGCTCGCCAGGCAGTTCGTGCAGACGATGCCAATCCGGCTGCTGGACCCGCCGTTCGAGCCGCCGCGGCTCACGGAGGTCCTGCAGTGGCATCGTGTGCGCAATGACGATCCAGGGATTCAGTGGATCCGACATCAGATTCTCACGGTTGCCAGCGAGCTGCCAGCTTCGACAGCTACCTTGCCACGAAACTGATGGCAGATTGGATCGACTGCTTCGGCCCCGATGGTCGCAGACGAAGTTGACGAACGCGCTCAATTTCGGGCTGACCAGGCGATGAGACGCGTCCAGCGCCTAGACATCGGTCGCGGGCTGCGTCGACAGGCGACGCTTGGGTTGGGCGGATTCGGCTGGGCACCCGATGCGGCTTCGAGCAAAAACCTTCAGACTACCTTATAGTAGGTAGATTATGTCTGCCACGCAAGCCTCCAGCCCGCCCGACTCCAGCGCCGGCACCCGCGACCGTATCCTCCATGTCGCGCGTGAACTGATCCAGACGCGGTCTTACCTCGGCTTCAGCTTCCAGGACATCGCCGACGCGGTCGGCATCCGCAAAGCCAGCCTCTACCACCACTTTGCGACGAAGGAAGCGCTGGGGGTCGAGGTGATGCACGCGGCGACGCAGTTGTTCAAGGACTGGTCGGGCGCGCTCGGTGGCTCGCCGCAAGATAAGCTCGCCGCCTACTTCCAGATGTACCGCAAGGCGCTGCATGCTGGGCACGGCGTTTGTCCGGCCGGTGCGATGGCCCCTGGGTGGGACTGCATCAACGACGCGCTGCGTCAGGCCGTGCGCGAATTGCGCAACGAGCAGATGCTGTGGCTGGCCGGCGTGATGGGTGCGCTGCGCAGCAAGCAGGCGGCCACCATCTCACCGGCCGTCGTCTTCGCCACCTGCCAGGGCGGATTGCTCGCCGCGCGCATGACGGGGCAGCCGGCCGATTTCGACGAGGCCATCTCGCATCTCAAGGGGCCGCTGCTCGGTTGAGTGGGGCATCGACAGAAAAAGCGCCCATTTTTCAACCAAAAACCTACCGATTGATAGGTAGTCTATTTAGCAGGAGTCAATTGTGAAAGCCGTCATTTCGTCTTATGCCCGTTCACCCTTCCACTTCGCTAAGAAGGGAAGCCTTGCCACCCTTCGCCCCGATACGCTCGGCGCTGCTGTCGTCAAGGGCCTGCTGGCACGCAACGAGCTTGACCCAGCGCTGCTCGAGGACGTGATCCTCGGTTGCGCCTATCCCGAGGCCGCGCAGGGCAACAACCTCGCGCGCATCGTCGGCCTGCTGGCCGGCCTGCCGCACGCCGTACCCGGCATGACCGTGAATCGCTTCTGCGGCTCGTCGATGCAGGCTGTGCACATCGCCGCGGCCCAGATCGAGGCGGGCATGGGCGAGGCATTTCTTTGCGTGGGCATCGAGTCGATGACGATGGTGCCGCAAGGAGGTTTCAACTTCTCGCCCAACCCGACGCTGCGCGATCGCAGCGACGCCTACATCTCGATGGGCGAAACCGCGGAGAACGTCGCGCAGCGCTGGAACGTCAGCCGCGCCGACCAGGAGCAGCTGGCGGTCGACTCGCACCGCAAGGCGGCCGAGGCGCGCGAGCAGGGGCGCCTGCGCGACGAGATCGTTGCGATCACGACCGACGACGGCACGGTGGTCGATGCCGACGGCTGCATCCGCCCCACGACGACCCGCGAGGCGCTCGCCGGGCTGAAGCCCGCGTTCCGCCCGGACGGTGTGGTGACCGCTGGCACGTCGTCGCCGCTGACCGACGGCGCCGCGGCGGTGCTGGTCGTCAGCGACGCGTTCGCGGCGCGCCACCGACTGCCGATGCTCGCGCGGATCAAGTCGTTCGCGTCGGTCGGCGTCGACCCGGCCGTGATGGGCATCGGCCCGATCCCGGCGACGCGCAGGGCGCTCGTGCGCGCGGGGCTGACGGTGACCGATCTCGACGTGGTTGAGATCAACGAGGCCTTCTCGTCGCAGGCGCTCGCCTGCATCCGCGAGCTAGGCCTGAACCCGGCCACCGTGAACCTGGACGGCGGTGGATTGGCGATCGGCCACCCGCTCGGCGCGACCGGCGCGCGCATCACCGGCAAGGCGGCGTCGCTGCTGGTGCGCGAGCAGGGGCGGTACGCGCTCGCGACTCAGTGCATCGGCGGCGGTCAGGGCATCGCCACGGTGCTCGAACGCGCCTGAAGGCGCCACTCTTGACCGACTTGTCGATCAATTCCTCCGACCGAAACGCAGAGATGCCAGGGCGATGGCTGCAGGCACCGTGCGGTTCGACCTCGGCGTGGAGCGCCTACCGGATGGCCGGATGGACGCGAGCTGCGGGTCGCCTGCCATCTGCGAGGTAGTGGGCCCGCAGTCCTTTTGGTGCATGGATGGCAGAGCCGGGCCGCTGAGTTGACTGCATTTGCTTCGGAGATCGCAGCCAGCGGCTTCACCGTGTGGATGCCGGACCTGCCAGCCCATGGCGGTTCCACTGGGACACATGCTGTCCATGCCGTTGGCCGCAAAGGCACTGCTCGCGATCGATCGGGCGGCCTGACCGCTCGCCGCGTGCGTAGCCCATTCCTATGGTGCGACAAGCCGCCAGCGCTCGAAATCCGGCTTGGGCGCTTAGGGGCTGCGTTCACGCGAACAGGAACTGGGCCTTTTTCTGGTGCGTCGAGAGCAGATCGGATTCGGATTCGATCCACACGACTAGAGAGGCGCCGTCAGCCGGTCAGAAGGTCGCCCACTCTTCTTCGGTGGTCTTTTCGGGCTGCGGCGCGGGCTTCTTCACGCGGGTGATCGATGCCACGGGGCCGGCCGCGTTCGGCTTGGTCACCGAGGGCGCCGGGCGTATCTCGGCCATGACAGGTTCGCGCGGTCCCCCGGACAACTTGAACACGGCCACCGCCTGCACGAGCTGTTGCGCCTGGTCGCGCAGGTTCTGTGCGGCCGCCGCGCTTTGCTCGACGAGCGCCGCGTCTTGCTGGGTCGCCTCGTCCATCTGTCCGATCGCCTCGCCGATCTGCGTGACCCCTGTGCTTTGCTCACCGCTCGCACGGCTGATGCCAGCGACGATCTGATTGACCTGCCCGATGGATCGAACGACGTCCTCCATCGTGCGGCCGGCCTCATCGACCAGGCTGCTGCCTTGCGCGACGCGGCCCACGCTGGTCGCGATGAGCGCCTTGATCTCCTTGGCGGCCTCGGCGCTGCGCTGGGCCAGTGTCCGCACCTCGCCGGCGACCACGGCAAAGCCCCGGCCCTGCTCGCCGGCACGTGCCGCTTCCACCGCCGCGTTCAGGGCGAGGATGTTCGTCTGGAATGCGATGCCGTCGATCACGCTGATGATGTCCGAAATGCGCCGACTGCTTTCGTTGATCTCGCGCATCGTTCCCACCACGCGGCTGACGACGGAGCCACCCTGTTCGGCCACCTTGCTGGCCGTTTGAGACAGCTGGTTGGCCTGCTGCGCGTTGTCGGCGTTCTGCTTGACGGTCGTGCTCAGCTGCTCCATGGATGCAGCCGTTTCTTCCAGCGCGCTGGCCTGTTCCTCGGTGCGGCTGGACAGATCCTGGTTGCCCTGGGCGATCTGCGAAGACGCAGCCGCAACGCTTTCGGCGTTGTGCCTAACCGTGTGCACCACCTTCGCCAGGTTCTCCTGCATGACGGCCATGCGTGCCACGGCGCTTTCGCTGTCGCCGGACTTCACGGCGATCGTGCGTGACAGGTCGCCTTCGGCGATGGCGTTCGCGGCGTCTACCACCTGCGACGGCTCACCGCCCAGCGGGCGCGTGATGCTGCGGCTGATGAGCAGCGAGATGATCGTCGACAGGGCCAGCGCGAGCGCGATGAGGGTCCAGATGGCATGGCGGCTGCTGGCTGCAACGTCGCCACCTTCCTGGTTGGCCTTCTTGCCGAGCTCCACATTGAAGTCCACCAGGTCGGAGAGGAGGTCGTCGACTTTCTGAAAAGCCGGGGTGACGGAGCTCGTCATCAGCGCCAGCGCCTCGGCGTCCTTTTCCTCCCGGTCGAGGCGCAACGCCGTCTCTGCCAACTCCCGGTAAGGTGGCCAGGCCTTGTCGAATTGCCCAAGCAGCTCGACCTCACGCGGCGTGAGATAGGTCTTGCGGTACTTGTCGAGCAGGGCGTTCATTTGCACCTCGCTCTTCTTGATGTTCTCGCTGATCTTCGTTGTCGCCGCGGCGTCGGTCGCAGCGATGTGCGCGAAAAGACCGCGATTGTGATAGATCGCCTGCATGTTGGCATTGGCGACATCGGCGACTGGCGTCAGGTTGTTGTCGAACATGCCGGTCAGCAATTCGCCCATGGCCGAGGTACGGTTCAGACCGACCACACCCACGGTCATGGTCAGCAGGGCGCACAGCAATGTGAGTGCCAGCATGCGTGCGCTGATGGTGCTTTTCTTCAGCCAGTTCATCTTCATTCGCTCCTATCGAAGGCCGTTCGTGGGCGCGAAAATTTTGCGCAACAAGATCCGTGTTGATGAAGGTGTTATCGGCAACGAACGCGAAAACTTCAGCGCTACACAGTAAGTCTTCCGCCTGTGCCTGGACGGAAGCCCTTCAAACCATCTTCATGCAGAAGCTTGATCTCCTTGGGCGGACCATGTAGGCGATTCAGCCGCGCCCTGGTTCATTCCGGCATTCTCAGCCCACCGGTAAGTCGCTGACGGGCACTGGTAGTTGCTGTTTGAGGAACTGCAAAAAGCTGTGCGCACTCTCGGGAAGGACGCGGCCGGCGAGCGTTTGCAGTTCGATCACCCGGCTGTCCATGCCGCGCTCGCGGATGGAGATGCCATGCAACTCACCACGGGCGATACGGTGCCGCACAGTGATTTCTCCAGAGATGGACAGCTCACCCGACTGCAGCACATAGTGGGTCAGCGCCTCGAAGCTGGTGCTTGTAAGCACCGGCTCGAATACCAAGCCACGGTGGCTGCAGCCGATGTCGAACAGCTGACGCACGGTGTTGGCGCGGTCGGGCAGTGCGATCGGGTGGGGATGCATCTGTGCCAGCGTTACGCTGCGCAGCTTGGCCAGCGGATGGTCGGGCCGCATGATGGCCAGCACGGGCGCGATCTGGCGATGCGCGACCGCGATTCCCTGCTCTGCAGCTCGGCTGTAAGTCAGGCCGATGTCGGCATCGCCGTGCAGCACGGCGGTGGTCACGCCTGCCGGGCTGGCGACCTGCAGATGGAACTGGATGCCGGGAAACCGCTGCCGGAAATCGCCGATGGCGTGGGGCAGGAATTCGATTGCAAAGCCTGGCGAACTGGCCAGCCTCACCCGTCCTCGGCGCAGACCTTTCAGGCCCTGCATGTCTGCGACCACACGCTCGGCCTCCAGCGCGCCGCGGCGCGCGTGTACGGCCAGCAGCTCGCCCGCTGCGCTGGGCACCATGCCGCGCGAATGGCGGTCGAACAGTACCGTGTCGAGAAGCGCCTCCAATCCCGCGATCTGTCGGCTCACAGCCGAGCCAGATACGCATAACCGGGTCGCCGCCTCACTGATCGAGCCACAGCGCACCACTTCCAAAAAATAGCGCAGGGCAGTGTCCTGGAGCTGAGCAGCTTGCATCGGCGAAATGGAGGTGGAAGAAACGAGGGGCTTGCCGGTGTGCAAAAAATGCAAGGCCGAGGTGAGAAAACTGTGATTGTCGCATGGGAGGGCGCTTCCTATGATGCCTCCAAACCCAGTCAATTGCCGCCGTTCTCCAATGCCGATCACCGCACCACTTGTCTCCTCAACACCGCCCACTGAAATCGTGGGCCTTGACGCTGTCGCGCTTTCGCGCGCCATCCGTCAACGCGAATTGCGCTGCACAGAAGTGTTGGAGGCCTATCTGTCCCAGATCGACCGGCTCAATCCACAGGTCAACGCTATCGTGGCGCAGCAGCCACGCGATGCGCTGTGGGCACTGGCCGCCGAGCGCGATGCCCAGTTGGATGCGGGCCGATGGCTCGGCCCGCTGCACGGTTTCCCGCAGGCGCCCAAGGACATCATGCCGGCTGCCGGCATGGTCACGACGAAAGGTTCGCCACTGTTCGCGGGGCAGATTTCCACCGCCGATGCCGTCGTGTTCGAGCGGATGCGCGCCGGCGGTGCGGTCTTCGTCGGCCGCACCAACACGCCCGAGTTCGGCTTGGGTGGCCACACCTACAACACGGTGTACGGAACCACCAGAAATGCGTTCGACCCGTCGCTGACTGCCGGCGGCAGCAGCGGCGGGGCCGGCTGCGCGGTGGCACTGCACATGCTGCCGGTCGCCGACGGCTCCGACATGATGGGATCGCTGCGCACGCCCGCCGCTTTCAACAACGTGTACGGCCTGCGAACCTCGTTCGGCTGCGTGCCACACGGGCCGACCGAAGAGGTCTTCTTCCAGCAATTCAGTGTTGCGGGGCCGATGGCACGCAACATTCCCGACCTGGCACTGCTGCTCTCCGTACAGGCTGGCTTCGACCCTCGGTTGCCGCTCACGCGGCGTCTCGACGATCCGGCCCACGTCAGCCCGCCGCTGGAACGTGATTTCCGCGGCACTCGCGTCGGCTGGCTGGGCGACTTGGGCGGCCACCTTGCGATGGAGCCGGGCCTGTTGGACGTATGCACGCGCGCACTGGCGCACTTCGAAACCATCGGCTGCAGGGTCGAAGCGGTAACGCCAGCGTTTGACTTCGAGCGGATGTGGCGCGCCTGGATCGACCTGCGCAGCTTCACCGTGGCGGGCAACAACGCAACGCTCTATCGGGACCTGACCCAACGTGCCCTGCTCAAGGCTGAGGCGGTATGGGAGATCGAGCGCGGTCTCGCACTGAGCGGCCCAGACGTTTTCCGCGCAGCGGTCGACCGTTCGGCTTGGTACCAGGTGCTGCGGCAGTTGTTCGAGACATACGACTATCTGGTGCTGCCCGGCGCCCAGGTGTTTCCTTTCGATGCGGCGCTGGACTGGCCACACAGTGTGGATGGTCGCTCGATGGACACCTATCACCGCTGGATGGAGGTCGTGGTGCCTGCCACGCTCGCCGGACTTCCAGCGCTGAGCGCCCCCGCAGGCTTTGGCCCGGCGGGCCAGCCGATGGGCATCCAGATCATGGGTCCCACGCAATCCGACTGGTCGGTGCTGCAGCTAGGGCACGCCTATGACCAAGCCGGTGGCATGGCGCGCGTGAGCAGCCCGCTGCTGGGTTGAGCCAGCCTGCTGCCGCCACACCGTCACTTTCTTCACTTTGCATTTCGCCCCCCATCACTCCAGGAGTTCTCTCTCTATGACCCCCCTACGCCGCTTTCGCTTTCTTTCCTGCGTGCTGACCGTCTGCGCACTCATCGCTGCGGCTGCTCCGGTGGCAGCGCAGCCGGAGGCCTTTCCCCAGCGGCCCATCAAGCTGGTGATTCCATTCGCCGCCGGGGGTGCGACCGATGTGCTGGGTCGGGTGCTGGCCGTAGCGATGGGCCAGAAGCTGGGGCAGCCGGTGGTGGTGGAGAACAAGCCCGGTGCCAGTACCATGCTGGCTGCTGGCTTGGTAGCCAAGGCGCCGCCGGACGGCTACACGCTGTTGCTTGGCTCCAGCACCACGCTCACGCTCAACCCGGCGATCCGCACGCAGCTGTCGTACGACGCGCTGAAGAGCTTTACGCCGCTGGGAATGGTGGCCGACATGCCGCTGGTGTTGGTCGCTGCGCCCACCGGCCCTGGCAGCCTGAAGGAACTGATCGCCCAGGCCAAGGCCGACCCGAGCCGCTTCTCCTACGGCTCGTACGGTGCGGGCTCGTCGGTGCACTTCGGCGCTGAAATGCTCAAGGCGGCTGCAGGCATTCAGATGGTGCACATTCCGTTCAACGGCAGCGCGCCCAGCCTCACTGCACTGATGGGCGGACAGATGGAGCTCGCGGTGGACACGGTTGTTGCATCCACCCCTCTTATCAAGAGCGGCCGGATCAAGCCGCTGGCTGTGCTGTCGGCCCAGCGACTCCCGCTGCTGCCGCAGGTTCCTACTGTGGTCGAAAGCGGCTATCCCGGTTTCGAGATGGGCTCCTGGTTCGCTCTGCTGGCACCGGCCGGCCTGCCGCCGCAGACGCGCATGGCGCTGCAAAAAGCCCTGGCCGATGTCTCCGTTCAGCCCGATTTCCAGCAAAAGATGCTGGATCTGGGCCTGGTATCGGCCTACGGTGACGGCGCAGCCTTGACCGCGAGGATCGAAAAGGAACTGCCGCAGATGCGGGCTGTGGCCGCGCGGGCCGGCATCAAGCCCGATTGACGGCGGCCACCCACTCGGTGGGGTTCAGCTTCGTAGGCGACTATTTGACTCGCAATGGCTTGACGGCGAGTCGCGCGGTTGAAGTGCCTGCAGCGGGTTTCTTCGACTGGAACGCGCATGGTGTCGAAGGCAGAATCTGGCGGAGGCGTTCCGCCTGAGTCACGCAGCGCCCATGAAGGAGAGTCACTTGCGCTTGAGATGGAGTGCGCTTGCGATGTTCGTCGCCCTGTGGGGCGCATCTGCAGCAGCGCGTGTGGCTGCGGTTGAACCTTGCGGCACACCTCTACCGGACCGCGACGGCTGGAGCATCGAACAGGAACCGCGTCTCGCGGGTTTCAGTCCCAACCTTCTTTGTGATGCGGTGCGGACTTTCGTTGAGAGCACGCGCAATCGGCACGCGCTGGTGGTCGAGCGTCACGGCAAGCTGGTGGTCGATGCCTATCGAACAGGAGCGGACCGGTCCACCTACTCGATATGGGCAAGCCGGACGCAGTTCGATAAAGACCAGCTCCATGATGTCCGCTCCATCACGAAGTCAGTCGTGGCCGTACTCTGGGGCATCAACGATGGCAGCCGCGTCGTCCCTCCGCTCGCCACCCCCGTTCTTGACCTGCTGCCTGCCCTGGCCGATCTGCGCAGCGGTGGTCGCGAGCGCATCACGGTGGCCGACATGCTCTGCATGCGCAGCGGTCTGGCTTGGGACGAAAGCGGTGGCTATAGCCGCTGGGCGAATGACGAGAAAGGTCTCTTCTGGCGGGGTGACCGCCCCCGCTATGTGTTTGAAAGGCCGCTCGCGGCGCCCCCTGGTACGCTGTTCAACTACAACGGTGGACTCTCCGCCGTCCTAGGACAAGTCCTGGAGGAGCAAACCGGCTCAAGCTTGCAGGACTACGCCGATCAATGGCTGTTCACGCCGCTCGGCATCCGGGACTGGGAGTGGGAAGGCGACTTGCGTGGCCGCGCACGGGCATTCACTGGTTTGCGGTTGCGTCCGCGTGACCTAGCGCGGCTGGGGCGGCTCATGCTGCAAGGGGGCGAGTGGCAGGGTCGGCAGATTGTTCCGCAGGCCTGGGTGCGCACGCTGCTTTCTCCTTGCGTTGCAGGCGAGGAGTTTGGCTACCACTGGTGGTCCGGAAATGTATTTGTCCGCGGCAGGGAGGTCCGCTGGCATGCCGCCCAGGGCAATGGCGGTCAGCGCCTGTTCATCGTCCCTTCCCTGGACATGGTGGTCGTGATGACCGCCGGGGAGTACGACGATGGAAGCATCGGTCGTGCGCAACGGTACCTCCTGCAGCTGGTGGTTGCCGCAACTCGGGAACACGCGGGCGAACCCGCAGAGTCGGCGGCGACCCCCGTTGCAGTGGCGCAGGAAGTCGCACCGATCGAGACGCGCGCCACGTTTCGCTTCGTGACCGAGGAAGAGGGAGGTGCGCGCGTCTATGTGCACTTGAAGGTCGTGCCTCGGGAAAATTTGCCGTTCACGACGCTGCGCTTCCGTGTTCGCGACAAATCGATTCTGGCTGGGTTGCGCGAGGGCACCCATGTAAAGTTTCGAGCCGAGCGCATCGATGGAGAAAACTTCTTGACTGAGATCCGCGCCGTTCCCCCGTGCGTACGCTTCCAGCATTGCGATTGATTCCACGTCGGGATGCTTGCGACAACGCTCACGGACGCGTTGAGCCGCTTGGGGCACGCAAGAGCCCTTGGTTCTATGGCTCCCAGTGGAACAGTCACTACGAACCGAACTGCTGGTTGTCGCGCGGCCCACTGCTGAGCTGCAAGGCTTCGCGCACCCCAAGGGATGGACGGACCACGCTGAGCTCGGTGCGTTAGAGGAGACCTAGGACGGGTCCTTGTCTCGGCGCTTGCTACAGAGGGGAGCCCTGAGCCTGCAGCGGCTGGCCGGTGCACAGTGCCGCGGCGTCGGCGGCCATGCTGCGCAAGGCTTCGTCGATGCCTAGGTTGAGGACGGCCATGTATTCACCATTGCCGTTGTTCCAGTTGGTACGCGTGCCCATGCCGTGGTACTCGCGTACCACCTCCTCGCCTGCATGATGGTAAGTCACCCTGAGCACCACATGGGACACGAGATTCAGGCCAGCTGACCAACCGTGAGCCAGTCGCAAGCTGACGTCGCCCGAGACCTGCCGCGCAGCATCCGGCGAGGCTGGTGCGCTCTCCAGCGTTCGGAAGCCATAGCGTTGAAGGGATTGCAATGCGCTGCGCGTCCATTGCGCGGCATCACCACTTTGAACGGATTGCACGCCTCGCGGGGTTGCACCAGGCGCCGCCAGCATGAAGATGTAGCTTCCGGCGAATTCCCTGTTGGGTCGCGCGTCTTCCACCTTGGGCAGGTACAGGGTGCATGGTTGCGGGAGGCGGAGCGGCTCGTCAACCGGAGGCCCGTTGGGGCGAGCTGCTGGCTGGGGCGCCTCCTCGTAGCTCATGCTGAGTGGCTCGCTGTCAGTTAAAGCATGAGAGAGGCTTGGAAGGGTGCAAAGGGCGGCGAGAAAGGCCCTTGAAAGCTGTCTGCGACTCATGGTGTCCTTTCGGCCAGGGAATAGAGCACGCCAGCCTGATCACGCAGGATGGTGCGTTCGGGTTTAGCTTCGATCTCGACTCCATCCAGTGGTACCCAGGTTCCATTGAAATTCAAGCGCAAGGGTTTGGCCTTGCTGGTGGCGCCCTTCGCCGGTTCAGGCGGGGAGACGATGTCGAGCACGACCATGCGGAGAGTTTCAGACATCGACGCCTGCATGGTCGAGCGGAGCAGAGCGCCATCCTGTGCTGTCAGTCGCTGCAAAACCTCGGCGCGGGAGCCCGCAACCAGCGGCGCCTGGAAGATTGCTGAGGCACGGTACGACGGCTCGGGATTTCCGTCCTGCCAGAGTGTGGCGGTGGTGCGGGTGGTAAATGCGCCGAGGCCAGGTTCTAGCGCGTAATACACCATCAAGACCATGTAGGCAGAGCCACCTCGCGTTGCCGCAATAGTTGCCTCGTGATCCTTCTTCATTGGCATGCCGGCGAGCACTTGAGCGGAACGAATTTTGAACGGGAAGGCGCCGTTCGAACCAATTCCTTTCAGGGCTTGACCGGCTTCGGCGCGGTAGTCAAAGTCCAACAAGGGGCCGACGGTGGCCTGCACCTCGGCCGACATGGCCTTTTGCCGTGATTGCTGAATCGACGCATCAATCAGCGCGGCGATTAGCCCCCCTCCTGCCGCCGCACTTACGCCAGGCGGCTGTGCCGAGAACATGAAACTCTCTTGTGCAACGACTACGCGGACATCGACTTCTGCAATGCGGGCGCGGCTTTCCGGCGCAAGCGGCAAGTGAAACGGCGCACAGGCGCCTAACAGTAGCGCAGACAGCGCCAGCAACCAACGAATCATGAAGTCTCCTCTCTCGCTTTTGGGGGATGCTGCATTATGTAATAGAGCCGTTACACGTCACGGCTCGCAATTTCTGCATGAAGCTGGAAGTCTGTGCGATGGGACGCGCTGTCGATATCTGAGCAGACCGAACCTGCAGATGTTGCGTGCATCCCGGGTGCGTGGAGCCAGGCGCTTGTCCGGCAGACAGCGGCCAAAAGCGGTCATCGCGCAGACTTGTACAAGCTCAGTGAGCCATTGCCACAGCGGTCCTCTGTGCTTCGCGTGTGACGCCATAGGCCAAAGCCATCATCGCGCCAGTCCCGGCAACGGCACCCGACAGTCCCAGGTTTCCGCGGCCGCGCCCTGCTTCGACGAGCACGCGACTGGCAAGGTGGCCGGCAATCCCGACGGGAGCGTTGATGAAGAACACTCAGCGCCAGCTCAGCACACCTGTAAGCACGCGCCAAGGGGAAATTTGGTGGCGATCAGCGCCAGTCCGTTCGGGGCCACGAGCGCGGCCCCACGCCTTGAAGCGCGCGTGCAGCGATGAGCGACTCGACGCTCCACGCGAAGCCGCCTGCGAGAGATGAGAGGGTGAAGAGGCCCAGGCCCGCGCGGAACGTACTCAGACGCCCGAAGAGTTCGCCGACGCGCCCACCGAGGAGGACACCCCGAATTGACGTTGAATACTGGGCCGAGCGATGTTGGCAATCGAGTCGTCGAGCACCAGCATGAGCTGCGCGGCGGCGATCTCGAGCAACGCGAGCGGCGCGCCGCTGCGCTCTCCGTCGCCAAATACCTGCTGGCCCTTGAAGCGAGAGGCTGGCCGGCTTGGACGCCCTCCCCAGCACAGAACCAGACATTCATCAGCGACTCTCAGTGTGAGTGCCTGCGCAACGGCGGGCAGCTCGAAGTGGCTCAGCAGATGGCGAACCACGAGAGCGCACGCACGACGAGGCTCTATGACGAGCGCCAAGACCAAGTCTTGCTTGATGAAGTAGAGCAGCGCAAGGCTACGCTTTGACACATTAAGATGGCCTAGCCTCCTCGGCGCCGGTCTTCAGCCGTTGAAATAGCTGCGCAGCAGCTGGATGTCTGCGCCCTGGGACAGGGCCAGCATCAACAGGATGCGCGACTTCTGCGCATTGAGCGTGCCCGAGCCGATGCCCTCGATCTTCTTGGTGGAGAAGCCACTGCCGGTACGGCTGGCCCGCACCACGGGATAGCCCTGTTTGGTCAGTTCTTCGATGCGATTCTTGACGATCGTCGGCGTCGAACCATTGCCGTTGCCCACAATCACCACGCCCTTGGCGCCGGCACGGATGGCGGCATCGAGCTGTTCGTTGTCCTGGTCTTCATGCATGTAGACGATGGAGACCTTGGGCAAGCTCGTGATGCCCGACACATCGAACGCCAGCTTGCCGGTGGGCAGTGCGGGCGAGTAGTAGAAAGACGGCTGGGTGCCGATGAACATGCCCAGGTAGCCCTGCTCCACCGAGCGGAAGGTGTCCATCGCTGTGGTGTTGGTCTTGGTGTTGTAGAAGGCCGAACCGATGCGGTCGTTCATCACCACCATGGCTCCGCGGTTCTTGGCCGAGTTGCTGGCGGCCAGCGATACCGCCTGCAGCAGGTTGAACGGGCCATCAGCGCTGATCGCCGTGGCCGGGCGCATGGCGCCCACGATGACTACCGGCTTGCCGCTACCCGAGGTCGTCAGGTCCAGAAAGAACGCGGTTTCTTCCAGGGTGTCGGTACCGTGGGTGACCACCACGCCATTGGTGCCGGGCTGGGCCAACTGGCGGTTGATGGTCTGCGAGAGCTTCAGCAGCAGGGAGGTGGTGATGTCGTTGCTAGGGACGTTGGCAATCTGCTCACCGGTGATGGTGGCCACGCTGCTGAGTTCAGGTACCGCGTCGATGAGGGCCTGCACGCCGATGGAGCCTGCCTTGTAGGTGGTGGTGTCGGTGCTGCTCTTGGAAGCGCCGGCAATTGTGCCGCCAGTGGCGTAGATGCTGACGCCGGGTTTGGCGTCCTGGGCCTGCGCGAGCGCCGGACCGAAGACCGTACCGAGGGAAAGAGACAGACAGAGAAGCGTGCGCTGTAGTTTCATGAGAACGAATAACGCCGTAAAGGCTCATGTGTTGGAAGAGGGCGTCGCAGCCTCTTGCCGAGGCCACGGAGCAGTTAAGCAAGACACGGGCCTGTGTCGATGCAGCCTTGGATCGTCTGCTGCGCGCGGCGGCCGCTCGAGCAGCGCGCCGGGCCAACCGCAAGCCGGGCCGAGCCAGTCAAGCGTGGCAGTGTCCAATCGGCTGGTGATTCTTCGCGGCGTTGCTTCATCGGCTTGCTCACACGAATGGACTCGACCACCTTCGCTCTCTTCTTGCCTTGAAGCCCGAGTTCGACCTCGAACGACAAGGGCAGGCCGACGGCCGGGCGTCCAGTGCCCTGGGGGAAAGATTTGATGTGGACAAAAATTCCCTGCCCGCCTTGAAGCGGCTCGATGAGTATGCGTCCGTAAGGTGATCTGGCCGTGGGGCGGATGTGGCGCAGCGCAGGCGCCGGTTCCCGCCGTGATCATCGACAGGTGCATCTCCATTGCCAGCTTGCTGGCCCCCGTCTTGGTGGCCAAGCACTCCGAGCACCTGCCGCTGTACAGGCAGGAAGCGATCTTCGGACGAGCCGGTACTTCGTTGAGTTGGTGAAGACCAACAAGAGCACCGTCGCTGCTACGGCGGGGGAGTTCATCGGACAGCTGTACGGTATCGAGCGCGAGGCCAAGGGCATGGCAGCCGGGCAACGCCTCCAACTGCGGCAGGAACGTGCACGACCGATTACGCTGGCATTGCACTCCTGGCTCGTCGCGCAACGCCTCCAGGTCGTCGCTGGCGTGCCAGGGCCATCGACTAAGCGCTCAAGCGCAGCGTTGAGCTCGCCCCCCAAACGAGCTCCAAACGTGTGAGCCTGGATCTCTACGATCCCAGCATCGGCTTTGGTCGTGGCTTTTGCGTACTGGGTCAGCCTGCAGGTGCTCTGACAGGCTGGCCGTCGATCGCGGCGCGCGCCTTGAAGGTGCTGTTGCCGTAGACGCGCCGAAATTCCCAGATCGCGACGGCCAGGCAGGTGATTCCCCAGAAAACCGGGTATTCGTACCCGCCCGTGTTCCAGGTCCAGCCGAAGCCCTTAACCATCTGCAGTGCGTAGACCGCGACGGCCAGGGCGCCTGCAGCACCGAGGGCTGCATAGCGCGTGCAGATGCCAAGAACCAGCCCGATGCCCGTGGCGACCTCCATGAACGCGGCCAGCCAGACCCATAGTTCGGGTGGCTGAAACCCGGCCTTGGCGAAGAAGCCCACGGTGCCTGCCGAAAGCGTGCCAAGCGCGGCGAACTTGCTCAGTGCATGCGGGAACATGAAGGCGCCGCAGATGATGCGCAGGATGTTCTCGCTGCGTGTCAGGTCGAAGTTTTCCAGCTTGATTTTGAAGTCGCTGGGATAAAGAAGTTTCATACGCGTTCCTTGAGGGTTTACCCATGCTAGGCGTGGGCCGTTCGCGCAGCCTTGACGGCCATCAAGGCGCTGGACTCGGTCTACGTCGTACACCCGCGCGAGCGGGCCGAGGTGGTGCTGACCTGTCCGTGCGCGCCACGAGAGGGGCGCGCCGGTGCAATAGCCGGAAAAAGGGATTTGGAGCAGTCGATGGCGCCAAAACAAGTTCTAACCGGCAGTTTGATCAGGTTTCGAGCCGAATCTATATGTTTCACCCCTGGCTCCGTCTAAAACCCGCGCGGGCTCACGCTTGTGCCCCGAGAGGCGAATTAGACGCCCCCCTGTTTCCTGCTGCCGGAATGAGCGGACATCGTCCTTCTAACCTCGTCGCCCTCTCGGCGCGGCGCCCTTGCAGGGACGCGGAGCTTTGCGTCTGAGGCCATCTTTTCAGTTTCGGCGGTTCAAGCCGGCGCCACGCACGGCATTTCGCTCCCAGTCGGCCTGCGATTAGTGGTCATGGAGGCGCTCTTTCGAAGAGAAAAGCAGACTGCGGGGCTTGCGTTTTAAGGTATTAACTAGTGATACGAAGAGGACCGCGCTATACCTGCCGCGTCTGATCTGGTCGCCACAGGCGCTGCTCGATGGGCTGCGCCTCTATCGCTTACTGGTGGGCACACCACGTATGATAAAGAGGTCCTTCAGGCTTGCCCTGAGTGGTGATCGGCGCGATTTTATTGGCACGGCATTCAGGAGGTAGCAATGGAAAAGTGGGTCCTCTACGCCATTGTCTCTATGGCCTTCGCCGGCTTCACTTCGGTGATCGCCAAGTTGGGTCTTGCTGGCATTTCTGGTGATCTGGGACTGGCCGTGCGGACATGTTTCGTCTTCGCATTCGTCCTGATGTTTGCTGGTGCCGTCGTTCCTATTGAACAAGTGCGCTCCCTGACGCCGCGCAACATTGGGTGGCTTGCGCTGTCGGGTGTCACGACCGCAGGCTCTTGGATCTTCTATTACAAAGCCATCAAACTCGGCGAGGTGTCCACAGTCGCGCTCATTGACAAAGGTAGCGTTGTGGTCGCGCTTGTGTTGGCTTGGCTTCTGCTGGGCGAGTCGCTGACGGCTGCCAAGCTCATCGGCGGCGCCATGATGCTGGGTGGATTACTTGCTATCGCCAAAGGCTGAAAATAGTTTGACGATCGCCCGAGCTGGGCTCGCCATCCCGCCTCTAATCTACGCTGCCATTGGTGCGGGAGCAACTCGTCGATACGGCTGTTCAGATGTGTCGGCAGCCGTGTGAGCACGTCCTTCTGGTAAGCCCACGGATCGTGACCATGCAACTTGGCCGACTGCACCAGAACCCTCATGACCGCAGCACGTTGACCCGCCAGTTCGCTGCCGGCGAACAACCAGGCTCGCCTGCCCAGAGCGAGGGGCCGGATCGTGTTCTCCAACGGGTTGGAGCCCAACGGTCAAGATCCTTTGTCCAGGAATCGCACGAGCTTGGGGCACTGCCCGTGCAGGTGCGTGAGCAGCAGTCGCTCGATCTCGCGCCTTAGGCGTCGGTGTTGCCGAAATAGGCGCGCACGGACTCGATGCAGCGCACAACTTTCAACGGCTGATCGTCGCGCCGCGCTGCGATGGCATAGCAACCCATACCCGGCAGCGTCCAGCGGGGCAGCAGCGGGATTAAGCGGCCTTCGCGAATGAGCGGGTCGGCGTCGATGCGCAGCAGGCGCACCACGCCGTGGCCTGCCAGAGTCGAAGCTCGGGCGGTGGGCGCCTCGTCGGTCGACAACCGGCCGCGCATCCGTAGGCGCCTCACACCATGGCTCGCATGGCGTAGCTCGATGAAGGCGGGATCACCCAGCGGCGTGAAGTTTGTGAGCTGCATCAGGAAGACGCCCAATGATTAGGGTGTCGAGCAAAGCATCCAGCGCTACCTCGACGCGCTGGAAACTGCAGACCGCGTCCAGCCCGCTGACCTCGAGGCCAAGACCGATTGCCTGCAGGAGAAGATCGGCAAGCTGCGCGAACGGATGCGGCAACTTGACGAGACCAAGGAGCAGCTCAAGAGCGAACCAGGCCAGCAGCGCTCGCTGACGGATCCTGATTCGCGTTCGATGCTTCAATCGGGCAAGAGCACAGGCTTGGTCGGCTACAACGTACAGACGGCAGTCGATGGCAAGCATCGCCTCATCGTCACCCACGAGGTCACGAATATCGGCAACGATCGAACTCAGCTCACCAGAATGGCAGTGGCCGCACGCGAGGCCATGGGCAAGACCAGGTTGCAAGCCTTCGCCGACCGCGGCTACTTCAACAGAGGCTGGAGATCAAGGCTTGCGAGGACGCCGGAATTATTGCCTTCGTTCCCAAGCCAATGACCTCCAACGCGAAGGCGCACGGCCGCTTCGGTAAGGCCGACTTCATCTACATCGCAAAGGACGATGAGTACCAGTGCCCAGCCGGTGAGCGAGCCATCTACCGATTCAGCACGCTGGAGAAGAGCGGGCTCAACGCCCATGTCTACTGGACCAGTGTCTGCCCCACATGCGCGATCAAAGACCAACGCACGACAGGCGAATACCGGCGAATCCGCCGCTGGGAACATGAAGAGGTGCTCGAGCGGGCCCAGCAGCGGCTGGACAAGAAGCCCGATGCCATGACCTTGCGAAGGCGCACTGTGGAGCATGTGTTCGGGACGTTGAAGCACTGGATGGGCTCGACGCACTTCCTGACGAAGACGCTGGCGCATGTGGGCACCGAGATGAGCCTGCATGTGCTGGCCTACAACCTCAAGCGGGTGATCGCCATCCTGGGTATGACTAAAACGATGAAGGCGATGAGGCTGGTGGAGGCGTGAGTCTCTTTGCGGCGCTTCAACGGCATGCAGCGGGATCATATGCGCGTCAAATTCGTCAAAGCCGCGACTGCGAGTACTGGATGACCTGTGAGGCTTGAGGTGGCCCTCCCGACGCGAATGATCGGCATACTGAAGTGCCGAATGCGTTTCCACACAGCCTCGGCCGACTCCTGCCATCGTAGCCGAGGCCGCGCCTCGCCCAAAGCGGCTCCCAGCGAGGGCCTCCGCAGACAGTTGCGGATGAATGAGCTGAGCACAGCTGAAAGATCCAATATGTTCACGCTGTGACAATTTTGGCTCTTATCCACCACCCGCAACGCATTGCTGCGTAAGGTCTTTTTTATGGCTTCTTGACCTCGCTCGAACCAGGGACCTAAGGACTAACCGCCCGCCAAGGGATTGAGGACAAAGTCGTACTGCAGCGCATAGAAGCCGCCTTCAGGACATGTGCCGTCCGGTGCGGGGCCGCTCGCGTGGTGCACCCAGTCGGCGACCAGCGTCGACCGCACGCCGAAGACGGCGTCCGAATCCAGGTAGTCGCTGCCTTCGCGAAAAACGTGGGTGATGAGTGTCTCGTAGCCCGGTGCCTGGATCATGAAGTGCAGGTGTGCAGGCCGCCACGGGTGGCGCCCGAGTGCGTCGAGCATCCGTCCCACGGGGCCGTCATGTGGAATCGGGTAGGGCTCGGCAAGGATCGATTTGAAGTGGTAACCGCCGTCTTCTGCGGTGCGCAGATGGCCGCGTGCACGGTGCTCCGCCTGGCCGTCCGTCGATGGCAGCTGGACGTCGTAGAAGCCTTCTTCGTCGGCCTGCCAAACGTCCATGCGTGCATGTGCGATCGGCTCGCCGCCGAGTCCCCGGACGCTGCCGCTGACGAAGCAGGGCAGGCCCACGGCGCCATTGGCGATGTCGTCGCCATTGCGGTATTCGGGTGCGTTCTCGACGAAGAACGGGCCGAAGACGGTCGCCTCGGTGCAGCCGGCCGGCTTGGCATTGTTCTGCGCCGTGACCAGCGTCGACAGCCCGAGCACGTCCGACAGCAGGATGAATTCCTGCCGTTTGTCGTCGGTGATGTGGCCCACCTCGGTCAGGAAGCCGATGGCCTGGGTCCATTCCGCCTCGGTCAGGTGGACCTCCCGGGCGAACGAATGGAGGTGCTGTACCAGGCTTGTCATGACCGTGCGCAGGCGGTCGTCCTTGCAGCCGGCCAAGGTCGCCAGCACGGCCTGGGTGATCGTGTCTTCGTCAATGTTGCGCATGGCGCTGTCTCCTTTGTGTTGTAAGGGCTCGAATGCTCGCACGTCAAGCCGCCTCACCGGCCTTGCCCCAGTCGGCGACGACCGCGTGGACCAAGTGTTTCACCATGGCACGCGTGTCGGACCAGTCCATGGTTCTTGTCATGCAGGGGAAGACGATCATTCCGTGGACCGCGGCGATGAGGGCATCGGCGGCCAGGCGCGCATTCGCAGGCGGATGCGCGAGCGTCTGGAAGTACCCGTCGACCACGTCGTAATAAAGCTGCAGGCTGTCCTGCGCCGCGTCCGACTGTCCAAACGGAACGCCGGCGCTGCCGACGCCCATCGACCGGTCCGCACCGGGGGCAGGGAAGATCATCAGGAACGCATCCATGTGCGCCAGCCAGTAGTCCGCGGTGCCGATGAACAGCTGGAGCACCCGCTTGACGGGGCTTCGCACCCTGGCGACCTGTTCGCGCAGATGCTCGGTGGAGGCGCGCATGTCGTGCGCGCGGACCTGGAAGAACAGATCCTGCTGGTTGGCGAAGTACTGGTAGATCGAGCCAGGCGCATACCCGGCGGCGGCGGCGATCCGCCGCAGCGAGACCGTGGCGGGATTCTCGTCAGCGAACAGCTGGCGACCTGCGGCGATGAAGGCTTCCTTGACCTTGGCCTTGTCCTCTTGCGTTCGCGCACGGCTGAGCACTTCGGGTCGGGAGGGGCGAAACGACATGGGGCTGTGTGCGGCGTGGATCTGAGTGGCGTTCAATGGGCGGCCTCGAAAAGTATAGGGCTGCGGGAAAACCCCGTGATTTAATTGAACGCGTGTAATTAAAAATGAGCGTCATGGTGATGAATCCCTCCAAGCCCGTGAGTTCCTGCTGCGGCGCAGGTGGCCAGGCCGCACCCGAACGGCCTGCGCCGATCGATGGCCGCTTCGAGCTGATCGATCATTTCGGCCGGCCGGTGAACGAGCGCAGCTTCGGCGACCGCCATCTGCTGGTTTTCTTCGGTTTTTCGCATTGCGCGGTCGTGTGCCCCCGTGAGCTCGCCAAGCTGGGCACCGCCCTGGAGCGCCTGGGGCCGCTGGCGCAGCGCGTGCAGGCGCTCTATGTGACCGTCGATCCGCAGCGCGACGACCCCGCGTCGATGCGCGCGTACGTGGCGCGCTATCCGGGCGGCTTCATCGGGCTCACCGGCACGATCGAGCAGGTCGCCGCTGCCAAGAAGTCCTATCGCGTGTTTGCCGAGCCTGTGCCGGACGCCGATGCGCCCGATGGCTATGTGGTGCCGCACACGGCCTTCGCCTATCTCATGGCGCCTGGTGGGCGCTACGAAACCCACCTGCCGGACGCGCTTGGTGTCGACGCCGTGGTCGAACGGTTGCGTCGGCACCTGGTCTGATGTGGCCGACGCGTCCTTACCTGAAAAGCATTCCATGAACGCACCCGATACGCTCACCGACCGGCAAGTTGGTCATCTGCGCCATTTCGCCAACCTTTCGCGGCAGCTTCCGAATGACTGGTCCCTGATGCAGGGCCGCGGAACCGGCCAGGATGATTTCGGGGGCTACCGCTTTCAGCTCGCCTACATGGCCTATGCGATGGCGCTGGCCCATCGGCATCGGCTACCGGCCGCACCGGGCGTCTTCAAGCCGGTCTTCGAACGCTTGATCGAAAAGATGCTGCTGCCCGAAGTCTGGATGTACTGGGCCCGCGTCAGCCAGGGAGGCAGCGTGTTCAACATGCACCTGTCGGACAAGCTCAAGGAGGAATGGGACCCGGTCGGCCGCGACAACATCATGTACAGCGCCTATGTGCAGTCGATGGCCCTGCTCTACAACTACCTGTTCGACGACGAGCGCTACGCTGCACCCGGTGCGTTGACCTTCAGTTACTGGTCTTTCTTCTGGGGCGGCAAGGAGCGACGCTTCGAACATGACCAGAACAGCCTGAACGACACGGTCTACTGGCAGATGGTGGAGAGCGGCTATCTGGGGGTTGCCTGCGAGCCCAACTGCGTGTTCCAGATCTGCAATCAGCCGGCCATCCTGGGCTTTCGCATGCACGACCTGGTCAACGGGAATGCGGTTGCTGCCGAAGTCACGCAGGCCTACCTCCAGGCCTGGGCCCAGTTCGGACAATTGGGTGCCAATGGGCACTACAACATGATGCTGGCCCAGGACACCCGCGCGGTGCGCGACAACGCAGGCATGGCGCCATGGGTGGACGCCTGGTGCGGCACCCTCATGAACATGTGGAACCGCGACTTCGTCCATGACCACTACCCGGCGCAGATTCGCGATTGGCTGGTCAACGGCCCCGACGGGGCGCTGTCGGTGCGTTCGTCCGAACGGCCTTTGATCATGGGCCAGAAGGTCGTCAACGACGATTCGGATTTCGGCTGGGCCGCGACCTGGGCTTCGGAGATGGGCGACCAGGCCACGCTCGACGGACTCATGTGCCATGCGGACCGCTACATGGCACCGGCCTGGCGCGATGGCGGCGTCTACTTCCCGCGCAACGATACGCCGCACGACGCCGATGGCAACCGCACGCTCATGGAGCCGATGTGCGGCAACGTGCTGATGGGCTATGCAAGCCTGAACGTGCCGGACGGCCTCTGGAAGCTCTACAACGAACCCATCTCGCCGGACGAACGCCGCCAGCCGGCGCTCGTGGAAGTCGGGGCGGGTGTCGACGTGCTGAAGGCACGGTTCGACCCCGAGCGCAACCAGTTGCACTTCACGGTACGCCGCTGCGCGAGCAGTACATCAGGCTTCAACATCATGATCGGGCGGCTGGTGGGAAGCGGGCGCTGGACGCTCTCCATGGATGGCCGCACAGTGGCACAAGGCACAGGCGCCCATGTCGCGGATACGTCGCTGATGGCGCTGCGCGCAGGCCAGGGAGGGCTGCTGCTGGATTGCAGTGGCGCGACAGCCGCGACGGTGTTCTTGCTCGCTTTCCAGGTTGACTGAACGCGCGGCGCAGGGGCGGGGCAGGGCGCACCTGCGACGCCGCCGTCAATAACCGATGCCGTGCGCCATCAAGCTGGCCAGTACGAGCAGCAGCGGCAGCAGCGCCAACTGGAGGCCCATCCAGCGATGGACTGCGCGCACCTCTTCGGCGCTCGGCAGGTGCGTGGCCTTGCGCCATCGCAGAATGCGAAGTGTTGGCACGACCGAAAGCAGCCCGATCACCGCGAAGCAGGCGAGCTTCGCCCAGAACAGCGAATTGCCCGTGTAGAAGGCCCAACCCTTCGCTCCCCAGATGACGCGCGCGGCACCTGCCAGCAGCACGAGCCCTGCCAGTACCCCGTACCCCATGTCCAGCCGGGCAAGCAGTGCCATCCGGGGATGATCGACCGGCCGCGCGGTGATGCACCACTCGGCGAACAGCACTGCAACCAGGGCGAAGGCGCAGAAGAAATGCGCCGCTCCAAGCAGGGCGTCCGGAACGCCCGGTGTCATTTGCGGCTCCCGGAGGTCTGGGGTGGACGCTGCGTCGCGTTCGGCCAGGCGCCCACGCAGTACAGCGCCCAGACGATGAAGATCGGCTGGAACAGCGGACGGATCCAGAAGTACCAGGCGCCGAAATCCAGCCCTTGCACCGTTTGTCCTTTGAGCGCGACGTTGATGTTGGCCGCCACGACACAGACCAGCAAAACCGCCAGCCAGATGCCCGCTTGCTTCTGCAGGTTGGGCAGCCCCAGGCGTCGGTACAGCGTCACCGGAATCAGAAGCCCCAGGCCGCCCGCCAATTCGGCCGCGCCGGTCAGGTAGACCCACGCAAGGGCGTGGGCCGCTGCAACATCAGGAATCATCGGGGCGTAGCGGGTGGCGGCGTTCAGGAAGTGGTCCGTGCCCGTGAAGAGAAAGCCCAGGCCCATGCCCCATCGCATGCACGCTCGCAGGTCCAGTTGCAGCGACCACCAGCGGGACAAGGCCCAGGTCAGCGCTGCGCCCGTGGAGATCAGAATGAAGAAACTCATGCGGCCGTCCGTTGTTTACAATGGAAACATTGTAAAGCCGAATGTTTCCATCGTCAACTTAAGTTTGAAATCCATGACCGCGTCCTACCATCACGGTGACCTCAGAAACGTCCTTCTGGCCTATGCGCGCGAGCAACTCGAACGTGCCAGCCTCGACGGCCTCTCCATGCGGGAAATGGCCAAGGCGATCGGCGTGTCCCACACGGCCGCCTACCGCCACTTTCAGGACCGGCGCGCATTGCTGCAGGCCGTGGCGGTCGATGGCTTCCAGGAGATGCTGGGCGCGACCCGCGCCGCCGCAGGTGCGGACCGGCCCTTTGGTCGTGCACAGCTGAAAGCCAGCGGGCTGGCCTACATCCGCTTTGGCCTGATGCATCCGCGCTTGCTGGCCCACATGTTCAGTGCGGTCGGTGAACCGGACGCGCCGGAAGACCTTGTCCATGCCGGTGCCCAGCTGTTCGAGGTGCTGCTGCAGCTCGTCAGCACGGGTCAGGAGGAGGGCGTCTTCCGGGCCGGCGATGCCCGGCAGCTGTCGCACGCCTGCTGGGCCATGGTCCATGGGCTGACGACGCTGATGGGCGTGGGCGTTTTGCGCGGCGCCGGCGATGCCCAGGACACCGATTTGACCGGTGCATTGCAGGAAGCGGCGCAAGCGCTCGACGTCTTCATTGACGGATTGAGCAAGCCTGTTTGAGCTTCCTCTTTTCGCGCGTTAGAACGTGGCCCAGTCGTCCGTCGATTCGACGGCGGCAGCAGGCGCTTTGGGTTGGTCCAGGACGGGACGCTTCGTGGCCACGGCCACGGCGGCCTTCTTCGCGGGCGCAGGAAGGGAAGGGCGGGCCGAGCGCGTCGCTGCATCGGCGGGCGCACCGGCCAATTTGCCGTCCAGCTTGAAGACGCTGACGGCCTTCACGAGATCCGAGGCCTGCTCCTGCAGCGAGCCCGCCGCAGCCGCGGCTTCTTCCACCAGCGCCGCGTTCTGCTGGGTGACCTGGTCCATCTGCGTGATCGCCTGGTTGATCTGCTCGATGCCTGTCGTCTGCTCCTGGCTCGCCGCGGTGATCTCGCCCATGATGTCGGTCACACGTTTGACGCTGTCGACGATCTGTTCCATCGTGCGGCCGGCCTCGCCCACCAGTTGCGCGCCCTCGCTCACATTGCCCACCGACGCGTCGATCAGGCCCTTGATTTCCTTGGCCGCCGCCGCCGAGCGCTGCGCCAGGTTGCGCACTTCCGCCGCCACCACGGCGAAGCCACGGCCTTGCTCACCTGCGCGTGCGGCTTCGACCGCCGCATTCAGCGCCAGGATGTTGGTCTGGAACGCGATGCCGTCGATCACCGAGATGATGTCCACGATTTTCTTGGAGGACGTCTCGATGGCAGACATCGTGTCCACGACGCGCCCCACCACTTCGCCGCCCTTGACCGCATGGTCGGACGCCGACACCGCCAGTTGGTTGGCCTGGCGGGCGTTCTCCGCGTTCTGCTTGACGGTGGAGGTCAGCTCTTCCATCGACGCGGCGGTCTGTTCCAGCGAGCTGGCCTGTTCTTCGGTGCGCGAGGACAGGTCCTGGTTGCCCGTGGCGATCTGCGCCGTGCCCGTTGCAATGTTGTCGCTGCTGGCGCGCACCTGGGTGACGGCGCGTGCGAGATTTTCTCGCATGACCGTCATGGCAGCGAGCAAGCTCGTATGGTCGTCGGCACGGCTGTCGATCTGAAGGGCCAGATTGCCTTCAGCGATTTCCTTGGCCACATGCGACGCATAGTCGGGTTCGCCGCCGAGTTGCCGGAGGATGGACCGGGTCACCCAAAAACCCAATGCAATGGCCAGCACGACAGCCAGAACCGACCCGCTGACTACCGCGTTGTGATTCAAGGCGCGCAAATCTTCAGCCACGGCAGCACGTTGAACCAGGAGGTCGCGTTCCGCTTTGCTGAATTCGCTCTGCAGCGCCCGGAAGCCGTCCATGGCCGACTTTTCCTTGCCCTGACGGAATTCGCCGACCAGGTCTGCCATCGTCTTGCCACTGTCGTTGACTTCGCGTCGCAAGCCCATCATGGCGTTGGCCAAGGCCACGAACTCTGTGTGCTTGGCCTTGATATCGTCCAGGCGCTTTTGCTGTGCAGGGTTGTCGGCGGTAAGACGCTTGCCCTCCGTCCATGCGCTTTCAAACGCTTTGATGCCGCTGTTCCAGGGCTCCAGATAGCGGGCTTCGCCGGACATCAAATAGCCTCTGTTGCCCGTTTCCATGTTGACCATATTCACGAGCATCGTATCGGCCGTATCGAGCACTTTGTAGGTGTGCGAATTCCAATTGTCGGCTTCCGCCAATCTGCTACCGGTGTACAGCGCAACCGCTGCAACACCAAGGAAGATCACGATCACGCACGCAAATGCCGTGCCCAAGCGTTGCGCAACGGTCATGCCCGATGTTGCCCTTTTCTCTGCATTCATATTTTTTCCAGTTTGAATGTCATCAAAAACCGACAAACGATGCCGGAGTGGCGATTTGGCAATAAAGGAGAAATTCGATCGTGATCAATATGTGAAATGCGGCCCCGGTCTCCAATTCCTGTCACCAGAATCTGGTACACGCCGCTCTTGACAGAGTGGGATGCCACCGAATGACGGTCCCTGCAGCCGCTCTTGGGCATCTTTCGTCGCTTTCGACGATGCGGACGGTGGCGTCGCAGCGCCAAGATGCCTGCCAGCACCAACTGGCCGCCCTGGGCAGCCGAAGGAGACAAAAAATGGCAGGTCCGCTCCAAGGGCTTCGGGTGATCGAGATGGCAGGCATCGGCCCGGGGCCGTTCTGCGCCATGCTGTTCGCGGACATGGGTGCCGAGGTCATTCGCATCACGCGGCCCGGCACCCCGATCGACCCCAACGACATCCTCGCGCGCGGGCGCAGTACCTTGTCCGTCGATCTGCGGGCCGAGGGTTCGACGCAGCAGGTGCTGGACATCGTGGCCAGCGCCGACGTGCTGATCGAGGGCTTTCGCCCCGGGGTGATGGAGCGCCTCGGACTCGGGCCGGCGCCGTGCCAGGCGCGCAACCCCCGCCTGGTCTACGGCCGCATGACGGGGTGGGGGCAGCACGGCCCGCTGGCGCAGGCCGCGGGGCACGACATCAACTACATCGCGATCAGCGGCGCGCTGCATGCCATTGGCCGCGCGAACGAAGGACCGGTTCCGCCGCTGAACTACGTGGGCGACTTCGGCGGGGGTGCGATGCTGCTGGCTTTCGGTGTGCTGAGCGCGCTGTACGAGTCGCAGCGTTCGGGCCGTGGCCAGGTGGTCGATGCCGCCATGACCGACGGTGCTGCCCTGCTGTCGGCCATGCTCTACGGCTTCAAGGCGGCAGGCCAGTGGAGCAATCAACGCGGCGAGAACCTGCTCGATGGCGGCGCCCACTTCTACGATACGTATGCCTGCGCCGACGGCAAGTACGTGGCGGTGGGCGCGCTCGAGCCGCAGTTCTATGCCTTGCTGCGCGAACGCTGCGGCATTGCCGACGACCCGGCCTTCGACGCGCAGATGGACACGGCCCGCTGGCCCTTGCTCAAGCTGCGCATGGCCGACGTCTTTCGCACCCGCACGCGCGACGAATGGTGCGTGCTGCTCGAAGGCAGCGATGCCTGCTTCGCGCCCGTGCTCGACTGGGACGAGGCACCTCTGCATGCGCACAACGTGGCGCGTGGCACCTTCGTCGATGTGGATGGCGTCGTGCATCCGGCACCGGCGCCGCGTTTCAGCCGCACGCCGCCAGCCACGCCGTTGGCCGCGGGTGCGACCGGTCTCGAAGACGGTGCGGCGCTGTTGCGGCGCTGGGCCGAGGCGGGTCGTTCTTGCCCCCCTGAGCGCGCCAACCCATGAACCTCTACCTCACACAAACCCTGCAGCGCGCGGTGCAGCTCAACCCCGACGCCACGGCCACGCTGTTTCGTGGCCGCAGCCGCAGCTATGGCGAACTCGGCCAGCGCGTGGCTCGGCTGGCGGGTGCGTTGCATCGCCTCGGCATGAAGCGGGGCGACCGGGTGGGCATGCTCGCGCTCAACACCGACCGCACGCTCGAGTACTACATGGCCGTGTGGTGGGCCGGCGGCGTGGTCAACCCGGTCAACACGCGCTGGAGCGCGAACGAGATGGTGCATTCGCTCGACGACTGCGGCACCGCGATCCTCTTCGTTGACGACCAGTTCCTGCCGCTGGTCGACACCCTGCGGACCTGTTCGAAGGCGTTGCGCACCTGCATCTACATGGGCGAGGGCCGGGCGCCGGCTGGCATGGCCGACTGGGAGACGCTGCTGCAGGACAGCGAGCCCGTGCCTGATGCGCTGCGCCAAGGCGAGGACCTCGCCGGCGTGTTCTACACCGGTGGCACCACGGGCCGCCCCAAGGGCGTGATGCTGAGCCATTCGGCGCTCGCCCTCAATTCGCAGATCTCACTGCTCAGCGCTTACTTCGACGAGCGCGAGCGGCTGTTGCAGGTGGCGCCGCTGTTCCATCTGGCCGGCCTGTCTTTCTTGCTGCGCGGCGTGGTCATGGGGTGCACGCAGGTCATCGTGCCGGGCTTCACGGTCGATGCGGTGCTCGAGGCGATCGAACGCGACCGCATCACCCATCTGATGGCCATACCGGCGATGCTGCAGGTGCTGGTGGACGACCCACGCACCGCAGCGGCGGACCTGTCGAGCGTGCGGTTCGTCGGCTATGGCGCATCGCCGATCACCGTGCCCTTGCTCGAGCGTGCCTTCGCCATGTTCCCGCAGGCCGAATTCGTGCAGGGCTACGGGATGACCGAGCTCTCCGCGGGTGTGAGCTACCTCACGAGCCGCTATCACACGCCCGAGGGCCGCCAACTCGGCAAGCTTGCCTCGGCGGGCCAGGCGCTCGCTGGTGTCGACATCCGCATCGGCGACGGCGAAGGCCGCGAACTGCCGCGGGGCGAGGTCGGCGAAATCATGGTGCGCAGCCCGTGCGTGATGCAGGGCTACTGGAATCTGTCCGAACAGACAGCCGCGGCGCTGCGCGACGGCTGGATGCACACCGGCGACGCCGGCCGCATGGACGCGCAGGGCTTTGTCTTCATCGTCGACCGGTTCAAGGACATGATCGTGAGTGGCGGCGAGAACGTCTACTGCGCCGAGGTCGAGGGCGCGCTGGCGGGCCACCCCGAGGTGGCGGCGGTCGCCGTCATCGGCGTGCCCAGCGCCAGCTGGGGCGAGAGCGTGCACGCGGTGGTTGTGCGCAGGCCGGGCGCCACCGCGGACGCCGAAGCGCTCATGGCCCACTGCCGAACGCTGATCGCGGGCTACAAGTGCCCGCGCAGCATCGAGTTCATCGAAGCCCTGCCGATCTCGGGCGCCGGCAAGGTCATGAAATACAAGCTGCGCGAGCCGCACTGGGCGGGGCAAGAGCGTCGCGTGGGCTGACGAGGAGACAAACAACCATGATCCTGACCCAACCCCTGCACAAGGGCCGGCGCGAGAGTCCCGATGCAACGGCCGTGGTCTGCGGCGACACGCGCCTGAACTTCGGCCAGTTTGCCGAACGCGCGTCACGGCTGGGCGCCGCGTTGCAAGCGCTCGGCATGGCGCCGGGCCAACGCATTGGCATGTTGAGCCTCAACTCGCACCGCTTTGTCGAGTACTTCTTTGGCGTGTGGTGGGGTGGGGGCGTGGTCAACCCCGTCAACATCCGCTGGAACCCCAAGGAGATCGCCTACTCGCTCGACGATTGCGACACGCGCATCCTGCTGGTCGACGACACCTTCGTCTCGATGGTGGCCGCGCTGCGCACGCTTTCAACCTGCTTGCGCACGGTGATCTATTGCGGCGACGGACCGGTCCCCGATGGCATGCTGGGGTATGAGCTTCTGCTGGCCGGCAGCACGCCTGGCGAGGACGCACCGCACAGCGCCGACGAGCTCGCTGCCATCATGTACACCGGGGGCACCACAGGCCGCCCCAAGGGCGTGATGCTCACGCACGGCAACCTCTACATCGACGCGCTGGGTTCGATCGCGGCGCTGCCGCGCACGGCGCACAAGCCCGCGATCGTGATCACGACGCCGATGTTCCATGTGGCGGGTTGCGGCCTGTCGATCCAGGCCGTGGTGCGGCTGGCTCCGCAGTATGTGCTGCCGATGTTCGACGAGTTGGCGACCCTGCAGGCCATCGAGTCGTCGCGCGCGACCGAGACCTTCCTGGTGCCGACGATGATTCGGCGGCTGATCGAGCACCCGCGCTTTGCCGAGTTCGACCTGTCGAGTCTCGACCTGATGGTCTACGGCGCCGCACCCATCGATGTGCCGCTGCTGGAGAAGGCGATGCAGGCCATCCCGCGCGCCGGCTTCGCGCAGGCCTATGGCATGACCGAACTGGCGCCCACGGTGGCCTTGCTGCCGCCGCGCTGCCATTTGCCCGGACCCGACCGCGAGCGGCTGTTGCGGTCGACCGGCAAGCCCTTGCCGATGGTGGAGATCCGCATCGTCGATGCCGAGGACAACGAGGTGCCCGCGGGCCAGGTCGGCGAGATCGTGGCGCGCGGGCCGATGGTCATGCGCGGCTACTGGAACAAACCCAACGAAACCGAAGACGCGCTGCGCGGCGGCTGGATGCATACGGGGGATGGCGGCTACATCGACGCCCAGGGCTTCCTGTACGTGGTCGACCGCATCAAGGACATGATCGTCAGCGGCGGCGAGAACGTGTATTCGGCGGAGGTCGAGAATGCGATCGCCCAGTTGCCCGAGGTGCTGATGTCGGCCGTGATCGGCGTGCCCGACGACAAGTGGGGCGAGCGGGTGCATGCGGTGGTGGTGCTGCGCCCGGGCGCAGCGCTTGAGGCCGACGCGCTGATTGCCCACTGCCGCAGCCAGATCGCGGGCTACAAGTCGCCGCGCAGCGTGGAATTCCGCGATGCCCTGCCGCTGTCGGCCGCGGGAAAGCTGCAGAAGTTCCAGTTGCGCGAGCCCTACTGGGCTGGCCGCCAGCGGCGTGTCAACTGACGGCTGGCTGCCTCATACAAGACAAGGAGATACCTGCATGCCCATCGATTTCCGACGCTCGTGGAGCGACGAGGACCTCGAGCTGTACCGCGACAACGTGGTTCGTTTCATCGAGGCCGAAATGGTTCCTCATGACGAAGCCGCGCGCCAGCGCGGCAACGTCGGCCATGGCATCTGGCGCAAGGCGGGCGCGCTCGGCCTGCTGTGCGCCGACATCCCCGGGGCCTACGGCGGCGGTGGCGGCGACTTCCGCCATGAGGCCGTCTTCTACGAGGAAATGTCGCGACGCGGTCTGACGGGCATGAGCACCGCCGTGCACACCATCGTGGCGCATTACTTCCTGAACCACGGTACCGAGGCGCAAAAGCAGAAGTACCTGCCGCGCATGGCGCGTGGCGAACTGGTCAGTGCCATCGCCATGACCGAGCCGGGAGCGGGCTCCGACCTGCAAGGCATCCGCACGCGGGCTCAGAAGGACGGCGACGGCTACCTCCTCAACGGCTCGAAGACCTTCATCACCAACGGTTTCCTGGCCGAGGTGGTGCTGGTGGTAGCCAAGACCGACCCCGCACTGGGCGCCAAGGGCACGTCGATCCTCATCGTCGAGACCGAAGGCCGCTCGGGCTTCCGGGTGGGCCGCGTGCTCGACAAGATCGGCATGAAGGCGCAGGACACCTCGGAACTCTTCTTCGACGATGTCCGTGTACCCGCCGACGCCGTGCTCGGCGGTGCCGAGGGGCAGGGCTTCTTCCAGCTGATGGGCGACCTGCCGTACGAGCGCACCATCATCGGGGTGACCGCCCTGGCCACGATGGAGGGCGCCTACCAGGCGACGCTGGACTACGTGCGTGACCGCAAGGCCTTTGGCAAGCCGATCGCCGAATTCCAGAACACCAAGTTCAAGCTTGCGGAGATCGCCACGCAGATCAAGGTGGGCCGTGCCTTCATCGACCGCTGCGTCGAAGACCTGGTGGCTGGCAAGCTGGACACCGCCACGGCGTCCATGGCCAAGCTCTGGGGTTCCGAGACACAGGGCCGTGTGCTCGACGAATGCCTGCAGTTGTTTGGCGGCTATGGCTACATGAACGAGTACCTGGTGGCGCGCATGTACGCCGATGCGCGGATCCAGCGCATCTACGGCGGCACCAGCGAGATCATGAAGGAGGTGATCTCTCGTGCGCTCTGAAGCCCTGACGCAGGAACCGAACGACCTGGGCCGCTGAACGGCCCCAAGGAATCTTCTTTCATGACCCTCGACGATCTGATGTACAAGCCCGGTCTGCTGGCCGGCAAGCGCTACCTGGTGACCGGTGGCGGCAGCGGCCTGGGCCGCGTGATGAGCGAGGCGCTGCTGTTGCTGGGCGCCGAAGTCTACATTTGCGGCCGCCGCGCGCCGGTGCTCGAACAGACCGCGGCCGAACTCACGTCCGCGCACGGCGGCCGCGTGATTCCCAAGGCCTGCGACATCCGCCAAGAGGCGCAGATCGGCACCCTGCTCGACGAGATATGGGCCGACGGCGGCGCGCTCGACGGCCTGGTCAACAACGCCGCGGGCAACTTCGTCAGTCGCACCGAAGACCTGTCGCCGCGCGCCTTCGATGCCATTGCCAGCATCGTGTTTCGCGGCAGCTTCTGCATGACGCTGGACTGTGGCAAGCGCTGGCTGGCCGAGGGCAAGCCGGCTTCGGTGCTGTCGATCCTCACGACCTGGGTCTGGAACGGCTCACCCTTCACTGTGCCCTCGGCCATGTCGAAAGCGGGGCTGCATGCGATGACCCAGTCGCTGGCCGTCGAATGGGCCGGACGTGGCATCCGCTTCAACGCGATTGCGCCGGGCCTGTTCCCGACCGAGGGGATGAGTGCGCGGCTGAACCCGGGCGGCGGCGAACACAAGGCCGACCGAAACCCGATGGACCGCAACGGCCGCATGCCCGAGCTGGCCAATCTCGCAGCTTTCCTGCTGGGGCCGGGCTCCGAATACGTCAACGGCCAGACCATCGCCATCGACGGCGGGCAGTACCAGGCGACCGGCGGGAACTTCTCGCGCATGGCCGAATGGACCGATGCCGACTGGCGCCGCGCACGCGAGAAAATCGCCGAGCGGGACGCCACCGACCGACGCCAGCGGCTGGCCTGAGCCGCGCCGCAGCAGGCCGCAGGAGGAACGCCTCAACGGATCACGCCGAGCTTGCGTGCAATGGCGACTGCCTGCGTGCGGCTCTTCGCGTCGAGCTTCATGTTGATGTTGCGCAGGTGGGTGCGCACGGTGCTGTCGGAGACGAACAGCTTCTCTGCCATCGCGTTGTTCGAGTAGCCCTCGGCCAGCAACTGCAGCACGCGGATCTCCTTGCGCGTGAGCGTTTCGGCGCCGTAGTCGTTCGCTGGGGCCTCCGCGCTCGGCGCCGCCATCGGACCCAGGGCCTGCAGCAGGCGTTGCAGGTATTCGGCAAGGATCGGGTCGTTGCGTGCGTCGGCCGCTGCCTCCAGCGCCGCAGTCGCGTAACGCTGCATCAGCAGGCCGACGGCCGGGCCCTCGTCGAGGATCAATCGCATGAAGCCTTCCTGGCTCGCGGTCTGCAGCACCCCACCGATCTCTGCGATGGCCGCGGCTGCGTCGCCCCCGCGTTGCAGGGCCAGCGCACGCAGCACGCGCAGTTTGAGCGCACGCCGGCTGCGGGCAGCGGCCTGCGCGGCATGCAGTTCGGCGTCCAGCACCGTGAGCGCGGCGCGCGCGTCACCGAAGCGGATGTCCCAGCGGGCGCGTGCCAGTGCGAGGTATTCGAGGTCGTGCGCGGGCAGGCGTTGACGGCGCTCGCGGTCCCAGAGTGCGGGATCGTCGGCGCGTGCCAGCTCATCGCGTGCAGCGGGGCCGTTGCCTTGCAGCAGCAGCACCCGCGAGCGCTCGAGCTTGGCACCGGCCACCACGCGCGGCAACTGGCGGTGGTGTCCGAGGTATTCGAGTTCGGTCAACGCCTGGAAGGCGGCGTCGATGTCGCCCGTGTAGAAGGCAATGCGCGAGCGCATCACATGGCTCAGGATCATGTGGTCGGGCAGGCCCACGTCGCGTGCCAGCGGCAGGTACACGTTGAGCAGGTGGTCGGCCTGCAGCAGCTGGTTGGCCTCGTACACCACGCCTGCATACAGCACGCCGGCCCAGGCATTGCCGTGGCTGTGGTTGTACGACACCGCATGCGTCGAATCGACGGCCATGCGAAAGCGCGCCGTCGCCTGTCGCAGCCGGCCGCCGTGCAGGTCGAGCATGCCCTCCTGCGATTCGGTGTACATGCGGTTGAAGGTGCTGTGGCCCTGGCGGCTGCGCGCCGCGTCGAGCAGCCGCTGCGACTCGTGCTGGTCGCCCACCACCGAGATGATGTTGGCCATGGCGTTGAGCAGCGCGGTATCGGCAAAGGGCAGGCCCGTCGGCAGGTGGGCCAGGCTTTCGCGGCCGGCCTCGTAGGCCTCGTCGTAACGGTCCTGCATGGCCAGCAGCAGCGGGATCAGCGTGCGCGCGCTGGCGCGCACTTCGGGGATGGGGCTGTCGGCGCAGCCCGACTCCTCGAGCTTCTGGATCGCATCCCAGGGGCCGAAGGTGAAGCTGGCGGCCCAGAGTGCGATGAGCTGCAGGAAGGGGTGTTCGCGCAGCTGGTGAGGGGGAATCGCCGAGAACCAGCGCGACAGCATGCGCATGCGGCCCTGCTCGAGAAACGCTTCGGCGTAGCTGTCGAGCAGCGTGAGCGCATAGGGATGGTCGCCGCCCTCGATGGCGTGATCGATCGCCGGCACCGGACGGCCTTGCGACTCGTACCAGCCCGAGGCCGCGAGATGCAGACGCGTGAGTTCGTCGGGCTGCTCGCGCGCGAGCTGTGCGCGCAGGAAGTCGGCGAAAAGGCTGTGGTAGCGCCAGGCCGGCACCTCGCTGGTCACTGGCGTGATGAACAGGTTGGCGGCGGCCAGTTGGTCGAGGATGGCGGCACAGTCGGCGCGTGGGTTCAGCGCCTGGCAGACCGAAGCGTCGAGTTGCCGCAGGATGCTGGTGCGCAGCAGGAAGTCGCGGATCTCCCGCGGTTGGTGCGCGAGGACGTCCTCGGCCAGGTAGTCCGCCACCGATCGGTCGGAGCCGGAAAAGCGCTCGACGAAGCCGGTTTCCAGTCCGTGCCGCTCGAGCGCCATCGAGGCCAGCCAGATCGCCGCGACCCATCCCTCGGTCTTGCGGTGCAATTGCTGGAGCATGTCATGGGGCAGCGCCTGGCCGGCGCGCCGGCCAAAGAAGGCGCTGGTCTCCTCGATGTTGAAGCGCAGGCGATCGGTGTCGAACTCCAGCAGCTGGCCGCGCGCGCGCAGCCGGCCTGCGCCGAGGTCGGGCAGGCTGCGTGTGCCGATCACGAGACGGCCGCGGCGCGGCAGCTGCTCGATGATCTCGCGCACCAGGCCCAGGACCGCAGGCTCCTGCACCACCTCGAAGTCGTCGAGGAAAAGCGTGAACGGCGCGTCATGCGCGGCCAGCGCGGCCACGGCATCCAGGGCGACGTCGGCCGGCGGCCCGTCGACGCCCAGGCGCTGCACGGCTTCACCCAGGCAGAGCAGGAAGCGGGGCACGTCGTTGTCGGCCCGATCGAGGGTGAGCCACGCGGTGGCCACGCCATCGGCTTCCACGCGCTCGCGGCACTGCGCCATGACGGTCGTCTTGCCGAAGCCCGCAGGCGCCCGCACCAGCACCAGCTTGACCACGGCGGCGGCCATCTGTTCGCTGATCGCCGTGCGCAGCACCTGGGTGACGACGGTGGCCGGCGGGCTGAGCTTGGTTTCGAGAATGCGGGCAGACGTCGAGGGCATTGCGGTGGCGCTTGAAAAGCGAAGGGTCGTCGATCAGTGCGACTTCGCCAGGTGATTCTGCCGCCGAAACCGGCGGTTCAAAACCCAGGAAACCCTTGGCGTCCGCCGCCAGGACGCTCGCTGATTCGTCGCTTCGGACGATGCCGGTTCGCAGATCCGGTCCCTAAACTTTTTGTCAGGGCGCGCGCGACGACGTCGTCTGAGCCTGCTCCGTTCTTCTTTTCCTTCAAGGACTTCCGATGCAACTCGATTCCAGCATTGCCGCCGTCATCACCGGCGGTGCCTCCGGCCTCGGCGCGGCCACCGCACGGCGACTGGCCAGCCATGGCGTGAAGGTCGCGCTGTTCGACCTCAACGCGGCGCAGGGCGAGGCCCTGGCGGCCGAACTCGGTGGCGTGTTCTGCCAGGTCGATGTGACCTCCGACGAGCAGGTCGACGCGGCCTTCGCCAAGGCCCGCGCGGCCCATGGCCAGGAGCGGGTGCTGGTCAACTGCGCGGGCACCGGCAATGCCGTCAAGACGGCCAGCCGCGACAAGGCCTCTGGCGAGGTCAAGCATTTTCCGCTGGCCAACTTCGACCGCATCATCCAGATCAACCTGGTGGGATCCTTCCGCTGCATCGCCAAGTCGGCGGCGGGCATGCTCACGCTGGAGCCCGGTGTCGACGGCGAGCGCGGTGCCATCGTCAACACCGCCTCGGTCGCGGCGCAGGACGGGCAGATCGGCCAGGCCGCGTACAGCGCGTCGAAGGCCGGCATCGTGGGCATGACCCTGCCCATCGCACGCGACCTGATGGCCGAAGGCATTCGCGTCAACACCATCCTCCCGGGCATCTTCGATACGCCGCTGCTCCAGGGCGCGCCCGACAACGTGAAGGCCGCGCTCGCGGCCTCGGTGCCGTTTCCGAAGCGGCTGGGCAACCCGGCCGAGTACGCCACGCTGGCCGAACTGATGATCACCAACGGCTACTTCAACGGCGAGAGCGTGCGCCTGGATGGCGCGATCCGCATGTCGCCGCGCTGAACCGTTGCCGGCCGGGGCGCGGGGTGCCCGGCCGGCGGCTCAGGCGCCGTCGCCGATCGGCGTGCCCACCGGCACCCATTTGGCGCCGTCAAAACGCTGCAACTGCATGCGGCGAAAACCCGTGTAGTCGTCGGGCTTGAAGCTCAGCGTCACGCCGGGCACCAGCATCGGCGCGGCGTAGTCGGTCAGCGTGGTCATGCGCTTGAGCACCTCCTCGCGCGTCGGGTTCGGGCCGGCGGCACGCAGCACATGCACCAACGTGTTGTTGGCGACATAGGCGTAGACGTTGCTCATGTTGCTGACGTCGCCCTTGGGGTAGTACTTCTTCATCCAGGCCAGCCATTCGAGGTAGTCGGGGTCCTGGTGCCAGCGCGTGTCGGTCGGGTCCTTGATCACGGTCGCGGTGAGGATGCCGACCGATTTCTCCAGCCCGGCATTTGCGAGCGTGGGCGAGACCGCGGCGGAGATGTAGCTCAGGTAGATCTGCGGCTTCCAGCCGAGGTCATGGATCTTGCGAATCGCCTGGCTGGTCTGCTTGGAGAGAGTGCCCATCACCAGGGTGTCGACACCCGCGGCACGCAGCGCGACGATCTGCGAATCGACGGTCGGATCGGTGACCTCGTAGCTCTGCTCGGCCACCACCAGCCTGGCGGCCTGTGCGCCCAGGCCGGCCTTGACACCGCGCAGGTAGTCCTTGCCGAAGTCGTCGTTCTGGTAGAGCACGCCAACCTTGGCATCGGGCGTGTTGCGCAGGATGTGCGTCGCATAGGTCCGTGACTCGGCGTAGTAGGAGAGCAGGCCCGGCACGGTCCATGGCGTCTTGTCGGGGGTCTGGAACACATGCGAGCCCGACATCACGAACAGCTGCGGCACCTTCTTCGCATTGAGGTACTTCTGCACTGCCGCGTTGGCTGCCGTGCCTTGCGAGCCGAACATCAGGAACACCCCTTCCTGCTCGACCAGCTTGCGCGTCTGCTCGACCGTTTTCGACGGTGTGAAGGCATCGTCGAGCGCCATGAGCCTGAGTTTGCGGCCATGGATGCCGCCTTCGTCGTTGACCTTGGCAAAGTAAGCCTCGATCGCGAAGCCCGCGCTGCCGTAGGCCGAGGCTGGGCCGCTGAAGGGCTGGGTCGAGCCGATCAGGATTTCGGTCGGCGTGATGCCAGGTTCGGCCGCGTGCAGCGACGAACAGGCAAAGGTCGTGCCCACCAGGGCGGCGATGAAGTGGCGTCTGAGCGGCATGGTCTGTCTCCGTCGCTCCTTGGAAAGTGGAGCGTGCGGCAGTGTTCGTGCCGCCGGTATGTGCGCACATCGTCGAAAGCGACGAAATCGCGGAGGCCGGTGATTCGCCGTCGGGGTCCATATCCGCGCGCCCACGCAGGCTGGTTCCAAAATCGTCCGTTCCGACGACGCTGGCTGCAGGCCCCGCGCGAACAATGCCCAGGCTGCCTACTTTCGAAACTGGAGAACCGTCATGTCCGAAGCCTATATCGTCGCCGCCGCCCGCACCGCAGGGGGCCGCCGCAACGGCCGTCTTTCCGGCTGGCATCCTGCCGACCTGGCTGCGCAGGTGCTCAACGCGCTGATCGCGCGCACCGATGCCGATCCGGCGTTGATCGAGGACGTGATCATGGGCTGCGTCGGGCAGGCCGGCGAGCAGTCCAACAACATCGCGCGCAACGCGGTCATGGCCTCGTGCCTGCCCGAGTCGGTGCCCGCGACCTCGGTCGACCGCCAGTGCGGCTCGTCGCAGCAGGCGCTGCACTTTGCGGCCCAGGCCGTGATGTCGGGCGCGATGGACATCGTGATCGCCGCCGGCGTGGAGAGCATGACGCGCGTGCCGATGGGCACTCCCAGCATCCTGCCGTACAGGAACGGGCTTGGCTCCTATGTGAGCCCGGGCATGGCCGCGCGCTACCCTGGCGTGGAGTTCAGCCAGTTCACCGGTGCCGAGCAGATCGCCGTCAAGTACGGCCTGTCGAAGGAACAGCTCGACGCCTACGCGCTGCACAGCCACCAGAACGCGATCGCCGCGACGCGCGGTGGCCGTTTCAACGACGAGATCGTTCCGGTCGCCGTGCGCATGGCCGATGGCAGCGAGACCGGAGAGATGCACGTGGCCGACGAAGGCATCCGCTACGAGGCGACGCTGGAGAGCATCGCGGGCGTCAAGCTGATCGCCGAGGGTGGCCGCTGCACCGCGGCCACGGCAAGCCAGATCTGCGACGGCGCGGCCGGCCTGCTGGTGGTCAACGAGCGTGGCCTCAAGACGCTGGGCGCGAAGCCGCTGGCACGCGTGCACCACATGACCGTGATCGGCCATGATCCGGTGATCATGCTCGAGGCCCCGATCCCCGCCACGCAGCGCGCACTGCAGAAGGCCGGCATGAAGATCGACGACATCGATCTCTACGAAGTCAACGAGGCCTTCGCGCCCGTGCCGCTGGCCTGGTTGCAGACGCTGGGTGCCGATCCGGCCCGCCTCAACGTGCATGGCGGCGCGATCGCACTGGGTCATCCGCTGGGCGGCTCCGGCGCCAAGCTCATGACCACGCTGATTCATGCGCTGGGCCAGCGTGGCAAGCGCTATGGTTTGCAGACGATGTGCGAGGGCGGAGGACTGGCCAACGTCACGATCATCGAGCGGCTCTGACAAGAGAGCGCCCCATGGCCCATGACAGCGATCGCGCGGACCCACCCCTGCTGCACATCGACGGTGTTTCGGTACGCTTTGGTGGTGTCGTGGCGCTCGACGGCGTGTCCTTCGACGTGCAGCGCGGGCAGATCTGCGGCCTGATCGGTCCCAATGGGGCAGGCAAGAGCACGCTGTTCAACTGCCTGTCGCGTCTGTACGAATGCAACGCCGGCCGGATCACCTTCGACGGCCATCCGCTGTCGACGATGCCGCGCCACCGCATGGCGGGCATCGGCATCGGCCGCACCTTCCAGAACCTGGCGCTGTTCCGCACGATGAGCGTGCGCGAGAACGCGTTGGTGGGCTGCCACAGCCAGCACCATGTGGGTTTTCTGCGTAACGCGTTCCGCCTGCCGGGTGCAGCGCGCTCGGAAGCGCAGGCGCAGGAACGCGCCCAGGCATTGATCGATTTTCTCGATCTGGGCGACGTGGCCGAGCGTGTCGTGGCCGACTTGCCTTTCGGCACGCAAAAGCGGGTCGAGCTCGCGCGCGCACTTGCGTCCCGGCCCCAGTTGTTGCTGCTGGACGAGCCGGCTGCCGGACTCAACCACGAGGAACTCGAGAGCCTGGGCGTGCTGATTCGCGACATCCGCGACCGCCTCCAGGTCACCGTGCTGCTGGTCGAGCACCACATGGGTCTGGTGATGGGCATCTCCGACAAGGTGGTGGCGCTCAACTTCGGCAGGAAGATTGCGGAGGGCACACCGGCGCAGGTGCGGGCGCATCCGGAAGTCATCCGTGCATACCTGGGTGCGGACGAGGAGGTGACCGCATGAGTTCCCTGCTCGAAGTGCGCGGCCTGCGCGCAGCCTACGGCGCAACGCGCGTGCTGCAGGGCATCGACCTCGACGTCGCCAGCGGCGAAATCGTGGCGTTGCTGGGCGCCAACGGCGCTGGCAAGACCACCACGCTGCGCGCCCTGTGCCAGGCGATGGTGTCGACCGAAGGCGGCATCCTGCTGGCAGGGCAGCGCATCGATGGCCGGTCGACCGAGCAGATTGCAAAGCTGGGCGTGGGCCATGTGCCCGATGGTCGCGGCACTTTCCTGGGCCTGACCACCGAGGAGAACCTGCGGCTGGGCGCCTATGCACGCACCAGCCGGGTCGGTGCCGACGCCGACATGGAGCGCATCTACGGCTACTTCCCGCGCCTCAAGGAGCGCCGTGTGCAACAGGCCGGCACGCTCTCGGGCGGTGAGCAGCAGATGCTGGCCATCGGCCGCGCACTCATGGGCCGGCCACGGCTGCTGCTGCTCGATGAGCCTTCGTTCGGGCTGGCGCCTCTGATCGTCAAGGACATCTTCTCGATCATGCGGCGCATCAACCAGGAGGAGCGCGTAGCGATCCTCCTGGTCGAGCAGAACGCGCGTCTCGCGCTCGACCTGGCCGAGCGTGCCTACCTGCTGGAGACAGGGCGTGTCGTTCTGTGCGGGCCCTCGAACGACCTCCGCCATGACGACGCCATTCGGCGCGCTTATCTGGGTGAATGACGCATGAACGCTTTCCTGCACCAGCTGCTCGCGGGGCTCGCATCGGGCGGCATCTACGCCAGCGTGGCGCTGGCTCTGGTGATGATTTACCAGGCCACGCACCACATCAATTTCGCCCAGGGCGAGATGGCGATGTTCTCCACCTTTCTCGCCTGGATGCTGATCCAGTCCGGGTGGCCGTACTGGTTGGCGTTCATCGCAACCGTGCTGCTGTCCTTCGTGCTGGCCGCGGCGGTGGAGTTCGTCGTGATCCGGCCGATGCACGACAAGCCCGCGCTGTCGGTGGTCGTCGTGTTCATCGGCCTGCTGGTGATCTTCCAGAGTCTCGCGGGCTGGCTGTTCGGCTACACGATCAAGCAGTTCCCGAGCCCGTTCCCGTCGGACGCTTGGTACGGCAGCGCCATGATGTCGGCGCACGAGGTGGGCGCCATCGCCGTCACACTGGTCGTGGTGAGCTTGCTGTTCTCGTTCTTTCGCTTCACGTCGCTGGGGCTGGCGATGCGGGCTGCGGCGCAGAACGCGGCATCGTCGCGGCTCGTGGGCATCCATGTCGGTCGCATGCTGATGCTGGGCTGGGGCCTGGCCGGCGCGATCGGCGCGGTGGCGGGGATGATGGTCGCGCCGGTCGTCTTCCTGGACCCTCACATGATGACCGGCGTGCTGCTCTACGCCTTTGCCGGTGCGCTGATCGGCGGCATCGACAGCCCCCTCGGGGCGGTGCTCGGCGGCTTTCTCGTCGGCGTGCTGGAGAACCTCATCGGCACCTATGTGGTCGGCACCGAACTCAAGCTGTCGGTCGCGCTGGTGCTCATCGTCGGCGTGCTCATCGTGCGGCCGGCCGGGCTGCTTGGCCGCACCGTCGTCACCCGTGTCTGACCCCAGGACTCCTGCACATGAATTCCGTCGATGCCGCGCCGCGGGCGCCCCTTGCTGCCACCAGCACGCCTGTTTCGAAGTCCGTCATCGCCCGCAGGGGCGGCTTCGCACCCGGCTGGACCGGTGCGCTCGCCGTGCTGGCGCTGCTCGCCGTCGGCATCACCTTCGTGGCCAAGGGCTTCCAGCTGTTCCAGGCCACGATGGTGCTGTCGTACGCGATCGCGCTGCTGGGCCTGAACATCCTGACGGGCTACAACGGCCAGATTTCCCTGGGCCATGGCGCGTTCTATGCCATCGGTGCTTACACGACGGCCATCCTCATGGACCAGGGTGGCGTGGCGTACTGGGCCACGGTGCCGGCCGCGGCGGTCGTCTGCCTGCTGGTGGGCTATGCCTTCGGGCGGCCAGCGCTCAAGCTCGAAGGGCTCTACCTTGCGCTCGCGACCTTCGCGCTCGGCGTCGCCATGCCGCAACTGCTCAAGTACAAGCACCTCGAAGCCTGGACGGGTGGCGTGCAGGGCATCGTGCTGATGAAGCCCGACGCGCCTTTCGGCTTGCCGCTCACGCCGGACCAGTGGCTCTATCTGTTCGCGCTGTTCGTCACCGTGATCATGTTCGCCCTGGCGCACAACCTGCTGCACAGCGGCACGGGCCGCGCAATGCGCGCGATCCGCGACCACGCGATGGCCGCAGAGGCCATGGGTGTGGACAACAAACACTGCAAGGCGATGACCTTCGGCGTATCGGCTGCCTACACCGGCGTCGGCGGGGCGCTGTCGGCCATCGCGGTGCAGTTCGTGGCGCCCGACTCGTTCACGCTGTTCCTGTCGATCTCGCTGCTGGTGGGCATCGTGATCGGCGGCGTCGGCACGCTGTGGGGCGCGCTCTTCGGCGCCATCTTCATCATGTTCGTGCCTTCGCTGGCCGAGCAAGTGTCGAAGGCGGCGCCGTGGGCGATCTACGGCGTCGTGCTGATCGCGATGGCGTTCGCAATGCCCGGCGGCGTGGTCGGCCTGCTGCGCAAGATCCAGGCACGTTGGCACACCTCTGGATGAACACGTGCTCAATCTGTTCGACCCCCTTGTCAACCGCTTTTCCGAGATGCCATGAGCCCAAAAGACACTGATCCTTGCCTCCTGTACGAACGCGATGGCGACGTCGCGATTCTGAGCATGAACGTCCCGACGCGGCTCAATCCGCTCACGCTCGAGCTCCAGCACCACCTGCGCGACCGACTGGCGCGTCTGCGCGACGAGGGCACCGTGCGCGCGCTGGTGCTGACCGGTTCGGGCAAGGCCTTCTGCGTCGGTGCCGACCTGTCGAGCATGGGGCCGGCCGGCACCAGCGGCAGCCTGGGCCAGCGCACGGCCGACACGATGGCCGAACTGTCGAACCGGTTGATCACCGACATTCGCAGCCTGCCGTTCCCGGTGGTCTGCGCGGTCAATGGTCCTGCCGCCGGTGCGGGTGTCGGCCTGGCCCTTGCCGCCGACCTGGTGGTCGCGGCCCGGTCGGCCTATTTCTACCTGCCATTCATGCCACGGCTGGGCATCGTGCCCGACCTGGGCACGACCTGGTTCCTCGAGCGCTCGGTCGGTCGCGCGCGCGCCGTGGCACTTTCGCTGCTGGGTGACCGGCTGGGCGCCGAGCAGGCCGTGCAATGGGGTCTGGTGTGGTCCTGCGTCGACGACACCGTGCTGCGCCAGGAATCGGTGGCCATTGCACAACGCCTGGCGCGCCTGCCCGCGCATGCAGCCACCGAGATCCGCAATGCCTACGAATCGGCCGGCAGCGTCGGGCTGGAAGCCCAGTTGCACTATGAAGCCGAGCGCCAGCGCGAGCTGATCGACCGGCCCGCGTTCGCCGAAGGCGTGAAGGCCTTCGGCGAGAAACGCGAGCCCGTGTTCCGAAGGGGCTGAGCCATGGCGAGTCACAGCACTTCGGACACGGTGCCGGAATTCGATGCCGAACGCCTGGCCATCTACCTGCGCGATCGGATCCCCGGCTTGAGTGGGCCGATGCGGCTGGCGCGCATCGGCGGTGGCCAGTCCAACCCGACCTTCTACGTCGACTTCGAACAGCGCGCGATGGTGCTGCGCAAGCAGCCGCCGGGCGATCTGCTGCCCTCGGCGCATGCCGTCGATCGCGAATACCGCGCGCTGCGCGCCTTGGCCAACACTGAGGTACCCGTGCCGAACACGGTGCTGTACTGCGATGACCGCAGTGTCGTCGGCACGCCGTTCTACGTGATGGACAAGCTCGAAGGGCGGGTCTTTGCGCACTACACGCTGCCGGAGATCGCCCCGGCTGAGCGCCGCGCGTACTACGTCGCCATGGCCGAGACGCTGGCGCGCCTGCATGCCGTCGATTGGGCCGCCGCCGGCCTTGGCGATTTCGGTCGACCTGGCAATTTCTTTCAGCGACAGGTCGCGCGCTGGACGCGGCAATGGGAAGCATCGCGCACGCGCGACGACGCCAACATCGACCGGCTCATCGCCTGGCTGCCTGCCCACATTCCGCAGGGTGATTCGACCACGATCGCCCATGGCGACTTCCGTTTCGGCAACTTGATGTTCCACCCGACCGAGCCGCGCGTGGTCGCGCTGCTCGATTGGGAGTTGTCGACGCTGGGCCATCCGCTGGCCGACGTTGCCTACAGCTGCATGGCTTGGCACACGGGTGTCGATGAGTTCGGTGGCATGCGCGGCCTCGACCTGGTCGCCGAGGGCATCCCGACACAGGAGGAGTACGTGGCGCACTACCTGCGCGCGGGTGGCCACCGCGAGCCGGTGACGAACTTCCATCTGGCCTTCTCGCTGTTTCGCTTCGCCGTCATTCTGGAAGGCATCGCGGCACGTGCCCGCAGTGGCAGTGCAGCCGCCCACGACGCGCAACAGGTGGGCGCCCAGGCCGCAGGCTTCGCACGCCGGGCGGCCGCGCTGATCGATTGACAGGCCGGGCCGATCGGCGCGGCACGGCGAGGCGGAAAAATCGCTGCGCCATGACTCCACGCCGGCAGAGTTCTCGCCGCTGCCGGCAAAGCCCTAGATTCCGATGAACTCCGCCACCTCGGCCAGCGGTGCGCGCTCTGTGCTGAAGCCTGAAAGCGCGTGGTCGGGGTCTGCATAGCCGATCGACATGCCGGTGAAGAGCATGCGTTCGGGGGGCAGCGAGAGAAAGCTGCCGATGGTCTTGGGGTAGATCGCCCAGCACTCCTGCGCGCAGCTGTCCAGGCCCTCTGCGCGCAACAGCAGCATCACGCTCTGCAGCAGCATGCCCAGGTCGGACCACTGCGGCGGACCCATGCGGCGGTCGACGCTGCAGAACAACGCCAGCGGGGCGCCGAAGAACGCGTAGTTGCGCGCAAACCATTGGAGCCGCGCGGCCTTGTTCTCGCGCGGGATGCCCAGACGCGCATACATCGCCTCGCCGACCGCATAGCGGCGCTCCCGGTAGGGGTCTACCAGCTCGCGGGGGTAGATGTCGTACTCGCTGCCTTCGCCGGTTGGCGCCTCCTGCAAGCGCTCGCGCATCAGCGCCTTGAGTTCGGTCAGCCGGTCACCGCCCACGACGTGCAGGTGCCACGGCTGGAGGTTGCCTCCCGAAGGCGCGCGCAGGGCCTGCGCGAGCACACGCCGGATGGTGTCGACCGGCACGGGGCGGTCGATGAAGTGGCGCACCGAGCGGCGGCTGGCGATCGCGTCCTGGACGTTCATGAAGCTCCTTCTGGCCAAGATGGGCCAAGGTTGATGTGCGGCGCGTGCCGGCACGAAGTCCCGATGCTAGGGCCGGTTCGTGCGCCCTCAATCGTCCGTTCCGACGATGCCCGGCGTCAAGGCGGGTGCCTACGATCCGCGGAGACGCCGCCCATGGCGCCACATAAAAACGAAGGAGACAGCCATGCAACTATTCCACGCCCGCCCCTGCAGGGGCATCCTGCGAACGTGCGCAGCGCTGCTGATCGGCGCGGCCGCGATCTTCGCGGCGCATGCGCAAAAGAGCTATGACACCGGTGCCACCGACACCACGATCAAGATCGGTCATCTCGTGCCGTATTCGGGGCCGGTCTCTGCCTACGGCACGATCGGCAAGAGCGCGGGCGCCTGGTTCGACAAGGTCAATGCCGAAGGTGGCATCAACGGTCGCAAGGTCCAGTTCATCTCCCTGGACGATGCCTACACGCCCTCCAAAACCGTGGAGCAGGCGCGCAAGCTGGTCGAGCAGGACGAAGTGCTGTTGCTGTTCGGTACGCTGGGCACGGCCCACAACATGGCGATCCGCCGCTACATGAATGCCAGGAAGGTGCCGCAGCTCTTCGTGGCCAGCGGCGCCACGCGCTTCGGCGACCCCAAGGACTTCCCCTGGACCATGGGCTGGCAGCCGACCTACCAGACCGAAGGGCTGATCTACGCCGAGCACATCCTCAAGACCCGGCCCGACGCGAAGATCGCGATCCTGATGCAGAACGACGACTTCGGAAAGGACTTCCTCAAGGGCTTTCTCGACGGGCTCGGCGACAAGGCCAGGCGCATGGTCGTGGCGCAGTCCACTTACGAGGTGACCGATCCGACCATCGACAGCCAGATGGTCAACCTCAAGGCCTCGGGTGCCGACACGTTCTTCAACATCAGCACGCCCAAGTTCGCGGCGCAGGCGATTCGCAAGGCGGCCGACATCGGGTGGAAGCCGACGCAGTACCTGTCGAGCGTGTCGATGTCGGTCTCGGCGGTGATCAAGCCGGCGGGCTACGAGAATGCGCAGGGCGTGATCTCGGCGACCTACCTGCGCGACCCGGCCGACGAGCGCTGGAAGAACACCAGGGAACTGGAGGACTACAAGGCCTTCATGGCCAGGTATTACCCCGGCGGCGACGTGATGGACTCGAACAACGTGCTGGGCTACTCGTCGGCGCAAACGCTCGAGCACGTGCTGCGCCAGGCCGGCGACAACCTCACGCGCGAGAACATCATGAAGATCGCGGCCAACCTGTCGCTCACGCTGCCCATGCTCTACCCGGGCATTGACGTGAAGACCTCGGCCAACGACTTCTATCCGATCGAGCGCATGCAGCTTTTGCGCTTTGCCGGCACCCGTTTCGAGCCCGTCGGTCCGGTGATGGGCAGATGAACGACATGGCAACGCTGGAGGAAACCCCATGCTCGGACTGATGCAGGACCGCCCGCTGATGATCTCGTCGCTGATCGATCATGCGGCCACTTTTCACCCGGAAACCGAGATCGTCGTGCGCACCGTCGAAGGGCCGGTGCATCGCACCCATTACCGCGAGGTGCAGCGCCGCGCCAAGCGCGTGGCCAACGCGATGCAGTCGCTCGGCGTCACGCCCGGCCAGCGTGTCGGCACGCTGGCCTGGAACACCCACCGGCATCTGGAGCTGTATTACGGCGTCTCGGGGACCGGCGCGGTGCTGCATACGGTCAACCCGCGGCTGTTCCCCGAACAGATCGACTACATCGTCAACCACGCCGAAGACCAGGTGCTGTTCTTCGACATTTCCTTTGCGCCGCTGGTGGCGCAGCTGGCGCCCTCGCTCAGGACGGTCCATACCTACGTGGCGATGACCGACCGGGCCCACATGCCGGTGCTCGACCTGCCAAGGCTGCTCTGCTACGAGGAACTGATCGCTGCAGAGAGTGAAGACTTCACCTGGCCGGTATTCGATGAGCGCACGGCCTCGTCGCTCTGCTACACCTCGGGCACCACTGGCAATCCCAAGGGCGTGCTGTATTCGCACCGGTCCACCGTGCTGCATTCGCTGATGGAGTGCGCGCCCGACACCTTCAACGTCCATTCGGGCATGACGCTGCTGCTGGCGGTGCCGATGTTCCATGCCAATGCCTGGGGCATGCCGTACTCGGCGGCCATGGCGGGCGCCAAGCTGGTGATGCCCGGCCCGAAGCTCGACGGCCACAGCCTCTACGAGCTCATGCGCGACGAAAAAGTAACCTTCTCGCAGGCGGTTCCCACGGTCTGGCTGATGCAGTTCCAGTATTTCGATGCGCATCCGGAAATCGACACGCTGGCATTGGGCTTGCAGCGCATTGGCGTTGGCGGTGCGGCCACGCCGCGCAGCATGATCGAGCGCTTCGAGCGCGACTTCGGCGCCGATTTCGTGCAGGGCTGGGGCATGACCGAGACCAGCCCGATCGGCGTGATCGGCAACCTGTTGCCCAAGCACCGCCACCTGCCGAAAGAGGCGCAGACGACGGTCAAGATGAAGCAGGGCCGCGGAGTCTGGGGCGTCGAGCTCAAGATCGTCGACGAGCAGGGGCTTCGGCTGCCCCACGATGGCACCGCCTTCGGCCACCTGCACGTGCGCGGCCCCTGGATCGCGAACGGCTATTTCAAAGGGGAGGGTGGCACGGTGCTCGACGCCGAGGGCTACTTTCCGACTGGCGATGTGGCAACGGTCGATGCCGACGGCTACGTGCAGCTGGTGGACCGCGCCAAGGACGTGATCAAGTCAGGCGGCGAATGGATCTCGTCGATCGACCTTGAGAATGCGGCCAATGCGCATCCCGCGGTCGCCGAGGCTGCGGTCATCGGCGTGCCGCATCCCCAATGGCAGGAGCGGCCCTTGCTGGTGGTCGTGCGGCGGCCGGGGCTGGAGGTCACGGCGGCCGAACTGCGGCTGTTTCTCTCCGAGCGCGTCGCGAAATGGTGGTTGCCTGACGACGTCGTCTTTGTCGAATCGCTGCCGCACACCGCCACCGGCAAGCTGCTGAAAACCCGGCTCCGGGAGCAGTTCAAGGGTTACGTTCCGATGGCATCAGCCGACGCAGCGACTGCAGCAGGTCGTCCACATAGGTGAACACCACGGGCACGACCAGCAGGCTCAGCACCGTCGAGGTGAGCAGGCCGCCGATGACCACGATCGCCATGGGTTGACGGAAGCTGGGCTCAGCGCCCAGGCCAAGGGCGTTGGGCAGCATGCCGGCGGCCATGGCGATGGTCGTCATGACGATGGGACGCGCCCGCTTGTGGCAGGCGTCGATGACCGCGTCGAGCCGTGTGATCGAGCGGTCCCGTCGCGCCACGATGGCGTATTCGACCAGCAGGATCGAGTTCTTGGTCACGATGCCCATCAGCATCAGCACGCCGATGACCACCGGCATCGAGAAGGATTGGTTGGTGAGCCAGAGTGCGCCGAATGCGCCGCCGAAGGCCAGCGGCAACGCGCAAAGAATGGTAGCCGGCTGCATGAAGTCGTGGAACAGCAGCACCAGCACGGCATAGATGCAGAACACACCGATCGCCATGGCCGTGCCGAAACTCGTGAACAGCTCCGACATGCGCTGCAGTTCGCCCTGCTCCACGATGCGCACGCCCGCTGGCAGCGTCTTGAGCGCCGACAGGGCCATGGCCTCCTTCTGCACCTCGCCGAGCGCACGGCCGTTGAGTTCCACGCTCAAGGTCACGTTGCGGGATCGGTCCAGACGGTCGATCTGCGACGGGCCGCTGCCCATGGTCACATCGGCCACCGAGCCGAGGCTGACCGAGCCGTTGGCGCCCTTGACCCTCAACTGGGAGATCGCATCCATGTCCTGCCGCACGGATTCATCCATCCGCACGCGAATCGCGATCTGGCGTTCGGGCAGGTTGAGCTTGGGCAGCGCCGTCGAATAGTCGCCGTAGGTCGCGAGCCGAACGGCGTCGGCCAGTGCCTCGGACGTGACGCCCAGGGCGGCTGCGCGCGCATAGTCCGGGCGCACCTGGACTTCCGGACGCTGCAGTGCCGCGCTCGATGTCACGTTGCCGACATTGCGCAGCGAGCGAAGCTGTTGCTCGGCCTGGTTCGCCGCCTTGTTCAGCGTGTCGGCATCGTCGCCGGCCAGCGTGATCTCCAGTGTCGAACCGGTGCTGCTGCCTGCGACGCTCACGCGGACGCCGGGAATGGTCCGCAACTGATCGCGGATCTCGGCCTCGACTTTGGACTGCTTGAGCTTGCGGTCGCCACGGTCTACCAGGTCGACCGTGAGCGTGGAACTGGTGACGTCTGTCGTCGCGCTCGAACTCATGCCGCTGCCGGTGCTGGCAGTGCCGGCGGCGATGAAGACGGAATGCACCTCGGGGATCTTGCTGAGCAACTGCTGCGCCTGCTGGCTGACGGCGGTGGTCTGCGCCAGCGTGGCGTCGGGCCCGAGCTTGAGCGTCACCGTGGCCTGGGCCTTGTCCTGTTCTGGCATGAACGCGGTCGGGATCGTCAGCGCGAGCGCAATCGAGAGCACCAGGAAGACCAGCGCGGCGATGACGGTGGCCTTTCGGTGCTCGAGCACGCCGCGCGCCCAGCCCAGGTAGCGCGTCATCACCGGCCCATCGATCGATGCGTTGTGCAGGTGCGCCGCCTTGGGCTTGAGCAGGTAGGCGGCCATCATCGGCGTGAGCAGCCGCGCGACCAGCAGGGACGCAAGCACGGCGATCGAGGCGGTCACACCGAACTGGCGGAAGAACTTGCCCGGAATGCCGCCCATGAAGGCCGTCGGCAGGAAGACGGCCACCAGCGTGAAGGTCGTTGCGATCACCGCCAGGCCGATCTCGTCGGCCGCCTCCATCGCGGCCTGGTAGGGAGTCTTGCCCATCAGCAGATGGCGCTCGATGTTCTCGATCTCCACGATCGCGTCGTCCACCAGCACGCCGATGACCAATGACAGCGACAGCAGCGTGATGGTGTTGAGCGAATAGCCCGCCAGCGCCATGAAGGCGAAGGCCGGCGCGATTGACAACGGCAGCGCGGCCGCAGCGATGAAGGTGGCACGCATGTCGCGCAGGAACCAACCGACCACGAGCACCGCGAGCACCGCGCCTTCGAGCAGGAGCTCCATGGAGCCTTCGTAGTTCTCCTGGATCGGCGTGACGGTGTTGCTGGCCTCGACGATGTTGACTTCGGGATGCGCCGTGGAAAACTTCTGCAGTGACGCGCGGATGTCGTTCGCGACTCCGACGTCCGAGAAGCCCTGGGAGCGCTTGATCTCGAAGCCGATCACCTTCTTGCCGTCTCGGAACGCCATGGTCGTGCGTTCGGCGTTCGTGTCGGTGATGCGTGCGATCTGGTCGAGCCGCACATAGCGGCCATCGCCCAGCGACAGCGTGATCGCCGCGACCTCGGCGGCCGAGCCGACGGTGGCCAGCGTCCGGCTCGACTGCTTCTGGCCGCCCACGTGAATCTCGCCGCCCGATGCCTCTTTTTGCGTCGCCTTGAGTTGCGTGGACACGTCGGAAGGCGTGACGCCAAGGCCGGCCATCAGCACCGGATCGAGGTCGATGTGAACCTCGCGGTCGATACCGCCCACACGCGACACCGAGCCGACGCCCTTGACGGTCAGCAGGTTCTTTGTGACCTGGTTGTCGACGAACCAGGACAGGTCCTTCTCGTCCATCGCTGTCGAATCGATGGTGTAGGTGAGCAGCGCGGTGCTGGCCGTGGTCAGCTTGGAGACCGTCGGCGACGTGATGCTGGCCGGCAGGTCCGACTTGGCACTGTCGACCGCGTTGCGGACTTCGTTGAGCGCGACTTCCGAGTCCTTGTCGATCTCGAAGCTGACGCTGATGCTCACCAGGCCGTCGGTGATGGTCGTGGTGATGTGGTCCAGCCGGCTCAGCGAGGCGAGCTTGTCCTCGATCTTGCGCGCGACCTCGGTCTCGAGCTGCGCGGGCGCAGCGCCTTCAAGCGTTGCCGAAACCTGGATGGTCGGCAGGTCGGTGTCGGGGAAGTCCTGGATCTGGAGGGTCCGGAAACCGATGATTCCCAGGACCGTCAGCAGGATGAAGGTCAGTACGGCTGGAACCGGATTGCGGATCGACCAGGATGAAACATTCATCGTGCGGTCTCCGCTTGCTTGACCGTGACCAATACGCCTTCGGACAGGAACGCTCCGCCGCTGGCGACGACCCGCGCATCGCTGGCGAGTTTGGACAGCAACTCAATCCGGTCGTCCTGGCGGCGACCCGTCGTCACGACCTGCGAGGAGACCTTGTTGCTGGCATCCACAAGGTAGACATAGGCGCGCCCGTCGCGCATCACGATGGCCGTCTGGGGCAGCGTGACCGCAGGCGTGGTGCCCAGCCTGAGGAGGCCGCTGGCGAACATGCCCGCGCGTGCAGTGCTGTCACCGGTCAGGCTGACATACACCGTCGCACGACCTGTGTTCGTCGACAAGGTCGGCGACGCGACGCGCACGGTGCCGGTCACCTGTTCACCGTTGGGCAGCGTCAGCTCTGCCTTCTGGCCGGCCTTCACCGAAGCCAGCTCGCGTGCATCGAATTCGGGCCGCCATTCGAGCCGGCCCTTTCGCACGAGGCGGAAGAGTTCGGTGCCCGCGCTCACGACGTTGCCGACGATGCCGCTCTTCGATGACACCACGCCGTCGTCGGGTGCGAGGACGCGCGTCTGCACGAGCTTGAGCTTCACGCTGTCGAGGTCGGCTTGGGACGACTGCAGCGTCGCGCGCGCCGTCGCTTCGGAAATCCGGTATTCCTCGATCTGTTGCTCGGACAGTGAGCCGCTCGTGCCGACGGCGTTTGCCCGTCGCGCATAGGCGCTGGCCTGTTCAAGGCTGCTTCGTGACTGCGCAACCACCGCCTCCTGCTTGCGCAGGTCGACGCGCAGGCTGTCGTCGGCCAGCCGCGCGAGCACCTGGCCGCGCTTGACCACGTCGCCGACGTCCACCAGCAACTCCGCCACGCGCAAGCCACCGGTCTCGGGACTGACGATCAGCTCTTGCCATGCCGTGACCGGTCCGCTGCCTTGCAGGGTCTGCGACCAGTCGCGGCGGTCGGGCGTGACGACCTCGACAGTCATCGCGCTGGCGGGTGTGCTGGCTGCGGGATCCTTCGCGGGGGGCCGCAGGAAAAAGGCTGCGGCTGCAACCACCAGCAGCAGGATCACGACGATGACGAGGCCGCGGCGGGACTTTGGTTTCAAGGGAGTGCTCATGACTTCTTCGTCTGTTCTTCGGCCGCCGTTTCGGGGGCGGTGACCGGTGTGCCGGGCTGCCATCCGCCGCCGACGGCCTTGTAGAGGGCGATCCAGTACTGGACGCGGTTCTGTTGCAGGGTGATTTCGGTGATCTTGGCCGACAGCGCCGAGCGCCGGGCCTCCTCCAGCGTGAGCAGGCTGGTGCGCCCGGCGCGCCAGTTGCTTTCGCTGGACAGGAAGTAGTTCCGGTACTCGCGCGCTGCCGTTTCTGCCTGCTGCGCGCGGCGGCGGGCGCCATCAAGATTGAGCAGGGCTTCTTCGACGTCTCGGACGACGGTGCGAACACCCTGCCGGTAGCTGGCAATCGCCGACACATAGTTGGCCCGCGCGGTATCGATCGCCGCGCGGCGCTGCCCGCCGTCGAACAGCGGGATGGAGAGCGAGGGGCCGAAGGACCAGAGCGTGGCCGGCGAGGCCAGGCTGCTCGCCGACACGCTGACCGATCCGCTGAGCGACAGGCTCGGATAGAGGTCCGCCTGGGCTGCGCCGATCTCGGCGCCACTGGCGACCACCTCGCGTTCGAGCGAAGCCAGGTCGGGGCGCTGGCGCAGCACCTGCGCCGGCACCGCCTGCACCTCCAGCGCCGCCGGCCGTGGCATGCGGTTCTCGCCACCGTCGATCAGCTGGCGCAGCGCGGGCTCGTCGGTGCCGGTGAGGTACACCAGCGACTTGACGAGGATGCCGCACTGCGTGGTCTGCGACAACAGGCTCGATTGCGCGCTCGCGAGGCTCGCGCGCGCCAGTGTGCCGTCCGACGGTGCGGTGTAGCCGGCCCGCACCGCGTTCGCCGTGGCCTGTTCGGTGGCGGCGGTCGAGGTTGCCTCGCGCTGGTAGGCATCCGCGAGCAGCATGCAGGCGCGGTACTGCACGTAGGTGTCGGCCACCTCTGCCGCGAGCGAAACACGCGCGTCGTGCCAGTCGGCGGTGCGCGCCTCGATGCGCGCCGACGCAGCGTCGCTGTTGCGGCGGACCTTGCCCCACAGGTCGACTTCCCATGACGCGTCGAAGCCGGCGCTGCGCGATTCACCCGTGGTCGTCGACAGGCCCGATTGCACTTGATTGCTTCGCGACGCCGACGCACTGCCCGTCAGGCTGGGTAGCGCGTCGGACCGTGTGCTGCGCAACGTGGCGCGTGCCTTCTCGATGCTGGCCCAGGCCTTGTCGAGCGAAGGACTGTCGCGTTCTGCCATCTCGACCAAGCTGGCGATTCGGGCGTCGTCGAACTGCTGCCACCATTGGCGCAGATCGGCCGAGCTTCCGCCGTGAGGCAGCTCGGCTTGCCAGGACTGTGGCGCTTTCAGCGGTGGCGGCTCCTCGACGTGTCCCGTCGCGCAGGCGGTCAGGCTCAAGGCTGCGCAGAGGGCGAGCAGCGTCGCGAGCGGGGGAAGGGGCGGTGCGTTCATCGGCTTTTCTTTCTCCATCGATGGTAAGAGCGACGGCCGTCGATCGCGGTTAGCCAGAGTTAAGGAGGGTAAAGGTTGGCGGCTCGGGAGGATGTGCCGCACGATCTGCCCCATACTGCGCCCGATGCACAGGATTTTGCTTGTCGACGACGACGTCGATCTCACATCGATGCTGTCGCTGTACCTGTCCCGCGAGGGCCTGGAGGCCCGCGTCGTGCATGACGGCGAAGCGGGTTTGAACGAGGCATTGCGGGGTGGCTACGCGCTTGTCGTGCTGGACATCATGATGCCGCGACTGTCGGGAATGGAGGTGTTGCGCCGGCTGCGCAGCGCCAGCAACGTGCCCATCCTCATGCTGACCGCGCGAGGCGACAACGTCGACAAGATCGTGGGTCTCAACATGGGCGCAGACGACTATGTCCCCAAGCCCTGCACCCCCGGAGAACTGGTCGCACGCATTCACGCCATCCTGCGGCGCACGGAAAGCCGCAATCTGCCCGATGTGGCGAGCGTGTCGCAGACGCTGGAGGCCGGGGCGCTCACGCTGTGGCCCGGGACGCGTCAGGCGCGCTGGAACGGTGTGCCGCTTGAGCTCACGGGCACCGAATTCAGCCTGCTGGAGGTGCTGGTTCGCAATGCGGGACAGCTGACCAGCAAGCAGGACATCTCGCAGGAGGCCTTTGGCAGGTCGCTCACGCGTTTCGACCGGCGCATCGACGTGCATATCAGCAGCATCCGCCAGAAGATGGGCGTGCGCGAGGACGGCCGCTCGTGGATCCAGAGCGTGCGCGGTCTTGGCTACCAATTGCTCAAGGATTGATCGCAGTGGCCCAGCCCAAGCTCCTCTTTCGCAAGCTACTTCTGGTGCTGTCGACCTGCATGATCTCCAGCATCGGGCTCACGGCGCTGTATCTGTGGCTGTTGGGCATCACCCCGCCGCCCGGTGACCCGTTGCTCAAGGTCAGCGGAATTCCCCTCGTGCCGGCGCTGATTGCAGTCCTGGCCAGCCTGGTCTTCGGGGGAGGGCTGGCGTGGTATCTCTCGCGGCCGCTCGAGCACCTGCGCTGGGGCTTGCAACGCATGGCGCAAGGACGGCTCGACACCCGGGTGGAGCCGCTGATGCGAGGGCGGCGCGATGAGATCGCCGATCTGGCGCACGACATCGATGGCATGGCGGTCCAGTTGCAGGGGCTGATTGCCGCGCGCGACCGCCTGCTGCATGACGTCTCGCACGAGTTGCGGTCACCGCTGTCGCGCATCCAGGCGGCGATCGGGCTGCTCAAGCAGGGTTCCTCGCCGGTGGCGGTCATGATCGAGCGCGTCGAGCGCGAAACCCTGCGACTCGACGCGATGATCGACGAGATGCTCACGCTGCACCGGCTCACGGCCGCTGCACCCATCTCCCGCAATGCGGTCGATGTGATCGAGTTGCTTCACGACATCACAGCCGACGCAGATTTCGAGGGGCGCGCCATGAACCGATCGGTGCGCATCGAGAGCCCCGAAAGTTTTGTCGCCCACGTCGACGGCGAGCTGGTCTACCGGGCCTTGGAAAACGTGATTCGCAATGCGGTGAAGCACACCGCCGAGGGAAGCGTCGTGGACGTGCGCGCGCGCCTGCACGCGGAGGGTGACCGGCTGGAAGTCGTGGTCAGCGACCACGGGCCTGGCGTGCCGCCGCACATGCTGGAGGCCATCTTTGAGCCTTTCGTGCGGATCGACCAGGGTGAATCGGGGCGCGGTGTGGGCTTGGGTTTGGCGATCGCGCGGCGTGCCGTCGGCGCCCATGGCGGCACCATCGTGGCATCGCTTGCCACTGGCGGTGGTTTGTCGATCCGGATCGAACTGCCACGTTCTCCCAACTTTTACCCAACTTGACGTTGCCGAACAGCGCATGTGCCGGGAATCCATACGATGGGGCCCAGCGGTTCACGAGAACTCGCCCCTTCGAACCTTGGATGTCACGATGATGATTTTCGACTGGATGGTCAGTTATCCCGGACTTCTGGCATTGGCTGTCGGAGACATCGCGGTGCTTTCAATGTTCGCGAGGTGGGATGCCAGGCACGCCGACAGGCTGTGGCGCGAGATGGGCTTGCATGCGGGCGCTGGCCCGCAGCAACCGTTGCGCTTGTAGGGCGCCCAGCGCAACGGCTCGGCGCAGTTCCTTCAGGTCATTTGCGCCGACTTCACGACATGGACTCCGGCGGTGGGATGAATGGCTGCCTCCAGCAGTTCGCGCGCAATCAGGTGCGCCGGATTGATGCGCCATCTGGCTGGCAACAGAGGGCCGACGATGCCGAGCGCCACGCCCAATGCCCGCTCTGTGAGCCGAAATTCGTCCCGATGCCCACCGATGAGGCCGGGGCGCACGAAGGTCAGCGACTCGAATCCCTCGGCGGTGAGGTCGCGCTCGATCTCGCCCTTGACCCGGTTGTATAAGAAGCGGGAGTCCGCATCGGCGCCGATGGCTGAGTTGAGGACGCAGGTAGGCGTGCCGTGGCCGCGTGCCAGCCGGGCGACCGCCAGTGGATAGTCATGGTCCACGCGCCTGAACGCCGCCGGTGATCCTGCCGTCCGCAGGGTCGTGCCCAATGTGCAGATGACGGCATCGGCACGCCACCACGGCGCCTGCTCAGGCAGTCGTTCGAAATCCACCATCGGCGAGGACATTCTGGAATGGTCCGGCAGGCGTTTGCGCGAGGGCGCCACCACTCGGTGGACCCGCGCATCGGCAAGTGCGAGCGCCAGAACATGGCGTCCCACCAGGCCAGAAGCGCCGACAAGCAGCAAGGTGACAGGTTCCTGCATATCGTCAAGCCTCCTGAAGCAAAGGAAGAAACAGTGCAAATCCCGACCCATAGTAATGTACTAACGCGCTGGCGAGATCCCAGTTTAGCTACTCGCTCTTCAAGGAGACTCCTGCATTTGCCGTTAGTTTAATTTGAAAGATTCAACGGCTACGTCCAATGAAAATGCAATGTTTGTTATGTTAAATATCAGCGCGTCTGCGCCGTGTGACGGAGCCTTGCGTCAGGGGCTCGCCCCCACTACATATTCTGTCCTGCCGCCCCATCGGTGATGGCATGCTTTTGGCCGCCCCTACCCGCAGCTAGCGCATGTACCTAAAAACGGCATCGTCGGTGTTGGCGAGCACCAGCATGAGGACGATCAGTGCCGCATACACCAGGGCTGCCACGGCCAGCGCTAGCCACCTCGGCAACCGCTTGACCAGAAACGCATAGAACATCAGGACGCTCCGAATACCAGCCGGTGGAAATGCCGCAGAAGGTCGGCACTGCTGTTGGCCCGGGCAATGCCGAAACCGAGCATGACAAACTGGAAAGTGACGCAAATCGCCATCACCTGATACCAGGCCTGCTGGCGAACCGCCTGCCACGCAGCCGACCGGTCTGTCCATGCCACCCAACGGTGATGCACCACCAAGCCGGCGCCGTGGTATGCGCCCCAGATCAGGTAACGGGCCGAGAACTCGTGCCACAAACCGATCAGGCCCATGGTCAGGATCAGGGTTGCCGTGTGGTGCCGGGTCACCGCCGCCAGCGGCGCATAGACATAGTGTCGCGCCCAGCCCGACAGGCTCATGTGCCAGCGCCGCCAGAACTCGGCGATGGAACTGCTGGCGAATGGATGGTTGAAGTTTTCGTCGATCCGAAAGCCCAGTAGCGCGGCAAAGGCGATGGCCACGTCCGATGCGCCGGCGAAGGTGAAATACAGGTGCAACCCGTAACGCAGGTCCGCCAGATATTCATACAACCGCGGCCACTCTCCGGCCAGCCCTGCGATGGCAAACGCGAACTTCAGGTTGATCAGCCAGCTTCCGAGCAGCACGATCTTTGCGTAACCCCATAGCAGGCGCTCCAGCGCCAGCGATGTCCGCCCGGTCGAATAGGCCTGCTGCCGCCAGTCGGCGTGGAACTGCCGCAGACCATGGATGGGGCCGATCAGCAGTGTCGGCAGGAAAAGCATGTACGCGCAGAAAACATCAGGCGGTACCGGCGATTCTGTCGGGCTGCGGTAGCGGTCGAGCAGCACGCGCAGGGCCTTCAGCAGATAGAACGCCATGCCGATCAACAGCAGTGGCGAAGCCTGCCACTCGAAAAGCGCCAGGCTCTTGTATGCCAAGAAGACCAGCACCAGCGACACGATGGCAGCCAGGGTCGGCCAGGTGCCCGGCACGCGCCGCACGTGCACGGCGAAAGTCAGCGCCGTCACCGCCAACAGTGCCAGCGCCGAAGGCAAGGAAAACCAGGCCAGCGTCGCCACCGAAATCACACTCAGGCCCGTCAGGCGCCAGCGACGGGGCAGCGCCCAGTACACCAAAGGCAGCACCACTATCACCAGCAAATAGACGCCATCAAGGAGATTCATGCTGCAGCTCCTTGATTTTCTGCTGCAACCAGCGGGTGTGGACTTTGCGTCCGGACGGCCCCATGTGGGAGCCGTCGTAAAAGTCGGCGTCGTTCAACGGAAAGCCGTAGTGCAGCAACGGCACCTGCAATTGCTTGGCGATGACCTGCATGTCGGCCCGCCAGCGTACCAGCGGAGCGCCTATGGCTTTTTCGACCGAGGGCGAGCGGGGAATATCGAGCAGCACGACCTGACTGCCCCGCGTTTGCTGCAGCTTCAGCCACTCGATCATCTGCACCTGTTGCGTCGGGTGCGAGCGGTAGACGTCCGATAACAAACGGCCCCTTTCACTCAAGCCACCCAACGGCTCGGCCGGAAAAACCAGATCGTCGTTCGATTGTGGAGGTGACCATCCCAGCACCCAACGCACGGCGAACATGAACATGGGGCGCAACGAGGTCAGAAAAACCTTCCGGTCGCTCGTGTCTTCTTTCAGGAAAAGGTCGGTCTGAACAATCAACACCTCAGGCTGAACCCGCCACTGCGACTGCAGCATTGCCCTGAAATTCTGAAAATTAGCACCTCCGCGGTTGAAAAGAAGCCACTGCGTCTGGCTGTCGGCCGCCAGGTCCGCACGCACGATACCCGCCTGCAAAAGCGATGAGCCCACGCCCATGACCACGTGATCGCCCGCAGCCGGCTGATACCGAAGCCATTCGGCGTCTGCATTACCCCGACCGCCAAGGTCTGCCACCCAGCCCAGCCGAAAAGCCACGTACAGCGGCACCATCAGCAGCGCCACCAGCACCAGCACCGTCAGCCACATACCGGCGGGTGGCGCATCTTCCCGAGGGCGGTTCACGACTGGCGGCCTGTCACCTTGTCGCGTGCCAGCTCCACGATCAGCCGCATGTTCGCAAGCCGCATCATTTCGACTGCACTGAAATGGATGCCGAACCGACCTTCAACGGCGGTGATGAAGTTCAGGTGGCCGAGTGAATCCCAGCCCAGGGTGTTGTCCGGCGCGCTGTCCAGCGTGATCGAGTCCGGCTTCGCCTGGAAAACCTGCTCGGCCAGACGCAGCACCGAGGACTGCACTTCCGGCGCCGCACTGTCGGCACTTCGCTCCTGGCGTGCCTGCAGCAGGCGCTCGATGCACAGGGCCTTCAATACCTCGCGCTGCACCTTGCCGGACGGTCCGAGGGGCAATTGGGTAAACCGGATGACATGGGCCGGCAACTTGGCAGCGCTCAGGTGGCTGGCGCAATGGGCCAGGATCTCTGCGTCGGACAACGCGGCATCACCCAGCACCACCGCGGCCACCAGCGTCTCGCCAAAACGGGCGTCGGGCAGGCCGAGCACTTGCGCCTGATGGATGCCGGGATGGGCCAGCAGCCGGGCGCCGACCTCTTCCGGGTTGATGTTCTCGCCGCCCTTGATCACGATGTTCTTGATGCGGCCGACGATGGACAACGTTCCGTCCGGTGCTCGGTAGCCCAGGTCACCGGTCTTCATCCAGCCATCCACCAGCACCGCCGCCGTGGCTTCGGGCTGATGGAGGTACCGACTGAAAAGCGCGTTGCTGCGGATGAAGACCTCACCATGGCTGCCGTCCGGCACGGTGGTTCCGTCCGGGGCGCGTACCACGACCTCGACGCCTGTCAGAGGGGTGCCGACCGTGCCGCGCCGGTGGCTGGCGTCATCCGGGCCGCTGATGGTCGCGGCAATGGTGGTCTCGCTCAGGCCATAGACATTGCACAGCCGGATATTCAGGTCCTGCTCGACCCTGGCCCACAGCGTTTCGTCCAAGGGACCGGCAGTGGATACCGCCGTCCGGAAGCCTGGCCACTGGAACAAGCCTTCGAAGGCACTGGCATGTTGGTGGATCAGCCCCATCAGCACTGGTACCGTGACCAGATGGGTGATCTGCCGACGGTACATCTCGCCCACGTATTCCTCGATGTCGGCCATTGAGAACCGGCGCGACCGCACCAGCGTGGCGCCGAAACACAGCACCAGCAGCGGCCCGTGCAGAAGGCCGTCTGCATGGTGCAGCGGCAGGCTGTTGTGAATGCGGCAGTCGGGCCCGTACCCCATGCGCTGGCCGATGGCTTTCAAATTGTTGTGGATGGCCGCAAACGACAGCACCATGCCTTTCGGCAAGCCAGTGGTACCGGAGGAATACAGCACCAGCGCGTCGGCGCCTGCATCCACCGGTACACGTTGCCTGGCCGGGGCCAGGCCCGCTAGCTCCGCGGGATATCCAGTGGCTGGCGCAGCAGGCCGGGCCTTGAGCAGCTTGCCGAGAAAGCCCGCCTTGGCCGGGGCGACGCCGATCGTGATGACTGGGCATGGGCGCCCGATGGCGCCGGCATCGAACAATGACGGGTTACCGGTGAGGATGAAGTCGGGCTCGACATCCCGAACAGCCTGTTGCATCTCGGGTCCGGTCGACTGCGCGTTCACCACCACCACTGTCAACGCCGCCGACCATGCGCCCAGCAGCAGGGCCAGTAATTCCTGGTCGAGGTCTGTCGCCAGCAGCACCCGCTGGCCGGGCCGGGCCCCCAAGGAGTCGAACCAGGCGTGTGTCGCGGCGATCTTGCGCAAGAAATCACCGTAGCCCAACTCTCGGTCGCCGTGGTACCAGAAAGGCTTTTTTTCAGGCTGGGCGGTGGCCGTTTCCAACCAGGTGTCGAGCGGGTTGGTCACAGTGGAAAGCTCTGGTAGCGCCGAGTGGGGTTCATGTCTTGTCTCATTTCGAAATTTGTTGGCGAAGGGCCGAGCGCCGGATTTTTCCGTTCCCGGTGCGGGCGATCTCGGCAACCCGCCGGATGCGCAGCTCGGACAGCACGCCGGCGCCGCAGGCCTGCAATTGCGCGAGCAGGGCCTGCACCGCATCGCCCTGTCGCAGCGTTTCGAATGCGTTCTCGTCGCACTCCAGCACCAGCGTCAGGTACACGCCGTCGTGCAGCAGGGCGAACGGAATGTCGGCCGCGCTGCGCAGGTCGACTTCGAGGGCATTGAGGTTGAAAAGCTCCCCTGAAGCGGTGCTGAATTCGTCCTCCCCCCGGCCCAGCAGAACGAGCCCGCCGTGGGTTTCGCGGCGCACCTGGTCGCCCGTGGGAAACCAGGCGCCGGCTGGCAGCGCATCGATGCCTTGGGACGTGACGTACCCCAGCATCAGCTGATCGGAAAACACCTGCAACTGACCGACACCCTCGCCGACCAGCACGCCACCCGCGGAGTCCACCAGCCTGAACAATGCGCCGACCGGCTCGCCCAAGTCGCCTTCATCGCAGGCCTGGCCCAGCCGCGTGCCGGCGCAGAAACCGCCGGTTTCGGTCAGCCCGTAATAGCTGGCGAACCGGATGCCCAGCGATGCCGACAAACGCGCCAGCAAGGCATGCGACACACTGGCGCCGGTGCACAGCCACGTCTGGATGCTGGCGGTTTGCTGCGGCTCCAGGCGGCCTTGCATCCGGGCCAGCGCATCCACCAGTGCCGGGGCGCTGAACACCACCTGCGGTTGCCACTGGCGCGCGATGGCCAGGAACCGCATCGCCATGTTGTCGCACGCACCATCTGTCAGCAGCAGCGGCTGGCGGTTGAGCAGCGGCAGCACGGCCGCATTGCGCAGGCCGCTCATCGAATGGAAACCACCGGCGCTCAGTACCCGCGTGCCTGGCTCCAGCTGATAGAACTGGGCCAGCCTGACAGAGCCCCGCAACAGATTGGCAAACGAATGGGCAATCGCCTTGGGTCGGCCAGTGGTGCCCGACGACAGCAGGATGGCTGCCGTTTCGTGGTGTGCATGGCGGGGCGATACGTCTGCGGCCGGCGCATCCAGCCAGTCGGAAAACAGCTGCGCGCCGGCTGACGATGTGGCGTCACCGTCGTTCAAGGGGTCGAAGACCACCCAGGGCGCAGCTTCAGCGGGCAGCGCCACGCCGGCATCCGTGAAACACAGCACCGGACGGATCAGGTCGACGATATAGCCCAGGTTGGCCCGCTGCGATTGCGGGCACACCGGCACCACCACCAGGCCGGTCAGCCACGCTGCCCAGATGGTCAGCAGGTAGGCCGGGTGCTGGTCGGCGCACACCAGGATGCGATCACCCGGCTGCAGGCCCAGGCCCAACAGCCGGAGGTGGAGGGTGTCCACCAACGGCTGCACGTCGCCCCATTCATAAGCCACCTCCTGTGCGGTGCTGACGAACAGCGGCTCGGTTGGCGGGTCTTGGGCAAGGCCATGCCAAAGTTGGCGGAACTCGGGTTGTCGCTGCAGCGGAGGCTCGGCGCGCTGCGTACGGTAAAAGCGCTGCAGACGAGCCATCGCAGCGCCCACCGGCAGGCAGGCGCAAATTTCGCTCGACTGCAATGTGGCGAGCCGGCCGGCCATTTCAGCCACCGACAGGTCGAGCATGCCCCGAATGTCGGACAGTGCCATGCTCTGCTCCACGCCGTAAAGCAACTGCCGGTCCAGGTCGTCCAACTGCAGCGGCAACAGCCGGCGCAGCCTTTTCTCGTACACCGGGTGACGCTCCAGCAGATGCGCGCCCTGCCCGGCCATCGCTGTGCGGTCGACCGTTGCTACGCCGCTCACCGCGTCGATGCGCACCAGCGGGTTCAGGATCACCTGGGTGTCATCGTCGATCGGCACCAGGGGTCCGTCGCAAGCGGTCACCCGGCTGTGCTGCACCCCCACTGGCGCCACATACAGCAGCGCGTTGTAGTGGGCCATGTCGTGGTCGTCGACCAGGTCGCCGCAGGCGGTGTTGTCGAACAGCGTGGCCTCGGACAACAGGTAGGCGCGCCGGCCGTGGCTTCGCTCCAGAACATCCATGAAACGGCGGTAGTCCCGACCGTGGTGCTGGGTGCAGCCGCGCTCGAAAAAGGGGACCGGTTCGCTGTTGCTCAGGTGGATGTGCGCGAACACCAGCGGTGCCGTCGGCATACTCACCCTCAGGCACTCGGCGACCAGCGGCGACGGACTGTAGCGGTGCAGGGTGTCCAGGCCGTGTACCAGGCCGAAGAAGCCATCGGCAAATGGCAGCGGTTTTTCCAGATCTGAAAAGACGATGTGCAGGTTGGCGGCCCGGGCACCCTGCCCGAGCCAGTAACGGTAGCCCTTGTAGCCCAGCACATTGCGGTCGCCCTCCCAGACCATGTAGACCGGGTGGTCCGGAAACATCGCGGCAAGACTGGCGCCCGACCACCCAGTGCGGCCCCACAGGTCGAGGATCGGCTGCCCAGGCTGGAGTCCGGCGCGGATTTCCGCGAGCAGGCCGTACCAAGCCCGGGTCGATTCGTTGAAGGGCTCGAAAGCCGCATAACCGTCGTAGTTGGGCCTCAGATACTTTGCCTCGACAAAACGGGCGTAGGCCGGTTCATCGCCGAAAAGCTCATCGCGCAACTGAGCGCCCAAGCCGTCACCGACCTGAGGCGCCAGGGTGGGTCGGTCGAAATACACGGAGCCATCGACAAACGGAAACGCCGTACCGCATCGATCGCACGCCAGGTAACCAGCGTGCGCAACACGCGTCTGTCCCAGCCGTGAACGACAGCCTGGACAGAAAAACTCATGCATCGGCCTCAATTTGCTCCCATATGACATATGTCGCCTGGTAGTCGCCGGACGCTATTGAACTAGAACTACCCATCTCTCTTCCAGCGGGTAGACATGTAGATTGGAACGCGTATTTGTTTACGAATGTTACCAACACGTGAAATACGCCGCGTCACGACTGCGATTGTCTTTCGACTTCAGCCGCCTCGTTGCTCGTGACGACCGGTGGCCGTGCAGCGTTTCCTAGGGAGTGCGAGGGGATTCGCCGTGTTTTTCCGTGATGGGCAGCGTCAGTGTCATGCGGGTGCCATCGCCATCGGCGTGCCATGACACTTCCGCGCCGATCGATGCCGCCCTGCGTAGCTGGTTCTTCAGGCCTTTGCCTGGCGCACGCAATCCTTCTTCGACCGAGAAGCCGCTGCCGTTGTCTTGAATGACCACTCGCACGCAGTCCTGCTCGATCCGGGTGGTCACGCGGATCTCGCTGGCCTGGGCGTGCTTGATGATGTTGCTGAAACTCTCCTGAAAGATGCGCAGAATGTGCAGTGAATTGCGCGGGTCGATCCATTCGAGCGGCGGTACATCCGTGATCTCCCAGCGCAAGGTGATGCCCGCATCTTCCAGTCGCGGCGCCAACCGAAAGCGCAATGTCGCGAGCAGCAGCAGCAAGTCGGCCTGGATCGGTTCCATCGAGTCGATGGTCAGCTTCAGTTCATCGATGCAATCTTCCAGCACCGATGCCACCATGGCCGCATCGGCTTTGCCCTTCTTCACCGCGAGCAATGCCGTCACCAGCGAAGAACCCATGCCGTCGTGCATGTCCTGCATCAGCCGCTGGCGTTCGGCGTCGAGGGTCTGGCGCTGTGCGATCGCACGCAGGCGCTGGTGGGAGTCCTGCAACTCGACTTCCTGTTCGTTCAAGCGCACCTGCAGGCGCCTGTTGAACTGCACGACGCTCTCATTGGCCACGATGTAGCGCAGGTAGATGATGTACATGAACACCAGGAAGGCCCCCACGTTGCTGTACGAACCGAGGTAGATGCTTTCGATGCTCACGTGGTAGTTCTGCAGCAGCCAGTCGTAACAGCCCAGCGGTATCCCCAGCATGGCCCATGCGCTCAGCAACAAGCCGTCGCGCGAACGACCGCGCCAAGACTGGTAGAAACCGTTCGCCGCAACCACCGAGCCGATGCCGATCAGCAGCAAATAGGCCAATGGCGTCAGGCTGTCTATGGCAACCCAGCGTGCCAATGGCGGCGCAGTGAACATGCCAACGAGAACGACGACGCCGATGACGGCCTGATTCAAACGCACCCGCGGACGGTCGTGGAGATGGTTGAGGAAGAAATGCGTCACCATCACCATCCAGAACACCGAGTTGACGGTGATCCAGGTGAACCAGTCGTCCGGGATCGGCAATGTGTATTCGCCGACGTGGTAGTGCAAGGTGCGAAGAAACGCGGAAATCGAGACGGCGAACAGCAGAAGATAGGCGTAGTGATTGGACAGCCTGTACCACACCAGCAATGCAAAGAGACCCACCGCCAGGAAAGCCGCGCTGCTGGCATAAGGCACCTGGACCTGCAGAAGATAGCGCAACCGATAGCGCCAGCCGATGGATTCGTCGGTGCCGAACCAGACCGAAGAAATGCCGCCGCCTCTGTTTCGCGGACGCTCGATGCGGATGTAGATCTCGCGTGGCGAACGCGCTTGTGCTGTGTCGTGCAACGCGATCCAGGCGGGAATGTTCCATCCGTTCCAGATCGGGCTGGCATGGGTCTGGTACAGCAGCTCCCGGTCGGTATACAGCGTGATCTTTCCGGCGGTCTGCAAGCGCGGGATGTAGATGTAGTGCGGGCTCGAATTGACAGAGGCCGGCGAAACCTTGAGCCTGTACCAGACCACCTCCGTGGCAGGCAAGGCCGCATCGCCTCTGGCATTCGGGATCAACCGGCGCGGCAGTGTATGGGGCAGCTGCACGTGGTTCCAAGGCCCGGTCAAGGTGCTCATATCCAGCTCGGCAGGCGCGTTAGAAGCACCGTTTCCCGGGATCACCATCACGTCCGCCTCCGTGATGTGCACAGGCGCTTCGGCACGTGCCTGCAGCACACACAGCGCCATCAAGATCAAGAGAAGCAGCCGCTTCATTCTATGGACGTAGCAAACCCTGCTGAATGGCCTCGTGAATGGCCTCGGCCTTGGAACTGACCGCCAACTTGGTATAGACGCGTCGAACAAAGGTCCTCACGGTATGGCGCGACACCGACATCAACGCCGCGATCTCATCAGCCGTGAAGCCTTTGGTGATGTAGTCGAGCACCTGTCGCTCTCTGGTTGACAACGTGGCCTGGGGCGGCAGGGGCAAATTGGGGACCGGCGGGCTCTTCTGCCGGAAACGCATCAACAGCTGGCGCGCGATGAGCGGGCTGATGGGGCTGCCGCCTTGATGCAGGAGACGGATCTCACTGACGATGTTGTGGGGTGCGCTGTCCTTGAGCAAGTACCCGGTGGCACCGGCTTCCAGGGAATGCATGACGTGCATCTCGCCCCCAAAAGCGGTGCTGACCATGATGTTGCATTGCGGCCATCGCTCGGATGCGGCGCGAATGATGTCGATGCCTGAGCCGTCTGGCAGTCCGAGGTCGACCAGCAGGACATCCGCAGGCGGCTGCGCGAGCATCTCGAGACCTTGGCCCCGCGAACTGGCGACCGACTGCAATTGCATGTCAGGCGTGTCGTGCAGGGCCTCTGCCAGTGCGTTCTGAAAAGCGAGGTCGTCCTCTACCAGGCAGACTTTGATGATGCACCTGCTGGTGGCTTTGGACATGGTCGGAGAAGGGCTGCGTGCTGGCCCACTGATGGTGTTGACTGATGGTGACACAAAGCCAATCGATGCGGTTTCTTTATCGCGTCGGTCTGTCGCCATAAAGGGCGACAGACCGACGCACAGGCGCTGGATACATTGAACAGCGCTGACGGTTGACACCTCTTCTCTCCCACCTCCCCCCTGTATGAACCACGCCTACCGCCTCATCTGGAGCGATGCACTCTGCCACCATGTGCGCGTGCCAGAGGGTGCGTGGGGACAGGGCAAAGAAGGCGGCACTCGCCTTCCAGCCGGAGCGCAGCGGCATGGATAAGGCCCAGATCCAACGGTGGCTCGACCCTCTGGACGAGGACACCACCGGCGCAGACCTCGAGTACGACCCGACCGCGCTCGAACTGAGCCAGGCCGCCAACGGCCGACCCGAAACCCAGTTCGGCGCGGCAGAGCCGCCAGCGTGGACCACCGCCCGCGAGCTCGCCGAATCCCTGTTCGAGCGCAACCGCGACCTGCGCACGGCCATGCTCTGGACCCGCGCGATGGTCCACCTCGAAGGCCTCGAAGGGCTGGCCAGCGGACTCTTCCTGCTGCACGGCCTGCTGGAGCGCTTCTGGGACACCCTGCATCCCCGGCCTGATCCTGACGACGGCGACATCTTCGCCCGCATCAGCACCCTTGGCACGCTGGATTCCCTCGACGGCATGCTCGGCGACATCCGCCAGTCGCCGCTGTTGGCGGACCGACGCCTGGGCGGTCTGCGCATGCGAGACGTCGAGATCGCGCTCGACCGCCTGCCCGCGCGCCAGGACGAGGCCATGTCCACGCCGGGCCAGATCCAAGGCCAGATCGCCGACAACCCCGATCTTGCCGAACGCCTGCGGGTCTGCGTCGCCGAAGCACTCGCCAGCCTGAAGGACCTGCAGTCGCTGATGAACGATCGCTTCGGCATGGACAGCGCGGTCGACATCAAGCAACTGCGCCTGATGCTCACCGGTGTGCAGTCGCTGCTGCCCTCGGACGACGAGGCTGTTGCAGACGAGGTCGGCGGCGACGATGAAGCCGGATCGCCAGACGGTACCGCCCTGTCGGCAGGTCGGCGCGCTGCTGGCGGCGTGCACAGCGTGGAGAGCCGCCAGGATGCGGTCCGCGCGATCCAGCTGGTGTGCGCCTATCTCGAACGCAGCGAGCCGACCAACCCCGCCCAGTTGCTGCTGCGGCGCGCAGAGCGACTCATCGACAAGAACTTCCTCCAGCTGATCAAGGATTTCGCACCCGACTCCATGCGCGATGTCGCGCGGGTCCTGGGCATCGATCCATCAAGCCTGGACAACGAATGATGCGGAGGATGCGATGCAGCCTTGCTTTTCTTTTTTTCCTGTTCCAGTCATAGCGGAGATTCACCATGGGTAGCAGCCAGAAATTCATCGCGCGCAACCGCGCGCCTCGTGTCCAGATCGAATACGACGTCGAGCTCTACGGCGCCGAAAAGAAGATCCAGTTGCCGTTCGTCATGGGCGTCATGGCAGACCTGGCCGGCAAGCCGGAAGATCCGCTGCCGCCGGTGGCCGACCGCAAGTTCCTCGAATTCGACATCGACAACTTCGACACCCGCATGAAAGCGATGAAGCCCCGGGTGGCGTTCACCGTGCCCAACACGCTGACGGGCGAAGGCAGCCTTTCGGTCGACCTGACCTTCGAGAACATGGACGACTTCTCACCGGCGGCCGTGGCCACCAAGGTCGAAGGCCTGAACAAGCTGCTCGAAGCACGCAACCAGCTGTCCAACCTGGTCACCTACATGGACGGCAAGGGCGGTGCGGAAGAACTCATCAATAAGGTGCTCAACGACCCGGCCTTGCTGAAGACCCTGACCGCCTCGGCCAAGCCTGGCGACACCCACTGACCCCACAGGAGCTTCCACATGGCTGAACAAGCAGTACGGGCAGACAGCGCTCTGGCCGGCGTCACTTTCGAAGGCAACGACTTCGCGGCGCTGCTGTCGAAGGAATTCAAGCCCAAATCCGACGAGGCCAAATCGGCGGTCGAATCGGCGGTGCAGGTGCTGGCGCAGCAGGCCTTGGCCGACGTCAAGCTCATCAGCACCGATACCGTCGCCAGCATCGAGGCCATGATCGCCGCGCTCGATCGCAAGCTCTCCGAGCAGGTCAACCTGATCCTGCACCATGCCGATTACCAGAAGCTGGAATCGGCCTGGCGCGGCCTGCACTACATGGTCAGCAACACCGAGACCGACGAGCAGCTGAAGATCCGCGTGATGTCGATCTCCAAGCAGGACCTGGGCAAGACGCTCAAGCGCTACAAGGGCACGGCCTGGGACCAGTCGCCGTTGTTCAAGAAGCTCTACGAAGAAGAGTACGGCCAGTTCGGCGGCGAGCCCTTCGGCGCCATCGTCGGCGACTACCACTTCGACCATTCACCGCCCGACGTCGAACTGCTCGGCGAGATGGCCAAGATCGCCGCATCGGCCCACGCGCCCTTCATCACCGGCGCAGCGCCCACCGTGATGCAGATGGATTCCTGGGGCGAGCTGGCCAATCCGCGCGACCTGACCAAAATCTTCACCACGCCCGAGTACGCGGCCTGGCGCTCGCTGCGCGAGTCGGACGACGCGCGTTACCTGGCGATGTGCATGCCCCGCTTCCTGGGCCGCATTCCCTACGGCGCCAAGACCAGCCCCGTGGATGCCTTCAATTTCGAGGAAGACACGGTCGGTGCCGACCACGACAAGTACAGCTGGTGCAACGCCGCGTACGCGATGGCCACCAACATCAACCGCTCGTTCAAGGTCTACGGATGGTGCTCGCGCATCCGCGGCATCGAATCGGGCGGCGCCGTCGAGAACCTGCCCACCCACACGTTCCCGACCGACGATGGCGGCGTGGACATGAAGTGCCCCACCGAGATCGCGATCTCCGACCGTCGCGAAGCCGAGCTGTCGAAGAACGGCTTCCTGGCGATGATCCATCGCAAGAATTCCGACTTCGCCGCCTTCATCGGTGCGCAGTCGCTGCAGAAGCCGACCGAGTACGACGACCCCGACGCCACGGCCAATGCCGCGCTGGCCGCCCGCCTGCCCTACCTGTTTGCCTGCAATCGCTTTGCCCATTACCTCAAGTGCATGGTCCGCGACAAGGTCGGCTCGTTCAAGTCCCGCGACGAGATGGAGCGCTGGCTCAACAACTGGATCGGCAGCTATGTCGACGGCGACCCGGCCAACTCCAGCGAAGACACCAAGGCACGCCGCCCGCTGGCCGCCGCCGAGGTGGTGGTCGAAGAGGTCGAGGGCGCACCGGGCTACTACCAGTCCAAGTTCTTCCTGAAGCCGCACTACCAGCTCGAAGGCCTGTCGGTGTCTCTGCGCCTGGTCTCCAAGCTGCCATCCGAAAAGTCCTGAGCTCGCGCACCACCCAACGTTCACTTCGCTGAAACACACACTGGAGATCTTCCATGCCTGGAAATGCATTCATCAAATTCGCCTCCGACGGAAAAGTAATCCCCGGAGAGTCGCTGCAGTCGACGCACCTTGCCTCCAAGGGTTGGCTGGAAATCAGCGACTGGGGTTTCGACGTCGAAGCCGGTACCAACTTCTTGAAGGGCACGGGCGCTTCGGTTGGGGTTGCCAAGCCGAGCGTGTTCAGCTTCACGCACAACTTCGACCGTTCCTCGCCGGTCATCATGAAGAACATCGTGCTGGGCACCAGCTTCAACACGATCGTCTTGCACATGCTCAAGTCGACCGGGGCTTCGGACGGCAAGCCCGAGGTTTTCTTCGGCGTGAAGATGACCGATGGCTTCATCACCAAGATAGCCAGCAAGGGCGGCAACGACGGCGCTGTAACGCAGGACGTGGAGTTCGTCTTCAAGGCGATCCAGATCGGCTACAAGCGCCAGCTCAACGCCGAAGCGGGCGGTACCGGCAAGCCCGGCACGCTGGAAGCAAAGATCCGGGAATTTGGCTGGAATGTCGCCGCCAGCACGCTGCAATCCGGCATCACGCTGAACCTCAAGGCGGACTCGGATTGATCGACGCCCGCGTCTGCCGAGTCATTTTTACCCCGATGAATTTCAGAGGAACCCATCATGTCTGGAAATAGCTTTATTCTTTTCGGCGCCGCCGACGTGCCTGAAGGCGAATCCCCGCAGTCCGTGCGTTCCGGCGCCAAGGGCTGGATCGAAATCAGCGACTGGAGTTGGAATATCGAGGCCGATCACAGCAACCTCAGCGGCACCGGCGCTGCCGTGGGCAAACCCAAGCCGGGGGCGCTGACGATCACCCATTCGTGGGACACCTCGTCGGCGGCGATCCTGACCAAGATCGTCCAGGGCAAGTCCTTCGCCAAGGTCTACGTCGACATGCTGAAGATGACCGGTGGTGACAAGGCCGAGCAGTTCTTCCAGATCGCCATGGCCAGCGTCTTCATCACCAAGGTGTCCACCAGGGGCAGCGAAGACGGCAGAGTGATGCAGGACGTCGACATGGTCTTCAAGGAGGTCTCGGTCGGCTACAAGGCGCAGAACAACGATGGCACGCTGGTCTCCGCGGAGCTGAGCTTCCCGTGGAGCATCGCGACGATGCAGACCTCGGTGACCGACGCGGTGGTCAAATTCTCGTGATCCCGGCACCCGGTCCAGGCGCACCACGGACTGACTGCCATGGCCGTTTCGCTGATGTTGCTTGAGATCAAGGGCGCGCCTGGGGAGGCCCAGGTCGCGGGCTATCGTGATCACATCGTCGTGGAGTCTTTTTCCTGGAGCGTCGATGCCAAGACCGAGGAAAAGGCGACCGACGACCCGGTCACCAAGATCGACGCAAAGGCCATGCGCATCAAGAAGGAGTTCGACCGCTCCAGCACCGTGCTGCGCGAGATGATGCGGGAAGACAAACCTTTCACGGCCACCCTGCGTTTCATCGACCCGGCCAGCCGCGGCAGCGTGGACAAGATCGATGCGGTGCTTGAGATTCGCATGCTCGGCTGCCACATCGACCGGATTTCGATGAGCGCCGAAGACAAAGGAAAGTCGGTCTCGCTGTCCGAAGACCTGACGATTTCGTATACGACATCGGCCACCCTCAGCTACCGCAGCTACGACCCGATCAAGAAGGTCCGCGGCCGTGCAACGACAGCCGAGGTTCCCACTTCCGAGAAAGAAGCGGGCAAGACCGCCTGATACGCCATGTCCACTTTCTCTCGCCTGCACATGCAACTCACCGACGCAGATACCAATTTGCCGATGGTGGGCGAGTCCGCAGACCAGACCTACAGCGGCCAGATCCAGCTCGCGCGCATCGCATGGGACATGAGTCGCGCCGCGCCACGAGGCCTGGGCCTGACGCGGGGCAAATCGCAGCCCGAGGCGTTCAGCTTCAGCAAGGTGATGGACCAGGCCAGCACCGCGATGCTCACCAAGATGCGCCACGGCGTGCGGCTGAGAGCCGTCGTGACCCTCGATTCGCCGGAAGACTCGGGCTTCAAGCTGACCCTGACGCTCAACAATGCGCGCATCGCCGAGTACAAGGTCGACATCAATGATGGCGAGAAGTCCGGCGCGATCTCGGAAGACTGGACTTTCACCTACGACGAGATTGCCGTGGAGTACATGCCCACGGCCAAGGAAACGCTGACCACGCGGCACAAACGCGCGCCGGGCGCGGAGAGCGGCAAGGCGTCGCTGGACGCGGTGCTCGAGGCCTTCAAGGCCCTGAACGAAGCCCGGCGCATCGATGTCAGCGCCACGCTCAAGAAGGAATATCCGAAGCTTTTTGCGGACTGAAACCCGCCCATCCCCCTGACCCCGACACCGTCCGCACGCACACCATGACCGATCCACTCGCCACTGCCGAAGCCGCCGTACGCGCCCACAATCCCCAGGCGGCGCTGGTGGCGCTGACCACGGCGGTCAAGGCCAAGCCGGCCGCGCCCAAGCTGCGCATCTTCATGGCCCAGCTGCTGTGCGTGCTGGGCGAGTGGGAGCGCGCCCACACCCAGCTCAATGTGGTGGCCGACATGGATGCCACCACCGCCCCGATGCGCGAGATGGTCGGCCACGCCCTGCGCTGCGAGCTGCTGCGCGCAGCGGTCTTCCGAGGCAGCCGCTCGCCGATGGTCTTCGGTCAGCCCGACGAATGGATGGGCCTGCTGATTGAATCGCTGCTGCAGGCAGGCCAGGGCGAGGCCGACCTGGCCGCCCAGCTCGCCGGGCGCGCCTTCGAGGCCGCGCCCGCCGCCCGCGGGCGCATCGACGGCGTCGCCTTCGAATGGATCGCCGATGCGGATTCCCGACTCGGTCCGGTGCTGGAGGCCATGGTCAACGGCAAGTACTACTGGATTCCCTTCAACCGTTTGAGCCGCATCGCTATCGAGCCACCGGTGGACCTGCGCGACCGGGTCTGGCTGCCGGCCAACCTGTCGTTTTCCAACGGCGGTGAAGCCATCGCGATGATCCCGACCCGCTACCCCGGCTCGCAGGCCAGCGACGATGGCCAGATCCTCATGGCCGCACGCACGGACTGGCAGGACATCGGCCACGAGCGCTTCATCGGCCTGGGCCAGCGCGTGCTGGTGACCGATGGCGGCGAGCACGACATGCTGGGCGTGCGGCTGATCGAACTCGAACCCACGGGCCAGGCAGATGGCTGAGCTGAACTCGCGCGATCGCCTGCAACCCTCGTTGCTGGACCGGCTGATCGATCAGGAACCCGCCCTGCGCACGGAAGCCCTGGATGCGCGCGCGCTGACGCGCCAGCAGCTGCGCGCAGCGGTGCTGCGCGACCTGTCCTGGCTGTTCAACGCCATCCGCCCCGAGCCCGAGCCGAACTCCAGCCGCAGCGAAGAGATTGCGCTGTGGAAGTCCGCGCCGCATGCGCGCGGCTCGGTCCTCAACTACGGCATGCCGGCTTTCGCCGGCGTCACCCTATCGAGCATGAACACCCGGGCGATCGAGCGCGAGGTGGGCGATGCGATCAAGGCCTTCGAGCCGCGGATCGATCCGCAAACGCTCAGTGTGGAAGTCAAGATCGACCACGCCAGCCACCACAACACGCTGCAGCTGGTCATTCGCGGCCAGATGTGGAGCCAGCCGGTGCCGCTCGAACTCCTGCTGGCCGCCGACGTGGACGTCGAGACCGGCAGCACCCGGGTGCGCGAGTTGCGCGGATGAGGCACTGAGGCAGGCCATGGACCCCCGTCTTCTGCGCTACTACAACCAGGAGCTGCGTTACCTGCGCGAGCTCGGGGGCGAGTTCGCCCAGGAATTTCCAAAGATCGCCGCGCGCCTGGGCATGGAAGGCCTGGAGGTCACCGACCCCTACATCGAGCGGCTCCTCGAGGGCTGTGCCTTCCTCGCAGCGCGTGTGCAGCTCAAGCAGGACGCGGAATTCCCGCGCTTCTCGCACCGTCTGCTGGAGCTGATCTACCCGAACTTCCTGGCGCCGGTGCCTGCCATGCTGGTGGCCCAGATCACCCCGGTGCCCGACCCCAACCTGCTCACCGGCCCGGTGCTTGCGCGCGAGACGCCACTGATCGGGCCCGCCAGCGCCGCCTCGAAGAACCGCTGCGAATTCCGCACCGGGCAGCCGGTGCAGCTGTCGCCCTTGACGACCGTCTCGGCCGAGTATTTCCTGAACATGTCGGAGCTCAACATCGCCGGCCTGCACCTGCCGCGGCGGCCGCGCGCCGGCGTGCGCATCCAGCTGCAGTTGCCCGCCGGCATGGCGCTCGCCCAGCTGCAACCCGACACACTGCGCTTCTATCTGGCCGGCCAGACCGAGACGGCCATGCAGTTGCACGAGCTGATCTTCGGTGCAGCGGTGGGCGTGCTGATCGGCCCGCCGGGCCGCGCTGGCGACGGCCGACGGACGCTGTTGCCGGCCTCTGCGCTACAGGCGGTGGGCTACACGGATGAAGAAGCGATGCTGCCACCGACCCTGCGCGGCTTCGCGGGTACCCGGCTGCTTCAGGAATACTTCGCCTTTCCCGAGCGTTTTCTGTTCGTCGACCTGGAGGGCGTGCAACGCGCCATCCAGGCCATCGCCGGCCAGGTCGTCGAGATCACGCTGCTGTTCGCCCAACCCGGCATCGGCCTGGAAGGCGCGGTGTCGGCTGGCAACTTCTGTTTGAACTGCGTGCCGGCCATCAACCTGTTCCCCAAGCGGGCCGACCGCATCCAGGTCACCGAAGGCAACTGCGAATTCCACGTTGTGCCCGAACGCACCGCGCCGCTGGACTACGAGGTCTACGACGTGGTGGGGATGCAGGGCTATACCGCCGACGGCACCGAGCGGCGCTTCCTGCCGCTCTATGCGCCCGACCACCGACGCAGCGCACAGCAGCAGCAGCAGCCGGCCTTCTACACGATCTGGCGCGAGCCGCGACTGCCGAGCGAGGCCGCGCGCCGCGACGGCCCACGCTCGGGCTACACCGGTTGCGAAGTCTTCGTCTCCCTGGTTGACCCCAACGACGCGCCCTATGCCGAAACTCTTCAGCAGGTCGCCGTGCAGACCCGCTGCACCAACCGCGACCTGCCGGTCTTCATGCCCAGCACCGGCGCGCAGGCCGAGTTCAAGCTCGATGCCGGTGTGCCGACGCAATCGGTGCGGGTGATGGCCGGCCCGAGCCGCCCACACACGGCCCTGCGCGAGGGCGGCGTGGCGTGGCGGCTGCTGAACCTGCTGTCGCTCAACTATCTGTCGCTGCTCGACACCGACGGCGGTGAGGCTGCCGCCGCGTTGCGCGACCTGCTGAGCCGCTTTCCGCAGGGGACCGACCCCGCAGTGCGCCGCCAGATCGAGGCGTTGCAGAACGTCAGCACCCGGGCCGTGGTGCGCCGCCACCCGATCGCCGGGCCGATTGCCTTTGGCCGTGGCATCGAGGTCACGCTGACCGTCGACGAACTCGGCTACACCGGTGGCAGCGCCTTCCTGTTCGGCAGCGCGATGCACCACTACCTGTCGCGCCATGCCTCGCTCAACAGCTTCGTGGAGACGGTGCTGGTGTCGCTGACGCGCGGCGAAGTGATGCGCTGGAAGCCGTCGCGCGGGACGAGGGCCGTGCTGTGACGTCAGGCCCGAACCCCGTGGCGCCGCACTACGGCATGTGGCTCAAGCGGCTGTCCGAACAGCCCTACCGCTTCGATTTCTACCAGACGTTGCGCCGCATCGAAAGCAGTCATCCCCACCTGCCACGGCTCGGCGAGGCGCAGCGCCCCAGCGACGAACCGATCCGCGTCAGCCAGCCGGCCGAGCTCTCCTTCGCGCCAGCGCCACTGCACGCACTGCAATGGCGGGCTGACAGGCCGCCGCGGCTGACGCAGCGCATCTTCGGCCTGCTCGGGCCCAACGGGCCGCTGCCGCTGTACATGACCGAGCTCACCCGCGAGCGCTCAGCCCATCACGCCGACCATGGCCTGCAGCGTTTCATCGACCTGCTCAACCACCGTTTCACCCTGCTCTTCTACCGCGCCTGGGCCCAGGCGCAGCCCACGCTGAGCCTGGACCGACCGGACGACCAGCAGTTCACCATGCGCCTGGGTGCGCTGTCGGGCATCGGCACCCAAACCCTGCTGCAGCGCGACGCCGCGGGCGATGCGCCCAAGCTTTACTTCACCGGCCGCCTGTCGCGTCAGACGCGCGATGCCGACGGCCTGCTGGCCTGGTTGCGCAGCGAGTTCGATGTGCCCGTGCGCATCGACTGTTGGTGCGGCCACTGGATGCCCCTGGCGCGCGAGGAGCGCAGCCGCATCCGCTCGCTCGGCCGACCTGGCATCGGCCAGCAGCTCGGCCAGGGCGCAGTGCTGGGCGCCAGCGTCTGGGATGTGCAGAGCAAGTTCCGCATCGTCATTGGCCCGGTGCGCGAAGCCCGCTATCACGCTTTCCTGCCCGGTGGCACAGCGCTGGCACGCCTGCAGGCCCTGGTGCGCCAGTGGGTCGGACTCGAATACGCATGGGATGTGCAGCTCATCCTGGCCCGCCAGGACGTGCCGCGCCTGCGCGTCGGCCGCAACGGCGAGCTCGGGCGCAGTTGCTGGCTCGGCAGCTTCAGAAAAGCCGGCGAAGCCGACGACCTGGTCATCGATGTCGAACGCACCCTCCAGAAATCCAATCGAAAAAGAAAGCCAGTGTCATGAGCCAAATCAGCCGTGTTGCCCTCTTCGGAAAACTCAATCCGATCGCCTACAAAGCCATTGAAAGTGCCACTGTCTTCTGCAAGATGCGCGGCAACCCGTATGTCGAGCTGGTGCACTGGATGGTGCAGTTGGTGCAGAACAACGAGACCGACCTGGACGCCATCCTGCGCCACTATCAGGTCGACGCGTCAACCCTGGCCAAAGACATGACCGCCGCGCTGGACCGGCTGCCGCGCGGCTCGACCGCCATCTCGGATTTTTCGGAGCTCATCGAGAACGCCATCGAGCGTGCCTGGGTCTACGCGACCCTGCAGTTCGGCGAATCGCAGGTGCGCACCGGCACGTTGATCCTGGGCATCATGAACAGCAGCAACCTGCGCAACGCGCTGCTGTCGATCTCCAGGGAATTTGCCAAGGTTCGCGCCGATGACCTGGCCGAGAACTTCGCCAGGATCTGCGGCGGCTCGGCCGAGGCCAAGCTCGGCGCGCAGGATGGCTCCGGCCTGGGCAGCCAGCCCGGTGAATCCGAAGGCGCCATTGCCCCAGCCGCCATGGGCAAGCAGGAGGCGCTCAAGAAGTTCTGCGTGGATATGACCGAGCGTGCCCGCGAAGGCAAGATGGACCCGGTCACCGGCCGCGACGAGGAGATCCGCCAGATCGTCGACATCCTGATGCGACGGCGCCAGAACAATCCCATCCTGACCGGTGAGGCCGGCGTCGGCAAGACGGCGGTGGTCGAGGGCTTCGCCCAGCGCCTGGCGCGCGGCGACGTACCCCCGCAGCTCAAGGACGTCTCGCTGCTGAGCCTGGACCTGGGCCTGCTGCAGGCCGGCGCGAGCATGAAGGGCGAGTTCGAACAGCGCCTGCGCCAGGTCATCGACGAGGTGCAAGCCTCGCCCAAACCCATCATTCTGTTCATCGACGAAGTGCATACCCTGGTGGGCGCGGGCGGTGCCGCCGGCACGGGCGACGCAGCCAACCTGCTCAAGCCCGCGCTGGCGCGCGGCAACCTGCGCACCATCGGCGCTACCACCTGGGCCGAGTACAAGAAATACATCGAGAAGGACCCGGCGCTGACCCGCCGCTTCCAAGTGGTGCAGGTGCCCGAGCCCGACGAAGCCAAGGCCATCCTCATGCTGCGCGGCGTCGCCACCGTGCTGGAGAAGCACCACCGCGCGCAGCTGCTCGACGAGGCCATCGAGGCCGCCGTCAAGCTGAGCCACCGCTACATCCCGGCGCGCCAGTTGCCCGACAAGGCCGTCAGCCTGCTCGACACCGCCTGCGCCCGCGTGGCGGTGAGCCAGCACGCCACGCCGGCCGAGGTGGAAGACAGCATGCGACGCATCGAGTCGCTCGGCATCGAGGAAGGCATCATCGCCCGCGAAGCTGCCGTGGGCGTGCTGGTGGGCGAGCGCGGCAACGAGGTCGCCGCCAAGCTGGTCGCCGAGCGCGAACGACTGGCCACGCTCGAAGCGCGCTGGAAGCAGGAGAAGACCATTGTCGACAAGGTGCTCGCCCTGCGCGCCACCCTGCGCGGCGACGGCCAGCCGGTGGACAACGCGGCCGCCGTGGCACCCGACCGCGACGCGACCCTCAACGAGCTGCACGCCGAGCAGGAAAAGCTCGCCGCGTTGCAGGGCGACACGCCGCTCATCATGCCCTCGGTCGATGCGCAGGCGGTGGCCAGCGTGGTCGCCGACTGGACCGGCATTCCGGTCGGTCGCATGGTCAAGAACGAATTGGAAACCGTGTTGCGGCTGGGCGAGACGCTGGGCCAGCGGGTCATCGGCCAGCAGCACGGCCTGGACATGATCGCCAAGCGCATCCAGACCTCGCGCGCCCGGCTCGACAACCCCAACAAGCCGATCGGCGTGTTCATGCTCTGCGGCACCTCCGGCGTCGGCAAGACCGAGACCGCGCTGGCCCTGGCCGAGGCGCTCTACGGCGGCGAGCAGAACGTCATCACCATCAACATGAGCGAGTTCCAGGAGGCCCACACCGTCTCCACGCTCAAGGGCTCGCCACCGGGCTACATCGGCTACGGCGAGGGCGGCATCCTGACCGAGGCGGTGCGCCGCCGGCCCTACAGCGTGGTGCTGCTCGACGAGGTGGAGAAAGCCCATTCCGACGTGCACGAGCTGTTCTTCCAGGTCTTCGACAAGGGCCGCATGGAAGACGGCGAGGGCCGGATGATCGACTTCAAGAACACCATCATCCTGCTGACCTCCAACGCTGGCTCGGAGCTGGTGATGAACATGTGCAAGGACCCCGAGTTGCTGCCCGACCCCGAGTCGCTGGCCACCGCGCTGCAGGAGCCGCTGATGAAGATCTTCCCGCCCGCGCTGCTGGGCCGGCTGGTCACCATTCCCTATTACCCGCTGTCACCCGAGATGATGGGCAAGATCGTGCGGCTGCAGCTGGGCCGCATCAAGAAGCGCGTCGAGGAAAACCACCGCATCCCCTTCGACTATGGCGACGATGCGGTGGCGCTGATCGTCCAGCGCTGCGACAACCCCGAGGCCGGCGGACGCATCATCGATTCGATCCTGACCAACACGGTGCTGCCCAAGGTGTCGATCGAATACCTCGGACGCATGTCGCGCGGCGAGGAGCTCAAAGGCATCACGCTTGGCGCCGCCGACGGTGACTTCACCTACAGCTTCGCCTGAGGCACCGAGAGCCCACCATGACCGAACTCGAAGCGCAATTCCTGACCTCACTGGACGGTACGGAACCGGCGCTGCTGTTCAGGACGCTGGTCGCGCGCGAGGACCTGGGCCGCCTGCCCCAATATCGGGTGGAGCTGCTGCGCCTGAGCGAGTTCAGTCCGCTGGCAGCCAAAACGATCCTCGGCACCCAGGTCGACATCAAGATCCAGGTCTATAAGGACGACTTTCGCTACATCCACGGCTTCGTCACAGAGTTCGAGCGCGGTGGCGTCAGCGGTCGCTACGACATCTATCGTGTCGTCGTCACGCCCTGGCTGTGGCAACTCACCCAGAGCGCCGACTGCCGGATCTTCCAGGACCAGTCAGCCGTCGACGTGATCGTGGCGGTTTTTGCCAAGTACAGGTCCAAGGGCAGCGTCGACAAGTCCAAGGTCGACGCCGGCTCCGCCAAACGGCCCTACACGGTGCAGTACAACGAGAGCGACTTCGACTTCGTCACCCGGCTGATGGACGAGGAAGGCATCTACTTCTACTTCACCCACGCCAAGGGGCAGCACACTTTGGTGCTGACCGACAATCCCGGCGGCCACACGGCGCTGAACCTCGGCACGCTGGCCTGGGCGGAATCGCGCCTGGGCAATGCACTGCAGGTGGACATCGTGACCGACTGGAGCTGCACCCATGCGGTGGGCTCCACCCAGTTCGTGCACATCGACTTCGCGGCCGACGAGCCGACGCAGCCGCTGAAGACCCAGGCCACCCGCACGCCTCCCTACGACGGGCACCCGAAGACGCTCGAGGTGTTCCGCTATCCCGGCGGCTATGCCGACATCGCGATGGACGCGAAGTCCGACCCGCAAGCGCTCGGCGGGCAGCGCGCCCAGATAGAGGTCGATCGCTTCGAATCCACCCGTGTGGTCGGCGTCGGCATCACGCCTTTCCGCCGTACCGCCGCCGGTGCCACCTTCAGCTTGAAGGGCCACCCCGCCGACGACGGCGACTACCTGATCACCTCGGTGCGCTACGAGATGAGCTTCGCCCAGTACGAGGCCAAGCAGAGCGACATCAAGACCGGTTTCGCCTGCCGCTTCGAGGCGGTGCCCAAGGCCACGCCCTACCATCCGCCGGCCCGCGCGCCGCGCTCGAAGATCTACGGACCGCAGACCGCCACCGTGGTCGGCGCCAGCGGCGACGAAATCATGACCGACAAGTTCGGCAGGGTGAAACTGCAGTTCCACTGGGACCGCGAGGGCCGATGCAACGAAGAAAGCTCCTGCTGGGTGCGCGTGGCCCAGCCCTGGGCGAGCAAGCAGTTCGGCATGGTCGCCCTGCCGCGCGTGGGCGACGAGGTGGTGGTCGAATTCATGGACGGCAACCCCGACCGGCCGCTGATCACCGGCAGCGTCTACAACGGCTACAACCTGCCGCCCTACGACCTGCCGGCACAGGCCACCGTCAGCGGCATCAAGTCGAGGTCGAGCAAGGGCGGCAGCCTGAGCACCTTCAACGAGCTGCGCTTCGACGACAAGAAGGACAGCGAGTACGTCTGGTTCCAGGCTGAGAAGGACTACCACCAGCTGGTCAAGCACGACGGCTTCGAGACGGTCCGCAACGACCTGTGGACCGAAGTCGGCAAGAACGTCGCGCACCGGATCGGCGAGAACCTGACGCTCACTGTCGGCAAGCAGGCCACGATCCGGATCGATGCCGATACCCACGGCGCGATCGGCGGCGACATGATCACCGCCGTCACCGGTGCGCTCGGCCTGTCGGTCAGCGACGCCATCGTCATCAAGGGATCGAGCAGCATCGAGCTGACCTCGGGCGCGGCCATGGACATCGACGTGGGCGCGGCGATGAAGCTGTCGGCCGCGAGCACGCTGCATATCAAGGGACTCGGCGTGGTGATCGACGGCGGCACCCAGCTCACGCTCAAGGCCGGCGGCTCCTTCATCACGCTGGGGCCGGAGGGCGTGACCATCCAGGGTGCGCTGGTCAAGATCAATTCCGGCGGATCGGCCGGGGCCGCCAGCGCGGCCGCCAAGGCCCGTCCGCCGGAGCCCAAGGCGCCCACCGAACCGAAGCAAAACCAGGATCCGCTGGCGAAATGACGACCCTGCGTGTGGACCCTTCTTCCCTTGTCACGCCGCTGGCCACCGTCCAGCACAAGGCGGGGCTGTGGGCGCAGGCTGACCAACAGGTCTTCGCGGTGGTCATGGGCCACCGCGTGCCCGGCCTGCCGACGCGGCTGGCCGCGGCCGACGTGGCGGCTTTCGACTGCCTGCTGCCCGGCGCGCTGGAGCCGCAGACTACCCTCGACGCGCCCTATCTGGTGCAACTGCGGCCGGTCTCCGGCTTCACCGACTGGCTGCTGTTCGAGGCGGCCGCCAGCCTGGGCGAATGGGGCGTGCTGGTGCGCAGCCCCGCCCGTCTCATCGTGCTGCGCAACCACCTGCGCGGCCTGCTGCAGGCCCTGCTGCCCGGCGGCCAGCGCATCCGGCTCGACTGGATGGACCCTGCGGTGATGCGGGCGGTGCTCCCGCTGGCCGGGCCTTCGGATCTGACCGCCTTCTTCGGCCCGGTGCGTTCGCTGGTGGTCCCGGGCGCGCGCGCCTGGCAACACGCTGATCTGCAGATGGGCCGGCTGGTGCAGCGTGACATCCCCGTGCTGCAGACCGAATGAGGCTCGCGTAAGCACCATGCTGCAACTCAATTCCGAACAGGTCGCGGCCCTGCAGGCACTCAAGCGCCAGCGTGACATGGCGCGCGTGTCCGACACCCTGGCCGCCGCCTTTCCCGACATTCCCGGCCGCCTCGGCGAGCGCTATGCAGCCCTGATCGCGCATGGCGCGACACGCGCCGCCACGCACGGCCTGGCGCACACCGTCTGCCTCGGCCGCTACCTGGCCTGCTGGTTCGTGCTGGGTGCGTCGTTCGAGACACGGCCCGAATTCGCCTGGGCGGCCGACCTGCTGGCCGCCACCGACCGTTCGCAGGGCAGCAAGGTGTTCCAGCTGTGCCGGCGCGCGCGCGAAGAGCTCGCCCGGCTGTCGGCCCAGACCACGGGCGGCGCTGCTGGCGCGGCCGGCACCATCGGCGTCACCAGCCCGGCGGCGTTCGACCTGGCGCTCGCCTTGCTCGACCGCGCGCTGATGCCGCGCGGCGTGCTGGGTGACCTGTTGCCTCCCGAGCGCATCGCGCTAGGTGACGCCTGCGATATCGACGCCATCGACCTGCGCCTGCTCGACGCACCCGCAGCCCGCCAGCCACACCGCTACCGCCTGGAGCAAGGCCAGTGGCGGCTGCTGCCGGTGGTGGCCCGACCTGCCGCCATCACCCTGAGCGCCGGCCTGCCGGTCGTAGCGCGGCAGCCGCGCTTGACACTGCCGCCCATGCTGCACCTGCTGAGCCAGCCACCCGGGCGCGAAGGCAGCCGCCTGCGCCTGCGCACCCGCAGCCGCAACTGCTGCGATGCCCAGGTGCATCCGCTGGTCACGCTCAACGGTCCCCTGACCCTGGGGAGCTGGCGTGGGCCACATGCCGGCGATGTGGCGCTCGATCTCTATGCCGAAGCCGCCGCGCCGGCCGTGGACGATGGGCCACAACCGCGCATCGCTATCGAAACCTCGCCCCAGCTCAGCGAGTTGCATGTCTCGAGTTGCGGCCTGCGCGACAGCGGCCAGGCGCTGGGCGAGCTGCAGACACGGCTGGCCGTCTATCCGGCCGAACAGCACTGGATGCTGTGGAAACGCGAGCCGGCAGCCGCGATGGCCTGGCCGGATACCGGCGCGACGACGCCAGCCTCAGCGCCCGCGGTCTACCGGATCGAGCGTGACGGCTTGGCGCTGGACACCTCCCGCTGGTCGGCCGGCCTGGAAGACCTCGACCGCCAACTGGGCGAAGGCCTCACCCAACTGGCCACCGCCTGGGAGCGTGAAAGCGGCGTCAGTCAGGGCCGGGTCATGGCCGAGCCTTCGGTGATGGCAGGCAGCGCCGGCCTCACCTGGGGCTGGGCCGGGCACGGCGCGGACTTGTCCGATCCGCCCTGGTACCGCGTCGCCGGCGAGCTCGACCTGGTGGCCTGCGAACTCCGGCTGCGGCTGGGTGGATCGCTGGCGCTGCACGGCTCGCTGAGCCGGCTGGTCCTGCACTGCAGCGGCCGCGCCAGCCTCCAGGCCCGCTTCGAACGCCAGGCCGAAGACGCCGATCTGCCCGCGCTGCTGGCGCCCGCGGCCACGCAGTTTCGCCATCCCTTCGTGCTGCAACTCGAATCGCTGGCGCAGGCTGACAGCGCCGCGCTGGCAGGCCTCGCCGGCCCGGTCAGCGGCGCGCTGGTGGGCGCCTGCGGGCTGCGGGCCCGCAAGGCAGGTCCTGGCCTGCAGTGGTTCTGCCAGCTGTCGATCGAGCCGGTCTGCGCCACCCTGATGGTGCACGACCCGCTGCTCGGCACCCAGCGCGTCATGCGACCACTGTTGCCCGCGCTGCAACTGCTCGACTGGAGCCTCGGCTGATGGAACGCCTGCTGGTCCTCAAGCTCGATACGCAAGGCTGCGAAGCCGAGGCGCTGATCAACGGCGTCCCGGTGGCGCGGGCCGGCGCGGCAAGCGCCTCGGTCACCGTGCCGGTGCATGAATACACCCTGGCCGGAACCAACCGCCTGGAACTGGTGGTGGGGCCGCCGTCGGCCGCGCTGGCGCCGGACGCCCCGGTGCCGCCGCCCGTCGCTCTGGTGGCCGACGGCCACAGCAGCGCCCATCTGCGCGTCCTGCTGCCGCGCGCAGGCAACCCGACCGACGAAGCCAGTGCCCGCGAACTGGCCGTGCTCGACTGGGTCCCGCCGGCCCGTCAGGCCTACGAGGCGCCGGTGAGCCTGAGCCGCGACGTCGATCTGCCGGTGAATTTCGTCCGCTGGCGCTGGCTGGATGCGCCAGCGGCCACCCCCACGCCAGCCGTGCGCCAAGCGGCGCTGGCGTTGCTCAAGAACCTGGCGCAGGCGCTGTCGGATGGCGACATCGAATTCTTCATCGCCCAGGTGCGCCTGCGCACCGAAGAGCTGGCCGCCGCCTATGCCCAGCCCGCCGACCAGGCCACCGACCGGCTGCGCACCTACCTGAGCGAACTGCATGCGACCGGCCGCTTTCAATGGCTGGCGCTGGAGGCCGACGCACTTTTCCTGCGGCGACTCGCCGGTGGCCGGCTGCTCGAATGCCTGTACGCCACCGGCGCACCTGCACTTCGAACCGCACCCGACGCCCACGGCCGGTCGCAGCAATTTCCGATTCGACTGGCCGTTGTCGAGGGCAAGCTCTATGTGCTGCGCTGACGTCACTGCAGGTCCCTTATTCGAGGATTCGACAACGTGATCAACCTGACCGTGATTTCGCTTCATGGCGCCCCAATCACCAGCGCACCGAGCGCGGGCTTCGACGAACTGGGTGGCACCATCGGCCGCGCTGACACCAACCAGCTGGTGCTGCCCGATCCCGACCGCACCATCTCCCGTGTGCATGCCCAGGTGGTGTATCGCAGCGGCGCCTATGCCATCGTCGACCGAGGCAGCAACCCCATCCTGGTCAACGGCCAGCCGGTGGGCAGCGGCCGCGAGATGCCGATCCGGCCCGGCGACCAGGTGCAGATCGGCGGCTTCGTGCTGGAGGTGCGCGCGCAGGCGGCCACCGCTGCGGCCGTCAGCGACGACCCCTTCGCCGACCTGCTGGGGTCGGCCGGCGGTGCGCGGACCACTGGCGGCCTGGTCGATCCACTGGCATCCCTCGGTTTTGCCGACGTGCGGCCTGCGCCGGCACCGGCGCCTTCAGCGCGCCCTGCGGCCGGCGGCATCCCCGATGACTGGGACCCCTTCGCGCCGGATGCCCCCTCGGCCCGGTCGGGCGTACAGGATTTTGCGCAATCGCTGGGCCGCCAGGGTGGCCACTTCGGCCTGGACGCCAGCGCCGCCGCGCCGGTCGCGCTGATCCCTGACCTGCCCGCTGGCAACGACCACTCGCTGGATGCGCTGTTCGGACTCAAGCCGGGTTCGGGCGGCGACGATCCGCTGGCCAACTCCCGGCTGGCGGCTCCCATGGCTGCGCCCAACATGGCCGCCAACCACGATCCGATGCAGTCGCTCAACAGCGCGCCGCGCGCCAGCGGGCAGGCCCAGGCTGACGCTGTGTCGGAACTGAACCTGCCCTTCCTGCCGCCGCCAGCAACCGAGCACGCACCCGCTCCCCCTGTCCCGGCGGGCGCTGTGCTGTCCTGGGACATCCCGGAAGGCGACGGCCGGACCGTGATCCGCGCGTCCATCGGCGCGATACCAGCGCCCTCGGCCGAAGCGTCGAAATCGCCGGACCCGCTGGCGGCTTTCGATGGTTTCGCCGAACCTGCACCCGCGCCAGCACCGGTGCCAGAAACGCTCGCGACCGTGTGCGTGGCAGCCCCGCCGCCGGTGCCTGCATCGGCACACGGCGACACCCTGCTGGCTGCCTTCCGCGAGGGCCTGGGCGTGCCCGGCCTCCAGGTCGAGCAGATGACACCGGAGCTGATGCACCTCATCGGCGAGTTGCTGCACGAATCCGCCCAGGGGACGGTCGATCTGCTGGTGGCCCGCGCGGCGCTCAAGCGCGAGGTGCGTGCCGAGGCCACCATGATCGTGGCTCAGAAGAACAATCCGCTGAAGTTTTCGCCCAGCGGCGAGGCCGCCCTGCAGCACCTGCTGTCGCCGCCGATGCGCGGCTTCATGGAGCCGGTGCCAGCCATGCGCGATGCCTTCAACGACCTGCGCGCCCACCAGTTCGGCTTCGTCGCGGGCATGCGCGCGGCGCTGGCCGGCGTGCTCGAGCGCTTCAAGCCCAGCGAGCTCGAAGGCCGGCTCCAGCAGCGCTCGGTCCTGCGTTCGCTGCTGCCCGGCAGCCGCAAGGCCGCGATGTGGGAGGTGTTCACCGAACACTACGCCCAGATCAGCACCGAGGCCGAAGACGACTTCCATACCCTGTTCGGCAAGGCCTTCCTCAAAGCCTACGAAGAGCACATTGCCCAGCTGCAGAAGGACCGCGCATGACGGCCGCCGCACCGGCGATCGAGCTGGCCATCCTGTCGCGCCCGGGCGGCCGCGGCTACAACGAGGATGCCTGCGGCCACTGGCATTCCGAACGCCACCTGGTCTGCGTGGTGGCCGACGGTGCCGGCGGCCATGGCGGCGGCGACATCGCCGCGCGCATCGCGGTGCGCCACATCATCGAGCGCTTCGCCGCCGCACCGGTCATGCTGCCGGGCGAGGTCCAGGCCCTGCTGCTCGAGACCAACGCCACCGTCATCCGCCATCGCGCCGATGGCGCAGCGCAGGCGAACATGCACAGCACGGTGGTGAGCCTGTTCATCGACCTGCAGCGCGCCGAGGCCTCGTGGGGCCATGCGGGCGATTCGCGGCTCTACCTGTTTCGCGACGGCCAATTGCTCTCGCACACGCACGACCACAGCGTGGTGCAGGCCATGGTCGATGCCGGCGCGTTGACGCCAGGGCAGATGCGCACCCATCCGCGCCGCTCGGAACTGCTGTCGGCACTGGGCAGCGCGCCCGAACACCTGCACCTGAGCGCCGAGCCCGCCCCTTGCGCCTTGCGGCCGGGCGATGTGTTCCTCCTGTGCACCGACGGGCTCTGGGAATACGTGGACGATGCCGAGATGTGCCAGAGCCTGGCCGCAGCCGAGCATCCCCAGGCCTGGCTGCAGGCGCTGGAGCAGGCGGTGCTGCGCAACGCCGCGGCCCAGCAGAAGCCGGGCCACGACAACTTCAGTGGCATCTCGGTCTGGGTCGGCGCTGCCGCGCCCGAGCCGCATTGAACCCGGAGCCGCACCATGCCCCAACAGGTCTGTACCACCGCGCTGCTGATGTGCAGCTTCGGCATGGCGCCGTCGACCTTCAACGCCACACCGCGCCCCGTGTTCACCAGCAACCAGGTGGCAGGTGTCATCACCGACAACATCCCCATGCTGAACATTCCGCCGTTCGGCATGTGCAGCTCCCTGGCCAACCCGGCGGTGGCCGCGGCCACCGCCGCGGCGCTCGGCGCGCTGACGCCCATGCCCTGCCTGCCGGCGTTCCCTGCACCCTGGATACCCGGTGCACCCACGGTGCTGATCCAGAACGCGCCGGCACTGGACAACACCTGCAAGCTCATGTGCGCCTACGCGGGCGTGGTCACCATCAGCTTCCCCGGACAAGTCACCCATCTGATTCCCTGATCTCTCTGATCGCACCTTATGACTTGGCACAACAAAGTAATCTGGACCGAGGGCATGTTCCTCCAGCCCCAGCATTTCCAGCAACACGACCGCTACCTGCTGGCCCAGGAGCAGCAACGCTCTCAGGCCGGCCGGGCCTATGGCTGGGGTTTCCTGAGCCTGTCGCTCGACAGCGCCGCCTTGCAGCTGGGCAAGATCGCCCTGCGCTCGGCCCAGGGCCTGATGCCCGATGGCGTGGCCTTCGACATCCCCGGCCAGGACGCCGCACCGGCGGCGCTGGACATTGCCGCCGACGTGCGCGACGAGCTGGTGGTGCTGGCGTTGCCACTGCAGCGCCCCGGTGTGGCCGAGTCCGACGCCGAGGGGGATGCCGGCTCGATGCCGCCGCGCTACCAGGCCGCCGAGGTCGAGGTGGGCGACACCAACGTCACCGGCCAGCGCATGGCGCCACTGCAGATCGGCCGGCTCAACCTGCGCGTGATGTTGGCGCGCGATGCGCTCGAGGGCTATGCCACGCTGGGCCTGGCCCGCATCGTCGAGCGCCGGGCCGACAACCAGCTGGTGCTCGACACCCAGTTCATCGCACCGACCCTCCATGCTGGCAGCAATGACATCCTGGCCTCTCACCTGCGCGAGGTGCATGGCCTGCTGCACCAGCGCGGCGAGGCGCTGGCCGCACGGCTGGCCCAGCCCGGACGCGCCGGCGTGGGCGAGATTTCCGACTTTCTCCTGCTGCAGACCATCAACCGCAGCGAGCCGCTGTTCGCGCAGCTGCGCCAGACTTCGGTTCTGCATCCGCGGGAGCTGTATTTCCACGGTGTGGCCTTGGCCGGCGACTTGAGCACCTTCCGCGAAAGACGCCGCCCCGCCCAGCTGCCAGCCTACCTCCACGACGACCCGGTGCGCTGCTTCAAGCCGCTCATGGACGACCTGCGCCAGTCGCTGTCGATGGTGATGGAGCAGACCGCCATCCCCATCGAATTGCAGGACCGCAAGTACGGCATCCAGGTGGCCATCGTGCCCGACGTGGAGCTGCAGCGCACCGCCCAGTTCGTGCTGGCGGTGGCCGCGCAGATGCCGGGCGACGCCCTGCGCGCGCGCTTCCCCACGCAGGTGAAGATCGGCACCGTCGAACGCATCCGCGACCTGGTCAACCTGCAGCTGCCCGGCGTCACCCTGCGCCCGTTGCCGGTGGCGCCTCGGCAGATTCCCTATCACGCCGGCTACAACTATTTCGAACTCGAGACCCGCGGCAGCGACATGTGGAAGCAGCTCGAGAACTCCGGCGGACTGGCGATGCACATCGCCGGCGACTTCCCCGGCCTGGAACTGGAATTCTGGGCGGTGAGAGCATGACCAATCAACACGCCGGCCCATCAGCGCCAGCCAGGGTTCAAAGATGAACGACGACAGCAACCAAGATCCGTTTGCGGCGTTCAACTCGGACCGCACGATCATCAAGCCATCGGCAGGCAGACCGCGCCCGCCCGGTGATGCGCCACCTGCGAGCGTGGGTGCTGGCACAGCCATGCCGGCCGGCCGCGACGCGCCGCTGGCGCTGGATGCCCTCATGACCGCCAGCCTGAACCCGCTGGTGGCCGCCGCCGCGGCGCTGCTGACCGCGGCACCGCACATCCGCACGACCGCCCATCATCCCAATCCGTCTGGACTGAAGGAGGCGCTGGCCGAAGGCATCCGCAAGTTCGAAGCCCAGGCACGCGCCCAAGGCCTGCCCAACGAGCAGGTCATCGCGGCGCGCTACATTCTCTGCACCCTGCTCGACGAGTCGGCCGCCAGCACGCCCTGGGGCGGCTCCGGTACCTGGTCGGCGCAGAGCCTGCTCGTGCAGTTCCACAACGAGACCTGGGGCGGTGAAAAGGTCTTCCAGCTGATGTCCAGGCTGGCTGAGAATGTGGAGGGCAATCGCCACCTGCTCGAGCTGCTCTACGTGGTGCTGGCCTTCGGTTTCGAGGGCCGCTACAAGGTGATCGACAACGGCCGCGCACAGCTCGACAGCGTGCGCCAGCGCCTGGTGCAACTGCTGCGCCAGGGCAAGCCCGCGCCGGACAAGGCCCTGTCGCCGCGCTGGAAGGGCGAGCCGGCCTCCGTCGCCAGCCTGCGCGACGGCATCCCGCTGTGGGTGGTGGCCGCGCTGACAGCGCTGGTGCTGGCCGCAGGGCTGATGGCCCTGCGTCTTTCGCTGGGCGACCGCGCCGATCCGGTGTTCTCGGCGCTCGCCGGCCTGGATGCCAAGACCGCCACGGTGAGCGCCACACCGACGCCGGCGCCGCCACCTCCGCCCGCGGTAACACCGCGCTTGGCAAGCTTCCTGCAGCCCGAGATCGCCGCCGGCCTGGTCCAGGTGCAGGATTTCACCGATCGGTCGGTGGTGACCATCAAGGGCGACGGCTTTTTCGAGGCCGGCAGCGCGGTGATCGCGCCGGCCGTGCGCACCCTGCTGCCGCGCATCGCGCAGGCGCTCTCCGACACGCCCGGCCAGGTGCTGGTGACCGGCCATACCGACAACCGGCCGATCCGCACCCTGCGTTACCCGTCGAACTGGCAGCTCTCGCAAGACCGCGCAGACACCGTCAAGACCGAACTGGTCAAGACGGTCAAGCCCGAGCGGGTGCGCGCCGAAGGCCGGGCCGACAGCGAAGCGGTGGGCGACAACGCGTCACCCGAAGGCCGCGGCAAGAACCGTCGGGTCGAAGTCACCCTGTTCGTACAGCAGCCCGTGGCGGCGCGCTGAACGCCGCGTTACCGCATCCCAGAATTCGAGCACGGCATGAACAACATCCTGAAAATCCTCCTGAACCCGCGCACCCTTACGGCGCTCGGCTTGGGCTCGCTGGCGGGTTTGATCTGGTGGGTCGGCCCGCTGCTGTCCCTGGGCGGGAGCCGTCCCTTGGACGGTGCCTGGACCCGCAGCCTCGTCATCGGCGCCATCGTCCTGGTCGCGGTCGCAGCACTGGTGATGGGCGTGCTGCGCCGCCGACGCGCCAATGCCGCCATGCTGGAAGGCATGACCGGCGTCGCCAGCAAGGCCGACCGCGAGTCCGAGCAGCTCGGTCAACGCTTCGGTGAAGCCTTGAAGGTGCTGGAAGACAGCGCCAGACAGTCGGGCAAACGCGGCTTCTTCCAGCGCGGGCACTACCTCTACGAGCTGCCCTGGTACATCTTCATCGGCGCGCCGGGCTCGGGCAAGACGACCGCCCTGCTCAACGCCGGGCTCACCTTTCCGCTGGCCGGCAAGATGGGCCAGGCCTCGGTCAAGGGCGTGGGCGGGACGCGCAACTGCGACTGGTGGTTCACCGACGAGGCGGTGCTGATCGACACCGCCGGCCGCTACACGCTGCAACAGTCCGACGAAAAGATCGATGCCTCGGCCTGGGAGACATTTCTCGACCTGCTCAGGAAGACCCGGCCGCGACGACCGATCAACGGCGTGCTGCTGACCGTCAACATCCAGGACCTGCTGCAGCAGACGCCGGCCGATCGAAAGGAACACGCCGCACGCCTGCGCACCCGCCTGCAGGAGCTGCACGAGCGCCTGGGCATCAGGCCGCCGGTGTATGTGCTGGTCACCAAATCCGACCTGATCGCCGGTTTCAACGAGACCTTCGGCGAGCTCGGCAAGGAGGAGCGCGAGCAGGTCTGGGGTTTCAGCCTCCCCTACGACCCCAGTGGCCGCGACACGCCGGTGCAGGAATTCGGCAGCGAATTCGCGGCCCTCGAAACACACCTGCGCGACCGCCTGCTCGATCGCATGGAGGCCGAACAGGACCCGATGAAGCGGGCCGCCATCTTCTCCTTTCCTCAGCAGTTTGCCGGCCTCAAAGGCCTGCTGGGCGGCTTTCTCGAATCGGTCTTCGACGGCGGTGGCAACCTGGAGGAGCGCGCTCTGCTGCGCGGCGTGTACTTCACCAGTGGCACCCAGGAAGGCACGCCCATCGACCGGGTGCTGGGCACGCTGGCGCGCACCTTCGGCGTCGACAGCAAGGCGGCCTCCATCGCCTCCTCGCGCGGCAAAAGCTTCTTCCTGTCGCGCCTGCTGCGCGAGGTGGTGTTCGCCGAACAGGGCCTGGTCGGTGAGAACCGTCGGGCGGAGGCGGGCCGGCGTCGCGCGTGGCGGGTCGGCGTGGGCCTGATGGCCCTCGTCAGCCTGCTGCTGATCGCCGGCTGGACGATCAGTTATCTGCACAACCGGGCCTATGTGGCCGAGGTAGACGGCCGCCTGTCGGATGTGAAGGCCGCGGTCGATGCCCTGCCGCCGGCCGGCAGCACCGACGTGTCGGGCTTGCCGCAGGTGCTCGACAAGGTGGCCGGCGCAGCCCTGCAGGCCGGCCACGACATCGACCACCCGCCCCTGCTCGACACCCTGGGCCTGTATCAGGGTGAGTACCTTCAGGCCGGTGCCAACATCGGCTACCGGCACCTGCTCGACAAGGCCTTGCTGCCACGGGTGGCCAAGCGCCTGGAAGAGCGGCTGCGCGCGGTCAACCGCGACAACCTGGAGCTGGCCTACGAAGCGCTCAAGGGCTATCTGATGCTCTACACGCCGGCGCATTTCGACCCCGACGCGCTCAAGGCCTGGGTCACGCTCGACTGGGACACCAACCTTGGCGGCACCCTGACGCCAGAGCAACGTGCCGCGCTGGCGACCCACCTCGACGCCGCGCTGGCCGACGGCGCGCCGCGCGCCCTGGCGCCGATGGACAAGAACCTGGTCGCCAATGTGCGCGAGATGCTGGGCGCCTATCCGTTCGAATACCGCATCTTCAGCCGGCTCAGGCGCGCCCAGGTCGGCAGCGAATTCCCCGAGTTCTCGGTTGCCTCGGCCGGAGGCCCCAATGCGGGCCAGGTGTTCGAGCGGGCCAGCGGCCAACCCATCACCCGCGGCGTGCCAGGGCTGTTCACCCGGGACGGATATTTCAAGGCCTTCAAGGGCGCGGTGGCCAAGGTCGCGCGCCAGCTCGAAGACGAGCAGGAATGGGTGTTGGGCAGCGCCACGCCAGATGCATCGTTGCAGGCGCAGGCCAGCACCGCGCTCGGAGCCATCGCCAGCAACCATGGCGGCGAGGTGGCCGCGCGGGTGCGCCGGCTCTACCTGCAGGAATACATCAAGGTCTGGGATGCCTACCTGGCCGACGTGCGCCTGGTCAAGCTCGGCGGGCTCGACCGCAGCCTGGCCGTGGCCCGGGTGCTGGCCGCGCCCGACTCGCCACTGCCGGCCTATCTGCGCGGCGTCGATCGCGAGACCCAGCTGACGGCGCAGGCGCAGGCCGAAGTCGCAGGGGTAGCCAATCCTCTGGCCAAGCTCGATGAAAAGGCGACCAAGGCCAAGGAGGAAATGGCAGCCTTGTCGGGTGCAGGCCCTGCGACCGGAGCCAAGGTGGCCGGCGCACCGATGGAAGCCATGGTGGATGAGCATTTCGCCTATCTGCACCGTCTGATCGCGGGCACGCCCGCGCCCATTGACGACGTGACGCGGATGTTCAACGAGTTGTTCGTGCAGCTCAACGCGGTGGACGCGGCGCAAAAGAGCAAGAGCGCGCCGCCGCCCGCAGGCGCCGGTGGCGCCGCCTCGGCCAAGGCCGCTGCGGCCCTGCAACCAGAGCCCATCAAGTCGATGCTCCAGCAGCTTGGCGATGCGGGTGCCAGCCAGAGCATGAACGCCGAACGGCAGGGCCTGTCCTCTGACCTCAAGCCGATCACCGACTTCTGCGCCCGCACCATCGCAGGCCGCTACCCGTTCGCGCAGGGCTCCAAGTCCGACGTGCTGCCCGACGACTTTGGCCAGCTCTTCGGGGCGGGCGGCATGTTCGACGACTTCTATCAGCGCCGGCTGGCCAACATGGTCGACATCGGCACCACGCCATGGGTCTACAAACCATTGGCCGACGGCACCAAGCCACCGGGTGGCGCGGCACTGGCCGACTTCCAGCGGGCCGCGAAGATCAAGGAGGCCTTCTTCCGCAACGGCGGCAAGGCGCCGGGCTTCAAGGTGGATCTGCGCATTCTGGAAATGCCCGAAGGCATGAAGGACATCACCATCGATGTGGACGGCCAGGCGCTGAAGTTCGCCACCGGCAACACTGCCGCGCAGACCATCAGCTGGCCCAGCACCCGGGTGGCCTCGCAGATCAAGCTGAGCGCCAACGGCGGCGCCTCCCAGCTCTTCGAAGGCCCGTGGGCACTGATGCGCCTGATCAATGCCTTCGAGGTGCAGGCTTCGCCCCAGCCAGAACGCTTCACCGTGATGCTCAACCTCGACGGCAAGCGGGCCAGGATGGAAGTGATCTCGAGCAGCGCGATCAACCCGCTGCGCATGCGCGAGATGCCGTCCTTCCGCTGCCCGGACGGGCTGTAAGGCGCACGCGCCCGGAGCCGTATGGAACCCTCAATTGCACGCATCGCCATGTTGCCGCTCGAACCCGCACCCGAGTCCAAAGCCGCAGCGGTGGGCTGGTACGGCAAACTGCCGAGCCTGGGCGACTTCGCCTCGCGCCGGCTGGGGCCTGACTTTGTGGAAGCCTGGGACGCCTGGCTGGCCCAAGGCATCGCGTCATGGCGGCACGACGCGCCCGACACCTGGCTGGATGAATACCTGGCCGCGCCGAGCTGGCGCTTCATCCTGATGCCCAGCGTTCTGCCCGGCGCCTGCGGCCAAACGGCCTGGGCCGGCGTGCTCATGCCCTCGGTGGACCGGGTCGGCCGCTACTTCCCCCTCACCCTGGCCCAGCCGCTGAGCCCGCTGCCCGGCGATGGTGGCACCACCGAGTGGATGCTGCGCTGGCTGCAGCGGCTCGACGACATCGCCCTCGATGCGCTGAACGACGACTGGACGATCGATCAACTCGAATCTGCGCTCATCGGCACTGGTACCTGGCCCCCCTCGGAGGATCCCGCCGACGGACCCATCGCCGGCATCGACCTGCACGCCCAGCCACCGGGCATGACGCTCTGGCTCAGGCCCGATGCCGCAGGCCGCACCCAGATCCACACCGAACGCGGCCTGCCCTGCGGCGCCGCTTTCCGTCAACTCGTCAGCGGCACTTCGGCAGCGGCTGCCGCCCCTCTTTTGCCCGTTGCCACCCTCACAAGCACAAGCGCCCATGACCATTGACTGGACACCCAATTTCGGCGGCATCGGCCTGCCCGCAACAACCTGGAACCCCAAGCGCCCGCTGCGCATCGCCATCCTCGGCGACTTCGGCGGCGGCGCTCTGGCCGGCCGGCTGGAGACCGGTGCGGCCCTGGCCCGACGCAAGCCGCAGCAGGTGGAGTTCGACACGCTCGAAGACGCCCTGTCGCGCCTGCAGCTGAAAATGACCTTGCCCCTGGGCCGGAGTGGCGCACCGGTGCAAGTGACGGTGTCGGAAATGGAGTCGTTCCATCCCGACGCGCTGTACCGCGATCTGGAGATTTTTTCGGCGCTGGCCTCGCTGCGCAAACGCCTCGACCACACCGCAACCTTCGCCGCCGCCGCGGCCGAGATGAAGGACTGGGGCCTGGACACCGATGCCGCCGCATCGCCGATCGCTATGCGCAGCCATGCCAAGGGCGGGGCGCTCTCGGCTGGCGCCAACCTGGACGACTTCGCCCGCCTCACCGGACGTGCCCAGCCAGCGGCCCGGAGCGAGGACGTCTTGATCGGCGCCCTGCTGCGCCGCATCGTCAGCCCGTTCGTGGTTGCTGCTGCCGCACCCAACAAGGATGCGCTGATCGCAAGCGTCGATCAAGCCCTGGCCGACGCCATGCGCGCCGTGCTGCACCAGCCCGACTTCCAGAACGTGGAGTCGCTGTGGCGCGGGGTCGATTTCCTGCTGCGCCGCCTGGAGACCAGCCACCAGCTGCAAGTCCACCTGATCGACATCAGCGCCGAGGAGCTGGCCGCCGACCTCAGCGGCGTCGATGACCTGGCTGACTCCGGCCTGTACCGGCAACTGGTCGCCACGCAGGCCGAAGAGGCCGATGGCGGCTATGCGTACATCGCTGCCTGCTACCGCTTTGAAGCCACGCCGTCGCACGCCGAACTGCTGGGCCGCGCGGCCCGGGTGGCCGCACATGCCCAGGCGCCCTTCATCACAGCCATCGCACCGGACGCCTTCACCGACCGCCGCGAGCCACCGCAGCGGCGAGTCCGCGAGGCCTTCACCGCCCTGAAGGACATGCCCGATGCCTCCTTCCTGGCGCTCATGACGCCTCGCTTTCTGCTGCGCCATCCGTACGGCAAGAAGAGCGACCCGATCTCCAGCTTCGCTTTCGAGGAATTCGACGCTGCCGCCGGCCTGCGCGGCATGCTCTGGGGCCATCCGGCGCTGTTGGCCGTGAGTGTGCTGGCCACGCGCGACGTCCCACTGACCATCGGCGACCTGCCCTTCCACTGCTTGATCGACAAGCAAGGTGACACCATCGCCCTGCCCTGCACCGAACGCATGGTGAACACCGACGCCGCAGCGCTGCTTCGCGACTTCGGCATCAACGCCGTGATGGCGCGCAAGGGCGAGCCGCTGGTGCGCCTGTCCGACCTGCAGGCCATCAACGGCGACGACCTGGCGAGCAGCCCAGGCGCGCCGCGAAAGGCCGCCAGCGACAGCCGCGCGAGCATCGGTATGGACCCCGACCTCCAGGCGCTGCTTGCTTCACTGGATGGATCCTGATGCCCCTCATGTTCTTTCTACGCCGTCGCATCCTCCAGCCGCTGGCCATGTCCATGGCGCTGTGGTCGGGCCTGGCAGGTGCCGCGCCGGCAGCGCCATCGTCGGGCCTGCTGACCATCCTGGATGGCAGCGCCTTCCTTCTGCGTGAGACCGGCAAGTTCGCTCTTGCAGAAGGGGTCATGCTGCGGCCCGATGACGTGATCGAGGTGCCGGCTGGGGCGCGCCTGGCGCGCATCGAGCTGCCGGACGGATTGAGCCTCGCGCTCGGCCCCGGCAGTCGGGCCCTGATCTCACCGCGGCTGCCCGGCGAACGCGCCGGCGCCTGCCTCTACCTGCTCAACGGCTGGCTGAAGCTGAGCGCGCCCAAGGGGGTGAAGGCCACGGTGGCGGCATCGCCCCTGGATGTGTCGACCACCGGCGGCACCCTGATACTTTGGGTGCAGCCGGACGGCGCCCGGGTCTTCGCGGAAGCCGGCGAATCGGGTGTGCGGCGCGGCGGCGCTCCGGCGTCCGTCCAGACCCTGGCGTCGGGCGAACTGCTCAGCCTGGGCAACGGCGTCGATGCCAAAGCCGAGCTCAGCAACCGCCCGACGCAGACCTTCGTGTCCGCCCTGCCACGCGCCTTTGTCGACGCCCTGCCCGCGCGCGCGGCAAAGTTCCAGGACCATCCGCTCGAACCGAAACTGCTGGCGCCGCTGGCCTATGCCGACGCCCAGCCCTGGCTCGATGTCGATTCGCCGTCCTTGCGCCGCGCCTATCTGGCGCGCTGGCGTCCGCTGACCAAGGATGCGGAATTCCGCCGTGGACTGGTCGCCGACATGAAAGCGCATCCGGAATGGGAGCCCGTCCTGTTCCCGCCCCGCCCCAAACACACCGCCCCTTAAGAATCCAACGACGACCCACACCATGAAACTGCTCCTCAAGTTCAACCTGATCTTCCTGCTGGTCTTCCTCGTGGGGCTGGCTGGCTCCAGCCTCGTCGCGCGGACCCTGCTGCAGAAGGCTGCGACCGACGAGGTGGCCGATCGCGCACGCCTGCTCATCGAGAAGGCCAACGCGGTGAGCGCCTATACCGCCAACCAGATCAAGCCGCTGCTCGAAACGCAGATGAAATACACCTTCCTGCCGCAGTCGGTGCCGGCCTATTCGGCCGCCGAAGTGCTGGAGACACTGCAGAAGACCTATCCGGAGTACAGCTTCAAGTCGGCCATGCTCAATCCGACCAATCCGCGCGACAAGGCCGTCGCATGGGAAGAGGATGTGGTGAACCAATTCATCAAGACGCCCGACATGAAGGAATTCATCGGCCAGCGCGAGACGCCGACCGGCACCTCTCTCTACATCGCCCGGCCGATCCGCATCACCAACCCGGCCTGCATGTCCTGCCACACCACGCCGGACATGGCGCCCAAGACGCTGGTGGACCGCTACGGGCCTTCCAACGGCTTCGGCTGGAGGCTCAACGAGGTCATGGGCGCGCAGGTGGTCTCGGTTCCGATGACGGTGCCGATGCGCCGCGCCGACCAAGCCTTGCTGGTGGTCGCCGGCGTGCTCGCCACGGTCTTCCTGCTGATCGGCGCGGCGCTCAACTTCATGCTCTGGAAGCTGGTCATCCAGCCGGTGACGCGGCTGTCCGGCATCGCCGACAAGGTGTCGTTGGGTGAAGAAGCACCCGAGTTCGAAGTGAAGTCGAAAGACGAAATCGGCGTGCTGTCCGAGTCCTTCGGGCGCATGCGCAAGAGCCTGGACCAGGCCATGAAAATGCTCGAAGCCTGAGAGCGCACGGACAAGTTGACATCACCCCATGGCAGTTCCAGAGCGCATCGGCAAGTACACGATATCGGAGGTCCTGGGTCGCGGCGCGATGGGGGTCGTCTACAAGGGCTTTGACCCGCACATCCACCGGCCGGTGGCCATCAAGGTCATCCACAAGGAGCTGTTGGGCGACAACGAGGCCCAGGATTCCATCGCCGCGCGGTTCCGCAACGAGGCCCAGGCGGTCGGCCGCATCGCACATCCGGGCGTGGTGGCGATCTATGAGTTCGGCGAGGACGACAGCGCCGCCTACATCGCCATGGAGTTCGTGTTGGGCCGTAACCTCGACGAGGTACTGGCCGGCACGCCCCTCCTCGACGAAGCACAGGTGGTGCGCATCATGGAGCAGTTGCTCGGCGCACTGGCGGTGGCCCACGCGCACGGCGTCTGGCACCGAGACATCAAGCCCGCCAACCTGATCCTCACCGCTTCCGGCCAGGTCAAGCTGACCGATTTCGGCATCGCCCGCATCGAGCATGCCGGGCTGACCCAGGTCTCCTCGATGATCGGCACACCGGGCTACATGGCACCCGAGCAATACATGGGCGAAGGCGTCGACCACCGCGCGGACCTCTTCGCCTGCGGCGTGCTGCTGTATCGCCTGCTCACCGGCCGGCCTGCTTTCAGCGGCAGTGCCGAGGTGATCATGTACAAGATCCTGAACGAGCATCCCCCGGCACCCAGCGTGGTGAGCGAAGGCCGCCGGCCCGCCGCCTACGACGCGATCGTGGCGCGTGCCATGGCCAAGCTGCCAGCACAGCGCTTCACCAGCGCCCAGGAGATGCGCCAGGCCCTGCTCCACATCGCCAGCGGCGCCGGCGCTGCGGTGGCGCCACCGGCGGGCGGCAGCGATGCCACCGTGATCGTGGCACCAGGCCAATGGGCTGGCGCCGTGGACGTGGCGGCAAGGGCAACGCCACCCGCGCGACCACCCAGCGCGGTGACGGCAGCCAGCACCTCGATGCGAACGGCCGCCGTACCGACGGGCTGGGACCCGCAAGAGCTCAGCCGCATCGAACGTGCGCTGGCCAGCCACATCGGCCCCATGGCGCGACTGATGGTGCGACAGGCGGCCGGCAGCTGCAACGATGTGGTGAGCCTGGCCACCGCGGTATCGGTGCACATCCTCGAATCCGGCCGCCGCCAGGCCTTCATGAGCACTGCCACCGCCGGCAGCCAGGCCCAGCCCCTGGGCAGCGCTCTGGGCGCCGCACCCAGCCAGGCCCGGCCGACAGGCGGCGCCACGCAGCTGCCGGGCACGCTGGCACCGACGCCCATGGCCGCTGTGCTGAGCGAAGACTTCAGGGCCCGCGCCCTGCAGGTCATGGTGCGCCACCTGGGGCCCATCGCCAGGGTGGTTGTGAAACGCGCGGGCGACCAGTGCCTGGGCGACCGCAACCGTTTCGTGCAACTGCTGGTGGAAGCCGCAGCCGAAGGTGATCGTGCCGGCTTGCAGCGCGAACTGGCGGCGCTGGCGTGAGGCGGCACGGGCGGCACTTATGCCAATGGACGCCAGCCCCCGCTCGCACTGAGCTTCAAATCATAAATACAACTTTATTTATGTTAATTATTCTCTCTGATCCTCATCAGCGCCATTGGGTTTGCTGACTGCATCGTCGCAGTTGAGAACGGACGATGTCGAGTCAACCAGGTCATCTTGCTTTGGCAAACTACCGTACCCGCGCTGAGCAACTCGCAAATTCTTCAGCGCGGCATCGAACGTCGAACTACTGCTTCGTGCAGAAATAGCCACCACCCGGGAACGGTTTGCCGTTCAAGTCCAGTGCCTTGGAATGGTATCCCGTCGCCACATACTTGGTGTCCGCTTTATTGAGCGTCGCGCAGTCGGCAGCCGCCGTCATCGCGAGCGCGGGGGGAACGGGCCCGAAAGAGCCCACGTTGTCCCACCGAAGTTCATCCCCGTATTTCGATATTTTGGGAGCCACTTCGCCTTCCTTGGCTCCCGGAACTGCCGCGCAGCCCATCAACAGCATTGCGGTTCCGCTCGCCAGGAGCAAAAGGATTTTTTTCATGTTGAATTCCTTCAAAGTTAGACTTTGCGCCAAGCTGGCGCAAAGGAAAAAATACCAAACTGGCTCCTGCGTTGACATTTTGACGCAACTTGTTACAAATGCAGTTTACTCGATGGCGGATGAGCTTTCGCTTGGCTGATTTGCAAGGCGTTCAGGCCGCCACGGCCAGGGGCGGATGAAACAGTTGCCCGCCCTCCGCGCGCGATCAGCCACGGCGACGGCCTGTAGCGCTCGCCGTGCCGCTCGGCCAGTTGCACGCTCTGCGCGACGAAGGCCTGCAGGCCCACGCTCTCGATGTACGACAGCACGCCGCCGGTCCACGCGGGATAACCGATGCCGAAGATCGAGCCGACGTCCGCATCCGCCGGGTCGAGCACCACGCCCTCCTCGACGCAGCGCGCACCTTCCAGCGCCTGGATGGTGAGGAAGCGGCGCTTGAGCTCATCCACCGCGGGCTGCTGCGCCGCCGGTGGCCAATGCGTGGCCAGCTCGGGCCAGAGGAACTTGCGGCCGCCCTCGGGGTACTCGTAGAAGCCGGCGCCTGCGGCCTTGCCCTTGCGGCCGAGCTGTTCGACCATCCGGCGCGTGGCATCGATCGACAGGGCAGGCTCGTAGGGCGGCTGCACGCCGTCGGCCTGCCACTGGGCATAGACCTTGAGCGTGATGTCCAGCGACACCTCGTCGACGACCGCCAGTGGCCCCACCGGCATGCCGGCCTGGCGCGCAGCGTTCTCGATCAGCGCAGGCAGCACGCCCTCCTGCAGCATGGCGATGCCTTCCTTGACGAAGGTGCCGAAGACGCGGCTGGTAAAGAAGCCGCGGCTGTCGTTGACGACGATCGGCGTCTTTTTGAGTTGCGCCACCAGGTCGAGCGCCCGTGCCAGCGTGGCGTCGCTCGTCTGCTCGCCGCGGATCAGTTCGATCAGCGGCATGCGCTCGACCGGGGAGAAGAAATGGACACCGATGAAGTCTGCCGGGCGGTCGAACGCCTGCGCCAAGCCGGTGATCGGCAGCGTCGAGGTATTGCTGCCGAAGACGACCGTGGTCGGCAGCACGGCGGCGGCGCGGCGCGTCACGTCGGTCTTCACCTCACGGCTCTCGTACACGGCCTCGACCACGAAGTCGCAGCCTGCCAGATCGGCGTAGTCCTGCGTAGGCAGGATGCGCGCCAGCACGGCATCGGCCTGTTCGCGCGTGCTCTTCTTGCGCTCGATCGCCTTGTCGAGCTGGCGCGCCGCATGCGCCTTGCCACGCTCGGCCTGGGCCAGCGTGCTGTCGAGCAGCACCACCTCGATGCCGACGCCCGCCGCCACGTGCGCGACACCGGCGCCCATCATGCCGGCGCCCAGCACGCCGAGCTTGCGCACCTTGGACAGGGGCACACCGGCCGGGCGGTTGGCCAGCTTGTCCAGCCGCCCCTTGTTGACGAACATCGTGCGCATCAGGTTGCGCGCCACCGGGTCCGCCAGCAGGCGCCCGAAATACTTGCGCTCCAGGCGCAGCCCCACGTCCAGCGGCAACTGCGTGCCCTCGTAGACACAGGACAGGATGGCCAGCGGCGCGGGGAGGTTGCGCTGGGTCTGGCCTGCCAGCAGCGTGGTACCGGCGGTGAAGCTGCGGCTCGCATGCGGCGCCGTCGGCCCGACGCCGCCCGGCACCCGGAAGCCCTTGGCGTCCCACGGCTGCACCGCGCTCGGCTGCGCCAGCAGCCACCCGCGCGCCGCATCGACGACCTCGCCCGGCGCCGCGAGCGCGTGGACGATGCCCAGCTTGAGCGCCTCGGCGGGGCGCACGTGCCGGCCCGTGAGCAGCAGGCCCAGCGCCTTCTCGATGCCGATCAGGCGCGGCAGGCGCTGGGTGCCGCCGCCCGCGGGCAGCAGGCCCAGTCCGACCTCGGGCAGGCCGACCACCGCCTTGGGAAGGTCGACCAGCACGCGGTGGTGGCAGGCCAGCGCCAGTTCCAGCCCGCCGCCCAGTGCCAGGCCCTCGAGTGCGGCGGCGAACGGCTTGCCGCAGGTCTCGATGCGGCGGGCCAGGCGGCCGAAGGCCTCGCCGACCGCCGCGCCCTGCGCCGGCGCAATCGGACCCGTGTCGAACAGCGCGAGCAAGCCCTTGATGTCGGCGCCCGCCACGAAGCCGCCCGGCTTGCCGGACGTCAGGATGGCCCCGCGAATGTCGGGCGACGACGCCACCTGCTCCACCGCCTGGGCCAGGTCGGCGATCAGTTCCGGCGTCAGCACGTTCATCGGCCGGTCGGTCAGGTTGATCTCGATGAGCGCGACGCCATCGTCGCCGCTGTGCAGTTGAAGTGTGGTCATGGATTCGTTCCGGGCGGATGTCGGTTCGCGCATTTCAGACGCGCTCGATGAGGGTGGCGGTGGCCTGGCCGGCCGCCGCGCACAGGGTGATCAGGCCGGTGCGCAGGTCGCGCCGTTCCAGCTCGTCGAGCACGGTGCCCACCAGCATCGCGCCCGTGGCACCCAATGGATGGCCAAGGGCGATCGCGCCGCCGTTGACGTTGACACGGTCGTGCGGTGCGCCCGTGGCGCGCATGTAGCGCAGCACCACCGCGGCGAAAGCCTCGTTGACTTCGAACAGGTCGATGTCGCCGATGGTCATGCCGGCGCGACGCAGCACCTTTTCCGTCGCCGTGGCCGGGCCGTCGAGCATCAGGGTGGGCTCACTGCCGATGGCGGCACAGGCGCGCACCCGGGCACGCGGTCGCAGGCCGGCCTGGCGGCCGAATTCGGCCGAACCGACCAGCACGGCGGAGGCGCCGTCGACCACGCCGCTGGAGGTGCCGGCCGTGTGCAGATGCCGCACCGCTTCGAGCTGCGGATAGCGTTGCAGCGCCACCGCGTCGAAGCCGCCCTGCTCGCCGACGGCGTCGAAGGCCGGCTTGAGCGCCGCCAGGCTGGCCAGCGTGGCTTCCGCACGCGGGTATTCGTCGCGTGCCAGCACGACCTCGCCGATCACGTCGCGCACCGGCACCAGGGCCCGGTCGAAGCGCCCTTCGGCCACGGCGACCGCGCAGCGGCGCTGGCTCTCCAGGCCATAGGCATCGAGCTGCTCACGCGTGTAGCCGTCGAGCGTGGCCAGCAGGTCGGCCGACACGCCCGTCGGCGTGAAGTACGACTGCCAGATCACCTGCGGATCGCTGATCCAGGCGCCGCCCCCGGAGAGCGGCGCCACGCGCGACATGGACTCCACGCCACCGGCGACGATGGCATCGGCCTGGCCGGCCGCGACCTGCGCTGCGGCGAGGTTCACCGCGTCCAGGCCCGAGCCACAGAAGCGGTCGATCTGGATGCCCGGCACATGCTGCCCGTAGCCGGCCACCAGCGCGGCCAGCCGTGCGATGTCGGCGCCCTGCTCGCTGTAGGCGTTGGTGCAACCCAGGATCACGTCGTCGACCAGCGCGGTGTCGAGTGCATGCCGCTCGCGCAGGGCGGCGAGCACCTGGGCCGCCAGCTGCACCGGCGTGATTTCATGCAGGGCGCCGTCGCCGCGCCCTCTTCCGCGCGGCGTGCGCAGGTGGTCATAGATGTATGCGGTGTCCATGGGTCTGTTGTCCGTTCTTCATGTGGTGAGCCTCCCGAAGAGTCTCGGGATGCGGGATGCCGTGCCTGTCTTTGCTGGCGCCAGTCTGCCCACGCCAGCGGCGCGGGGCATCGGCGTAACCGACGAATCGGACGGGTCCTAGTCGGGGTCTTGCGTGTAGTCGGCCTTGGTGGCGCCGCACTCCGGGCAGCACCAGTCCTCCGGCACGTCGGCCCAGCAGGTGCCGGGCGCCACGCCGGCGTCGGGGTCGCCCAGCGCTTCGTCGTACACGTGGCTGCAGAAGCCGCAGCGCCATCGGCTCATGCCGCGCTCCTGCGGCCCGGCACCACCACCGGCCGGATCGCCAGGCCGTACTGCACGGCCAGGTCGCGCTGGCGCAGCTCCGGCTCGATCAGGGCCCAGATGAGCGGATGGTTGTAGGGCGGCGCCGAGGGATAGAGGTGGTGCAGCAGGTGGTAGTTGTGGAACTGCAGCAGCGGCCCCAGCCAACGCTCGCTGCCCAGGCGCATCGAGGTCGCCAGGGTCAGGTTCTGTTCCGACGAGACATCGTGCTTGACGTGCGGCAGCCAGAAGAACACGCAGCCGAACAGCATCATGGTCACGCGCGCCGGAATCAGCCACAGCAGCAGCACCTGCATGCCGTACCCCATCCACACCAGCACGCCGATGACGGCCAGCAGCATGGCCAGCGCGCCGAAGGTGGTGCGCAGCTGGCGCCTGGCGATGGCATCGCCCTTGCGCGGGATGAAGATCAGGTAGCCCAGGTCAAAGCTCATCCAGCGCAGCGGCAGGGTCCACCAGCGGCCATGGATCCATTCGTCGGGATCTTTCGCGCCATTGGTGTGGCGGTGGTGCTGCATGTGCGCCCAGCGGAACATGCCCAGGGTGCCGTGCGGCGCAATCATCAGCAGCCCGATGCGGCCGATCCAGTCGTTGAGCCGGGCGTTGGAGGAGATGGCGCGGTGCGTCGCATCGTGGATCACGCCGAACAACGGGTACATGAACAGCACGTTGAGGACGCTGGCCACGCCGAGGGGGAGCACGCCGCTCAGCGCCAGGATATCGCTCGTTGCGATGCCGACGACGGCGATCGTCCACATCCAGAGCGTCGGCCATGCGAGCAGCGGCGGAAGCGTCAGGGCGCGCAGACGCGCCGCCTTGTCCGGGGGGACGGCCAGCGGCATGGCGTCGGGGTGAAGGGCAGTGGCCATGGGAAGTCTCCTGATGAGTCGTTGGAAGAGGAAGCGATGGGAAGTCGTTGTCAGCAGCGCATCAGCGCCGCAGCGCGCTCGGCCACCATGACGGTGCAGGCGTGGGTGTTGCCGCCGATCGCATCCGGGATCACCGAAGCGTCCACGACACGCAGGCCTGGCACGCCATGCACGCGCAGTTGCGCATCGACGACGGCCTGGTCGTCGTGGCCCATGCAGCAGGTGCCCACGGGGTGGTAGATGGTGTCGGCGCCGGCCCGGATGGCCGCGCGCACCTCGTCGTCGCTGCGCGGCATGCGCCGGTCCAACGGCCGCAGGCCATGACAGGCCAGCGCTGGCTGCGCGAGGATCCGTTCGACCTCACGGTGGCCCGCCAGCAGGGTCTCGAGGTCGTCCGGATGGTCGAGGAAGCAAGGGTCGATGCGCGGCGCGGCCAGCGGATCGGCGCTGGCCAGCTCGACCGTGCCGCGCGACTTCGGCCGCAGGCAGCAGGTGTGCACCGACAGGCCGTGGCCGAGCCTCAGCTTGCGACCGTGCGCCTCGAGCATCGCCACCACGAAATGCAGCTGCACATCGGGCTCGGGCAGCTCCGGCCGGGTCTTCAGGAAAGCGCCGGCCTCCGCGGCATTGGTCGCGAACATGCCGCGCCGCGCGCCACGCCAGCGGCGCCAGTGGCCCGCCATGCGCCACAGCCCGCGCGCAGAGAACCCCACCAGATCGGGGCTGTCGCAGCGCCGCACGATCACATGGTCGACGTGGTCCTGCAGGTTGCGGCCGACGCCCGGCAGGTGGTGCTGCACGGCGATGCCCCAGCGCCCGAGTGCCTCGCCGTCACCGATGCCCGAGAGCATCAGCAACTGAGGCGACTGGAACACGCCCGCGGCCAGCACCACCTCGCGCCGGGCCCGCACGGTGTGCAGCACGCCATCGCGCCGGTATTCGACGCCGACCGCACGGCCCTGCTCGACGAGCACGCGCGTGGCGTGCGCCTGGGTCCGTACCTCCAGGTTGGCACGCGCGCCGCGGTACGGGTCGAGGAACGCGCGCGCCGCCGAGCAGCGCTCACCGTCGCGCTGGTTGAGCTGGAAGCGGCACACGCCTTCCTGCTCGGCACCGTTGGGGTCGGGGTTGAAGCGGTGACCGGCCTGCTGCGCCGCGTCGATGAAGTGCCGCGTGAACGGGTTGTCGCTGCGCTGCTCCGACACGGCCAGCGGCCCGTCCTGTCCATGGAAGGGCGCGCCGAAGGTCTCGTTGCGCTCGCTCAGCCGGAAGAACGGCAGCACGTCCTCGTAGCTCCAGCCCGCGTTGCCTTGCGCGGCCCAACGGTCGTAGTCGTTGCGATGGCCGCGCACATAGACCATGGCGTTGATGGCCGAAGAGCCGCCGAGGCCGCGACCGCGTGGTGCGTAGCTGCGCCGCCCACCCAGGCCGGGCTGGGGCACGGACTCGAAGCCCCAGTTGTGCGCGTTAGCCCGCGGCACCAGGGCCGAGATACCCAGCGGTATGCGGTGCATCCATGTGTTGCCTTCGCCCCCGGCTTCGAGCAGCAGGACGCGGTGGCGGGCGTCCTCGCTCAGGCGCGACGCCAGGGTCGCGCCGCCCGAGCCGCCGCCGATCACGATGTAGTCGAAGTGTTGCACGCTGTATATCCATCTGCGTTTTGGTAGCTGGTCAGCGTATGCAGCCGCTCGGCCCCGCGCCCAGTACGAAAGTCGGGACAAGGGAAAACACGCAGAGGGGCCGTGCGTCCCTCGGCCACTCCGGGAAAGTCCTCGCCAAACCCATACTTCCGATGGGCCTGCGCGCCTCGTGCGCAGGTAGGCTCTCTGCGGGGTCCGCCCCGAGACAGAACAACAAGGAGACCAGCGATGACTGAGCATTCAGGCCACGCTTTGCCCACCGGCGCCTTGCCGTGGAACAAGTTCCATCCCCCGCTGTGCGAGTTCGAGGCCATCATCCCGCCGGCGGCTGCGGGCCTCGCGCGCGCCGCCACACTCCCCCGGCTGGCCTTGCTCTGCGCGCCGCCGGGCTACGGCAAGACGGTCCTCATGACCGGGCTGTACGAACGCCACCTGCAACGCGGCACACGATGCGCCTGGATCACGCTCGACGACCGCGACCGCGAACTGCACCAACTCGTGCGCCTGATCGATCAAGCCATCGACCAGGCGCTGGGCCCGGGTGCATGCGGCGACGCACCACCCGCCCTCCAGCACGCCGACGGGTTGACCGCCCTGCACCAGCGGCTGCTGGGCCTGCAGGAGCCTCTGGCCCTGTTTATCGATAACCTGCACCATTGCACCGACGAACGCCTGGGCGAATTGCTCGGGCCGCTGGTGTTCGACGGCACCCGGCTGCTGCGCTGCGTTTTCTCCAGCGTGCACGACCTGCCGCTGGACCTGGCACGCGCCAAGATGGAACTCAACGCGGTGCACCTGCAGGTCGAGCATCTGATGTTCGACGGCCAGTGCAGCGCGCAGCTGTTCGAGCAGGCCTCGCTGGAGACCAGCGCAGAACTGATCGCGCGCAGCCAGGAACGCACCGAAGGCTGGCCCGCCGCGCTCCGCCTGCTGGCCGTCCTGTCGCAACAGCAAGGCAGCCTGCGGGGCGCGCTGGCGCAGTTCTCGGGCGAGGACGTCGACATCGCGGACGTCCTTGCGCAACGCGTGCTGACCGGCTTCGAACCCGAGGTGGTGACCTTCCTGCGTGAGATCGCGTTGCTCCGGGAGTTCTCCGCGCCGTTGGCCCGGCAAGCCACCGGGTGCGAGCAGGCGGCGCAATGGATCGAGCTGCTGCGCTCGCGCAACGTGCTGCTCTTTCCGCTCGACCGCAACCGGCGCTGGTGGCGATTGCACACGCTGCTGCGCCAGTACCTGCTCGGCACGGGCGAAGCCTCGATCACCACGGCGCGGCGCCAGGACGTGTTGCAGCACGCCGCGCGCTGGCATGCCGACCATGGCGACATGACGCATGCCATCGACCTGGCGATCGAGGCCGGTGCGATGCCGATGGCACGCGCCTGGCTGGACACGATCGCCCAGCGCGTCGTGGCCGACCAGGGCCTGCTGGTGCAGTTCGTGCGGTGGGTCGAAGTGCTCAGTGCCGCCGGCTTTGCGCCATCGCACGAGGCCCAGGCCTGGCACATCTGGTCGCTGTGCTTCACCCGGCAATCCGAGCGTGCGCTGCGGGCGCTCGATGCGCTGAGCCAGCAAGGCCAGACGGGCGAAACCTGTCCGGTCGACATCGCCATGCAGCAGCGGCTGCGCCTGCAGCGCGCGGTCGCTCTCGCGCACACCGATGCCATGGCGCAGTGCGTGATCGACGCCGACGACTGGCTGGCGCAGGACAACGGCCGCGATGCCTACGGCACCTGCATCGCCCATGGCGCCGTCGGCGTTGTAGAGCTCGCACGCGGCGCACCGGTCGTGGCCTGGCGCCGCATCCTGCTAGCCGAAGGCGCAATCTCGCGCACCGAGAGCCCATATGGCCGCACCTTGGTCGAAACGGTCGCCAGCTGCATCCTGATCGCCCGAGGCGAACCGCTCGACGCCGAACGCCGGCTGACGGCCGCACGCCTCGCCTTCAGCCAGGCGCTGGAAACGGACTCGGACCTGATCCACACGCTCGACCTTGTGCATTCACGCGCCCTGCTGGACCTGGGCCGCACAGAGGAAGCGCGCGCCGCTGCGCTGCGCGGCCTGGTCTCGGCCGGGCGCTATGGCGTGACCGATTGCGTGGCACCGGGCCTGTCGGTCTGCGTGGCCCTGGGCCAGGCGGACGACGCCGAACAAGCAAGCAGACTCGATGCGGTCGCACGGAACTACCCGCCGCGCCTGCAGTGCCTGCTCGATGCCTTTCGCGTGCGTCGCCTGCTGCGGCTGGAACTGCGCGATGCCGCGCGCGAGCTGGCGCGCACCACCGGCCTGCTGGATGCGTCACAGTCCCCGGCCGAACCGGCACCGCCCTGGGACGACGGCCAGTTCCATATGGCACGCATCGAGCTGATGGCCACGAGCGGCCGTTCGGCCCACATGCAGGACGAGATCGCCGTGCAGGTCCGGCAGGCCCGGGCCGCGGGCCGGCTGCGCGATCTGCTGGAGTGGCACCTGCTGTCCGCGAGCCTCCATGTTCGGGCCGGCGAGCAGCCGCGCGCCGTGCGCCAGCTCGCGCTGGCCATCGCGCTCGCGGCGACACGGCGGCTGCTGTGGCCGTTCATCGAACATGCAAACGCCATCGGTGCCATCCTCCAGCGCGCGCGCAACAAGGACTTCGGCTTCACGCAGCCCGACGAGCTGCAGCTGCTCGAGCGGCTGCGCCATTGCGGGCAGGACGCTCCCCCGGCGAATGCCGACGCGCCCGCAGTCGAACACCTGACCACGCGCGAGCTGCAGCTCATCGAGCTGCTGGGCCTCGGGCTGGACAACCAGCAGATCGCGGACCGCGCGGGCCTGTCGGTGCCGACCGTGAAATGGCATCTGTACAACTGCTACGCCAAGCTCGGCGTGAAGACGCGGATCGCCGCGGTCACACGGGCGCGCGCGATCGGCGCCATCGTGTGAGGCCAGGCCGTGCGGTCAGGGCTGCGGCAAGGTCGCGCATCGCGTGGGTTTTCCCTAGCGCACCACCATACTTTCGAAGGGCAGGGGCGCCGCCGGCCCCGCTGAAGATCACTCCGAGATCAACACAAGAGCACAGCTCGGAGACAACATGCACCTCAGCCCTTCACGCGCGGCCCTGCTGCTGGCCCTGTCCAGCGCGGCACTTCCTGCGCTCGCGCAAACCTCGCCCTGGTCGGTCCGCGCCGGTGTCGCCGCCATCCGGTTCGACACGCGCAGCACCGTGGAGCTCCCCACGGGCTCCGTCTTTCCGGGCGGGGATATCCACATCAAGAACAACACGGCGGCTGCGCTCGAGATCGGCTATGCACTGACGCCGGACTGGACCTTGCGAACCGCCCTCGGCACCCCGCCCACCACCACGCTGACGAACGCTGGCACGCTGCCGGCTGCCCCCACCGGCACCCTGGGCAAGATCCGCTATGCCCCTCTGATGCTGACGGCCACCTACGACCTGGGCAACCTGGGGCCGGTGCGTCCCTATGTCGGTGCAGGCATCAGCTATGTCTGGGTCATGAAGACGTATGACGGCGACATCGCGGGACTGAAGGCCGACAACGCCTGGGGCTCGGTGCTGCAGGCCGGCATCGACATTCCGCTGTCGCCGCAGTGGAGCCTGTTCCTCGACGCGCGCAAGGTGTTCGTCAAGACCACGGCACGCGGCACGGTCCCCGCATTCGGCAATGTGCCCGGCACGGCGCGCGTCAAGCTCGACCCGTCCATCTACGTGGTCGGTGTCGGCTATCGCTTCTGAGCACGATGCATGCCCTGGACCACCCCACCGCCGAGCAGCTGCAGCAGCAGCTCGCGCGCATGCGCGCCGCCTTCACCGCGCAGCCCGACCCCACGCTGGCCACACGCCTGGCCCAGCTGCGGGCGCTGCGCGATGGCCTGCGGCGCCATCAGGATCTGCTGTGCGACGCCATGTCGACGGACTTCGGCGGACGCTCGACCACCGAGTCCAAGCTGGCCGACGTGCTCGGACTGGTGCTGGAAATCGACCATGCGGTGCACCGCCTGCGCCGATGGATGAAGCCGCAGCGCCGGCGTACCGAGCTGCTGTTCCGCATCAACAAGGCGTGGGTCGAATACCAGCCCAAGGGCGTGGTCGGCGTGATCGCGCCGTGGAACTTCCCGTGCTACCTCTCCATCGGCCCGCTGATCACGGCCATCGCCGCAGGCAACCGCGCGATGATCAAGATGTCGGAGTTCACGCCCGCCACCACGCAAGCGGTGCGCCGCCTGCTGGCCGAGGTGTTCGACGAAAGCGAGGTGTGTGTCGTCGATGGGCCGGTGCCGGTGGCGCAGGCCTTCTCGGCCCTGCCCTTCGACCACCTGGTCTTCACCGGATCGACCGCGGTCGGCCGCGAGGTGATGCGCGCCGCGGCCGACAACCTGGTGCCCGTCACCCTCGAGCTGGGCGGCAAGTCGCCCGCCATCGTGTCGCGCACGGCCAGCCTGCAGGATGCGGCGGCCAAGCTGGCGCATGGCAAGAGCTTCAACGCCGGCCAGATCTGCATCGCACCCGACTACGCGCTGGTCCCGGCCGAGCAGATGCAGGCCTTCGTCGAGCACGTGCAGCAGGCGTTCGGCGCCATGCACCCCCAGGGCGCGGCCCACGACGAAGACTACACCTGCATCGTGAGCGCGCGCCATGCCGAACGCCTGCATGCGCTGCTGGCCGACGCCGCCGACCAGGGCGCGCAGGTGATCGCCTGCGGCGACCTGCGACCCGGTCGGCGTATCCCTTTGCACATCGTCCTGAACGTCAAGCCGTCCATGCGCATCGCACGCGAAGAGCTGTTCGGGCCCATCCTCCCCGTGCTGCCTTACGAATCGTTCGACGAGGTGCTGGCCCATCTGCATGAAGCGCCACGTCCGCTGGCCATGTACTACTTCGGCCATGACCGTGACGAATCGACACGCCTGCGGCGCCACACGCATGCCGGTGGCATGACGATCAACGACTGGGGCTGGCATGTGTTCCAAAACGACCTGCCGTTCGGCGGCATCGGCCCCTCGGGCATGGGCAGCTACCACGGCCTGGAAGGCTTCCAGGCGCTGTCGCATGCCAAGCCGGTGTTCCAGGAACGGCGCCTGTTCCCCGTGCGGCTTTTCCACCCGCCCTATGGCGGCTGGGTGCAGCGCCTGAGCCTCGCCCTCTACCTGGGGCGCCCGCCGCGCCCCGCCGCCACACCCCTCCACCCTCTTGCCTCTTCGTCCCACCATGACCACGCCTGACTTCCAACCGCTGCACATCGGCCTGCACGCCGCCGCCCGCCCCAACCGCACCGCCGTGGTCATGGCCGACGGCAGCGCCCGCCTGGACTACGCCGCCCTCGACCGGCGATCGCGCCGCCTGGCGGTGCATCTGCGCCGCCAGGGCCTGGGGCGCGGCGACCACATCGCGGTGCTGATGCGCAACAACGTCGACTACTTCAGCGTCTGCTGGGCCGCGCAGCGCTGCGGCCTCTACTTCACGCCTGTGAACTGGCATCTGGCGCCCGACGAGGTCGCCTACATCGTCAAAGACTGCGGTGCCAAGGCCCTGATCGTCTCGCCGACCGAACTCGAAGTCGCCGCCACGTTTGCGCATCGCCTGCCGCAGCTGAGCATCCGCCTGGTCGGCGGCGCGGCGCAGGGTGGCTTCGACAGCCTGGACGCCATCCTCGACGACCCCGCCAGCGACGGCGCCACGCTCGACGAGATCGAAGGCCAGCCCATGTTCTATTCCTCCGGCACGACCGGGCGGCCCAAGGGCATCAAGCGCCCCGCCGCAGCCGCGCCCTGGGGCTCGCCTGGCATGGGTGATCAGCTGGCCGCCCGGCTGCACGGCATCGATGCCGGCGCCGTGCTGCTGTCGCTGGCGCCGCTCTACCATGCCGCGCCGCTGTCCTGGGCCATGGCCGCCTTGCGCTACGGCGGCGAGGTCGTGGTCATGCCCAAGTTCAAGCCCGCGGAGGCGCTGACAGCGATCGCGCAGCACCACGTCACCCATGCGCAGTTCGTTCCCACCATGTTCGTGCGCCTGCTCGAACTGCCCGAGGCCGAACGCCGCCGCCACGACCTGGCGAGCCTGCGCATGGTGGTGCACGCCGCGGCGCCCTGCCCGATCGAGGTGAAGCAGCGCATGCTCGACTGGTTCGGGCCGATCGTCCACGAGTACTACGCTGGCAGCGAGAACAACGGACTGTGCGCCGCGGGACCGCAGGACTGGATGAGCCACCCGGGCACCGTGGGCCGTGCCCTGTTCGGCCAGGTGCGCGTCCTCGACGAAGCGGAGGACGAACTTCCCGCCGGCGAGATCGGCGCGCTCTACTTCAGCGGAACCCCGCGCTTCGAGTACCACAACGATCCGCAGAAGACGCAGCGCGCGTTCAGCAAGCAGGGCTGGAGCACGCTGGGCGATTTCGGCCACATCGATGAGGATGGCTTCGTCTACCTGGCCGACCGGCGCACCGACCTGATCATCTCCGGGGGCGTCAACATCTATCCGCGCGAGACCGAGGAAGCGCTGATGGGCCATCCGGCCGTGCACGACGCGGCGGTGGTGGGTGCGCCGAGCGCCGAGTTCGGCGAGGACGTGCTGGCCGTGGTGGAGCTGCGCGACGGGGTGGCGCCCTCCACGGCGCTGGCGCAGGAACTCATCGACTTCTGCCGCACCCGGATCGCCCACTTCAAGTGCCCGCGGCGCGTCGAGTTCGGCATCCTGCCACGCACCCCGACCGGCAAGCTGCTGCGCCGGGTCGTCAAGGAACAGTGGCGCACCGCGCCGGCGGCGACCGTGTAGACGTCAGGCCCGTGGCGGGAACACGGGCCTGCGCTTGTGCAGGAAGGCCTGCACGCCTTCGGCGAAACAGGGTCCATCGATGAGCTCGCGCTGCCGGTCCCGCTCATAGTCCAGTTGCTGCGCCAGCGTGTGGCCGGCCGAGGCGTCGAACAGCGCGCGCGCCTCCTGGATCGCATGCGCCGGCAACGCGGCCAGTTGGTCCGCCAGCCGGGCAGCCTCGGCGGGCAGTTGGTCGTCGTCGACGCACGCCCAGATCAACCCCCATTGCGCGGCCTGCTCGGCACTGACCCGATCCCCCAGCAAGGCCAGGCCCATGGCGCGGGCACGGCCGGCCGCGCGCGGCAGGAACCAGCTGCTGCCCATGTCCGGCACGATACCGAGCGCGGGAATGAACGGCAGGTAGAAATAGCTCGACCGCGCCGCCACCACAATGTCGCCCGCCAGCGCCAGGCCCGCGCCGCCTCCGACCGCCGCGCCCTGGAGGGCGCAAACGACCGGCACCGGAAGCGCGCGCAACTGCTCGACCAGCCGGTTGCCGCCTTCGGTCATCAGCGCAGCCACCTCGGCACCGAGGGACGGCGCGCCGGCAGGCCGCGGTGCAGCCAGCGCCGGTAGGTCGGCGCCAGCGCTGAAGGCGCGGCCCCGGCCGGTGAGGACGAGGGCCCGGATGCGATGGTCGTCACGCACTTGGCGCAAGGCGTCGAGGCACGCACGCACCAGCGGCTCGCCCAAGGGGTTCATGCGCCCTGGGTCGTTGAGCGTCAGGGTCGCCACCTGTCCGTCGATGTCGAACTGCACCCATGATTCCGTCATGCCTGCTCCCTGTTCAAGGTTCCTCCCGCCCGCGATCCGGTTCACAGCTCGCGCGCGATCAGCTCTTTCATGATCTCGTTGGTGCCGCCATAGATGCGCTGCGCGCGCGCGTCGACGTAGGCCTTGGCGATCGGGTATTCGGCCATGAAGCCGTAGCCGCCGTGGAGCTGAACGCAGGCGTCGACTACCTTGCCCTGCAGGTCGGTGGTCCAGTACTTGGCCATCGACGCCATCTGCGCATCGAGTTCGCCGCGCAGCAGAAGCTGCATGCAACGATCGACGAAGACGCGGCCGATGCGCAGCTCGGTCTTGAGTTCAGCCAGCGTGAAACGCGCGGTCTGGAAGTCGATCACCGCCTGGCCGAAGGCCTTGCGCTCGCGCACGTAGGCCAGCGTCCAACCATAGGCCGCCTCCGCCGCGGCGATGGCCGAGATCGCGATCTGCAGACGCTCCCAGGGCAGCTCGCGCATCAGGTAGGCGAAGCCCTTGTTCTCCTCGCCCAGCAGATTGCCGACCGGCACGCGCACCTGGTCGAAGAACAGCTCGCCGGTGTCCTGCGACTTGAGGCCCATCTTCTTGAGCGGCGCACCCTTGGTCAGCCCCGGCGAGGCTGCATCGACCACCAGCAGGCTCACGCCCTTGGCGCCGGCCTGCGGGTCGGTCTTGGCAACGACGATCACCATGTCGCAGACGCTGGCGTTGGAGATGAAGGTCTTGGAACCCGACACCACGAAATGCTCGCCGTCACGCACCGCGGTCGTGCGCACAGCCTTCACGTCGGAGCCGCCGCTGGGCTCGGTCATGGCCAGGGCGCCGACGATCTCGCCGGCCACCATCTTCGGCAGGTAGGCCTGCTTGAGCGCTTCGCTGCCGTAGTGCAGCACGTAGTTGGTGACGATGTCCGAGTGCATCGCGAACGACAGGCCCATGTTGCTGTAGGGCGCCGCCTCCTCCAGCAGCGCCGCGGTGTAGAGCAGGTCGGCCCCCGGTCCGCCGTAGGCCTCCGGGACGGTCGGGCACAGCAGCCCGGCCGCGCCGGCGCGATCGAACAGGCTGCGTTCGAAGCCGCCTTGCGACTCCCAACGCTCCAGGTTCGGGGCGACTTCGTGTTCCATGAAGCGCGCCACGGTGTCGCGGAACTGCACATGCTCGGGACCAAACAGATCGCGTGGGTACATTGGGTTGTCTCTCGAAGTGGATGAAGTGGTTCGGGCGGGCATCAGGCCGCCTGCGGTGTTCTCAGCGCCGCCGCCAGGGGCAGGGCTGAAGCCGCAAGGTATTCGGTGCGCAGCCGGGCAATCAACGCCGCGGCCGACGGCACGTCGCCGATGGTGGCCACGCCGTGCCCCGCGCTCCACACGTCGCGCCAGGCCTTGGGGCCGTCGGCGCGCCGCTGACCGGCCTCGCGCTGCCAGTCGGCACCATAGGCCTGCTGCAGGCTCTTCAACAGCATGTTGGCGTGCGTGCCGGAGACCAGGTCCGTGTAGACGATGTCGGCTGCCGATGCGTCGAGCACCATCTGCTTGAAGGCGGGCACCGCGCGGCATTCCTGCGTCGCGATGAAGCGGCTGCCGAGGTAGGCCAGGTCGGCGCCCAGCACCTCGGCCGCACGCACGCCCTGCCCGTCGCTGATGGCGCCGCCGAGCACCAGCGGGCCGTCCCAGAAGCTGCGCAGTTCGCGCGCCAGGCTGAACAGGCTCTGGGTGCCCGCGTGGCCGCCAGCGCCGCTGCCCACGGCGATGAGCCCGTCCACGTCCGCATCGATGGCCTTGCGCGCATGCTTGGCGTGGATCGCGTCGCTGAACACCACGCCGCCATAGCCGTGCACGGCCTCGATCACCTGGCCGGGATGGCCCAGGCTGGTGATGACGAAGGGCACGCGATGCGCGACCAGAACCGCGAGGTCCGCGTCCAGCCGGGTGTTGGACGGGTGCAGGATCAGGTTGACGCCGTAGGGCGCGGGCGCTTCCTCGGCCGCGGGTGCCAGCGCCGAGCCGATCTCCGACAGCCAGGCGCCGAACTCCTCGGTCGTGCGCGTGTTCAGCGCCGGGAAGGTGCCGGCAACACCCGCCCGGCAACAGGCGATGACCAGTTCCGGCCCGGAAATCAGGAACATGGGGGCGGCGATGACGGGCACGCTGAAGCGCCCGAGGAAAGAGGATGGGAGAGGCACGGAACGTCCTTGTGAATGAAGACTAGCGTTTGAAGACACGCACGTACGTCGACTGCGCGGGCTGGTCGATCGCCAGCTTGGCGGCGGTCACCGTCCACAGGTGCGCGCTCAGCGCGGGATTGGTGACGTCGATGCCGCCCTCGGCGATCCGCGTGCACAGCAACCGGTTCAGCGTGGCGAGGTCGCACTCCCGGCTCCCCAGCAGCGACTGAAGACGCGCGATTTCTTCCGTCTCGTCGCCTGCCGGACGGGCCAGTTCGCGCCGCACCATCTGCAGCAGGCTGGCTGCGATGCGTGCATCGCGCGCGCTGGCGGCCTCCAGCGGTGGCTTCACCTGCTCGCGCAGGAAGAGCACGACGGCGTCCAGCAATTCGACGGCAGTGGGCGAATCGGTCATGGTCGGTGCCCGGGGTCGAGCAGGTGCAGCAGGTCGATCTCGGCCTCGGAGGCGCGTCGTCCCACGGCCGCGCGTGCCAGGCTGCGATCGGTGCCGCGGATGAAGGCCAGGCCCATGCTGTCGCAGACCACGCCCCACTTGAAGTTGCCGAAGACTTCCCAGAAGTGCACGCGTGCCGGGTCGACCGACAGGCCGCTTTCGGCTTCGTAGCCGGCGAACAGCTCAGCGCGCGAACCGAAGCCGCCGGCGGGCTGGTCGATGTGACCGAAGCGCCAGGCATTCACGCAGAACCAGCCGAGGTCCTCCATCGGATCGCCGCGATGCGCCAGCTCCCAATCGAGCACCGCGCGCACGCCTTCGGGTCCGACGATGAGGTTGCCATTGCGGAAGTCCCCGTGGACCAGCGTGGGCGCGGCCACTTTCTGTGGCAGATGGCCGGCCAGCCATCGCAGCGCCCATTCGAACACCGGCCGCGCCGAGCCGTTGGCCCGATGCCGCGCCGCCCAGGCGCGGCACTCGTCCGCCGCCTGCCCGAAGCGCAGTGGCGGCAGCCGGTCCGATGGCATCCGGTGAATGCGCGCCATCAGGCGGCCGCACGTCGCGGCCAGCGTCGGCCGGACGGTCGCGAAGGCCGGGTCGCGCAGGATCGTGCGGCCGTCCGCCTCGCCCGCGACGCGGTCCATGGCGAAGCCTTCACCCAGGCTGTCCGCCGGCGCCAGCACGCCGCGCACCACCGGGACCGGCACACCGCCGTCGGCCGCCAGGCGCAGCAGCTGCGCCTCGGTCGTCATGTCGACGCTGCCCGCCTGCCCTTCGGCGCTCCATTGCTGGGCGCAGCGCAGCACCAGCGGCATGGCGCCTTCGGGCGTGAGCGCATCGAAGGACCAGATCGCCTGGCTGGCGCCGCCAGCGAGCGCCTTGACGTCGCCCACCCCGGTGGCGCCCGGCACCCAGCGCGCGACGAGGGGCCACAGGCGGGCGGCGACGGAACCGGCATCCATGCGTTCAGTACCCGGCCCGGACGCCTTCGAACACGCCGTCCGCCACATGGTCCATGTACTCCGCCAAGCCGTAGCCGACCTTGCCGTTGCAGGTGTAGCGGGTCATGGATTCCATGATGCGCGTGGTGTCCGTCGCGCCGTCGGCCAGCGAGCGCACATGCCGGCAAGGCACGGCATTGAGCGTTTCGCCTGTGATCGCATAGATGCGCCCGCGCTCGTCGCTGCAGCGCAGACGAAAGCCCGTCGGGTAGTGCTGCGCGTCGTAGTCGGTCTCGAGCGCGATGTCGTGGACGTGCAGCATCTCGCCGTCCTCGTGCACGAAACCGGTCTCGACATGCTCGCCATCCGCCTTGCGAACCATGATCAGGCAGATCGAGAAGCCCTCGTCGAAGGTGCAGGGAAACCAGCGATACCAGGGGATCGACTGCCAGATGCGTGGCCCCCACGAGTGGTCGCGCAGCCCGAACCCGTTGACCGCATGGCAGCGCCCATCGACCGTGATCAACCCGCTGCCACGCAGCGACTGGTCGTAGTGCGCGCGCGCGAAGTAGCGGCCCTCGCCCTCGTCGTACGGGCGACCATCGGCCTCGAGCAGCTCACCCCCGTGCGCGGGTGCGACGGCCGTGAGCTGGAGGGCAATGGTGCAGTTCACGCGCGGATGGGTCTTGAATGCGGCCTTCGGGTCCTCCATCGCGCGCCCATCGGGCATCAGGCACAGCGGGCCCGCATAGCGCACCCGCATGCGCTGGAAGGCCGCATCGATCTGAAAGGACAGTCCCGCCGCCGCCAGGCCGTCGCCGGCCGCCATGGACGGCTTGGCATGCATGAAGCCGACCTGCCCGTCGGGCAGGTAGAGGCACACGGTCATCTCCGCGAAACCCTGGTTCGGGCGGCGGCCGATGCGGAACCATCCACCCACGCCCGCGGCGCCGTCGACCAGGTGGATGTAGCGGCTCTCGTTGAAGAAGGGATGCGCCTCGATCGGATGGTCGCCGTCGTCCGCCGGCACGAGCGCGCGCACGGGTCGATGAATGCCGGAATAGTCCATGCGCTGGCTAGCCTGTGGCGTTGGAAGAAAGAAGGTGCGCAAAGTGCCGCCGCACCACGGCGCCATCGAGCCGCAGCGCATGGCAGCCACCGAGCGGCGAGCTGCGCTGCGGGCTCCCCTGCGCGTCGGCGCCGCCGAACCCGTCGGGCTGCGCCCAGAGGATCTGGAAGGCCGTGGTCGCCATCGGCGGCAGCAGCTCGGTCATGTGCGAGCAGCCGAGCATGCCGCGAAAGCGGCGCTTCACGGCCTGCGTGAAGCCGGGCTCGATGCGCAGGCCGACAAGCTGACGGTAGCTGTCGGCGATGTCGCCGCAGACGCCATAGGGCGCGTGCAGCGTCTGCGCCACGGCCTCGCGGATGACGAAGTCGCGGTCGATGCCCAGGCGCACCTTCATCTGGTGGATCGGCTGGCCGCCGTCGACCGAGCCCTCGGGCAGCGCCAACGCGAAGGGCTTGGTGTCGGTCAGCGTGCCTTCGATGTCGAACAGCCCGTCGTCGCGCGCGAAGCCCTCGCAGACGATGCGGCGCGTGTGCACCGGGCGTCGACCCGATGTAGCGGACGACATCTCAGGCGGCTCCGCCGGGGCCGTAGACGGCGCCAGCGTCGCGCAGCGCCGCGATGTCACCATCCGACAGGCCCAGCGAGCGCAGCAGCGCGACGCTGTCGCGCCCGATCACCGGGGCCGGCGGCGGCAACTCGCTCGGGGTGCGGCCGAAGCGCGGCGCGGGCGCCGGCTGCACCACCCCGCCCGGTGCGACGAAGGTGCCGCGGGCACGGTTGTGCGGATGCTGCGGCGCCTCGCTCATGGCCAGCACTGGCGCGAAGCACACGTCGCTGCCTTCGAGCAGCGCGCACCACGCGTCGCGGCTGCGCGTGCGCAACAGCGCCGCCAGCTTGGCCTTGAGCGCAGGCCATTCGCCGCGCTCCCATTGCTGCAGGAAATGCGGGTCGGAGATCTCGCACTTCTCAAGCAGTTGCCGGTAGAACTGCGGCTCGATCGAGCCGATCGAGACGAAGCGGCCGTCGGCGCATTCGTAGTTGCCATAGAAGTGCGCGGAACCGTCGAGGAAGTTGCTCTCGCGCGCATCGCCCCAGTGGCCCTTGGCCATGAGGCCGTACTGCGCCGCCATCAGCACGGCAGCGCCGTCGGTCATGGCCGCATCGACCAGCTGGCCTTGCCCCGATGTGCGCGCCTCCAGCAGGGCTGCGACCACACCGAGCGCGAGCAGCATGCCGCCGCCGCCGTAGTCGCCGACGAGGTTCAACGGCGGTGCGGGCGGCCGGTCCTGCGGGCCCATCGCATGCAGGGCGCCGGACAGTGCGATGTAGTTCAGGTCGTGGCCGGCTGCGTTCGCGAGCGGGCCGGTCTGGCCCCACCCGGTCATGCGGCCATAGACGAGCCGGGGGTTGCGGGCATGACAGTCATCGGGTCCCAGGCCGAGCTTCTCGGTCACGCCGGGCCGGAAGCCCTCGATCAGGATGTCCGCGCGCTCGACCAGCGCGAGCACCATCTCGATGCCGCGCGGGTCCTTCATGTTCACGGCGATCGATTCACGGCCGCGGTCCACGATGCTGTCGTTGCGCATCAGGCCTTCGAGCGCGCTGCCACCACCCGGCGACGGGATGCGGTCGATGCGGATCACCCGCGCGCCCATGTCGGCCAGCATCATCCCGGCGAAGGGGCCGGGGCCGATGCCGGCCAGTTCGATGACGGTGACGCCTTGAAGGGGGCCGGCCATGTCAGTGGCGCCCGGCCGCCCGAAGGCACTGACGCGCCCCCTCGGGGGGCAGCGGACCGCGCGAAGCGGGGGAGCGTGGGGGCTGTTTCATGTCAGATCGCGTGGTAGCGCTGGTGGGTCGATGCCATCTCGCGCAGCGAAGCCGGCACCGCGAAGCGCTCGCCATGCGCCTGGGCCAGCGCATCGCATTCCGCGACGAAGCGGGCCGCGCCGACCATGTCGATGTAGCTGATCGCACCGCCGAGCACCGCCGGAAAGCCCCAGCCGAGCAGCGAGCCGACGTCGGCGTCCTTGACGCTCACGATGCCCTCCGCCACGCAGCGTGCGGCCTCGAGCGACTGGGAGTACATCAGGCGGTTGCGCACCGTCTCGAGCGTCGGCTGTACCTCGGCCAGCGGGTAGTGTTCGGCCAAGCCAGGCCACAGACGCTTGCGGCCATCCGCCGGATAGTCGTAGAAGCCCTTGCCCGCCTTGCGGCCGATGCGCTGGAAGTCCTCGACCATCGCGTGCATGACCGCGTCCTGCGGCTGCTCGCGGTAGGCGTCGCCCTGGTCCAGCCGCGCCTGCTTGAGCGCCTTGTAGAGCAGCTCGACCGAGACCTCGTCGATCAGTGCCAGTGGCGGCATCGGCATGCCGGCCAGGCGTGCGGCGTTCTCGATCAGGTTCGGCTCGACGCCCTCGCGCAGCATCGTCATCGCCTCGTAGGGCAGCATCGCGAAGGCGCGGTTGGCGTAGAAGGACGGGCAGTCGTTCACCACGATCGGGGTCTTGCGGATGCGCTTGACGAAATCCATCGCCTGGCCAATCGTGGCATCGGAGGTCTTCTGCCCGCGGATCACCTCGACCAGCGGCATCTTCTCGACCGGCGAGAAAAAGTGCAGCCCGACGAAGAGCGCCGGGCGCACCGACACCTCGGCCAGCCCGGTGATGGGCAGCGTGGAGGTGTTCGACGCGAAGATCGCATCGGGGTCCATCGCCGCCTCGGCCCGGCGCGTGACCTCGGCCTTGACCTCGCGGCTCTCGAAGACCGCCTCGATGACGATCTCGCAGCCGGCCAGCGCCGCGTAGTCGGTGGTCGGCGTGACCAGCGCCAGTGCCTGGTCGCGCCGCTCGGCCGGCAGGCGGCCCTTGGCCACCATCGCGTCGAGCAGCTTGGCGCCATAGGCCTTGCCCTTTTCGGCGGCCTCGATCGTGGTGTCGAGCAGCACGACCTGCAGCCCGGCCTGCGCGCTGACATGGGCCAGCCCCGCGCCCATCATGCCGGCGCCCAGCACGCCCACCTTGGTGAACTTGCGCGTCGGTGCACCCTGGGGCCGATCAGCCAACCGGTTCGCATCGCCCATCGAATAGAAGAGCGTGCGGATCATGTTCTTGGTCTGGGCCGAGGTGGCCAGCCGCGCGAACTGGCGCTGCTCGATCTTCAGGCCGGTGTCGATATCGACCTGGCAGCCGTCGTACACGCAGGCCAGGATCGCCTCGGGCGCCGGATAGAGCGCCTGGGTCTTGCCCAGCAGCTGCGCGGAGATGCCGAAGAAGATCTGCGCAGCGCCGACGTCCTGCGACGTGCCACCCGGAAACCGGAAGCCCTTGGCGTCCCACGGCTTGACGACGGCCGCTGCGCCATCGGCCCGCAGCCATGCCTTCGCACGCGCAAGCAGTTGCGCCGCAGGCACCAGTTCGTCGACGATGCCCGCCTCGAGCGCCTGCGCAGGGGCGACCTTGCGGCCCTCCAGCAGGTAGGGCAACGCGGCCTTGATGCCGATCATGCGCGGCAGGCGCTGCGTGCCGCCGGCAGCCGGCAGCAGGCCCAACGACACTTCCGGCACGCCGAGCTGGATCTTCGGATCGTCCACCGCGATGCGGCGATGGCAGGCCAGGCAGATCTCCAGGCCGCCCCCCAGCGCCGTGCCGTTGATGGCCGCCACGAAGGGCTTGCCGGAGGTCTCCAGCAGGCGCAGCGTGCGGCTGAACGGGCCGGAGCTCGCCATCGATTCTTCCGCCGTGCGGATGCCACGGATCAAATCGAGGTCGCCGCCGGCCACGAACTCGGGGCGCGACGAGGCGACGATCACGCCTTTGACCTGCGGGTCGGCGATGGCCTTGCGGACGGCTTCGTCGAACGCGGCGATGGAGGCCAGGTTCAGCACGTTCATGGGACGGTCGGCCACGTTCCACGTGAGCGTGGCGATGCCGTCGGCGTCAATCTGGTAATCAATCATCGAATTTTTCTCCTGCGATTTCTGTGAAGTGCTGCATGCCCCGACGCTCAGACGCGCTCGATGACCATCACCGACCCCATGCCGCCGCCGACGCACATCGTCACCAGGCCAGTGGAGAGGTCGCGGCGTTCGAGCTCGTCGAGCAGGGTCGCCAGCAGCATGCCGCCGCTCGCACCCAGCGGGTGGCCCATGGCGATGGCGCCGCCGTTCACGTTCACCTTGTCGTGCGGCACGCCGAGTGCCTCCATGAAGCGCAGCACCACCGCGGCGAAGGCCTCGTTGCACTCGAACAGGTCGATGTCCTTGGCCGACATGCCGGCGCGCTTGAGCGCCGCCTCGGCCGCAGGTGCCGGGCCGGTCAGCATGATGGTCGGCTCCGAGCCGATGGTGCCGAAGGACAGCACCCGCGCCCGTGGCCGCAGGCCCTGCAGCGCAGCGGCTTCCCTGGTGCCGATCAGCACGGCGGAAGCGCCGTCCACCACGCCCGAGGAATTGCCGGCATGGTGCACGTGCTCGATGCCGCCGAGCTGCGGATAGCGGTGCAGCGCCATCGCGTCGAAGCCCATCTTCTCGCCCTGGACGCCGAAGGACGGTTCGAGCTGCGCGAGCGAGGCCATCGTGGTGTCACCACGCACATGCTCGTCGTGGCCGAGGATCATCAGGCCGTTGACGTCGCGCACCGGCACGACCGACTTCGCGAAATGGCCCTCGGCCCAGGCCGCGGCGGCGCGACGCTGGCTCTCGACCGCATAGCGGTCGACGTCCTCGCGGCTGTAGCCATAGAGCGTGGCGATCAGGTCGGCGGACACCCCCTGCGGCACGATGCGGTTGGCGATGGTGATCTGCGGATCGGTGATCCACGGGCCGCCCGCGGCCGCCATCGGCACCCGCGACATGCTCTCCACACCACCGCCGATCGCCAGCTCCGCCTGCCCGGCCTTGACCAGCGCCGACGCGAAGTTGCAGGCCTCCAGGCCGGAGCCGCAGAAGCGGTTGATCTGGATGCCCGGCACGGCCTCGTCGTAGCCGGCGGCGAACACCGCCGCCTTGCCGATGTCGGCGGCCTGCTCGAGCACCGGCCCGGCGCAGCCGAGGATCACGTCGTTGACCTTGGAGGTGTCGAGCCTGTTGCGGTCGCGCAGCGCCTGCAGCACGCCGGCGGCAAGGCGCACGGGTGCCACTTCGTGCAGGCTGCCGCTCGCGCGGCCACGGCCGCGCGGTGTGCGCACAGCGTCGAGGATGTAGGCTTCTGTCATCGGTGTCAGTCTTCGAAAAAGAGAGGGGAAGGAGCGCGATCAGGCGCCGGTGAAATGGGGCTTGCGGCGCTGCTGGAAGGCGGCGATGCCCTCGTGCAGGTCGGCGGTCGCGAACACCTTGCGAAGCTGGCGGCCTTCGTGCGCAACCATCGACTCGAAGTCGCCGCCCTCCAGCAGGATCTGCTTGGACAGGCGGAACGCCTCGGTCGGCCCGCCAGCGATGTTCTGCGCGAGCGCATGCGCCTCGGCCGCGACGCTGCCCTTGGCGACCGCGCGATTGATGAGCCGCAGGCGCATAGCCTCCTCGCCGCTCACCATGCGGCCGGTATAGATCAGCTCCGACGCCAGGGCGTGGCCCAGGCGGCTCAGGAAGAAGTAGTGGGCGCCGGTGTCCGGCACCATGCCGATGTGACGGAACGGGCTGCCGAACAGCGCGTCTTCTTCGGCCACGCAGAGGTCGCAGCACAGCGCCAGCCCCAGCCCGAAGCCGAGCGCCGGGCCGGCCACCGCCGCGATCGTCGGCACCGGCAGTTCGCGCAGCTTGCGGCAGAAAGGGCCGACCACGCCGGCGATCACGGCCATCGGGTCATCGCCCGCTGGATCGATCGAGCCGATGTCCCAACCGGCCGAGAAGACGGTGCCCGCACCGCGGATCACCAGGCACCGCGCGCCGGACTGCACCGCCTCGTCGAGCAGCGCACTGAGCCGCTCAACGTCGGAGGCACGGAAGCTGTTCTTCGGCTGCGCGAGGTCCAGCAGGAGGGTCGCGACGGCGCCGTCGGCGACGAGCTGGATGACGGCTTTCGCTGCCGGCGGAGCGGTCTGTGGCGTTGTTTCTGTCATGACCGTCACTGTCGCTTCGGCGCCTGCGGCGGGTATCGTCGCATCCGACGAATCGATCAAGCCGCCTGGTCCTTGCCGCGCCGCATCACCGTCGCGCTGCGCGCGCCGAAGCTGCCCGTGTCGAAGCGCGAGAGACAGGCACGCGCCAACTCGCCCTCGAGCACCAGGCCTTCGTCCAGCGTCGCGTGCAGGCCAGCGTTGATCGCGCGCTTGAGGTCGCGCAGGGTCGCCGCGTCGCAGCTCAGCATGTCCTTTGCGATGCGGCGGCACAAGGGCAGCAGCTCGTCGGGCGCGACCACGTCCAGCACCAGGCCCCAGGCCTTGGCGGTGTCGGCGTCCAGGTAGTTGCCGGTGAAGCTCAGGTAGCGCGCACGCACCGGGCCGACCAGCGCGCGCAGGTATTGCGACAGACCCCACGCCGACACCAGGCCGACGCGGGCATGCGTGTCGGCGAACCGGGCGCGGGTCGAGGCCACGAGGATGTCGCAGTTGACCGCCAGCTCGAAGCCGCCGGTGATCGCATAGCCGTTGATCGCGGCGATGGTCGGCTTCGTCAGGGCCGCGAAGGCCTGCATCATCGGCGAGGCGATGCCCATTTCCTCCGGGCCCATGGGCGCGACCTGCAACTCCTTCAGATCGGCGCCGACCGAGAAGGACTTTTCGCCCGCGCCGGTGAGGATGACCACGCCGACCTCGTCGTCGTCCTGCAAGGCCCGCAGCGCGATCCGCAGGTTGTCGCGCAGTTCGCGCGACAGCGCATTGTGCTGGGCGGGCCGGTTCAGCGTGACTGTGCCGATGCCTTCTTCGACATCGACCAGCAGGCTGTCGCCCTGCAACGGATAACGGGCCATGAGCGAAACTCCTGGTGATGCCGGCCGACGCGTCCTGCGGGGCCGGCGCGACTCACATGCGCTTGGCGACTTCCTCGAGCATGACCTCTGTGGCGCCGCCGCCGATGGTCAGGATGCGCGCGTCGCGCACCATGCGCTCGATCGGCGTGCCCGTGATGTAGCCGGTGCCGCCATGCAGCTGCAGGCAGCCATGGAGCACCTCCTGCAGGCTCTCGCAAACGAAGGCCTTGACCATCGACACTTCGCGCACGATGTCCTTGCCCTCGTCGATCATCTGCGCACAGGAATAGACCATGGTGCGGCAGGCAAAGGTCTTCGATGCCAGCCACGCCAGCTTGTTGCGCACCACCGGCTGCTCCCACAGCGACTTGCCGAAGGCCTGCCGCTGCTTGACGTAGTCGAGCGTCAACTCGATGCCCTTGGCCATCTGGCCCACGCTCATCGCACCGGCGACCAGGCGCTCGTTCTGGAAGGTGCTCATGATGTAGTAGAAGCCCTTGCCCTCCTCGCCCAGCAACGCGTCTTCAGGCACTTGTAGTTCGTCGAGGAACAGCTCGGCCGTGTCGGACGCGCGCCAGCCGTGCTTGTCGAACTTGCGCGCCACCTTCAGGCCCGGATTGCCCTTCTCGACGATGAACAGCGAGATGCCGCGGCTGCCCTTGGCGGCCGGGTCGGTGCGGGCGGCGATGATGTAGATGTCGCCATAGACGCCGTTGGTGATGTAGGTCTTGGAACCGTTGATCAGCCAGCCCTCGGCCGTGCGCACCGCGCGCGTCTTGATGCCGGCCACGTCGGAACCCGCATGCGCCTCGGTCACGCAGACCGCGCCGATCTTCTCGCCGGCGCAGGCCGCCGGCAGGTAGCGCTGCTTTTGCTCGTGCGTGCCGCGGTGCGCAATGTGGCCGATCGACATGTCGCTGTGCACGGTGAAGGCGCTGGCCACGCCGCCGAAGGTGCAGCGGGAAAGCTCTTCGCCCAGGATCACCGAGCTCATCGCGCCCAGGCCGCCGCCGCCGTATTCCACCGGGTGGCGCATGCCCAGGAAGCCGAGCTCGCCGAAGTCCCGGAACGCCTTGCGCGGGATCTCGCCGGCCTGCTCCCAGGCGTCGGCCTGCGGCACGATGACCTCCTCCACATAGCGGCGCACCTGCGCTCGCACCATGCGCATGTCGTCGTCGAGCAGCTCGGGTTCGTTGAATTCGAATTCAGTCATCGGTGCATCCTCATGTTCGGTGTTTTATTATAGACCGACGCGTCGGGCTATTTACAAGCATGTCGATGTACAGATCGATGCAACCGCCAGGAATCGCAGCAGTTACCATCGGCCGCCTTGCACCTGCCTGCGGCAGGCCCCGAAGATTCCAGCGAGAGAAGTACATGCCACGCGTTCGCGCCGACGACTACGATGCGAAGACCCAGTCCATCCTCGACAGTGCCGCCAGCCTGTTCGCGAAGGTGGGCTATCCGAATGCCAAGATGCAGGACATCGCCAAGGCCTGCGGTGCATCGAAGTCGATGCTCTACCACTACTTTCCGGCCAAGGACGACCTGCTGTTCGCGATGCTCGAAGAGCATCTGGAAAACCTGATCGCCAACATCGAGGAGATCGCTGCGCAGCCTGGCCCGGCGGCGCAGCGCTTCGGCAACTTCGTGCAGGCGTACGCGCAGAAGTCGGCGCAGTCGCGTCGCCGCCACCTCAGCGCGATGAACGACCTGAAGTTCCTGCCCAAGAACCTGCAGGCGCCGCTGCTGCAGCTCGAAACGCGCGTCACCGGGCTGGTGGCCGACATGCTGCGGGAGCTGAACCCGAAGCTTCCCGATGATGCCTACAAGCCCTACACCATGCTGCTGGTCGGCATGCTCAACTGGACCGACACCTGGTACAAGCCGGGCGGCACGATGAAGCCGCAGGAACTGTGCGAGCGGATCTCGCGCCTGTTCCTCACCGGCTTCCTCGCGGAAAAGGCCTGAAAAGGCCTGCGCGGGTCCGCGTGCGTCAGGCGACCTGGCGCGCCCTGCCTGCCCAGTGGGCCTCGCGCAGCTTGTACTTGAGCAGCTTGCCGGCGCCCGACACCGGCAGTTCCGTGCGGAACTCGATGCTGCGCGGGCACTTGTAGCCGGCGATCAGCCGCTTGCAGTGCGCCATCACCGCCGCCGCGTCGACCGACGCGCGCGGCTGCAGCACCAGCACCGCATGCACCCGCTCGCCCCAAGCCTCGTCCGGCACGCCGAGCACGGCGCACTGCGCGACGCCGGGCAGCGAGAGCACCGCGTTCTCGACCTCCGTCGAATAGACGTTCTCCCCGCCGGTGATGATCATGTCCTTGAGCCGATCGAGGATGTAGAGCAGCCCCTGGGCATCGACACGGCCGCCGTCGCCGGTGCGCATCCAGCCGTCCTGCAGCGCCTGTGCGGTCGCCTCGGGCAGGTTCCAGTAGCCCAGCATCACGCCGGGGCCGCGCAGCCAGACTTCCCCGACCTCCCCCTGTGCGCATTCGCTGCCGTCGGGCCGCGCGATGCGGACCTCCATGCAGGCGGTCGGCAGCCCGGCCGCCAGGTGCCGCCCCTGGGCGCGGCTTTCCTCGCCATGGCACCACGCCGGCAGCGCGACCGCGATGCCGGAGGTCTCGGTCATGCCGTAGAACTGCGTCAGACCGACGCGCGGCAGCCGTGCGATGGTCTGCTCCAGCAGCGTGCCGTCGATCGACGAGCCGCCGTAGTAGAGCCGCTCCAGGCTGTCGAGCGTGCGGCCGGCGAGTGCCGGATGGTCGATCAGGCGGCGGATCATGGTGGGCACCAGGGCCACCTCCGCCACGCGTTCGCGTTCGATCAACTCGATGAAGGCGGCCGGGTCGAAGGCCGGCAGCATGACCTGCGTGTCCTGCGCCACCATGGCCTGCAGCATCATCGCAAGGCCAGCCACATGGAACATCGGCAAGGCGTGCAGGCAGGCGACGCCGGGCGCGCGCTGCCCGATGGAAATCGACGCCAGCGTGGTGGTGTAGAGGCCGCCGTGCGAGAGCAGCACGCCCTTGGACCGGCCGGTGGTGCCGCCCGTGTAGAACAGCACCGCGGCGGCGTCGCCCTGCCGGTGCGCATCGGCCACGGGCGCAGCGCCAGCGATCAAGGCCTCGCCCGACAGCCCACCCTCAGGCGCTGGTGCGTCGCCGACATGGATCACGGTCTCGAGGTCCGGCACGCGCGCCTGCAGCGCCGACACCATGGGCGTGAATGCGTCGTCCACCACCAGCACGCGGGTGCCGCTGTCGATCAGCGAGAACGCGATCTCCTCCACGCTCCAGCGGCAATTGACAGGCGCGATCACCCCGCCGGCCCACCAGGTCGCGTAACAGACCTCGAGACAACGATCGCTGTTGAGGCCCAGCAGGGCCACCCGGTCGCCTGCCTGCACGCCCAGTCCCTGCAGCGCGCCGGCCAGGCGTTCGACACGGTCGGCGAGTTCGGCATAGGAGGTGCGGCGCATCGCGCACACCACGGCGGTGCGGTCGGGGTGTTCACGGCGCGCCTTGTGCAAGGCCTGGGTCAGATGCATGGTTGTCTCTTCGTGTCGATACGAGGCCGCAGTGTCTGTGCACGCCGGCGCTGCCATATCGTCTGATCCGACGAAATCTCGGCGCAGCTGCCTCCGAACAATCGAAGTGTCGAGTTCGACACACATCAACGACATTGGAGACCAGCCCATGCAGACACCCCAAGTAATTCCCTATGGCCAGCCCGGCTTCATGGCCGCGTACGGCGAGGTCTGGAGCAGTGGCGATGCCGCCCTGCTCGCCACCTACTTCAGCGAGGACGGCCGCTACGTCGAGTCGAGCTATCAGCACAGCTACGACGGCCGCCAGGAGATCATGCGCTTCTCGAAGTTCATGCACGCGTTCTCGAGCGAACTCAAGATCGAGTACCTGAGCGAATGCGGCACGGCCGACGGCTTCGCGCTCGAATGGCTGTGGAGCGGCCTGGCCGACGGCCCGATCCGCATCGACGGGGTGGTCTATCCGGTGGCGAACAAGCGCTACGAGATCCCCGGCGTCGCGATCTGCCGCGCCAATGCACGCGGGGAGATCAGCTACCACCGCGACTACTACGACCTGCTCACGCTGATGCGGCAGCTGGGGATCGCGAAGCCGGCCGCCTGAGCGGCCACGTTCAGGCAAACAGCTGCGCTCCGTCGCACTCCATGGAAAGCCCCGCCACCCCCGTGCGCGCCAGTGCCGCGTGGTGATGGGCTTCTGGCAGCAGGCGCGCGAAGTAGAAGCGCGCGGTGGCGCACTTGGCCGCATAGAAGGGGTCGGTGGTGCCGGCATCGATCTGACGCCGCGCCCGCGTCGCCGCCCGCGCGAACAGCTGGCCGCAGACCAGGTGGCCGATCACGCGCAGGTAGTCGCAGCCGATGGCGCCCACCACGTCGGCGTTGCCACTGGCCGCCTCGGCGACAACGGCCGTCAGGCGCTCGACCTCGTCGCACAGGGCATTCAGCGGCGCGGCGAACTCCGGCGCCATGCCGGCGCCGGCCTCCGCGCGCACCGTGGCGACGTACCGGCCCAGCGCACGGCCGCCATCGGGCAGGATCTTCCGCCCGAGCAGGTCGCGCGCCTGGATGGCCGTTGTGCCGTCGTAGATCTGCGCCACGCGCACGTCGCGCACGATCTGCTCGACGCCGTTGTCGCGCACATAGCCATGGCCGCCGTACACCTGGATGGCCAGTTGCGCGACGGTGGTGCCGTTCTCCGCGAGGAAAGCCTTGCACACCGGCGTCAGCAACGCCACGGTGTCGGCGGCTTCGCGGCGGCGCGCGGCGTCGGGATGGGCGGCTTCGCAGTCCAGCTCCAGCGCCATCCAGGACACGAACATCCGGGCCGCCTCCACATGCGCACGCTGCGTGAGCAGCATGCGGCGCACGTCGGCATGCACGGCGATCGGGTCGGCCACCAGGTCGGGCCGGCGCGTGCCGGAGGCCGCACGCATCTGCAGGCGCTCGCGCGCATAGGCCAGGGAACTGTCGAAGGCGGCCTGCCCCATGCCGGCGACCTGCGCACCGATGGCCACGCGCGCGGAGTTGATCATCACGAACATGTTGCGCAGGCCCTCGTTCGGCTGGCCGACAAGCCAGCCTGTCGAGCCCTCGAAGCTCATCGCGCAGGTCGGCGAACCGTTCAGGCCCATCTTGTGCTCGACCGCGGTCGCATGCATGCCGTTGCGCGTCGCGGCCAGGCCGTTGCCTTCCGACAGGAACTTCGGCACCAGGAACAGCGAAATGCCCGCAACGCCGGGCGGTGCGTCGGGCAGGCGTGCGAGCACCAGGTGCACGATGTTGGGCGCCATGTCGTGGTCGCCGCCGGTGATGAAGAGCTTGGCCCCGTGGATGCGGAAGCTGCCATCGGCGGCCGCCTCCGCCCGTGTGCGGATCAGGCTCAGGTCGCTGCCGCAGTGGGGCTCGGTGATGGCCATGGTCGCGGTCCATTCGCCTGAGACGATGCGCGTGAGGTAGTGCGCCTGCTGTTCGGCCGAGCCGTGTGCGAGCAGCAGGCGGTAGGCGCCGCGCACCGCGCCCGGGATCATCGACCAGGCCGGGTTGGCGCCATTGAAGAGTTCGAACATTGCCATCTGCACGATCGACGGCGCGCCCTGGCCGCCCAGGCGCCCCACGCAGCCCAGCGTAGGCCAGCCGGCTTCCACATAGCGCCGGTAGGTGTCGGCGAAACCCGAGGGCAGCCGGACGCCGTCGGCGCTGCAGGCACAGCCCTCGCGGTCGCCCGTCGCGTTCAACGGCAGCAGTTCCTGCACGGCGAAACGGCCCGCGGCCTCCAGCGTCTGGGCAATGGTGGCGCGGTCCCAGGCGTCGCCACCGGGCAATGCGCCGATCAACGCGTCCGCGTCGAGGAGTTCGTGCATCACGAAGGCGATGTCACGCAGCGGAGGATGGAAGGAAAGCATGGGTGTGTCTCCGGCGTCGCGCTGCACCGCGCAGGCGATTCTTCCGGCGCAGTGTCCGCAGCCGGGACGGCGGGAGAATCGGCGCATCCGACGAGATCGCCGCCGCGCGGTAGGCGCGAAGGCGGCCCGTGGGTCAGGCGTTCAGGCCAGCACGCCGCAGCGGCGTGCGACCGCGATCGCTTCCATGCGGTTGCGCACATCGAGCTTGACGTTGATGTTGCGCAGATGGGTGCGCACCGTCGTCTCGGCGACGAACAGGCGTTCGGCCATCTCGTCGTTGGACAGGCCCTCGGCCACGAGCCCGAGCACCTGGACTTCCTTGCGCGTCAGCAGCTCGCTGGCACCGGCCGCCGTCACGGGCTGGCGCGACGGCGCGCTGGCCACCGGCTGCGCACCGGCGGGCGCCGCGTCGCGCAACAACTGGTCGATGAAGGCGGTTGCCGCGTCACCGCCCTCTTCCAGCAGCACCGTGGGCACCGCGCGCAGCTCGCGCAGCATCGCCAGCAGCAGACGCCCTTCGTCGAGGAAGGCGCGCACATAGCCTTCAGCCGCCGCGAAGCGCACCGCCTTGGCCAGCACGCGCATCGCCTTGTTGCGCTGCTCGTCGCGGTAGAGCGCCTGCGCCAGCAGCAGTCGCAGGGTCAGCGCGCGGCGCTCGCGCTGGGCGCGCTCGGCCGCATCGAGTTCGCTGCGCAGGCTGTGCACGACGTCGGCCGCGTGGCCGCTGTGCACCGACCAGCGCGCCAGCGCCAGTTCATGCGTCTCGACCTCGTTGGCGCGCAACGAGAGCTGCGACACCCGGGCCCAGAGGAGCTTGTCGCCGCAGCGGTCGAGTTCGGCCCGTGCGCGCGCGAGCCGGTCCTCGACCACCAGCATGCGCACGCGTTCCAGCCGCGCCGATGCCACCACCCGCGGCAGGCTGTCACGGTGGCCGATGTGCTCGAGCTCGGTCAGCAGCTGCTGCGCGCGGTCGCCGTCGCCACGGCTGTGGGCGATGCGGGCCATCACAACGTGCGCGATGATCAGCTGGTCCGGAATGCCCACGCGCCGGATCAGCGGGATGTACACGGCCAGCAGGCGCTCGGCCTGCGCGCACTGGTCGGCCTCGTACAGCGCCTCCGCCAGCAGCACACCGGCCATCGCATTGCCGTTGGTGGCGCGAGACGCATCGACGGTGCCGGCGCTCACGGCCAGCTTCAGCCGCGCAATGGCCTTGCGCAGGCGCCCCTGCGTCAGGTCCACCGCGCCTTCGACCGCGTCGGACAGCGTGAAATTGAAGCTGCTGGTGTGCTCGGGCCGGTGGCTGCGCACGGCATCGGCGAAGCGCAGCGCCTCGTGGTAGCGCCCGGCGATCATCGCCAGATTGGCCAGGACCACCTGGAGAAAGCCGCGCACGAAAGCCACGCTCTGCGGCAGGCCGTCGAGCAGTGCCGTGGCCAGCGGCATCGCCTCGTCGATGCGGTCGGTCAGCACCATGAACAGCGGGCGCATGGCTTCGCGGTGCGCGCGGACCTCCGCCGACGGGTCGGCACGCGCTTCGAGCCGGTCGAGCAGCGTGGCCGCGGCACGCGGCCCGCGCGCGAAGCACACCGCCCAGGCATGCACCACCTGCAGCACCGGATGGGCATCGAGCGCGCCACCTTCGAGCAATGGATCGAGCCAGCGCGACAGCAGCCGCACCCGGCCCTGGTCGAGCAGCCCCTGCGCGTGCGTGGTCAGCAGCGGCATTGCCAGCGACAGGTCCTGTGCCGCCAGCGCGTGCTCGATCGCGGGAACAGGGCGCCCCTGGTCGAGGAACCATCGCGATGCCGCTCGGTGCAGTTCAGGCACTTCCTGCGGGTGCTGGCGCAGCAACTCGGCCCGCAGGAACTCGGCGAACATCGCGTGGTAGCGGTAGCCGCCGCCATCGGCCTGCACGGGAATGAGGAAGAGGTTGGCCTGGTCCAGCGCGTGCAGCATGGCGGCGCTGTCGGTGCGCGCGCAGATCACGTTGCAGAGCGTGGCGCTCAGATCGCCCAGGATGCTGGTGCGCAGCAGGAAGCCGCGCACGTCGTCGGTCTGGCGCGAAAGCACGTCCTCCACCAGGTAGTCGACCACCGCCGCGTTCGAGCCCGAGAAGCCGGCGATGAAACGGCCGGGCTCCTCGCGGTGCTCGAGCGACACAGAGGCCAGCCACAACGCCGCCGCCCAGCCATCGGTGCTGCGGTGCAGGCGCACCACGTCTTCCTGCGCCAGCGCCAGGCCGCGGCGCTGGCGCAGGAAGCCATCGGCCTCGGCCACCGAGAAGCGCAGCTGCGCGGGCTGCACCTCCAGCAACCGGCCGCGCGCGCGCAACCGGCCCAGGCTCAGCTCGGGCACGCCGCGCGAGCCGACCACCAGTTGCACGCCGCGTGGCAGTTGCTCGATCAGCTCGTTGACGAGCCCCACCACCGCCGGGCTCTGCAGTACCTCGAAGTCGTCGAGGAACAGCGCGAAGGGCACCGGATGCGCGGCCACGCGATCGATCAGCGCGAAGGCCATGTCGTCCGGACCCGCGCCCTCGATGGCCGACGCGGCGCGCGCCAGCCCCGGCACCAGCGCATCGAGCGCCGCGGCCAGCACGCCGAGAAAGCGGCCCACGTCGTTGTCTGCGCGGTCGAGCGTGAGCCAGGCGGTCGGCAGGCCGGTTTCGTCGAAGCGGCGCCGCACCTGCAGCATGACGGTGGTCTTGCCGAAACCGGCGGGCGCGCGCAGCAGCACGAGCTTGGCCGCGCCCGCGTTGAAAATGGCCTCGCAGACCTCGGTGCGGGCAACCTCGAAGGGCGTCGGCTGCGGCGCGGCGAGCTTGGCGGCCAGCGGTGCGGCCAGGCCCGCTTCACGCCGCGGCATCAGCGGCATCAACTGCATGGGGGCGGTCGGGAGACGAGGCTCGAACATGGCACGAGCTTACGCCCGGCCTGCGGAAATCGGCATTGGGGCATCCCTAGGTTCGCGCATACAGCGTCACCACGCAGGCGCCGCCGACACCGAGGTTGTGCTGCAACGCCAGGCGCGCGCCCTCGACCTGCCTGGCACCGGCCTGCCCGCGCAGTTGCCATACCAGTTCGGCACACTGCGCCAGCCCGGTGGCGCCCAGCGGGTGCCCCTTGGAGAGCAGCCCGCCGGAAGGGTTGGTCACGACCTTGCCGCCGTAGGTGTTGTCGCCGTCCGCGATGAACTGCTCGGCCCCGCCTTCGGGTGCGAGGCCCAGCGCCTCGTAGGTGATGAGTTCGTTGGCCGTGAAGCAGTCGTGCAGTTCCACCACCGGGATGTCCTCGGGTCCGATGCCGGCCGCCTCGTACACCTGGCGCGCGGCGTGGCGTGCCATGTCGTAGCCGACCAGCTTGCGCATGTCGCTCTCGTCGAAGCTGCTGTTGCCATCGGTCGTCATGGCCTGCGCCTGGATGACCACGCTCAGGTCGAGCCCGTGCCTTCTCGCGAACTCCTCGGAGCACAGCACGGCTGCGGCACCGCCGCAAGTCGGCGGGCAGCACTGCAGCCGCGTGAGCGGATCGAACACCGGCGGCGACGCCATCACCTCGTCGAGCGTGAGCGGCGCTCGGAAGATGGCGTTCGGGTTGTGCTGCGCATGCCGGCGCGCCTTGACCGCGATGCGCGCGAAGGTCTCGGGCTGCGTGCCGTAGAGCTGCATGTGCATGCGGCCCGCGCCGCCGAAGAGCTGCGCCGCAATCGGCGCCTGCGGGTCGGTGCCCTGGGTCGCCTGCATCGCATCGAGAAAGCGCTGCGAGGGATCGGGCCGGTCGGCATAGTGCACGCCGAGCGCGCCGCGCTGCATCTGCTCGAAGCCCAGCGCGAGCACGCATTCGGCCGCCCCGCTCGCGATCGCCTGGCGCGCCAGGTAGAGCGCGGTGGAGCCGGTGGCGCAGTTGTTGTTGACGTTGATCACCGGCACGCCGGTGAGGCCCAGGTGATAGATCGCCGCCTGGCCGCTGCAGGAATCGCCGTAGACGAAGCCGGCGTAGACCTGCTCGATGCGCTGGTAGTCGACGCGCGCATCGGCCAGCGCCGCCTTCGCCGCCCGTGCGCCGAGCAGCGGGTATGGGTCGCTGGCGCCTGGCTTGGCGAAAGGGATCATGCCGACGCCGGCCACGTGCACGGCGCGGGTCATTTGGCGCTCATCTGTGCGTAGTCCAGGACGACCTTCCAGCGGCCGTCCTGTAGCTGCGACAGGCGCGACTCGCTCGACGCCAGGTGGTTGGTCGCAGACCAGCTCATCTCGGGCATGCCAAAGATGTCGGACGGCACGCGCATCGACTCCATGGCCTTGGCCAGGTTGTCGGTCGTGAGGTTCGGCCCGGTCTTCTGCATGGCACTGACCAGTCGGTCGAGGATCACGTAGCCGTACACCGAGAACACCGAGGGCGCATCGCCGGAGCTCGTGCGGTACTTGTTGGCCCAGAAGCGCAGCGGCGCCGACGCATCGTCCTCATAGGGATGCTGGGCGCTCATGGTGGCGTAGAAGCCGTCCATCGCCTTGCCGCCGAGCTTGGGGATCAGGTCGGTATAGGCCGACACCGAGGCGATCATGGTCGGGTTGTAGCCCAGCTTGCGCGCCTCGGCGATGGTGCCGACCGATTCACGGATGAGCGTGCCCATCACGATGAAGTCGCAGTTCGCGGCCTTCATGCGCGCGACCTGCGAGGAGAAATCGGTGGCGCCCCGCTTGTAGGTGGTACGTTCGGCGAACTCGACGTTGATCGTCTTGAGGCCCTGCTCGGCGCCGCGCATCACCTCCAGGCCGAACTCGTCGTCCTGGTAGATGGTGCAGGCCTTGGTCGCCTTCTTGTCGCGGTAGAGCCTGGGCACGGCCTTCACCATCTGCTCGACATAGGACGAGACGAAGGCGAACTTGAGCTTGTTGACCGGCTCGTACATGTCGCGTGCGAGTGCCATCGGGAAGAAGTTGATGACACCACGCTGCATCAGCACCGGCAGCGCGGCGTTGTTGCTCGCGGTGCCGAGCAAGCCGGCCATGATGAAAACCTTGTCCTGCGTGACCAGCTTCTGCGCGGCCAGCACCGCGCGCTTCGGGTCGTAGCCGTTGTCCTCGATCAGCAACTTGATCTTGCGGCCATTGACGCCGCCCTGCTCGTTGGCCTCGGCGATGCGCAGGTTCATGCCGTTGCGCAGGTCCTTGCCGTAGCCGGCGAGCGGCCCTGACAGGTCCAGGATGGTGCCGACCAGGACTTCGTCCTTGGTCACCCCCTGCTGCTGGGCCATGGCGGCCGGGGCCGTCAGCGCGAGCAGCGCCGCGAGAAGTACCGATGTGCGACTGAGCTTCATGCCGTGTCTCCTTGGTTGATGATGGTGTGGCTTCAGGAATACATCGCCTCGATGTGATCGGCGTACTTGGTCTGCACCAGCTTGCGCTTGAGCTTCATCGTGGGCGTGAGCTCCTCGTCCTCGGCGCCCAGCTGCGTCTGCAGCAGGAAAAACTTCTTGATCTGCTCGACGCGGGCGAATTTCGCGTTGACCTTGTCGATCTCGGCCTGGATCAGGGCCAGCACTTCCGGGGCGCGGGTCAGACTGGCGTAGTTGGAGAAAGGCACGTCGTGGTCCTGCGCGTACTTCTCGACGTTCTCCTGGTCGATCATCACGATCGCCGTCAGGTAGGCGCGCCGGTCGCCGATGACCACGGCATCGGTCACATAGGGCGAAAACTTCAGCTCGTTCTCCCATTCGCTCGGCGTGATGTTCTTGCCGCCCGCGGTGATGATGATGTCCTTCATGCGGTCGGTGATGCGGAAGTAGCCGTCCGCATCGGCCACGCCCACGTCACCGGTGTGCAACCAGCCGTCGGCATCGATCGTCTCGGCTGTCTTCTCGGGCTGGTTCAGGTAGCCCATGAACACGTTGGGCCCGCGCACCAGCAGTTCGCCGGTGGCCTCGTCGATGCGCACCTCGTTGTAGGGGCTGGCGACGCCGATGCTGCCCAGCCGCATGCCGCGCGGCGGCATCGCGGTGGAGATGCCGCAGGACTCGGTCTGGCCCCAGGCCTCGAGCATCGGGATGCCGAGGGCGAGATACCAGCGGATCAGTTCGGGGGCGATCGGTGCCGCACCGGTCGCCAGGAAGCGGCAGCGGTGGATGCCAATGAAGCGCCGCACGTTGTCGAGCGATGCGATGCCGGCAATGCGGTACTTCAGCCGCAGCCACGGGCCGACCCGGTCGCCTCGCAGCACGCGGTCGCTCACCGCATGGCCGACCGACAACGACCAGGCGTACAGTGCCTGCTGCACCGCACCCGCCTCCTTGACCGAGATCGTCACGGCCGAATAGAACTTCTCCCACAGCCGGGGCACGCCGCCGAACACCGTGGGCGCAATCTCGCGCACGTTCTCAGGCACCGTGTCGGGGTTCTCGACGAAGTTCATGCGCGTGCCGGTGTAGAGCGAGGCATACAGCCCAGTCACCCGCTCGGCCACATGGCACAGCGGCAGGAAGCACATGCGCTCGTCGCGCTCGTCCTGCGGCAGCGTGGTGTTCTGCCCGTGTACCGCCGTCAGCAGGCTGCGGTGCGAATGCATCGCGCCCTTGGGCTTGCCGGTGGTGCCGGAGGTGTAGATCAGGATCGCGAGGTCCCCCGCATGGCGGGCCTGGCAGCGCCGCTCGAATTCGCCCGGATGCGCGCGGTCGAAGGCCTGGCCTTCGGCGCGAAGCTGGTCGAGCGTGGTCACCATCGGATCGTCGAACCCACTCAGGCCCTTGGGGTCGATGACGACGATGCCGCGCAGGCGCGGCAGCCGCGCGCGGGCTTCCAGCACCTTGTCGAGCTGCTCCTCGTCCTCGACGACGACCAGCAGGGTCGACGAATCCTCGCAGAGGAACTGCACCTGCGCCGCGGCATCGGTCGGATAGATGCCGTTGGCGACGCCGCCGGCCGACAGCACCGCCAGGTCGCACCAGACCCATTCGATGCGCGTGTTCGACAGGATCGACACGCAGTCGCCCGGCTGAAGGCCGCGCGCAGCCAGACCCATCGCCAGGTCGCGCACCACCGCGCCGACCTGGTTCCAGCTCCAGCTGCGCCAGATGCCGAGATCCTTCTGCCGCATGAGGGTCGTGTCGCCGCGCCGCGCCACCGCGTTCCAGAACATCGCGGGGATCGTGTCGCCCGGCATCACGATGTCGTGACGCGGCTTGAACTGATCGAGATTCCAGAGATTCGCCATGTCTACCGCCAGTTCTTCTTTTTCTTCCAGCGCCGGTCGCCGCGCGCACCGGCTTCCTTCATGCCGAGGTAGAACTCCTTGATGTCGTCCTTCTCACGCAGGCGCTCGCAGGTGTCCTCCATCACGATGCGGCCGTTCTCCAGCACATACCCGTGGTCGGCCACGTTGAGCGCCATGTTGGCGTTCTGCTCGACCAGCAGGATGGTGGTGCCGCGCTCGCGGTTGATGCGCACGACGATCTCGAAGATCTCCTTGGTCAGCCGGGGGCTCAGGCCGAGGCTGGGTTCGTCCAGCAGGATCAGCGCCGGCCCGGCCAGGATGGCGCGGGCGATCGCCAGCATCTGCTGCTGGCCGCCGGAGAGCAGCCCCGCGTCCTGCCGGGCGCGCTCGCGCAGGATCGGGAAGTAGCCGAACACCGTCTCCATGTCCCGCGCCACGCCGTCGCGGTCGCGCCGCGTGTAGGCGCCCATCAGCAGGTTGTCGTGCACCGACAGCAGTGGGAACACTTCGCGGCCCTCGGGCACGTGGCTGAGGCCGCGGCGCACCACCTCGCTCGGCTCGTGCGCGGTGATGTCCTCGCCGCGGAAGCGGATGCTGCCCTTGCGCGGATCGATGATGCCGGAGATGGTCTTGAGGATCGTCGTCTTGCCCGCGCCGTTGGAGCCCAGCACCGTGACGATCCGGCCTTCTGCCACCGTCAGGCTGACGCCGCGGATGGCCTTGACCGGCCCGTACGCGCTCTCGACGTTGGCCAGGGCCAGGATCGCTTCGTTCATTGAGAAAACCTCCGCCCTCGGCGGGCTACGGTGCAAGCGCCTTCGGGCGGCCGGGCGGCGCTCATGCCACCACCTCGCGCCGCAGCGACGCCACGTCGTCCACCGTACCGAGGTAGGCCTCGACCACGGCCGGATCGGCCTGCACCTCGGCCGGGCTGCCGAGCGCGAGCACCTCGCCCTGGTTCATTGCCAGCACGCGATCGGACACCTTGGACACCAGGCCCATGTCGTGCTCCACCATGAGGACGGTCACGCCGAGCTCGCGCCGGATGTCCTGGATCCAGAAAGCCATGTCGCCGGTTTCCTCGACGTTGAGGCCGGACGAAGGTTCGTCCAGCAGGAGCAGCTTCGGCTCGGTCGAGAGCGCCCGTGCCAGCTCCACCACCTTGCGCACGCCGTACGGCAGGCCGGCGACCAGCGCGTCGCGGTAGTGCTGCAGGTCGAGCAGGTCGATGACCTCCTCCACCTTGCGCCGCGTCTCGCGCTCGGACGCACGCACCCGACGCGTGAACAACAGCTCGCTCCAGACGCTGGTCGCGCGATGGATGTGCCGGCCGATCAGCAGGTTCTGCAGCACCGTCGCATGCTCGAACAGTTCGATGTTCTGGAAGGTGCGCGCAATGCCCAGCGCCGCAACGCCGTGCGGCGGGACCTCCGCCAGCGCACGGCCTTCGAACGCGAGGGAGCCGGCAGTCGGCGCGTAGATGCGGCTGATCAGGTTGAACACCGTCGTCTTGCCGGCGCCATTCGGCCCGATCAGCGTGAACACCTCGCCGCGCTGCACGTCGAAGCTGACCTGGTTGACCGCCAGCACGCCACCGAAGCGCACACTCAGGTCGCGGGCAGAAAGCATCACGTCGCTCATTTCAGTTCTCCATAGCGCGGCCCGTACCAGGGCACCCGCGGAACTGGCTTTGCCAGGCCGCTGGGTGCGCCCCCTTGAGGGGGAAGCGCCGCAGGCGCATCGGGGGTGGGTTTCATTTCAGCCGCTCCGATTTCTGGAAGGACTTCTGGCGCTTGAACATGCCGCGCCGGTAGAAGGGGTAGAGCTCCAGCCAGGTGCGCACCTTGAGCCAGCGGCCGTACAGGCCCATGGGCTCGAGCATCACGAAGGCGATCAGCACGACGCCGTAGACCACGCCCTGGAGGCCGGCGGCCTCGCCGATCACGGGCGGCAGCACCCCCTTGCCCAGAGAGATCAGCTGGGGCATCACGATCAGGAAGATGGCCCCCAGGAAGGCGCCGTGCATGGAGCCGAGGCCGCCGATCACGACCATCAGCAGCAGGTCGATCGACTGCACCAGGCTGAACTGGTCGGGCGAGATGAACTGGATCTTGTGCGCATACAGCGCCCCGCCCAGGCCCGCCAGCGCCGCGGAGATGGCGAAGGACATCGACTTGTAGCGCGCCAGCTGGATGCCCATGCTCTGCGCCGAGATCTCAGAATCACGGATGGCCACGAACGCGCGCCCGGTCGGCGAGCGCAGCAGGTTCAGCACCGCCAGCGTGCTGCCCAGCATGCAGACCAGGCACAGGAAGTAGAAGGACGTGGCGTCGTCCAGCGTCCAGCCGAACATCGACGGGCTTGGCACCGTCCGGCCCGCATTGCCACCGGTCACGCTGTCCCAGCGCGCGAGCACTTCCTCGACGATGAAGCCGAAGGACAGCGTGGCGATGCCGAGGTACATGCCCTTGACGCGCAGTGCCGGCAGGCCGACGATCACGCCCACCGCCGCGGACAGGGCCATGGCGCAGGCCAGCGACAGCGGAAACGGCCAGCCCCTGGCGATCAGGTAGGCCTCGGTGTAGGCACCGACCCCCATGAAGGCCGCGTGACCGATCGAGAACTGCCCGGTGAAGCCGGCCAGCAGCATCAGGCCCACGGCGACGATCGCATAGATGAAGATGAACACGAGCTGGGCGAGCCAATAGTCGGGCAGCACCCACGGCGCGGCGAACAGCGCGAGCATGAGCAGCCCGTACCAGAAGCGCTGGCCGCCGTGCCGCGCGAGGTCGATGTCCTGGTCGTAACCGGTCTTGAAGAGGAAGCGCATCTCAGACCTTCTTGCTCGCACGGCCGCCGAACAGGCCCGTTGGCTTGACCGCCAGCATCAGCAGCACCACCACGTACGGCATCACGTCCTTGAAGCCCTCGGGCAGGTAGAAGCCCGACATCGACTCCACGAGCCCGATCACGAGGCCGCCGACGATCGCGCCCGGCAGGCTGCCGAAGCCGCCCACGATGGCCGCGGGAAAGGCCTTCAGGCCGATGAAGCCCATGTTCACGTGCACGAAGGTGATCGGTGCCAGCAGCAGCCCGGCCACCGCGGCCACCGCCGCCGCGAGTCCCCAGACGAGGCCGTTCAGGCGCTGCACGGGAATGCCCATGTAGCAGGCCGCCAGCTGGTTCTGCGAAGACGCCTGCATGGCGATGCCGATGCGGGTGAAGCGAAACAGCAGCCACAGCGCGCCGCACAGCAGGGCGGTGGCGGCGATCACCACCAACTGCTCGCCGGCGAGCACCACGCCGCCTGCGTTGAAGGCAGCACCCCTGTAGGGCGCGGCCAGCGTGTGCGTATCGGTGCCCACGCCCGGCACCATGGTGATCGCACCGCGAGCTACATAGCCGATGCCGAAGGTCAGCATGACGATCGAGAAGGCCGGTTGACCCAGCACCGGCCGGATCACGAGCCGCTCGACCAGCACGCCGAAGACGCCCATCGCGAGCACCGACAGCACGGCCGCCAGCCAGAACGGCAGGTGGAAGACACCCATGCAGGCAAAGCCCGCGAAGGCTCCCAGCATCATCAATTCGCCCTGTGCGAAGTTGACGGTCTCCGTGGCCTTGTAGATCAGCACGAACCCGAGCGCGATGAGCCCGTAGACGCAACCCTGCGCCAGTCCTGCGACGATGATTTGCAGCAGCAAACGAGGTCTCCTTCGATGGGTGCCAGAGGCTTCGGCGAAGCTCTGGCCGTCGTTTTGGGTGCTGCACGACGGGCGCCGTGCAGACCACCCTAAGCTAAGGACCCGGACCGCGCTGGAAATCGTCCGATCCGACGATCCATGGCGCGCCTGCGTGCGCGTATTCCCGTAGCGCCGCCTCACCAGAAAAAACAGCCCGGCGCTTGTCGGCGACGGGCTGCGGGCGAGACGCATCGGCGAGCGCATGCGCGGCACGCGCCCCGCGTCAGTCGACAGGCTTGAAGGACAGCGTGGCGGGGTTCGCCCGGAGCAGCACCAGCTTTTGCAGCGAGAGGTGGTTGGTCGGGCTGAACGAGACCGGCGACGACATTACGCCGGTGTCGAAGTCCTTGAGGCCGTCGAGCTGGGTCACGGTGCAGGCCCAGGTCAGCGCCTTGCCGCAGCGGTTGAAGGCCTCGAACATCGTCTTCGCGCCGGCGTAGCCAGTGAAGGTGAATCGGTTGACCTTGGCGAAGTCGTCCGGGCTGAGCAGCGCCTTCGCCTTCTCCAGGAAGGCCTTGCCCTTGTCGCTCTCCTCGGCCACCACGTAGTCGAGCACGTAGACGTTGTCGCCCGCGCTGCCCATGAGCTTGAGCGCGACCGGCACGCGCGACACGTACGAGATGCCCATCGGAATCTTCAGGCCCAGGCGTTCCAGTTCCTTGGCCATGGCGACGTTCTCGCCGACCACGCCGCCGGCGTACAGGACCTCGGCGCCGGCGTCCTTGGCACGCAGCATCTCGGAGGAGAAGTCGACCTGGCCTTTCTTGTAGACCGCGGTCGACACGACATTGAGCTTCTTCGCCTTCTGCGCGGCCTCGAAGCCCTGGCGCGACAGGTCGCCGTATTCGTCGTCCTGCGTCACCACCGCCCACTTCTTGCCGGGGTAGCGGCTGGCCAGCGCGGCGGTCAGCTGCTCGGCCACCAGCGGATGCTTGGTGCCGAACACGAACACGTTCCTGACCGTTGGCGTGTGCAGGTCGTCGGAGAAGCTGATGGTGCTGATGGCCGGCACGCCCAGCTCCTTGACCAGCGGCAGCGCCGCCTGCCCCTGCCCGCTGCCCGACAGCGAGGTCAGCGCGAACACCTTGTCGACCGTGACCAGCTTGCGCACGCCCTGGATGGTGCGCGAGACCACGTAGCCGTCGTCCTCCGAGATCAGCCGCAGCTTGCGGCCGTTGATGCCGCCGGCGGCGTTGGCTTCGGCCACGGCGAGCTTCACGCCGATGTTGTGCGCCACGCCCAGCAGCGCCGGCGGCCCGGTCAGCGGCAGGATGTCGCCGATCACGATCTCGGTGTCGGTCACGCCCTGCTGCTGCGCCAGTGCAGGTAACGCCCAGCCGGTGCAGGCCAGGCAGAGTGCGGCGATGGCGGTCTTCTTGATTCTCATGGGTGTCTCCGTTGTGGTTCGAAAAAGGCTGCGCCTTCAGTAGCGCAGCGGCCAGTGAATCCAGCGATGCCGCAGGTCGTGCCACATGCCCAACAGCCCGCGCGAGTCGAAGCGCAGGAAGGCGATGATGGCGATGCCATACAACATGCTCTTGACCTCGTGCGCGCTGGTGGTCAGCACCTCGGCATAGCGCCCGCCGAGCAGGCCGAACAGCGTGGCGACCACCTCGGGCAGCGTGACGATGAAGACCGTGCCCAGCACCGTGCCGAGCACCGAGCCCACCCCGCCCACCACGATGATCGCGAGCGCCTCGATGCTCAGCAGGAAGGGGAAGCCCTCCACCGTCACGAAGTTGATGTAGATCGCCATCAACGCGCCGCCGATGCCGGTGATGAAGGCGCTGATGACGAAGGCAACCAGCTTGTAGCGCCACAGGTTGATGCCCATGGCCCGCGCGGCGATGTCGTTGTCGCGGATCGCGACGAAGGCCCGGCCGAGTCGCGTGCGCCGGATGTTGAGCACGACCAGCACGGTGAGCACGGCGATGGCCAGGCACAGGCCGTAGAGCGCCTTGTCGTCGGCCAGGCTCACGCCGAAGAGCGTCGGCCTCGGCACCTGGATGCCACGCGCCGCACCGGTGAACTTGCCGCCCGCGAGGATCACCGCGCTCACGATGAAGGAGAAGGCGAGCGTCGTGATCGCCAGGTACAGCCCCTTGAGGCGCAGCGACGGCACGCCGACCACCAGCCCTGCGATGGCAGGCACCACGCCCGCCATGCCGAAGGCCAGCACCGGATGCCAGCCGAGCCGGCTCACCGCGATCGCGTAGCCGTAGGCGCCGAGCATCAGGAAGGCGACATGGCCCAGCGAGATCAGGCCGGTGAAGCCGGTCAGCACGTTGAGCCCCAGCACCGCGACCAGCGTGAAGAGGATCACCGTCACGTGCGACAGCAGGTAGGCGTTCGCCACCCATGGCAGCACGACCAGACCGACCAGCAGGATGGTCACCCAGGTCTTGACCAGCCGCGAATCCGTCAGCGCGACCAGCTCGCTGAAATCCTGTTTGAAGAAACCGCTGCGCATCAGACCCTCTCGATCTCACGTTCGCCGAACAGCCCGAAGGGCCGAACCATCAGCACCACCAGAATCAGGAGGAAGCCCGCGACCTCCTTGAGCGTCGACGACACGTAGCCCCCCACCAGGTTTTCGGCCACGCCGATCACCAGGCCGCTGATGCCCGAGCCGATCACCGCATCGAGCCCGCCGAGCACCGTGGCCGGGAAGGCCTTGAGACCGAGCGCGAACAGCTCGGGCGACAGGTTGTAGATGACGGCGAAGAACACGCCCGCCAGCCCCGCGAACACCGACGAGGCCGCCCACGCCACGGCCTGGACCTGCGCCGTGGACACGCCCATCAGCCGTGCCGTCTTCTCGTCGGCCGCGACCGCCCGCATCGCGATGCCGAAACGGCTGCGCTGGAAGAAGAGCCACACGCCCAGCACGCACAGCAGCAGCACCGCCACCACGCCCAACTGGCTGCTGCGCATGCCGATACCACCGAAGCGCAGCACCGCATCGGCCGCACCCACGTCGAGCTTCTGCGGCGAGGCACCCCAGACCAGGATGACGAACGAGCGCAGCACCACTGCCAGGCCGATCGTGACCAGCACGGCCGAGAACACCGGTTCGCCCAGCATCGGCCGCATCACGATGCGCTCGATCAGCAGCCCCACCGCGATGCCGCCGACGACGGCCATCGCGACCACGCCGAGCGCGCCGGTGCCGAAGGTCGTGCTGAAGGACCAGGACAGGTAGGCGATCAGCATGCCGACCTCGCCCTGCGCGAAATTGACCAGGCCCGTGGCCTTGTAGATGACCGAGAAGGCCATGGCGATCAACCCGTAGATGGCACCGATCACCAACCCCGAGATCACCAGTTCAGACAAGTAGCCCATCAGGCGGACCCTCCATAGATCTGCGCGAGTTCGCGTGCGAACTTCTGGTTGATGAGGCCACGCCGGACCTTCTGCGTGGCCGTGAGTTCGCCGTCGTCGTGGTCGAGTTCCTTCTCGAAGATCACGAAGCGGCGCACGTTCTCGACCCGCGCGAAACGCGCGTTCACGGCATCGACCACGCCCTGCACGAGTTCGTGCACCTCCGGCAGGCCGGCCAGCGACTTGTAGGTCGTGTACTGCAGCCCGCGCTCGCCGGCCCAGCGGCCCACGGTGTCGAAATCAATCTGGATCAGGCCACCGAGGAACTTCTTGCCCTCGCCGACGACGATCGCCTCGCGCACGAAGGGGCTGTCCTTGAGCGCGTTCTCGATCTCGGAGGGCGCGATGTTCTTGCCCCCGCTGGTGATGATGATGGCCTTCTTGCGGTCGACCACCGCGATCTCGCCGTCGGGCCGGACTTCGACGATGTCGCCGGTGGCGAGCCAGCCTTCGGCGTCCAGCACGTCCTGCGTCCCCTTGTCGTCGAACAGGTAGCCCTTGAACACGCCCGGCGATCGCACGAACACCTCGTTGTCGGGCCCCAGCTTCCATTCGGTTCCGGGCAGCGGCACGCCGCAGCTGCCGGCGACGTTGGGCCGGTCCGGCAGCTGCACAAAGGCGAGTCCGCCGCATTCGGTCAGGCCATAGCCCTGCCCCACCGGCAGGCCGATGATGTCGAAGAAGCGCAGCGTCTCCGGCGACACGGAGGCGCCGCCGCACATGCGCGTGTGGCTGCGGTTCAGCCCCATGTGGCGCTGCATGTTCCGATAGAGCAGCGCGTACCAGAAGCCGAATTCCAGCCGGTCGATCCAGCCGGCATGGCCACCCGCCCACGCGCGGCGGTCGGACAGCACACGGCCGCGCTGCATGCCCTTGCGGAAGATCGCCAGCGGGATGCGCCCGCTGTCCTTCATGCGGAACTCGAAATTCTGCTGGAGCTTTTCCCAGATGCGCGGCACGCCGAGGAAGAAGGAAGGAGCGATCTCGCGGATGTTGGTAGAGACCGTGTCGATCGACTCGGCGAAGTTCACGCAGCCACCGGTCAGCAGGTGCATCACCGTCGAATAGCTGCGCTCGGCCACATGGCACAGCGGCAGGTAGCAGACCGACTCGAAACGCTTGCCCAGCATGCCGCGTGCCGAGGCATAGGCGTGGGCACCGTAGACGAAGTTGCGGTGGGTCAGCATCGCGCCCTTCGGTGGCCCAGTGGTGCCCGAGGTGTAGACCAGGATGTTGACGTCGTCGGGCTGCAGCGAGGCAATGGACGCATCCAGGCGCTGCGCCGCCAGTGGGTCTTCCGCCTCCAGTTGGCGGCCGAGTTCGAGCAGCGTCTCGAAGCTGTGCGGCCGGCCGGGCTCGTAGCGACGCAGACCCTTCATGTCGACGCAGAACACGTGGGCGAGGAAGGGCAGGCCCTCGCCCTCCTTCATTGCATCGAGCACCTTGTCGGTCTGTTCCTGGTCGCCGGTGATCGCGACCTTGGCCTGGCAATGGCGCGCGATGTACTGCACCTCCGGCCAGGGGTTGGTCGGGTAGATGCCCACCACCTGCACCCCGAGCATCTGCGCGCCGAGATCGACGAAGAACCAGGCCGGCACGTCCTCGGCCGCGATGATGACGCGATCGCCGCGCACCAGGCCCAGCTTCATCAGGCCCAGCGCGACATGGCGCGCCGCGGCTTCGTAGCCGGCCCAGGTCGTGCCCTGCCAGACGCCGTGGTTCTTCTCGCGCAGCGCGACCTGGTCGCCGCGCGTGCAGGCATGGGCGCGCAGCAGTTCGGGCAGCGTGGCATCGCCCCGCGCGAGCCGTTCGTTCGAGACGATGTCGTCAGCCATGTGTCGCTTCTCCTCCCAGGTAGGCCGCCAGCACCCGCGGATCGGCCGCGACCTGCTGCGGCGTGCCCTCGGCGATCAGACAGCCGAAGTCGAGCACATAGATACGGTCCGACAGGTCCATCACGACCTGCATGTCGTGTTCGATCATCAGCACCGACACGCCGAATTCGTCGCGGATGTCGAGCGTGAAGCGTGCGATGTCTTCCTTCTCCTCGCGGTTCATGCCCGCCACGATCTCGTCGAGCAACAGCAACGCCGGCTCGCAGGCCAGCGCGCGGCCGAGTTCCACCCGCTTCTGCTGACCGTACGCCAACTGCGACACCGGCTTGTCGCGCAGTTCTTCGATCTCCAGGAACTCGATGATCTGTTCGACCTTGCGGCGCGCGGCGATCTCGGCGTTGCGCGGCCGGCCCCAGAACAGTAGTGACTCCAGCACGCTGTAGTTGAAATGCACGTGGCGCCCGATCAGCAGGTTCTCGACCACGGTGCCGTGACGGAACAGCGCGAGGTTCTGGAAGGTGCGACCGATGCCTGCAGCCGCATAGTCGGACGACTTCAACCGCGCCGTGTCCTCGCCCTTGAAGAGGATCTGCCCTGCCGACAACGGGATCACGCCGCTGATCAGGTTGAAGGTGGTCGTCTTGCCCGCACCGTTGGGGCCGATCAGGCTCACGATCTCGCCCGGCATGACCTGCAGGCTGACGTCGTTGACGGCCTTCACGCCGCCGAAGTACCGCGACACACCGCGCACATCGAGGATGGGTGCGGCGCTCATGACAGCCACCTCTTGCGGCGCTTGTAGTGCTTCACGTCGCGCATGCTGGTGCGCCCCTGCTGCGTGCTCAGGCCAAGGTAGAACTCGCGCACGTCGGCGTTGCGGCCCAGGGCCTCCGGCGTGCCGTCGAGCACCACGCGGCCGTTCTCCATGATGTAGGCGTAGTCGGCAATGGCCAGCGCGCGGCTGGCGTTTTGCTCGACCAGCAGGATCGTCAACCCACTGCGGTCGCGCAGGGTCTGGATGGCCTCGAAGATCTCCGAGACCACCAGGGGTGCCAGGCCCAGAGACGGCTCGTCGAGCGCCAGCAGCCGAGGGCGGCTCATGAGCGCACGGCCGATGGCCACCATCTGCTGCTCGCCACCCGACAGGTAGCCGGCGATCTGGTGGCGCTTGTCCACCAGGCGCGGGAACAGGCCGAACACGTAGTCGCGCGCCTCGGCAAGGTTGCGCCGGTCCTGCAGGTGCGCGCCGACAACCAGGTTCTCCTCGACCGTGAGCGTGGCGAACAGCCGCCGGCCTTCGGGCACCTGCACCAGGCCGAGGCCCACGATGCCGTGCGCCGAGGCCTGCTCGATCGGCCGGCCCTGCAGCAGGATCGAACCCTTCTCGATCTTGCCGTCCTCCGCATCCAGCACGGCCGAGACGGCCTTGAGCACGGTGGACTTGCCCGCACCGTTCGAACCCAGCAGCGCCACGATCCGGCCTGAAGGCACTTCGAGCGAGACGTCGCGTACGGCCTCGATGGCGCCGCCATAGACGACCTGGATGTTGCGGATGGCGAGCATCGGCACAGATGCCGTGTGCGATCCCGCGTTCGAAGGCTGCGACGAAGCCGGGTCCGGCGCAGCGGGATGAAGTGTCATGGGCGTCAAGTCCAATGGCGGTGTGGGGCGATACGCGACGGTGAGCGAATTCCATTCGCTCTTCCTTTGTTAGACCGTCTAGTCGGTCTTTTTATTGCGCCGATTGTGTCGCGGCGTCGAGCGGTCGGTACTAGTGCTTACCCGTGCCGAACCCTGCGCGCTGCGCTCGCGCGCAGACGCTTGCGATTCCTAGGCAGAAACGGCCGTCAGCAAGAGCTGCTTGAGCGGCACCGAGGCATCGGCCAACTGATCCGCATCGATGCGGCACGCCGCCGCAACCAGCCGCTTGGCGACCATGAAATCGGCCGGCCGGTTGACCGCGTCGGCGGCGATCACGCAGCCGTCGCGCAGGTAGAAGGCGATGAAGTTCCGCTCCTGCGGCGCACCCCGCAGCACGCATGCCTCAAAGCCCGCGGACAGCCCGACCATCTGCAGCTTGAGGTCGTACTGATCGGACCAGAACCACGGCACCGCGTGGTTCGGCTTGGGCTTGCCGCACAGGGCCGAGGCCGCCGCACGCGCCTGCTCGAGCGCGTTGGGCACGGACTCCAGCCGCACGCGCCGCGCATACAGCGCATGGTCGTGCACCGTGCAGTCGCCGGCCGCGACGATGTCCGGGTCGGAGGTGACGGAGAGTGCATCCACGACGATGCCGCCGTCCACGGCAAGCCCGGCGGCGGCGGCCAGTTCGGCGTTGGGCAGCATGCCCACGCCCACCACGACGCAGTCCGCCGGCAGCCGCGCGCCATCGCTGCAGATGACCGCGCGGACACGGCCGCGCTCGTCGCATTCGATGCGCTGCACGGCGACACCGGTGCGGATGTCGACGCCCGCCTCGCGGTGGATCGCCGTGTAGAAGGCCGACAGCGCCTCGCCCGTCACGCGGGCCAGCACACGCGGCTGGGCCTCCAGCACCGTGACGCTGGCCCCCAGCTTTCGGGCCGACGCCGCCACTTCGAGCCCCACGTAGCCGCCGCCGATCACCACCAGCTGCGTGCCCTCGGCCAGGCCGTCGCGGATCGCCTGCGCGTCGGCCTGCGTGCGCAGCACATGCAGGTTGCCGGGCGCGGCGTCCGCGGCGAGCCCATCGGCCACCAGCGGACGCGGACGACCGCCCGTGCACAACGCGAGCTTGCCGTAGGCGAGCGTCGAGCCATCGTGCAGGTGCACCCTCTTCGCGGCACGGTCGATCGATGCGACCCGCGCGCCGAGCCGCACGTCGATGTTCGCCTTCTCGTAGGCCTCCTGCGGCCGCATCGTCAGCGAGTCCGATGTGGCCGTGCCGTGCAGAAAGGCCTTGGACAACGGCGGCCGGTGGTACGGCAGGCAGTGCTCCTCGCCGAGCAGCACGATCGGCCCGGGCCAGCCGAGCTGGCGCGCGCTGACGGCGAGTTCCGAACCGGCACTGCCGGCGCCGACGATCAACAAGGTATCGCTGGATTGCATGGTGGTTCCAAGGCTTTCAATCAACATCAGTTATTTATAGTCCGTCTCGTCGGTCTGATAATAGAGTTGGGAACGCATCGGTGCAAGCCGAATGCGCTCATTGCGCCATCGATAAAATGGACGCGCCGATCCCGCGCCCCTCCTCCAACGAACAGGCCCTGTCATGACCCGAGTACGCGCTGACGATTACGGCGACAAGAAGCAGTCCATCCTCGATCGCGCCGCCACGCTCTTCGCCCGCAAGGGTTTCGAGCTCACCACCATGGTGGACGTGGCCACCGCCTGCGGGACGTCGAAGTCCCACCTGTACCACTACTTTCCCGGCAAGGAAGACCTGCTGTTCGAGATCGTGCGCGAGCACATCGCCGGCCAGGCCGTCGAGCTCAGCGAGATCGTGGCGCTGCCGCTGCCGGCAGAGGAGCGTTTCCAGCGCTATGTGAACGCCTTCGTCATGCGGGCCGCCCACTCGCGCGATGAGCACCTGGTGCTGATGAACGACCTCAAGTTCCTGCCCGCGGCGCGGCGCAAGCAGGTGCGCAAGCTCGAGACGCAACTGGTCGACCTGATGATCGGCCTGCTCAAGGAGATCAACCCCGCGCTGATGCTGCCGGACAAGGTGCAGGCGCCCTACGCCATGCTGCTGTTCGGCATGATCATCTGGACCTTCACCTGGTATCAGAAGAGCGGTGCGATCGCCCCGGCCGAACTTGCCGCACGCATCTCCCACCTCTTCGTCCACGGCTTCAAGAACGGCGACTTCCCGGCGGCCGGCTGAAGGGCCAGGCACCGGCTGCGCTCACTGGCAGGTCGCGACGACCCCCCTGTCGTGCAGGCGGCCGAACGCAGCCGCGTCGACCCCCAGCAGTTCGCTCAGCACCTGCTCGGTGTGTGCGCCCAAGCCAGGCGCCGGCCCGGCCGGTTGGCGTGCCACCGCGGAAAAATCCAGTGGAATCCCCGGCGCCAGCGTCCGGCCGACGCCCGGCTGCTCGATGGCTGTGAACATCGGGTTGGCTTCGGAGCAGGACGGGTCGTCCCGCACCAACTGCTCGATGGTCTGGTAGCGGCTCCAGCAGACGCCGTGGCGCTCGAAGGTCGCCGCCACGTCGGCAAAGCGTCGTGCCCTCACCCAGGCATCGACCGCCTCCGCGATCTCCGCGCGGGCCCGAAACCGATTGCCTTCCGCCCGCAGGTCCAGCCCCAGCCGCCGGCCCAGCGCGGCCATGGCCTCATCGAGCGCCATCGCGTCGCACAGCGCGCGCCACTGCTTGCCCGTGAGGCCGACCACCATCACCCGTTCGCCGTCGGCGCAGACGAAGTCGCGGCCGAACGCGCCGAACAGTTCATTGCCGTGGCGCTCGCGCCGCCCACCCGACTCGGCTTCCGCGATGAAGCCGAGGTGCCCCATCACCGCCAGGGCGACGTCTTCCAGGGCGAGCTTCACATGCTGGCCGACACCCGTGCGCCGCCGGTGCCGCTCGGCCGCCAGCAGCCCGACGGCCACCATCTGGCCGGTGATCAGGTCCCAGGCGGGCAGCACGTGGTTGACCACGTCCGGGTGGTCCACCGGGCCGGTGATGTACGGAAGGCCGACGCGCGCATTCACCGTGTAGTCGACCGCCGAGCCGCCATGGCGATCGCCCTGCAGGGTCACCTGAATGAGGTCGCTGCGCTGCAGGCGCAGCTTCTCGAAGTCCAGCCAGCCGCGTGGCGGAAAGTTCGTGATCAGCAGCCCTGCATCGTCGCCCGGCGCACAGATCAGCGCCATCGCGAGCTCCCGGCCTTCGGGCGATGCGATGTCCAGCGCGACCGATCGCTTGGACTTGTTCAGGCCGCTCCAGAACAGGCTGACGCCGTCGGCGGTGACCGGCCAGCGCCGATGGTCCAGGCCGCCACCGATGGCATCGATGCGGATCACGTCCGCGCCCATCTGCGCCAGGGTCATGCCGCCCAGCGGCGCGGCCACGAAGGCCGCGGCCTCGACCACACGCATGCCGCTGAGGATGCCCTCGGATGCCATGGCGTCTTGCCTCATACAGCCGCCGTTTCGAGCGCGCCCTCGAGCAGGCTGCGCGCGATCACTTTCAGCGCCAGCGTTTCCTCCGCGCCTTCGAAGATCGACAGCACGCGCGCATCGACGAACAGCCGGCTGACCGCCGTCTCCTCCGCGTAGCCCATGCCGCCGTGGATCTGCAGCGCCTCGCGCGTCACCAGCTCGGCGGACCGGCAGGCCAGCAGCTTCACCAGACTGGCCTCCATACGACCGCCACCTTGATCGAGGACGCGGCCGACCGCATAAGCCAGCTGCCGGCACGCGGCAAAGCGCGCCGCCATCCGCGCGAGCTTGGCCAGCGTGAGCGGATAGTCGAGCAGCGGCGCACCGAACACCTTGCGGTCGGCCGCGTACGACAGCGCGGCGCGCAAGGCCGCGCGCATCACACCGGCCGCGCGTGCGGCCGTCTGCATGCGCCCGCCCATCATGCCGGCCATCGTGAAGTAGAAGCCCTTGCCCAGGCCGCCCTCTTCGCCGATCACGTTCGCATCGGGCACGAAGAAGTTATCGAAGGACAGGTCGAACGAATGCATGCCGCGGTAGCCGATGGTCGGGATCGCCTTGCCGCTCAGCCGCCCGCCTGTGGGCTGGATGAATTCGAAGGCGTGTCCGTCATGGGACGGCTTCTCGACCATCATCAGGCTCAGCCCGCGATGCCCGGCCGAACGGTCAGGGTCGGTGCGGGTCACCACCATCAGCAGCCCGGCCTTGCCTGCGAAGGTGCACCAGGTCTTGGCGCCGGTGAGCAGCCAGCCGCCTTCGGTGCGCGTGCCCTTGAAGGCCAGGCCCGCCACGTCGGAGCCGAAGTCCGGCTCGGTGATGGCGATCGCGCACAGCGGATCGCCCGCTGCGATCTTCGGCAGCCAGTGCTGCTTCTGGGCCTCGGTGCCGCCGGCGAGCAGTGCCCGGCTCAGGATCTCCGGGCGCGTGATCAGGCTGCCGGCGGCCGCTAGCGAGGCCTCGGACAGCGCCTCGGTCACGACCACCATCATCAGCGTGTCTTCGCGGTCGTTGGGCGCACTGCCGCCGTACTGCTCGGGGATGGACAGGCCGAACACGCCCATCTCGCGCATCGGCTGCAGCAGGCTTTCGGGGACGGTGAGGTCGTGGCGATGAATGGCTTCGGCTTGCGGCGCGACCACGTCGGCCGCAAAGCGGCGAAAGGCGTCCTGCGCCATCGTCAGCGGCTCGTCGAGCACCACGCGGCCGATGTCGCCGTCCGCGCGCGCCAGCGCCCGCCCGGCATTCGCCAGCGCCTCGGCGCCCGCACCGGCGAGACGCAGCGCCGCCCATTCCGGCGCTGCGGCCAGGGCCTGCAGCGGCGCCAGGGGTTGGCCGAGCTCGAGGCTCAGGCTCTCGAGCTTGGGGAGCACCGCGGACACGGCCTCGACCACGAAGATCAGCGCCAGCTGCACGTCGATCTCGCGCGCATCGGGTGCCAGTGCACGCATCGCGTTCTCCGCGGCCAGCAGGTCGGCGCTGGCCCAGGCCAGGTCGAAGCTCGCCACCTGGTGCGCGTCGAGCCGGCCTGCGTCCAGGCGGCCGTCGACCGCACAGGCCACGGCCAGCGCCGCGACGCGCGCATCGAACAGCGGACGCAGACGGCCAAGCAGGTCGCGGGCGCTGTGCACCATGTCTGGCGGAAGGTCGTTCATCTTCATGGTCGTCTCAGGCGGGGACGGCATCGGATGCCAGCAGCGCCACCGCGCGCCGCGCGGCTTCCCGGCCGGTGTACGCGCAGGCCTGCGTGCCACCATCGCCGTAGTCCTTGACGGCGTCGCCCACGTGCCAAAGGTTGGCCAGTGGCGTCTCCTGCGGCATGTCGAAGCCGGCACACGAGCGCTGCGCCGGCCAGGCGTCGCGCATCACGCGGATCGACAGCATCTTGGCCTGCGCAAAACCCGGGAACTCGTCGCGCAGATCCTGCAGCGAAGCCTCGATCTCCGCCTTCTCGTCGAAGTCGCCGAGCGCCGGCTTCGGCACCGCGTAGGCCACGTACATGTGCCAGCCCGGCGGCGCCAGCTCAGGGCAGGTGGCGGTGAGCTCGCCCATGTTGCACAGGCGGCGCGTCTTGCCGAAGGTGACCAGGCCGGGCACGTCGATCAGGCGTGTCTGGGTCGCGAAGTTGATCACGATGTTCGCGGCCGGCTTGGGCATCTGCCGCGCCTGCGCCACATAGGCGCTGCCAAAGGCTTCCGCGCCGGGCAATGCGACGGTGGCCGTCGGGCCGATGTTGCTGATGACGCTGCGCGTGGCGATGCGCTGCGTGACGCCGTCGACCGTCACGTCGAGGGCCGTGGCCCGGCCGTCGGCCACGTGCAGGGCGGTAACCGGAGCGTTCAGCCAGACCTCGCCACCACGCTGGCGGATGCCGTCGGCCAGGTCGTTCCACAGGCCCACCGTCCCGCGTGGGCAGAAGCCGAAGCGCTTGAAGGCGCCCTTGACGGCGAAGTAGGTCAGGAAGGCGCGGGCCGGCAGCTCATCGGAATTGACGGCGAAGATCGCCGCACAGAGGTTGCGGAAGATGGCATGCACCGTCTCGTTCTTGGTGTACTGGGCCAGCCATTCCTGCGTCGTGAGCTTGGCCTCGGGCAGGTCGCCGGCGCGCGCGTCCGCGAACTTCGCGCCGATCTTCGCCGCCTGCTTGGTGAAGCCGCCCAGCAGCATGCCCCAGCCGCCCTTGGCGACATTGATCACCTTGCGGTCGATGTAGAACACGGTGGCGGGGTTGGGCTCGCGCAGGTCGAGCGGCACACCGACCGCCGCGAAGGTTTCCTCGAAGACGCCGCCCAGCTCGATGGCAATGGCGCCGATGTTGACGGTGAAGCCATCGATCTGCTCGCTCGATGCGCGGCCGCCCACGCGGTCGCGACTCTCGACGACCAGCACCTTCTTGCCTGCGGCGACGAGCCGCGCAGCGGCGCACAGGCCACCGGCGCCGGCGCCGATGACGACCGCGTCGTAGGGGGTGTTCGAAACGGATGGGGAAGCGGAACTGTTCATGGTGTCTCCTTGATGCGGTATGGGAATGGATCGGTGGTGTTCTTTTCAGCGTTTCGCCTCGGCCGTGCGCAACGACAGGCCCAGGCTCACCCGGCGCACCAGCCACGCGCTCGGCCGGTAGCGCGGGTCGCCGGTCGCGGCCTGCATGGCGCGCAGGATCTCCAGCACGCGCGCGCCGCCCAGCGCATCGCCCCAGGCCAGCGGACCCTGCGGGTAGCCCAGGCCCAGGCGCACGGCATCCTCGATGTCTGGCACCGACGCAATGCCGCGCTGCGCGATATGGCAGGCGATGTTCACGATGGTCGCGAGCACGCGCTGCACGACGAAGCCAGGGCTGTCGCCGATGACCGTGGCCGCCACGCCGTCATGGGTGAACAGCGCGAGCGCGGCGTCGCGCATGCCACGGGCCGTCGCCACCGTCAGCATCAGTGTGCGGTGCAGGCCCAGACCCGGCGCCGGGTCCACCGCGACGCAGCGGGTGGCGTCGAGCCCCCGGGCCACGGCCGCGGCGGTCGCATCGATGCCCCAGGGCTGAAGGACCAGCAGCGCGTCCGCGCCCGGCTCGTCCACCACCTTCGCGCCGGCCGCCTCGACCAGCGCCATGAGCGACTCCCGCTGCGACGCCGCCGGGTCCACCCACACCGTGAGGCCGGGCGGCAGGGGCGGAACGGCACGCGGCGCATCACGCAGCTTGCGGTCGCCGTCGTACGCGTACCAGCCGGCGCCACTTTTGCGCCCGAACAGCCCGGCCGCCACGCGCGGTGCGACCAGCGACGACGGGCGGAAGCGCGGCTCGTGCTGGAACTGCTCGTAGATCGAGGCCATGACCTTGCTCGACACGTCCAGGCCCGTCAGGTCCAGCAGCTCGAACGGCCCCATGCGAAAGCCCGCGGCCTCGCGCAAGATGTCGTCCACCTCGGCGGGAGACGCAACCTGCTCCTCGACGATGCGCAGGCCTTCCGTGTAGAGCCCGCGCCCAGCATGGTTGACCAGGAAGCCCGGCTGGTCGGCGGTCACGACCGCGCGGTGCCCGGCGCCCTCGACCAATGCACGCAGCGTCTCGGTGGTCGCAGCCGAGGTGCGCACGGCTGCGATGACCTCCGCCACTTTCATCAGCGGCACCGGGTTGAAGAAATGCAGCCCGGCCACCCGCTCGGGCCGGCTGCAGGCGGCAGCGATGTCGGCCACGGTGAGTGACGAGGTGTTGCTCGCCAGGATGGCGGTGGGCGCGACCACGTCTTCGAGCGCGCGGTAGAGCTGCTGCTTGACCGCGAGGTCCTCGACGATGGCCTCGATGACGATGTCGCAGTCAGCAAGCTCCGACATCTGCGTGCTTGCCTGCATGCGGGCGCGCAGGCGCTCGACGTCGTGCCCGGTGAGCCGCCCCTTGGCGACCTGGCGCTGCAGCATGTCGGTGACGAAGTCGATGGCCTTGGCGGCCGCGCCGTCGGCAGCGTCGAAGCAGCAGATGCGGTGCCCGGCCTGCACGAAGAGCTGGACGATGCCGCGGCCCATGGTGCCGGCGCCGACGACGCCGATGGTGTGATGCGTGGAAGAAGACATGGGTCGATCCCTGGTGAGGCGTTCAGCGGCCCGTGAACACGGGCTTGCGCTTGTCGAGGAAGGCGCGCATGCCTTCGTGCTTGTCGGCGGTGTCGAACAGCAGCAGGAACTCGCGGTTCTCCAGCGCAAGCGCGGCATCGAGCGGCAGGTCCGCGCCCTGCAGCAGCACACGGCGGGTGGCGCGCACGGCCTTGGGCGGCATGCGCGTGGCCCGGCGGGCCAGCGCCGTGGCGCGCGCGAGCGTCTCGCCCGGCTCGGCCAGGTCGGCCACCAGGCCCAGCTGGAAGGCGCGCTCGCCAGTCAGCATCTCGCCCGTCAGCAGCAGCATGCTGGCCACCGGCCGGCCCACCGCACGCAGCAGCCGCTGGGTGCCGCCGGCGCCGGGCATGATGCCGACGCCCAACTCGGGCTGGCCGAAGCGCGCACTCGGGTCGGCCACGATGAAGTCGCACATCATGGCCAGCTCGCATCCCGCGCCCAGGGCATGGCCCTGCACCGCCGCGATCACCGGTTTGCCGCATCGCGCGACCGGCGCCCAGTACTGGCCCAGGTCGATGTCGGCCACCGCCTGCGCACCTTGGTCCACCAGCAGATTGAGGTCGGCGCCGGCTGCGAACACGGTGTCGCCGCCGGTGATCACGATAGCGCCGATGTCGTCGTCGCGGTCGAGTTCGGTCACCGCCTGCGCGATGGCACGCCGCATCGCCAGGTCAAGGGCGTTGCGCTTGTCCGGGCGGTTCAGCCGCACGATGCCCACCGCGCCCTCGCGCTGCAGCGCGACGATCGCATCCGGCGCGAGGGCGTCCATGGACTCACGAATCTCACTCATGACCGGGTCCCCGGCAGCCCGATGAAGTCGGCGGCACGCTTGTTCTTGTAGGCGTCGTAGCCCTCGACGAATTCCGTGCCGAGCAGGCAGACCGCCTGGTCCGCTTCCTCGCGTTGCAGCTCTTCGTCCAGCGTGCCCGACACCTGGTTGAGCCGGTCTTTCATGCGGGCGAACGCTCCCAGCGGCAGCCGGGCGAGTTCGGCCGCGCGGTTGACGGCCGTGGGCATCACCTCGGCATCGGCCACGAGCGCGTCGGCCAGGCCGATGCGAAAGGCCTCCGACCCGGTGACGGGTGCACCTGACGTGAGGATGCGCCGCGCCGCGGGCAAGCCCACCCGACGCGGCAGCGTGAGCAACTGGCCCCAGTCGGGCACCAGCCCCAGCTTCAGGAACGGGAACAGGATCTTCGTGCCCTCGCCCACCACGATCTCGTCGCCCAGCAGCGCCAGACCGACGGCCGCGCCGGCGCCGATGCCTTCGACCGCGCTCACCACCGGCAGCCGGGCATCGGCCACCAGCCGGCACAGCACGTGGATGTGCTGCATGCGCGCGCGGGCACCGGCCTCGTCCAGGCCCACCATGCTCGGCACGTCGCCACCGGCAGAGAACACACCGTCGACGCCGCCGATCACCAATGCGCGCGTGTCCGGGTCGGCCAGCGCCACGGCGAGCGCTTCGGTCATCGCCTGCCGCACACCATGGTCGATCGCGTTGCGCTTCTCCGGCCGGTTGATGCGCAGGCGCGCGACATGCGCCGCGGGGCGGTCCAGCAGGACGACCTGCCGGGATGGTTCTGCCTGGTTCATGCCACCCGCCTTCCCTGGTTTTCCCAGTGCGGCTCGCGCAGCTTGTTTTTCAGGATCTTTCCGGCGCCCGACAGCGGCAGTTCGGCACGCGACTCGACGCTGCGCGGGCACTTGTAGCTGGCGATCAGCGTCTTGCAGTGCGCGATCAGTTCGGCCTCAACCACCGCCATACCGGGCTTCGGCACCACCACCGCGTGCACCGACTCGCCCCACTTGGCGCTCGGGATGCCGATGACCGCGCACGAGGCGACCGCCGGGTGCTTGAGGATGGCGTTCTCCACCTCTGCCGAGTAGACGTTCTCGCCGCCGCTGACGATCATGTCCTTGATGCGGTCCACGATGAAGATGAAGCCCTCCTCGTCCATGTAGGCACCATCACCGGAATGCACCCAGCCGTCACGCAGCGTCTTCGCGGTTTCGTCGGGCTTGTTCCAGTAGCCCAGCATGGCCGACATGCCGCGCGCCGCGATCTCGCCGACCTGGCCGCGCGGCAGTTCGATGCCATCGTCGCCCACGATCTTGATCTCCGCCATGGCGGCCGCCCTGCCGGCCGAGCGCAGCTTGCCCAGCCGGCGCCCTTCGGCCGTGTGGTACCGGGGCGGCAGGTAGCTCACGCAACCCGCCAGCTCGGTCATGCCGTAGCCTTGCATCAGCGTCAGGTCGGGAAACGCCGCCGTCGTGCGATCGAGCAGGGTCTCGGTGATCGGTGAGGCGCCATACACCAGGAAGCGCAGGCTGGCGAGCTCGTCGCGGCGGAAGTCCGGGTGGTCCAGCACCATCTGAATCATCGTCGGCACCAGCAGGGTGTCGGTGACGCGCTCGCGCGCCACCGCCTGCATGAAGGCTGCCGCTGAGAAAGAAGGGATCAGCACGTGCGTGCCGCCCGCCATGAACTGCCAGAGCACACCCATCGCCCCCGCCAGGTGGAAGATCGGCGCCGCATGCAGGTAGACCGGCCCGACCGGGTAGCCCAGTGCCAGCCGGTTGAGCACAGCCCCCATGAGGCTCTCATGCGACAGCATCACACCCTTCGGAAAACCGGTGGTGCCTCCCGTGTAGAACACGCTGGCCAGGTCGCTCCCCGACGCTCGGAGGTCTTCCACCGGCTGCGCACCGGCCACCAGCGCTTCGTAGTCGTGCATCGCTGCAGGGCAGATGCCGTCGCCCAGGTAGATCACGTGGCGCAGGGTGTCGGAATCGGCGCGGATCGCGTCCATCAGCGGCAGATGCGCATCGTCGATCAGCAGCAGCGTGGTGCCGCAGTCGTTGAACGAATAGGCCAGCTCGGCCGCGCTCCAGCGGGTGTTGGCCGGATTGATCGCGGCACCCAACCAGAACACCGCGAGATAGACCTCCAGGTAGCGGTCCGAATTGAGCGACAGGATGCCGACGCGGTCGCCCTTGCGGACGCCGAGCGCGCGCAGCGTGCCCGCCAGCCGTGCTACCCGCGCATGCAACTGCCGGTAGCTCTGGCGCCGTTCGCCGAAGACGGTGGCGATGCGCTCGGGGTTTTGCTGCACCGCGCGGTGCAGGCATTGCGTGAGGCTCACTGTCATGGCCGGCACTCCCCTTGTGTCGATAGGCGATGCATCTTCATGCGCCCTCGAGACCGACGATGGACACCGAGCAGACGTTCTGCGACGGCTGCCCGCCCAGGTTGTGCGTCAGTCCGATCGTCGGGTTGCTCAACTGGCGCGGGCCGGCACGGCCCTGCAGCTGCAGGTACATCTCGTAGAGCATGCGGATGCCGCTGGCGCCGATGGGATGGCCGAAGCACTTGAGGCCGCCGTCGATCTGGCAGGGAATCCGGCCGTCGGCATCGAAGACGCCATCGAGCACATCGTGCACGGCACCGCCGACGTCCGACAGGCCCAGATCTTCCATGGTGACCAGTTCGGTAATGGAAAAGCAGTCGTGGACCTCGGTCATGCTGACCTGCTCGCGCGGCTTCGTGATGCCTGCTTCCGCATACGCACGCCGGGCCGCGACGCGCGCCGTGTGGACGTAACTGCCGTCCCACTGGTTCGACTGCAGCTCCCACCCGTTGGAGGTCACGATCTGCAGCGCCTTGAAGGTCACCAGGTCGCGCTTGCCCAGGCGACGCGCGATCTCCGGCGTGGTGACGATGACCGCGGCGGCCCCATCGGAGACGCCTGCGCAATCGAACAGCCCCAATGGCTCGGCGATGATCGGCGCGTGGAGCACCGTCTCCTCGCTGACGGCCTTCTGGAAGTGCGCCTTCGGGTTCTTCGCGCCGTTGGCATGGCTCTTGACCGAGACGTGCGCGATGGCGCGCTTGAGCAGTGCGGCGTCCACGCCATGCTTGCTGCGGTAGGCCGACGCCAGTTGAGCGAAGTTGGCAGGCGCCACCGCGTTGGGGTACCACTGCGGAATGTAGGTGCCGACCGTCGCGACCGGCAGCCCGCCATAGCCGGTGTCCTTGAGCTTCTCGACACCGAGAGCGATGGCGATATCGCAGGCGCCAGCGGCCACCGCGTAGGCCGCCGCGCGGATGGCTTCCGAACCGCCGGCGCAGAAGTTCTCCACGCGGGTCACGCCGATGTCGGGCAGGCGCAGCGCGATGCCCATCGGCGTGCCGCCGCGGCCCGTGCCCACGTCGTCCATGTGCGTTGAGAACCAGGCGGCGTCGAGCTGCTCGGGCACGATGCCGGCGTCGGCCATGGCCTCGTTGTAGGCCTCGACCATCAGGTCTTCCGGGCTCGCGTCCCAGCGCTCGCCGAACTTGCTGCAGCCCATCCCGAGGATGGCGACCTTGTCTCTGATACCTGCGGCCATGATTACTCCGATCCTTCGTTGGGTGCCGATGCCCGCACCGGGGTGGCTTTCCAGAAATAGCGCGTATAGCCGCGCCGGTCGTCGATGTCCTTGATGCGGAAGGTCATCTCGACCGCCGTACCCGCCTCGATGTCGCCCTCCGCCGTGTCGGTGAACTCCATCAGGATGCGGCCGCCGCCGTCGAAGTCCACCTGCCCGTAGCGATGGGGCGGCGCGCGGTGGAATGACAGGTACTCCGCCGACCAGCTCAGCACCGTGGCGCGACGCTCGGCCAGCTTGTGCGACCGTTGCGTGTCCTGCAACGGCTGGCCAGGGTCGTAAGAAATGCGCGAGGGCGGGAAGTGCACGCTGCCGGTGACCTCGCAGCGCCCGGCCACCAGGCCGAGGATGGCCGTGCGGTGGCGGTACGCGGTCGACAGCGCAGTCTTGCGGTCCTGCTCGCCGCGCATGCCGCGTTCGAGCTGCAGCTGGTCCTTGAAGGACAGGAAGCGGGTGTACGCCGTCTCCACCGCACCGCGCCGGATCCACTCGCCGACCCCCTTGGCCGGACGGAAGGTCTTGATCGCATCGGTGACCCGAAAGACCACCGCCTGCGCCCCGCTGCCGAACTGCGCGAGCAGGATGTGCTGCCCCGGCGTTGCGCGCTCGAGCAGATGGGCGAGCAGCAACAGGCCATGGGCGATGCCCGTGTCGCCCACCGAGGCGCCCAGCGCATCGACCACCGCGTCGGGCCGGATGCCGCAGGCCTTGGCAAGCTGCTGGTCCATCTTCTGGAAGGTCGTCGGGAAGATGAAGTGATCGATCTGCCCGGCACTCACCTTCGCCTCTGCCAGCGCCGCGGCGACGGCACGCGGCACCAGCTTGCTGATGCCCTCGTCGCGGACCCAGCGTTCTTCCCAGGCGTAGTCCACGTCCTCGCCCGCGGCACGGAAGTGGTCGACGAAGTCGACCGACACCGTGCCAGCGCCCAGGTACTGCGCCAGCACGTGGTCCTTGCCGATGAGCACCGCCGCAGCGGCGTCGCCGAAATCGAGCTCCTGCGAGCTGGCCGCGCGAGTCTTGCGATTGTCCGCAGCCAGCACCAGGGCGTCGCCACTGCCCGCGCGCACCTGGGCCACGGCCTGCGTCAGCGCGCAGAGCGCCGCGCGCTGCGAACCGGTCGTGTCGGAGGCCTGCACACCTTCACCGAGCGTCAAGGCTTCGCACACCACGCCGGCGTTCAGGCGCTCGGCAAACGGCAGCGTGCCCGACGCCAGGACCACGCTGGCCACGCGGCTGCGGTCGTCGTCCGTGCCGAGGCAGTCGCGGGCGGCGGCCACCGCCATCGTGATGCTGTCTTCATCCCAGTTGGCGAAGGCGCGCGTGCCCTTCGCGCTCTTGGCGAACTGGGGTGCATACCAGGCATTGGCCTGCGCGGCGGCCTGCCGGCTGAGCCTCAGCCGGGGGACGTAGCCGCCATATCCGACGACGCCGACGATCTCTGTCATGTGTATCTCCTGTGAGCTTGCCTCTGTCGGGCACCCGCTGGGTGACCGTCAATCGATTCGCGTGTCTGCACCTTTTTGCAAGTGCTCTGGTTCGGTCTTTCGACCCGCCCCTCAGCGACCCGACAAGGATGCGACGCGAACGTGCACTCGACAATGGCGCGGCACGTCAATGGCTTGGCAGGAACGCTCATACAGGCGCAATGCACGTGGGTCGACGCATGCGGCAAAAGTCCACTGAGCGGGATGACCCTGCCATGACAAGCATCGGTCGCGGTGCAGAATCGGATGCCACCCTTTCGGGTTGGCCGCCATCGCATCGCCCCAATGGATTCCGCACCGACGCGCCACACCATCGAGATCTTCCAGGTCGACCAGACGCTGCGGGGTGCGCGCGCACGCGGATGCGACATTGAAGCCATCCTGCGGCGCTCGCAGATTCCAGCGTCACTGCTGGCGTCGGCCTCGTCGCGCGTCACGTTGGCCCAGTACGCCGCGCTGCTGCTGTCGCTGCGCCGCGCCCTGCGCGATGAGTTCTGGGGCCTGTGCGCGCGGCCGGTGCCGGTTGGCAGCTTTGCTTACTGCTGCAGGACGCTGCTTCGCGCCAGCTCACTGCGCGAGGCCCTGGCCACCGGCTTCGGTTTCTATCGCCTGGTCCTGAGCGACTTCTCGCCGCACCTCAAGGTATCGGGCGACGTGGCGCACGTGCACCTCGCGGCCCATGTGGCTGCCAGCGGCTCGCTGCACTATGCGATGCGCAGCTTCACCTTCCTCAGCTTCGGGTTGATGTCGTGGCTCGTGGGGCGCCGCGTCACGCTGCAGCACGTGCAGTTCCCCGACGGGCCGTCGAACAGCGGCGGGGATGTCCCACGCATGTTCCATGCGCCGCTCCACCACGGTGAGCGCCATGCCGGCTACAGCTTCGATGCGCGCTGGCTCGACCTGCCGGTGGTGCGCGACGCACAGGCACTCAAGGAATTCCTGCGGCAGGCGCCGGCCAACCTGCTCGTGAGCTACCGCGATCCGGCGCGGCTCAACGAGCGCATCCGCGCCCTGCTCAAGCTGCAGCTGGATCGGGAACTGCCACCACTGGAAGTCGTCGGCCAGGCGCTGGCGATGTCGCCGCAGACGCTGCGGCGACATCTGCAGAAGGAGGGCTACACCTTCCAGGGCATCAAGGACGATCTGCGCCGCGATGCGGCCATCGAGTACCTCGCCCGGTCGGAGCTGTCGGTCCTGGAGATCGCCAACCGCCTGGGCTTCTCCGAGGCCAGCACCTTCCATCGCGCGTTCAAAGGATGGACCGGCGTCGCACCGGGCGAGTACCGGCGCGGCGGCCTGCCGGACAGCCTGCCGCGCTGAACGCCGCAGGAGGATGAGGCGGTGCGATCGTGCCTAGGTCCAGCGCCGGCGCAGGAAGCGTCCGATCGCGGCCAGCGCCTCGCGTGCTTCGGACAGTTCCGCCGGAAATTGCTGGAACACGTGGATCATGCCGTCCCAGACTTCAAGTTCCACGTCGACGCCGGCCGCACGGGCCTTCGCCGCGAACGAGGTCGAGTCGTCGAGCACGGTCTCGCGTTCACCCACCTGAATGAGCAAGGGCGGCAACCCAGCCAAGTCGGCCAGGAGCGGCGACACCAGTGGATCGCGCGCGTCGCCATCGGGCCCCAGGTAGTTGCGTGCCATGGCCAGGATCATCGGCCGCTGATGAATCGGGTCGCTCTGCGCGCGTGTGACATAGCTTGCGCCCGAGGCCGTCATGTCCGTCCATGCCGACATCAGCACCGCACCGGCCGGCAGGATGCGCCCGGCCTCGCGCAACCTGAGCAGCGCTGCCAGCGCGAGGTTGCCGCCCGCCGAGTCGCCCGCCACCACGATGTCCGACGGGTCGATGCCCTGAGCGACAAGCCAGTCATAAGCCGTGCAGGCGTCCTCCAATGCGCCTGGATAGCGATGCTCCGGCGCCAGGCGGTACTCGAGCCCCAGCACGCGGCAACCGCCGACCGCTGAAATACCAGCCATCAACTCACGGTGCGAACGCACCGAGCCGACCTGGAAGCCACCACCGTGGAAGTACAGCACCACGCGGCGCGTGTCGGCACCCGGCGCGGTGATCCACTCGCCGGACAGCGCCCCCATCGCCCCGATCACCACCGGCTCCACGGCCGCATCGACCGCCACGTTGCCGAAGAGCGCATCCCAGTCGGCGCGCATCTGGGCCACCGAGATGTCGCGGCCCCAGCGCCGGTAGACGCCGAGCACACGGCGGATGACGGCCTCGATCGGCGCGGCAGGTGTTGTCGTCGTCGCTTCGCTCATTGGCCACACCCCATGCCGCCAGACACGCCCAGGGTTTCGCCGGTGATGAAGGCCGCGCCGTCGGAGGCCAGAAAGGCCACGGCGGCCGCGACTTCCTCGGGCGTTCCCAGTCGGCCCGCCAACGTGGCGCCCTTCATCGCATCGAGCAACTTGTCGCCGCCTGCGGCAACGGCATCGCGCAGCATTGGCGTGTCGATGGGGCCCGGCGCGATCACGTTGGCCGTGATGCCCCTGCGGCCGTTCTCGCGCGCGATGGAGCGCGTGAAGGCGATCACGCCGCCCTTGGCGGCGGCATACACCGCTGCGCCACGCGAGCCCATGCGGCCGGCCTCGGACGCGATGTTGATGATGCGGCCGAAGCCCGCTTCCTGCATGGCAGGGAGCGCCGCATGCGTGGTCGCGAACACCGACTCGAGATTGACGGCGAGCAGCAGGCGCCAGTCGGCGATCTGCGTCTGCGTGAAGTAGGCATGCTGGTCCATGCCGGCGTTGTTCACCAGCACATGGTGCGGCCCCGTCGCCAGCAGCGTGCGTTGCGCCAAGTCGAGGTCGGTCACGTCGAGTTCCACGGCGCTGGCGCCGATCTCTGCCGCGAGCGCCCGCGCGGTGGCGATGTCACGGTCGGCGATGGTGACGCGGGCGCCGTCCGCAGCGAGACGACGTGCGATGGCGGCACCGATGCCTTTGGCGCCGCCGGTGAGGAACACGCTGCGGCCGGCAAGCGGCCCGCTGGGGTGGATGGGTAGGGTCACGCGATGCGCTCCGGATCAATGGCCGGTGAATCGCGGGGCGCGCTTCTCGATCACTGCGGCCAGCCCCTCGAGTGCATCGGTCATGCCGGCGAGCTGGGCCTGGGTCCGGTTCTCCTCCGGCATTGCGGCTTCCGCGCCCAGGCCGAGCCCGTTCCACAGCAGGCGCTTGGTGGCGGCCAGCGCGGCCGGAGCGCCCGCCGCAAGTTGCTGCGCCAGCGCGAGCGCCTGGGCAGGCAGCTCGGCATCGGGCACCACGCGCGAGACCAGGCCGATGCGCAGCGCCTCGGCCGCATCGATCACCGGGTTGAAAAGCAGGATGTCCATGGCCTTGCGAAAGCCCACCAGATGCGTCAGCGTCACCGAGACGCCGGCATCCGGGACCATGGCCACGCGCGTGGCACCGGCCAGGAACTTCGACGACGCGCCGGCCACGACCACGTCGGACGAGCACACCAGCCCCATGCCGCCGCCGCCGGCGGCAAAGCCCTGCACCGCGCAGACGACCGGCGCGTTCAGGCGCATCAGCAGCGCCACGACCAGTTGCAGGTACGACGTGGCCATGCGGATGTAGTCGGGCAGCGCCGCCCCCTTCGAGAGGAAAGTGTGCACATCGCCTCCGGCGCAGAAGTTCTTGCCCTCGCCTGTGAGCAGCACCGCGCGAACGCGACCGTCGCCGTGCACCTGCATCAGCACCTCGTGCAGCGCCTTGAGCAGTTCCATGTTCAGGCCGTTGGACGCGTCCGGCCTGTCCAGGCGCACATGCGCAACACCGTCGGCATGCAATTCGAGCCGCACCGGCCCGTCGGAGATGAGCAGCTCAGGTGGGGTCGCGGGCAATGGTTTGTCTGGGGTCATCGTGTGTCTCCCGCCCTGTCGGCGTGTGTGTGGCAAGCCCCTACCGCGCGCATGGCGGCAGACCTCAGGCACTAGATCAGGAAGGCCATGGAGAAGAGCGCCTTCTCGTTGTTCGTCAGCACGACCTTCTTTCCGGCCATGCGAAGCGAGCCGTCTTCACGGCGAAGCCTGTACTCGTTGCGCGCGCCCCAGAGCGTGTCGCCACGCGCATGGGCCTCGAACACGATGGCGTTCGCCGTGACCAGCAGGTTCGTCCCGTCGTTCTCGAGGATCTCGATGTTCGAGATCACCCGCCGCAGGGGCGAGCGCGGCGACTGGCTGTAGCGCTTGCCGGTGTGGAACTGCCGCACCCGCAGCGCGATGCGCGAGCGGTTGTCGTAGATGATGGACATCTCGTTCTCGGGGTCGCCGGCCTCCCCGTTGGCCGGGATCCAGTAGATGCCGTCGTCCGTCCACAAGGCCTCCCACGCGTCGTACTCGTGGTTGTCCTGGAAGCGCGCTTCGCGATAGATGAACTGCGAGATTTCATGGTGCAGCAGCAGGTCGTCGACGCTCGTTTTCATGCGGCCTCCATCAGCGAGCGGTAGTGGCGCCAGATGCCGCGCGTGGGCGTTTCGTCCGTCGCATCGCCAATGAGGTACCCGTGCTCGTCCTCCCGCTCGCGGTGCCTGCCGCGGCCGAGGTAGAGCCACTCGGGGTTCCGGGACTGCACGCCGAGCTGCGTGCGCTCGTACATCTCCGCGTCGTCGGCCAGCAGGAAGCCGGCCGGCCCGACCGAGCCCATCGTCTGCTGGCGCAGGCGGCGGTTGAGATCGGGCGCACCCTTGAACTGCAGCGCCGTGACGTGCTGCACCGTCTCGTTCACCGACAGCGGTTGAATGACGAAGATCTGGATCTCCGCAATGAAGAGATTCGGGTAGATCATGATGTGCGGGGTGCCGTCGATCATGATCTTGCGGGCCGTCTTCTCACCGTAGGCCGCCTGCATGCGCTGCGTGTAGTCGGGCAGCCGCTCGGCGGTGGTGTTGAACCAGCTCATCGGCACGTCGCGCTTGCGGAATTCAGGGCGCAGGTCGTTCTCGGAATGCCCCTTGCCGAAGTAGCGCGACACGGCGGTCGAGTCGCTGCTGTACAGCGAGCCGATGCCGCTCTGCGCCACCTCGAAGATCGAAGCGTGCACGAACGAGGGGTGGTAGCCATCGGTCTCGTTCTCGACGAGGAACTTCCAGTTCGACTTGACCTTGTGCTTGAGGAAGCCGGCGGTGATCTCGACTTCGCCTTCGGGCGATGTCAGGCACAGCGCATCGAGCGCACCCTTGGCCGCGCCGAGATGGTCGTCGAGCGATGGCCCCTCCTCTGCCATCGAGCCGAAGACGAAGCCCTTGTAGGAGGCCACGCGCGCCACCTTGCCCAGGCCAAGCTTGGAGCGGTCCGCGCCCTCATAGCCGGACGGAAACGGATAGCCGCGCAGTGCGCCATCGTTGGTGAAGGTCCAGCCGTGGTAGGGGCAGGTGAAGGAGCGTGCCGAGCCCTTGTCGGTCATGCAGACGCGGTTGCCCCGATGTGGGCAGCGGTTGTGCAACAGGTGGATGGCGCCTTGCCGGTCGCGCGTCATGAGGATCGGCTCGGGTCCGATCGACTTCATGACGTAGTCGTTGGGTTCGGGCACCTCGCTCTCATGGCCGACATAGACCCAGGTGCGGAACCAGATCTTGCTGAGCTCTTCCTGAAAGATCGCCGGGTCGGTGTAGACGGAGCCGTGCACGTGCTCGGGACGGACCAGGTGGTCCCACTGGGGCGCGGCAACGGGTGCGACAGCAATGGGAATGACGGGACTTGCTTGATTCAAGGCTGTATCTCCAGGCGCCGCTTCTCGTGGCGCGACGGTGGTTGTTCATAAGGGCCAGTTGCGCAATAATAGTCCGTCCGGACGGACTATGTCAAACGTCCGAGATCAAATCATTCGAGTTCTTTTCAAGGCCCCGTGCCGAACGCGTAAACAGGAGACCGCCCCCCATGCCCCTCGTGACCTACATCGAATTCGACGGTACGCCCCACCGGGTCGAAGCGGCCCCCGACCGCACCCTCATGCAACTTGCCATCGACCACGGCGTGCCGGGCATCCTGGGCGATTGCGGCGGGTCCTGCAGTTGCGCCACCTGCCATGGGTACATCGACGCCGAGTGGGGACCGAAACTCCCCGCCATCTCGGAGACGGAGGCGTTCATGCTGGAGGGCGTGCCCGAGCCTCGGCCCACCAGCAGGCTGTGCTGCCAGATCCGGATGACTGCAGCACTCGACGGCATCGTCGTGCATCTGCCGGCCGAACAGGTGTGACCCGGGCGCGCCTCAGGCGTAGGCCATCAGGCATTCCTGCGTGGCCGATGCCACCAGGGTGCCGCTGCGGTCGTGCACGCTGGCGATCGACAGGCCGCGCCCTTCCGCGGCGCACGGGCTGTGGGTGTCGACGTACAGCCAGTCGTCGGGAGCGAACGGACGATGGAACCATATGCAGTGGTTCAGGCTCGCCACGTACAGCCGCCGGTCGTCCTCGAGGCCTTTCACATGCGCGCCGAGGCTGCTGAAATTGAGCCACCAGTCCGACAGGTACGCGAAGGCCGAGGCGTGCATGCCCGGCGTGGCCGGCAACGGGTACCGCGCCTTGAGCCAGTACCTCAGGCGCGTGGTCGCCGCCTCGGGCGCCACCTGCGTCTGGACATCGGGGACGCGGAAGTCGATGCACGCCTTCTCGCGCAGCGAGTAGCCGCCGAGCCGGCGCAGGCCCGATTCCCAGGGCAAGGGCAGGTCCGGCAGCGCGGGCAGATCCTCCGGCCTCGCCCCCTGCGCGTGGGCCTGCGCCTGGTGTTCGGGCGCATCGAGTGGCAGCGCGAAACTGACCTGCGCATCGAACAGCATGCGGCCGCCCTGCGTGCCCCGGACGTGCCGTGACGAGAACCGCTTTCCGTCCTGCAAGGGCGTGACCTCGAAGTCGATGGCACGGTCCGGCATGCTGCCCTGCAGGAACATGAACTGCATCGCGGTCGCCCGCCGGTCGGGCGGTGCGCTCAGCGACGCCGCCATCAAGGCCTGGCCCAGGCTCTGCCCGCCATAGGACCGGCCATTCAGGTTGGCGTCTCCATGTCGGTTGCGGTAGGTCCGTGGTCCCGTCTGCTCCAGCGTCAGCAAGGCCGGCAGATCAGCCTCGTTCCAGGGCTGCAAGCTATCGGCCATGGAACACCGGCTTGCGTTTGGCGACGAAGCTCGCGATGGCACCGGTCGCATCGGTGGTCGCAGCGGTCCGGGACAGGGCCTCCGTTTCCGCGCCGAGCTGTTCCGACAGCGTCGCACCCAGGGCATCGCGGTACAGGCGTCGCACTTCGCCGTAGGCACGCGTCGGCCCCTTGGCAAGGCGCTCCGCGCAAGCCAGCGCATGGGCCGGCAACTCGGCCAGCGGTACGACACGATTGACGAGGCCCCATTCCACCGCCTCGGCCGCGTTGAGCACACGCCCTTCCAGGTACAACTCCGCGGCGCGCCGCAGGCCGACCAACCGCGGAAGAAACCAGGAATTGGAGCCATCCATGGACAGCCCGAGCGCGCCGAACCCCAGCGCGATCTTCGTGTTGTCCGCAGCCACGACGATGTCCGCGCAGTACATGAGCCCCAGGCCGCCACCGGCGGTCGCGCCATGCACGGCCGCGACGATGGGAACGTCCAGGCGGCTGAAAGTGCGCAAGGCCTCGTGGTAGGGGCCCGTCATCGCACGCAGCAGGCCCGGCAGCTCGCCGTCCTTCGCCTGCGAAAGAAATGCAAGGTCACCGCCGACGGTGAAGGACTTGCCATTGCCCAGCAGCAGCACGGCGCGGATCGCGCCGTCGTTGGCGCAGCGTTGGGCCACGCTGCACAGTTCCTCCGCCATCGTCGCGTCGATCGCGTTATGCGCCTCGGGCCGGTTCAGGCGAACGGTCGCGAGGCCGTGGGTCACTTCGAATTCCAGGGTGCGCCACGCCACTGAAGGGGCTGCCTCCGCAGCAGGCTGCGAAGCCTGCACCCAGCGCTCGCTGTCGGTGAGCTGGCTCAGTCCGGTGATCCTCCCCTCGCCGAAGCAAAGGATGTGAATGAACTCGGCGTCGAGCTTGCCACCGCCGTTGCGGGCTTCGCCGACATACCGCCCCTGCACCAGCAGCCGGCCATCGTCGAGCACATGGAAGCTCTCGGGCTGCGCGCGAGCGATGAAGCTCTTGGCGATCCGCCCCCAGAATTCGCGGCGCATCGCGTGGGCGCCCTGGTAGGTTCCCCCCAAAGCGAACGGCAAGCCCTGCGTCGCATGGCCCACGAAATCGGGATGGAGAAGTGCATCAAGGGCTGAACGGTCGCCGCTGGCCAGGGCGTCGTACAGCTGTCGTGCGCGTTCGACGCGGCCCGCGTCATCGATGGTTTGTTGCATGCGTGTTGACTCCAAGCCTGACCAGACGCAGGCCCTTGGGCAGTGAGTATATAGACCGTCGCGTCGGTTTATCAAACTCAAGGCGTGCACGCTGAGATGGTCGCCGGGCCTGTCAGCAAGCCCGGTCCTGCGTTGCGCTCTCAGCGCACCATGCAAGGCCGCTTGTTATCGAACTGCCAACCTGGAATCAGGTACTGCATTGCCTGCGCGTCGTTGCGCGCGCCCAGGCCGTGCTTCAGGTAGAGCTGGTGCGCCTTCTCGACCTCGTCCATGTCCAGCTCCACGCCCAGGCCGCCCTGCGTGGGAACCTGCACGTAGCCGCCCTCGATCTGCAGCGGCTTCTTCGTCAGGCGTTGGCCGTCCTGCCAGATCCAGTGCGTGTCGATGGCCGTGACCTTGCCTGGCGCGGCCGCGGCCACGTGGGTGAACATCGCGAGCGACACGTCGAAGTGGTTGTTCGAATGCGAGCCCCAGGTGAGGCCCCAGGCCTGGCACAGCTGCGCCACGCGTACGGAACCCTGCATCGTCCAGAAATGCGGGTCGGCCAGCGGGATGTCGACCGACTGCAGCGACAGGCTGTGCACCATCTCGCGCCAGTCGGTGGCAACCATGTTGGTGGCGGTCGGCAGGCCGGTGGCGCGGCGGAACTCGGCCATCACCTCGCGGCCGGAGAACACGCCTTCGGCACCGCAGGGGTCTTCGGCATAGGCCATCACGCCATGCAGGTCGCGCGTGATGCGGATCGCGTCCTTCAGCAGCCAACCGCCGTTGGGGTCGAGCGTGACGCGCGCGTCGGGGAAGCGCTCGTGCAGTGCACGGATCGCCTCGACCTCCTCCTCGCCGCGCAGCACGCCACCCTTGAGCTTGAAGTCGGTGAAGCCATAGCGCGCGTGGCTGGCCTCGGCCAGGCGCACGATGGCCTCCGGCGTCATGGCCTCTTCGTGGCGCAGGCGAAACCAGTCGTTGTCGGCCTCGGGTTCGCTGCGGTACGGCAGGTCGGTCTTCGTTCGATCGCCGACGTAGAAGAGGTAGCCGAGCATCTGCACCGCATCGCGCTGCTGCCCTTCGCCGAGCAGTGCGGCGACGGGCACGTTCAGGTGCTGGCCGAGCAGGTCGAGCAGCGCCGCCTCGGCGGCCGTGACCGCGTGGATGGCAATGCGCAGGTCGAAGGTCTGCGTGCCGCGGCCGCCGCTGTCACGGTCGGCGAACTGCGCGCGCATCGCGTTGAGCATCGCGTTGTGCCGGCCGATCGGCTGGCCGACGATGAGGCCGCGCGCGTCTTCCAGCGTCTGGCGTATCTTCTCGCCGCCGGGCACCTCGCCCACGCCGGTGTGGCCGGCGCTGTCCTTGAGGATCAACAGGTTGCGGGTGAAGAACGGCGCATGCGCGCCGCTCAGGTTCATCAGCATGCCGTCGTAGCCTGCGACCGGGACCACGCGCAGTTCGGTGACGATGGGTGTCTGCAACGCAGAAGAAGCCGAAGAAGCCAAGGAGGCAGAAGTGGATGTCGTCATGGTTTCAAAGCAAGAGGAAGGGCCCGCCGTGCAGACCCTTGTTTGTCAGTCTGCGGTGATTTTGCGCGTGTCGATCAGCGTCTTCCAGCGCACCCATTCGCGGGCCTGGAAGGCGGTGAATTCTGCCGGCGTGCTGGCCACGATCTCCAGGCCCTGCTCCAGCATGCGCTTCTTCACTTCCGGGTCGTTGATGGCGGCGATGGCCGCGGCGCTCAGCTTGTCCTTGACGGCCGGCGGGAGACCCTTGGGCGCGGCCAAGCCTTGCCACGAATACACCTCCGCGCCCTTGACGCCGGCCTCGGCCAGCGTGGGCACGTCGGGCAGAACCGGCGAACGCTTGTCGCCGGTCACCGCGATCGCATGCAGCTTGCCGGCCTTGATGTGCGGCAGCACCGCATTCACGTTCTGGAAGGAGAAGTCGACCTGCCCACCCAGCAGGTCGTTGATGGCCGGCGCGCCGCCCTTGTAGGGAATGTGCAGCCCCTCGGTGCCGCTCTGCTGCCAGAACACCTCGGCAGAGAGATGGTCCGACGAGCCATTGCCCGAACTGGCGAAACTCACCTTGCCCGGGTTCGCCTTCAGCGTGGCGATGACCTCGGCCACCGTGCGCTCCTTCTGCTTGGGGCTGGCCACCAGCACGTTGGGCGCCTGCACCGGTACGCTGATGTAGTCGAAGTCCTTGGTGGCGTCGTACGGCACGCTCTTCTGCAAGTGCGGCGTGACGACGAAAGCGCCCAGCGACGACACCAACAGCGTGTAGCCATCGGGCGCCGCCCGCTTCACGAAGCCTGCGCCGATCGTGCCGGTCGCACCCGGCTTGTTATCAACCACGAAGGGCTGGCCGAACTTGGTCTGCATGTGCAGGGCCATGGCACGGGCGACCATGTCGGTGGAGCCGCCCGCGGGGAACGGCACGACGAGGGTCACCGACTTGTCGGGCCAGGTCGTGGTCTGGGCCATGGCACTCAGCGAGAACGCGCACGACAGGGCAATCAGCATTTTTTTCATGATGTCTCCGTTGTTCAATGAGGGGGCTTACTGCGGGCCGAGCTTGTCGATCAGGGCCTTGAGCATTTCCATCTCGTCGGGCTTGAGGTCGGTCAGCGGTGGGCGCACCGGGCCGGCGGTGTGGCCGACGATCGTGGCACCGGCCTTGACGATGCTCACCGCGTAACCCTGCATGCGGTTGCGCAGGTCGAGGTAGGGCATGAAGAAGTCCTTGAGCAGCCGGTGCTGCGTGGCCATGTCGTCGTCGCGCACGGCTGCGTAGAACTGCATCGCGGTCTTCGGGATGAAGTTGAAGACGGCCGACGAGTACACCGGCGTGCCCATCGCCTTGTAGGCGGCGGCGTAGACCTCGGCCGTGGGCAGGCCGCCCAGGTAGGCGAAGCGGTCGCCCATGCGCTGGTAGATCGCGACCATGGTCTCGATGTCGCCGATGCCGTCCTTGAAGCCCACGAGGTTGGGGTTGCGTTCGGCCAGGCGGGCCAGCGTGTCGGGCTTGAAGCGGGTCGTGCCGCGGTTGTAGATGATCACGCCGAAGTCCACGCTCTTGCACACGGCCTCGACGTGGGCGGACAGGCCCTCCTGGCCGGCTTCGGTCAGGTAGTGCGGCAGCAGCAGGATGCCGTGGGCGCCGGCCTTCTCTGCCGCCTGCGCGCACTCGATGGCAAAACGCGTCGGGCCGCCCGCGCCGGCAATGATCGGCACCACGCCACGGCAGGTGTCGACGGCCGTCTGGATGATGCCGGGGTATTCCGCACCGGTCAGCGAGAAGAACTCGCCCGTTCCGCCGGCGGCGAACAGCGCGCTGGCGCCGTACGGTGCGAGCCATTCGAGGCGCTGCTCGTAGCCCTTCTTGTGGAAGTCGCCGTTCGCGTCGAAGTCGGTCAGCGGAAACGACAGCAGGCCGGAGCCCATGATGGTCTTGAGTTCTTGCGGGTTCATGAGAGGTCGACGAAACGGTGGAGCGAAAGGCTCGCGATCCGGATGGAGGACACACGAGCACGGCCGGTGAAAACTGTATTGTTATCGTTAACATACAAAATCGCCTCCGGGTTTACCCGAAAACAGAAATGCCAGTGCGTGCGCGTCGCAGCGGCCTCACTCTTCACTGGAAACTCTCAATGCGACGCCGGGTTTGCCCGCAAAAAAATGGGCTTTGATTGCGCCAGAAATTCAAAAATGTTAACGATAACCAAATCATCGTCGCCTGCCCTGCGGCCCCGCGCACCGATGGACGAAAGGAGACATGCCATGAAGAAATTGACGATGCTTGCAGTCGCCTCGGCTGCGATTGCCGAATGTGGACGCAGCGGGTCGCCCCCTGCAACGCTGCTAACCGACGCACAAACAACAGCGACCGCCGAGTGCGCAGCACTGCCCACTGCGGCCGCGACCTCTGCTCCGGCCGCCCATCCACTGGTGCTGCAGACCATCAAATTCAACGGAGAAGACCGCCAGTACTACGAGTACACGCCGAGCGACGTCACCGTCCTGAGCAAGAAAGATGCTCGCGGCATCGAAGTCGTCATTTGTGCCCAGACGGCGACGTGGCGGTTGAATCGTCTTTGAGCCAGACGACGGGTGGGGTCGGACGCCGGGTCTCCTACAATCGGCTCCTTTTGCGGCTCGCCGTGTCACCCGCAACGCAGAAAGGCACCGCGTGCAAGACCACTATCTCGCCTTGGGTGTCAGCAGCAGCGCGAGTCCGGCGGACATCAAGAAGGCCTACCGCCACCAGGCCGCCCAACACCACCCAGACCGCAACCCTGCGCCCGATGCCGCTGCACGCTTCCGTGCTGTTCAGGAGGCCTACGACATCCTTGGAGACAGAGCCAAGCGGGAGACCTACGACAACAACCGCAAGCGAAATCTGCTCGACGATCCGCTGGAAACGGCGCGCGGCATCTGGGCAGATTATTTTCAACGGCTCCTCTAGGTCTTGATGCACGTATCCCCCTTCTTCCACAACCTGAGCGCCGCGTACCTCGCCGAACTCGACGACATGCGCCACGACTCGGAGGGGCGGTTCGTGCTGGAGCGGCGGCTGGCCGAGCGACGCAGCGAGATCGCGTTTCTGGTCCACATGCTGGAGGTCGCGCCCGAGATGGTGGCGGTGGTGCTGCACAAGGCCTTCCGCTTCACGTCCACGCCGGCCATGGACCGGCTGCTGGCTTGCGAGCCCGAGGACCTGGCCGCCTGGGAGAGCCTGCGGGAAACCATTGACATCGCCCCCTGGGCCAGGGCGACCGTGCATTTGTTGCGTGAGCAGGCCGCCGGTGACCACTTCCTGAGCGTGGCCGCCGCGCTGGAGTACATGACGGGCAGTCCCCGGCACGCACCCGCCCATGCAGGAGACGGGGACGACCGAGAAGAAGACGCGGACAACGTCGACGATGACACCGACGACCGCCAGCCCCTGTCGGCCGACGACCTGGACGACGCCGATGGCCAAATCCGAGAGGAAGCCCGGGCCGACTGGATGGCCGAGCAGGGCTTCGACCGCAAAGACTGAACAGACCGGCACGCAAGCTAACCACAGCAATGAACCACCTCGCCCTGATCACGAAGACCCGCAGCCTGATCGCTGCAGGCGACATTGCTGGCGCCGAGTCCGCCCTCACCGAGTTGGCAGACACCGAGGGCGACAGCGCGCTGAGTGTGGTGCTCGACCAGCTCGAGCCCAAGGACATCCTCGCGGTGATGCGCGAGTACGACCCGTCCCGCGCATCGGTCGTGAGCCTGCTGGTCACCCCTGCGCAGTTCGCGCACGCCATCGTCATCGAGAAGCGCTACAAGGACCTCACACACACGCACCTGCGCGGCATGGTGAACGCCATCGTCTTCCGGGAGGACGCGGACCCGGTGGCGTTCCTCAACGCCTTGGGCGATCTGGAAGGAGGCAGCGAAGCCATGGCCAACTACTTTGCCGACAAATGGGCGCGCATCGAATCCTTCGCCCGCAGCGGGACCTTCGACACCGCGGAGGAAGACGGCGAGATGCTGTCCGAAACCGAGCTGCTGGTGTCGGCCTATGCCAACCCCCGGGTCCCTTTGGACGAGGTGGCCGACCAGGACTGGATGGAGCTGGCCTGGCGCCTGCGCTACGAGTGCCCCGACCTCTTCACCGAGACCTTGCTGGTCTTGCGTGCCCAGGCACGCGCCCATGACTTCGGCATGGGGGACGACGAAGACGCCATTGAAGAAGACACGCGCGTGGAGACCAGCGACACCGATCGCGGCGGCAGCACACCCGCGGCCCGCGACGACGAGGAAGAGTCAGCGATCTGAAGGCTCCATCCACAACGCCTGAATACACGATCCTCTCGATGCCCAGCTCCCCCGACACCCCCCTCCACACGCCCCCCCAGGCCGTCGCGCTGTTCGACGAGCGGCCCTTCTTTGAGAAGGCGCTGCAGCATGGTGTGCGCCACGGCATCATCGGGCCCGCGAAGATGGCTGCCATGTGCCAGGAGGCACCCAAGGGCATGGTGCAGATCGCGCGCTATTTCGGCACCGAGTACCTGCGTCCTGACCTCGAACGCGCCAGGGACAGGCTGATCAACCTGGTGAGCCTGTACCTGGAGTATTCGACTGGGGGCGATCTGGACCAGGCCGCAAAGTCCCTGCGCGACCACAGTTTGCTGTCACGCTCCAAGGGCGGCTCGGACATGCTCAAGGCGCTGATCGCCATGCCCCAGAGCAGCCACTTCGGTATGCAGGCGCATGGCGTTTTTGAGAACAAGCACATCCCATTGCTCGCCAAGTGGTCGCTGCGCAGCCTGCACGAGTACCATGCGGAGCGCACCGCGCGCAGCCACGCGACCACCCTGGTGGAAGCCGCCGTCTGGATGGCCACCCAGTTGGGTCTGGATGCCGATGACCTGGAGGATGCCGGTAGAGACGCGGAAGCCGTGGTACGCACGGCGCTGCTGGTACACGCATGCCGACGCAACAGCATGCCGGACTGGGCCGCGTTCGAGAAGATGGTGATGGGCCTGCGCAAGAAATATGCGCCACGGGCCGATGACCAGGCGGCGCCGGTCCCTATCGGCCTGCCCAGAGACCTACCGGCGCAATACCTGGACGTCGTGCAGTCCGTGCAGGCGTCTGTCGTGCAGGACATGCCCAGGATCCTGGATGCTACGCTCGGGGTGCGCAAGCTTTTTGACCAGACGCTAGCCTTCCTGGGCCGCTATTTCTGGATCGAAGACGCCATGGCCGACTTGGACCATTTCGAGCGCAGCAACAGCGTCGTGTGGGAGAAGGCCACCGAGGGCCACACTGACGACAGCTCGCTGTTGACACTGTTCCTGCGCATCGCCACGCACGGCAAACCCACCACGCTGCTCACCAGGAAGACCGCGGCCAGCCTGGTCAAGAAGATCCGGACTTCGGGCCTGGATGCCGACCTGCCCCGTCAGTTCGTGCTTCAGCACGCCCCGATGCAGGTGCAGGGCGACTACCTGCACCTGTGGAACGCCTTCATCGACGAGGCCGAGCCTGTGCTGCGCAGCGACCGGGTGCAGGCGACGGAGGATGCGCTGGCGCTGCTGCGCCGAGAGTGCAATATCGCCGCGTAGGCAGAACGCAAGGTCGCTGGTTGACGGCCACCCGCATGACGCCGAGCCGCGGCCGCCCCACATATCGCCAGTGCCGGCATGACGCTCCTTGAGCGCCATGGCAACGCGCGTGGCATGCACATCGAAGCCCTCACAGCGCAGTGTCGCGGTTCCACGCGCCCGTGAGGTACTCACACGCCAGCCCGGCATGACGCGCCGCGACGAAGATGGCCGTGCGATCCCTCTTCAACACCGACAACCAGCGCTCAAGACAGCCGGCATGGCCCTCGATCGTGGCGTCGACCATGCCCACATGGGCCATCACGAACGCGGAGCCGAGTTCCGCGATGAGTTCTTCGAAGGCGTAGGCGTCGTGTGCGAACCGTCGGCCGAAGGCCCGAGCGAGCCGAGACGGATGCCCGGTCCAGTGGACGAGTTCGTGCAACGCGGTCGCATAGTAATTCTCCGGCGAATGAAATCGCGCCGGATGAGGCAACACGATCTCATCGCGCGATGGCGCATAGAAGGCCTGGTCGAAACCATGACGAAACCTCGCGCCGCTGCGCTGGAGCAATGATTCGGCCGCTTCGACGGGCGAGAGCGTGGATGCATGCCGGGTCAGCGCCGTCACCGAGACGGCATCGGGCAGGCCGTCGATCTGTGCCACGTTGAATACCCAGAATGCCTTGCAGATCAGGCCACCGGTTGGGCGCCACCCTGCATTATCCTCCTCGGAGCCTAGCACGCCGCCCTTGCCGACCGGCCGCTTTTGCGGGGGTGCATCAGCACACGCAGGCGCCGGTTGAAAGAAAACACACATGACGCCTTTCTCTGCCTTGCGTACCTGCCCGCCCAGGCTGGCCGCCTGCCGACAAGTCAGCCAGACGTTGAAGCTGTAGCCCCGCTCGATCGCCGCGTCCCAGAGCAACAAGACATTGACCCCATGGTAGGGCTCGCCGGTCTTCCCGTTGCAGGGCATCCCGCGACACGCAGCCAGCGACCAGCGGTCGCGAAACACGTTGCTGCCTTTCTCCAGCATCGCCACGATCCGGTCCGTAACCTGCTGTCTCAGGTCCGCGTAAACCTTCCCCTGTGATTTCTCAGCATCTGCTTGGGGTGAGCCCTCGGGGGGTGCGGGGGGAACGCCCGCGGTCTTCGAGAGCTTCGCGCCGCGCGCGATGAAATGGAGTTTTGCTTGCATGGTTGCGCCTTTCTGCGGTGTGCCGCGGTGGGTGATGAAAATCTGCTTTCGGAGCCGCCTCGACGCCAAGGCAGCGAGCGCAAGAGCGCCGCACCAGGGCCCGCCCGCAAGCCGCAGCCGAGCCGCGCGAGGACCGGGTGAGGACGGGGGCGCAGCCTTCACCCTGGCGCGGCACTCGAGCGAGCTACGCGTCGAACAAGAGGCGGACCGACAGCAGATCCACCGCGGTAAACCGCCGAACGGGGCAAGCGCGGCTCAGGCCGCGCAATCCCATCGGCCTTCGCCGATGCATGCCTGTACTTGTCGCGAAAAAATCGGCCGGCCCCGCCGGCCGGCAGTCAGACCCTTGCGAAGCACCTGCCACCCCGCCTACCTTCACGATCCAAACAGCCCAAAAAAGAGGCCGAAACCCCCTATTCCGTTCACAGCAACCCGAGATCGGCAAACGCGCAAGACGGTCGGCTTCCAAACGCCCGCTGAGATGTTCATCGGATGTGTTGCATCGACCGGTCGAATCCGCCTTGGCTGCCCTGGTCCGAGTGATGCAGCAACGCCACCGGCTTGCCCCGGCGCCACACGGCCATCATCAACGCATCGGCCACGAGTTGCGAGGTCATGCTGTCCTGCATCGACCAGCCAACGATGCGACGCGAGTACAGGTCCAGCACCGCAGCGGCATACAGCCAGCCCTCGGCCGTCCAGATGTAGGTGAAGTCGGCCACCCACTTCTGGTTGGGCGCATCGGCCTGGAACTGACGGTCCAACACGTTGTCGGCGATGGCGCTGCGCTGGCCTCGGTCCTGCGGCAAGCCTCGGCGTCGTGGCCTCGCGCGCAGGGCCTGTTCTCGCATGAGCCGTTCAATGCGATGCAATCCGCATCGTTGACCCAGTGCCAGCACGTCATGCCACACGCGGCTCGGCTTCAACTGGCGCATTTAAAGGTGTCATTGACCGCTTGGCTGCTCGTCGTTCGCGCCTCCTAGCAGGCTGCTGAAATACTCGGCGCCGACACGCATCTCTGCCTTGCTGGGAACATGATTTCGAGCACTCAGATCGAGCGGGGAGCCCGAAGACGCATTTACAGGGTGATTCGGACCGCGCAAGGGCTGCCTTTCGCCCCTTTTCTAGTCATCCCGCTGCCTGCAGAC